>NZ_JBEPQQ010000012.1:0-250860 GCF_040547935.1 Bradyrhizobium sp. LA6.8
AGCTCCGACGACCCGAGCGCTACCAGCAGAGCACGCCGATCAAAGGGGTCCCTTTTGGATGCCGCTAGGGGGTCCCAGTCGAACGCCGATTGACAGCCTTGTTATCGTTCGCGACCCAGGTCGAGGTTCGCCGCCGGGTCAATATCCAAGCGTCGACATCGGTGGCAGCATACTTGATGGCGCGGCCGATTTTGAAGAAGGCCGGCCCTGTGCCGGCCATGCGCTTCTTGGCGAGTGTCGACGGCGACAGGCCGGTAGCGGCTGTCACGTCATCAATGGAGAGGAAGTTCACAAGGGCCTCCAAGGGGGAGGTGGAGACAGCGCCCCGGCTAAAGCCAGTCAGCGCATATGGATCTAGTATGCTTGCTGCCGCAAAATACTAAATCGGTCCTGTCGATTTCAGCGAGGGCCGCTGAATTCCAATAGGTGCAACAAGCTAGGACGCTTCGCTCGAATCCGTAAGGGCAGGCCAAAAAATATTTCGGCCGGAGAAGTTTCAAACCGGTGGCTACCCGGTGGCGATTCAAGTCGATTTCAGATTTCCGACTTCCGGTTAAGTCTTTGATTTTACTGGTCGGGGCAGCTGGATTCGAACCAACGACCTGCAGTACCCAAAACTGCCGCGCTACCAGGCTGCGCTATACCCCGAATGTCCAGCGAGCCCCGTCGATACACGCTTCCCAAAGCGCCATCAAGCTTTCAAGCCGCCAGCAAGGCGGCAATAAGCCCGCCGGGTCGCCCTACTTGGTGCCGAACAGCGGGTGGCCGACGCGGTCGCCGGGACGGATGCCGTATTTCTGCGCCGTTCCCGCCACCACCTCCAGCACGGCCCGCGCGGGCCCCTGGGACGAGATGATCTTGGTCGACAGCGGCTCGGTGTTTTCGGCGATGCGCAGGATGCGACCGTCGGCGCGGATGAAGATCATGTCGAGCGAGACGTAGGTGTTCTTCATCCACATCGACACTTCCTGCTCGGGTTTGAAGTCGAACAGCATGCCTTTGCCGTCGGCCAGTTCCTTGCGGTACATCAGCCCGGTCTGCTTCTCTTCCTCGGTCGTCGCCATTTCCACCGAGAACACCTGCACGCCGTTCCTGGTGACGATCTCGAGCGGCTGGAAGCTGGCGGCGCGCACCGGCGCGCTCCCGACGGCACAGCCGACGACGAGGATGGCGGCCAGCCAGCCCCTTGCAATGGACCAGACGGCCTTTCGGTCAAAATTCATGGGACGGTACTCGAGGGGGCGTGGGACTGGACCAGTCCTTACGCGGCGATCGTGACAAAAGCCAGAGGCGCGCCGGACGGCCCGCGCGCCTCTTGTCACGATTGCGGGAGTTGGCGATCGCCGCTAGTGCGACTGCAATCCCGGCGATCCCGTCTCGGGATGGATCTCGGCCGCCATCATGCCCTTGGAGCCGGGCCCGAAGCGGACCAGGACATATTGGCCGGGCCTGAGCTCGGTCATGCCGAAGCGGCGCAGCGTCTCCATGTGCACGAAGATGTCGGGCGTGCCCTCGCCGCAGGTCAGGAAGCCGAAACCGCGCAGGCGGTTGAACCACTTGACCTGGGCTCGCTCCAGTCCGCTGGTCGCGGTGACCGTGACATGGGTGCGCGGCGGCAGCATCTGCGCCGGATGGATCGCGGTCGACTCGTCCATCGAGACCACGCGGAAGGCCTGGTAGCCCTTGGCGCGCTGGATGCACTCGACGACGATGCGGGCGCCCTCATAAGCGGTCTGGAAGCCGTCGCGCCTGAGCACGGTGACGTGCAGCAGCACGTCCGGCCAGCCATTGTCGGGAACGATGAAGCCGTAGCCCTTTGAAGCGTCGAACCATTTGATGACGCCGTGAACCTCGACGAGGTTGGCACTGCCTTCACCAAGTCCGCTGAACGGGCTTAGCGCGTTATCGCGACCGCCGCCGTGCTCGCCCACAGCGGGAACTCCGATCTTCTTGGACTCAAATCCGTCCGACGACCCCATAACCCCGGACCCCACACTGCCCATTGCAACCCGCCTCAGCGGCGGCGTCGAATCACGCGTCTTAAGAGAATGTTCTCAATTCGACGCGATGCGAATCTTTCGACTCAAAAGATAACACTCCCGGTTGCGGCGCATAGATAAAAAAATGATTCGCCGGAACCTATGAACAGCTTGCGCAGCCGCGAATCAAATTGATGCCTCAATTTCCGACAAAGGGCCCGAGAGTCTCGCCGATGTCGTGGCGGATAACGAGGTCAGCGATGTCGTCCTGATCGGTCGGCTCGCGATTGATGATCGCCAGACGTGCACCGGCGTTCTTCGCCATCATCGGAAAACCCGCCGCCGGCCACACCACGAGCGAGGAGCCGATCGCGATGAAGAGATCGCAGGCTTGCGACAGCGCGGTCGCCCGCTGCATTTCGTCGTCGGGCATCATCTGGCCGAACGAGATCGTCGCGGTCTTCACCGGCTCGTCGCACGCGGTGCAGTTGGGTGCGCCGCCATCTTCGTCGAAGCGGCGCTTCACCCAGTCGAGCTGATAGGCCTGCCCGCATCCGATGCAGCGCGCATAAGTGGTATTGCCGTGAAGCTCGATGACGTGCTCGGCGGCAAAGCCCGAAGCCTGGTGCAGGTTGTCGATGTTCTGGGTGATGACGGCGGGAACCTTGCCGGCGCGGTAGAGCGAGGCGAGCGCGCGATGGCCGCGGCCGGGCCTGGCCGCGGCAAAGACCGCTTCCATCGCAAAGCGGCGGCGCCAGGATTCGTCGCGAGCTTCCTGGCTGGCGACGAATTCGTCGAACGGGATCGGACGGTTGCGCGTCCAAATTCCCCCCGGTGAGCGGAAGTCCGGGATGCCGCATTCGGTGGAGATGCCGGCGCCCGTGAACGGCACGATGGTCCTCGACTCGGCGATCATGTCGCCGAGTCGTTCGACGCCGCTGCGAAGATCCGATGCAATCACTCGCGGCCTCCCGTGTTGGCCTTGCGCTGGCCGCACCATGCGCAAGCGACAAGATCGTTGACGCTGTTATCCACTGCCGCGTGAGAATCGCGCAAGCGCGGTCGGCAATTTTTTCCGACCTTCGCTTATCACAATCCTGCAATGCCTCCTCCCCATTGACGCCCCAATCAGAAGCGCCAATGCATGTGTTAACGCGACTCAACGTGATTGCGGCGGCAGTGCGTGAGTTCGGCCGTGCACACATATTGGAGTGCACAGATACTGACGTGTAGAGGGGATTTGACATGACCGAAGACGAACAACGCAAAATCCGCGAACGCGAAGAGATCGCCGCCCGTGTCGCCGCCTTCCGTGCCACCCAGGAAAGATTCCAGCGCGAGCGCGAAGAGTATTTCGTGTCGACGCTCGACAATGCGCGCAAGGTGGAGCGGCCCTCGCTCTGGCCATAAAGGCACCTCCGATCGCCACGCATGAAAAAAGCCCGGAGCATCGCTCCGGGCTTTTCACTTGGTCAGCCGTTACCAGCCGCGGTAGTAGTGGCGCCGAGGGTAGTACGGCCCATCGCCGTAATAGGCATACGGGCCGGGGCTGTAATAGGCGGGCCCGCCATAATAGCCGTAGCCCGGACCATAGCCGTACGGATGGGACGCAGCGATCGCGCCTGCTGTGATCGCGCCGGCGGCGAGGCCGAATGCGAGGCCCGGGCCAATGCCGCGACCGCGCGCCTCTGCAGGCACAGGCGCCGCGACCGCGGTCACGCCGACGGCCGCAACGGTGGCCAGAACTGCCAATGTCTTCTTCATGACTCTCCTCCTTCGCGTCTCGCGGGGACAACGTCGCCGGCCCGCGATGGTTGCGCGCGAGGGGTGGAACCCGGGCGGCAGAAAAATATCGACACGAGCGGAACGAAAGCCGGTTCGGGCGAATTGCATCTGCGAGTGCGGAAGCCTCCGCTATCCGGTTGAGGCGACAGCACGATGCCCCGTCAGCATCTCCGCGATGCTGGCGGGGTTTTTGGTTTCACGGACAGAAAAGGGCAGCAGACATCAATGGCTGCCAATGGGACGGATGCCGAGGAGGACACATTGCCGCTATCCGCTTTGCTGGGGCGCATCCGCAGGCTCGTTCCCAAATCCCGCGACCAGCATTACGACGAGATCGTCCGCAACTTCGGTGTCGGCGCGCTGCGCCCGCCGCCGACGCCGATGAGCGACGGCGAGCTGGCGCGGGCCATCGCCGAGTTCCTCAAGGAGCAGCCGTCGAGCGCGTCCGTTGCGACCCTCGGCCGGCGGCTGGACCCCTCCTCTCCGCTGTAAGCGGGTTTGTTTCCGGCGAGCACGGAACAAATGTTTCCCGCGCACGTTGAGTCCCCTTCACGCAAGAAGGGACCCGACATGCCCGCGTGGCTTGAAGTTCTGCTCAACCTGTCCGGCTTTGCCGGCTTCGTCGCGCTTGCGCGACGCGGCACCGCGTGCCCGGGCCATTCCGCCGACGACCGCACCTATGGTGACGAGCGCTAGTTGGTGTGGGGCGCCTGGCCTGCCGTGCGCACCAGCCGGTCGGCCTTGACCGCGACGCGCGTGTCCTCGAGCTGCGGTCGCAGCGAGAAGCTGATCACCACGAAGGCGAGGCAGAACAGCGAGCCGACGACGGCGACGCGCCGGTAGGTGTGCCGGTCGCCCTGAAAGAAGGATGGTTCTGAAAAAGGTGTCATGCAAACTTGCTTCTGGGCAAAGTCGTTTCTTGTCCTTGCCTGACACCTATCCCAAACAGCGGCAAGCGCAACGCGATTGGGGTTTTAACCTAACCGAATAGGGTTATCGGCTTTCCCGCAAATTTTCGTTAGGAGTTTGCGCAAGCCTCGAGATCCCGGCGCGCCGCTTCAGACAACGTCCGCACCAAAACTCCTGAACCGGTACGGCTTTGTTCCAGCTTCGCCTGCGTTTCGTTCTCGAAGAACGAATCGGAATCGAAAAAATCGGCGCGGGGCAACTCTTAACAAGTGGTGCGGATCGTCGCGAAATCAAACGTGCGATCGCAAGGAAAGCCCGATCACTCCGTATCGTCGGGCTTCAGTGGCGGCGGCACCTGCGGCACCGAGGGCCTGCCTTGGCGCAATCGCGGGTGCCTGTCGGACCAGAACACTTTGACGATCTCGGCGAGAAACCAGCACGCATCCATGTCGCTCTCCCTCGCTCCATTCCGTAGCGAGGACACGAGGGCGGGACCGTGCGAAGCATCACGCTCACGCGCGGCGACAAGGACTGTCCCGCATCGACACAGAAGGCACGCCTTGTTCTGCATCCGACTCCATTTCGTTCGCAAAGAACGAATCGGAGTCGAGCAAATCAGCGCGGCGCGACTCCTAACGATCGATGAAGGCGCGCGCCGTCACGTCTTCATCGGCAAGATTTTCAACGGCAGACGAGATCGCGCTGACTGGGTCGCCGTCGTGGCCCGCCGGCGCGCCGGCGCGCCTCACGCCGCGCGCTTGGCGTTGGCCTTCTCGGAAAAACATTCGAGGATCTGGATGCGAAGCTCTTCCGCGGCCGGCCCTTCGACCTTCCTCAGCTGATTCCAGAGCCTGATCACTTCGCGCTGTTTCTCGACGGTCATGAGTCACCTCCAACGTGATGATCAACTAGAACAAAATGAGAACAAAAAGTCCAGCCCCTCGCGCGCGATTTCCCACGCACATCGCCTCAAGCCTTGCTCGCGCTGCGCGGCCCCCTGAAAGCTGGGGATTTCCGCGCCCGGCCACTGGCAGCGCCGCCTGACGAACATGCTCCGTCGCCACGGCGGGTTGCTTTTTGGATTTTCAACCTTAAGTTCGAGGCGCTGGCGGCCAGGCGCTGAAATCCCAACGCCGCCGGCCAAGAGAGCCCCGTGCGCAAGCGCGGGGTTTTTCTTTTGGGAACGCGCCGTCGCCCTCCCCGTTAGCCATTCCGGAGCGAGGGACCGTGACCAGGAAATTTTACGCTGTCGAAGTGGTTCGTCAGATCGAGGAGACCGTGGAGATCATGGTCGAGGCCCCCGACGAGACCACGGCGCACGATGCGGCGCTTGCGCACCTCAAGGCGCGCGGCTCCGAATATCAGTGGCTCAATCCCAAATGCGAATTCATCGTCTGGCGCGAGCGCCAGATCGATCCGCCGGCGATCATCGATGTGTCGGTGCCGACGGAGTAGCGGCCGGAACGAATGTCCCCGCCCCGCGTTATCAGGTCGAATTCAGTGGTGCTGGCAGCTGTGCGACGCGGCCGTCCAGCTTTGAGAAGCCCCGGTCCCCAACGCCGGGGTTTTTCTTTGCCGCGCGCTCTTACAACAAGGCAGCAAACAACAAAGCAGCCACACGGGCGTTACACCGGGTGGCTGCTTTGACGACTGTCAGCTTCGCGCAAGATTCCGTCGCCGTCATCTCAACGGCCGGACGCCGGACAACGTTCCGGCGCTCGGCAAATTTCCGTGCGGCCTTTGTTGACCGTCAGACCGGCAGATTGTCGTTCAGCCCCGGCGGGACTTCGCCTTGCGCGGCTCGCTCGGCGAGGAGCATCTTTTCGGCCTCATACCAGAAAGTGTCCATCCTCCCCGCGGGCTCGCCGGCTTGCCGCCAGAGATGATAGGCGCGGTCCCGGATCTGTTCCTCGCTCAGACTGGCCATGTGACGTCTCCCTTTGGGAAGCAAAGCGTGACGATGCCCGAGAGTTCCTTATCCGTGTCTGACACACCAGCCGGCGGTCGTTGCGGCGCTCCGAAAGAGGGAGCCGCCGCGACGACGTCGCGGGCTGCTTAGACGGAGTCCTTGGCCACCTTCAGCGGCGAGGCCTTCACCGACTTGCTCGCCGGCTTCGCCGCGAACTGCATCGGCTCCTTGGTGAAGGGATTGACGCCCATGCGGGCTTCGGTCGCCGGCTTGTTCACGACCGACATCTTGACGAAGCCGGGAATGACGAACTCGCCGGACTCGTTGAGCTCCTTGTAGCCGACCGTCGCCATGTACTCGATGACCGACTTCACATCGTTCTTCGACAGCTGCGTGCCCTCGGCAATTGCATCAATCAATTGAGTTTTCGTCATCTTCGCCATGTCTGAATTCCTTTTGTGCGGGTGAGCAAATCCTGCTCAGGACGCGGCTGAACCACGCAAGTGTGATGCCGATTCACGCCGGAGGTCATGAAGTCACGGGGCTTAGAACCCATTGAGGCCCAAAACACAAGCATGGCTTCGGCTGGGGTTCCAGCCCGTCCCGCGAAAGTGTCGCAGCATGCGCCGCGTTGGCTTTGAACCATTCTGCCGCTGGCGCGTCTAACTAATTGAAGTCCCCAAGCTTCACCCCCATCAGAGAGCCCCGCTTCCCCCAGGCGGGGCTTTCGCTTTTGGAGGCCTGGTGGAGCGCGCCGGCTGCTATATGGTCGGATGTTTCTCGTGAGGGGCTGATGAAGATTGCCATTGTTATCGCCGGCCTGATCGTCGTTGCGGTCGCCGCCCTGGTCGCCATCCAGCCGGAGTTCTTGAAGCCTGCGTCTCTGGCACAGGTCAAGAAATCCGACATCTTCGGCTTTTCGCCCGGGATGACATTCGAGGAGACCAACAAGCTCGTCACGCAACGTCACTACCGCTGCCGACAGGGTCGCGGTTCGTACATCCTCGAATGCGAAATCAACGGCGCCAAAGTCACGGTCTATAATGACGACGTCGACGCCAGCCATCCCATCCGGCGCGTCAATGCCGCGTTGAACAATCCGGGGCCGCAGGACGCGGCCGTCAAGTCGATCTCCGACCAGTTCAACGCCCAGCCGACCAGGGACGCTCGCGAGGGATGGACGTGGATCGTCGGCCGTGGGCTCAAGCTGAGCTACGACGGCAGCGCCTTGAAGCTCGTGGACGAGGCCGAGGATAACAGGCCTCGCAACGACGAAGCCAAGCGCTAGGCGCGCTGCGCTGAAATGAGCGGACCGTCACCGCAATCCGGTTATCCCCAGCCAACGCGTCACCTCGTCGTGAAACCTGCGGTCCGGCACGCCTTGTTGAGACTTCGGTAACCTAACCCATCCACTCTCCCCGCCAGTATCGTTGCGTTGGAGTAAACCCACAGTGCTGAATTTTGACGAGCTGCGTGAACTCGCGGCTGATGTTCGCGTGTTTGTTGACATCGCCGAGGACAAGGCCGAAGCGCTCAAGGCCGTCATCGCGGCCTACGACGTGGTGCTGGCGATCTTCCCCTCGCAGGAAGGCATGGGCCTCCACGTCATCAAGGGTAAAGAGATCCTGGACAGGATCGCAAACTCACGGACCCATGCGGCCTACAGCCACACGGCGATCGCGGTTCCCGACCTCGAGCACGCGCAGATGCTCAAATATCTGACGGCGCCTGTCGAACGACGGATCGCTGCGTAGTTGCCAACGGCAAGCCCATTCTCACAATGACCGGCGGATAGGAACGGTTGGCTCTCCCGCACATTGACCCATCTCCAGATGAGGAGATTGCAATGAGCGTTGAAGGTAAAGCCAAGGAAGCCGCCGGCTACGTCAAGGAAGAGCTGTACGAGCACGGCAAGTCGCCCGAGAGCCAGAAGAAGGCTCAGGAGGGTCGCGACCTCAGGAACGAAGGCCGCGTCGAAGACGGCAAGCCGCCGAAGACGACGAAGCCCGGCGCCGGTCACTAAGACCGACTTTCAGAAAGCCGCCCCTGGCCATGTCAGGGGCGGCTTTTCATGTGCGCTCCTGCCCCGGACGCAGCGCTCCTGGCGATGCGAAGCATGGTCCAACAGCGACGAACACGCTGCGGCTACGTCCCATCTCGCATGTCCCTGGTCGCGAAGTGACATCCAAACGCCACCAGGACCAGAGCAAATGTCGAGCCGAGCAGAATTCGCAGGGTCGATCCCATCTCCGGGCTCACATACCGGACATCGTGCCGGTGGCTGTAACGCTCAGGATGTGCGGCATCAGGCGCCTGGGTTGAGACAGTCAAAAGCACCAGCCACGCGACGGTCCCGCAAAGCGCAGCAATCCTCGCAATCTTTCCGAGCCTTTGAAGCCAGCGCTTCATGCCGCCCTCATCATGGCGTGGATCTCCGCTGCGCCTTTGTCCGGACCAGCCTTCATAAGCTCCAGGAGGTCGCCGCGCGCCTCAACTCTTCGGCCTGGCCAGCAGCCTGAGAGCGCTGAGAACACTGAGAATGGCGAAAGCACCGAGAGCGTAGGTGAGTGCATTCACGAGCCAGGAAATGGCAATCCCTGCGAAGCTGGATCCTCCGACCGCTCCCCAGAACAAATACGCTGCGGTGATGCCAGGCCACTCCAGCGAAAGAAAAGCGAAGTCGGTCAGCGGCTCGATGGCGAGGAGCACCGACGAGATGAGCGCCCCGATGGCCAATGCGATGATGAGGTTTGCCTTCACGGAGAGCATCAAAACCCCAGCAGCCCGGCGATGACCGGAATCAGGAAATAGGCGGCAAGCCCGAGAAGGCCGCCCACGACAAGGCGTGCAGCGCGGCCGTGAATCTTCGTATCGAGCCACGCACAAACGGTCACCGCAGCCCGTCTCAGCCAGTCACCGACGAGGATTCTGACGAGATCAAACAGGAGTTCTGCAAAGAAAGCGGCCATGGCGTTTAGTCGCCCTACCTCTGGCGGGGTTCAACTGCCGAGGGTTTGACCCATTGAGGGCGCCGGTTCGATAGGTTGCTGGCGAGGTCACTGCTCGACACTCATAAACAGCCATCGTCGCCTGGGAACGGGCCGATCGGGGCCGGATTGATTTCCCGTCACCGTGAGTGATGCCGATGCGGATTGACGAAAAGCCGGCCACAAGGCGGGTTCTCATTTAAGAGAATTCCCTGCATAGTGCGGCATGGCCAAAGCAAAAGTGACCTTCAAAACCGTCCGCCTCTCAGACAGCGACTGGAAGATACTGGCGGACTACCCCGACCACGAACAGCGCGAAATCACCGGATTCGCCAGCAAGGCAGATGCCGACGACTGGATCAACGGCGATCGCAAGATCGCATGGCTCCGTTCCCAGGGTTACGCCAAGTGAACTAGCCAAGTGAGCTAGCCAAGTGAAGTAGCTGTCGCGCGCACATCGCGGCCCCCCTTTTTGATGTTGCGGCCGCGTCGTGTCATGTCCTCGCGCGGACAGAAGGTCACGCATGCGCAATTACGGTGACAGTGCACTTAATTAGCTGACCTCATTCATTATCCGCGTAGATGGCTTCGGCCCGCGCTTCGCCGGCTTGAGAACGCGTCCGGTCTGGCGCTCGATGCGAGCCAGAAAGCGGTCGTCGCCAAAGCGGGCGGCCGATGCCTTCCGCGGAACGCAGCGCGCCGAATAGATTCAGCTCCAGCTCAGCAGTCGGGCACAGGATTTGATTGGACGCTGTAGGTAGCAAGCGCGTATGATACTACCACAGATGTCGCTTCTAAAAGTGAGGGCTCTGATGGACGTCCTAGCAAGCGTACAAAAGCATGTGCATGTGTTCAGCGGCGGACTCTTTGCGAACTGGATGCCGGCCGACAAAGTTGATGTTGGGGACTATGGAATAGTCTCTGGTGAGCGCTTCGTGCGTGACGGCAATCTGAGCGAGCTTGACATCCCAGTCGAGATCGACGTTCCTTCAAAGTCAAAGGGCAAACTCGAGTATACGGATCGAGCTGAGGTCTCCACCTCGATCGGACTCAAGGTCGCGGCTGCCATCCCCGGACTGCCACCTCCAAAGACATCGGCGCGCATCAAATTCTCGGGCAAGGGCGCATTCATTTATCATCTTTCGGGAATTACAACACGCAGATTCAAAGATACCCGCAAGCTGTATGAGGAAATCGCCCGACGATGGCTCGCAGGGGACCTACACTTTGAGGAGCGTTCTGTCATCGTCTCCGAAACACGCGCCGCGGACAAAGCTACGATTGTCGTCTCGCAAGGGCATTCTGCACTGCTTGAGCTAAGCGGAGATTTCGAACTCGCAGGCGAGGCTGTACTCGCGGAAGCCAAGGGGCAGCTCAGCGTCGCGACCAAGACAGGGAGCATGTTCCGTTGGTTGGCTTCCGACGCAACCACCCCCCTCATTGGCCTGATCCGGCCGGAAATGGGTCCGCCTGATGGGGGCGATCAGAACAGAGCCGCAGGTGTCGTTGCCTCATTCGTTCAGAAGATACAGGACCTATTTTCCCAGCATAAGTGGGATGTTCGCACAATCCAAATGCGCGATTATGTTCAAGCGCAAGAGCACGCAAGCTTTTCGGCGATCCTGCCTGACGGTCAAATCGTCTTGTTTCAATTTAGGAAGGTCAAAGAGGTGGAGTTCTTTGCCCTGAACGACCCCTCGGGAGGGCAAGCAATCGTCAAAGAAAGGGTGCAAACAGTAGCAATAGGTCGAAACGCCCCAGGCAAAGCGGCCTAGCCACCACCACTCCGCCAGCCCTTCAGTCTACCGTTTAGACGGTGGCGTCAATTGAGTACGCCGTCACCGCAACTCTGCCAGAAATGACCTGTGCTCGTGCGACGCGCTTGAACGGTTTCCGGCATAGCTTCGATGCACACGGGCAAGCGCGCTGCCAGACCATCGGGATCGGACGGCACTAGGATGAGATGCACGTGGTTCGGCCGGCCCAAACCTCAACTCCGGCGTCGCCGCAATTTGCGGCGAGCAGGTCACGATAGAGCGCGTAATCGCCATCGTCGAAGAACGTGCGCGACCGGCCATTGCCGCGTTGGGTGACATGGTGCGGATGACCTAGAATGACGACACGGGCAAGACGGGCCATGCCGCATCTTGATCGCTAAATCGGGTGGCGTCAATTTGGTGCACTGTCACCGGAATTCCGGCTCGTCAACGCATGGCGAACATTGTGTGCACTGTCATCGCAATTGCGTGCATGATGTCCCGCCAATCCGGGTGAAGGTCTTCGAGCTTTGTTCGAGGCCGCCCTACTGCGTTCGGCTCTTCCTTATCCCCACCCCGTCGAGATGTTTTCTTGGTCACGCCCTACTACGCGCACAGCTGTTGGTAAGTTGACAACCTCCATTGCAATCTGGCGTACCAGCTCTGATCATCGCGATTGATTCGATCATCCCAGGAGCATCCCAATGGCGATTCTGCCGTACGTCACGGCGACGGGTAATGTTGAGAAGGCATTGGTGGGCATTAAAACTGCCGCGACCCCCTCGAAGGTCACTCAAGATTTTGTCAAAACGATTTTGAAAGTGCCTGGCGGATCGGGCGACCAGATGACGTCCTACCTGAAGAAGATCGGCTTCGTGAACGCCGACTCCACACCGTCAGACATCTACACGCGCTTCCGTAATTCGAGCACAGCAGGCGCTGCCGCTGCGGCGGCGTTGCGACATGGTTATGCCCCGCTCTTCAAGCGGAATGAGTTCTGGCACGCACTCGGTGATAACGAAGTTCGAGGTCTCGTTCTTGAAGAGACCGGCCTAGCCAATGATTCACCGACTGTCACTATGATCATCAATTCGATGAAGGGCGTGAAGAAGTTCGCGACTTTTGAGCCTGAAGGCGCTTCGCCTGAGAAACCCGAGCAGCCAGAGCAGCCGCACATTCAACTTCCATCGCCACTGATGCCGCCGCAAATACCCGGCCAATCGTTGGGATTGAATATCGGCTACACCATCAATCTGAATCTGCCAGCGACGTCCGACATCGCCGTGTTCAATGCGATCTTCAAAAGCCTCAAGGACAACCTTCTGAAGGCCTCCGATGGATAGCAGCCACCACCTTCGCTCGTTCGGCATGTCCGGGATGATGATCACCGATGAGCTACGAAGTATTGAGCAGCAGTACAATATCGAGCTGGGCCACGTAGCCCCGTCCATCAAGCAGAGCGCACTTGAATACTATCCGCAGTTCGAAAAGGAGGTTCGGCAGCAAGCAGCAGCTATGGCTCAATATTACGAGCTGTTTTACTGCCTAGAGCAATCAGCCCGGAAACTCATTACCGAGACGATGGAGGAAGCTGAAGGCGCGGATTGGTGGGAAAAGAAGGTGCCCCAAGCAATTCGTGAGTATGTGAATAGGCTCATCCAAGACGAACTCGATATGGGCATGACCCAGCGCTCGGAACGGGCGATCGATTACACGACGTTTGGCCAGTTGTTCGACATTATCGGGGCGAATTGGGCGCACTTTGACCCGATCTTTACCAGCCGGCCAGCCGTTCAGCGCATTGTGAAGAACTTGAACATGCTGCGCGGCCCCATCGCCCACTGCTGCCCAATGTCCGAGGACGAAATCGACAGGCTAGTACTGACAGTGAAGGACTGGTTCAGACTAATCGGCTAATTGAGGTAGCCGTGCCAATACCCGACTGTGTGTTACGGTGACAGTGCACTAAAAGCACCCGCCATCACCATCGCATGGCGGACACCGTCGATTGAGTGCACTGTCACCGTAACACCCGGCTTGAGAACGCGTCCGGTCAGGCGCTCGATGCGAGCCAGAAAGCGGTCGTCGCCAAGCGGGCGGCCGATGCTTTCCGCGGAACGCAGCGCGCCGAATAGATTCAGCTCCGGCTCAGTTGCCAGCAAATCGGCAAAATCCGGGAAGCGATGGCGGATCGGCGCCAGCGCGGTCAGGCCGTCATCCCGCCAGCGCAGATGGGCACGCGTGCTCGCCCACCGCCAATCCTGCGCACGCTGCACCAACCGCGCCGCACGGGGTTGAGCGACACGTAACGCAGCGCCGCCGCAAGATGGCGCTCGTCCATGGCGACAGCGCCGAACCTACCTTGCCAGAAATGCCCCGTGCGCTTGCGTCGCGCCTGGATGGTGCCGGCATAGCTTCGATGCACACGGGCCAGTGCGCGGCGCAGCCCGTCGGGATCGGACGGCACCAGGATGAGATGCACGTGGTTTGGTATCAGGCACCAGGCCCACACCTCAACTCCGGCGTCGCCGCAATTTGCGGCGAGTAGGTCACGATAGAGCGCGTAATCGTCATCGTCGAAGAACGTGCGCGACCGGCCATCGCCGCGCTGGGTGGCGTGGTCCGGATGACCGGGAATGACGACACGGGCAAGACGGGCCATGCCGCATCTTGATCGCGAAATCGGGTGGCGTCGATTTAGTGCACTGTCACCGTAATTCCAACCTCCTCCGCCCCAGCCTTCAACCTTCTGCGTGCCCTTCGCGTTCTCGCGGATGAAGTGCTTGCTGCCGTTCGAAATCGACTGGACAAGCTGGTACCAGACCGTCCTGCCATCGATCCAAGCCATGAATTCGGCATTGTCCTTGATGCCGAGCGTAGCTTTGAGCGAGGCATCGCCCGAGTAAAAGATTTGGCGGCCAACTTTTCTTTTACTCAAAACCTCAAAATGACTATCATCCCAGAAGAGAGGCCTTCGGCCAAAATGGAGGTGTTCAGCAGTACGCCGGTGCTCCCTCGCGAACGCTACCTGCGAGCCTGCCAAGTCTTTTCGCTCATTTTCTCTATGAGCAAGGACGATGATTTTAAGCCGACGCAGCCCCTTTTCTGACAGAATGTCCGCAGTTTGCATGCGCAACTGCTCACGCGCTGTTGTCTCCATGATCATGCACACAGACCGAAGCAGGGGGGCAAGCCGTGCCATTGTTCAAGAAGTCAGACTGCCCGCCGGAGATGCCTGATGAAATCTTGTGGGCGGTGAATCAATGTATCGATGACCTGCAAGCAAAACTAGTCGACCAGGTGATTCTGGCGGAGCCGCCCCTAAGGCTGGGTGCGCCAAATCTCGCTCGTTGCTTCATGCAGGCTCATCTGCGGCGTATGCTGATGTTCGTCGAGGGTGGCTATGCTGAATTCCATGCTGGCCGCCCCCTCATGACCGAGATGGCTTCGAGAGCGCTATACGAAAACGTCGCCACGCTGTGCGACTATTCCACCAAACTGCAGGAGCTATGTGCAGCAAACAACTACGCTGGGGTCAATGAGCTGACCCAGAAGTACACCTTTTCCACCCGGTTGCCTCACTTCTTGGAAACGAACGGCCCGGCGTGGAAAGCTCCTCAGATTCTCAACCAGATCGATAAGATGAACAAGCGGAATGAGACCTACAGGAGCGCCTACGACCATCTGTGCGAGATTGTCCATCCCAACGGTCTAGGCGCCGTGGTCTACTTTGCCAGAAACGAAGACGGTTTAATGACCTTCCAACCGCGTGGCGCCGTTCCCGAGCGCGCCATGGAGTCTCTGGTTATGGCCGCCATCCTATTCCTGACCGTCTTTGTGGAATTGGATGAAATGGAAAAGAGCCTGGCCGCGCTTACCGCGGGTACTGAGGCGAAGTAAAAGCCCCCCGCGTTGCGGTGACAGTGCACTAAATTGATTCCCGATCGCCACCCCTACTGACTCTGGGGCTTCGGCCGACAGCTTGGTGCTAGCGCCAATTGAGTGCACTGTCACCGTAACTCCAGCCACTTCAATTCGTCGTGGTCTTGCCGCCGCGCATGGACACGAGCTTGTCCTCACCAAATCCGAGAATGAGCCAAGCGGTCTCATCGAAACCGTCTGCGAGCTTTCCCTCGTGAGAATACACGATCTGAGCCGCTTCCGACTTCGACGGCGGTCCCAACGCCGTGATGACCTCCTGACGCGACATACCTAAATGCAGCTTGCTGTCGAGGACGACGGGCGAGAACTTTTCCGGGATGATGGCGCAATCGGCCGAGGCCCCGGCGTCTTTCTCGGTGAGCTCTTCAACGATCTCCGTGACGAGATGGTCCGGGCCGCCCATCTCTCCGCTGGACACCACCCATAATCGATGCTGCGCGCGCCGATAACACAGCCAATAGATGCTATCTCCAGCGTCGCCTTGGTGTCGGATGGTCCCTTCGCCCACGGCTTCGCGAACCGCGCCGAGCCGCGTCTCTTCGAAGCGGCCGGCGAATGCGCCTAGCGAAAAGCGGGTCGCCAATCTCTTCACGACTGTCGGCGGCACGCGCTCGAACGCATGTTCGTCGACTGGGGGCGGCGGTGTCTGCGCGGAGCAGTCGTCCGCGGGGATCGCGAAAAGGAGAAGGAGCAAGAAGAGCGTCTTTCGACCATCAACTCCGAATTGCCTATATATTTCTCGCCTCAGCAGGTCGCGCCTAGGCGTCGAGAGTGCGGGCATCAGTTTCTGGGTGTCGGACACGTCAGTCACCCCAGCTTCCCTTCATTGATCTTGTGCGCAACCTCGCCAACAGAGCTGCCAACGATGACGGCGGTCACGATTGGCCAAAAACCCGCCACCATGACGATAGCGCCCCAACGCATGTCTTCGCCGGGCCGTCTGTAGCCATCGTTGATGCCGCCGAGGATCAACCAGATCAGACAGCCAATTGCATATCGCTTGAACCATTTCACGGCGAAATACCTTCCAGATATGGGCATTAGTGACCGTGACATTGAGGATGGTTCATCGGCAGGACCGGGCTTGCTCATTGACGAGAAGCGCTGAATTCCGGTGACAGTGCATTGAACTCATCCGCGAGTCCCGGCCGACGCTGCGGCTCGTCCGTCCACGCTTAGCTAGCTTGCCGCACCAACCGTCTCTCCCTCACGCACATTTGCCCCCGCCCCCTGCCCCTCCGCCCACTTTCCTGCTATCTCATCCCCCGCCGTCCCGGCCCAAAGCAAAACCCCATCCGTTCAAGGGAGCAACAACAATGCGTTATCTCCACACCATGCTGCGCGTGCGCAATCTCGATGTCGCGCTGAAGTTTTACCAGGATGCGCTGGGACTGAAGGAGGTGCGGCGGATCGAGAACGACAAGGGGCGCTTCACGCTCGTCTTCCTGTGCTCGGCGGACGATCTCGAGGCGCTGAAGAAGCAGCCGCAAACGCGCGGCGCGCCGCTGGTCGAGCTCACTTACAATTGGGACGAGGAGAAGTATGGCGAGGATCGCTTCTTCGGCCATCTCGCCTATGAGGTCGACGACATCTACGCAACCTGCGCGCAGCTGATGAAGGCCGGCGTGACCATCAACCGTCCGCCGCGCGACGGCAACATGGCCTTCGTCCGTTCGCCGGATCTGCACTCGATCGAGCTGCTGCAGAAGGGCGAGCCGAAGGCGCCGGCCGAGCCCTGGTCGTCGATGCCGAATACCGGCCACTGGTAGGGCCGCGCCGCAGGAACCAGCCCTCGCTACCCGTGTTGTCCCTCCGACATAACGATTGGAGGAGGACGCAATGGGACGAGGACTGTTGCTGTGGATGCT
This sequence comes from Bradyrhizobium sp. LA6.8, assembly GCF_040547935.1. Classification (NCBI taxonomy): domain Bacteria; kingdom Pseudomonadati; phylum Pseudomonadota; class Alphaproteobacteria; order Hyphomicrobiales; family Nitrobacteraceae; genus Bradyrhizobium; species Bradyrhizobium sp. LA6.8. The sequence goes on from NZ_JBEPQQ010000012.1 coordinate 17,137, forward strand.
TGGCGTGCCGATCCCGGTGATCATTCTGTTGTGGCTGTTCTTCGGCCACTGATCATCGGGCTCGATCTGCCAGGTTCGATTCGCCAAGTTCGATTTGCCAAGCTCAACTTGCCGAGTCTAGCTTGCAATGAAAGCTCCGCCGACGGCGGAGCTTTTTGCATGAGGGGCGCGCCGCAATCGCCGTCGCTCCCGCCAGGGAATTCCGCTATCACGCGCGCCAAAGCGAAATGCGGGAGGACTTCATGCCGGACACCAAGCGGACGATCTGGGGCCGCGCCAACTCGGTCAACGTGCAGAAGGTGCTGTGGTGCCTCGCCGAGCTCGACCTGCCCTATGAGCGCATCGACGCCGGCATGAGCTTTGGCAAGACCCGCGAGCCCGACTATCTCGCGATGAACCCCAACGCGCGGATCCCGACGCTGGTCGAGGGCGACTTCGTGCTGTGGGAATCGAACTCCATCATGCGCTATCTCTGCCTCGCGCATGGCCGCGGCACGCCGCTCTATCCCGAAGCCGCGAAGCTGCGCACCAGCGTCGACCGCTGGCTCGACTGGACGCTGTCGATGGTCCAGCCGGTCGACCGCCCGGTGTTCTGGGGCATCGTGCGCACGGCCCCCGCCGAGCGCGACATGATCCAGGTGCAGCGGGATGCCGATGCCGCCGCCGAGGTCTGGGCCATCGCCGACCGCCTGCTCTCGTCGCGCCGCTTCATGGACGGCGACCAGTTCACGCTGGCCGACATCGCGATCGGCGCCTATGCGCGGCGCTGGCTCGGCGTCGAGGGCATCACCCGCCCGGCGCAACCGCATTTGACCCGCTGGCTCGCCGAGCTCGGCAAACGGGGCGGATTTGCACAGTTTGTCGCACCGCCGATGTCGTGAGCCGGTGGCGCGGCGTAAGCTGCGCTGAGCGCGCGATGAATCGTCGTCACGGCGCACGGATCAGGCGTCGCGCCGGGACTTGACGGCTACTGTGCATGGGGTTGTTTTCGCGTTTTTGTTCTGGGCGGTGCCTAGCGCCAGCCGCGCTCGACCAGCAGCACGCAGATGATCAGCACCAGCGTCACGGCGGCGGTGGCGAGCTTGGCCGTCCAGCTCAGGCCGCGGCCGACCCACAACAGCAGCGCGCAATACATCACGAAGGGGACGATGATGTCGGGCCGCATGAGATCCGGCGGCATCGGCTTCAGCGCCTGACCGTGGTCTCGACGCTGACCGAGCCGCCGATCTTCACGCAGGTGCCGGTGCTCTCGACCATGACGAAGCGCGGGCCATAGGCGGCGCAGGAGCCGGTCTTCACTGTGCCGCCCGTCCCCTTCAGCGGCAGAGCCTTGCCGGCCTGCGGCCGCTCGGCGGGCGGAAGGCGCAGGGCCTCGGCCGCGGCCGCGGAGGTGGCCAGCAACGGGATGAGGATGAGGAGCGGCGCGCGCATGCAGCCGTTCTAGCCCGGACCGGCGCCACGCGCCATCCGGGTCGCGCCGCCCGGGATCAGATGAACTTGACGCCGGCCGATTTGCCGCGGCGCCAGATCACCTGGCAGCTCCGCCCGGTGCGGGCGTCACGCGCGAACGCCATCCGGATCACGCCCGGGAGCTGGCTTGCGTCCTCGTCCAGCATGATCTTCGCGCCGGTATCAGAGATGTCCTCGACCAGGCAATGCCGCGCCGCGAACCCGCCGTCGAGCGTGATCCAGGCGTGCCGCGACAGCGATTTGCGGGCTGCGCGCTTCTTGGGCTGGGGCATGGACAAATTTCTCCGGTTCCAGCGCTAGCTCACGCCCCCTAAGAAACCGTTGAAATCGCCCCCGAATGTAGCGGGGGTGGAGGCTATCCACCGGTGCCAAAAGACCGTTCCCGAACGGCTTGCCCACGGCGCCAAAGGCCACTATACGTTCGCCCGCTGCAGCCGCCGGGCTCGACTCGGGTGGCCGGCGGCCATGCCGTGAAAAGCGGCGGGGCCTTGTGTTTGCTCCCTTCGTCTATCGGTTAGGACGCCACCCTTTCACGGTGGAGAGAGCGGTTCGATTCCGCTAGGGAGCGCCAACAAAATCAATCACTTACTGCCCTGCCCTACCGCCTTGTCCAACACATGGCCAATATACGCGTGTGGACTCGTACACAGCGCCGGGTCGCGGAGCTGCGCGAAATGGAGCGCCTTTGCTCGGGTTGGCGGACGATGACGATCTCGTTCTCGCGCGCGACGGACTGAGCGCTGGCGGCCGACTACCGCCGCTGCGGACGCGATGGTTCCCTCTGGTGCTGTTTGGGACCTTTAGGGCGCGCTGAGCGTTGAGGCGTTAGCACCGGGGCAGGATCGCGAACCCCGGAGTTCGGATCATGAGCACGATCCCTGCGGACCTCGAAAGAAAGTTCGAACAACGGTGGGCCGCCAGATTGGCGCGGCCCATTCCGCCGGCTCCATTTGCGCGCCCAGCCTGTCCGAGGTGTAAGGCCCAGATGATGCTCGTCAGCATCGAGCCAAAAAGCCTAAGCGTGGACTTGCACAGGTTTCGCTGCGCTGTCTGCAATCACGCACTTACGACATTCGCAACGCATGAAGATCCCATGCATTCCAATGGCCGCTGGCTTCAAGGCGATTTGCGCCCACCGAAGTAACCCGCGCTGCAAGTCGTGACCGAAGGCGAGACGCCGCGGCTGCCGGAAGGTTTCAGGGTCGAGCTCGACAAGGACGGTTGGCGGCACTGACTCGCGCGAAGCGGCGATGGCCTCAATGCATCTGCCGCTCTGACTGATCTTCACTAATCCGCCAGCCGCGTAGGGCATGACCATGTCCGATGACTGGACCAAACGAGCGACGAACATCCTTCGAGAACTTCATGCTGCCGAGACGGAGCTAATCGGCAGGGGTGTTATCCTGACCGACGGTAAGGCGGGGACGGTTGATCACGTCTTCCTTGACGAGGTGCACGGACTCCGGATCTCGATCGGTGGCCACGACGGCAAGTGGCCGATTTCGACTCTGAAGCTTCTAGACTCCGGTTTCGCCAGATAGCTTGTCCGCCCGGTCACCGTCCGCGGTGATCACTCGGTGACCGGGCGCCCAGCGCGGACTTCGAAGGCCTGCTCGCCGGTGCCTGGCCGAGTAAGCCAGTCACAGTTTACCTGGAGTGGCAGCCATGATGCAGAACGTTGTAGCCGGATGCGTCGTAGTGGCTTTGATTATCCTGGCCTTGATTGGCTTCGCCCAAACGCACCATGAATGTTGGCACGGGCACGTGCTCCTAACCCATGAGCCCTGCGGATCCGTCAGCCCTTCAATATAGGAACAACCATTTTCCGCTGATCTAGGCGCGGGACCATAGCCCCGCCGCTCGTGAAGTTCTGCCAGCTTGCGGACGACTCAGCGCGAAAGCCCCCCTACCGCCCGGTAACCGCCTTCTGGCGCGCAGCGTTCAGGCCTGCCTTTGTCTGTGCAGTTGCGGCACTCGCGGGCTCTCGATTTGGGGGCGGCTCATTGAGGTCTCGGGCCCACGGCGCGCCAGATCGAGCAACTGACTTCGGAGCGGCATGTTCTGAGCTGGAGCAGGCAGAGACGAGAGAGACGACAACAAGGGACATCCCCGTCCGGCCCAACGTTTGAGTGATCCTGTTCATCAGGCAATCAACTTCTGGCGCGGCCTTACTGTTGGCGCCTGCGATCCGCTCTAGCATCGAAATAGATGACCACCGCGAATGTGGCGCCTAGAGCCAAAACGCTGACACAGCCGGTAATCAACGCCACCGCCATCATAGCTGGATCAGTATTTCTACGGCGTCAGGGCTGGGCAATTCACGAATGATTAGCGCATGCAACAAGGCTGGGGCCCGCCAGCGTGAACCGGCGGGCCTTTGCTTTTCCACACCCACGATGCGCAGTAGCCCGCGTTCGTTCCGCGGCCCAAGGGATTGATAATTTGACTCTCGCGGCGCCAGGCTTCGATGGCGCAATAACCAAGGTAGAGAACCGAGCGGCCGCCAGGGCCTACCACCAGGAGCGGATGCGTAAGCTCGACGAGGAAGCCAAAGCAGCACGCATTTTTAGACGGGGATAAACGACCATGGACATCATCCCATCTCTTTCACGGTGGAGAGAGCGGTTCGATTCCGCCAGGGAGCGCCATCATCCGGGCCATCGGGTGATGCGGCGAAATCCGCCCCCCTCCATGAACCTCCCTGCCCCTGACCGACGACCAATGTCCCGTTGGAACCGGTGCAGGCCATGGCGCAGCGCAAATCCCCCTCGGACCGCCAGACCGGCGCCGCCTCGCCGGCACCGCCGTCCTGGATGCGCCGTACCGCGCCCTACGCGCCGGAGCGGCGCGCCAGAATGCTGGAGCACATGGCACGCGCCCGATCGCTTCCGCAGCCCCAGGCCGCGACGGCGTCGCCGCGCGCGAGCGGCATGGACATTCTCGGCGATGCCTTCGGCTACACGGTCCTGTTCGGTGTCATCGCCCTGCTCTTCCAGTCGCGCATTCCGCTCTACCTCGGCGCCTATCTCTTCCTCACCGACGGCGAGCGCATCGAGCACGCACTCAGAGCGGTCGGCATCCGGTTCGAGCCCAACACGATCGGCCCCGACATCATCAAGGGCTTCGCCTCCCTGTTCGGATGGTTCGCGCTGCTCGCGTCCTTGCAAGGCTCCGTCCCGGCCTGGCTTGCGGCATGGATGCCGCCGGCCGCATCCTGGTCCGCCATTGCCGGCATCGCCGTCGTGTTCGCGACCGTCGAAGCGTCTGCGGGGCTGGCGATGCGACACGCATTGCCGTGGTTCGGATTTCAGATCAGGCCGGACAGCCTGACCGCGACGGCGATCAAACTCCTCATGACCCTTGGCCTGCTCGCCTTGCTGGTGCTGCTCGGATCTCTCTGAGCGGCACGCAATGACGATGTCGTGAGACGGCCGGGTCGTTTACCGGAAATTTACCCCTGCTATTTGATCGGCGTATCGTTTGCTTAGACGTTGCGCCCTACCGTGATTTTACGGAAACAATCCGAAACACGATTGGCCTTCATGTCCGTCTCAGAGTTCCTCCGGCAGCGTGCAGTGGAAGTCAGCGTGAGCGGCAGCTACTCGCTGCCGCGCTGGTACGATTGTGAGGGCCAGCTGCGCACCTTCGCCTGCCGCACCAAGCGTGTCTCCCCGTTCCGCATGATCGTCGACGTGCCTGTTGTCGGAAAGGTCGGCGAGCGCGTGACCTCCTATTTTCAGGACTTTGGCGAATTCCAGTGCACCATCAGCGCGACGCTGAAGGCGGGCTTTCTGATGGAACTCGACATGACGCGAGAGCGGCGCGCCTGGATGTCGGAAAAGCTGACCTGGCTGGAGAAGAAGCAGAAGGACGTCAGCATTTTGGAACTGCGCAATGACGCGCGCTTCGTTCCCCAGGTCTCGCACACCTTTCTGACGCTCGCCGACGGCAGCACCCATCCCTGCTTCATCATCGACGTCTCCACGGCCGGCGTCGCGATATCCTGCGAATACGACCCGGCGATCGGAACCCCGCTTGCGGTCGGCGCCTGCGTCGGGCGCGTCATTCGCAAATTCGACAACGGCTTTGCGGTCAAGTTCGCCGAGAAGCAGCAGCGGGACGACCTCGTCCGCCTGGTCGTCCGTACGCCCATGCTGCAATCGGCCTGAATCGGCCCGATCGATTTTAACTCAACTTTAACTAAATGCTGGAGGTGCCGATCCCCGCGCGATAGGGTGTGACCCAGCACGTCCGCAATCACTGCGGGCCTCGACTTATTGGAAGTCCTGGAATGTCCATCGCTGAGTTCGCCCCGGCAGAGACCGCCCAAAACGCGCCCGCCGTCGCAAAGCCGCAGCTCCCGCCCGGCGTCATCACTGAAGGCCCGCTCGTCCAGGCCAAGTTGCGCGAAAGCTATCTCCTCCTCGGTATTCTCTACGTCGGCGCCGTCGCGGGCATCATCTGGGCCATCACCCAAGGCGTCGGCAAGGTGGAGCTGTTTACCTTCGCCTGGATGTTCGCGCTGACGACGTTCGGCATCGGCGCGGGCATGCACCGCCTGTTCGTCCATCGCAGCTTCCGCACCGGCCCGATCATGCGCGTCTTCTTCTGCGCCATCGCCCAGATGGCGGTGCAGGGCTCGATCGCGAAATGGGTCGCCAACCACCGCCGCCATCACCTCTATGCCGATGACGTCGGCGATCCCCACAGCCCGCAGTTCGACGGCTTCGGCAATCGCTATGTCAGCGCGCTCAAGGGTTTCCTGCACGCCCAGGGCAGCTGGGTGTTCGACCAGGCGACCACCGACAACGAATACTACGCCAAGGACATCCTCGCCGATCCGATCGCGATGTTCTTCGTGCGCACGCGCTGGGTCTGGTACGGGATGTCCGGTGTCTTCATTCCCGGCGTGATCGGCTACACCTTCGGTGGCGTGCACACCATGATCGGCTGCGTGCTGTTCTCCGGCCTGCTCCGCTGTTACCTGCTGATCCTCACCAGCCAGCTCACCGGCTCGGTCTGCCACGCCTACGGCTATCGCCGCTTCGAGGTCGAGGACGCCTCGACCAACGAGTTCGTGACCACGATCCTCACCTTCGGCGAGGGTCTGCACAACAACCATCACCGCTTCCCGCGGGACGCCTATATCTCGCACGCCTGGTGGGAGATCGATCTCAACGGCCTGATCATTCTGGGCATGGAGAAGATCGGCCTCGTCCACGACGTCTTCCACGCCTCGCACCGTCAGCTCGAGCTGGCGTCCGAAGCGGAGGCGCAGGCAGCCACGACGGTGCGCTAAAGGCGGCAGGCGGCGGCCGTTCCTCCGGCCGCCTTGCCTCCGCTCCGCTGCCCTATCGCGGCCCCATTGCGGGATCAGCTTTTGAGGGTCTGTGCCTCGTGCCGGACCTCATTTGCAGACTTGCGATCGGGGGACCGAATGGCAGTCAACAAGATTAGGATTGATAAGATCACTTGGGACAGGGTTGGCCGGGTCACCGAGCCCGGACGCTACATGTACACCTTTGGCTGGCTGACGATTACGGCCGGCGATCTCGATATCTGGAAGCAATATCCGCAAGCCGCCTTCACGCTGCTCGCGCACCACGCCGAGCCGGACGAGGCCGTCGGCGAGGAATTCCATCTCGGCGCCTTCGACATCGCGCCGGACACCCCGCCGCCGTTCACCACGCATTGAAGCGCGGGAACGCCGGCCCAAATCGCCTTGCGGGCTGCGCGCGGCGCAGGCGACCGCGGGAACGCATGGCATGCACGTTGCTTAATCAACGTCATGATGCACATCCCCGCCGTCGACCAGGCCTTCCTGCTGCTGCTCATCGTCTTCTGCCTTGGCACGTGCCTCGTACGCGCCTTCTGGGAGCTGGAGCAGCTGCGGGCACGCCGGGTCGCTGCGCCGCCCCGCGGGCGCACAACGAAGCGTGACTAGGCCGGTTGGCCCGGCCGCGCGTTGTCCAGGCGGCAGCCACGCCGCCTCTGGACACGCCGTTCGCGCACGTGCATCGTGAATCGAAGAAACCTGCGCAGTGCCTTGATCTGACTTGCCAATCGCGATCCGGTGACGAGCGCGGGCCGCTCCCATCAATGACGAATTGGTTCTGTCATGCGCTTGATTGCGCTCGTCTTCTACACGTTCGGTGCCGATCAAGATGAACGCTGGCTGTCGCGCCTGTTAAGTGACGCGACAGCAATTGCATGACACATGGTCGCATCGGTAGACGTAGATAAGCAGATCAAGGGAACCTATTTTCGGCGCCGATGTACCTGATTGAAGCTTTGCCCACTGTCATCGGAACTGCCGCCATCGCCCCGGCGCTGCTGATGCTGTGGCTCGTCATTGCCGCCGAGGAGCGCCCGGGACCGCCGGCCCAGGTCTGGACTGCGTTCCTGCTCGGTGCGGCCAGCATTTCGCTGCTGGGCCTTGCCCGCGCGCCCTTCGCCAAGATGGTTGCGGCCCCCGACAACCCCTGGGCGGCGCTCGCCATGCATTCGGTCTTCGGGGTCGCGCTGCCCGAGGAAGCGGTCAAGGTGATCGCCATCGTGCTGGTCTCCTCGACCAAGCGGCGGACCTTCGCCAATCCGATGGACACCGTGGTCTATGGCGCCGCGGTCGGCCTCGGCTTCGCCGCCTACGAGAACCTCGCCTACCTCGTCCAGCACGCCGAGATGTGGCGCTCGCTGGCCGCGCTGCGCAGCGTGCTGACCGTGCCGTTCCACGGCGCGCTCGGCATCATCGCCGGCGCCTACCTGACGATCGCGCGGGCCGGCACGGCGCTGGGCGCCAACCGCCACCACCGCGACTGGGCCCGCCTGTCCAGCCGCCTGCTGATCTTCGCCGGCCCGCTCGCGCTGCATTCGGCCTTCGATTTCCCGCTGCTGACCTTGCAGCGGATGCCCGATCTCGATCCGACGCTGCGGATGTGGCTGGGCGGAGCGAGCCTGCTGATCGGCTTCAGCTCGATCGCCTTCGCCATCCGCCTGGTGCGGCGGGTCGCGCGCCATCACGCGCCGCGGACCGATATCGCGCGGGAGCGGCTTAGCCAGCTGCGCCGGATGTGGGCGCTGCTGCTCGCCGGCGGCGGCGTCGGCTTTCTCGGCCTCGCCTTCGTGCTGACCTCGATCCATCACTGGCTGATCAATCCCGAGCGCAATCTGACATTGGCCCTGATCCCGATTGGCTTCGTCTCGATCCTGCTCGGCCTCGCGCTCCTGATCGTCACGATCGCGATCTACATTCTCGGCCGCAACCGCGTTCGCACCAGCGGCGAAGGTTTTTCGTCAGCGCACGGCGGCGGTTGAGCCCCGGGATGGCAAGCGCGGTGTGTGCATACTAGATTGAGCACACATCTTTCGATCTGGAGCCTGCCGATGACATCGCCTGAGGATTTTTCCCGGCTGCAATCCGCCATGAGCGAAACGGTCAAGGCGCATTGGAAGGCTTTCCTGTTCGAAGGCATCCTGCTTGCCGTCCTCGGCGTCGCCGCACTGATCCTGCCGCCGCTCGCGAGCCTTGCGATCACGATCTTTCTCGGCTGGATGTTCCTGATCAGCGGCATCGGCGGACTGATCGTGACCTATTGGGCGCGCAGCTCGCCGGGATTCTGGTGGTCGCTGATCTCGGCTGCGCTGGCCGTGCTCGCCGGCATGCTCCTGCTGGCCCGACCCATGCAGGCCGTGCTGACGCTGACCATCGTGCTCGGCGCCTACTTCCTCGCCGAGGGCGTCGCCACCATCATGTATGCGCTCGAGCACCGCCGCGAGCTGAACAGCCGGTGGTCCTGGCTCCTGATCTCGGGCCTCGTCGACATCGCCATCGCGTTCATGGTGATCACCGGGCTGCCGAGCTCGGCGGAATGGGCGATCGGCATCCTCGTCGGTATCAATTTGCTGTTCGGCGGCGCCACCCTGATCGGCATGGCGCTGGCGGCACGCAAGAGCAACAGTTGAGGCGCCTCGTGGCCGTTCGCGCCGATTGGGGGGTGACAACCCGCCAATCGCACGCTATATGAGCGGCCATGATCACCCTCGTCACCAGCTATTTTTGGTACTTTAGCTACGACAGCTCGCTGGCGGCAGGAGGATCGCGCTCAATCTGAATATTGAAGCAAACGTCCGAACAAGCCGCCAGACCTGGCGGCTTTTTTATTGCCGGCAGGTTCAAACAAACAGGAGCCCGCCGTGCTGAGCACGACCGACGATCTTCGTATCCGCGAACTGAAAGAGCTGAGCACGCCGGAAGAGGTGATGCGGGAAGTCCCGCGCACGCTCACCGCAACGCGTGTGGTGATGGCGGCGCGCAACGCCATCCATGCCATCCTCAACGGCCAGGACGACCGCCTGCTCGTCGTGGTCGGCCCCTGCTCGGTGCACGATCCCAAGGCCGCGCTCGAATATGCCGAGCGCCTCGCGAGCTTGCGCGAAGAGCTGGCCGACCAGCTCGAGATCGTGATGCGGGTCTATTTCGAGAAGCCGCGCACCACCGTCGGCTGGAAGGGCCTGATCAACGATCCCGACCTGGACGGCAGCTTCGACATCAACAAGGGCCTGCGGCTGGCGCGCAACGTGCTGTCCGCGGTAAACAATCTCGGCCTGCCCGCCGGCGCAGAATTTCTGGACATGACGACGCCGCAATACATTGCGGACCTCGTGTCCTGGGCCGCGATCGGCGCGCGCACGACCGAGAGCCAGATCCATCGCGAGCTGGCCTCGGGGCTGTCCTGCCCGGTCGGGTTCAAGAACGGCACCGACGGCAATGTGCGCATCGCGGCGGACGCGGTGAAGTCGGCCTCACATCCGCATCATTTCATGGCGGTGACCAAGCTCGGCCGTTCGGCGATCGCTTCGACCGCGGGCAACGAGGATTGCCACATCATCCTGCGCGGCGGCAGCCAGCCGAACTACGATGCGGCAAGCGTCGCGGCGGCCTGCAACGATCTGGCCAAATCCGGCGTCGCGCCGCTGGTGATGGTGGATGCGAGCCACGCCAATTCGAGCAAGAAGCCGGAAAACCAGCCGCTGGTCATGGCCGACATCGCCGGCCAGATCTCAGGTGGCGAGAACCGTATCATGGGCGTGATGATCGAGAGCAATCTCGTTGCCGGCCGCCAGGACGTGGTGCCGGGCAAGCCGCTGACCTACGGCCAGAGCATCACGGACGGATGCATCGACTGGGCGACCACGGCAACCGCGCTCGAGCAACTCGCTGACGCGGTCGAGATCCGGCGCAACACGAAGCGCGCGGGGCTGCACGAACGCTCGGCGTAAGGCCAAAGCCAACGCGGGCGGGGCGAGCTGTCGCGCCCTGCCCGCCGCGAGCCACAAGCTAACAGCCGCGGCAGATGCTCTTGATCTTCTTGTCGAGCGCCGCGTCTTCCTTGTTCACGGGATTATTCGGATCGCTCAGATTTTTCTCGTTCGGTACGTCACCGGCGCGCGGCTGGCGATGCCCGATCGGCGCTTGCGGCACCGACCCGGACGTCGCGCCGCCGGATGTCGACCCCTTGGAGCCGCTGGGCTGTGCAACCGCCGCGCCGCCAAGCAAGACCACGAGCGACGCTGCCACCACCATGATCTTCTTCATGTCCGTTCCTCCATCCTCAAACCCACGTTCTCTGCATCGCCGCTCACGTCTCGGGCGGATAGAGATGAACGTCGCCGCAATAATCCACGATACGATAGCGCGTTTCCGTCTCCGCTTCACGCGCGTCGGCTGCGGTATTTTGCACCGCCAACACATAATTCGGCCCCACCGGCGATTTGCCGGCGCCGCCGGGAATGTCGATGACATAGTCGGGCTGACACAGTCCTGACACCCGTCCGCGCAACTGCCGCATCAAATCCTGCCCCTGGGCCAGCGTCGTTCGCAAATGCACGGTGCCCGGCGCGAGATCGCCGTGATGCAGATAATAGGGCTTGATCCGGCATTCGACGAAAGCTCGCATCAAATCCGACAAAGCGGCAATGCTGTCGTTGACGCCGCGCAAAAGCACGGACTGACTCACCATGGGAATTCCGGCATCGGCAAGCCGCGCGCAGGCCGCGCGCGCAGGCCCCGTCAACTCGCGCGCATGGTTGGCATGAACCGCGACCCAGGTGGTCGCGCCCTCGACCTTCAACGCAGCCACCATCTCGTCGCTGATCCGCGCGGGATCGGCTACCGGCACGCGGGTGTGAAGACGGATGATCTTGACGTGATCGATTCCCGCGAGATCGGCCATGATCTCGCTCATCCGGCGCGGCGATAGCATCAAGGGATCGCCGCCGGTCAGGATCACTTCCCAGATCTCGCTGTGCGAACGGATGTAGTCGATCGCCGCGCGATATGCGCCGTCCGAGAGCGCGTTCTCCTTGCCGGGCCCGACCATTTCGCGGCGGAAGCAGAAGCGGCAATAGACCGCGCAGACGTGGACGAGCTTGAACAGCACGCGGTCGGGATAGCGATGCACAATGCCCTGCACCGGCGAGTGCGGATGATCGCCGATCGGATCGGCGCTCTCACCTGGCTGCATCTCCAGTTCCGCGACGGTCGGAACGAATTGCCGCGCGATCGGATCGTCGGGATCGGACGTGTCGATCAGCTCGGCCAGCGCCGGCGTGATCGCCACCGCATAGCGCGCGGCGACACGTTCGAGCGCGGGCAGCGCTTCGGCCGGTGCGAGCTGCGCGGCCACAAGTTCGGCCGGCTCACGCAGGGTGCGTGCAAGGTTGATCTTCGTCATGTCTCACTTAACGTTTCATTTGCAGGCGGTGTCCACACCACCTGATCGATCCGCGCTGCGCCGCTCGCCAGCATCACCAGCCGGTCGAAGCCGAGCGCGACACCGCTCGCCTCCGGCATTTGGGCGACCGCGGCCAGAAAATCCTCGTCCAGCGGATAGGCCTCGCCATAGCGGCGCTGCTTCTCCGCCATCGACTGCGTGAAGCGCTTGCGCTGTTCCTCGGCGTCGGTCAACTCGCCAAAGCCGTTGGCGAGTTCGACGCCGCAGGCATAGACCTCGAACCGCTCGGCGACCCGCGGGTCATCGGCCTTCACCCGCGCCAGCGCCGCTTCTGGAGATGGGTATTCGAACAGAATGGTCAAACGCCCCTGCCCCAGATGCGGCTCGACATGCTCGACCAGGACCTTGCTGAAGATGTCGGACCAGGTGTCGTCCTCCGCCACCCGGACCTTGCCGCCGGCCGCCTGCGCGAGCGCGGTACGGTTACCCTCGCCGCCCGAAATTGTCGACAGCAGGTCGATCCCTGCGAACCGCTCGAAGGCCCCCGCGACCGTCACCAGCTCCGGCTCGGCGAAGGGGTCGGCGGTCCGGCCGCGGAAGGAGAACGTCCCGATCCCGGTCGCCTGCGCGGCGCGGGCGATGACGACGACGGTGTCCGCCATGATGGCGTCATAGGGGGCGCGAGCCCGATACCATTCCAGCATGGTGAATTCGGGCAGATGCAGGTCGCCGCGCTCGCGATCACGGAATACCCGTGCGAATTCGAAAATCCGCTCCTCGCCGGCCGCCAGCAGCTTCTTGCAGGAGAATTCCGGCGAGGTCCGCAAGTACCGGCTGGCACGGCTGCCATCCGGCCGCATGATCTCGGTCCGGGGGGCATGCAGATGGGTTTCGTTGCCCGGGGAGACCTGAAGGACCGAGGTTTCGACCTCGAGGAACCCCTGCTCGGCGAAAAAGTCCCTGAGAGACTCGGTAATGGCCCCCCTGGCCTGGAGGAACGGCCGCCGGTCGAGGTGCCGCGAGGGCGACCAGAACGGCGAAATCGGCTTGTCCCCAACCATCAACCGGCCGCCCCGCAGGCCAGCAAAATGCTGGCATTCAACGACAAAATGCGTATGTTGCGGCCCGAAACGGGTGCCGCGGTCTGATTTGAGGCCCCAGGTCCCCCATCAATTTGACCACGTCCTGGCCGGAGCCGGGCCAAGCAAGCAGGAAATATAGCTTTGAGAGTCATCGCCAGTTCTATTCGCAAGGGCAACGTGATCGAGCAAGACGGCAAGCTTTATGTCGTTGTGACCGCCGAGAACATCCATCCCGGCAAGGGCACTCCGGTCAGCCAGATCGAAATGCGCCGAATCTCGGACGGGGTAAAGATCTCCGAGCGCTACAAGACCACCGACCAGGTCGAGAAGGCCACGATTGAAGAGCGCAACTTCACCTTCCTCTATGAAGATGGCGACGGCTTCCATTTTATGAACCCGGAAACCTATGACCAGGTCCAGGTGTCCAAGGACGTCATCGGCGATGCGGCCGCTTATCTCCAGGAGAGTATGACGGTCAAGCTGTCGACGCATGACGTCAACGTGGTGTCGATCGCATTGCCGCAGCGCGTGACGCTGGAAGTGGTCGAGACCGAGCCCGTGACCAAGGGCCAGACCGCCTCCTCCTCCTACAAGCCCGCGGTGCTCTCCAACGGCCTGCGCACCACCGTGCCGCCGCACATCGCCGTCGGCACCCGTATCGTGGTGATGACCGAAGACGGCTCCTACTCCGAGCGCGCCAAGGACTAAGCGAGGAATCAGAGCAGGTGCCGCCGGGGGCCGAGGCAGTGGTTGGGAAAAGTTTCCGCTTCGTCTCGCTGATTCTGGCGGCGCTTTCGCTCCTCACCGCCACTCCGCTCGCTGCGGACGAAATCCGCAGCCCTTCGCTCACGGCGCTGCGCGTCGATTGGCGCGCAGCGCTCGACCAGTTCCGCACCGAGGTCAACAGCCGTCCTCCGATCGCGGGCGACTTCATCTTCGCACCCCGCCGTTCGGTGCCACGCTACGATCCGCGCGCGATGCCTGCGCTGGTGCAGCTCAACGCGGTCTCATCGCAATTCTTCACCGGTATCGCCCGCAGCTCCGTGCCCGTGCTGCTGCCGTTCGATGCTGCCGCCTATCTCGAGGCGCAGCGCAATCGCGCGCCGGGGACACTCGCGCTCTCGCACTATCAGGCCGATTTCAATCCCGTCGACATGTTTGATGCCGGCCCCTCAGGTTATAGTGCCAGCTTCTCGCTCGAACCCGGCGCCGGCGACGGTATGCCGAGCCGTGTCTACACAAGGCCGGTCGAGGTGCAGATCACGGGCTCGGCACTCGTTTACGACGTCGCCGATCCCGCCGGCGGCAAGGGCGAGCAGGTCAAGCCGCTTGCGGCAACCTATCCGGACCTGCGCAGGTTCATCCGGGAAGGCTATGTGCGCTACGCCTTCACCCGCTTCGGCGTTGCCTATGTGGTCTCCATCCAGTGCCTGGACAGCATCGCAAAGCCGCGGAGGCTCGCCTGCAAGGAAGCCTATCCGGTTGCCGAGCGCTTCCTGAAAGGGCTCCGCATCGCCGGCGGCCAGCGCATGCGACCGCTGACGGACATGGCCTCCAGCATCATCGATCGTCCTTCAGCGCGGTCGCCGGATTTCACCTACCGACCGAGCGGCGACATCATCCCGAACACCGGCTATCGCAACAAGGCCGGCCATCCGGATGTGATGGCCTATGCGCAGATCCGTTTTCCGCTCGAAAAGGCGCCCGCCTTCGTGCGTTCGCAATCCTACGGCAAGCGCGACAAGAGCGACGGCCCGACGGCCTATCCCTGGCGCGACAATTTCTGCGAGTCCCGCAGTTTCGAGGTCTGGCAGTGCGGCGGCGGTTATGGCCACCAGGGCGAGGACATCCGCGCCGCCGAATGCCCACCGCCCGGCGAAGGCCACGAACCCTGCGATCGCAAGCAGCGCGGCGTCGTCGCGGTGCGCGACGCCATCGTGATCCGCGGCGCCAAGGATCAGGCCGCGACGCTCGAGGTCAACAGCCGCACCGAGCATATCCGCTTCCGCTATATGCACATGAACCCGCAGGCGCTGACCGCCGACGGCATGCTCAACGGCCGCATCGTCACCGAAGGCGAGAAGATCGGCGTGGTCTCCAACTATCTCGACCATCCCGCCGGCACATCGATGCATTTGCATTTCGACGTGCAGGTATTTACTCGCGACGGCTGGATCTGGGTCAGTCCTTACGTCACGCTGGTCTCGGCTTATGAACGCCTGATCCACGCCCGCGGCCGCGAAGTCGGCCCCGAGATCGCCGGCACGCCGCAGCCGGTGGCGCATGCGTTGCCGGAGGACGTGATCAAGCCGGACCTGCGCGAAGGATCGAGCGGCGAGGAGAATTGAGGGGCGAGTTCGCTCATGCGGCCGCTACGGACTACTCCAACAGCGTCGTCAGCTGCGCGCCCTCGTCCGCCACGAACACCGCGATCAATTCCGCCGGCTCGGTCGTGCTGGCATTGGCCGAGACCAGATGCGTCGATCCCGGCGGCTCGAAGAAGGACTGGCCGACACCAAATGTCTCGACAGGACCGCCGCCAAGCTGGGAACGGATTTCACCCTTGGTGATGTAGGCGGTCACCGAACCCGCGTGACGATGCGGCCGCGAGAATCCGCCGGGACCGTAGAACACACGCACGATGGTGACGCGCTTGCCCGGGACGTTCGGCAACGCGTAGGAGCCGATCGGCTCGACCTTGTCGAGCGGCGAGCTCTCGGCCGCGGTCGCGCAGAGCGGCGCCAACGCGCCGGATATCGTGTCCATGGTCACCGGCAACGCCTTGCCGATCGCGAGCGCGCAGGCGAGCCCGCCGACGACGGCCAGCGCCATCGAGCGCGATGGCACCGGACGCTGCGCATGGGTCAAACTCATTGCAGTCATGATAACCTCCCCTTGTTTTCTCGTTGTTGCAATCAAGATGCCGCGGCACTCGCTGCGACCGGCCGCTTCGCCGGCGTCCAGCGATACGCGGCGCCAAAGCGGTTCCAGACGTTGATCGAGGCGACCGCCGAGGTCAGGTACATCAGCTCGGCCTCGGAGAATTCGCGGGAAGTCTCCGCATAGACCTCTTCACTGACGCGATCGGGCAGGAAGGTCAGCGCCTCCGCCCAGGCCAGCGCGGCCCGCTCGCGCGCGGAAAAGACCGGCGCCTCGCGCCAGACCGCGACCAGATTGAGCTTGTCCACGGGCACGCCGATCCGCTCCGACAACAGGACGTGGTGCTGCACGCAGAAGGCGCAGCCGTTGATCTGCGAGGCGCGCAGCTTGACCAGCTCGAGCAGCTGCTTGTCGAGGCCCGCCTTGGCCGCCACCTGGCCGAGCGCCAGCACCAGCTCATACGCATCGGGCGCGATCTTCTTGAAATCTTCGTACTCGCTGCGGGCGTGTGACATTGGCGTTCACCTCGTGTATTGTAAGACTGCTTACATCTTATAAGAGCTCTTATATGTCACGCAAGACCGCTGCCATCACGAAATCGAAGGCTTCGCGGAAGCCGGCCGCGCCTGCCGAAATCGCTGCCGTTCGCGTGCCCGCGCCCGGAGAAGGCAAGCGCGGCGAGCAAGGTTATCTCGGCTATCTGCTGCGACAGGCCCACGCCGCGGTCCGCCTGACGATGGAACGGACGCTCGCCGACCTCGGCGTGACGTCGCCGCAATTTGCCGTGCTCACCATGCTGAACGCCTATCCGGGCCTCTCCGGCGCCGACGTCGCCCGGCTCACCTTCCTGACCCCGCAGACGGTCGGCGTGATCATTCGCAACCTCGATCGCGACGGTGCGATCGCAATGACGCCTCATCCGGTCCACGGCCGGATCCAGCAATGGACGCTGACGCAGCGGGGAACGACGCTGTTGAAGGCTTGCAGGGAGCGCGTGATCGCGCTGGAGAAGCGCCTTGCCGCAAGTCTGGACGCCAAGGCAGAGACCGCGATCCGGCGCTGGCTCGCCGGCATCGCCGCCGATTTGCAGGAGGACTAACCGGCTCTAGTCGCCGCCGCCTCCGTCACCACCGCAGCCGCCGTCGCCTCCATCGGCATCCGAGAAATCGCTGACGGCGCCGTCGCCCTGGATGCCACGACCAAAGTTCTCGGCGATGATCATCAGGATCACGACAAACAGCCCGGCGCCGAACGGCCAGGGATTGGAACGGATGATGTCGAACAGCTCCCGCATGCGCGCAATCTGGGCAGACGGAAGCAAACCGACCGTAAAGCGACAGGCTTGAAATTGGGGATATCCGGGCAAGCCTAAGGACGCTCAGCCGCCCTTCAACGCTTTCTTAACCTCGCCGTCGGGCCAGGCATCGCCCGCCGCGTTCACGCGCACGCGGCTCTGATCGGCGGCATTCACCAGCACATGCGAACTCGTCCGATCACCGCTCGGCTCGAGACGCAGATCGGTTTCGGGCTTCCAGCTCAACGTGGTCGCGAGATCGCCGGGATAGATCCGCCATTGCGATCCATCGTCGAGTTCGACGACATGGCTTTCCGCATGTGCCCGTATCTTCATTCCACCCCGAATTCTCGATGAGCAGACTGCGTGCAGAAGACGGGCCCCGGCGCTCGGCCGGGGCCCTGCTCCGTCAGTCGTTGTCGTGATGAATCACGGTCTTGCTGCGATTGCCGAATTCATCTTCCTTCTTGATCACCGTGGTGCGGTTGGCAGGCTCGCGCTCCCTGATGACTGTGGTGCGGTCGCGATCGCGGTCCCGCCCACGATATTCGTGGGACTGTCCGACCGTCACGCCCGCACCGACCGGGCCGACGTGAACGCCGACTTCGTCAGCGAATGCAGGGGCGGCGATGGCCGTGACCATGGCGGCGGCAAACAGATATCTCTTCATCTTCGTCCTCCAGTGTATGCGGAGGGAATGCGGGACTGCGACACTTTGTTCCGGCGGAACGCGGCGCGACGGCCTGTTCCCGGTGTTCCAGGAACCGGCCCACAGCAGCCGTGATTCCCGCTAGAATGGGTCCATGAAACAAGCTGATTCCTCGGCCAATCACAGCCGCCGCGCCCTGCTTCGATCCACGCTCGGCGCAGCCGCATTCATCACATTCCCTACGCAGCTTCTCGCCGCGCCTCCGGGATTCGACGAATGGCGCGAGGGTTTTCGTGCGCGCGCTATGGCGAAGGGCATTTCGGCCGCGACCTGGCAGCGTGCGATGGCGCGGGTCGAGCCCGACATGAGCGTGTTCAAGCAGATGCGCAACCAGCCCGAATTCCACGAGCAGGTCTGGCAATACATCAACCGCCGCGTCTCGGACTGGCGCATCATCAATGGCAAGATCGCGCTGAAAAACAACGAGGCGCTGCTCGCGCGCATCGAGCGTGATTTCGGCGTCGAGCGCGGCACGCTGCTGGCGCTGTGGGGCGTGGAGTCCGCCTATGGCGATCCGCTGGTGCAACAAAACCACATGACGCCGGTATTCCCCTCGCTCGCCGCGCTCGCCTGGAACGAGCCGCGCCGCAAAGCCTATTGGGAAACCGAGCTGATCAACGCGCTGCGCATCGTCGACAAGGGCTGGAGCACGCCGGAGCAGATGCAGGGCTCCTGGGCCGGCGCGATGGGGCATTCGCAATGGATGCCGGAAGTCTGGCTCAATGTCGGCATCGACTATGACGGCGACGGCAAGGTCTCGCCGTTCGGCAAGCCCGACGACGCGCTGGGATCGACGGCAAAGTACCTGGTCAATCGCGGCAAGTGGCGCCGTGGCGAGCACTGGGGCTACGAGGTGCGCGCGTCCGGCGATATGAGTGGCAACCGGACCTACGCGGCGTGGGCATCGGCCGGCGTCACCCGCGCCGACGGCCAGCCGTTTCCGCAACCGAATGCATCCGCGCAGATGTGGACGCCGGTCGCGGGCGGACCGACTTTCCTGCTGGGACCGAATTTCAATTCGGTGAAGAGCTACAATCCCTCGATGAACTATGCGCTCGCAATCTGCCATCTCGGCGACCGCTGCCTCGGCGCGCCGCCCTTCATCCAGCCCTTCCCCGGCTCAGAGCGCGCGCTGACGCTCGCCGAGGTGCAGGAGATGCAGACGCGCCTGACCAAGGCCGGGTTCGACACCGGTGGCACCGACGGCCGCGTCGGCAACGACACCATGAAGGCGATCAAGGATTTTCAGCAGCGCGCTGGGATCACGCCCGCGGATGGCTATGGCGGGCTGAAGGTGCTGGCGAAGCTGCGGCAGGGGTCGTAACTCGCCTCAGTGCCGGTACTGCGGCTCTTCCGCGTCGAGCTGGCGGCGGATCGCGGCGAGATGCAATCGCGCGGATTCGGAATCGCCTTCGCGCATCTGCCTGTAGGTTTCCGCCGCGATCGCGGGATCGACCGGCAGCACCTTTCGTCCCGTCGACATCGCCAGCACCTGCACCTCGGCGGCGCGCTCGAGATAGTAGAGATCGTCCCAGGCCTCCGCGATGGTCGGCGCCAGCACCATCACGCCATGATGCTTCATGAAGACGATGTCGGCATCACCGACGGCCGAGGCGATCCTCGCGCCCTCGCGGTTGTCGAGTGCGAGGCCGTTGTAATCGCGGTCCACTGCGGTGCGGCCGTAGAATTTCAGCGCGGTCTGGCCGGCCCAGATCAGGGGATCCCCCTCGGTCATCGACAAAGCCGTGGCGTAGGGCATGTGGGTGTGGAAGGCGACCTTCGCGCGCGGCAGGCGCTTGTGCATCTCGGCGTGGATGTAGAACGCGGTTGCCTCGGGCGCGCCCTCGCCGTCGAGCACGTTGCCGTGGAAATCGCAGATCAGGAGCTTTGACGCCGTCAGCTCGCGGAAGGCGTAGCCATATGGATTGACCAGGAAGAGATCGTCATGGCCGGGCACCACGGCCGAGAAATGGTTGCAGATGCCCTCCTCAAAACCATTGCGCGCGGCCATGCGGAAGCAGGCTGCGAGGTCCTCGCGCGCGGTGCGGATCGCGTCGGTGGCGAGATCAGGCCGGTTCGAGCGGAACGGCGCAGGTGCGGATGAGGAAGATTGAAGGCTGTGCGCCATGGCGAAGGAAACCTCTTTCGGTCGGAAGAGGCCCGCGTTGTACAGGGCCGACGCCTCTGCGTCAGCCCCTGCGGGCGCCACCCTGCCCTTCGCGTCTCGCGCGGCGGCTTATTGCCGCCGCGGCACGCCGCCGGCATTCATGCCGCCGTCGATGACGAGCTCGCTGCCGGTGACGTAGCGCGAGGCATCGGAGGCCAGATACAGCACACCGGAAGCGATCTCCGCGGCCTGCCCGGCGCGGCCGAGCGGGGTTGCGACCTTGGCTCGCTCCTCGGGGTCGATCGGGGCGTTCTGGCCGGCGCCCGTTGCCCCCGTCGGAATCTTGCCCCAGATCGGGGTATCGATGATGCCGGGGTGAACGGAGTTGACGCGGATGCCGTCGCCGGCGGCCGCGCACTCCATCGCGATCGATTTGGCGAACAGCCGCACGCCGCCTTTGGTCAGCGAATAGGCCGAGAGGCCGGGCGCACCGCGCAAGCCCGCGAGCGAGGACATCATCACGATCGAGCTGCCGCCCGTCTTGCGCATCAGCGGCAGGCAATGCTTCACGGACAGAAACACGCCGTCGAGGTTGATCGCGTTCTGCTTGTGCCAGTCAGCGAGCGTCATATCGACGATCGAGGGTACCGCAATGCCGATGCCGGCATTGGAGACCATGATGTCGAGCCGGCCATGGCGCTTGGCGATCTCGGCTACGATCTCGATCCAGCGCTCCTCGCTGGTGACGTCCTGCTCCAGGAAAATCGCCTTGCCGCCGGCTTTTGTCACGCGCTTGACGAGCTCCGGGCCTCGCAGCTCGTCGATGTCGGTGATGACGACGGTAGCGCCTTCGCGCGCGAACAATTCGACGATAGCCTCGCCAATGCCCGAGGCGCCGCCCGTCACCAGCGCGACCTTGCCCTCAACCTGCCCTGCCATGTTCACTCCCTTTTTTGTTGTTTGAGCGGCTTATTTTTGACGCATGATCTCCGCGCAAACGCGTACCGCGTTTGTCGCGAGGGATCTTGCGTCATCTAATCACGGATGGCCCCTGGTCCGGTAGCGCGACGTCGACGACGCGGAATTGCACGCGCTCGGCGCCCTGGTACCGGTCGACCGACAACGATCCCGCGACATGCAATTGCTGACCGCGATTGGCGAGAAGTGCATTGCCGAGCTTCTGGCCGACCGAACGGAACGCAATGCCGTTGACGATCGAGCCGTCGCCCGACTTGAAGCGTAGCCTCAAATGCGCCTGTCCGACCTCATCGGCATAGACGAGCTGATGCGATGGCAGCGCCAGCACGACTTCCGGATTGCCGCTGCCGAAGGGACCGGCGCGGTTGAGCGTGGTCGCAAGCTCCGTCGTCACGGCGCGCGCGGACACCGCGCCGTCGACGTAGAGCTCGTTGACATGGCGCGCCTCGGCAACGTCGCGCGCCAGCGCGTTTTCGAGATAGGCGCGGAATTCGGCGAGCTTCTCCTTGCGCAACGTCACGCCCGCGGCCATCGCGTGGCCGCCGCCCTTCAGCAAGATGCCGTCGGTCACCGCCTGCCGCACCGCCTTGCCGAGATCAACACCGGCGATGGAGCGGCCCGATCCGGTGCCGATGCCGCCGGGCTCCAGCGCAATCGCAAAGGCCGGCCGCGAAAACTTCTCCTTCAGGCGGGACGCGACGAGGCCGACCACGCCGGGATGCCAGCCTTCGGAGGCCGTGACGATCACGCCAATCTTGTCCTCTAGCCCGATCGAGGCCAGCGCCTCGGCTTCGGCCTGCGCTTCCGCCGCCTGCTCGATGACGCGGCGCTCGCTGTTGAGGCGATCGAGTTCGGCCGCAATCCGCGCCGCCTCGACGCTGTCGCCTTCGAGCAAGAGCCGCACGCCAAGGTCGGCGCGGCCGATGCGGCCGCCGGCATTGACGCGCGGCCCCAGCATGAAGCCGAGATGCCAGGCCTCCGGCGGGCCGTTGAGCCGCGCCACGTCCATCAGCGCGGTGTGGCCGACATGGTCGCGCCGCCGCATCGCGATCAGGCCTTTTGCGACGAAAGCACGATTGAGCCCGATCAGCGGCGCCACATCCGCAACCGTGCCGAGCGCGACGTGATGCAGCATGCCGAGCAGATCGGGCTCGGGCATCTCGCTGGTCCAGAAGCCGCGCTGGCGCAGCTCGCGGTTGACGGCGACCAGCGTCACCAGCACGAGGCCGACGGCGGCGAGATGGCCGAGGCCCGAGAGATCGTCGAGCCGGTTCGGATTGACCAGCGCATCGACCTCCGGCAGCTCCGTGCCGGCTTGGTGATGATCGATCACGACCACGGACATGCCGAGGCGCTTGGCTTCAGCCAGCGGCTCGATGCTGGTGGTGCCGCAGTCGACGGTGACGAGCAGCGTGGCGCCCTTGGCGGCCAGCGCGCGGATCGCTTCGGTGTTCGGGCCGTAGCCTTCGAAAATCCGGTCGGGAATATGGATCAGCGGATCGAACCCACAATGGCGCAGATGCCAGGCGAGCAGCGCTGCCGAGGTGGCGCCGTCGACGTCGTAGTCGCCGAAGATCGCGACCTTCTCGCCGCGCATCGCTGCGTCCGCGATCCGCTTCGCGGCGGCCTCCATCTCGGTCACAGTGTACGGGTCCGGCAGCAGCTTGCGGATGGTCGGATCCAGGAAGTCGCTGACGCCATCGATGTCGATGCCGCGGCCCGCCAGCACCCGCGCCAGCAACTCCGGCAGCTGGTGCCGCTGCACGATGGCGAGCGCCTTGGCCGCCCCGCGCGCATCCAGCCGGTCGAGCCAAAGCTTGTCGGTGAGCGAGCGCGCGACGCCCAGAAACGCCTGGGGCACTTCGACGGGCAAGGCAGTTGCGGGCGGCGTCATGAGTCGAGACTGGCTTGAGGAACCCGGGAATCGGACTGGGCGTTGCGGCGATCGGCCGGCAATGACGATTGACCTGGAATCCCCCGGGATTTGCAATGTCCGCGCCGCACAAAGCGGTGGATTGCCACTTTGCTGCGCGGACTGACTATCATTTGGGCATTCCGTGGAACAGCAAATTAAGCGGGCGTTAGGCGGAATCTTCGAAAAAGACTCGTATTCGATCTGTAATTAGTTGTTTCGGGTTCGTTGCAGATCAGGCCTCATTGCCAAGGGAAGCTCCCCGATGTCTGCTGCGCTGGGTCTGAAAGCCAAGCCGATCGCCACCGAACCCGCTGATGACGATTCCGATATCTCCGCACTGATCAATCGCCTGACCGCGGAGGTCAATCAGATCGCAGTCGACAAGACCAAGGCGATTCAGCAGATCACCAACCAGATGAAGATGCTGGCGCTGAACGCGCTGATCGAGAGCTCGCGCGCCGGCGCGCAAGGCGCCGGCTTCGCGGTGGTGGCGCAGGAGGTGCGCGGCGTCGGCCAGCAGGTCGAAACCATCGCGCGCGAGCTTGAAACCCAGCTGACGAAGCGCACCGGCGATCTCGTCGCCTCGATCGACCGCATGAGCCAGCGCTCGCGCGGCGAGCGCATGGTCGACCTGTCGCTCAACGCCATCGAGCTGATCGATCGCAACCTCTATGAACGCACCTGCGACGTGCGCTGGTGGGCGACCGATTCCGCCGTGGTCGATTGCGCGGCCTCGCCCAACGCCGCAGCCGTCTCCCATGCCTCGCAGCGCCTCGGCGTGATCCTCGGCGCCTACACCGTCTATCTCGACCTCTGGCTCTGCGACCTCGACGGCAACGTCATCGCCAACGGCCGCGCCGACCGATTTCGCGTCGTCGGCCAGAACGTCGCCCACACCAAGTGGTTTCGCGAGGCGCGAACCTTGCGCTCCGGCGACGACTATGTCGCCGGTGACGTCGAGAACCAGCCGCTGCTCGGCAATGCCCAGGTCGCGACCTATTGTGCCAGCGTCCGCGCCGGCGGCCAGGCCAACGGCGCGCCGATCGGCGTGCTCGCCATCCATTTCGACTGGGAGGCGCAGGCCCGCGCCATCGTGCAGGGCGTGCGCGTCGGCGACGGCGACAAGGCGCGCGTGCTGCTGGTCGATTCCAATCTGCGCGTGATCGCAGCTTCCGACGGTCAGGGTATTTTGAGCGAGCGCATCTCGATCTCGCTGAACGGCCAGCGCTCCGGCTTCTATCACGACCGCACGGGCGCACTGGTCGCGTTCCATGCGACGCCAGGCTACGAGACTTATCGCGGCCTCGGCTGGTACGGCGTGATCGTCTGCGGGGCGTGACGACATCATCGTGAAATCCGTGAGCACGGCAGCGTGACCGTCGAACGATGGTCGCGCCGTGATGCGGCGCGACTTACAAACTATCCGAGATAACCAGACACTCCGTCCCACAACAGCTTCAACGCCGTCACGGCCAGCAAACCATGGCACGCCCGGTAGATCTGCCGCTGGTCCAGCTTTCCGTGCAGCCGCCAGCCGAGCCAGACGCCGCTGGGAATGGCAAAGAGGCACGCCGCCATCACGATCCAGACGTTGCCCGCCGGCCGCACCAGCAACAGCCAAGGTACCGCCTTGATCGCGTTGCCGACAGTGAAGAACAGGCTCGTCGTTCCCGCGTAGACCTCCTTGCTGAGGCCAAGCGGCAGGAGGTACATCGCCAGCGGCGGTCCGCCGGAATGCGCGACCATGGTCGTGACACCCGAGGCAAGGCCGGCAGCAACCGCCTTCGGCGAGGAGCGCGGACGAATGACCACCTTCGGATCACTCACGAGCCATATGCCAACGAAGCTCAACGTCACGACCGCCATCACGATCGCGACGACGCGATGGTCCAATACACGGAACAAGAGATAGCCGAGGGCAATGCCGATCACGAGCCCGGGCAACAGCAGCACCAGGTCCGGCTTCGACCATGTCGAGGACTTCCAGTAGCGCAACGCGAACAGGTCCATGGCGATGAAGAGCGGCGCGAGCAGGCCGCCCGCGGTGACCGGATCCATCACGCACGACAGCAACGGAATGCCGACGATGGAGAAGCCGCCGCCGAATGCGCCCTTCATGAAGCAGATCAAGAAGACGCCGGAAAAGGCGATGATCACCGTGGCGACCGTCAAATCCATATGCGCATCTCCATGACCGTCACGCTCGCGGCTCGGCGCGCGTCACGCCGAAACATCGCGGGCGAGACTTGGCTCAGTTCGCCGTAACGTCGTCATCGGTTGCTGTTGGGCCGGCGTCGGTCGACGTCGCTCGCGAGGTTCGAGGCGGCTCGCCCTTCGGCTGGAAAAAGAGACCGGGCAGCACTGACGGCAGGCCAAAAGTCATTCCGAGGAATGCCAGAAACACATCAAGATAGCTCACGCTCATTCTGTTGCTCCGCTTTGTCGGGCGCGACCACCTCTCGGTGCATTTGAGGGGCGATGCGGCGCAATATGAGCCGGTACAAATCTCAGTACAATAAGAACATTGATCTCGGTGCAATTTCGCCGCCTCCGCATGAGCAGGGCTTCGATCCGACCGCGGCAGGCGCGGCGTCCACGCCGCCGCAACGAGTCTTCTGAGCATTTTCCGGCAAGGCAGGACGGTTACAGGCAAGAGCTTGCCGCATTGCTCGGCTACGCTGCGCTTCGCATCACGTTGGGCGGACGTGACGTGATCGGCCCACGGATTGGGATCACTCACGCTCGTCACATGCCGAGGAGACATGCCATGAAGATCGTCGTGATCGGCGGGACCGGATTGATCGGATCCAAGCTCGTGACGAAGTTGAAACAACACGGCCACGAGGCCGTTGCAGCCTCGCCGAAATCAGGCGTGAACGCCGTGACCGGGGAAGGCCTCGCAGCAGCGCTGGCTGGCGCGGATGTCGTCGTCGACGTTGCCAACGCGCCGTCCTGGGAGCCCGCCGCCGTGCTCGATTTCTTCCAGCGCTCGAGCACAAACCTAGTCGCGGCAGAGGCAGCCGCGGGCGTGAAGCATCACGTGGCGCTGTCGATCGTGGGGACCGAACGGTCGCCCGACAATTCCTATTTTCGGGCCAAGTTCGCCCAGGAGACCATCATCAAATCCTCGTCGGTCCCCTACTCCATCGTTCGTGCCACCCAGTTCTTCGAATTCCTCGGCGCCATTGCCGAAACGGCTGTGGTCGAAGGAAAGATCGTCGTCCCGTCCGCACTGTTTCAGCCGATCGCCGCCGAAGACGTCGCTGACCGCCTCGCAGAGGTCGCCATGGGCCGGCCGCTCAACGGCACCATCGATATCGCAGGCCCCGAGAAGGCGCCCTTCAATGAATTCATTGCGCGGCGCCTCAAGGCGTCCGGCGACGCCCGACCGGTGGTGGGAGACCCGAAGGCACCGTACTACGGCGCCCCCATCGACGACACATCGCTGAACCCGCTCGGCGAAGCGCGGCTTGGAAAAACGCCGCTCGCGACGTGGCTCGCAAGGCTCTGAGGATCCGCCAGACCTTCCATCACGACAACCACTGCAATGAAGGAAATCCCATGCGCAGATTGCTGATCGCAACGGCGGTTTATGCCGCATCAGTCCTGACGGGCCATGCGGCCGAACCGGCACCTCTGGCCAAAGTGACGGTCGTGTTCGACCAGGCGCTGCCGAACGTCCCAGGCAAGAGCATGAAGGGCGTGCTGGTCGAGTATGGTCCCGGAGGCTCCTCGCCGGCCCACATGCATCCGCGCTCCGCATTCATCTATGCGACCATCCTGGAAGGAGCGATCCGCAGTCAGGTCAATGACGAGCCCGCCAAGGTCTATCGCAAAGGAGAGAATTTCTTCGAAAAGCCCGGCGACCGTCACGCCATAAGCGCGAATGCCAGCGATACCGAACCTGCGAAGCTGCTGGCCGTCTTCGTCGTGGATTCGGCGGACAAGGAGCTGGTCACGCCGATCACGAAGTAGCACCGCCTCGTCACGCAGCGCGGCGCGCGGCCATCTCCGCGGCCAGCAGCAACGCGGCGCGGCTGGCGCCGATCGACGCGATGCCTTGCCCTGCGATGTCGTAGGCCGTGCCGTGCGCGGGCGTGCAGATCGGGAATGGGAAGCCACCGAAGGTCTGCCAGGGTCTCGAGGCGCTCGCCGGCGAGCTCGCCTGCGAGCGCATCAGCGACGCCGGGATCGGCGAAATCGCCGCCGCACATGACGAAATGGTTCGGCATTATCGCGAGGGCGATTTGATCCAGTTTTATCGCGGCAACCGCGCCATTCACGAGGCCATTGTCGCAGCAGTCGAAAATCCCGCGCTGACCGGGCTCTATGCTTCCGTGACCGCGCGCATTCGCCGCGCGCGTTATGTCACGCCGATGACACCGCAGCGCTGGGCGTTCGCCGTGAAGGAGCACGAGGCGATCCTGAACGCGCTGCAGCGGCGCGATGGCGCCGGCCTCTCCCACATCCTGCGTGCGCATCTGCGCCACAAGCGCGAAGAGGTTTTGCAGGCGGGCTTTGCCGAGACGGAAGGAAACGACCTCGCGCTGCGGATCGCGTGAGGCGGCCGTGCCCGGCGAGCACTCGTTCGCCCCATTCCGCGTCTGGCCTTCGCGCCGCTTCGCTGCGATAACCGCCCCGAAGATCGGTCATAAGATCAGGCGACGCCGCAATGAACAAACCGCTGCCCTCAGACCCCGCCGCGCGTGCGACCTCCGACAGCACGGGAAGCGCGCCGCAAGGCGGCTTTGCCGATCTCGTTCCCGAACTCAGCGTTTCCAGCATTCAAGCCAGCCTGCCGTTCTGGCGCGACTTGCTCGGCTTCGAGCTCGCCTATGATCGCCCCGATGCGCGATTTGCGTATCTCGCCAGGGGGCGATTGCAAGTCATGCTCTGCGAACTGAATGGACGCTGGGAGACGGCAGAGATGCAGCGGCCATTCGGACGCGGCGTCAATTTCCAGATGGTCGTCGATCGCATTGATCCCATGCTGAGGGCTCTCGGCGATGCCAAATGGCCGCTCTACGAGCAGCCGAACGAAGCCTGGTATCGGGTCGGCGACCAGGAATTCGGCCAGCGCGAATTCCTCGTCCAGGATCCGGACGGTTACCTCGTGCGCTTCGTCGAACGCCTGGGCATGCGCACGCCATCCTGACGCAAAGATTCGTCCAGTCCTGCCGCATCGCGCAATCAGGAGACACTATCGCGACGGTGCACGCTGCCCGGACCATTGAACTGATGCACGCTCTCTGTCGTGTGGGGCGTATGCTGCATTCGGTTCACGAGCCGAACTTGCTCAATTTCGCATTCGCCCGATTATCCTTGCGACCCTCTGTCAGCTGACGTGGTCGCGCGTTAGACGTGAAGCTCCCCCGCTTCACGCTCCGCGAGCACCTCGGCTCGCCGTTGCGCAGCCAACGGAGACCATCTCATGACCAAACCAAGCATCGTTTTCGCGCACGGCCTCTGGGCTGACGGATCGTGCTTCGGCAAGCTGATCCCGGCGCTGCAAGCCGAAGGCCACGAGGTCCTGGCGAGCCAGCACGGGCTCGATTCACTCGCAACCGACGTCGCCTGCGTGACGGCGTGCTTTGGCCGTGTTCCCGGACCCGTGGTCCTCGTCGGCCACTCCTATGGCGGCACACTGATCACGCATGCCGGAACTGATCCGCGGGTCGCCGCGCTGGTCTACATCGCCGCGCTCGCGCCCGCTGCCGACGAAACTTCGCAGAGCCAGATTGCACAATTTCCGGCGACGCAGGTGTTCGACCACATCGACGCGCCGGCAGGCCGTGTCTGGCTCAAGCCAAGCGGCCTGACGCACTTTGCCGGCGACCTGCCCGAAGCCGAGCAAAAGCTGGTCTACGCAACGCAAGGGGCGCCGGTTGCGGATCTCCTGACCCAAAAGGTCGATGGCACAGCGTGGACCTCGAAGCCGAGCTGGTACATCCTCGCCAGCAAGGACCAGACGGTTCACCCCGATCTGCAACACTTCGTCTCGAAGCGCATGAACGCCACCGTGACCGAAGTGCCTTCGTCCCACGTCCCCATGCTGTCGAAGCCGGATGTGGTGCTGGATGTGATCCGAAAGGCTGCGAATGCGGTCACAGCGAAGTAGCATCGGCTGACATACCATACCGAACCAAGGCAGATGACGTTGTCATTCTTCGGATCAGGTCCGGGCGGCGCGAGACCGCCCGGACCTTTTGTCCATCGCGAAAACGCCATGCCGATTTCTGCTTTTTCTAATATCTATTAATCCGATTGTAACAGCGCATATTATTCGTTTGTCAAAATCCTCCTTCTGCGTAGCCTGATCCCGCGCCATCGCCCGGCTGCCCGTAAAGGCCGCCCCCGAGAACAGCGAGGCACCGGAGGATTGGATGACGACGACGCTCGACGCATCGGGAATGCCTGCACGTTCGCTGCTGCCCTTCCTTGATCGCGAGCACACGATCGCGAGGCCGGGCTACAGCCGATGGATGGTGCCGCCCGCGGCGCTTTGCGTGCATTTGTGCATCGGGCAGGCCTACGCCTTCAGCGTCTTCAACCTGCCGATGACCAAGCTGATCGGCATCACCCAATCGGCATCCGGCGACTGGAAGCTCACCGAGCTCGGCTGGATTTTCTCCATCGCGATGGTGTTCCTCGGATTGTCGGCCGCAGTGTTCGGACGCTGGGTCGAGGAAGGCGGCCCGCGCAAGGCGATGTTCACCGCCGGCGTTGCCTGGGCGAGTGCGTTCCTGATCTCGGCCCTCGGCGTCTATCTCCACAATCTCTGGATCATCTATCTCGGCTACGGCGTGATCGGCGGCTGCGCGCTCGGCATCGGCTACATCTCCCCGGTTTCGACGCTCATGAAGTGGTTTCCCGACCGGCCGGGCATGGCCACCGGCATGGCGATCATGGGCTTTGGCGGCGGCGCGCTGATCGCCTCCCCCCTCTCCGTCTGGCTGATGAGCAAGTTTGCGACCACGAGCGACGTCGGCGTGCTCGGCGCCTTCATCACGCTCGGCTGTGTCTACTTCGTCTTCATGATGGTCGGCTCCGCCATCGTGCGCGTGCCGGCGCCGGGCTGGAAGCCGGAGGGTTATGTGCCGCCTGCGGCCGCCACCAAGCTGATGACCAGGAACGACGTGTTCGTCTACCAGGCGATCAAGACGCCGCAGTTCTGGCTGATCTGGATCGTGCTGTTCTGCAACACCACCGCCGGCATCGGCGTGCTCGGCCAGGCCTCAGCGATGAGCCAGGAGATGTTCCCCGGCCACATCACCGCGGTGGCGGCCGCAGGTCTCGTCGGCCTGATGAGCCTGTTCAACATGGGCGGGCGTTTCAGTTGGGCCTCGCTATCCGACTTCATCGGACGCAAGAACACCTATTTCGTCTACATGGTGCTCGGAATCGCCCTCTACGTGACCGTGCCCTATGCCGGCGCGAGCGGCAATGTCGTGCTGTTCGTGCTGTGCTTCCTGATCATCGTCAGCATGTATGGCGGCGGCTTTTCCACCGTGCCGGCCTATCTGCGCGACATGTTCGGCACGCGCTATGTCGGCGCCATCCACGGCATCCTGCTGACGGCCTGGTCGATGGCCGGCATCGCCGGGCCTGTGCTGATCAACTACATCCGCGAATACAACGTCACGCATGGCGTGCCCAAGGCGCAGGCCTACAACACGACCATGTACATCATGGCCGGACTGCTCGTGGTCGGCTTCCTCGCCAATCTCTGCGTCCGTGCCGTCGACAAGCGTCATCACATGAAGGACGAGGACAGTTCAGGTCTCGAGGCGGCGCGTGCTGCCTGACGTTCGGACGAACACAAGGAGGCAACCATGACCACGACATCACGGAGCGAAGCGTCATTCTCCCAATCGCTGCTGAGCTGGATCGCCTGGCGGGTATCCCGGACGATGGCGGCGATGCGGCCGGTGCATCATGCCACCGAGATCGCGGCCGTAGCCGCGGCGAGCAACAATCCCTCGGGGGCCTGACATCATGCAGACCGCTCAGACGGCAAAGACCACCCCGCTGCAATTGGCGCTGGCCTGGAGCTTTGCGGGCATCCCCCTGCTCGCGGGCGTGATCCAGACCCTGCTCAATGCCATGAAGCTGTTTCAGTAGGCGGCGAATGCGTCCCACGAACATGCGTGCAGCGCTTCTCAGCGGCGCGCGACAGTTGATAACCGACGAAGGCTTCACCATCACCGTGCTGGCCGCGGTGATCGCCGCTGCAGTTCTCGCCGTCGGCTTCGACGCGACTGCGGACATCGTCGTCGCGACGCTCGCACTTGGCGCGGTGACGGCGCTCGCCGAGACCCGCCTGCACCGGCGCGGATAGATCCAGTCAAACGAGCCGTCAGCGGCGCTTGCGCGCGCCACGCGCCGGCGTTTCCGCCACGCGCCGAGTCTGCTCGGCGGCAAGGTCGCGCATGATCGCTATCGCGCTCTGCACATGGTCGTCGGGCTGGTCGACCGAATAGACGACATAGGCCGGCATCGAGAATTTCGGCGCTCCCACCACCAGGTGCAGCCGCCGCGACTTCAGCAGCGGCTCGACGATCCGGTGCGCAAAATAGCCGGAGCCGCCGTTGGCGAGGACGTGCTGCAGCCCGAGCCAGCCGATGTTGGCGGTCAGCGCAGGCCCCGCGAAATTGGGAAAGACGGCACTGTGCCGGGCGTAGAATTCGGGCCCCCAGTCGACATAGACGTAGCCCTCCTGCGGCTCCGGATCGCTCCTGGGATTGGTCGACACCAGCACAAGCTGCTCCTCGATCAGCAACTCGACCTTGAGGCCGGGGCGGCTTTGCGGGGTGTACATCACGCCGATGTCGATGCGTCCCTCGACCAGCCCCTGCATCAACTCGGGCTCAAGGGCGCTCTCGGCCCGGATGGAGATCTGAGGATTGGCCTCCTGCATGCGCGGCACCCAAAGCAGCAGGAACTCCTCCCACAGGCCGATGCGGCCGCCGACCACCAGCGCCCCGCTAAAGCCCTTGGGGAGGCCGACGTCGTGGCGGGCCTGCTCGACGGTGCGAACAAGCGTCGAGGCATGGCGCTGAAATTGCCGGCCGGCCACCGTGAGCGTCGCGCCCGCCTTGTTGCGCACGAACAGCGTGCAGCCGAGCAGCTCCTCGAGCGAGTGGATCCGCGTGCTGACGGTGGACTGGCTGACGTGAAGCCGGTCGGCGGCGGTGATGAAATTGCCGGTCGCGACCACGGTCAGAAATGTACGCGCGAGCTCGGTATCCAAGGGCGCACCTCACACATCGACATCGTCGATATGAAAGGCGCTGTCTTGAAGGATGTCAAACAGAAGCAGTGCCGCTCAGCAGCCCAGCTTGCCGGCGACCCCGCCAAAATCCTTGGCGACGATGTCCCAATTGCCGGTCGCCTCGAAATCGACCTTCTGAAGCGGGCCGTATTCGGTTGGCCGCGCCACGAACGCGGTCTTCAGCCCGTTCTTCTGCGCGGCGGCGAGATCGCCGTTGTGGGCGGCGACCATCATCACCTGCTCCGGCTTGAGGCCGAGCAGGCGCGCGGCGCCGAGATAGGTCTCGGGATCGGGCTTGTAGTGCTCGAACAGTTCGGCCGACATGATGAGGTCCCACGGCAGGCCCGCGAACTTCGCCATGTTGGTGAGCAGCGCGACGTTGCCGTTCGACAGCGGCGAGATCACGAATTTGGTCTTGAGGCGCGTCAGGCCGGCGACGCTGTCGGGCCAGGGATTGAGGCGATGCCAACCCTTGGTGAGATAGTCGAGGTCGGCCTCGGTCAAACCCTTGATCGCGAACTTCTCGACCAGCTTGTCCAGCGAGCGGCGGTGCAGGACGTCGAGGATGACATAGCCACGTTCGGGGTGCTTGCGCACGTCATCCATGGCGGCCGTGTACATGCCGCGCCAGCCGTCGACCAAAGCGGTCCAGTCGGCGGAGATGCCGCGGCCCTTGCCCCACCACATGAGGTCGGTGATCAGGCTGGTGCGCCAGTCCACGACGGTGCCGAACACGTCGAAGACCAGGGCTTTGACGGAGGAGAGATCGGACATGTGCGCTTCCTCTTTTGTTGTTCTTGTCATTCCGGGGGGCGCGTCAGCACCAACCCGGAATCCAGAAGTTATGGCGCGAGATTCCGGTTTCTCCGGGCCGCGCGCTTTGCGCGGTCCCGTCGCCCCGGAATGACGAAGCGCGTCAGCCCAGGTAAAACTTCTCCAACTGCCGGTGCTCGGCCTTGATGTAACGCACGGTGCCGGTGACGGAGCGCATCACGACCGTCTCGGTCTCGATCACGCCGTCCTTGCGGAACTTGACGCCCGACAGCAGCGAGCCGGTGGTGACGCCGGTGGCGGCGAACAGGCAGTCGCCGCGTGCCATATCCTCGATGCCGTAGATCATCTTGGGATCGTTGACGCCCATCTTGGCGGCGCGCTCGCGCTTCTCGTCGGAATCCAGGATCAGGCGGCACTGCATCTGGCCACCGATGCAGCGCAGCGCCACGGCCGCGAGCACGCCTTCCGGCGCGCCGCCGGTGCCGAGATACATGTCGACGCCGGTGTTATCAGGATCGGCGCAGTGGATCACGCCGGCCACGTCGCCGTCGGTGATGAGGCGGACGGCGGCGCCGGTCGAGCGCACGCTCTCGATGATGCTGGCATGGCGCGGGCGGTCGAGCACGAGAACGGTGATGCCTTCCGGCTGGACACCCTTGGCCTTGGCGAGGCGGCGGACGTTGTCGGCGGGCGAGGCATCAATTTCGACAACACCCTTGTCGTAGCCGGGACCGATCGCGAGCTTCTCCATGTAGACGTCAGGAGCGTGCAGCAGCGTGCCGCCGTCGGCCATCGCCATGGTGGCAATCGAGCCCGGCATGTTCTTGGCGCACAGCGTGGTGCCTTCGAGCGGATCGACCGCGATGTCGACCTGCGGGCCGGCGTTCATGCCAACCTTCTCGCCGATGAACAGCATCGGCGCCTCGTCGCGCTCGCCCTCGCCGATCACGATGGTGCCCTCGATCGGCAGCTTGTTGAGCTCGCGCCGCATGGCGTCCACCGCGGCCTGGTCGGCCGCCTTCTCGTTGCCGTGCCCGCGCAGCCGCGCCGAAGACACCGCCGCCCGCTCCGTCACCCGCACGATCTCCAGCGTGAGGATGCGCTCGAGCAACGCGTGCGGCGGGACTGAAATATGGGTCGACATCGGCTAACTCCTTCGGAACAGTTTTGGACGGAGATCTCCGTCCGCATCAACTCGTAACACCCACAGTTCGTTCGAACCGTGTCCTATTGTTTGAGCATGACCTTTCCGGAAAACCTCTTCACACTTTTCCGGGTCATGCTCAGTTCTTCTCGATCCGGATCACCTGTGGCCGTCCGCTGATCACCTTGTCCTTCTGTACGGCCGCGAGCGCGCGTCGCACGGCGTCCTCGTGAGTTGCATAGGTGATCAGGATGACGGGCACGGGCACCGCCTTGCCGTTCGCCGGCGCAGCGCCGCCATTGGGATGACGCTGCACGATCGACTCGATCGAAATCTTCTGCTCCGCGAGCCGGGTCGCGATCGCGGCCGCAGTGCCCGGGAAATCGCGCGCCAGCAGGCGGATATAGTAGCCGCCCTCGTGCCGCTCCATCGGCGCTTTCTTGGTATCGCGCAGATGCGAGATCGGCCGGCCGAACGGATTGGCGCGGATGCCGCGCGCAACGTCGGCGATGTCGGCGACGACGGCGGATGCGGTCGCAGCACCGCCGGCACCGGGGCCGACCAGCGTGATCGGAGGGATGCCCTCGCCATCGATCGTGACCGCATTGGTGACGCCCATCACCTGCGCGATCGAGGAGGATTTTGGAACCATGGTCGGATGCACGCGCTGCTCGATGCCCTTGGCGGTGCGAACGGCAACACCGAGCAGCTTGAGCCGGTAACCGAGATCGTCGGCCGCGCGCAGATCTTCCGGCGCGATGGATGAGATACCTTCGACATACACCGCGCTTTGAGCAACTTTCGTGCCGAAAGCGAGGCTGGCGAGAATGGCAAGTTTTTGCGCGGTGTCGTGGCCATCGACGTCGAAGGACGGATTGGCCTCGGCGTAGCCGAGCCGCTGCGCATCCTTGAGGCATTCGGCAAAGGACAGGCCCTCCTGCTCCATCCGCGTCAGGATGTAATTGCAGGTGCCGTTGAGGATGCCGTAGACGCGGGTGACGCCGGTTCCGGCAAGCCCTTCGCGTAACGTTTTGATGACAGGGATCGCGGCGCCGACCGCTGCCTCGAAATTCAGCGCGCCGCCGTGCTTTTCGGCGGCCTTGGCAAGCTTCAGGCCGTGCTTGGCGAGCAGCGCCTTGTTGGCGGTGACGACCGACTTGCCCGCATTCAGTGCCGCTTCGACCGCAGAGAGAGCGGGATCACCGGCGCCGCCCATCAGCTCGACGAAGCAGTCGATGCCGGGATGCGTGGCCAGTGCCATGGGGTCCCTGACCCACTCGACGCCGCGCAGATCGACGCCGCGCTTCTTCGCCTTCGAGCGCGCGGTGACGGCGACGACGCGAATGCCGCGGCCGCTGCGGCCCGCGAGCACGCGGGCCTGGGTCTCGATCAAACGGACAACTTCGGCGCCCACGGTGCCGAGCCCCGCTATGCCCACTTTCAGGGGTGCAACCATGATGCTTTAGAAAACCTGCCGAAGAGAAACTTAACGCCGATTGGCGAGCGGAACGACGTTGTGCAACGTTTCGATGCCGCTTTCAAGGAAGCGGCGCACGCCGCGCGCGGCTTGTCTGATCCGTTGCTCGTTTTCCACCATGGCGATGCGGACATATCCTTCACCGTGCTCGCCGAAGCCGACGCCGGGCGAGACCGCGACGCCGGATTTCTCCACCATCAGGGTTGCGAACTGCATGCTGCCGACGCTGCGGAAGGCCTCCGGCAGCGGCACCCAGGCGAACATCGACGCTTCCGGCGGCGGGATCTCCCAGCCGGCGCGGCCGAATGACTCCACGAGCGCGTCGCGGCGCTTGCGGTAGGTGTCGCGCATCTCCTTGATGCAATCGTCAGGGCCGTTCAGCGCGGCGGTCGCGGCGACCTGCACCGGCGTGAAGGCGCCGTAGTCGAGGTAGGATTTGACGCGGGCGAGCGCCGCGATCACGCGCTCATTGCCGACCGCAAAGCCCATGCGCCAGCCGGCCATCGAATAGGTCTTCGACATCGAGGTGAACTCGACGGTGACGTCGATCGCGCCGGGCACCTGGAGCACCGAGGGCGGCGGGTTGTTCTCGTCGAAATAGACTTCGGCATAGGCGAGATCGGACAGGATCAGGATCTCGTGCTTCTTCGCGAACGCGACGAGGTCCTTGTAGAAGTCGAGGCTCGCGACATAGGCGGTCGGGTTCGAGGGGTAGCAGACGACGAGCGCGAGCGGCTTCGGGATCGAATGCACGATCGCCCGTTCCACCGCCTCGAAGAATTGCGGCGTCGGCTCCGAGGGCACCGAGCGGATCACGCCGCCCGCCATCAGGAATCCGAAGGCGTGAATCGGGTAGCTCGGGTTCGGGCAGAGGATGACGTCGCCGGGCGCGGTGATCGCCTGCGCCACATTGGCAAAGCCCTCCTTCGAACCGAGTGTCGCCACGACCTGGGTGTCGGGGTTGAGCTTCACGCCGAAGCGGCGGGCGTAATAAGCGGCCTGGGCGCGGCGCAGCCCGGGGATGCCGCGGGAGGCCGAGTAGCGGTCGGTGCGCGGCTTGCCCAGCGTCTCCTTCAGCTTCTCCAGCACATGCGCTGGCGCCGGCAGGTCCGGATTGCCCATGCCGAGGTCGATGATGTCGGCGCCGGCATTCCGCGCGGCTGCCTTGGCCCGGTTGACCTGCTCGAACACGTAAGGCGGAAGGCGGCGGATGCGGTAAAACTCTTCCATGGCTCTCTGGGCTCCGGGCAACCGGTCAGGACAGAATCGACCGGCCATGACAGCCGCTCGGGAAAGCTCTCGCCCCTTCGCGAAAATCACTCAAAATCAAACGCTTAGAGTAATATTCGACGGCAGGAGCTGAAGACGTTCGCCCTGACTCTTGGCTGAACTGAGGTCTTTTAGCACGGCATGGCGGGGGCGCCAGCGATTACGCCGCGTTACTTGGCGTCTTTTGCGGCAACCGATTGGCGGTCGCGCGCGGCGGCCAGCTCGGCTTCGATCTTGGCGCGCTGGTCCGGCGGGATGATTGCCTGATCACGATCCGGTGGCAGATCGTGCACCGGAAGGTACGAGCCGGGCTCCTTGGGATGGGCCTGCGCGTCGGTGGGGGTATAGTCAGCCAGCTGACTCGAGCAGCCGCCCAAGGCAAGCGCCGCCATCAGCAGCGCGCCACAGATCGGCAGCGACTTTTGCAGGTCCCTCAACGCCAACACTTGGGAAATCCCCTACTCGTCCCAACGCAAGGCTGCCGGAGCTTAACCCGACAACCTGCCCAAGCTCAAACCATTGCTGCCCACAAATGGTACGAGCGAGAATACTTCCAAGGCCCACTGCGGAAGAGGTGCACGCTGATTGTGACAAAACCAAGGGGCTTTGTCGCAGTGCAGCACATGTTGGAGCTTGTTTAACGCCAAACATGCGAGCTTCGCGGTGACGAATACAGAATGAATCGTTACTGTTCTGCTCATGAGTACCGCCACGACCGACACGCCCAAACCCGAGACGAAGTTCGATGCGGAAGCCTTCGCGATGAATGTCGCGCGGGCGATGGAGAGCGGCGGCAAGGCGCTCGCCGCGTATCTGAAACCACGCGAGAGCGGCGACGTGCAGGATCGCCCGCCGGCCGAGCTTACGGAAGCGGTCAAGGCCTTCACGTCGGTCGCCCAATACTGGATGTCGGATACATCCCGCGCGTCCGATCTGCAGACCAAGCTCGCCAAGGATTATCTCGACCTCTGGGGCTCGGCGGCGCGCCGCATGGCCGGCCAGGACGCCCCGCCCGCGATCGCGCCCTCGCCGCGCGACAAGCGCTTTGCCGATCCGGAATGGAAGTCGAACCAGTTCTTTGATTTCATGATGCAGCTCTATCTGCTCACGACCAAATGGGCGCAGGAGTTGGTGCGCGACGCCGACGGGCTCGACCCGCAGACCCGCCGCAAGGCGGAGTTCTACATCCAGCAGATCACCAACGCGATCTCGCCGTCCAACTTCGTGCTGACCAATCCGGAAGTGCTGCGCGAGACGGTGGCGAGCAGCGGCGAGAACCTGGCGCGCGGCCTGAAGATGCTGGCCGAGGACATCGCGGCCGGCAAGGGCATGCTGAAGATCCGCCAGTCCAATCCGGACAATCTCGTCGTCGGCGTCAACATGGCGACGACGCCGGGCAAGGTGATCTACCAGAACGAGATGATGCAGCTGATCCAGTATTCGCCGACCACGGAGAACGTGCTGCGCACGCCGCTCCTGATCGTGCCGCCCTGGATCAACAAGTTCTACATCCTCGATCTCAAGCCGGAGAAATCCTACATCAAGTGGTGCGTCGACCAGGGCATCACCGTGTTCGTGATCTCATGGGTCAATCCCGACAAGCGGCTCGGCAACAAGAGCTGGGAAGACTACATGAAGGAAGGCCCGCTCACGGCGATGGACGTGATCGAGAAGGTCACCGGCGAGTTGAAGGTGCACACCGCCGGCTATTGCGTCGGCGGTACCATGCTCGCGACCACGCTGGCCTGGCTCGCCGAGAAGCGCCGCCAGCGCGTGGCGTCGGCGACGTTCTTCGCAGCGCAGGTCGACTTCACCCATGCCGGCGATCTCCTCGTGTTCGTCGACGAAGACCAGATCGCAGCCCTCGAGCAGGACATGAAGGCGGCCGGCGTGCTCGAAGGCTCGAAGATGGCGATGGCCTTCAACATGCTGCGCTCGAACGATCTGATCTGGTCCTATGTCGTCAGCAACTATCTGAAGGGCCAGCAGCCGAGCGCGTTCGACCTCTTGCACTGGAATTCGGATGCGACGCGCATGACCGCGTCGAACCATTCCTATTACCTGCGCAATTGCTACCTGGAGAACCGGCTCTCCACCGGCACGATGGTGCTCGACAACACGCTGCTCGACCTCTCCAAGGTCAAGGTGCCGGTCTACAACCTCGCCACCCGTGAGGACCACATCGCGCCGGCCGAATCGGTGCTGTACGGCTCGCAGTTCTTCGGCGGTCCGGTGAAATATGTGCTGTCCGGCTCGGGCCACATCGCCGGCGTGGTCAACCCGCCCGCCTCGAACAAGTACCAGTACTGGACCAACGACAACGTCAAGGACGTCAACGTCGCCGAATGGATGAAGGGCGCGGTGGAGCACAAGGGCTCGTGGTGGCCGGACTGGCGCGAATGGCTGGGCGGGCTCGATCCCGAGGAAGTCCCGGCGCGCGTGGTCGGCAGCGAGGCCCTGCCCGCGATCGAGGA
This sequence comes from Bradyrhizobium sp. LA6.8, assembly GCF_040547935.1. NCBI lineage: Bacteria > Pseudomonadati > Pseudomonadota > Alphaproteobacteria > Hyphomicrobiales > Nitrobacteraceae > Bradyrhizobium > Bradyrhizobium sp. LA6.8. Next base: position 56,714 of record NZ_JBEPQQ010000012.1, read on the forward strand.
CGCGCCCGGCAGCTATGTCAGGGTTCGCGCCTAGCGGGATTTCTTTGCGCATGGCGCAATCCTGCGCGCTTGTATAATCTCGCGTTCAACACAGCGACGACAGAGGGGACCGGGTTATGACGCGCGAATTGTTCTGGCTGACACTGACGGTGATCCTGACCGGGATCCTCTGGATTCCCTACACCATCAACCGCTGCCAGGTTCGGGGGCTCAGTGGCGCCTTGGCCAATCCCTCGCGCGCCGACAAGCCACAAGCGGAGTGGGCGAACCGCCTGATGTTCGCGCATGACAACGCGGTCGAGAACCTCGTGCTCTTCGCGCCGCTGGTGCTGATCCTGAACGCGATCGACTATTCCTCGAAATGGACCGTGCTCGCCTGCGCGGTCTATTTCTGGTCGCGCGTCGCACATCTGATCGTCTACGCGCTCGGCATCCCGGTGTTCCGCACGCTGGCCTTCACCGTCGGCTTCCTTGCCCAGGCCGTGCTGGCACTGGCGATCTTCAAGGTGCTCTAGAAATCGGGTCTCTTAGGGATCAGGCCCTGCGTACGACGAGGTTCAGCATGTTGGCTGGCGTCTCGTCGAAACTCTGGATCACGTTGGTGTCCGACGACAGCGTGATCCACGAACCTGCGCTGGCGTAAGTCATCTCGAGCCACTCCCGCGAGACGTAGCTGTAGTAGCGCCCGAGGCTGTCGCGGCCATCGTCCTCACCCATCTTGTAGCTGGCGTAGAACACGCCTGATGGCTTGAGCGCACGGTGGATCTTTCCAAGGATGCCGGCGAGTTCGTCGCGTAGCACATGCAGCAGACAGGCGCTCGCCCAGACGCCGTCATAGGCCTCGTGCGCATCCAGCTGGTCGAACCGCATCGCCTCGACGGGATGACCAAGCCGGCGCGAGGCGATCTCGGCCATTTCGGGCGAGCCATCGGTCGCACGCACTGAAAAACCTTCGGCGAGCATCACTGCGGAATGATTGCCGGCACCGCAACCGAGCTCGAGGATCGCGCCTCCCGGCGGCAGCAGGGCGAGAAAGCCCCGCAACCGCGTCGATGCGGCCTTCGCCCAGCCGGCATAGGCCTCGGCGTTCTGCCGGTAGAATTGCAAGGTCGCTTCGTCCACCGCAGTACCTCGTGTCATGGAAACAGCGCGATCTGCTCCAACCCCGCCGTCTCGGGCAGCCCGAACATCAGGTTCATGTTCTGGATCGCCTGCCCGGCCGAACCTTTCACCAGATTGTCGAGCGTGGAAATCACGATCGCCCGGTTCTTGATGCGGTCGGCGACGACGCCGATCTGCACATAGTTGGAGCCGCGCACATTCTGGGTCTGCGGCAGCACGCCCTTCCTGGCGACATGCACGAAGGGCTCGTTGGCATAAGCCTGCTCCAGCGCGCTTCGCAGATCGTCCGGCGTCGCGCCGTTGAGCTTGACGTAGGAGGTGCAGAGTTCGCCGCGCGCCATCGGAATAAGATGCGGCGTGAAGTTGATCGTCACTGCGGAACCGGCGGCGACGCCGATCTCCTGCTCGATCTCGGGCGCGTGCCGGTGGGTGCCGACCGAATAGGGCGACAGCCCCTCGCCCGCCTCGCTGAACAACGTGTTCTGTTTCAGCCCGCGGCCGGCACCGGTGACGCCCGATTTCGCGTCGATGACGATGTCGTCGACGTCGATCAGCTTGGCTTTCGCAAGCGGCACCAGCGCGAGCAGCGCCGCCGTGGGATAGCAGCCGGGACAGGCGACCAACCGCGCCGACGTGATCTTCTCGCGATAGAATTCGGTGAGACCGTAGACCGCTTCGCCCTGCAGTTCGAGCGCCCGGTGCTCATGGCCGTACCATTGCGCATAGGTGCTCTTGTCCCGCAGCCTGAAATCGGCGGACATGTCGAGGACCTTGATTTTGGGATTTGCCTTGAGGACCGCGGCGATGATTTCCTGCGTGGTGCCGTGCGGCAGTCCGCAGAACACCGCATCGAGCTTGCTCCAGTCGACCTTTTCCCATTCCACGAGTTTCGGCAGGTCCAGCATGAAAAAATGCGGAAACACGTCGCCCATCGACTTGCCGGCATGGGTGTTGGCGGTGAGCGCGACGATCTCGGCATTCGGATGCCGGGCCAACAGGCGCACCGCATCGGCCCCGGTGTAACCGGAGGCGCCGAGAATGCCGATCTTCTTCGAGCTCATCACGCGTACCTTTCAGGCGTCATTTGATCGTCTTGCCGGGGTCGAAAGTCGCATCGTCGCTTCGTCCACCGGGCTGGCCTCCCGAGCAACGTTCGATCAGCTATTGTCGGCAAGGCCCAACATCAGCCGCATGTTCTGCACGGCCGCACCCGAGGCGCCCTTGCCGAGATTGTCGAGCCGGGCGACCAGTACCGCCTGGTGATATTTGTCGCTGGCGAAGACGTGGAGCTCGAGCGTGTTGGTCTCGTTGAGCGCCTCCGGCTCGAGCTTGCCGCCCTTGGTCGCCTCGTTCTGGAGCGGCATCACCGAGACATATTTCGAGCCGGCGTAACGCTTGGCCAGCGCGGCCTGAAGGTCCGCACCGCTGGGCTTGCCGGGCAGCGCGTCGAGCTGGAGCGGCACCGAGACCAGCATGCCCTGCCGGTAGTTGGCGACCGAGGGAATGAAGATCGGCCGCCGCGTCAGTTTCGAATAGAGCTGCATCTCCGGCAGATGCTTGTGCTCGAAGCCGAGGCCGTAGAGCTCGAAGGACGGCGCGCTGCCGTCTTCAAAGCTCGCGATCATCGACTTGCCGCCGCCGGAATAGCCGCTCACCGCGTTGACGGCGACGGGATAATCGGGCGGCAACAGACCGGCATCGACGATCGGCCGCAGCAGCGCGATCGCACCGGTCGGATAGCAGCCGGGATTGGAGACCTTCTTCGCGGCCTTGATCTTTGCGGCCTGGTCCGGCGTCAGCTCCGGAAAGCCGTAGGCCCAGTCGGGCGCGACCCGGTAGGCGGTGGAAGCGTCCAGCACCTTCGGCGCTGAAGCGCCCATGCTGTCGACCAGCGCGACTGTTTCCTTCGCGGCATCGTCAGGCAGGCAGAGGATCACGAGATCGACCTCCTCCATCAGCGCCTTCTTAGCCGCGGGGTCCTTGCGCTTGTCGTCGGCGATCGTCTTCACCGTGACGTCGCTCTGGAGCTTCAGCCGCTCATTGATGCCGAGCCCGGTGGTGCCGGAGCCGCCGTCGACGAAGACGGTGGCGGGCTTCTTGGCCGCGCCGGTGGTCGGGGCCTTGGTGGTTTCGGTGAGGCTCATGGCGCGCTCCTTTCGAGCATGTTGGTTTCGTTCGCGAAGGCCTCCGGCCTCACGTCCTGCATCAATTGTGCAATCTCTCTGGCGTCGGCTTCGGGTTGCGCACCGAGCGCGTTGGCGATCGCGGTGTAGTCGGCGTCCGATTTGTGCTGGTTGAGCTTGAAGCTGCCTTCGACCTCTTCAACCGTCATGACCAGACCCACGATCCCCTTCTTCAACGCTTCCAGCCGGCCTGCCGTCATCTTCGCCGATGTCCACGGCGCTTTCGGCAACAGCCAGCTCTCGAACTTGTCGCTCAGCGTGTCGATCTGCACCGCCAGCTGATCGTCCGACAAGAGGCGCACCGGCCCGCTCAGATGCACCGACTGGTAGAGCCAGGTCGGCACCTGATCCGGCGAGACGTACCAGTCGGGCGATACATAGGCATCGGGGCCGTTGACCGCGAGCAGCCAGGAGGTCGCGCCGTCCGCCAGCTTTAGCAGCGGATTGTGACGGGCGACATGAAAGGCGGCCTGCGGCGTGCCGTCAGCGGCGTAAGTCAGGTAGAACGGCAGTGGCGAGGCGACCGGCTTGTGGCCGTCGAAGGCGCACATCGTGCCGAAGCCGCGCTCCTCGGCGAATTTCAGGCTCGCGGCGCGGTCCTGCTTGAAAAAGGGTGGCGTGTACATCGTGGTCTCCTGCTGGGCCTCCTCGGGGGGCCGCCGGATCAGATCGCGCTGACAGGAGAGAGAATGCCGCGGATCGGATCCAGCGGCAAAGACGATGATCTCAAACGCGATCGACCGCCCAAACCGCTAAAGAGCGGCGGCGGCGACGGGCGAACAGGATGGTCGCGGCGTTGATCATGGCGCGCGGCTATAAGGCCAGAGGGTTCCAGGGTCAAGTCCAAATCGATGGGGCGTGACGGCAGGATGCCGCACGGATGTCATCGGGTCGCAGCGGAATTTCCCCTAAGTTTGGGGGTTCCCGAGAAAGAAAGGCGCCACAACCCCGCCGGTCCGTGCCTTTCGTTCGCAACCCAGCCCCAGGACATCGCCATGACCGAGATCACCCGTCGCGCAACGCTAGCCGGCGCCGCCGCCTCGGCGCTCCTGCCCTTCGTGAAGACCTCGCCCGCGAGCGCCGCCGCGCCCCCGGCCGCGACCCAGAACGCGAGCTTCTACCGCTACAATGTCGGCACCCACCAGATCACCGTGGTCTGCGACGGCGTCGCGACCGTCAACCTGACGGACAATTACGCGGCCGGCGCCAGCAAGGACGACATCAACAAGATCTTCGCCGAGAACCATCTGCCGACCGACAAGGTCACCCACACCTTCAATCCGGTCGTCGTCAACACCGGGCCGAAGCTCGTCGTGATCGATACCGGTCTCGGGCCCGACCAGTTCACGCAGACCAAGGGCAAGGTCGGCCAGTTCCACAACAACCTTGCGGCGGCCAGCATCGACCGCGCGGCAGTCGACACCGTCATTATCTCGCACTTCCACGGTGACCACATCAACGGCCTGCTCGCGGCCGAGAACAAGCCGGCCTTCCCCAACGCCGAGATCATGGTTCCGGCAGTGGAATGGAAGTTCTGGATGGACGACGGCGAGATGAGCAAGGGGACCGGCAATCCGATCCTCGAAGGCAACTTCAAGAACATCCGCCGCGTGTTCGATGCGCTCGGCCGCAAGGTCACGCAATACGAGTCCGGCAAGGAAGTCGCGCCCGGCATCACGTCGGTGGCGAGCCCGGGCCACACGCCGGGACACAACTCCTTCATCGTCGCGTCAGGCGCGGAAAAGGTACTTGTGCAGGTCGACATCACCGCAGGCGCAGCGTTCCTGTTCGTGAAGCACCCCGAATGGAACATCGCCTCCGACGTCGACAAGCCGCTGGCGCAAGAGACGCGGCGGAAGCTCTACGACATGGCGATTGCAGAGAAGATGCCGATCCAGGCCTTCCATGCCGCCTTCCCCGGTCTCGTCCGCGTCGAGAAGGAGAAGGATGGTTCGGGCTATCGCTGGATTCCGTCGATCTGGAACGCCTCGCTTTAGGCTCTGCCGTATGCGCTGACCGGGCGGCCGAGCTGCCCGGTCAGATCACGCGCCAGATCCATTCCATGATCGTCGCGATCACGTCGCCGAACAGCAACAGCGCCGCGGACCAGACCAGCGCCGAGATGAAATTGGCGGCCTGAAAACTCCAATACGGCATCTCGAAAATGCCGGCTGCGAGCGGCACCGAGGCGCGCAAAGGGCCGAAAAAGCGGCCGATGAAGATGCTGGGCACGCCCCAACTCCGCACGAAGGCTTCGCCCCTGGGCAGCAGCTCCGGATAGCGCGAGAGCGGCCACATCTGCGCGACCTGCTCCTTGTAGCGATAGCCGAACCAGTAGGAGACCCAGTCGCCGAGCGCAGCACCGATGCCGCCGGCGATCCAGACCGGATAGAAGCTGATGCCGCTGGCTCCGATCAGCGCGCCGATCGCAACCAGCGCCCCCCAGGCCGGGATCAGCAGCGAGATGAAGGCCAGCGACTCCCCGAAGGCGAGCAGGAACACGATCGGGGCCGCCCAAGCCTGGTGAGCGCGCACGAAATCGGCCAGCGCGTGCGCGTACTGCTCCATTCCAGATTGCCTTCCCGCCCCGTCACGGTCCTGTCAGATAAAAGGACTGGTAAGCCAAGGACTTGTGTGACATCAAGTCACAAAGCCGGGCCTGAGCCGGGCCCAGGTGTCAAATTGCCGGGAATTGGTGGGGCCTGCGGCGTAAAATCGCCGGGATTGGCTCCCACCCACACCCGTCGGGCGGACCTGCGGTGACCTTTGCAGGCCAGCCGTGGCATAGTCGGCCCAATCGATTCGCCGCCATCGCGGCCATCAAAGTGCATCAAAATATATGTCCAAGCAGTTGAAGCCAAAAGCAAAAGACGATTTTTTCGGCGGCGATGAGCCGAAGTCGCGCGCGCCCGCCAAGGCGGCCTCGCGCGGGACCGGCGGCGAAGCCGACTACACTGCGGCCGATATCGAGGTGCTCGAAGGCCTGGAACCGGTGCGCCGCCGGCCCGGCATGTATATCGGCGGCACCGACGAGAAGGCGCTGCATCACCTCTTCGCCGAAGTCATCGACAACTCGATGGACGAGGCGCTGGCCGGGCACGCGACCTTCATCGGAGTCGAGCTCAGCGCCGACGGGTTCCTGACCGTCACCGACAACGGCCGCGGCATCCCGATCGATCCGCATCCAAAGTTTCCGAAGAAGTCGGCGCTCGAAGTCATCATGTGCACGCTGCATTCGGGCGGCAAGTTCGACTCCAAGGTCTACGAGACTTCCGGCGGTCTGCACGGTGTCGGCATCTCCGTGGTGAACGCCCTCTCCTCGCTGCTCGAGGTCGAGGTCGCACGCAGCCAGAAACTCTACCGCATGACGTTCGAGCGCGGGCACCCGAAGGGCAAGCTCGAGGATCTCGGCAAGATCAACAACCGCCGCGGCACCCGCGTGCGCTTCAAGCCCGACACCGACATCTTCGGCGCCAAGGCCGCATTCAAGCCGCAGCGCCTGTTCAAGATGACGCGCTCGAAGGCGTATCTGTTCGGCGGCGTCGAGATCCGCTGGAACTGCGCGCCTGAGCTCCTGAAGGGCGTCGAGGACGTGCCGGCGGAAGCAACGTTCCATTTCCCCGGCGGCCTCAAGGATTATCTCGCAGCCGCCATCCACGCCGACACGCTGGTGCATCCCGACATCTTCTCCGGCAAATCGGGCCGCAACGGCGCGCATGGCGCCTGCGAATGGGCTGTCGCCTGGACCGCGGATGCCGACGGCTTCCTGTCGTCCTACACCAACACCGTGCCGACGCCCGATGGCGGCACGCACGAATCCGGCCTGCGCAGCGCGCTGCTGCGCGGCCTGAAGGATCACGCCGAGCGCGTCGGTCAGGGCAAGCGCGCGTCATCCATTACGTCGGAAGACGTCATGGTGGGCGCGGCCGTGATGCTGTCGGTGTTCGTGCGCGAGCCTGAATTCCAGGGCCAGACCAAGGATCGTCTCGCCACCGCCGAAGCGCAGCGCATCGTCGAACAGGCGATGAAGGATCCGTTCGACCACTGGCTGTCGGGCAATCCGAACATGGCCAACCGGCTGCTCGACTTCGTGATCGACCGCGCCGAGGAGCGGCTGCGCCGCCGCCAGGAAAAGGAAACGGCACGCAAGACCGCCGGCAAGAAGCTGCGCCTGCCCGGCAAGCTCGCCGACTGCACCGATGCCGGCACCGAGGGCTCCGAGCTCTTCATCGTCGAGGGTGACTCGGCAGGCGGCAGCGCCAAGCAGGCCCGTGATCGCAAGACGCAAGCGGTGCTGCCGCTGCGCGGCAAGATCCTCAACGTCGCCTCGGCCGGCAAGGACAAGCTGACGGCGAACGCGCAGCTCTCCGACCTCGTGCAGGCGATCGGCTGCGGCCAGCTTTTGCAATATCGCGAAGAGGATCTGCGCTATCAGCGCATCATCATCATGACCGACGCCGACGTCGACGGCGCCCACATCGCCTCGCTCCTGATCACCTTCTTCTACCGGCAGATGCCGCGGCTGATCGACGAGGGCCACCTCTTCCTCGCAGTGCCGCCGCTCTACAAGCTGACCCATGGCTCGAAGTCCGTCTACGCACGCGACGACAAGCACAAGGAGACGCTGCTCAAGAGCGAGTTCAACGCCAACGCCAAGGTCGAGGTGAACCGCTTCAAAGGCCTTGGTGAGATGATGCCAGCGCAGCTCAAGGAAACCACCATGGATCCGCGCAAGCGGACGCTGCTCAAGGTGGTGCTGCTCGCCGACGACCGCGACACCACGGCGGATTCGGTGGAGCGGCTGATGGGCACCAAGGCCGAGGCGCGCTTCGCGTTCATCTCGGACAAGGCGGAGTTCGCGAGCGAGGAGCTGCTGGACGTCTGAGGCAGTCTTCCGCCGTCACGCAAAAAGCCCCGGCCGACACCGGGGCTTTTTTGTTTGCGGCTGCTCGCGGAGGCGCCGACCAGACCGCCTCCGCTGCCCGACTCATCTTGGGGCGGAACGACTCGGTCAACGACTCACCGGCATCAAGGCTGAGGCAGGATTGCTACCATTTCGGACAGAGCCGGATTTGCTAACGAGAAGTTACCGGAATTCGATCTTCGGAAAATGACGCAAAACATTGGAATCATATAGCTATTTCTGATTTCGGAGATCGCGCCCGAAATCGCTGCCAGGCGGCGTTTCCCGGCGACTGTGCCTGTCCGGCAACAGCATTTCGGCGGAAAGCAGCTATAGTCCGGGCATCAGATCAATCGGACTTCAGTGCGCTCGCGCCTGCCGGACAGACCAAAGCTTGGGGATTTTGAAATGAAGAAGATTTTGCTCGCACTCACCGCGGTTGCCGCGATGACTGGCTCGGCGTCGGCGGCCGATCTGGCTGCCCGTCCCTACGTGAAGGCCCCGCTTCCGGCGCCCGTCGCCAACTGGACCGGCTTCTACATCTTCGGCGGTGGTGGTGGTGGCCTCTCGAACTCCGATCAGTCCGTCCAGACCACGGTCGGCGCGGTTCCGCTGACGATCGGCCAGCGCCAGGGTGGCTCGGGCTGGTTCGGCACCGTCGGTCTCGGCTATGACTGGCAGGTCAGCAGCACCTGGGTCGCCGGCGTGTTCGCTGACGGTCAGTTCGGCAGCATCCGTGGCACGGTTCAGGATCCCTTCTTCGGCATCACCGGCTCGCAGAAGCTGGAAGACTCCTGGGCCGCTGGTGTGCGCCTCGGCTATCTGGTTGCTCCGAACGTTCTCTCCTACGTCAACGGCGGTTATTCCGGCGCTCACTTCGGCCAGACCAACTTCCTGACGCTGGCCGGCGTTCCCGCTGGTGCCCACCTCAACAGCTACAACCGCAATGGTTGGTTCGTTGGCGGCGGCGTCGAGAACAGCCTGAACATCTTCGGCATCTCTTCGCCCGGCTGGTTCATGAAGACCGAATATCGTTCGGCCTTCTACAACGCCAAGACCCAGGACGAACTGATCGACGGCACCAACCTCCCGACCGGCAACAGCATCCGCGCCAACAGCTGGAACCAGACGATCTCGACCTCGCTGGTCTACCGCTTCAACTGGACCGGTCCGGTCGTCGCGAAGTACTGATCTGATCTGAAATTCAGACGTCAAAGCCCCGGCATTGTCCGGGGCTTTTTCGTTGCGGCTTCTGTTTTGCGGAGTTCAAGGCTCGATACATCGAGAGCTCCGGTGCGCGGTGCCCCAGCGGGTCGTGCCAGTCCGGAGGCGTCGCCTCAAACTCTGCGTTCCCAATTCATATGTACCTGACCGGCAACAGCTTTTTGGCTGGAACCGCCTATAGCTTGGTCATCCGATGACTCGAAGTTCAGCGCGCGCGCCGAACAGACCAAGGTTGGGATTTAATCATGAAGAAGTTTTTGCTCGCTCTGACGGCATTGGCGGCGATGACCGGTTCGGCCGCGGCGGCTGACCTTGGGGCCCGCCCCTATGTGAAGGCTCTGGCGCCCGCGCCCGTCCAAAGCTGGACCGGCTTCTACATCTTCGGCGGCGGCGGCGGCGGTCTGTGGTCCGCTGACAGCAACATCCAGAGCACTGGTGTTGCTGGAGGGTTCGGTGCCTTCGGACCGGCGGGCACCGCTATAACCCGCGATACGCGCCTGGGCGGCAGCGGCTGGTTTGGAACCGTCGGCGCCGGTTACGATTGGCAATTCAACGGCCGTTGGGTGGCCGGCGTCTTTGCTGACGGACAGTTCGGTGACATCAGTGGCTCGCTGACCGACCCCGCCTTCTGGCAAACGGAAGGCCGCCAAAAGCTTCGCACCAGCTACACGGCCGGCGCGCGGTTAGGCTATCTCGTTGCGCCCAATGTCCTGTCTTACGTCAACGCCGGTTACTCGGGTTCGGAATGGTCAGGCACGTCTCAGACGTTTCTGGGTGTGGGACCGGGCGCCAGTACCGCGACGCAGACGACCACTGGCTCCTTCCACCGCGATGGCTTTTTCGTTGGCGGTGGCGTCGAGAACAACCTCGACATTTTCGGAATTGCTGCGCCCGGCTGGTTCATGAAAACCGAATACCGTTCGGCGTACTATGACCGCATTTCCCGGCCCACGACGTTTGCTCCGGGCAATAATTTCGGCGCGCCGGCGGTGGGTCTGACGGGCACGGCAATTACCTTCAAGCCCTGGGTCCAGACCATCAGCACGTCGCTGGTCTACCGCTTCAACTGAAGCGCCCCAACTCCTGAGACAGGTCCTGATCCAGTCTGGTTAGACGTCAAAGCCCCGGCATCGTCCGGGGCTTTTTCGTTGCCGGATCGTCAGCGGCCGACGCTCGCCTTCAGAGATCGGTACGCCTCTCCAAGCCGGTTCTCGATCCCCGCCCAGTCGGCCTCGGTGATCGCCTCGCCCCGCGCATCGCGAAACGCCATGGCCTCTGCCCGCGCGATGCCGAACTGCCTGATGCCGGAATCGTCCGCGCTCCTGCCGTAGGTCAGCGCCGTCACGCGTGCGATGGTGAGGCCATAGTCGCGCGGGTCCGCCGCCTCGCGCCGCGCCTGCCACCAGTCAAGCTCGAGACGGGCGGCCTCGTGCGCGTCGAATGCCACAGGCGCGGCCGATGCAAAATCCCGGTAGTATCCAACGAGCGCTGGCAGGGCCGCATCGGCCTCCGGTCGTGACCGCGTCGGCTGGAACGTCCTGGCGGCCCCGGCGGCGCCGAGCGCGATCTGCAAGCTTCTTAGCGGCGAAAAGCCGAACTGCGTCCGCGTCGATTCGTAGAGATGATAGAACAGCGCGGCATAGCGCTTGTCGTAATAGTCGCGCCACATCGCGGTCTCGAGCCGCGCCATCTCGGCCGGATCGAACGCCCGCAGATCCGCACGCCGTGGAATGACGGCATAGGCCGCCACCAGTGCGGCCGCAGCCGCGATGCCAAGGGTGCTACCAAGGATCATCTTCCGCACGGACATGGATCCTCCCAGCGGCCCTGCATCCGCAGCCATTGTATCCAAACCGAAGCTACGGCTAGTCTGGCGGGAAGTTTTCGTGACAAGCGGCGATCGTTGATGCCGTAGGCCACGACAGAAGCAAACCAACGGGGAGGAATGCATGCGCAGATTTCTGCTAATCGCAGGCCTGTTTGCCCTCGCCGTCGGGCTGCTCTGGATCGGACAGGGAACGGGCACCGTCGCCTGGCCGCGGTCGAGCTTCATGGTCAACCAGTTGCAATGGGCCGGCTATGGCGCAGCCATGGCCGGCTTCGGACTGGTCCTGATCTGGCAGAGCAACCAATAGAAGAAACCAGGGAATACAAATATGACATCCAACCGGTTCGATCTCCGCGGCAAAGTCGCGATCGTCACAGGGGGCAATGGCGGCATCGGTCTTGGCCTCGCCCACGGACTCGCCGATGCCGGCGCCGATATCGCCGTGGTCGCACGTAACGAAACCAAGTCGGCCGCTGCCGTTGCCGATCTCAGAGAGCGCGGCGTGAAGGCGATTGCCGTCACCACCGACGTCACCGACAAGGCGGCGGTCGCGGCCATGATCGACCGCGTCGTCAAGGAGCTCGGCCGGATCGACATCCTCATCAACAATGCCGGCATGAGCATCCGCAAGCCGCCGCACGAGCTCGAGCTCGACGAGTGGAACAAGGTGATCGACACCAACCTCACCAGCGCTTTCGTGTGCTCGAAGCTGGCCTATCCGGCGCTGAAGGCGTCGGGCAACGGCAAGGTGATCAATATCGGCTCGATGATGTCGATCTTCGGCGCGAGCTTCGCCACCGCCTATGCGGCAAGCAAGGGCGGCATCGTGCAGTACACGCGCGCGTGCGCCAATGCGTGGGCGCCCGACAACATCCAGGTCAACGCCATCCTGCCGGGCTGGATCGACACCGACCTCACCCGCGGCGCGCGGCAGCAGGTCTCGGGACTGCATGAGCGCGTGCTGGCGCGCACGCCCGCGGGACGCTGGGGCGATATCGACGACTTCGCCGGCATCGCCGTGTTCCTCGCCTCGCCCGCCTCGAACTTCGTCACGGGCACCGCGATCCCCGTCGACGGTGGATTCTCCGTGATGGCGTAAGCTTGCCCCGCGGTCGACGAAAAAGCCCCGGCAGATGCCGGGGCTTTGAAAGCTCTCACGTTCGGAGAGATCAGTACCTTGCGACGACGGCCGAGGGACCGAAGCGGTAGTTCACGCCGACGCGCACCGCATCAACGACATGGCTGAACGATACGTCGCTGAGTCCGTGGGGCAGAAATAGGCAAGCGCTATTTACCTACTGCGCCCTTATGCACCGTCACGGCCAGTTTCCAGAGATGATCATCCGCCAGGCCGACCCGCCCGTGGCGGCACCTACACGCGAATCGGCAGAAAAAAGCCCCGGACGGAGCCGGGGCTTTCAGTTGTTGGCAGTACTTTTTTAGCTTCGGTCGTTCGTTGACGTGCTCAGTAGCGCGCGATGACCGGTGCGTCGAACTTGTAGCTCGCGCGCACGACGGCCCACTGGATGTCGCGCGGCTTGGCATCGAAGGTGTAGTTACCCGAGGTGCCGCCGAGTTGATAGGTCTGGCTGCCGAAGGCCGCGTAATTGTACTCGAGGCCGACGATCCAGTTGCGGGTGATGCCGTATTCCCAGCCGGCGCCGACGGTCCAGCCGTTGGCCCAGTGGGTCTGACCGCCCGAGCCGGTCGAGGGCGCAACGGTGTCGCTGACGTTGAGACGGTTGTTCACGCCGGCATAGCCGCCCTTGATGTAGAACAAATTGTTCTGCACGGCGAAGCCGGCGCGGCCGACGACGGTCGCGAGCACGTTGGCGCGCCAGGTGAAGATGTCGTCAGCGGCGCCGAAGGCGGTGTTGACGACCGTACCCTTGTTGTCGAGGCCGGAGATCGTGCCTTCCATGCCGAACACGTAGTTGTTGGCCTGCCAGTTGTAGCCGATCTGGGCGCCGCCCATGATGCCGGCGCCACGCTGGCGATAGCCCTGGCCCGGAACGAGATCGCCGAACGGCGCGCCGGTCCCGTTGTTGATGAACTGCTCGTTGGTCCATGCGCCACCGATGTGGCCGCCGACATAGAAACCGGTCCAGTTGAACAGCGGCTCCGCATAGGCGGGCGCCTTCATGTAGCGCGCACCGAGATCGGCGGCTGAAGCGGCGCCGGTCGAAACCAGAGCGGTCGTGCAGGCGAAGGCGGCAATCAATTTGTTACGCATGGTACACCCCGTGTCCTTTGATGGGTGCACGGTCACACGCAGGTCTTACTCAAATTTGAATCAAGAAAGTTAAGACGCCGGATTGGCAAGCGGCGCGACGTGAATCCGTTTGCGCTGTTGCGCGCACGCAACGCGCGGCGCGCGATTTAACGCCGCGTTATCCCTACCGACCTCCTGCACTACGACGCCGGCGCGACCTTGGATTGCACGTGCTCGGGCCGCACGCCGAGCGCAATCAGGCGCGCCGGAATACCCTGGAGCCATGGCAGCGCAGTGATCAGGCGCACGACCAGCGGCACCTTCAGCGGCCGATCGCCGCCCTGCAGGGCGCCGCTGATGATGTTGTTCTGCACGATCACCTGCATGCGCTGCGTCATCCTCACCGGGAATTCGCGGCGTCGGCGCACGGCATCGAGTTCATTCTCGGTTGGGCAGCCGTGCCGAAGCTTGTCCGCCAGCAAATTGGCGGTCGCAACTGCATCCTGCACGGCGAGATTGACGCCGACGCCGCCGACCGGCGACATCGCATGCGCGGCATCGCCAATGAGAAGCAGGCCCGGCCGCGTCCAGCGCGCCAAGCGGTTGATCGCGACGGTGAGCAGCTTGACGTCGTCAAAGCCCTTCACATCGGCCATGCCGGATCGAAGGATCGGCGCCATGCGCACGACGTCGTCGAGCAGCGCCTGCAATCCCCTCGCCTTCACCGCCTCGTATTGTCCCTTCGCGATGACATAGGCGCACTGCCAATAGTCGCCGCGGTCGAACGTGACCATCATCTTTCCGGGCTCGACACGCGCGAACAGGTTCTCGGTCTCGTCCGCCTTGCGGCCGACGCGGAACCACAGCACGTCCATCGGCGCGCCGATCTCCTCGACGCGGAGCCCCGCACGCTCGCGCACCGTCGAATGCCGGCCATCGCAGGCAATGGTGAGATCGGCTTCGATGTCGATCGGCCCATCCGGTGTCACCGCGCGCACGCCGGCGACGGTCTCGCCGCGGCGGATCAGATCGACGGCTTCCGTATTCATCATCACCTTGAGCGAGGCGAAGCGCTGGCCGGCCTCGCGCAGGAAATTCAGGAAGTCCCATTGCGGCATGAAGGCAATGAACGGGTACTTGGTGCGGAGCCGGCGGAGATCGGCGATCCGCACGGGCGTGCCGCCAAACAGGCCGTCCATCATCTGCAGGCGCTGGTGCGGCAGCTTCAGGAACCCATCGATCAGGCCGAGCTCGTCCATCACCTGGAGCGTCGAGGGATGCACGGTGTCGCCGCGAAAGTCGCGGAAGAAATCCGCATGCTTCTCCAGCACCACGACGTCGATGCCGGCGCGTCCCAGGAGATAGCCGAGCATCATGCCGGCCGGCCCGCCGCCGACGATGCAACATCGGGTTCTCACGGAGTGACGCACGGTGTGCTCTGGGGTATCAGATTCCGTCATCAACTCCTCGCTTACAACTTTAGTACTCTGTGCGGTGCAACAAGCCGGAATTGGTTTGCCGCAATGCCGAATGGCCGGTAGCGTTGCTGATAATTTCGATTGATTTCAGGATGATCCCGCGTTGCGCACCATACTGATAGTGCTTGGCATCTGGCTGCTGATCAACGTGCTTTTCGTCGTGATCATGCTGCCGCCGCGCAAGCCGCGGAAGCCGGATCCTCAGGAGGCGGGCACGCTCGCGCCGGCACGGATCGACCAGAACGGCTATCCGTTCGAGGAACAGGAGAAGGTCCTGCTTCGCCATGTGGTCATCTCGATCGCCATGGGGACGTTCTTCTCGCTTGCGCCGCCCTTGATGGAAGCAATCGACTCCATCAAGCGCTACATCGGGAAGCGTCGCGGCTAGGTCCGTGCGCCAACTGCGCTCGCCGCCCAACAATGGAACCGCAGACGCTCAGTTGTTGCTGCGGTTCGCGGCCCGAAAACTCTTGATCTCCGACACGCTGCCATCGCGGTAGGTCAGTTCCACCGAGACGAACTGCGTAGCCGGAGCAAGCTTCATGTAGAGCGGCATGCCGGCGCTGATCGCGCTGGGATCGCGCATGTCGCAGCCCGGCATCTTCAACACCTGGTTCGGAACGGCGGTGTCGATGCCGATGCGCACCTCGCGGATGGCGCAGCGGTACGACACGAGGTGCGTGTAATAGACGAGCAGCCCATTGAACTCGCGGAACGACAGCCAGCTCGTCGCGGTCATGTCGAGGATCTTGCGCTGGTCGCGGATCAGCGCGGCCTCGGGATCGAACCTGATCGGGAATGGCCCCTGCATGTCGCCGGACTGATCGACATAGCGGACCTCGATGGTGCCGGCCTGCGCATCCGGCGGCAATTCGATCGACGGGTTCGGCATCCGCTTGCGCGTGCGCGGATCGAGCGTGTCGATGAAGCCGGTCTCGCGGAAATCGCCATTGCCGGCCATGCGCCAGGAAATGCCGAGCGTCGGGTCGGCGAAGGAGAACACCACGCTCCAGCCGCCATTGTGCCGCGAGAAGCTGGCGATCGGCGCGTTGGTGGTTTCTTCCTTCGGCACGCGCGGTACCGACACCGGCGGAAGAGCCGCGAGCTTCTGCGGCGCCGGATCGGCCGGGCGCGCAGCGGCGGTGGCGTCCTTGGCAACACCGCTGAGGAAGACGTCGTCGACCATCTGGTCGAAATAGACCGGCACCTGCCTGTGCTTGACGGTGTCGGCCATCTCGCTGACGAGACGGCGGGTCCGCTGCGCCACCTGCACCAGATTCTCGCCGGGCTGGAGCAGCTCCTTGGCGAAGGTGCGCGTGAACACCGAATTGGGATTGGCGTCGTCGTTGGAGAGACGATCGAGTGCGGTCTGGCGGGGACCTGCGGAGAACACCGAGAACACGCCTTCGGGCAGTTGCACCATCGGCGCGAGGCCGCCGCCGCCGGCGACCGCGCGGGTGCCCTTGCGCTCGAACGGGTTGTTGCGGCAGGCGTCGAACACCAGGATCGACGTCCGCGCCTTCTTGTTCTGAAGGCGCTCGACGATGCGGTCGGCCAGAATGGAGGCGTCGCGCACCAGCTCTTCCTGCCCTTCGGTCGCCGGCGGTACGTCAGTCGGCAGCAGGTAGTTCTGCCCCGCGATCTCGAAGCCGTGGCCGGCGTAGAAGAAGAATGCGGTGTCGCCGGGCTCGATCGTCCTGTCGAACGCGAGCAGCGTCTCGGAGAATTGCTGCCGGCTCTGGTTCTCGGCGACCATCACCGAGAAGCCGAGCTGCTTCAGCGTATCGCCCATGGTGCGGGCGTCGTTGACCGCCTTGAGGAGCTTGGGGACGTTCCTGTAGTCGTTGTTGCCGACGACGAGCGCAACGCGCTTCTCGGCTTGTGCGGGCAGCGCGAAGCCGCTCAGGCTCACCGCAAGGCCAAGGGCCGCCAGAATTCTGAAAAGCCGACGCGTCATCGTAAAATTCCCGTTGCAGAACGGCGCTCCGCCGGCCCCCTCGAACAGCGATTCATTGGAACCCTCTGCCGTTGATGATAGTCGGTCCAGCCATATCGACGGTTCAACGCGCAGAGCCCCACGGGTTCCGTCATCAGGACTATGGCAGATTCCTCCGGAATCTGCTTTTTCTAGGCAGCTGCGCGCTGCAAGCGGGGGCTGCCGTGTATCGATGGTGTACTGACGAGGTCGAGCCGCATGACCGGTTCGACTATTGGCGCGAGGTCCGGTCCAAGGGCCTGTTCGGCGTCACCGCCGAACTCGAGCGCGAGCGCCGCGCGGACTTCTACGGCGAATTCTCGCTGCGCCAGCTCGGCGGCGGTGGCCTCGTCGAGCTGAAGGCGTCGCACTACACGGTCGAGCGCAGCAACTCCGACATCGCCTACGCGCCCGGCGACAGCATCTGCGTCTATCAGCAGCTCGGCAGCGGCGGCTGGTTCGGCGGCATGCGCACCGGCGACTTTGCGATCGCCAACGGCAGCTTCGCCACCAGCCATACCGACCAGCCCTATCGCACCGCGCCGCTCGGCGCAGGCGGCTTCCACCTGCGCATCCTGAAGATCCCCGTGAGCAGGCTCTCCACGCAGGACAGGCGCATGCGGGAGCTTGCGCCCCGGACGTTCAACGATCCCGGCCTGGCGCCCCTGCTCGGCGCCTGCTTCGCAGACCTCGATGAAGCCGCCGCGGGCGATAACGGCGCCACTGATGCGACCTCAGTCGCCCAGACCTCCTTGGATCAAGCCTCCTTGGATCAAGCCTCGCTCGTCCAGGCCTTGGCCCATCTGGCCCTGATCGAGCGCGGCATCGTGCGGCCCGGCAGCCGCCGTGGGCAGGCCGCGCTGCGGACCGCCCGGCTCTCACAGGCGCGTCGCCTGATCGCGCGCCATCTGCAAGACCCCGATCTGGCGCCGGCGATGGTGGCCGACCAGCTCGGCGTGTCCGTGCGTCACCTGCACATGCTGTTCGAAACCGCGGCGAAGAGCTTTTCGCAGACCGTGACGGACGAACGCCTGAAACAGAGCCGCCGCCTGATGCGCGAGGCGCCGGACCGGCTGATCGCCGATATCGCGACCTCCTGCGGCTTCGAGAGCCTGGCGACCTATTACCGGGTCTTCAACGCCGCCTACGGAATGGCCCCCGGCGATTTCCGGGCCCGGGGGCCTGAAGGGCGTTAGTCGTCCCTCCGGCAGCTATCGCCAGGTTAACGGTGGAGGCGGAAAAGCCCAACCGGGCCCGGTATTTGGGCAAAAACCTCAGGTTTTTTAGGGTCTTCCCGCGCCCGCTCCATTGACTTTGGCCGATTCCCGCCTATGTTCCGGGGCGACGCGGCTCAGATCGAAGACCGATTCTTGAGCCTTGCGCTTTGTTCGCGTGAGTCAGCACCCCCAGCTTCTTTGAGAGCGCGCCGTTTCGGGGTGGAACGCGACAGCCTTAATTACCCTCGATTCCGAACGGCGGTTTCGACCAGAGGCTCAATGTCCTTTTCAAATCTCGGACTGTCCGAAAAAGTCCTCGCCGCAGTGGCGGCCACCGGTTACACCACCCCCACCCCCATTCAGGAACAGGCGATCCCCCACGTCCTCGCACGCAAGGATGTGCTCGGCATCGCCCAGACCGGCACCGGCAAGACCGCGGCCTTCGTGCTGCCGATGCTCACCATCCTCGAAAAGGGTCGCGCCCGCGCGCGCATGCCGCGCACGCTGATCCTGGAGCCGACCCGCGAACTCGCGGCGCAGGTGAAGGAAAACTTCGACCGCTACGGCGCCGGCCAGAAGCTCAACGTCGCCCTGCTGATCGGCGGCGTTTCCTTCGGCGACCAGGATGCCAAGCTGACGCGCGGCGTCGACGTGCTGATCGCCACCCCCGGCCGCCTGCTCGACCACACCGAGCGCGGCGGGCTCCTGCTCACCGGCGTGGAGCTGCTCGTCATCGACGAAGCCGACCGCATGCTGGACATGGGCTTCATTCCTGACATCGAGCGCGTCTGCAAGCTCGTCCCGTTCACGCGGCAAACCCTGTTCTTCACCGCGACCATGCCGCCGGAAATCCGGCGCATCACCGAGACCTTCCTGCATAATCCGCAGAAGGTCGAGGTCTCCAAGCCCGCCACCACCGCCGTGACCGTCACGCAGTGTCAGGTCCCGGCCGGGCGCGAGGCGCATGAGAAGCGTGAATTGCTGCGACGCCTGCTGCGCGAGGCCAAGGATCTCCAGAACGCGATCATCTTCTGCAATCGCAAGCGCGAGGTCGCCGTCGTTCACAAATCACTGCAAAAGCATGGTTTCAGCGTCGGCGCCCTGCATGGCGACATGGACCAGTCGGCCCGCACGGCGGCGCTCGAACAGTTCCGCAAGGGCGAACTGCCGCTGCTGGTCGCCTCCGATGTTGCCGCCCGCGGCCTCGACATCCCTGAGGTCAGCCACGTCTTCAATTTCGACGTCCCCCACCACCCCGACGACTATGTTCACCGCGTCGGCCGCACCGGCCGCGCCGGCCGGTCCGGCATGGCGATCTCGCTCGTGACGCCGCTCGACCAGAAGTCGATGGTGGCGATCGAGAAGCTGATCGGCCAGAGCATTCCGCGCGCCGAGGGCGATTTCGAAGTGCCCGCGGACGCAGGCGAGCAGAGCGCACGTTCGCGCGAACCGCGCGGGCGCGACCGTGAACGTTCCCGCGGCGGACGCGGCAAGCCGCAGCGTGGCCGCGATCGTGAGCGCAGCCACGAGCCCCGCGAACCGCGCGGCGAGGCGAGGCCTTCCGCAGAGACACAGCCCGCTCCTGAAGCGAGACCTGCACGTGAGCCGAGGCCCGCACGGGAGGCGAGGCCTCCGCGTGAAGCGAAGCAATCATCCGAGCCGCGCGGTGGATCGCGCCAGCAAGCCAATCCATCGCATGTGCCGTCGATCGGCCGCCCCGAGCCGCGCCGCCAGCGCGAGGCCGATACCGAGCCCGGCGATCACTCGCACCTTCCGGCGTTTCTGCTCCGGCCAGTGCGTTCTCCCGCCGGCGCCTGACGCGCCGGCGCGACTCAGGTTCGGTTGAGCAGAGCCGCTTCACACTTATTCTGATGCATTCGCGAACGTCTGTTTACAGAGCGTTCACGATCGTCCGTTAGCCTGCGAACATAATTTAAGTATTGCTGCGGTCGATGGCGCACCGACCGCTGTGGGGTATGTTCAGTGGTCAAGGTGCTCGACGAACACGAACGCACGATGGCGTTCGCCGAAGTGGCTCTCGGTCAGATCCGCTCGCTTCGACAGACTGCAATTCCCCGCAATTACGAGATCTGGTACGTCTACGCCACCGGCTATAACGCGCCGCTCAACAAGATCATCAACGAGACGCTGGCGCGCCACGGCAAGCTGACCGAAGGCGATCTCGAGCAGATCTACGAGACCTATCTTTCCCACATCAAGACCACCGACCGCATCGACAAGGTCGGCGCACGCGTCATCGGCGAGATCGACGACGTGATGAAGGTGCTGAGCGAAGCGCTCGGGATGACCGGCTCCTACGATGCCAGCCTGTCGGGCGCGACCGAGAAACTGTCGTCGGCCAAGAGCCGCGACCAGATCAAGTCGGTCGTCGAGACGCTGCTGCGTTCGACCAGCGAGATGCGTGAGACCAACAAGGCGCTGGAAGACCGGCTGACCCTGTCCAAGAACGAGATCAGCAATCTCCAGCAGAGCCTGGAGGCGATCCGCGCCGAGAGCCTGACCGATCCGCTGACGGGGTTGGGCAATCGCAAATATTTCGATCGCATGATCGGCATGGCCGTGCAGAGCGCGCTCGCCTCGGGCGAGCCGCTGTCGCTGCTGCTGTTCGACATCGATCATTTCAAATCGTTCAACGATTCCTACGGCCATCTCACCGGCGACCAGGTGTTGCGGCTGGTCGGCCTGTCCATGAAGCAGACCATCAAAGGACAGGACATCACCGCGCGCTATGGCGGCGAGGAATTCGCGGTCCTGCTGCCCAACACGGCGCTGCGCCAGGCCCTCACCGTTGCAGATCACATCCGCCGCGCCGTGATGGCGAAGGAATTGAAGAAGAAATCGACCGGCGAGATCCTCGGCCGCGTCACCATCTCCGTCGGCGTCTCCATGCTCAAGCAGGGCGACGACCCCGACGCGTTGATCGAGCGTGCGGATGCCTGCCTCTATGCCGCCAAGCGCAACGGGCGCAACCGCGTGATCTGCGAGGCCGATCCGGAATTCGCGATCGAGTCGCACAGCCGGGTGGCCTGACGCCGAAGCAGCGCGCCGAAGAGACGGCCGGCGCTTGACATTCCAACCCGCCGAACGACATCTTCCCCGCCGCCCGACTGCGAGCGTCGAGAGGACTTGTCGTCTTGCCCAATCCCCATGACTTTCACACACCGCAACCGTCCTACTCCAGGGACGAACTGCTGAGATCGAGCGACGGCGGCTATTTCGGCCCGGGCAACGCGCAATTGCCGGCCCCGCCGATGCTCATGATGGATCGCATCACCGAGATCAGCCTGGACGGCGGCGAGTTCGGCAAGGGCCACATCGTCGGCGAGCTCGATATTGTGCCCGGCCACTGGTTCTTCGATTGCCACTATCGCGGTGACGCGATGATGCCGGGAAGCCTCGGCCTGGATGCGATGTGGCAGATGATCGGCTACTGGCTCGGCTGGTCGGGCTCACCAGGCAAGGGCCGCGCCATTGGCGTCGGCGAGGTCGAAGCTACGGGATTGGTCACACCGGAGACGCGACGCGTGCGCTACGAGGTCGCCATGCGCATGGTCCGCCGCGGCAAGCTGGTGCTCGGAATTGCCGACGGTCGTGTGCTTGCCGACGGCGTCGGTGTCTTCATGGCCAAGGACATGAGGGTCGGACTGACCAAGGCGGTGGACTGAGCGTGCGGTCTTGTAGGGTGGGCAAAGGCGCATAGCGCCGTGCCCACCATCTCTCCGCGCCACGACCTCACCGGTGGGCACGCTTCGCTTTGCCCACCCTACGAACCGCCTTCTTGGCTGCCTGTTTCTTCGCCGGCGGCTTCTTCACGACCTTCTTCGGCGCCACCGCCTTCTTCCCCTTCGGCCGCTTCTTCACCTTGGCGCGCTGGGCGGCGGCGAGCGCTGCCCTCGCCCATTGCGCAAGCTCCTCGGAATCGTCGAACAGGCGCGCCGGCAATTCCCAATAGGAATTCACCAGCACGGTTTTGGCGCGGGTCGAATACTGAAACGGCTTCGAGCCTTCCGCTTCAAAGTCCGGGATGGTGACCTCGTCGGCGCGGAAGAACAGGCCCGCGCGCAAGGCGAGCGCGAAGTTGATGCCGTCGGCGGAGATGCCGTAGCCGGAGAACATTTTTCGGATGGTGACGGGGCCGAAATCGGCGAACAGGTCGATCAGGAATTCGCGGTCCATGGCCAAGCTGTCTCCCCACGGTCGTCCCCGCGAACGCGGGGACCCATAACCACAGGGAGGAGTTTAGCGAAGACTACCAGCCAGGAAAGCTTGGTACTGATACCGAGCGTCATCGCCAGATCACGCGGTATGGGTCCCGCGTTCGCGGGGACGACAGCGACTTACCCGTCGATCTTCGCGGGCCGCAGCTCGACCGACTCGCCGCAGCCGCAGGCGGAGACCTGGTTGGGGTTGTTGAAGACGAACTGGGCCTGCATCTTGTCCGCCTTGTAGTCCATCTCGGTGCCGAGCAGGAACAGCACGGCCTTGGGATCGACCAGGATCTTGACGCCCTTGTCCTCGACCACCTCGTCGGTCGGGCGGACATCATGGGCGTATTCGACCGTGTAGGACTGACCGGCACAGCCGCCGTTCTTCACGCCGACGCGCAGGCCCACAATCTCGGAATCGGCGCGGCTCGTCAGCTCGCTGATGCGCTGGGCCGCGGCATCCGTCAGCCGCATCACCTGCGGGCGTGGCCGCCGGGGCTTTGGTGTCGAAGCTGGTGTTGCCTGGGTCATGTTATCTATGTGGTCCGTTGCGGAGCGAATTCAATGCGAGCTGAGACCGTCACCACATGTTGAGCACGAGTCGGGCCTCGTCGCTCATGCGTTCCGGCGACCACGGCGGCTCCCAGACGACCTTGACGTCGACCACGCCGACGCCGGGGACGCTGGCGACCGCGTTCTCGACCATGGTCGGGAGCTCACCGGCAGCCGGGCAGTTCGGCGTCGTCAGCGTCATCTGGACGTCGACCGAGCGGTCGTCCTTGATCTCGACCTTGTAGATCAAGCCGAGTTCGTAGATGTCGGCCGGGATCTCCGGATCGAACACGGTCTTGAGGCCCGCGATGATCTCGGTGGTGAGACGCTCGGTCTCCTCAGGCGGCAGCGCCGACTGGGTCTCCATCGGATTGGCTTTGACTTCGGCCGTGTCACTCATGCGAACAAATCCCGCGCCTTCAACAGCGCCTGTGCCAGATGATCGACTTCTTCCCGCGTATTATACATGCCGAACGACGCCCGGCAGGTGGCGGTTACATTGAACCGCTCTAAAAGCGGCATCACGCAATGGGTGCCGGCGCGCACGGCGATGCCCTGGCGGTCGATCACGGTGGCGACGTCGTGGGCGTGGGCGCCCTTGAGCTCAAAGGAGATCACCGGGCCCTTGCCCCGGGCGGTGCCGATCAGCCGCAGCGAATTGATCTCGCGCAGCCGGTCCTGGGCATAGGTGGTGAGATCGTGCTCGTGGGCGGCGATGCGCTCCTTGCCAATCGAATTGACGTAGTCGATGGCCGCGCCAAGGCCCACGGCCTCGACGATCGCGGGCGTGCCGGCCTCGAACTTGTGCGGGGGATCGCCATAGGTGACGATGTCGCGCGAGACCTCGCGGATCATCTCGCCGCCGCCGTTATAGGGACGCATCGCGACGAGGTGGTCGTACTTGGCCCAGAGGATGCCGATGCCGGTCGGCCCGTAGACCTTGTGGCCGGTAAAGACGTAGAAATCGCAGCCGAGATCCTGGACGTCGACAGGCAGATGCACCGCCCCCTGGCTGCCGTCGACCAGCACGGGAATGCCGCGCGCATGCGCGATCTTCACAACGTCCTTGATCGGGACAATGGTGCCGAGCGCGTTCGACATCTGCGTGATCGCCACCAGCTTGGTATTCGCGGTCAGCAGCTTCTCGAACTCGTCGATGAGGAAGTTACCCTCGTCGTCGACCGGCGCCCACTTGATCACGGCGCCATGGCGTTCCCTGAGGAAATGCCACGGCACGATGTTGGAGTGGTGCTCCATGATCGAGATGACGATCTCGTCGCCCTCTTTGATGTTCGGTTCGCCCCAGGACGACGCGACGAGGTTGATCGCCTCCGTCGCGTTGCGGGTGAAGATGACCTCTTCGGTCCGCGGCGCGTTGATGAACTGCGCAACCTTGCTGCGACCGCCCTCATAGGCCTCGGTGGCGGCATTGGCGAGGTAATGCAGGCCGCGATGCACGTTGGCGTATTCGGACGTATAGGCCTGCGTCATGCGGTCGAGCACGGCGCTCGGCTTCTGCGCCGAGGCGGCGTTGTCGAGATAGACCAGCGGCTTGCCGTAGACCTGCATGGCGAGCGCCGGAAAATCCTGGCGCACGCGTGCGACGTCGTAGGCACCGTTCTTGACTGCGGGATGCGTGCTCATTGGCGCCGCTCCAGCCAACGCTCGGCGATACCGATCACGTGCTCGCGCAAACCGTCATCGGCGATCTGCTCGATCGCCTCACCCACGAAAGCCTGGATCAGCAGCGCCTGGGCCTGCTTCTCCGGGAGGCCGCGCGCCTTCAGGTAGAACAGCAGGCTGTCGTCGAGCGCGCCGGCAGTGGCGCCGTGGCCGCAGGAGACGTCATCGGCGAAGATCTCGAGCTCCGGCTTGTTGTCGGCCTCGGCTTCGTCCGAAAGCAGCAGCGCGCGGGTCATCATCTTGCCGTCGGTCTTCTGCGCGTCGGGACGGACGATGATGCGGCCCTGGAACACCGAATGGGCGCGATCGTCGATCACCGCGCGGAAGACCTCGCGGCTGACGCAGTTCGGCACGGCATGATCGACCACCAGCGTGGTGTCGCCGTGCTCGGTCTTCTGGAGCAGGTTCACGCCGTTGACGGAGAGGTCGCTGCCCTCGCCCGCCATCGTGATGAAGCCCTGGAGGCGGCTGACGGCAGCGCCAGTCGTCATGTTGAAGAAATTGAGCTTCGTGTTCGCGCCGACCGTGACGAACTGCGAGGTCACGTTCACCGCGTCGGGCGCATCGTCCAACAGGCGGATATGCGCGACGTCGGCATTGTCGCCGACCGAGAGGATGACGGCGTCGTTGACCTGGTAGGCCTTGGCGCCGGCCGCCACAAAGCTCTCGATGATGGTGGCGCGAGCGCCGTTCCCGACCGCGATCCGCGAACGGCTGAAAGCCGACGCGGACGAAGCGGTCGCGATGTGGATGATCTGGATCGGCGCGGACAGCTGCGCACCGTCGGCGATCGACAACACGACGCCGTCGGTCGCCAGCGCCGCATTCAGCGCGATCACGGCATCGGTGGCCGCGGTCTTCAGGAGACCTGCGTCCTTCTCCAGCGTTTCCCGCAGCGTCTTGAGGCCCGCCTCAGAGGCAGGCGCCTTGACGTCAGAGAGATCGGCCGCGAACACGCCGTCGACCAGCACCAGCTTGCGGGCGCCTTCGATCGCATGCGCCTTGACGGCATCCGCGGCACGCTTCAACGCGGCCGCATCGGGGCTGGCTGCAAGCGGCAGCACCTCGCCGACCAGTGCACGCAGGTCGGTGTATTTCCATTCCTCGATCCGGCGATGCGGCAGGCCGAGACGCTCATAGGTCTCGAACGCCTCGCGGCGTACCGCGATCACAGAAGGCGAACCCGGCAGGCGGCCTTCGGCGCTGGCGAAGAGATCGCTCACCGCACGGCCGTTTCCGGTCTTTGCCACAGCAACGTTCATCCTAAAATTCCTTACGCGGCATCCTCGAACTGGGCGTAGCCGGACGCTTCCAGCTCCAGCGCCAAGTCCTTGCCGCCGCTCTTCACGACACGGCCCTTCGACATCACGTGCACGACGTCGGGCACGATGTAGTTCAGCAGCCGCTGATAATGGGTGATGACGACCATCGCGCGCTTGGGCGAGCGAAGCGCGTTGACGCCGTCGGCCGCAATGCGCAGCGCGTCGATGTCGAGGCCGGAATCCATCTCGTCGAGGATGCACAGGCTCGGCTCGAACAACGCCATCTGCAGCACCTCGTTGCGCTTCTTCTCACCGCCGGAGAAGCCGACATTGACGCCGCGCTTGAGCATGTCCTGCGGGATGTTCAGCGACTTCGAGACCTCGCGGACCTTCCTCAGGAAGTCCGGGGTCGAATATTCGCTCTCACCGCGCGCCTTGCGCTGTGCGTTCAGTGCGGTGCGCAGGAAGGTCATGGTGGCGACGCCGGGAATCTCGACCGGATACTGGAACGCCAGGAACACGCCCTTCGCGGCGCGCTCGTTAGGGTCCATCTCCAGTAGGTCCTCGCCCTTGAACAGGATCTGGCCGTCGGTGACCTCATAGCCGGGCTTGCCGGCGATGACGTGGGAGAGCGTCGATTTGCCGGAGCCGTTCGGCCCCATGATCGCGTGAACCTCGCCCTCGTTCACGGTCAGCGTCAGCCCGTGGAGGATCTCACGCTCCTCGACACGAACCTTCAAATCCTTCACTTCAAGCAAAGCCATCTTGGTGTCCAGTCTATTCAAATGATGCATGGAGCGCCGTAGCGCACCGCGAGGGTCGGCGATTAGCCGACCGACCCTTCAAGCGAGATCGAGATCAGCTTCTGCGCTTCCACCGCGAATTCCATCGGCAGCTGCTGAAGCACGTCCTTGACGAAACCGTTGACGACGAGGCCGACGGCTTCTTCCTGGCTGAGGCCGCGCTGGATGCAATAGAACAGCACGTCCTCGGAGATTTTCGAGGTCGTCGCCTCGTGCTCGAACGTCGCCGAGGAGTTCTTGGCCTCGATGTACGGCACGGTGTGCGCGCCGCATTTGTCGCCGATCAACAGGGAATCGCACGCCGTGAAGTTGCGCGCGCCGGTCGCTTTCCGGTGCGCGGTGACGAGCCCGCGATAGGTGTTCTGCGACTTGCCGGCGGCGATGCCCTTCGAGATGATCCGGCTCGACGTGTTCTTGCCGAGGTGGATCATCTTGGTGCCCGAATCGACCTGCTGGAAACCGTTCGAGATCGCGATCGAGTAGAACTCACCGCTGGAATTGTCGCCACGCAGGATGCAGCTCGGGTACTTCCAGGTGATGGCGGAGCCAGTCTCGACCTGGGTCCAGGAAATCTTGGACCGGTCGCCACGGCAGTCGCCACGCTTGGTGACGAAATTGTAGATGCCGCCCTTGCCTTCCGAATTGCCGGGATACCAGTTCTGCACCGTCGAGTATTTGATCTCGGCATCATCGTGCGCAACGAGCTCGACCACGGCGGCGTGCAGCTGGTTCTCGTCGCGCTGCGGCGCGGTGCAGCCTTCGAGATAGGAGACGTAGGAGCCCTTGTCGGCGATGATCAGCGTGCGCTCGAACTGGCCGGTGTTGCGCTCGTTGATGCGGAAATAGGTCGACAGCTCCATCGGGCAGCGCACGCCCGGCGGCACGTAGACGAACGAGCCGTCGGAGAACACCGCCGAGTTCAGTGTCGCGTAGAAATTGTCCGAGGTCGGAACCACCGAGCCGAGATATTTCTGTACCAGCTCGGGATGCTCGCGGATCGCCTCCGAGATCGGCATGAAGATCACGCCGGCCTTCTTCAACTCCGCCTTGAAGGTCGTCGCAACCGAGACCGAATCGAAGACCGCGTCGACCGCGATCTTGCGCCGGGCGGGATCCTGATCGCCGGGCTTCGGCTCGACGCCCTCGAGCATCGCGACTTCCCGCAGGGGAATGCCGAGCTTCTCGTAGGTCTTCAGAATTTCGGGGTCGATCTCGTCGAGCGAGGTGACCGTCTTCTTCGGCTTCGGCGCCGCGTAATAATAGAGGTCCTGGAAGTCGATCTTGGGATAGTCGACGCGCGCCCAGGTCGGCTCGGTCATGGTCAGCCAGCGCCGATAGGCCTCGAGCCGCCACTGGAGCATCCAGGCGGGTTCGTTCTTCTTCTCGGAGATGAACTTGACGGTCTCTTCCGACAGTCCCTTGGGGGCCTTGTCGGACTCGATCAGGGTCTCAAACCCATAACGATACTGATCGACGTCGATGCGCTTCACG
Organism: Bradyrhizobium sp. LA6.8; assembly: GCF_040547935.1. NCBI lineage: Bacteria > Pseudomonadati > Pseudomonadota > Alphaproteobacteria > Hyphomicrobiales > Nitrobacteraceae > Bradyrhizobium > Bradyrhizobium sp. LA6.8. The sequence goes on from NZ_JBEPQQ010000012.1 coordinate 84,873, forward strand.
CGCTCGACCGTCTCTTGCACGGCTGGCATTCTATCCTCCGCTCGCGGTTTCAAGGACCGCGGTGGATCACAAACTTGGACGAGTATTACGATGTTTTTCCGCAGAAAGCACGCGCTTAGAACCGTTCAAGCCGTGTTTCGTCGCTTAGGCTCTAAGTAGGGTATTACCAAGCTTTCGCCAAGCCTCTAACGCCCTGTTGATGTCATCTGGTTCCGTGGACCAGCCCAGACTGAGACGCACCGCTCCCTGGGCAACGGTGGCATCATACCCCATCGCCGACAACACGTGAGACGGCTGCACTTTGCCTGATGAACAGGCTGAGCCTGAGGACACAGCCACGCCTTCGAGATCGAAGCCGATTACGGCGGTTTCGGCCTTCAGGCCGGGGGCAGTGAAAAGGATGGTATTCGGCAACCGCTTGACGTCATCCGAGAAGACCACCGCGCCGGCGATCCCGCGGATAGCATTTTCCAAGAAATCTCTGAGGGTTGCCATCCGCTCCGCATCCTCCGGCAGAGTCTGAAGGGCCGCTCGCACCGCTGCCCCGAAGCCGGCGATGCCGGCGACATTCTCGGTTCCCGCGCGGCGGCTCAGCTCCTGTCCGCCGCCCCGCAGCACGGGTTCCAGTCCAGTGATTCCCTCCGCCAGGACCAGCGCCCCGACGCCCTTGGGGCCGCCGATCTTGTGCGCGGAAAAGGTCGCAAGGTCTGCGCCCACAGTCTTGATATCGAACGGGATTTTCCCCAGCGCCTGGATCGCGTCGACGTGCAGGAGCCCCCCCGCCTCGTGGACGATCCCGGCAGCCCCTGCGATCGGCTGAATCGCGCCGGTCTCGTTGTTCGCAACCATGATGGAAACCAGCGCCGGCGGGCCGCCGCCGAGCAACGCCTTCAGGCGGTCGAGGTCGATGACGCCGGAGCGTGTGACCGGGATCTGGCTGACGTTGTCCGCTGGGAACCGGCCGCCTGACAGCACCGAGGCATGCTCGACGGCCGAGACCAAAAGGCGCCCGACAGGGCTACCGGACGGCCCTCGCAGACCGGGCGACAGCGCCAGCGCATTGGCCTCGGTTCCGGCTGAGGTGAAGATGACGTTCCGCGGCAGCGCGCCTACGGCCGCTGCAAGTGTGGCACGGGCCTCCTCGACCAGCCGGCGCGCCTCGCGCCCTTCGGCATGGACCGAGGACGGATTGCCGATCAGCTCCCACGCTGCAAGCATCGCGGTCCGCGCTTCAGCACGCAGCGGCGTGGTCGCATTCCAGTCGAGATAGACGCGGCTCGGCATAAGGTAATATATTACTCCGCGGATCGGGTTGGTGTGCCCGTCCTGGAGCCCGACATGGGCCCCCGTGGAGCACTTGGCAACTCGATTCCGAATCCCCCGTCGCGCAATGACGCCGCCATGACACGCTAACATCTTGAGCCCATTGCGGGATGTTCAAGATGCTTGCTTTTTGACCCTCGCCTCATGTTAGAACGCCCGCGTCAGTTCACCGCGCGCCGCTCGCGCACCATCCGAGGGCGCCGCTCCACTCTTCCATTCGCGGTTTGATCGGCACAGCAGTCGATGAAGTCCGCACAATCGGTTGATTGCTGAAGAGCGTCTTCAAGGGATCAATCAAGAGATCATCATGCCTGAAGTCATTTTCACCGGCCCTGCTGGCCGTCTCGAAGGCCGCTATCACCCGGCCAAGCAGAAGAACGCGCCGATCGCGATGATCCTGCATCCGCATCCGCAGTTTCACGGCACGATGAACCATCAGATCGTGTACCAGTGCTACTACGCCTTCGCGCATCGCGGCTTCTCGGTGCTGCGCTTCAACTTCCGCGGCGTCGGCCGCAGCCAGGGCTCGTTCGACCACGGCACCGGCGAATTGTCGGATGCGGCCGCAGCGCTCGACTGGGCGCAGACCATCAATCCCGAAGCACGCGCCTGCTGGGTCGCCGGCTTCTCCTTCGGCGCCTGGATCGGCATGCAGCTTTTGATGCGCCGTCCCGAGGTCGAGGGCTTCATCTCGATCGCGCCGCCGGCCAATCTCTACGACTTCTCGTTCCTCGCGCCCTGCCCCTCGTCGGGCCTGATCGTGCATGGCGAGAAGGATGCGGTGGTGCCGCCCAAGGACGTCAACACGCTGGTCGAGAAGCTGAAGACGCAGAAGGGCATCGTGATCGACCAGCAGGTCATCCCCGGCGCCAACCACTTCTTCGACGCCAAGCTCGAGCCGCTGATGGAAACCATCACGGCCTATCTCGACATGCGCCTCGCCAACGTGCGCTAAGGCCTCAAATGGGCTCCTTCGTCGCCTTGCTGCGTGCCGTCAATGTCGGCGGCACCGGCAAGCTGCCGATGAGCGAGCTCAAGGCCATGTGCGAGGAGCTCGGCTTCGCCGCCGTGCGCACCTATATCGCGAGCGGCAACGTCGTCTTCACGAGCCGCAAGTCGGAAGCTGCAATCAAGACCGCCCTCGAAAAGCGCCTGCACGCCTACGCCGGCGCGCCGGTCGGGGTGCTCGTGCGTAGCGCCGCCGAGATGGCGCAAGTCTCGGCCGACAATCCTTTTCCAAAGGCAGCGCCCAATCGCACCGTCGCGATCTTCCTCGACAGGGCGCCACCTGAAGACGCGCTTGCCAGCATCCGCGGCCAGAACAACGAAGAGCTCAGCCTCGGCCGCCGCGAGATTTACGTGCACTATGGCGACGGCATGGGGACATCGAAGCTCGTCATCCCCGCCGCCAAGACCGGCACCGCGCGCAACATGAATACCGTCGCAACGCTCGCGAAGATGGCCGCGGAGATCTAGGCCAGCTTGAGCGCGGCGATCCCCATCAGCACGAGCGCGATGCCGGCAAGCTTCATCGCACTCAAGGTCTCGCCGAACAGCACGACGCCCAGCAGGAAGGTGCCGGCCGCGCCGATGCCGGTCCACACCGAATAGGCGACGCCGACCTCCAGCACCTGCAAAGCGCGTCCGAGCAGGAAGACGAAGGCGGCGAGCAGCACCAGCGAGGCGATGCTCCAGCCTGCCCGTGTGTAGCCTTCGGCATATTTCATCGAGATCGCCCAGCCGACATCGAGCGCACCGGCGATCACCAGCATCAGCCAGGCCATCGATTGCGACATTGGCGTGCGCTCAGGCCGCAAGCTTCAGCAGATGCGCGTCGTGGCGCACCAGGAAGGCACGCAGCAATTGCGGATAGTCCGCGCCGACCGCGGTGCGCACGCTCGGACGTTTCGCAAGCTCCGCGCGCCATGCGCGGACTTTCGGCAAATCGCTGAAGATGCCGTGCTCGGTCAGTTCGTCGAACAGGTCGAAATAGCGGAAGATCGGGGCGAAGACCGCATCCACGAGGCTGAACGCATCACCTGCGAAGTAAGGCCCCGCACCGAGCGCGGCCTCCACGCGCGCGAATTTCGCCGCAACCGCCTGGCGCTTGCCTTCGAACGTCGCCGGATCGGTCGTGGTCTCCAGACCCCAGAGGTCACCGAGGATCGCCGAGCCGAACTCCATCCAGGCGCGATGCTCGGCGCGCTTCAACGGATCCGCCGGATGCAGCTTGAGGCCTGCCTGCGTCTCCTCGATGTATTCGCAGATCACGTTGCTCTCGAACAGCGCGACCTTGCCCTTCTCCGTCGTCACCACCAGGACCGGCACTTTGCCGAGCGGCGAGAGTTTCAGAAACCAGTCGGGCTTGTTGGCGAGATCGATGTCGATCCGTTCGAACGGCACGCCCTTCTCGTTGAGCGCGATCACGGCACGCTGCACATAGGGGCAGAGCTTGTGGCTGATGAGTTTCAGTGAAGCGGTCATGGCAATGATCCCGGCGGTTTGATGCAACTGCATCCAATATAGATGCAATTGCATTCACTCGTCAAGATCGATGCATTTGCATCAGCCGTCCTTGGATCTTAAGGCCCGGACCTCAGGGCCGCGCCATCACGCCCCCCGTCATCGGCATCGGCACGCCGGTGGTGGCCGGGTAGGACAGCGGCAGGCCCTTGAGGCCGCGGGCGGCAAGGAAGCCGAAGGCCTGCGCCTCGATGGCGTCGGAGGCCCAGCCGAGCGTCTCGGCGGCTTCGACGGTGGCCGAGCCCACCCGCTCCCGCAGCATCCGCAGCATGGTGAGGTTGCGAGCGCCGCCGCCGCAGACGATCCAGCTCCGCGGCCGGCGCGGCAGGAGCGAGATGATCCGGGCGATCGCGGCCGCGGTGAAGGCGGTCAGGGTCGCGGCGCCGTCGGCCGGCGGGACATCGCCGAGCTTCAGCGCGGCAAAGTCGTTGCGGTCGAGCGATTTCGGCGGCGGAGCCGTAAAGAACGGCAGTTCCAGTGCCCGCGCGATCCAGGCTTCGTCCGCCTTGCCGAGCGCTGCGAACTTTCCTTCCGCATCGAAGGACTGGTTCATGGTGCGGTACATGAAATCGTCAAGCAGCGCGTTGCCGGGTCCGGTGTCGCAGGCGATCAGCGTATCGTTGCCGTCGATATAGGTGATGTTGGAGACGCCGCCGATATTGACGACGACGATCGGCCCTTCACGCTCCAGCGAATGGACGAGCGCCCGGTGGTAGACCGGCACGAACGGCGCGCCCTGCCCGCCGGCCTCGACGTCGGCGGCGCGGAAGTCGTGCATCACGGGGATATGGATCGCCCTGGCGAGCGCCGGCGCATCGCCGATCTGGACCGTCAGCCGCTTCTCGGGGCGATGCAGCACCGTCTGGCCGTGGAAGCCGACGATGTCGATGTCCTCCGGCTTCATCCGGTTCTGGGCGATGAAGGCGGCCACAGCCTCGGCATGGGCCAGCGTCACCGCGCGCTCGGCCTCGGCCAGAACGCCCGGGCGGGCGTCGCGTCGCGGCAGGTGCACGGCCTCGCTCAGCGCCTGGCGCAGCAGATTGCGCTCCGCCGGGCTGTAGGCCCGGTAGCCGGACGGCCCGAACGCCTTCACTTGCTTTCCGTCGGTTTCGATCAGCGCGACATCCACCCCGTCCAGCGAGGTGCCGCTCATCAAACCGAGTGCCGTCAACATCATGGATCAGCGTCCTCAAGAGCCCCCCTCCGGCATGCCGATCTTGTGCCAGAGGGACACATCTTATAATGCCACAGGCAAAGTGGCGGGTGGCAATCGAGTTCCCACGGGAGACCCTTAAATTGCACCCGAAACAGTAAACCAAGAATTGTCAGGCTCGCCGACAGATGACTGCATTTAAATCGGATTTCCTCAATACCCTGCAGGAACGTGGTTTCATCCACCAGTGCTCCGATTTCGAGGGGCTGGACGCGCTCGCCGCCAAGGGCGAAGCGACCACCTATGTCGGCTACGATTGCACCGCCCGCTCGCTGCACATCGGCAACTACCTGACCATGATGATGCTGCACTGGCTCCAGCAGTCCGGCAACAAGCCGATCACGCTGATGGGCGGCGGCACCACCATGGTCGGCGATCCCTCCGGCAAGGACGAGACGCGCGCGATGCGCACCGTCGCCGAGATCGAAGCGAACAAGGAATCGATCCGTGGCGTGTTCGCAAAGGTGCTGAGCTACGGCGACGGCAAGAGCGACGCCATCATGCTCGACAATGCGGAGTGGCTGACCAAGCTCAACTGGATCGAGATGCTGCGCGACGTCGGCCGGCATTTCTCGGTCAACCGCATGCTGACGATGGACTCGGTGCGTTTGCGCCTCGAGCGCGAGCAGGAGATGAGCTTCATCGAGTTCAACTACATGGTCTGCCAGGCCTACGATTTCGTCGAGCTCGCCAAGCGCACCGGCTGCAAATTGCAGATGGGCGGCTCGGACCAGTGGGGCAACATCATCATGGGCGTCGATCTCGGCCGCCGCATGGGCACCCATCAGCTGTTCGCGCTGACGACGCCGCTGCTGACGACGGCATCGGGCGCCAAGATGGGCAAGACCGCGCAAGGCGCGGTCTGGCTCAACGCCGACCAATTCTCACCGTATGACTTCTGGCAATATTGGCGCAACACCGAGGACGCCGACGTCGGCAAATTCCTGAAACTGTTCACGACGCTGCCGATGAGCGAGATCAGGAAGCTCGAGGCGCTCGGCGGCTCCGAGATCAACGAGGCCAAGAAGGTGCTTGCGACCGAGGCGACCGCGCTCTTGCACGGCCGCGACGCTGCCAACGAGGCCGCCGAAACCGCGCGCCGCACCTTCGAGGAAGGCGCGCTCGCCGAAAGCCTGCCGACGGTGGAAATTCCGCGCGGCGAGCTGGACGCCGGCCTCGGCGTGCTCAACGCCTTCGTCAAGGCAGGCTTGGTTGCCTCCAATGGCGAGGCACGGCGCCAGATCAAGGGCGGCGGCCTGCGCATCAACGACGAGTCCGTCACCGACGAGAAGATGGCGCTGTCGGCGGCCAATCTGACGCCTGAGGGCGTGATCAAGCTGTCCTTCGGCAAGAAGAAGCACGTCCTCATCCGGCCTGCATAGGCTCATGAGCTTTTGATGCTTGTCAGGGCGCGCCGAAGCGCGCTCCCTGACCTGCAATGGATCAGAACACGCCCAGGGAAGCGTCGAGGGAACAAGACGGACGCACGCAGCGAGATGCGGTGCGCACCGCACTCATCGTGCTCGGACTGTGCTTCACGCTCGCCGTCCTCGGCCGCGGCCTCAGCGAGAGCTTCACTGTCTTCCTCAAGCCGATCTCCGAAAACTTTGGCTGGGACCGTGCGCAGGTCGTCTCGATCTACTCACTGACCTGGCTGATCAGCGGGCTGACCGCGCCACTGGTCGGGCGCCTGTTCGACCATTCCGGACCGCGCATCGTCTACGCACTCGGGCTTTTCCTGCTCGGCTCGGCCTTCCTGATCGCGGCGCACGCGCAGGCGCTCTGGCAATTTCAGCTCTCGATCGGCCTCTGCGTCGGCATTGGCGTCGCCTTCATCGGCATTGTGCCGAACTCGATCCTGCTCGGCCGCTGGTTCGGGCCACGGCTGCCGACCGCGATGGCGGTGGTCTATTCGGCAATGGGTGGCGGCGTGCTAGCGCTGCTCCCGACCTCGCAGCTTTTGATCGATCATCTCGGCTGGCGTGAAGCCTATCAGGTATACGGCTTCGCCGCGCTCGGTTTGCTCGTGCCGCTGCTGCTTCTGCCCTGGCGCATGTTCGCGCTCGGCTCGCCGCGTGTCAGCAAGAAGACCGATCCTGATTTCATCGACAACGGCTGGACGCTTGCGAGCGCGATGCGCCACCACGCCTTCTGGGCGCTGTTCTCGACCTTCTTCTTCACCGCGGTCGGCATGTATTCGATCGCCGCGCAGATCGTGGCCTATCTCATCGACGCCGGCTTTCCGCCGCTCCAGGCCGCGACCGCCTGGGGTTTTTCGGGCGTGGTGCTGGTGTTCGGCATGCTCGGCGTATCCGCGCTCGACGGGCTGATCGGGCGCCGGCCCTCGGTACTGCTCAGCTACGCGATCTCGATCATCGGCATCGTCCTGCTCTGGCTCTTGCAGTATTATCCGAACATCATCCTGCTCACCGGCTTCGTCGTCTGTTTCGGCAGCATGATGGGCTCGCGCGGCCCGCTGATCACAGCGACCGCCATGAAGATTTTTCGCGGCAAGCGCGTCGGCACGATCTTCGGCACCATCTCGATCGGCAGCGGATTGGGTTCGGCGTTCGGCTCATGGAGCGGCGGCCTCATCCACGACTTCACGCACGGCTACAATCTCCTGCTCGTCTTCGCACTTGCGAGCGTGATCCTCGGAATGATTCCATTTCTGATTGTCCCTGCCTTGCGGGAGTAGGTCTCCCCGACGTAACCTGCACCCCTCCGCGTCACCGGGAAATTACGGGCGACACACGCTGCACCGCGTGCGAAACCGTCGGGCGCAACCGGAGTTAAGGGACGAACTGCGATATTTTGTCCACATGACAAAAATGTCAGCGCCGAATTGACCCCGGGTGGCTTGCGAGGCCGAACTGAATACGGTCCAAGTCGCCCATTGGATGGAGGGCACAAACCAATGAACTTTCCCTATCTCACTCGCTTTGAACCGGTTCTCCTGAGCCTGTTCCGCTTCATCACCGGCCTGCTGCTGTTTCAATTCGGCGTGGCCAAGCTTTTCAAGTTTCCGCCTTTGCCGATGTTCGCGAAAGTCGAACTGATGTCGCTTTACGGCGCGGCCGGGACGCTTGAACTGGTGCTTGGCGCGCTGTTGATCCTCGGCCTGTTCACCCGCCTCGCCGCTTTCATCCTCTCCGGTGAAATGGCCTTCGCCTACTTCATGGGACATATGCTCAAGGGCGAGACGCCGGTGCTCCTGCCGCTGCTCAACAACGGCACGCTTGCCATCCTGTTCTGCTTCGCTTGCCTCTATCTCTCGGCGGCCGGCGGTGGCCCGATCAGCGTCGATGCGGCGCTGGGCAACGAACGCGCCTCGACCGGCGGCGCATTTGCCCGACGCTGACGCGCGCAATTGACGCTCAAGTCACGGATGGCACCGGCAGCTTTGCCGGTGTCATCTACCGCGAGCCCAGCACGTTCCAGATCAGGACGAGGGCCGCGACGAGCAGCGCGGACATGATGAGGCGGTGAACGAATCGGTTCATTGCCGCTCCCGCCAGGCTCGATGACCACCGAAGTCCAGGATCGATCTTCTCCAGCATACGCGCTGACGTGCGCCGACGCATGTCGCTTTGCCTGCACGGTTGCGCATCAGGCTGCGAACGGTCACGCGCGCGGCCGGCGGCCGCATGCCTATGTTCATGATTGGTAAGAACTTCATGCTACCGATGCGAGCAATAACAACCATTTCGTAGAGGCTGCGATGAAGCTGCTGAGCCATCTGAAGATCCGCACCAAGCTTACCAGCATGGTCTGTCTTGCGGCTCTCACAGTCACAGCCATCATCGCGGTATCGGCCTTCCTCAGCAAGAGCCGCATGATGGAGGACCGGGTCCAGCAGATGAAGACCGCGGTCGACATGCTCTACAATCTCGCCCAGTCGGTCCAGGACGACGTCACCGCCGGCAAGCTGACGCAGGCCGAGGCCAAGGCCCAGTTCCACATGCGCGGACGGCGCATGACCTTCAACGGCAACCAGGGCTATCCGGTCGTCTACAACGCCGACACGTCCCTCCTCGTCAACGGCGCCAACCAGCAGCTCGAAGGCAAGATCACCGGCGCGATCGACGCCAACGGCGTCCTCATTGCCGACGCGATCCTCAAGGCCGGCGAACAGAATGGCGGCGGCGTAGCCTCCTATCTCTATCCCCGCCCCGGCCAGACCGAAGCGGTGCGCAAGACCGTGTTCGCGCGCAAGTTCGCCCCCTGGAACGCGACGATCAGCTACGGCCTCTATGTCGACGACATCGACGCCGATGTGCGCGCGCTGACGCTCGAGCTTGCCGCGGTCGGCTTCGGCCTGATGCTGCTGATGGCGACGTTGTCGTGGCTGATCGCGCGCGACGTGCTCGGCGCACTCGATCGCCAGAAGACCCGCATGCAGGAGATTGCCGACGGTGCCATCGACAAGCCGGTCGAGGAGACCGGCCGCGGTGACGAGATCGGCCGCATGGCCGAGACCCTCGAAATGCTCAGGCAGACCGCTTTGACGGCGCGCACGCTGGAGTCCGAACAGGTCGCCGCCAAGAGCCGCAGCGAGCAGGAGAAGCGTGACGCGCTGATCTCGCTCGCCGACCGCTTCGATGCCTCGGTCGGCCAGCTCGTCGGCCTGATGGCCTCGGGCTCCGGCGAGCTCGAGACCACCGCCAAGTCGATGTCGTCCACGGCCGAGGGCACCAATCGCCGCGCCGCCGTGGTCGGCTCGGCCGCCACCGAAGCCAGCCAGCGCGTCCAGACAGTCGCGGCTGCCGCCGAAGAGCTCTCCTCCTCCATCACCGAGATCAGCCGCCAGGTCGCGCAATCCGCCGAGGTGACGGGGCGCGCCGTGGACAGCGCACGCCGCACCGATACCATCGTCCGCGCGCTCTCGGACGGCGCCCAGCAGATCGAGCATGTGGCCGAGCTGATCTCCAGCATCGCGGCACAGACCAATCTGCTCGCGCTCAACGCCACCATCGAGGCCGCGCGCGCCGGTGAAGCCGGCCGCGGCTTTGCCGTCGTCGCCTCCGAGGTGAAATCGCTCGCCAGCCAGACAGCGGAAGCCACCCGCGAGATCGGCGACAAGATTGCGCAGATCCAGGGCGCGACCAAGGAGGCCGTGGACGCCATCGGCGGCATCACCGCCACCATCGAGGAAGTCAGCCGGATCGCCACCTCGATCGGCGCGGCCATCGAGGAGCAAGGCGCCGCCACCGCCGAGATCGCCCGCAGCGTCTCGCAGACCGCTGAAGCGACCAAGGAAGTCACCACCAATATCGGCGGCGTCAGCACGGCGGCGAACGAGACCGGCAATGCCGCCGGCATGGTGCTCGCTGCCGCCAGCAATCTCTCCAAGCAGGCCGAACAGCTCTCCGGCGAAGTCGGGACGTTCCTCGCGGGCGTGCGCGCGGCTTAAGCCGCGCAACGCTACGCTGGTTCTGAACGCGACGAAGCATCGGCGAATCGATGCATCGATCGAACCGGCACGCGATCGCACGAACACGATCACGATGCATTTTTCTGGACACGTCGCCGCAGGCATCGGCGTCTTCCCTGCACATGCGTGTCCATGGCTGCGCAGATTGCGCCGCGTCTGAACACGCCGTGCCCTGCGTTCAGGAATGGTAAGAACTTCCTGATACCGCTGCGCGAGAATTAGCATTTTGCAACCGTTCGCGAGGCCGTTATGACGCTGCTCAGTCACCTGAAAATCCGCACCAAGCTTGCCAGCATGGTCTGTCTTGCGGCGCTCACCGTCACCGCCCTCATCGTCGCGTCAGCCTATCTCAGCAAGACGCGCATGCTCGAAGATCGCGCGCGCCAGATGCAGACGGCAGTCGATCTGCTGCACGGCTTCGCGCAATCGCTCCAGGACGAGGTCGCCGCCGGCAAGATGACGCTCGCCGATGCGCAAGACCAGTTCAAGCTGCGCGGCCGGCGAATGAAGTTCAACGGCGGCCAAGGCTACCCCGTCGTCTATACCGCCGATTCAACAGTGATGATGAATGGCGGCGCGCCTCAGCTCGAGGGCAAGAACAACGGCATCAAGGATGCCAATGGCATCGTGATCGGCGATGCCACGGTGGCCGCAGGCAAGCAGACACCGGAAGGCAGTATCCTGTCCTATCTCTTCCCGCGTCCGGGCGAGACCGTTCCGGTCGGCAAAATGGTGTTCGCTCGCCAGTTCGCGCCCTGGAACGTCGCGATTGCCTACGGCCTCTATGTCGACGACATCGACGCCGACGTACGCGCGCTGACGCTCGAGCTTGCCGCGATCGGTGTCGGCCTGATGCTGCTGATGGCGACGTTGTCGTGGCTGATCGCGCGCGACGTGCTCGGCGCGCTCAACCGCCAGAAGACCCGCATGCAGGAGATTTCCGAAGGCGCTATCGACAGGCCGGTCGAGGAGACCGATCGCGGCGACGAGATCGGCCGCATGGCCGAGACGCTCGAAGTGCTCAGGCAGACCGCTTTGACGGCGCGCACGCTGGAGGCCGAGCAGGTTGCCGCCAAGACCCGCAATGAGCAGGAGAAACGCGACGCCCTGATCTCGCTCGCCGACCGCTTCGATGCCTCGGTCGGCCAGCTCGTCGGCCTGATGGCCTCGGGCTCCGGCGAGCTCGAGACCACCGCCAAGTCGATGTCGTCCACGGCCGAGGGCACCAACCGCCGCGCCGCCGTGGTCGGCTCGGCCGCCACCGAAGCCAGCCAGCGCGTTCAGACCGTTGCCGCCGCGGCCGAGGAGCTCTCCTCCTCCATCACCGAGATCAGCCGTCAGGTCGCGCAGTCCGCCGAGGTGACGGGGCGCGCCGTCGACAGCGCACGCCGCACCGACACCATCGTCCGTGCGCTCTCGGACGGCGCCCAGCAGATCGAGCACGTCGCCGAGCTGATCTCCAGCATCGCGGCGCAGACCAATCTGCTCGCGCTGAATGCCACCATCGAGGCCGCACGCGCCGGTGAAGCCGGCCGCGGCTTTGCCGTCGTCGCCTCCGAGGTGAAGTCGCTGGCGAGCCAGACCGCGGAAGCCACCCGCGAGATCGGCGACAAGATCGCCCAGATCCAGGGCGCGACCAAGGAGGCCGTGGACGCCATCGGTGGCATCACCGCCACCATCGAGGAAGTCAGCCGCATCGCCACCTCGATCGGCGCGGCCATCGAGGAGCAAGGTGCCGCCACCGCCGAGATCGCCCGCAGCGTCTCGCAGACCGCTGAGGCGACCAAGGAAGTCACCACCAATATCGGCGGTGTCAGCACCGCAGCGAACGAGACCGGCAACGCCGCCGGCATGGTGCTCGCTGCGGCCAGCAATCTCTCCAAGCAGGCCGAGCAGCTCTCAGGCGAAGTCGGCACCTTCCTGGCGGGCGTGCGCGCGGCGTAAGCTTCCCGACGCCAATCCCTCCACATGCGTCATGGCCGGGCTTGTCCCGGCCATTCACGTTTTGCCGCGCGGCACGAAGGACGTGGATACCCAGGCCTTCGCCGCGCCGAAGCGGCTTCGGCCGCGCAGCCGGGACGAGCACCTGCGAATCTTAGTGGGTTATCGCCGCGCGAGGGTGCAGCCGCTCGAGAGCTGGCGCGTCGATCCGGTCGAGCCGTCGTTCGACTGCGACGGGAATTCCTCGAACGGCGTGTTCTGCTTGCCGGTGTTGAATTCGAAGATCTTGCGGAACACACCCGGCACCATGGCCGAAACCGGATTGACGCGCATCACCGGCGCGGCCGGCGTGCCGACGACCTCGTAGGTCACGCCGATCAGGCCTTCCTTGTCGCCACCGCCCAGGAACAACCCGAGCACGGGAATCTGTCCGAACATGTTGTTCAAGCCGTACATCGGCACGAAGGTGCCGCTCATGCAGACCTGGTTGCCGGGATAGTCGATCGAGCCCTCGATGGTGGCGCCGATCATCGGGCCCTTGACGACGCCATCGCGGATCGTCAGCGCGCCGTTCTGGCGCGTGAACTCGGCGCGCAGCGCGCTGAAGGAGACGCCGTTCCCGGTGCCGTTGGGCGCGCCGGCGGCAACGCGTTCGAGCTGCGCCTCGCCCTTCACCGTGAAGTCGCGGACGTTGATGAGGCCCTCGCGCGTGGTGTTCGGCTCCGACGTCGGCGGCTCCATCGCCACCACCATCTGGCCGCCGATCGCCTTGGTGTAGGTGTCGGTGAAGCGCAGCAACGCGCCGGCATCGTTGGTCTGGAGGTAGATCACCTCGCGATTGCCCTGGGCGCGGCCGCCGCGCAAATCGGCTGCCACCGGCGTGTCGCGGCCGATCTTGCCGTTCAGCGTGAAGGCTTTGACGGTGCCGTTGCGCCGCGACATCTTGCCGTCGACGCTGCGCATCGCCTCGCCGTTGAAGCCCGCGACGGCACCGAGCTTCACGTCGATGTCGAAATCGACGTTCTTCATCTTGTTCTTGGCGTCGTCCTTGGAATTGCCCGAGATCGCCGACTTCAGGAAACCGCGGCCGTCGAACACATCCCCGCGCATCGTGCCCCGCACCACCCCGTCCTGGCCACGCTCCACCTTCAACGAGGCCTTGTCGCCGTCGGACGGAGCGTAGGTCGGGAAGTTCGCGTTCATGAGGTCGCCGTTCGGATCGACCTCGAGCGAGCCCTTGATCGAGGCGCCGCCGCCTTCGACGACGATGTCCTCCAGACGCGTTGATTGCGCCGTCGGCACCACCTTGAAGCTGGCCTTGGCCGACTTGCCCGGCAGCTTGACCCAGCCGGGCAGGATGTTGTCGAGCTTGACCGAGGTCAGGTCCGCCTCGACACCGAGCTTCGTCGTCTGGTCGGGACCTCCGGCGATCTTGCCCGACAGCTTGATCGGCAGCGATCCGCTCACGGCAGGGCTGAGGTCGAATCCGAGACGCGCGCGGCTCGCATCGTCGAGCGTGGCCTGCAATTTGACGTCAGCGTCGCCCTCGGTCGGCTTGCGGTAGTCCAGCGAGGCCGCCTGCCCGTTGATCTTGACGTCGCCCTTGACCTGATAGCCCTGGTTGTTGGCTGATATCTTGAGGTTGTTGGCCTCCAGCTTCTGGTTCATCACCAGCTTGTCGGCGGCAAAGCCGTTGAGGTCGGCGCTGACGGCGTAGCTGGTGTCGCCCTTGGTCAGCGCGCCCTTGACCGGCAAGCCGAGCTGGATGTTCGCCGAGAACGTTCCCTTGCTGGTGTTGGGATCGACGAACGTCGCCGACAGATCGCTGAGCCGATCATTGGAAAGGATTTCGGCGGCTGCCGCCACGGGGCCGTCGGCGCGGAACCTGGTCCGCGATGGCGACGGCTTGGGCGCCATATCCGGCACCTCGAAGACGAAGTCGGAGATCGTGACCTTGCGGCCCGCCGGCGTATCGGCAATGCCCTGCCCGATATTCACGGTCGCGGTGCGCCCGGTCACACGCGCCTTCAAATCGGCATCGTGCACCACCGGCATGCCATCCACGGGGCGGACCGCGACGCCACTCGCGACGATGTTGACCGACAGGCCATCGTCGGGAATGGGCGGGCCCTTGCGCGGGAGGTTCTTCGTCGGCGAATTGACGCCGATCTCGATGCGCTGGAGCGTGCCGCGCTCGATCCGCTCGATCACCCATTCGCGCAACTCGGGAACGACGAGCGTCGGCCACATCCGCTTGAGCGCGGAGGCCGACATCGGCGTTCCCGCAAAGCCCAGCGTCAACCGCGGCTCGCCCGAATAGTCGATGGCACCGGTGCCGGCGACGCCGATCTCGCCATTGCTGATATCGGCTTGCGTCAGCAGCATGCGCTTGTGGTCGGTATCGAAGCGGAAGCCGATCGCGATGCGGTTGAAGACCAGCGGGGGCTCGTTGTCGATGCCGCCCAGCAGGATCGAGCCGCCGCTGAAGCCAAGCTGCCAGTCGTTGATGGTGCCGTTGGGCGGCTCGAGATGGGCCAGAAGCGTCAGGCGGTTCGCGCCCGAGAGAATCTTGAACGGAGCGACCAATACCCGCCGGTTCGAATCCCACTCGACGTTGATCTCGGCCGAGTCGATCGCCATCGGATAGTCAGGCGTGTCGGTGTCGATGATATTGCCCGCGCCGACCGCGATCTTGCCGCGCAAGAAGGTCGGCACGCCGTCGCGGCCGAGCTCGCCCTTGAGCTCGCCGGTCAGCGGCAGGTCGGCGGTGTAGGTGAAGTCCTTCACCCGGAGCGCCAGCAGGATGTTGGCGGTGGAAAGCTTATCGGCGCGGATGTCGACCGAACGCACACCATTCTCGGCAGGGCCGATCGTGGCGCGCAGCGACCACGGGCGCGCGCCCTCCTCGCCTAGGCTGAGCGCGACGCCGCCATGGCTCGGCCGGCGCAGGCTGAGCGTGATGTTCTCAAAGCTCCATTTGCTGCCGCGCTGCTGATCGTCGACGATCAGATTGCCGTTCTTCAGACCGATCTCGTTGAGGTTCTGGCCGTCGAGGCCGGTCATACTCAGACTGTCGAGCCAGTCGAGGCCCTGAAGAATGCCGCTCGGGGCAGCGGCCTGGGGAGCGGCCTGCGATGCGTCGGGGCTTGCAGGTCCGGTGGCGAATGGCGGCGGCGGGACACCGTTGCGCGGGAATGTCGGCGGCAGGCCCGCTTCCTTCTTGGATGCGACGCCGGTTGCCAGCGGCTTGGCGGTGTCGCCGGCGGATACGGTGACGGTGCCGTCGGGCGCGATGCGGATCGCGAGCTCGGCATCGACGAGGTTGAGGCTTTCCGCGCGCAGGTGCCCCATCAGGAGACCTGCCCCCGACAGCTTCACCTCGGCCTTCGGCGCGGTGGCGACGATGGCGTGGTCGTGGTCGCGGACGACGATGTCGCGGATGCGCACGGCGATGCGGATCCGCCCGGCCCGCTCGATCTGGGTGCCGCCGACCTCCACGGTGTTGCCGTGGCCGATATTGTCCTCGATGGCAGCAGCGAGCCAGGGCGTCGCGATGTCGAGATTGATGGGACCCGCACCAAGCCGCCACCACAGCGCGCCGAAGCAGCCGACGAAAATAACGGCGAGGGCCCCGACCACGATGGCCAGCCGCTTCAGCCAGCGATCAGCCGCCAGCCAGCGGCGCATTGACGCAAAGCCGTCACCGAAACGATGGAAGCCTGAATTGGAACGCGACAACAGCCGGCGCGCCCGATAGCCCGCCGCTGCTTCCTGATCCGGATCCCAGTCGGCGTCGTCCCATTCCTGCGGCTGCTGTTGACCGCCGCGCCGATCGAAATCCCGATTGTAATCCTGGGGCGACGTATTCCTTGCCATTGCCTCTCGATACAGGCGCCCATCGTAGGATTGAGCACCGCCGGGACCGCAGCCGTCCGCGGGAAGCGAAGCTCCCCGCGCCGGCATTGCCGCCATACCTCGAATGTTCCTGCTGTTCGTCATTTCGCCCCGGGCGCGCGTTCAACGAGCAGTGGGGTGGTGCGTGGAATTCCTTGTAACCATACCCCGGCGTCGCCAGACTTGCCCAGACGAGGGCGATTCCGGCACACCGGACGAGAGCTGCAATACCGCTTTGGTTGACCCGCCGAAAGCGACGAAAGGAAGGCGTATGTCCAAGAAATCCCGAAAGAAATCGTCCAAAACGCCCTCCGGCATCGCAACGGCTAAAAAGAAGACCCCGACCAAGCGGGCAACGACTCAAACAAAGTCCGCGAAAACACAGCGGACGCAGGCGAGCAAATCAACCAGGACCGTAGCAAAAGCAGGATCACATAAGGCCGCATCGAAACAGTTAAATTCCTCCAAATCGGCCTCCGCGCCCGCGAAGGCGAAGCCGGCCCTGACCGAAGGCCAGAAGGCGCCCGCCTTCCGGCTGCCCCGCGACGGCGGCGATGTGGTCTCGCTCGCCGACTATGCCGGTCGGAAGCTCGTCCTGTTCTTCTACCCCCGCGCCGACACGCCCGGCTGCACCCGGGAGGCGATCGATTTCACGCGGCTGGCGGACGCTTTCAGCGCTGCCGGCACGGCCCTGCTCGGCATCTCCGCCGATCCGTTAAGGGCCCAGGAGAAGTTCCGCGACAAGCACAGCCTCGGCATGCCCCTCATCTCGGATGAGAAACACGAGATGCTGGAGGCGTACGGCGCCTGGGGCGAAAAATCCATGTATGGCAAGAGCTTCCTCGGAGTTCTTCGCACCACGATACTGCTTGGTGCCGACGGCAAGGTGGCCAGGGTCTGGCGCAATGTCCGCGTCGACGGCCACGCCGACGAGGTGCTGGAAGCGGCAAGAGGCCTTTAACCAATCCGTTAAATTCGAGTGGTTCCATTTCCGGAAAATTAACCATGACTGGCCCAGATTGCTGCGGCAATTAGGCCGTACGGACTCATCCGACCGGCGCGGGAGTGCCGATGTCGAAAAGTTCTGCCCAATATTCGCAGTACCCCCAACATCACGCGCACGACCACGGACGGCCCCTCCATCGCCGTCCTGCCGCCGCCGTGGCTGCAGCCGCGATCCCCCTTCCCTCGACCGACGACGCCTACACCATCGTGCACCACGGCAAGCAGGTCCGCCTCGGACCTGTGGTGTTCTGGATCGTGGTCGGCACCGTCGTGCTGCTCGGACTCTGGTCGGCCGCGACCGCGACCTATTTCGCCTTCCGCGACGACGTCCTGACCCGGCTGATCGCACGTCAGGCCGAGATGCAGTACGCCTACGAGGATCGCATCGCCGAGCTCCGTGCCAAGGTCGACCGCACCACCAGCCGGCAGCTGCTCGACCAGGAACAGTTCGACCAGAAGCTCGACCAGATCATGAAGCGCCAGACGGCGCTGGAGTCCCGCGCCACGGCGCTCGGGGCCATGCCCGACGTGACTGGATCAATCCCCCGCACGGCGCCGCAGCGCGGCGATTCGAGCCAGGGCGCGACGCAGGGCACGCCGAAGCCGTCGCCGATCAGCGACACCGTGATCTTCGTGGCACCGCCCGATCGCGAAGCGCGGCTTGAGTCGCGTGCGCCGACCGTCGCGGCACCGCCGACCAGCCAATTCGCCAAGAACCAGGGGTTCGACAACGTCCTGGTCCGGCTCACGACCTCGCTTGACCAGGTCGAGCGTCGCCAGATGGCGACGCTCAGCGCCGTCGAGGAAGGCATGGATTCACGCATGCGCCGGATGCGCGGTGTCGTCAGCGACCTCGGCCTCAATCTCGCCAGCCTCGAAGCCGCCGTGCCGCGCTCCGCGATGGGCGGTCCTTTCGTACCCGTCAAGCTGACGGCCAATGCCGGGCCGTTCGAGAAGCAGCTCAACCGCATCAATGTCACCCGCGCCGAGATGGATCGGCTCAATCGCACGCTGGCGCTGGTGCCCTACCGCAAGCCCGTCATCGGCGAGGTCGAATTCACCTCCGGTTTTGGCGTGCGCAGCGATCCGTTCCTGGGCCGGCCCGCGATGCATACCGGTCTCGATTTCCGTGCCGCGACCGGCGATCCCGCCCGCGTCACCGCCAACGGCAAGGTGGTCTCGGCCGGCTGGTCCGGCGGTTACGGCCGCATGGTCGAAGTCGATCACGGCAACGGGCTGTCGACCCGCTACGGCCATCTCTCCGAGATCAACGTCAAGGTCGGCGAGATCGTGAAGCTCGGCCAGGTCATCGGCCTCGTCGGCTCGACCGGCCGTTCCACCGGCCCGCACCTGCATTACGAAACCCGCATCGACGGCGAAGCGGTCGATCCGCAGAAGTTTTTGCGCGCCGGCGTGCGGCTCAGCGCGGGCTAGTAAGCCCGTGCCACGCGCTTTCAGCGTGGCCGCACCTACCGCCGGCCGCCGCCCATCCCGCCTCCGGGACCTCCGAAGCCGCCACCGCCCATTCCACCGCCGGGTCCCATGGGCCCGCCGCCGGGCGAACCAAATCCGCCGGGGCCTGACGGGCCGCTCGGGCCCGTCGGCGCGGAGCCGGGATTCGCACTTGGGCCAGGTCCTGGGCCAGGTCCAGGGCCAGATCCCGGCGCAGGTCCACCACCGGGCGCGCCGGGCTGGCCGCCGCTCGGAGTGGTGGCGCTGCGGTTCGGATGCAGGATCGAGCCGCCGGGCGACCGATTGGGATTGCCGCCACCGGATGGAGGGGCTCCCGGCCCCTGGCCTATGGCCTGAGCCGACTCCACCTGGAAGCCGCGCGAGCGATCGAACACGCCGTTGACCACCATGCGGGCTTCGCCGGCGGCCGGGCCGAAGCGCGAACCGTCACGAGCCACGAAGCCGGAGCCGAGCTGGAGGTTCGATCCCAAGCGCTGCACATAGGCCTCGATCGAGAGGCGGCTTGCGCCGACGAGATCCGAGAAGTCGTCGATGCGCGTGCGCGCGGCCTGCATCGTGCCCTGGCTCGAACGGCCCTCGATCTGGGCGCGCTGGCCAACCAGCAGCGGATCGACCCCACTCAGCCTCAGCCCGCCAATATGCAAGCCGTCAGGCCCGCGCTCGACGAGACCGGTGACACGCTCGGTCGCCTCGCGCCGCGGCTCGATCAGGCTTGCGACGATCACGCCGTCGGTCCGGCGCAGGCCGTAGACGGCCACCTGCGTGCCCGCACGAAGCTTGCTCTCCTTGTCGCTTGTGACGATCTTCTGGCCGAGCACCGTCAGCTCGTTGCCCTTCACGGCTTCGATCGGACCTGCGACCTCGCTCGCGATCGTGATGCTGCGCGTCACGAGCGTGCCGTTGGCCTGACGGGTCGCGACCACGCGCGCAAGCTGGCCGATGCGCAGAGCCTTGGGGCTCGCGGCCTCGCCGTCGATCCGGACCGGCACGTCGCTCGCATAAGTGACGCGCTCGCCGTTGACGTAGATGCTGCCAAACCGCTGGATCACGCCGACGATGCCGGTGCCGCCGATGCCGTGGTCGTCACCGCGCCTGATTCCGGTGCCGCCGATGCCCTGATCGGTGCCGCGCTTGACCTGCGCGTGGGCCATCGCCGTACCGGCGAGCCAAAATCCTGTCAGCAGCAGACGGCGGGAGATCAGCGGCGGCAGGCTCATGAAGAACCACCCTCCTTGCCGCTTTCCTTGCCGCCTTCCTTGGCCTCTGCCTCGCCATCTGCATCTTCGCTGTAGATGTAGATGCCAAAATTCCAGCGGGCGTCACCGCCCTTGTCCTTGCCGAGCGCGCGGTTGGCCTCGCGGTTGGCGGTCTTCAGCGCGTCCATCGCGAGCTCGCGCGAGCGTGCCTCGAGGCGCCGCGCCAGCTTGGGCGAAATGTTGTTGTAGTGCACCGCGCGCTCGAGGAAGCGCGGCGCCGCGCCTGACACGTTCTGCGCGGCGGCCGCGATATGGTCGTGCAGATTGCGGCCGAGATAGTGCCACTTGCTGTCGTCCTCGCCGCTCGGGACGAAGGCCGCCTCGACCAGCTCGATCTCGTCGGAATCGTTGATGGTGACGAGCTTGCGGTCGACCCATTCGTCGAGCACCGCGCGCGGCCGCACGTCCTTGGTGACCGAGGCGACCAGCTGCTCGAACGACGGCGCATCGCCCTCGGCCGTGCGCGGCAACGCCAGCGGCTCACCCTTCGTATCGGTGAATTCGGGCGCAGCAAGCCAGCGCGCGATCACGGCGCTCGTCAGCGACAACGCGGCCGGCGCCTCGTGCACCGGCGCGCCGGCACCGCGCAGCCGCGCCACCTCTTTGCGATGGATCCCGGTGAGCAGGCTGACACGGCTGTCGGTCTGCTCCTTCCCCTCCAGCGCAAAATCGTGCTCGGCGACGTTGACGAACAGTTCGCGAAGCAATTGCGCCAATGCCGGAAAAGTCATGCCGCTGCGAATGCAGAGCCGCACGAGCGGGCGCAGCAGCCGCGCCAGCGGCGCGTGCAGCTTCGCGGCAGTCGGCTGCGGAGCCGCTGCTTTGGACCCGGACTTGGCATTCATGTCCGAATTGTACCCGCGCCCCACGTGGGACACAATCCCACTTTTTTCTCCCTTCCGATTGACGTGGTAAATTTTCCCACGTACACGAGACGCCACTGAGGGCGCGACGTAAAGGGACTCACACCCATGGCTGACCGCTTGGTCCGCAATTCCAACTCACTGCGTGCTGTGCCGGCTCCTGACTGGGGGCACGGCGCAATCGAGCCTATGCTGCCGGCGCTGTTGCGCGGCGTGATCTTCATCTCGGTGCTGGCCGCACCGTTCGTCGCGGCCCTTCTCGCAGGCTGACACCATCATGCATCACACCAGCGAAACTCCGCACCGTCCGTCGGTGCTGCACATCTTCAAGATCTATTATCCTGACCTGTTCGGCGGCACGCTGACCGTGATCCGCGACATCTGCGCCAGCCTGAAGGACAGCTTCGCCTCCGCCGTGCTGGTCTGCTCGCAATCGGCCGAACGGCGCGAGATCGTCGTCAACGACGTGCCGGTCGAGCGCGTCCGCTCCTTCGGCAATGTCCTGTCGCTTCCCGCCGCTCCTACCTATCCCTGGCGGCTCTGGCGCAAGATCGCCGAGCACGATTTGCTCGCGCTCCATGCCCCCTTCCCGCTCGCCGACCTCGTTTTCGCCTTCGGCTTCGGTGCCAATCGGCCGCTGGTGGTGCACTGGCATGCCGACATCGTCACCCATGCCGGCCTGCGCTGGTTCATCGAACCGTTGATGCGGCGGACACTGCGCCGGGCGAAAGCGATCATCGTCTCGGACCACGCGCTGATCGAGAACACGCCGTTGCTGCGGGAATTCGTCGACAAATGCCACGTCGTGCCGTTCGGCATCGACACCGCGGGTTACGACTGGTCGAAGATCGAGCCGCACCACGTGAACGATCGCGGCCGGCTCGTGCTCGCCTGCGGCCGGCTCGTGCCCTACAAGGGCTTTGACGTCCTGATCCGCGCGGCGGTCAACCGCAAGTTCGAGGTCTGGATCATCGGCGAAGGCACTGAGCGCCCGCGGCTCGAGCAGCTGATCCGCGAGCTCGGCCTCGGTGACCGCGTCCGCCTGCTTGGTTCGGTGAACGACAGCGAGCGCATCAAGCTGATGTGCCTGGCCGACGTCTTCGTCATGCCGTCGGTGACCAATGCCGAGACCTTTGGCCTGGTCCAGCTCGAGGCCATGGCCGCCGGCCGCCCTGTCGTGAACACGGCGCTCGACACCGCGGTGCCGCGCGTCGCCCGCCACGGCATGGAGGCGATCACGGTGCCGCCGGGCGATGCCGAAAAGCTCGGCGATGCCATCGACACGCTAATCAGCGATCCCGAGCGCCGCCGCCGCATGGGACTGTCAGCCCGGACGCGCGCCCTGACCCGCTATTCCACCCCAGCCTTCAGGGAAGGCATGCAGGCCGTCTACCGCGAGGCCGTCACCGCGTCGTGCACGGAACCCGCAACCGCCGCCGAGCCGCCGCAGGCGACCGGCTGGCTGGACACCGTCCGGATCGCGGCCGCACTGGCCTGGTCGGACATGCGCCACCGCTACGTGCGTTCGCTGCTCGGCCCGTTCTGGATGTCGCTTCAGATGGCGATCGTGGTCGCAGTATTGGGCTCGGTGATCGGCCAGATGTCGAACGCCGACATGCTGGCGCGCCTGCCGATGCTGGCGCTGTCGATGACGGCCTGGACCTTCCTCAACAGCGTCGTGCTCGATGCGACCACGGCACTTCAGAATTCCGCGAGCCTGATCCGCGACCGCGCGCTGCCGCCGGTGATCTTCCTGCTGCAATGCACCTTCCGCCAGGCGCTGTTCGCGCTGCATAACGCCTGCGTGCCGCTGGTGCTGTGGCTGATCCTCTCGCCTCACGACCTCTCTCACGCGCTGGCGGCGCTGCCCGGCCTGCTGCTGTTCATAGCCTGTACCTTCGCCTTGAGCCTCGTCCTCGGCGCGACGGCAACGCGCTATCGCGACCTCAAGCCGATCATCGAATCCACGCTGATGCTCGCCTTCCTCGCCTCGCCCGTGATCTGGTCCGCCGAGATGATCAATCACCGCTCGACGGTGATGCGGCTCAATCCGCTGACGCATCTGTTCGCGGTGTGGCGCGAGCCACTTGCAGGCGGCCATATCGATCCCGCCAGCATCGTCTACGTCCTCATCACGCTGGCGCTGCTGATCTTTGCGAGCGTGCTGACGCTGGTCCACCTGCGCAAAGCCGCATTCTGGATTTGACGCATGGTCTCGATCAGCCTGCACGACGTCTGTCTCGACTATCCACTCTACGGCGCCTACGACTTCTCGCTGAAGCGGCGACTGCTCGGCCACCTCATCCGCGAACCGGGCGAGATGCGGATCATCCGCGCCGTCGACAACGTCTCGATCGAGGCCGAAGCCGGCGCCCGTATCGGGCTTGCCGGGCCCAACGGCTCCGGCAAGTCGACGCTGCTGCGCCTGATCGCCGGTGTCTATCCGCCGAGCAGTGGCCGCGTCACGGTCCGGGGCAACGTCGTGCCCCTGCTCGGCCTGAACGCCGGGGTCAATCTGGACTTCGTGGCGGAGGACAACATCGCACTGCTGCTGCGGATCAGCGGTCGCAAGCCCACACGCAGCGTGATCGACGAGATCTGGGCCTTCACCGAGCTCGAAGCGCGCATGCAGCGCCTGCCCCTGCGGATGTTCTCCTCGGGCATGCTGATGCGGGTGTTGTTCGCGACCGCCACCGCTTTCCCGGCCGACATCCTGCTGCTCGACGAATGGCTCAGCGTCGTCGACGAGCATTTTGCGGAGAAGGCCGAGAGGCGGCTGCAAAACCTGGTCTCGCAGGCAGCGATCGTGATCATCGCCTCGCACGACCTGCCGCTGCTGCGCCGCACCTGCTCCAGCATCGTCAACCTCGATCACGGCCGCATCGCCTCGACCATCGCGGTCGAGCCGCCCGTCACGCACACCTTTGAGCTCCGAGAGAAACGCGCATGAAACAGAACATCCTGGTCGTGTCCGAGTCGCTCGGACAACCCAATCACAAGCGCGGCATCTTCCACTTCACCCGGGAATTGGTACGGTCGCTCGCGTCGGAAGGTCACGAACTCACGTTGCTGGTGGAAACCTCAAAGCGTTACCGCAAGCTATGTCGGCGCGAGCGACGCACGAAGCTGTTTCCGGCGCAGTCACGCAACATCGAGCTGCTCGCTCTTTATCGCTTCCTCGACGAGGTCAACGTGAGCGGGCCGGTGATGCTCAGCGGCGCGCGTCGCAGGTTCGACTGGCTCCGCCACAAGGCCACCATGCTGCTGTCGCGGGACAATATCCTCTGCCTCCTGCGCGCGATCGGCCTGCTTGGCCTGCAAGCCCGGCTGATCGAGAACCGGACCGCCGCGCTCGAATACATTCCGCCGGATATGCGCCATCTCGAACTGTTCGGCGAATTCCAGCTCGAGCCCGGATTCTTCAACTATCAGGACTCCTCGGCCTTCTTCCTGCTGCCACCGCCGCGGATCGACGCGCGTGACTATGATCTCATCGTTGTGGACACCCCGACGCGGGTCGCGATCAGGCGCAAGCCGAACGCCAAGGTGATCTGCGTCGTCCACGATTTACTGCCGCTCACCGACCTCAAACTCAGCGACATCGCCACGCGCCAGTTCCTGGCGCGGATCGGCACCAGCCTGCGCCAGGCTGACGAGCTCGCCTTCGTTTCAAACTATAGCATGATGCGGTTCAGGGAACTGTTGCCGCAATTTGCGCACCTGCCGGCGCGGGTCGTGTATCCCCGCACCCGGTTCGACGCCCCGGATGTCCTCCACCTCCCAGCCCTGTCGGGGCGTCCGGGGCGGCCGAACTTCGTCATCATCGTGTCGAACGAGCCGCGCAAGAACGTCGCCACCGTCATTCGCGCCTTCCGCAACGTCCCTCAGGCCGATCTCGTGGTGATCGGTCATGCGGGCCAGATCAGCCGGATGCGCAACCTGCCGCCAAATGTCCGCTTCGCCGGCTATGTCGACGAGCATGAAAAGGCCGCCATGATCTCGGAGGCGCACGGGCTGATCATGCCGAGCCTGGCCGAAGGCTTCGGCATACCGATCATCGAGGCGCTGGCCGCGAACACGCCGGTGCTGTGCTCCGATATCGCGGTGTTCCGTGAGGTCGCAGGCGAGCTCGCCGACTATTTCGATCCGTTCTCGACCGATGCGATCGCAGCTTCAATCACCCGCGTGCTGATGCGGCAGGAGGAATGCCGCGGCCGTATCCGCGCGAGGCGACACGAGCTCGCCGAGCGCTTCGGCTACGAGACCCAGGCGCGCGACTTCCTCGGGCATGAGAGGCCCAGGGAAAGCCTGGCCGCCGCGCAATAAGCGTCGTTGCACATGACTGCTGAAACCGCGGTATCGTCCGGCCCGGCCGGTCGAAAAGCCTTGCACGCCCGATGGCAAGCCATGGGCAAATCGCCCACTCTGATCGGGGCCGCCGATGTGCTCGCCGTGCTGATCGCGGCGTCGCTGCCCTGGTCGACCACAGCGCCTTCGATCTTCGTCGGGCTCTGGCTGCTTGTGGTGACGCCGACCATCGACTGGCGCGACTATGGACGCCAGCTCGCACGGCCTGCGTTCGCCCTGCCCCTTGCCTTCCTGCTGCTCGCGCTTCTCGGCACGCTCTGGTCGGACGGCGCGTGGGCCGACCGGTTGCATGCGATCAAGCCGGTCGCAAAGCTCGTGCTCATTCCAGCACTGCTCTATCACTTCAGCCGATCCGAACGCGGTTTCTGGGTTTTCCTTGGCTTTCTCGCATCCTGCGCGCTGCTTGCAGTCTACTCCTGGATCGTGCTGCACGATCCCGCCTGGAAACTCACCGCGACCGCGTCGGCCGGCGTTCCCGTCAAGAACTACATCGACCAGAGCCAGGAATTCACGCTGTGCGCCTTTGCGCTCGCGCTGCCGGCGTTGACCTTCTGGCGTGGCGGAAGCGTGGTCGCGACAGCCATCTGTCTGGCATTGATCCTGCTGTTCGTCACCAACATGGTGTTCGTCGCCTTCGCGCGCACGGCGCTGCTGTGCATCGCGGTGCTGCTTGGACTGCTCGCCTGGAGGCATTTGAGCCGGCGCGCGGCGCTGGTCCTGCTCGCGGGCACAATAACCGCGAGCGCGCTGGCCTGGACGACCTCGCCCTATCTGCGCCACCGCATTGCAGACATCGCCGTCGAATACCGCCACGGCCATGAGGACATCAGCCGAGCCTCGACCGCCCAACGCCTGACCTATTGGCGCAAGGCGCTTCACGCCTTTGCCGAGGCGCCCCTGACCGGTCACGGCACCGGGTCGATCAAGCGCCAGTTCGAGCACGCCGCCACCGGTGGAAGCCGCCTCGATGCGGAGATCGTCAGCAATCCCCACAACCAGACCCTCAATGTCGCGATGCAATGGGGCGTACTCGGCGTCGTCCTGCTCTACGCCATGTGGATCGCCCACCTTCGCCTGTTCCTGGACGAAGGCCTTGCGGCCTGGATCGGGCCCGTCGCCGTCGTACAGAACATCGCGAGCTCGCTTCTGAACTCGCATTTGTTCGACTTCCACGCGGGGTGGATGTATGTGCTCGGCGTCGGCGTCGCCGGCGGCATGGTGCTGAAAGCGAAAGCCGGACCGCATTTGCATTATGAGACCCGCATCGAGGGTGAAGCGGTCGATTCGCAGAAATTTCTGCGCGCCGGCGTGCGGCTCAGCGCCGACTAGGCCTTTTACTCCGCCGCCACGCAAGCCGCCTGGGGGGGAGCCAGCGCAAAGACGCCGAAATCGGGCACCACCATTTCGAGTTCGCGGCGATAGCTTTCGTAGCTGAGCGCTCCCGGCCGAATGAAGCCGAGTTGAAGCGTGTGATCGACCACACGCCTGAGAACGATCGGAGCGCTCGCCGGCGTAAACTGGGCGCCACCGGGATTGGACAGCGTCGTGATCAGACCGCGTGCGGGCTCGTTTCTCTTATCGGGACGTGACACCATGATCAGACGTATCGCTCCCTTTTCGAGGGTGACGAAGTTCAGGAACGGGCGTCCATCCGGGATGTAGACACGGCCCCTCTGCGTGTGCCCGGCATCAACACGTTCGCGTTCCTCGAACATGAGACAGGACTCGGTTTCGTCCCAATGAATGCCGATGATGTAGGCACTGATGATCTCGGGGTTGGAGAACGCGGGCCTGAAGCAGACGTAGTCCCCCTCGAAGGCCTCCACTCCCGCGCGATCGCGGTAGCCAAGATCATCGGCGACGTCGAACCTAGACGTCGCTGGCGGAGGTTCGAGTCCGCCGGCAATCGACGGCGCATCATGCAATGGAAACTCCTTGTGCGGACTGGTGGCTATCCGCTCAGCAGTGACGTTGCGTATGCGCTCGGACTCATTGAAGACCGCGAGGACCATGCCGCCGACGATGAAGCCGGTTAAGCCAGTGCTTAACGCCACCAGTTGGATCGCATCCTGCGGATGTACATAGAACAGAGCCAGTACTTGCTGGCCGATCATATGCGCGACCAGCCACCCCGCACAGGTCAGCGCGGCGCCGTTCGCGAGAGCCCCGAGGGCCGCCACGCGGTACCAGCTCATCCGCGAACATCCCATGTAGGAACAAATGAGCCCGAGGGAAATCGTACAGATGAAAGGCGTGATGACGCCGTATAGCCGCTCGATGAACTGCCTAAGAACGTCCTGATATCCTCCTCCCTGCATCAGGGCGGACACTAGTGGAATGCCGATCCGGAGCCCAATCGACAGCCCCACGACGACGAGACCGGCGACAACCAACTCGGCGATAGGCGGATATCCGGGTGTGTTGCCTTCCTTGCGTCCGATGAAGCGTTGCGCCACGACGATCGCGCCCAGGACTGCGAAGCCGATCGAAGCGCCGAACGTGACCGCAATCGTCAGCACCTTGCCGACGTCGATCGGAAGTGTTCCCGGCATGAACACCATCATGCCAATGCTCCAGGCCGTCACGAGGAAGATCGTCGTCGCCCATTGATCCAGCCCAAAGGTCGGCCCCGGACTGTAGGCGAAGCCCATCCTCGCTAGCCGCTGCAATCGGCCGCTATGGGTCCGTTCGCAAAACAGGACATAGCGAGACACGAGGCCGCAAGTGAGGTTGGTAACCTCAGCAATGTTGCGGTTCAAAGCGTCCTTCAATTCCGGGGTTGGAAGCGACGACGTGAAAAAGGCAAGACCGGCGTGCATCATCTCTTCGTAACGGGCATCCGCACGAGCCGCCACCGCGTCGCCCAATTGCATGATCATGGCGTAGGCGGATCGGCCATAGCCATTTCCGGTGAAGTCGAGTGCCGCGGCATTCTGCCGGGGTCCGACGAACAGGTTGTAAAGGCCGATGGCTCTTGTGAAGCGGTCGGGAAGAGTACCGTCCCTGCTGAAACTCAACGCTTGCGGACCGATATTCTCCGAAACGATTTTGGTCACCTTGCTTCGAAGGTCGTCGCGCGGGACGAAACCCGTGGTTTGCGCGAGTTCAAATGCGAGTCGGTCGGCTTCACGCGGAATGGCGGCCAATCTGACACAAAATGCGCGCGCGGCCCGGTCGATCCGTGCCACCTGCCGGAATTGCGAAGCGACGACGATGATGAGCACGGCCACGATCGGAGCATATTGAGCCAGTTGCGCCTGCGCCTTTGGATCTACCGCCTTCACCTGGCCGACGATGAAGTCGAACCCGATGCTGCCCTGGACGAGTCCGATCATGACGACCAGCCAGAGCGGTATCATCAGGGCGTAGTAGAATATCACCCCCCAGAAGAACAGCGCGAAGGTCGTACCGGACCGATTGGTGGGCGGAGAGTTGAAGCGAGCCCAGGCCACGACAAAGAGTGCCAAGATCGCAATAATCCATTGGCTCTTCGTAACGATCGCTTCAATGATGTCCATGTTACGCGCTCCCACATAGCAGGCGACGCTTGCATGATTGGCTCTGCCCTCGCCGAGGCAGGGCACAATTCAGATCAGGGACATCGTGGAGACGCAGCGCGCGTCGACCCAGGTGCCCGAACAAAAGGAACAATAGGGAAGACTACGCTGGCCGACCCGGCTACAATGTGAAGTAGAACACACCCGGGAGGACATTTCTTTGGCGGAGTTGGGCACCGCGACCGCTGTCCGTCACATACAACCGAACTACGGACTCCGCTCGTGGCCGACCTCGCCGGTGATGACGTCGCCGAACAGCTCCCAGGCCTGTCCGTTGAAGCGCATCAGCTGCATCTGCTCGATCGGAAAGTAGTCGTCGGCGGAGGTGTTCACCATGATCCCGGGCAGCATCAGGTCGGTGTGAAAGTTCTTCAGGCTGGTGGCCTGCTTCATCACGTTGTCACGCGTGAGGTTGTCGCCGCACTGTTTCAACACCTGCGCCATCGCCTCGGCCTGCACATAGCCGTAGATGTTGTTGCTGTTGGCCTTGTCGCCATCGGGATAATATTTGTCCATGAATTCGCGCCACTTCACCACCGCCGGGTCCTTGTCCCAGGTTGGGTCGGTCGGATCCTTCAGATAGACGGTCGAGATGATATCCTTGGAATAGTCGAGCCCGGCGGGCTTGAGCACTGAAGCGACCGAGGTCGCGGTATTGGCGAGGAAGAACTTTGGTTTCCAGCCGAGCTCTCCGACCTTGCGGATCGCTTGCGCCGATCCCTTCGGGGCGGCCCATGAGAAGAAGATGTCGGCGCCCGAGTCGTGCAGCGCCACGATCTGCGAGTCGATCGAGGGATCGCTGACCTCATAGGACTTGTCGGCGATGATCATGCCCGCCTTGTCGCCGAGCCCGTCCTTCAGGCCCTTGAACTGGTCCTTGCCGGCGTCGTCGTTCTGCCAGAACACCGCGATCTTGCTGTTGGGGAAATGATCGCGGATGTATTTTGCGTAGATCCGCCCCTCGCTCTGGTAATTCGGCTGGAAACCCATGGTCCACGGGAAATTCTTGGGGTCGCCGAACTTGGTGCCGCCGGAAGCGACGAACAGCTGCGGCACCTTCTTGGCGTTCATGTATTTCATGATCGCGGAGTTCGAGGGCGTGCCGAGCGGCTGGAAGATCAGCAGCACCTCGTCGCTTTCGACCAGCTTGCGCGCCTGCTCGATCGCCTTCGGCGGCGAATAGGCGTCGTCATAGCTGATGAAGTTGATCTTGCGGCCGTTGATTCCGCCCTGGTCGTTGATCATCCTGAAATAGGCGGCCTCGGTTTTGCCGATCACGCCATAGGACGACGCCGGCCCGCTATAGGGCATGATGTTGCCGATCTTGACTTCGGTGTCGGTGGCGCCGAGATCGTATTTCTTCTGCGCCAAGGCCGGTGCCGTGACGAGCACGCCGGCAGCAAGAATGGCGAGGGCAGCAAGGCTTTCGCGACGACCCGGCATCGTTCTCTCCCCTATGTTTTGTAGTCTTGTTTTGCGGAGAGTGTCGCAAGGCCGTTCGCCGCTGGCAAGCGCCGCGATTTTCCGTGGCGTGAAACGCCGGATCGAGAACTTACGGCACGCGCCGCAGCAGCCTTTCAGCGCGCCCGTCGATCACGAGCAATGCGCTGCCGATGACGATGGCGCCTACGATCTCGCGCGCGGAGATCGGCTCACCCAGCACCAGCCATCCCAGCAGGATGGCGGTGACGGGAATGAGCAACGTCACCAGCATCACATTGGTCGCGCCTGAACGTCGCAGGATCTGAAAGAAGACGATGTAGGCGAGCGCCGTCGAGAGGGCGGCAAGGCCAAGCACCGCGAGCCAGGTCGTCAGGCCCGGCATCGAAAGGTGCCACGGCTGCTCCATGGCGCCGGCAACGATCGCCATCATCACCGTCGATGCCATCAGCTGAAACGTCGCCGTTCCCAGCGGAGGCGTGTCCTTCAGCAACCGCCGCGCGGCCAGCGCCGCAAAGCCATAGCTGAACGCGCCGCCCAGGCAGAGCAGGATGCCGAGCCCCTGACCCGGCCGCGTCTCGATGCCCCATCCCCGCAGGATGATCACGCCGGCGAGGCCGAGCGCCACGCCGGCCACCCGACGCATCTGCAGGGCCTCTTCGCCGGCCGCCGCCATCACCATCACCGTGAAGAGCGGCGTGGTCGCGTTCAGGATCGAGGCCAGTCCGCTCGGAATGAAGGTCTGGCCGAGCACGATCAGCGAGAACGGGATGACGTTGTTGAGCAGCCCGATGGCGACGAACGGCTTCCAGCCCGTCACTCCCTTGGGAAGCCCGATGCCCTGCATCCGGAGCAATGGCAGCAGAATGGCCGCGCCGAGCGCAACGCGCAAAAACACCAGTGTCAGCGGCGGCAATTCCCGCAAGGCCGCGCCGTTGAAGAAGAACGAGCCGCCCCAGAGGATCGAGAGCACCGCAAGCAGCGACCAGTCTCGCGCGTCGATCCGGTTGTCGTTTGGGGGCATGCGCTTCACCTCGGCAGCCGACCTAGTCCAGGTCGCCAGATAGCGCCACCCGATTTCCGATGAGACGGAGACCGGGAAGGCGCGGCTCGCCTCAGCCGGCGCGCAGCTTGTGGATCAGCGCATTTTCCGGAACAGGTTCGAAACTCCAGTCGTCGGCGATGCACTCAAACGTCTCATCGCGAAGATAGAACAGGAAGTGACGCGACGACGTCGAAGCTCCACCCGCAATCTTCCAATCGATCGGCTCCATCAGATGGGGATCGGGACCTGAGATTTCGTAGAACTCCCCCCAATCTGGTGCCAGCTTGCTGTATCGGCATTGCCCACGAAACCATCCCTCATCGTTGGTTGCCCCAAGACGATATCGGACACAATTCTCGAAACGAAGGAGGCCCTCATCCTCCTCCGAAAAGGCCTTGAAAAGAAAAGGGTTCAGCAAAAAGCGCAGAAGGACGTCATGGTTTGATAGGCCCACTCGCGGGTACGGCGCATTGGGCTCGGCATTCCACCCCTCGTTCAGCTTCCGAAATGACAACTGCCCCGACATGTCGGCCTGTTAGGTCTTTTCGCGCTTCCGCGCATCCCCAACGATATCAGCAACTACCGCTCCAATCACCAGCGCGCCGCCGATGAGCGCGTGGACGGCGGGCAACTCCCGGAAGGCGACCCAGATCCAGAACGGCATCAGCGGCGTTTCCAGCGTCGCGATCAATGAGGCCTGCCCCGAAGGCAACAAGCGCGAGCCGAGCATGTAGAAGGTCAGGCCGAGCGCGACCTGGAGGCAGCCGAACATCGCGAGGATCGCAAGGCTGTTGCCGCCGACATGGGCGATGTCGTGGGCAAAGGGAAGACTGACGAGGCTCCCCATGAAGTTCGACAGCGCTGCCGCGGCCACCATCGACGTCTCGCGATGACGCCGGACCACGACCGTCATGGCGGAGATGGCGAGCACCATCAGGCAGCTCAGCGCGACGCCGCCGAGATCGGCGCCGGCTTGCACACCGCCGACCGTGATGACCACGCCGGCAAAGGCGATCAGGCTCGCGGTCAGCGTACGCCATGTCGCGGCTTCGCCGAGCCACAGCCACGCCAGCGCAGCCGCAACGAAGGGCTGGGTGGCGATCAGCACCGCCACATTCATGACCTTGGTCATCTGAAGCGCGGGAATGAACGAGACCATGCCGACCGCGGACAAGGACGCGACGAGCAGGCCGCCCTTCCCCGGCACGACCAATTGCCACAGCGCAGCGCGGCCCTGCATCACGACAAGAAACACGCTGATCAGGCTGCCCGCGAACAGGCCGCGCCAGAACAGGATCGTCCAGGGATCGAACGGCAAGAGGCGCGTGAAGAACGGCGCCGTGCTCCAGGCAACTGCGGCAGCGATGACGAGGGCAATGCCGAGACCGCGATCCGAACGAGGCTGCCCCATGTTGATGCGTCCAGCTAGGTCGGCTTCTTCGGCCGCGACACCAGCTCGATCATCTTGCCTTCATCGTCGTCGGGCATTGCGGCCTTCGCCTGCGCGTAGGACTCGACCGCAGCGCGCGAGACCAGCGGCTTGTCGGCCAGCAGGCTTTCGGCGAGCTTCACCGCATAGGCGGCATCCTTGTGCCGCAGCGCCGCCGTAAACGTCGCGCCGCTGAAATCGCGGGCGACCATGCGCTTGGAATGACGCTGCACCTGCGGGCTTGCCGCGACGCCGGCCTGGATCGATTCCAGCACCAGGTTCATGTCGAGCCCGGCCTGCTCGGCGATGGCGAGGCCTTCGGCAAGGCCCGCGATCTGGATCGCGCCCAGGAGATTGTTGATGAGCTTGTAGACGGTGCCGGAGCCGACCGCGCCGAAATGGCGGATGGTCGAGCCGATCGGTTCGAGAAACGGCCGCGCACGTTCGAGATCAGCTGCGTCAGCGCCGGCGAGCAGCGTCAGCTTTCCGGCCGCTGCCGCATCCGGCAATCCCGTCACGGGGCAGTCGATGTAGATCAGCCCGCGCGCGTTCAGTTCGCGGCCCATCTCGCGGGCGTGGTCATAGGAGACGGTGGAGCACTCGATCGCAATGGTGCCGGCCTTTGCCGTCTTGGCCGCGCCCTCAGGCCCGAGCCAGACCGCGCGCGAGGCTTCGTCATCAGCGACCATGGTCACGACCGCATCGGCATCGATCGCGGCATCCTCAGGCGACGTCGCCCAATGCGCACCGCGCGCGATCAGGTCGTCCGCTTTTGCCTTGCTGCGATTCCACAGCGTCACCGTGAAGCCGGCATCGAGATAGCGCCCGGCCATGCCGTGGCCCATCCGCCCCAACCCGATGAAGGCGACGCGGGACATCAGTCGACGTCCTCGATATCAGCGCCGGTGGTGCCGAAGGCACGCTGCGCCAGCGTCGCGGCCATGAAGTCGTCGAGCTCGCCGTTCAGAACGCCCGAGGTGTCGGAGGTCTGCACGCCGGTGCGCAGGTCCTTCACCATCTGGTAGGGCTGCAGCACGTAGGAGCGGATCTGGTGGCCCCAGCCGATATCGGTCTTGGCGGCCTGGTCGGCGGCAGCCTTCTCCTCGCGCTTCTTCAGCTCGATCTCGTAAAGCCGTGCGCGCAGCATGTCCCAGGCCTGCGCCCGGTTCTTGTGCTGGGAGCGGCCGGCCTGGCAGACCACGGCAACGCCGGTCGGAATATGCGTCAGGCGCACCGCGGATTCGGTCTTGTTGACGTGCTGGCCGCCGGCGCCGCCCGAGCGCATGGTGTCGACGCGGACGTCGGCTTCCTTGATGTCGATCTTGATGCTGTCGTCGATGACGGGGAACACCTGCACGCTCGAAAACGAGGTGTGCCGCCGCGCATTGGAATCGAACGGCGAGATGCGCACCAACCGGTGCACGCCCGCCTCCGTCTTCAGCCAGCCATAGGCGTTGTGGCCCGAGACCTGGATCGTCGCGGACTTGATGCCGGCCTCTTCGCCCTCGGACTCTTCGAGGAATTCGACCTTGAAGCCGTGCGTCTCGGCCCAGCGCGTATACATGCGCAGCAGCATCTGCGCCCAGTCCTGGCTCTCGGTGCCGCCGGCGCCGGCATGGACTTCGAGATAAGAATCGAAACGATCGGCCTCGCCCGACAGCAGCGCCTCGAGCTCGCGCCGCGCGACTTCCTTCTTGAGGTTCTTCAGCGCGGTTTCAGCCTCAGTGACGACGCCGGCATCGCCCTCGGCCTCGCCGAGCTCGATCATGCCGATGTCGTCTTCGAGCTCCTGCTCGACCTTGCCGATGCCGGAGAGCGAATCCTCAAGCGAGGTGCGCTCCTGCATCAGCTTCTGGGCTTTCTGGGGATCGTTCCAGAGGTTGGGATCTTCAGCGAGCTTGTTCAGCTCAGCGAGGCGCGCCGTCGATTTCTCGACGTCAAAGATGCCTCCTCAGCAGCCCGACTGACTGCTTGATCTCTTCTACCAACCGTTCGATTTCGGCGCGCATGTCGTTCTCTGATCTCGCGGAAGCCCGCGTGCATTGGAGCTGGGATGTAGCGGCGGCGGCTGCAAAGCGCAACCGCCGGAACCGCGATCGTCTGTCTTATCCGCTAGTACAGCCCGCCGGTGCCCGGCCGCATGAAGAAGCCGGAATCCGGCTGCTGCTGCTGCGACGCCGGCACGCCGCCGCGCCCGTCGGCATCGGCAACGCCGATCACCGAATAATTGTCCGGCGGCGCCGTGCCCGGCTTGAAGGCTTCGAGGATGGTTCCGCCGGTCTCGCCGGGACCGGCGCGCATACCGGTCTTGGAGACGACGCGTACGAGCTTGATGCCGGCCGGTACCTTGAATGGAACGGCGGGCTTGTCGGCGAGTGCAAGCTTGAGGAAGTCGCGCGCGATGGGTGCGGCCAGATGGCCGCCGGTCGCGGCGTTGCCCCTACCGAGCGCGCGCGGCTTGTCGTAGCCCATATAGATCGCGACGGCGACGTCGGGCGAGAAGCCGACGAACCAGGCGTCCTTGGCCTCGTTGGTGGTGCCGGTCTTGCCGGCGATCGGCTTGCCGACCTCCTTGACCACGGTTGCGGTACCGGCCTGGACCACGCCTTCCATCAGCTCGGTGATCTGATAGGCGGTCATGGAATCCAGCACCTGCTCGCGGCGGTCGATCAGCTGCGGCTCGACCTGATTCTTCCAGCCGCCCGGCGCGTCGCAGCCGCGGCATTCGCGCTGGTCGTGCTTGAAGATAGTGCGGCCGTAACGGTCCTGGATGCGGTCGATCAAGGTCGGCTTCACCCGGCGACCGCCATTGGCGAGCATCGAATAGGCCGTGACCATGCGCATCGCCGTGGTCTCGCCGGCGCCGAGCGCGTAGGATAGATAGTTCGGCAATTCGTCATAGACGCCGAAGCGGCGCGCATATTCGCCGATCAGGGGCATGCCGATGTCCTGCGCGAGGCGCACCGTCACGGTGTTCAGCGACTGCCGCAGCGCGTTGCGCAGCGTGACGGGCCCCTGGAATTTGCCGGACGAGAAGTTCTCGGGCCGCCACACGCCGGCGCCCTGGCCCTGGTCGATCTCGATGGGCGCGTCGAGCACGACGGTCGAGGGCGTATAGCCGTTGTCGAGCGCGGCCGAATAGACGATCGGCTTGAACGACGAGCCCGGCTGCCGGTAGGCCTGGGTGGCGCGGTTGAACTGGCTCTGGTCGAACGAGAAGCCGCCGACCATCGCGAGCACGCGGCCGGTCCAGGGATCCATCGCCACCATCGCACCGGACACTTCGGGGATCTGGCGCAGGCGGTACTGGCCTTCGACCGGCTGTCCCTCCTTGGTGTAGAGCGGATCGGCATAGATCACGTCGCCGGGCTGCAACACCTGCGCGACGGACGTCGGAGTCTTCCCCTTGGCATTGCCCTGGGCCGCCCTCGCCCAGCGTACGCCGTCGACCGTGACGATGCCGGTCTCGCGCTGCTTGCTGATGGCGCCGCCGAGTTCGCGGTTCGGCTGGAAGCCGATGCGCGCCGACTGGTCGCTGGTCTCCAGCACCACCGCCATGCGCCATGGCGAGATGTCGGACAGCGACTTGATCTCGGCGAGCTTCACGCCCCAATCGCCCGAAATATCGAGCTTGCTCATGGCGCCGCGATAGCCTTGCTGCTCGTCATAATTCACGAGGCCGGCGACCATGGCCTTGCGCGCCATGACCTGGATCTTCGGATCGAGCGTGGTGCGGACGGACAGACCGCCTTCGTAGAGCTTCTTCTCGCCGTAGCGCTCGAAGATGTCGCGGCGGACTTCCTCGGCGAAATATTCGCCGGCGAAGGTGTGGGCACCGTTGGATCGGTTGGTAACGGCCAGCGGCTCCTTGCGCGCCTTGTCGGCGTCGGCCTGCTTGATCCAGCCGTTCTCCAGCAGACGGTCGATCACGTAGTTGCGGCGCTCGATGGCGCGATCGCGGTTGCGCACCGGATGCAGCGTCGCGGGCATCTTCGGCAACGCGGCCAGATAGGACGCTTCCGCGACCGTCAGCTCGTTCACCGACTTGTCGAAATACACCAGCGAAGCGGCCGCGATGCCGTAGGCGCCGAGGCCGAGATAGATCTCGTTCAGATACAGCTCGAGGATCTTGTCCTTCGAATAGGTCTTCTCGATGCGCATCGCCAGCAAGGCTTCCTTGATCTTGCGGGCGAAGGAGACCTCGTTGGTCAGAAGGAAGTTCTTGGCGACCTGCTGGGTGATCGTGGAGGCGCCCTGCGGACGCCGGTTCGAGCCGTAGTTCTGGATGAAGAGCACGCCGGCGCGCGCCATGCCGGTGTAGTCGATGCCGCCATGCTCGTAGAAATTCTTGTCCTCGGCCGCGAGGAAGGCGTTGATCACCAGCTTCGGCACCGCCTGGATCGGCAGATACAGCCGCCGCTCCTTGGCGTATTCGCCGAGCAGCGAGCCGTCGACCGCGTGCACGCGGGTCATCACCGGCGGCTCGTAATCCTGAAGCTGAGAGTAGTCCGGCAAGTCCTTGGAGAAATGCCAGATCAGGCCTGCCACGGCCCCGACACCGACAAGGAACACCACCGTTCCCGCGGCGAACAGGAAGCCCATGAACCGCACCAGCAAGCGCATTATATGTTTATCCGTTCAAACTCTGGATCAGCTCAAGGCACCCAAAACAGGCGCCAACTCCACGTCGCGAATTCACCGGCCTACTCAATTACATCAGTGCCGGACCAAGACGCTTGCCGAACGGGATTCTCGCCGATTCCGGAACCCCCTGCGGCATTTTTATAAAGCGCCCGCTGTGGCCAAACTAGGGCTTTTGCAACGGGACGGAAAATCCCTCTCAATTCGACGCCTCCCGGTCGTCAATTCGACGATCCCCCGGTCGTCAATTTGACGATCCGGCCGTGGCCATCCGCTTGGTCAGGAACCCGTCGATCGCCTGCGCCATCGAGCCCACGGCCTTGGACCGCCAGCCCTCGGAGACCAGATGCTCGAGGTCGCCCTTGTTGGAGACATAGCCGATCTCGACCAGCACCGACGGCACGTCTGGCGCCTTGAGGACCCGGAAGCCGGCCGACTTCAGGGGATGCTTGTGCATCCGCACCGACGACTTCATTTCGCCCATCAACAGGCGGGCAAAACGGCTTGAAAAGGTACGAGTTTCTCGCTGGGTGAGGTCGATCAGGATGTCCGCGACGTCGGTCGGCTCTTCCGCGAGGTTGAAACCGGCGATCGCGTCCGCCCGGTTTTCCGCATCCGCCAGCCGCTGCGCCTCGGCGTCGGAGGCCTTGTCGGACAGCGTGTAGATGGTCGCGCCCTGCGCATCGCCCTCGGCCTTCGGAAGGGCGTCTGCGTGGATGGAGACGAACAAGGCGGCCTTGAGCCCGCGGGCGACTTTGACCCGGTCGTTGAGCGGAATGAAGGTGTCGTCGTCCCGTGTCATCACCACGCGGAATTTGCCGGTCTTGTCCAGCCGGTCGCGCAGCGCCAGGCCGAAGGCCAGCACCAGGTTCTTCTCGCTCTCGCCGCCCGACTGCGTGCCGTTGTCGATGCCGCCATGGCCAGGATCGATCACGACGATCGGGCGGCCGTCGACCTTTTGCTGCCCGGCTTCCGGAGTTGCGGCGGCCGGAACCGTTGCCGGCGGCGCGTCGGCGATTGCGGGCCGCAGTTCGGGGCGTTTCTCGGGGACGAGCGACTGCACGAAGGCGGTCCGGTCGACCTCCTCCAGCTCGAGCACGAGCCGGGCCGGCTGGCCATTGGCGGCCTCCAGCACGTAGGACTTGGCGATCTTGGCCGGGCCTGTCAGATCGAACACGATTCGCGAGCCGCCGGGCATGACCAGCCCGTAGCGGAAGGCCTTGACCAGTCCCCGCCCCTCGACCCCGGTGCCCGCGGGCAGTTGAAAATTGACCTGGGGCACATCGACCACCACCCGATACGGGTCGGCGAGCGTCACGGCGCGGAATGTGACGGCCTGATCGATGTCGAGGATGAAACGGGTCTGCTTGCCATCGCCGGCCAGCCGGGCGGCGGACGCGGTTGGAAAATTCGCTACCGCAACAGAGGGTTGCGGTTGGCTTTCCGCCGCGCTCAGGCGCCAGGAATCAGCGCATACCAATGCTGCGGCGCACAGAAGCGCGCATCCCAGCAAAACCCTTTGATTTGTGCGGCTCGTCACCGATTCAGTGCCTCCGAGCGGCCCTTCTAACGCAATAGAACCACAGGGTTAATCGTCGCTTAATGACAGATATACGAAACTCCCCGACTGTGACCGCCGTGCGACGCTCCCTTGCACGGTTGGTCCATTCCACGTATGTACGGAGTGCTGACGGCCGATATTTCCGGTTGTGTCGCGTTCAGCCTCCCGGTGCAGCGCCGGAACTCTCAAGGTTTGGGAATTCCAGCGTTTTTCCGTTCCCCTCAAAGACCAGCGCGGTGCGCGGCAGCGAGGTGGAGCGGGTCAAGCCCCGGTGGCGGACGGTCCCTGGTTACCACCGCGTTTCCGGGACGGTTTTGACAGCGACGTGACTCGTTACCCGGTCCCTTAATCCCAAGGGAGCGGTTCGTAATCCCCAAGGCGAGCGCGCTCGCGCCATGCCTGGCCAGCAGCAACTGATTGAGGGGCGGCCCCGCCGCCCAATGTTTCATACGGGCCGAC
Source organism: Bradyrhizobium sp. LA6.8 (assembly GCF_040547935.1). Taxonomy (NCBI): domain Bacteria; kingdom Pseudomonadati; phylum Pseudomonadota; class Alphaproteobacteria; order Hyphomicrobiales; family Nitrobacteraceae; genus Bradyrhizobium; species Bradyrhizobium sp. LA6.8. Next base: position 124,298 of record NZ_JBEPQQ010000012.1, read on the forward strand.
GCTTGATGCGCCAGACTGTGCCGACGAATTCTGAAGGACCGTTCGCGACGCTGCGGAGTGACAATCCCGCGCGCCGCTTCGGCCCTCCAGCTTCCGTTTCGGCAAGGCGCGAGAGACGGCGTTTCGGCCTTCCCCTCACCCCCGAATCAGGTGGACCGTCGCGTCACCCGGCAGCGCAGATCGCGCCCACGGTGAATCGCGCCCGCCGCCGCCAAGAGTTAAGACATGCCCAACAAGATGTTGATCGATGCCACCCACCCGGAGGAGACCCGGGTCGTCGTGGTCCGCGGCAATCGCGTCGAAGAGTTTGATTTCGAGACCGCACAACGCAAGCAACTGCGCGGGAATATCTACCTCGCCAAGGTCACCCGGGTGGAGCCTTCGCTCCAGGCCGCCTTTGTCGAATATGGCGGCAACCGCCACGGCTTCCTCGCCTTCAGCGAAATCCATCCCGATTACTACCAGATCCCGGTCGCCGACCGGCAGGCGCTGATCGAGGCCGAGGAACAGGCCCATCGCGAGGCTGAGGAAGAGAGCGAGAACCGCTCCCACGGCCGCCGCCGGTCGCGCCACCGCAATTCCCGCCGCCGCAGTCAAGGCGAACGCGTCCGCAGCGACATCGTTGAGGGCCTCGAGGCCGGCGCCGATCCAGCGGCCCAGCCGGTCGAGAGCGACGCCCTGCACACCGAGGGTGCGTCGCACGAGGGCGAGCATCTGCACGCCGATGCGGAACATCGCGGCGAGCACGAAGGCCACGACCACCACGACCACGATCATGGCGACCATGATCATCACGATCATGACCACGAAGGACATGGTCACGACCATCATCATGCCAATGATGACGATCACCATCACGCCCACGGTCATGACGACCATGGTCATGACGAGCACGATCATCACGACCATGATCATGCCGACGAGACGCCCGCGCCTGTCGCAGCCTTCGGCGCCGAGCTCGTGGTCGCGACCGAGACCGCTGCCGAACCGCAGGAGGCTATCGCATCCGAGGCCCATGCCGAGGCTCTCGCCGAAGCCGTGACCGCCTCCGCCGAACCGGCCGACGCCGTCTACGCTGCCGGCGAAAGCACTGATGCTCGCCATCAGGAGTCCGAGGAGGAAGACGACGAGGACGAGGACGGCGAGGAAGCCGAAGAGGAACACGTCGAATCCGTCGGCGGCGACGACGTGATGGAGGAGGTGCCGGAGCGCACCTTCCGCCCGCGCCGCCAGTACAAGATCCAGGAAGTCATCAAGCGCCGCCAGGTGATGCTGGTGCAGGTCGTCAAGGAAGAGCGCGGCAACAAGGGCGCGGCGCTGACCACCTATCTCTCGCTCGCCGGCCGCTATGCCGTGTTGATGCCGAACACCGCGCGCGGCGGCGGCATCAGCCGCAAGATCACCAGCGCCCAGGATCGTTCCCGCCTGAAGGAAGTTGTGCAGGATCTCGACGTGCCCGAGGGCATGGGCATCATCCTGCGCACCGCCGGCGCCGCCCGTACCAAGCCCGAGATCAAGCGCGACTTCGAATATTTGATCCGGATGTGGGAGACGGTGCGCGACCTGACGCTGAAGTCGCAGGCCCCGACCCTGGTCTACGAGGAAGGCTCGCTGATCAAGCGCTCGCTGCGCGACCTCTACAACAAGGAGATCGACGAGATTTCGGTTGCCGGTGAGTCCGGCTACCGCGAAGCGCGCGATTTCATGAAGATGCTGATGCCCGCCAATGTCAGCGCGGTGAAGCAGTATCGCGACGGCCAGCCGCTGTTCTCGCGCATGGGCGTCGAGAGCCAGCTGGACGCGATGTTTTCTCCGACCGTGCAGTTGCGCTCCGGCGGCTACATCGTGATCAACCAGACCGAGGCGCTGGTCTCGATCGACGTCAACTCCGGACGATCGACCCGCGAGCACCATATCGAGGACACCGCGCTCAAGACCAATCTGGAAGCGGCCGAAGAGGTTGCCCGCCAGCTCCGTCTGCGCGACCTCGCCGGCCTGATCGTCATCGACTTCATCGACATGGACGAGAAGCGCAACAACCGCGCGGTCGAGCGCAAGCTGTCCGATTGCCTGCGGCAGGACCGCGCCCGCATCCAGGTCGGCCGCATCTCGCATTTCGGCCTGCTCGAGATGTCGCGCCAGCGCATCCGCGCCAGCGTGCTGGAATCCTCGACCGATCCCTGCCCGCATTGCGGCGGCACCGGCCATGTCCGCTCGGTCTCCTCGGTTGCGCTCCAGCTGCTGCGCGGCCTCGAAGAGATCCTGATGAAGGGCGCGACCCACAATCTCGTGGTCCGCACCCGCACCGACGTCGCGCTCTATGTGCTGAACCACAAGCGCGGCCATCTGCGCGACCTCGAGAATGGCTTCAAGGTCACGCTGGCCGTCATCGCCGACCCCAGCGTCAGCGGACCGCAGGCCTATCTCATCGACCGCGGCGAGCAGGTGCATACGCTGGAAGCAGCGAAGGCGCTGCTGGCGGCACAGGCCGCCGCAAGCCCGCCGCCCGTAGCCGAAGAAGTCTATGACGACGAGGAATTCGATCCGGAGCTGGAATCCGAGGTCGAGACCGAAGAAACCGAAGGCCTCGCCGAGGAGCAGGCTGGCGGCGAAGCGGCTTCCGACCAGGATGGCCAGCGCCGCAAGCGCCGCCGGCGTCGGCGCGGCCGCGGTGCCCCGCGCGACGGCGAGTTGCGCGAGGATGGCGCTCCAGCGTCGTCCGAAGCGGCCGTGGCGGCCAGCGAAGGTGAAGAGGATTCCGAGTCCGAACAGGACGGCGAGGAAGGTGAGGACCAGGCGGCCCGCAGCGAGCAGCAGGGCAACGGCGATCGCCGTCGCCGGCGTGGTCGTCGCGGTGGACGCCGCCGTCGCGGTGGCAACGAGGAAGGTCTCGCCGGCTCCATCGGCGACGAGCTCGCAGCCAATGCACCGTCGGAAGTGACCGACGCCGTCGCCGATTTCGACAGCTTTGGCGGCGAGACTGCGCCCTCGATCGCGCAGGCCGAACACACCACCGCCGAGCCTGAGGTCAGCGAGCCCGAGCCGCGCGCCGAGGTGCAGATTGAGGCGCCGGCCCAGCCTGAGCCCGCTCCTGCCGCCGCGGACGAAGAGCCGGCCGACGACAAGGCTGCGCGTCGCCGCTCCACGGTCCGGGAAAAGGTGAGCTTCCTGTCGAGCAGCGCGAGCGAGCCGGCAACACCGGTTGTGGCAGCGCCAGAGCCGGTTGCCCCGCCCGCACCAGCGGCTGAACCCGCGCCGGAAGCGGCAACCGAAACTCCGGCCGCCCCGCGTCGCGCCGGCTGGTGGTCTCGCCGGTTCGGCGGCGGCGAGTAGGCGAACAAATCAGTTGAGACCGCCCGGCCAAACCGGGCGGTTTTGATTTGGCAAGGTCAGTACGATGCAAAGCGCGATTGTTCTCGGCGGCGGCATGATCGGCGTGAGCGCGGCGCTGCACCTCCGGCAGCGCGGCTGGTCGGTCACGCTTGTCGACCGCAGGGAGCCGGGCCGCGAGACCAGCTACGGCAATGCCGGGATGATCCAGGCCGAAGCCGTGCGCCCCTATCCGATGCCGCGCGACCTCGCTTCGCTCCTGAAGATCGCGACCGGCCGCACCAATGACGTGCGCTACAGCCTGTCGTCGCTTCATCTCCATATCGAGCCCCTGCTGCGCTACTGGTGGCACTCGGCGCCGAAGCGGCATCGCGAGGCGATCGACGCCTGGGCGCGGCTGATCGCCTACGCGACGGCGGAGCACGACATCCTCATTCGCGAAGCCCATGCCGACAATCTGATCCGCCGCGCGGGCTACCGGCACCTGCATCGCGACGCAGCGTCCTTTGATCTCGCCGTCAAGGCGGCGGAAGAAGACCAGCGCGAATTCGGCGTGAGGTTTCGCGCGCTCTCCGGGGCCGAGCTCGCCAAGGCCGAACCGATCCTGCGCGACGACCTGCCCGGTGCGATCCATTGGCTCGACACCTGGACCGTGTCCGATCCCGGCGCACTGGTTACGGCCTATGCCGAGCTGTTCGAGCGCCTCGGCGGCACCATCGTGCTCGGTGATGCCCAGACCTTGCGGCAGACCGCGACCGGCTGGTCGGTCGATACGGACCAGGGAACCATCGACGCTGCGGCCGCCGTCGTGACGCTCGGGCCCTGGTCGCCCAATCTCCTGCACAAATTCGGATACCGCATTCCGCTGGTGCGCAAGCGCGGCTACCACATGCATTACAGCGGCGGCGCATCACTCGATCTGCCGCTGGTCGACAAGGCCGGCGGCTACGCCATGGGTCCGATGGCCAAGGGCATCCGCATCACCACGGGCGCTGAATTGACCGGCATGGACGCGCTCGCCACGCCCGTGCAGCTCGCCAGTGCCGAAGCTTCCGCGCGACAGCTGATCGATCTCGGCAAGCGGGTCGAGCCCGCCCCGTGGTTCGGCACCCGCCCCTGCACGCCCGACATGCTGCCGGTGCTCGGGCAAGCTCCGCGTCACCCCGGCCTCTGGATGAATTTCGGCCACGGCCACCAGGGCTTTACGCTCGGGCCCGCGACCGGCCGCCTGCTCGCCGAGATGATGAGCGGCGAGACGCCGGCGATCGATCCGACGCCATACCGGCCTGAGCGCTTCTAGCTGTCGGCGTCCGCGGCGCGCACCGCGAGCGCGACTGAGATGCGCGAGCCGGCAAATTCCGTCAGTCGGCGCGCTCGGCCAGCAGCTTCCTGATGCGGTCGGCATCTTCGGGCGTCGCCGGATTGTAGACGATCATGCTGAGATCGGAGCGGCCCTCGACATTGAAGCTCGAATATTCGAACGACATCGTGCCGTGAACGGGATGCCGCAGCCGCTTGGTTCCGTCGCCATGATGGCGCACGTCATTGTCGCGCCAGAGCGCCGCGAATTCCGGACTTGTCCGACAGAGCTCGTCGACGAAATCGGCGACATGCGAGACGGCACCTGCTCGCGCCGCGTCTGCCCTGAATGCGGCCACCACGAAGCGTGCCACACTGTCCCAGTCATATTGCGCGGCGCGCACGCGCGGATCGCAGAAGATGAAGCGCAGGATGTTGCGCTGTCCCGGAGGGATCGCGCCGTAGTCGGTCAGCACGACGCTTGCGGCGCGATTCCAGGCGACGACGTCCCAGGTCGCGGTGCGTACCAACGCCGGGCTGAATGAGAGCGCATCGAGCACGCGTTGCAGCCGCAGCGAGACGCCTTCGCTCGCCTGGTAGCGCACCTCGGGCGGGCGGCCGAGGCCGATCAGGAACAGGTGCTCGCGCTCGACATCGGTCAGCATCAACGCGCGCGCGATCCGGTCGAGCACGTCGGCCGATGGCGCCCCGCCGCGGCCCTGCTCCAGCCAGGTGTACCAGGTCGAGCTGATATTGGCGCGCTGGGCCACTTCCTCCCGGCGCAGACCCGGCGTGCGCCTGCGGCTGCCGGAGAAGCCGAACGCGGCTGCATCGAGCCGGGTGCGACGGTCCTTCAGATAGCCCCCAAGCAAGTTCTCGGCGGCAGCGCTCTCACTCATCCTGTTAGCTATTATACCCTGATAAGATCACTACTTTACCCGGATAACTGTAGCGCAGATGGTTCTCTCCTCCAACACCAGGAGATTTCGCATGCGTGTTTTCGTTACCGGTGCCACCGGCTTCGTCGGTTCCGCCGTCGTTCGAGACCTGATGGCCGCCGGCCATAGCGTACTCGGCCTCGCCCGCTCCGATGCCGGCGCCGCAGCGCTCACCGCGATGGGCGCCGAGGTCCATCGTGGGTCGCTGGAGGATCATGCCTCCTTACGCGGCGGCGCCGCCGCTTCGGACGGTGTGCTGCATCTCGGCTTCAACCACGACTTCTCGAAATTCGCCGACAATTGCGAGCTCGACCGCCGCGCGATCCTCGCGCTCGGTGAGGAGCTCAAAGGCTCCGACCGCCCTCTCATCGTCACATCCGGTGTAGCGCTGCTGGCGCCCGGACGGCTCGCGACCGAAGACGATGCGGCGGCCCGCCACTTTCCGCGCGTCTCGGAAGCCACTGCCGAAGACCTCGCAGAGCGCGGCGTCCGCACCGGCATCGTGCGGCTGCCGCCCACGACCCACGGTGAGGGCGACCACGGCTTCGTGCCGCGCCTGATCGCGCTCGCCCGGGAGAAAGGTGCCGCTGCCTATATCGGCGAAGGCCAAAACCGCTGGCCGGCCGCGCACCGCCTCGACGCCGCGCGCGTCTATCGTCTCGCGCTGGAGCAAGGCACAACCGCGCGGCGCTATCATGCGATCGCCGAGGAAGGTGTGCCGTTCAAGGCGATCGCAGAGGTGATCGGCCGACGGCTCGGCGTCCCCGTCGTATCCAAATCGCCTGAGGAAGCGGCCGCGCATTTCGGCTGGTTCGCACAATTCGCCGGCATCGACGTTCCGACCTCAAGCGCCAAGACGCGCGCTTCGCTCAGCTGGGCGCCCAAAGAAAAAGGGCTGATCGAGGATCTCGACCAGCCCTGTTACTTCAAGGTCTGACGGCGCGCCGCGCCGCCACCGGCAGATCAGTCCGTCGTGACGGCCGTCTCCAAGTCGGTCGGATCGATCTGCCTGGCGAGGTTGGCGTTGAGCTTGTCGCGGTCGAGCTCACCTTCCCACCAGGCGACGATCACGCAGGCCACGCCGTTGCCACAGAGGTTGGTCAGCGCGCGGCACTCGCTCATGAACTTGTCGATGCCGAGCACGATTGCCATGCCCGGCACGAGGCGCGGATCGACCACGGCGAGCGTCGCGGCCAGCGTGATGAAGCCCGCGCCGGTGATGCCGGAGGCCCCCTTCGAGGTCAGCATCGCCACCACCAGGATGGTGAGCTGCTGGCCGAAGGTGAGATCGAAGCCGAGCGCCTGCGCGATGAACAGCGTCGCCAGCGTCATGTAAATGTTGGTGCCGTCGAGATTGAACGAATAGCCCGTGGGCACCACGAGGCCGACCACCGACTTCGAGCAGCCGAGGCGCTCGAGTTTCTCCATCAAGGAAGGCAGCGCGCTTTCCGAGGACGAGGTGCCGAGCACGATCAGCAGCTCGTCCTTGATGTAGGCGAGGAACTTGAAGATGGAGAAGCCGGCGAGGCGCGCGATGGTTCCGAGCACGACGAATACGAACAGCGCCGCGGTGACGTAGAACGTCGCGATCAGGCCGACCAGGTTGAGGATCGCCCCGGTGCCGAACTTGCCGATGGTGTAGGCCATTGCGCCGAAGGCGCCGATCGGCGCCGCGCGCATCACGATGGAGATGACTCCGAACACCGCATGCGCGGCGTCATCGATGAAGCTGCGGATGGTATGGCCGCGCTCGCCGAGGCCCATGATGGCGAAGCCGAACAGCACCGAGAACAGCAACACCTGCAGGATCTCGCCTTGCGCGAAGGCGCCGACCACGGTGTCGGGGATGATGTGCAGGATGAAGTCGACCGACCTCTGGCCCTCGGCCTGCTTGGCGTAGTTGGCGACGGCCTGCGCGTTGGCGGCGGCGCTGCCGAAGCCCGCACCCGGCTTCACCAGGTTGCCGATGATGAGTCCGATCACCAGCGCGAAGGTCGAGACGACCTCGAAATAGACCAGCGCCTTGACGCCGATGCGGCCGACCTTCTTGGCGTCCTGGATATGCGCGATGCCGGAGACCACGGTGCAGAAGATGATCGGCGCAATCACCATCTTGATCAGCTTGATGAAGCCGTCGCCCATCGCCTTGATCCACTCGTTGGTGGCGAGCGACGGCCACAGCCAGCCGACCAAGGCGCCGAGCACGATGGCGATCAGCACCTGGACGTAGAGAACCTTGTACCAAGGCTTGGCGGCGGCCGGCGCGACCGGCGCCCCCGCCATCGTTGTCGTCGTCATTGTTTCACTCCCCCTCAAACTCAGAGCCAGCCAAGATCAACTTGGCCGGCTCTGTCAATCGGAACTGCTCGGAATGGTGCGCTTTACCCGCGTCGATCGACGATCCGGCGGGCCGCCGGCATCAGCGCGGCGCCCAGCGCGTTCTTGACCACCGATGCCGCAATGAACGGCGCGACGCCGACCGCCCAAGCCTTGGTTGCGCCAAGGCCGATGACGTAGGCCAGCCAGCCGAAGCCGGCGATGAAGATGACGACATGGGCGAGCGCCATTGCTCCAAACAGGAACACGACGTTGCGATCCCAGCCGCGCTCGGCCAGCCAGCCGGTGATGAAGGCAGCCAGCACGAAGCCATACAGGTAGCCGGCAGTCGGGCCGACCAGCGGTGCAATTCCACCGACCGGGCCGGCGAACACCGGCAGCCCCATCGCGCCTTCGGCGAGGTAGGCGATCATGGTTGCGCTGCCAAGGCGCCAGCCATAGGCGGCGCCGATCATCAGCACGACCAGCGTCTGCAGGGTCATGGGCACGTAAGGCAGTGGCAGATTCACCTTGGCTGATAGCGCCATCAAGGCGGTGCCGAGCGCAATCAGCACGACGGCGCGAAGTGCGCCGACGGTTTCACCCGGACGGGTCGGCCACATCAATGCGGCGAGAGGAGAATGCGGCCTGGCGACGGACGGGAGGGAACGGTCAGACAAAGTTGAACTCCGCAGGGCTGGTGTCGAGACGGCTGTCGAAAACTGGCGGCTATTTAAGCCAGTGAGCGATCCGGTCAACTGCCTCCCGCATCTCCGCTTCCGAACGCGCATAGGAAAGCCGTATGAACGAACGACCATGGATGGGATCGAAATCGAGACCCGGCGTGGCCGCAACGTGCGCCTGCTCCAGCATCTGCTTGGCGAACTCGAAACTGTCCGAGGTGAAGTCCGAGACGTCGGCATAGAGATAAAAGGCGCCGTCGGCAGGCAGGAACTTGCTGAGGCCCGCCTTGGGCAATCCCTCGATCAGGATGCGCCGGTTTTCCTGATAGCCGTGCTTGATCTCCTCCATCTCGGCCGCGCCGTCGAAGGCGGCCTCGGCCGCGATCTGCGATAGCGAAGGCACCGAGATCGAGAGGTTCTGCTGCAGCCGCTCGATCGGCCGCACCAGTATCTCGGGCACGACCATCCAGCCGACGCGCCAGCCCGTCATGCAAAAATATTTCGAGAACGAGTTGATCACGAGTGCGTGCTCCGACAGCGCCGCCGCGGTCGCCGCCGGAAACGCGTAGTCGAGCCCGTGATAGATCTCGTCGGAGATGAAGCGGATGCCGGCGTCTTCCGCCGCAGCGATCAGGCCGGCGAGCGCCTCGCGGGACATCATCGTCCCGGTCGGATTGGCCGGGCTGCCGACCAGCACGCCCTTCAGCGGCGCCTTGCGATGCGCGGCCAGCAGCGCCTCGCCGGTCAGCGCATGGCGCGTGTCATTGGTGGTCTCGATCAGCACCGGCTCGCAACCAAGCGCGGTGAGGATGTGACGGTAGGGCGGATAGCCCGGCACCGTCACGGCCACCCGGTCGCCGGGCGCGAACATCGACAGGAAGGCCAGGATGAAACCGCCGGAGGAGCCTGTCGTCACCACGATCCGCTCGGGGCTGACATCGCAGCCATAGGCATCCCGATAGTGGCGCGCGATGCGTTCGCGCAATGAGGGGATGCCGAGAGCGGAGGTGTAATCGATCCGCCCCGCCTCGAGCGCCGCATGGGCGGCCGCGATCGCGGTCTTTGGGGCGCCGGTTGCGGGCTGGCCGACCTCCATGTGGATGACATGGCCGCCTGCCGCCTCGATTCGGGCCGCGGCGGCCATCACGTCCATCACCATGAACGGGGGAACATCGCTGCGGCGGGAGGGCTCGAGCCACTGCCCCACCCGGTTCCTCAATGTCGCATCGTGCATCGAATTCTGCTATTTCGCTGGCGAACCGGTCGGTTCGGTCCGGGAAACGGGGCGCTTGCGCCCCAGACTGGCCGCATTGTACGGCTCATAAGGGCATATCTCGTATCCGGTCCGCCGCCAATCGCCAAAAACCAATCACGAAACTGCTTGATCAAGACCGTTTGACCCAGACCGCCTGATGTTGCTCCAGATCGCATTGCGCAAGAAGGCCTCCACCCTCACCGCCCTCGTCACTGCAGCGGCGATCGCGCTGTTGCCGACGCCGGCCGCGCATGCGCAGGCCAAGGGGCCGCCGATCCTGCGCGACACCGAGACCGAGCAGCTGCTGCGCGAATACACGCGCCCGATCCTGCGCGTTGCCGGTCTGGAAAAGCAGAACATCCAGATGGTGATCATCAACGAAAGCTCGTTCAACGCGTTCGTCGCGGACGGCCGCCGCATCTTTGTCAATTACGGCGCGATCATGCAGTCGGAGACGCCGAACCAGATCATCGGCGTGCTCGCGCACGAGACCGGGCATCTGGCCGGCGGCCATCTGTCCAAGCTGCGCGAACAGCTCGCCAACGCACAGACCCAGATGATCATCGCCATGCTGCTCGGGGCCGGCGCGATTGCCGTGGGTAGCACCCGAGGCAGCAACAGCGCCGGCAACAACGGCCTCGCCAATGCCGGTGCCGCCGCCATCGCCGGACCGCAGGAGATGATCCGCCGCACGCTGCTGTCCTATCAGCGCCAGCAGGAGGAGAACGCCGACCGCGCCGGCGTGAAATTCCTGACCGCGACCCAGCAGTCGCCGAAGGGCATGTACGAGACCTTCAAGCGCTTCACCAGCGAGAGCCTGTTCGCGTCCCGCGGCGCCGATCCCTATCTCCAGTCGCATCCGATGCCCGCCGAGCGTGTCGCATCGCTTCAGGAATTCGCCAGTTCCAGCCCCTATTGGGACAAGAAGGACGATCCCGCGCTCCAGCTCCGCCACGACATGGCGCGCGCCAAGATTTCCGCGTTCATGGAGCGGCCGGAGACGGTCTACCGCCGCTATCCCCAGACGAACGACAGCATGCCGGCGCGCTATGCCCGCGCCATCAGCACCTATCTGCACGGCGATTTACGCAGCGCCCTGGCCCAGATCGACGCGCTGATCCAGGTCCAGCCGAACAACCCGTATTTCTACGAGGTGCGCGGCCAGGCACTGCTGGAGGGCGGCAAGCCGGCCGAGGCGATCCCCGCCCTGCGCAAGGCGGTGCAGCTGTCCAACAACGCCCCCCTCATCGAGATGTTACTTGGGCAGGCTCTGGTTGGATCGGATAATAAGGCCTACACCGATGATGCCGTTCGGATTCTCCGGGCCGCGGTGGCACGGGAACCGGAGGCTGCGCTCGGCTATATGCAACTCGCGATGGCTTATGGCCGGAAGGGCGACTATGCCGAGGCGGATCTGGCGTCGGCGCAGGCCGCTTATCTGCGCGGCGACAACAAGACCGCCCGCGAGCTCGCCACGCGCGCGAAAACCCGTTTCGCCGTCGGCACGCCCGGATGGGTCAAGGCCGACGATATCGTGGCGGCCAAGCCGCCGCGCAACTAACGCGACCAAGACGACGCCTGACACCACGACGTCACGACACCGAGCTTAAGTCCGCCGGGACGTTTTCCGAAACCAGCTTTCGATAAGAGGATTTGCCTATGCCTTCGCTGCGCCTGCTTGCTCCCGCGCTGTTCGCGCTCGCCATCTTCGGCGCAGCCGTTCCCGCGTCGGCCGACAGCTTCTCGGATGCCCAGCGCACCGACATCGAGGCGATCATCAAGAATTATCTCGTCACCCATCCCGAGGTGCTCGAGGAAGCGATGACCGAACTCACCAAGCGCCAGGCCGCGGCCGAAACGCAGAAGCACGAAGCCAGCATCGCGCAGAACTCCGATGCGATCTTCAACTCGCCGCGCCAGGTCGTGCTCGGCAACAAGGACGGCGACGTCACCTTCGTCGAGTTCTTCGATTACAATTGCGGCTACTGCAAGCGCGCGATGGGCGATATGCTCGACCTCATGAAGGCCGATCCGAAGCTGAAGGTCGTGCTGAAGGAGTTTCCGGTGCTGAGCCAGGGCTCGGTCGAAGCGGCGCAGGTCGCGGTCGCCGTGCGCATGCAGGATCCCACCGGCAAGAAGTATCTCGACTTCCACCAGAAGCTGCTCGGCGGCCGTGGCGCCGCCGACAAGGCGCGCGCGCTTCAGGCGGCCAAGGAAGCCGGCCTCGACACCGCGAAGATCGAGAAGGACATCGGCAGCCCCGAGGTGCGCGCCACCATCGAGGAGAATTTCAAGCTCGCCGAAGCGATGGGCATGAACGGCACGCCGAGCTACGTGATCGGCAAGCAGATCGTGATCGGCGCCGTCGGCCTCGAAGGCCTGAAGGAAAAGATCGGCGTTGCCCGTTGCGGCAAGGCGACCTGCTAACAAGGCGACCTGCTGATCCCGCATTTCACAATCTGCGCATGCGACGAGGCCGGCTGAACAGCCGGCCTTTTTCGTTGACCGCAGCTCTGCGCGAATTCTGGCGCGAATCCGGCGCGCGCATTCATCTCGCGTTTAAGAAACAAATACCCCGGAACCGCCGATGTTCCGGAACAACTCAAATCTCCTTTCGTTGGTGGCGCGGGCAATGACGCAAAGAAACACGTGAGGAGAAATTTGATGTCTAACCGCTTTATGATCTCGGTTGCCGCACTCGCGCTCGTGGCGGGCACCGGTCTGGCGAACGCACAGGGCACCATGAACCGCGACAGCGGTGGTGGCGCCGGTGCGCAGCCGACGCAACATTCGCAACCCGCCGGCGGCGCAGCTGAACGTGGTGCGATGGGCAAGGAAGCCGCTCCCGAGAGGGGCACCGTCGGCCAAGCTGGCGGCGCCATGAAGCCCGGCGGAGCAGCCGAGGAGAAGTCGTCCGGCGCGACGGAGAAATCCGGTGCGATGGAAAAGTCAGGCGGGATGGAAAAATCCGGCACGATGAACAAGAACGCGGCTGACGAGAAGGCCGGCGCGACCAAGGGTGAGCACGCCCAGGGCGCGCAGGACAAGTCCAAGAGCACGATGGACAAGTCCCAGATGGACAAGTCCAAGAGCACCGAGACTGACACCAAGAGCGGCAACATGAACGCCCAGACCAAGGGCGCGGACAGCAAGGCTGCCGACACCAAGTCTCAGACCACGACCGGCGCCGCGCCTGCGACCGCTGCGGCACCGCCTGCCGAGAAGCGGACCGAGATCTCAACGGCGATCAAGTCGACCAAGATCGAAGAGACCACCAACGTCAACTTCAACATCTCGGTCGGCGCCGCGATCCCGGCGTCCGTTCGCTTCCATCCGCTGCCGCCCCGGATCGTGGAAATCTATCCGGAGTGGCGCGGCTATGACGTGATCTACGTCCGCGGACAGTACATCATCGTCCGTCCGCAGACGCGCGAGATCGTGTACATCATCGAAGGCTAAGCCGCTTGGCTGACGCCCGATAAGCCCTTGCCGAGAGATCGGCAGGGGCTTTTGGTCTATTGGGCGGCCTCCCCTGCCTATCCCGCCCGGCAGCCACGATTAGAACTGGTTAACAAGCAATTTCCGTAACTTCCGCACAGGTTTTTGCACCCCGGATGAGCTGTTTGAAGCCCCCTGGGAGGTCCTTCAAGGCTTCCCCTAGGGCGCTTTGTTACCTATAACCCCCGCCACGCCGAAGCACCTCTTGCGGGATTGGAATGGCCGAACCAGCAACCGACACGATCCTCGTTCTCAACGGGCCGAACCTCAACATGTTGGGGACGCGCGAGCCCGAGAAGTATGGCCATGCGACGCTGGCCGACGTCGAAACGCTGTGCCGCGAAGCGGCGGCGGCATTCGGCCTCAAGGCCGACTGCCGGCAGTCCAACCGCGAAGGCGAGTTGATCGACTTCATCCACGAGGCGCACGCCCGCAAGATGAAGGGCATCATCATCAATGCCGGCGGCTATTCGCACACCTCGATCGCGCTGCACGACGCGCTGCTCGCGGTGCAGATCCCGACCGTCGAAGTGCACATGACCAACATCCACGCCCGCGAGAGCTTCCGTCACCATTCCTACACCGCGCGCGCGGCCTTCGCCTCGCTCTGCGGTTTCGGCATCGAGGGCTACCGCCTCGCGATCCAGGGCCTTGCCGCCAAGCTCGGCATCAAGCCCAAAGCCTGACGCTCCCTCTTCACACAGAACATTCGGATCAGAACATGGCGCGCCAGCCAGACGACAAAGCAGCCGTAAAGTTTTCCAGCGAGGATTCCGCGCTCGTCCGCGAGCTCGCACTTCTGCTCGATGAGACCAGCCTCACCGAGATCGAGATCGAACGGGCCGGCCTTCGCCTCCGCGTCGCCCGCAACATCAGCGTCGCCGCCACCATGCCGATGCAGATGGCGGCCGGTCCCGCCATCCTGCCGGCGGCTGCAGCTGCCGCCGCGCCGGCCGCGGCCGACCTGTCGAAGCATCCGGGCGCGGTGATCTCGCCGATGGTCGGCACCGCCTACTGGGCGCCGGAGCCCGGCGCCAAGCCGTTCATCGAGGTCGGCAGCAAGGTCTCGGTCGGCCAGACGCTGCTGATCATCGAAGCCATGAAGACCATGAACCAGATCCCCTCGCCGCGCGCCGGCACGGTGACGCAGATTCTGGTCGAAGACGGCCAGCCGGTCGAGTACGGCGAGCCGCTCGTCATCATTGAGTAATGGTCGTGGGCGGTCAGCCGCCCTAGCCGCTTCCCGCGCGCCAGTCCCTTAAGGACACCATGTTCGACAAGATCCTCATAGCCAATCGCGGCGAGATCGCCCTTCGCATCCTGCGCGCCTGCAAGGAGCTCGGCATCGCGACCGTCGCCGTGCACTCCACCGCCGACGCCGACGCCATGCATGTGCGCCTGTCGGACGAGAGCGTCTGCATCGGGCCGCCGCCGTCCAAGGACAGCTATCTCAACGTGCCCGCGCTGCTCGCGGCCTGCGAGATCACCGGCGCGGATGCCGTGCATCCCGGCTACGGCTTCCTCTCCGAGAACGCGCGCTTCGCCGAAATCCTTTCCGAGCACAATCTGCATTTCATCGGCCCCAAGGCTGAGCACATCCGCCTGATGGGCGACAAGATCGAGGCCAAGAAGACGGCCAGGAAGCTCGGCATTCCCGTGGTGCCCGGCTCGGACGGCGCGGTCGGCCCCGAGGACGACGCGATGGCGATCGCCAGGAAGATCGGCTTCCCCGTGCTGGTCAAGGCAGCCGCCGGCGGCGGCGGCCGCGGCATGAAGGTCGCGCAGAGCGAGGCCGACCTCCAGGTGGCGCTGTCGACGGCAGCCAACGAGGCCAAGTCCGCCTTCGGTGACGCGTCCGTCTATCTCGAAAAATACCTCCAGAAGCCGCGTCATATCGAAATCCAGATCCTCGGTGACGGCCGCGGCGGCGCGATCCATCTCGGCGAGCGCGATTGCTCGCTGCAGCGCCGCCACCAGAAGGTCTGGGAGGAAGGTCCCTCGCCCGTCCTTGCTGCCGCTGCACGCGCCAAGATCGGCGAAACCTGCGCCAAGGCGATGCGCGAGATGAAATATCTCGGCGTCGGCACCATCGAATTCCTTTTCGAGGACGGCGAGTTCTACTTCATCGAGATGAATACCCGCATCCAGGTCGAGCATCCCGTCACCGAGAGCATCACCGACATCGACCTCGTGCTGGAGCAGATCCGCATCGCTGCCGGCGGCGATCTGCCGGCCAAGCAAAGCGAGATTCAGATCATCGGCCACGCGATCGAGTGCCGTATCAACGCCGAGAACCCGCAGAGCTTCCGTCCCTCGCCGGGCCGCATCACGCAATATCACCAGCCCGGCGGGCTCGGCGTGCGCATCGATTCTGCGGTCTATCAGGGCTACACCATCCCGCCCTATTACGACTCCCTCGTCGGCAAGCTCATCGTCCACGGCAAGACTCGCGCCGAATGCCTGATGCGGCTGCGCCGGGCACTGGACGAGATGGTGGTCGAGGGTATCGAGACGACGCTGCCGCTGTTCCGCGACCTGGTGCGCCAGGACGACATCATCAACGGCGACTATCACATCCACTGGCTGGAACAGTACCTCGCGGGCAAGGAACCGGTCGCGGGGTGACCCCTCTCCTCCCATGGAACCCTTTGGCCCCCATCGCGTTCTGGACGGGGACAGTTCCAAGGGGGCCTTTTGAGTTCCGTTGACGTGACGAAGCGAGACCGTCGTGACGACTGAAGCGCAACGACGGCGCTCCATGTGGCAGATCCTGCTGTTCTCGGCGGGTCTTCTGGTGTTGACCGTGATCAGCGCCGGCTCCGTCTACCTGGTCAACAAGGCCAGAGACGATAGCAAATGGGTGATCCACACCATCGAGGCGGAGAACCAGATCAACGCTCTGCTGCTGGAAATCCGGCGTGCCGAGAGCGCCGCCCGCGGCTATCTCCTGACCCAAGGGGCGGATTTCAAGGCCGACCATGAGAAAGCCGTGGCAGCGATCATACCTGCCCTCGACAAGCTCACGCGCCTGACCCGCGATAATCCGGACCAACGCGGCAACATCGAGAAGCTGAGCGCGGCGATCGAAATCCGGCTGGGGCAATTCAAGCAGGAGTTGGACTTCATCGGCCAGAATCGGCCGGACAAGGCCATAGCGCAGGTCCGCGAGGCCGCCTCCACCGACACCACGGCCGAGATCAGCAAAGTCGCCGTCTCCATGATCCAGGAGGAGGAGCGTCTGTTCCGGCTCCGATCGGCCAATTCCGACCGCAGCCAGACGCTGGCGGCCTCGATGACCGGCATCGGTTCGGGCCTCGTGGTGCTGCTGACCCTGATCTCGATCTGGCTGGTGCGGCGCTCGGTGCTGGCCCGCGACGAGGCCGAGACGCGCCTGCGCGACGCCTACGCCAACCTCGAGACCGTGGTCGACGAACGCACGGCAGACCTGCGCGAGGCCAACAACGAGATTCAGCGCTTTGCCTATATCGTCAGTCACGATCTTCGCTCGCCACTCGTCAACATCATGGGCTTCACCAGCGAACTCGAAGAGCTCAGCGGCGACATTTTCCGCCGTATCGGCGGCCTTACCCATGTCCCGGCCGATGGCCCGCCGCTAGCTGACGGCGAGGTCACGCTCGAAGGCCCCGACAAGCAGCTTTCAACGGATTTTTCCGAAGCGCTCGGCTTCATCAAGTCGTCGATCGCCAAGATGGACCGCCTGATCTCGGCGATCCTCAACCTCACCCGCGAGGGCCGGCGCGAATTCGTGCCCGAGAAGATCGACACCCGCGAGCTGATCGAAGCCATCGTCTCGACGCTGGCGCATCAGTCCGCCGAAGCGCAGGCCGAGATCCATGTCGCGCCGCTGCCGGATCTCGTCAGCGACCGCCTTGCGCTGGAGCAGATCTTCTCCAATCTGATCGACAACGCCATCAAATATCTCAAGGCCGGCGCCCCCGGCGAGATCAGAATCCGCGGGCGCACCAAGCTTGGCTACGCTATCTTCGAGATCAGCGATAATGGCCGCGGGATCGATCCGAAAGATCACCAGCGGATTTTCGACCTGTTTCGCCGGGCGGGAACCCAGGACAAGCCTGGTCAGGGCATTGGTCTTGCGCATGTGCGCGCACTTGTGCGCCGCCTCGGCGGTACCATGTCGGTATCATCGGAACTGAATACGGGCAGCACCTTCACCATCACGCTGCCCATCACCTGGAACGCAAGCAACCGGAACGCCGACCAATGACTCAACCCGTCACCATCATCATGATCGAGGACGACGAGGGCCACGCCCGGCTGATCGAGCGCAACATCCGCCGATCCGGCGTCAACAACGAGATCATCCCCTTCGCCAACGGCACGGACGCGGTGAAGCACCTGTTCGGCTCAGACGGCAGCGGGCTCGTGCAGAAGGGCAATGCGCTCCTGATCCTGCTCGATCTCAATCTCCCCGACATGACCGGGATCGACATCCTGAAGCAGATCAAGGAGAACAAATACCTGAAGGCCTCGCCCGTGGTGGTGCTGACCACCACCGACGACAGCCAGGAAATCAAGCGCTGCTACGAACTCGGCTGCAACGTCTACATCACCAAGCCCGTGAACTACGAGAATTTCGCCAATGCCATCCGGCAGCTCGGCCTGTTCTTCTCGGTCATCCAGGTCCCGCCCGCCGCCTCATGAACCAGCACCCGCCTACACTGCTCTACATCGACGACGACGCGGCCTTGGCCCGCCTGGTCGAGCGCGGCCTGACGCGACGCGGCTACAAGGTCATTCATGCCGCGAGCGGCGAGGAAGGCCTGGAGCGTATCCGTCGCGCGGGGACCCAAAACAGCGCCGACAGCTGCATCGACGTCGTGGCGCTCGACCAGTACATGCCCGGCCTCGACGGGCTGGAGACGCTCGAGCAGATCATGGCGATACCAGGCGCGCCGCCCGTGGTGTTCGTCACCGCGTCGCAGGATTCCAGCATCGCGGTCACCGCGCTGAAGGCAGGCGCGGCCGATTATCTCGTCAAGGACGTCAAGGGCGATTTCATCCCCCTGCTCCACGTCGCCGCCGACGGCGCGCTGCGCCAGGCCGAATTGCAGAAGGCGCGCGAGGAAGCCGAGGCCGAGATCCACGCATCGCGCGACCGCTACGCCGCGCTCGCCGCCGAACGCGAGCTGCTGCTGCGCGAGGTCAATCACCGCGTCGGCAACTCGCTCCAGATCATCGCTTCGCTGCTGCATCTCCAGGCGAACTCGGCGGGCCAGGAAGAGGTCAAGGCGGCGCTGACCAACGCGATGGGCCGCGTCGCCGCGGTCGCGCAGGTGCACCGCCGGCTCTACACTTCGCAGGACCTGAAGAGCGTGGTGCTGAACCAGTATCTGGATTCGCTGCTCGAGGATCTCAGGCGCTCGGCCGAAGGCAACCGGATGTCGCGCCTGACGGTGAAGGCCGAGCCGATCGAGATCGATCCGGACCGCGCCGTCGCCGTCGGCATCATCGTCAACGAGCTGGTGATGAACGCGGTGAAATACGCCTATCCCGACGGCGCCGGCCCCATCCATGTCGAGCTGACCTCGCATGGCGAGGATCTGCTGCTGGCGATCACCGACGACGGCGTCGGTGACAAGGTCAAGGCGGATCCGCGCTCGACCGGCATGGGCCAGCGCATCGTCGCGGCGATGGCCACCAAGCTCGACGCCACTGTCGAGCGCGACCCCGCCCATTCCGGAACTCGCGTCATGCTGAGGTTCCGCCGCACGCCCGCAGCCCCCGACAAGACCAACAACGCCGCCGCAGGCTGACCCTCGCCCCCTTCGCAACACCTCCACGATCCTGCTATTGTTGCGCCATGACTTCGCGCGACTCCGCTTCGTCTGAAATCACGCCGGCCGTGCTGTTGCGTGCCTATGCCTGCGGCATTTTTCCGATGGCCGAGAGCGCCGACGATCCGACCCTGTTCTGGGTCGAGCCGGAATTGCGCGGCGTGATCCCGCTCGAGGGATTTCGCGTGGCCTCGCGGCTCGCGCGCACCGTCCGTACGGACGCCTTTCGCGTCACCGTCAACACGGCGTTCAAGGCAACGATCGCCGGCTGCGCCGCGCCGCAGGCGGGGCGCGAGGACACCTGGATCAACAAGCGGATTCGCGACCTCTATGGCGGCCTCTACGAGCTCGGCCATTGCCACAGCGTCGAGGCCTGGCAGGGCGACGACCTCGTCGGCGGGCTCTACGGCGTCAGCCTCGGACGCGCCTTCTTCGGCGAGAGCATGTTTCACACCGCGCGCGATGCCTCGAAGGTCGCGCTGGTGCACCTGGTCGCGCGGCTGATCCATGGCGGCTTCGAGCTGCTCGACACGCAATACGTCACTGATCATTTGAAGAGTTTTGGCGCGGTCGAGATTTCGCGGCGGCGCTACACCGCGCTGCTCGACAAGGCGCTCGCCGGCGACCCCGGTGATTTCCTGCGGTTGTCAACCGGCGACGCGATCCCGGGCGCACGCGCGCTCGATATCATCGCCTCCCGTCCATGATCGGTAATGGGGCCTAGCGCCCGAACCCGGGGGATTTGGTCTAACGCCCAAACCCCGGGATACCGAACAGGCCCGGCCGCTGCTCCGGCGGCGGCGGGGGTGGCGGCGCCGGCTGCTGCTGCTGCTGGATCGGCGGCAAGGGCTGCGGCGGGCGCTGCTGCACGGCCTGCTTGGGTGGCGCCGCCTTCTTCTGCGCGGGCGGCGGAGCCGCCGGCTTTGCTGCGGTCGGATCGGGCGCCGCGGTCGCAATGGTCTGCTGCGGCTCTTTGCAGTCGGTGAGCCAGATGTCGTAGATCGGATGCTCGACGCCGTGCAGGCCGGGGCTCGCCGCATACATCCAGCCTGAGAAGATGCGCTTCACCTCGCCCTGCAAGGTGATCTCGTCGACCTCGACGAAGGCGTCGGTATTGGTGGCTTCCGTCGCCGGCCGCGTATAGCAGGCGTCGGTCTTGACCCGCAGCGCGCCGAACTGGACGGTCTCGCCGATGTCCTCGTCGAAATTGATGATGCGCCCGGTGATCTTGTCGAGGCCGGAGAAGGTCGCCTTCTTGTTCACGATCTTCTGGGCCGGCGGCTCGGTCACGACCTCGTCGCCCGGCTGGAGGCTCGCCGGGGTCTGCGGGACAGTGCCGCCCGGCCCGCCCTTCTGCTGGGGCTGGCGCTGACCGGGCGCACCCGGGGCGGCTTGCGGATTGGGCGGAGCGACCGCCACGGACGGCGGCTGGTTTGGCGGAGCGACGGTTGAGCCCGGCGGCGGCGCCAGGGGCTGGGATTCGACCGGCCCCGGCATCACGTTACCCTGCCGGCCCGGCGGCGGCGCCATCGGGCGCGACGGCAGCACGCGGCCCTGCGGCGGCAGCTCGGGGACCTCTTCATCGTCATCGGGGATCTGAGGCTGCGGCTGACCACGCGGAATCGAACCCGGCGGCCGCGGCGGCGGGTCCGAGAAGATCGTGCCGATCTGCGCCTGCGCGGGCGTCGCAACCGTCAATGCGGTGGCGGCCAGAAGCGCCGCAAGACCTGGCAGGGCAAGTCTTGTAAGGGTAAAGGTTCGAACCATCTTCTCGCGCGGCTTCAACAGCGAATCGGGCTTGCTGGACATTCTACAGGGGATACCGCCGCTCGCAGGCCATCCGGTTAACACGGCGAATACGGCGGGGGAAGGGCGGCATCCCTGCCCTGCCCGCCGCCGGCTGGCCAGACCGGCGACCGGATGGGATAGTTGACCCGCCCCTCCCCGGGGCCGAGGCGGGCAGCGCCCCCGAAACGACGTCCAACGACAACAGAAAGCCCAAGGTCGCTCCCATGCCCGTCGTGCTCGATCCCGATGCCGCCGCCGTCTACAAGGCGTTCCAGGAGGCCGGCCGCCCCGCCTATGAGACGCTGACGGCAGCGGAAGCCCGCGCCTATTACGGGCAGGCCCGCTTCGCCACCAACCCCGAGCCGCCGGAACTGGAGCGCGTCGCCGCGCTGGCGATCCCGGCGCCGCACGGCGAAATCCCCGCCCGCATCTACGTCCCGAAGCAGCCGCGCGTTCAGAACGGCCTGTCGCCGGCGCTGGTGTTCTTCCATGGCGGCGGCTGGGTGATCGGCGATCTCGACTCCCACGACGTCGTCTGCCGCCAGCTCGCCGTTTCAGGCGCGCTGATCGTGATCTCGGTCGATTACCACCTCGCGCCCGAGCACAAGTTTCCCGCCGCCGCCGATGACGCGATCGCCGCCACGAAATGGATTGCCGCGAATGGGCGCGAACTCGGCATCGACGCTGCGCGCCTTTCGATCGGCGGCGACAGCGCCGGCGGCAATCTTGCCGCCGTGGTCGCGCTCACCGCACGCGACGGCAATGGTCCGAAGATCGCGGGCCAGGTCCTGATCTACCCCGCGACCGATTTCGCCATGACGCACGGCTCCCACAGCGAGCCCGAGACCAGCGTGCTGCTGACGCATTCGGTGATCCGCTGGTTCCGCGATCACTATCTGAACGGCACAGCCGACATCCACGACTTGCGTGCCTCGCCGGCGCGCGCGAAGAGCCTTGCCGGGCTGCCGCCGGCCTATGTGCTCACGGCCGGCGCCGATCCGCTGCGCGACGAAGGCGACGACTATGCCGAGCGCCTCAGGCAGGCCGGCGTGCCCGTCACGTACAGGCACTATCCCGGCCAATTCCACGGCTTCTTCACGATGGGCAAATTGCTGCAGCAAGCCAATGTCGCGGTGCGCGAGATCGGCGCCTGGTTGAAGGAGCTGGGCTGACGCCTCCCATGCCCTTCGTTCTTCAAACCGTCTTCGCCCTCCCCCTGCGCGCGCTGACATGGCTCGGCAGCCAGGGCACCCGCGGGGTCGCGGCGGTCGTGTTCGTCGCCGCCGCCGTGCCGCCGCTTGGCGCGCTGCTGCGGCCCTACATCACCGAAGCGATCCTCGTCCTGCTCTGCATCTCCTTCATGCGAGTCGATCTCGCGGCGCTGTACGGTCACCTACGCCGCCCGGCGCTGATTGCGACCGCAACCGCCTGGACTACGATGGGCGTGCCGCTGATCGTCGGACTGATCATCTATGCAACAGGGCTCAACGACCGCTCGCCCGGCCTTTCCGTTGCCCTGATGCTCCAGAGCATGGCCTCG
This sequence comes from Bradyrhizobium sp. LA6.8, assembly GCF_040547935.1. Taxonomy (NCBI): domain Bacteria; kingdom Pseudomonadati; phylum Pseudomonadota; class Alphaproteobacteria; order Hyphomicrobiales; family Nitrobacteraceae; genus Bradyrhizobium; species Bradyrhizobium sp. LA6.8. The sequence goes on from NZ_JBEPQQ010000012.1 coordinate 146,761, forward strand.
CCGATGATGGCCTCGCCGGCGCTCGCCGCCCTGATGGGGCTCGATGCCACGCTCGTGCTGGTCACGCTGGTGACCTCCACCGCGCTGGTCCCCTTCACAGCGTCACTGTTCGCAAGCCTATTCCTCGACGGCATGCTCAGCGTCACGCCGGCGACGCTCGGCCTGAAGCTGCTCGGCATCCTCGCGGCGTCGCTGCTGGCCGCAACCATCATCCGTTGGGTGTTCGGCGCAAAAGCGATCCAACGCCACAGGAAGCCGATCGACGGCTTCAACATCATCATCCTCCTGATCTTCGCCGCCGCGATCATGGGCGATGTTGTGAACGATCTGGTGGCGCAGCCGGTGTTCACCATCAGCCTTGCGGCTCTGTCCTTCGCGATCTATTTCACGCTGCTCGCCGTGACCACGCTGCTGTTCCGCCGCATCGGCTATGAGCGCGCGCTGGCGCTCGGGCTGATGGTGTCACAGCGCAATCTGGGCCTGATGCTGGCGGCGACCGCCGGCGCGCTGCCGCCTACCACCTGGCTCTATTTCGCGATGACGCAATTTCCGATCCACCTTGCGCCCTACATGCTGACGCCGATCGCACGCCGCCTGGTGGCCCGCGCGGATGGCAACGGCGAGGCCGCTGCAGGCAAGGCGACCTAGGACGCAATCATAGCGGCGTCGCAGCCGGCTTTGAGGCCCTGAAGAGATAGCGGTTGGTGCTGAAGAAGTATTGCCCCGCCCCGCTGAGACGCTCGAATTCGCTGTGCCATGCTTCGAGATCATCGGCTGAAACGTCGTTCCTGCGGGCGACGAAGTCCCGAATGCCCTGGGCCAGCCCCTTGCTGTAGCTATCGTCATCGTACTGCAAATTCAGGATTGGAAAGACCGACGCACCGTCCAGGTGAAGTCGTGCATCCGCCAATCTGCGGGCCATCGACCTCGGGAGACGCGGGTGAGCGCAGTGCGCTTCCCATGATTTCATCACCGCGGCCATACGTTCCGGGCTTTCGGAATGCCACACCACCGCGTCCCAATCCGTTGCGACAAAAATCGTACGGCCACCTGGCTTGAGCACGCGAAATGTCTCTGCGAGGACGCGGTCAACATCGGGCACGTACTCGGCAACCTGCGTGCACACGACGACATCGAACGACGCATGGGGTTGACCCAATTCCGTGGCGTTGCCGATCGCATATGAAATCCAGGCGGAAGCCTTTTGCCGGTTGCAGACCTCGATCAGGTCAGTCGACACATCGATACCGACGACAGCACCATCAGGCCCAACGATCTGCGCCATGCTTTCGCAGAGATAGCCGGGACCACATCCGATATCGAGAACGCTCTCGCCGGCAGACAGATTGAGCTGCCGAATGGTCTCCGCGCGCTGGGCGGTCACGTCCCCTGTGAGATAAAGTCTTTGGAGCCGTTTCGCGTTCTCGTTGCTGTACTCCATCCCGCTCATCTTCGCCTCCACGCTCGAGTGCCAGGTGAGATTTCCTAACCCGCCCGCGCCGCGCGCCGCAGCGCCTGCGGCGGCTGGCCGAAGGCGCGGATGAAGGCGCGCCGCATGCGCTCGGGGTCGCCAAATCCCGTCGCCTCCGCGACGAGCTCGATCGCCTCGCGCGAGGACTGCACGCGCTCGCGCGCGACCTCGATCCGTAAGCGCTCGATCGCCTTCGACGGTGTCGTGCCGGTCTCCGCGGCAAAGGCGCGGGCAAAATGCCGCGCGCTCATGCCGGCACGATCGGCGAGATCTTCGACCGTCAGCCGGGCATCGAGGTTCTCGCGCGCCCAGGACAGCAGCGCGCCGAACCGGCCGTTCGGTGTCTTCAATTCAAGCAGTGAGGAGAACTGCGACTGGCCGCCGCTGCGGCGATGATACAGCACGAGCTGGCGGGCGGCCTGTTGCGCGATCTCCTCACCATGGTCCTCGGTGACCATCGCGAGCGCGAGATCGATACCCGCGGTGATGCCCGCCGACGTCCACACATTGCCGTCATGCGTGAAGATCTGGTCCGGCTCGAACTTCACCTTGGGATAGCGCGCGACGAAATCCCGTGTGCGGCCCCAATGCGTGGTGGCGCGGCGCCCGTCGAGCAGACCCGCCTCGGCCAGCACATAGGCGCCCGAGCAGACGCTGGCGACACGCACACCGCGCCGCGCCAGCCGCTGCACGAAGGCGCGCGTGACCTCGCAGCGTGCGGCGTCCGTTACGCCTGCCCCACCCGCGATGACCAGTGTCGTGATCGCGTTCGCCGACCTGAAGTCGCGCGCCATCATTTCGACGCCTGACGAGCTGCGCACGGGCCCCGCGTTCAGTGCCAGCACGCGGATTCCGGTGGTCGTCTTGCCCGTGCAGCGCGCCGCGATCTCGAACACCGAGATCGGGCCGGCCGCATCGAGCAACTGGAAATCCGGGAAGATCAGGATGCCGATCATGGTCATGTCCGAAAGTGAGGGAAATACGCCATTTTGGACGGAATGGCATCATGAGAGGCTGCGTCCGTCAAGCTCATCTTTGGAGGACCTGCCCATGTCGTCACCGCTCCAGATCGGTCTTTTGGTGTTTCCGCGCGTCACCCAGCTCGATTTCACCGGTCCCTTGCAGGTGTTCTCCTCCGTCCCCGGCGCGAAGCTGCACCTGATCTGGAAAAGGATCGAGCCGGTGCCGAGCGATTCCGTGCTGACGCTGACGCCAACCACGACATTCGCCGACTGTCCGCAGCTCGACGTGATCTGCGTGCCCGGCGGCGGCGGCACCAACGACCTGCTCAATGACGAAGAGGTGCTGGATTTCCTGCGCAGGCAGGCCGAGGGCGCCAAGTACGTCACCTCGGTCTGCACGGGGGCGCTGGCACTCGGCGCTGCCGGCCTGCTCAAGGGCTACCGCGCTGCCACCCATTGGAGCGCGATGGAGATGCTCGGCCAGTTCGGCGCGACGCCGACCAAGACGCGCGTCTGCATCGACCGCAACCGCGTCACCGGCGGTGGCGTCACCGCCGGGATCGATTTCGCGCTGACGCTGGTGTCGATCCTGGTCGACCGCACCACGGCGGAAGCGATCCAGCTCCAGATCGAATACAACCCGGCACCACCGTTCACTTCCGGCTCGCCCGACACCGCGCCGGCCGAAGTGCTGGCCTTGCTGAGAGAGCGCGGCGCCGCAAACCAGGCCCGCCGCCTCGAGGCGGTCAAGCGCGCGGCTGAGCGGGTGTAGAGCAGAGGCTTTGCTCACGCGCCCCGAACGCAGCGCAGCACTTCCCGGGCAATGCAAAGCATCGTCCGGAAGCTCCGCACTGCTGACATGACGCTGTCAGGAGCCTGTCGCGACAATCCGTGTCGCGCCCAACACCCACGGACGCTTCCCGGTCGCGTGCGCACAGGAGGGTCTCACCATGGCGCGATACCGGCTGCATTGCATCGGAGCTTCCGGCAATTCGTTCAAGGTCGCGCTGTTCCTCAACTGCGCCGGGCTCGACTGGGAGCCGGTCGGCCTCGACTTCGCCGGCGGCGAGACCCGCACGCCTGACTGGCGGGCCGCCACCAATGTCATGGGCGAGGTCCCCGTCCTCGAGGTCGATGGCCGGCACATGAGCCAGTCCGGTGCGATCCTGCTGTGGCTCGCCGAGACTCACGGCGTGTTCCGTCCGACGCCCGAGGAGACGTTCGAAGCCACGCGCTGGCTGCTGTTCGACAACCACAAGTTCACCGCGAACTTTGCCCAGCACCGGTTTCAACGCTGCTTCATGCCGGAGCCCGCCCATCCCGCTGTGCTCGCTTACTTGCGCGCGCGGACCGACAGCGCCTTCTCGATCGTCGACAGACACCTCTCCGACCGCAGCTTCATGCTGGGCGACCGTCCGACGATCATCGATTTCTCAATGTTGGGCTATCTGTACTATCCGACCGAGGAGACGGGTTTCGATCTCGCCGCGACTTTCCCGGCCATTGATGCCTGGCGCCGGGGTGTCGCCGAACTGCCGGGCTGGAAGCCGCCCTATGAGATGATGCCGGTCGGCAACTCGCCGACGCTCCATCTCTGAGAAGCGAGCAGAGCAACAGATCAAAGAAAAAGGCCGCTCGGTTTCCCAAGCGGCCTTTCCTGTCTTACGGTGGCTGCACATTCCATCGGGCGATTTCGAACTTCCAGACCGGGGGCCTATCTCCCGATCGAGTCCTCGTCGGCGGCCGCTGCATCTCGGGACAGTCGCGAACTGTTGCCCGAACCGAACGCGATGGTCTCCCATCTCCGTAAGATGGGACCATTGAGCCGCATCTCTCGCGTAGCTGCAACGCCCGCGCAGGCGCTGTCCCCGCTGTTCCCGTTGTCCACAGCAAGGTGAGGCGGATGCTGGTGCATCCACCCCCACGGCAAGGATTCGGACTGAGATCGGAAAGCTAGCCGGGCGTCCAGGGCTGGTAGTCGCCGGTCGCCTTGGGACGCTTGCCGCTGGCAAGCGTCGAGCCGGAGGGCCGATAGGCGTTCGGCGTGCCGGTGGGGTTCGGCTGGTGCGGCTTTTGCCATTCGCGCGGCTGGTAGTTCTCTTCAGTCGGCGGCACATCGACGACGTGATGCATCCAGCCGTGCCAACCCGTCGGAATGCGGCTCGCTTCGGCGTAGCCGTTATAGATGACCCAGCGCCGCTCGAATCCGAGCGTCGGATCGATCACGCCGCCGCGGGTCCGATAATAGCGGTTTCCCTGCTCGTCCTGGCCGACCAGCTCGCCGTACCGCTTGGTCCATAGCTGGGTGCCAAAGGTCTGGCCACTCCACCAGGTGAAGAACTTGAGGAAGAACTGTTTCATACGGCTAGGGCCCTGCTTCGTGAGGCCCTGATGCCATCCGGGCGGCGAAATGTCCAGTTCCGCGGGGGGCGGCGGTGCCCCCCGCAAAATGTGGTGCCCGGCGCAAGCACTGCCGCAAATCGGACGCGATCCGTTCATGCCGGGTACAGCGGCCACATGGAAATCTGCGCCACACGCGCACACCGGCGTGAACCCTGGAACCGCGGGCCCTTCAAGAGGTTTGCTTCAGGGAATAAGGAGTTTGAACATGAAAAGTCTGAGAATTTTGAGCGTCGCGGCAGCGGTCGCGTTGGTCCTTCCGTTGGCGACGCCGAGCTTCGCCCAGGGCCGTGGCGGCCACGGCGGTGGCGGCGGTGGTCATTTTGGCGGTGGTGGCGGCGCCCATTTCGGCGGTGGCGGCGCCCGCATGGGCGGCGGCAGCTTTGGCGGCGCGCGTTTCGGTGGCGGCGGCGGCAATTTCGCAGCCGGAGCCATGCGCCCGAGCGCCGGCCTAGCCATGCGTCCGACCGCAGGAGCCACGTTTAGTGGTGGCGGCGGCCGTCCCCTCGCAGTCGCGGGTAACAACTGGCGCGGTGGCGGTGGCAACTGGCACGGTGGCGGCTGGCGTCGTCACGGTGGCGGTTTCTGGCCCGGCGTCGCAGCCGGTGCTGCGATCGGCGGGCTCGGCTCCTACGCCTACTACGGTGGCGGGTACTACAACGATCCCTACTACTATGGCGACGACAGCTATTATGACGAACCGTCGGTCGCGGTGGTGCCGGACAGCGGTGGTGACTCGTCGGCTTATTGCGCGCAGCGCTACAAGTCCTACGATCCGGCCTCGGGCACGTATCTTGGCTATGACGGCCAGCGTCATCCCTGCCCGTAAGCAGATCGACAACGCTTGACGGAAGAGGCGTCGCATCGGTGCGGCGCCTCTTTCGTTTGTCGCGCGCTCATCGCCTGTTTCGCGCGCAGCCCGCGCATCGCGCGGGAGGATCTATGCACGCGAGCGCGAGGGACCTTTATTCACCGCACCGTGCATATCTACAATGATCCAATCCCAAATTGACCCGTCCCGCGATTCGCCTATATCACCGATGAATGTTGGGACTTCGATCTACTGGGAAATGTCATGCCGCGTATCCTCGTGGTAGATGACGATCCGATGGTCGGCGCGACCATCGAGGTTCTGCTCCAGCGTCAGGGCTTCGATGTCACGATGGCTGACGGCGGCGAAACGGGACTGGCTGCGCTCGAAGCGCAGACGTTTGACGTGATGCTGGTCGACATCTTCATGCCGCACATGCGCGGCTTCGAATCCATCCGCATCTTTCACGAGCGCGCCCCGGCGATCCCTCTCATCGCGATGTCCGGCTACGCCTTCGCCTCGTCTGCGTCGCCCTCCCCCGATTTCCTCCGCATGGCACTGGAACTCGGCGCGACACGCTGCCTGCGCAAGCCGTTCACGCCGGACGCGCTCCTGACCACGATCCGGGAATGCCTCGGCGAGGCCGCGCAGCCGAAGGACAAGAAAGAAGCCCCTTGATCCCAACGCAGCGCGTCATTCTCGGTGCTGGACTTGCAATCCTCCTGATCATCACCGCCGCCTCGATCGGACTCGACGTCAAGTCGCGGTACGATGCCGCCTGGGTCAATCACACTATCGAGACGCAGAAGAAGATCTCCGATCTGCGCGTGCTGATGCGCCACGCCGAGAGCGCCGCGCGCGGCTACGAGATCTATCGCAACCCGAGCTTCAGCGACGAGTTTCAGGCGGTGCACGCCCAGCTCGCGCCGGCGCTCGCCGACCTCAAGCGCAGCCTGCGTGACAATCCGGATCAGGTCGCGCTCATCGATGGCACCGAGCCGCTGGCGCTGCGACGGGTCGAGATCGCCGCAGAGGTGATGCGCCTGCGCGCCGAGAACGACCAGGCCGGCGTTGCCGCGCTCCAGGGCAAGGGCGAGGGCCGCGGCCTGATGGACACGGTGATGGGCAATCTCGATCAGCTGAGCGCGGAGGAAGAGCGATTGCTCGCCGCCCGCGCCCTAAGTTCCCGCCGCACCGGCATCGTCCTGCTCGGCATCGACGTGATCGGCGCGCTGGTGATCCTGCTGCTGGTCGCGATGCTGATGCGCGAGAGCCAGCGCACCACGGTCGCGCTGAAGAGCACCCTGCTGGAGACCACGGCGGCGAAGGAGCAACTCGAGGCGGCCGTCGCCGAGCGCACCGAGCATCTCGTCAACGCGCATGACGAGCTGCGGCTGTCGGTGAACGTGCTCCAGAGCACGTTCCACAGCATGGCCGAGGCTGTGCTGGTGATCGACGCCGAGGGCACTGTCCTTCTGTCCAATCCGGCCGCGGAGCGCATCTTGCTGCATCGCGCCGGCATGAGCCTGCGCAATCTGCGCGCCCTGTCCGACGTGTTTCACGGCGACGGCGTCACGCCGCTCAGGGCGGACGAACTGCCCTCGACGCGCGTGCTGCGCGGCGAGCAGTTCGAGAATCTGGAGATGATCGTCCGCCCGCATAACGGCAACGATCCCCGCCATCTGATGATCAGCGGCCGGCCGATGCGCGACGGACAAGGCAACGTCTCCGGCGCCGTGCTGGTCTATCACGACGCGACCACGTCGCGCGAAACCGAGCGGCAGCTGCACCAGTCGCAGAAGCTGGATGCGATCGGCAAGCTGACGGGCGGCGTCGCGCACGACTTCAACAACATGCTCACGGTGATATCAGGCAATACCGAGACGCTGGTGGCGAGCCTGAAGCAGCAGCCTGAGCTCCAGCGCGTGGCGCGGCTGATCGACGATGCCGCCGAGCGGTGCGCCGAGCTGATCCAGCATCTGCTCGCCTTTGCACGAAGGCAGCCGCTCCAGCCGCGCAATGTCGAGATCAACGGCGCGATCGCCGATATCGCCAAGCTGCTGCGCCCCACCCTCGGCGAGCAGATCCAGATCGAGACCGTGCTGGAACAGGGACCGATGACCGCGCACATCGATCCGTCCCGCCTCACCAATGCCGTGCTCAACATGGCGATCAACGCCCGCGACGCCATGCCGAACGGCGGCAAGCTGTTGCTCGAGACCCACCATGTCGTGCTCGACGAGGCCTATGCGCAGGCCCACGCGGAGGTGCAGCCCGGCCCCTACGTGATGCTCGCGGTCAGCGACACCGGCACCGGCATGACGGCGGACATCCAGCAGAAGGCCTTCGAGCCGTTCTTCACCACCAAGGAGGTCGGCAAGGGCTCGGGCCTCGGCCTCTCCATGGTCTACGGCTTCGTCAAGCAGTCCGGCGGCCACATCAAGATCTACAGTGAGGAAGGCCACGGCACCACGATCAAGCTCTATCTGCCGCCAGGCGACGGCATGACGGATGCGGCGGCCCCAGTGGCGCCCCAGGCCGAAGGCGGCGCCGAGACCATTTTCGTGGTCGAGGACGACACGCTGGTGCGCAACTTCGTCACCGCGCAGCTGCAGAGCCTCGGCTACGACACGGTCGCCGCGCCCGACAGCCGGGCCGCGCTGGACATGATCGAGGCCGGCCAGGACTTCGACCTCCTGTTCACCGACGTCGTCATCCCCGGCGGCATGAGCGGGCGTGAGCTCGCCGAAGAGGTGGCCAAGCGCCGGCCGGGCGTGAGGGTGCTCTACACCTCCGGCTACACCGACAACGCCATCGTCCACCACGGCAAGCTCGACGACGGCGTGCTGCTGCTGACAAAACCCTACCGCCGCAACCAGCTCGCCGAGATGATCAGGAAGGCGCTGAACGGCGGCGGGATGACGGCGGGCTAGAGCATTTTCTCACGGCTTCGAAAGCGCGCGGATTGTCTGTGCGCTCGGCTGAGAACTGCACTGAATGACGAATGCTCACTGACGTCATCCGCGGTCTCGCGGCGGGTGTCGATGTTGTTTCCGGGTGACAGGCGACCGAAATCAAGCGGTATTTCTGGCAGGCAAGACCATTCTCGTTGAGCCGTTTCGGCGAGCGAATATGTTGCGGTCTGTTTCTGAGGATTTCACCTCGGAATGGCCTGCGGGTCGGTGCCAAGTCTGCCGGTAATACAATTGATAATTGAATCGAGAATTGGTTCTTGTCCGACCCGGCGCCGTTTCAGGCTCCCCACATTGTTGGCGAGCACGGCTGTCGCACTGGCGCTGACGATCGTGTCGGTGCGCGCCGACGGCGGCGCTGGCGGAGCCGGTGGCAATGGCACGGGCGGCGGCGGTGGCGCGGCCGGTACCAGCGCCTCTCCTAACGGTGGGAATGGCCGTGACAACGCGACCGGACAAGGCGCGGGCGGCGGCGGCGGCGCTGCCGCAGGCGGCACCGGAGGCTCCGGGGGCACGGCCACCTCAGGCGGCAACGGCGGACTGGGCGGTGACGGCGGCAGCGTTGTCGGTGGCAACGGCGGAAACGGCGGCAACGGCAACTCAGCCCTCACTGCGGGTAGTGGCGGTGGCGGCGGCGGTGGCGGCGAAGGTGCGCTCGGTGCCGGCTCCGGTGGAGCGGGTGGCGCCGGCGGTCACGGCGGCGCCAGTGCGAGCGGCGCCGATGGTTCTGCTGTCATTGGCGGCCTTGATGCGAGCGCGGGAGGGGGCAGCGGCGGCATCGGTGGCGGCGGCGGTGGGGGTGGCACCGGCGTAGAGGTCAGCGTCGGCGGCAGCACGCTTTCGATAGCGGTGACCGGCGGCGCGGGTGGGGTTGGTGGCAGTGGCGGCGCCGGCGGGAGCGGCGGCAATGGAGCCAGTGCTCTCTCCCTGGGCGTCGCTGGTGTGACCGGCGGGACCGGTGGCAACGTCCTCGGCAGCGGGGGCGCTGCCGGCGGCGGCGGCAATGGCGGCACCGCCGTGCAGGTCACCAGCGCAGGCACCACGACGGTCCAGCAAACGGTCGCCGGCGGCGATGGCGGCAGCGGCGGGCGCGGCGGTACAGCGGGTCACGGCGGGAGCGGTGGTGCGGGCGCTTCCGGCGCCAATGTTCTCGGCGCGCTCGATGGCGGGACCGGTGGAAACGGCGGCAATAGCGGGGTTGGTGCCGGCGGCAATGGTGCGATCGGCGGCAGCGGTGGCGACGGCATCCAGGTCACGGGTGGCGGCACCGTGACGATTTTGCAAAGCGTCACGGCAGGTACCGGCGGCAGCGGTGGCGCTGGCGGTGCAGGCAGCGCCGGCGGCATGGCCGGCAACGGCGGCAACGCGGGATCCAGCATCGGGCTCGGCGTAGCCGGCGGGCGCGGTGGCAATGGTGGCACCGGCGGGAGCGCCAGCGCCCACGCAGGCGATGGCGCCAATGGTGCCGGCGGTGGCGTTGGTCTGCAGGTGACGAGCGGTGGCACGCTCTCAATTTCCCAAACGATCATGGGAGGCGCCGGTGGCAATGGCGGCGCTGGCGGCAACGGCGCCAATGGCGGCGCAAGCGGGATCGGCGGCGCCGGCGGCACAGGCGACAATGGCGCCAACGGGTCCTCCGGCTCCGGCTTTCTCAATGGCAACAACGGTCTGGTTGGTGGCGCTGGCGGCAACGGCGGGAATGGTGGCGCCGGCGGAAATGGCGGCATTGGCGGTAGCGGATCCAGCGGCGGCGATGGTGTCCAGCTCACGAACGGCGGGACCGTTACAGTTTCGGGCAACATCGCTGGTGGCGCCGGCGGGATTGGCGGCTCCGGCGGCAATGCCGGCAACGGCGCCGCCGGGGGCAACGGCAGTGACGCCGGCACAGCGGGCACCGGCGGTGCTGGCGCGAGTGCCCTTCTCCCGGCCGTCGCTGGCGGCAGCGGCGGCAGCGGCGCCGCCGGCGGAATGGGTGGCAACGGCGGGAGCGGAGGAAGCGCCGGCGATGCCGGCGTAGGTGGTCATGGCGGCGCCGGCGGCGCCGGCGCGACCATTTCAAACGGTGGCACGCTGACCAATCAAGGCATCATCACCGGCGGCGATGGCGGCCGCGGCGGCACCGCAGGCAGTGGCGGCAACGGCGGCGCCGGTGGCAATGCGGGCAACGGCGGTGTCGGCGGCGTTGGCGGCGCTGGCGGCAACGGCACCGCTGGCGTCAACGTGGTCGGCTCGACCGATGGCGGCAATGGCGGCAACGGCGGGACCGGCGGATTTGGCGGTGCCGGCGGCAATGCCGGCACCGGTGGCAGCGCCTCGAGCCGCGGCGGCGATGGCGGCTATGGTGGCACCGGCGGCGTTGGCGCCGCCTTCTCCAACGGCGGCACGCTGATCAATCGCGGCACGATCACCGGCGGCAATGGCGGCATCGCCGGGGCCGCGGGCATGGGTGGCCTCGGCGGCACCGCGGGCAGCGCCGGCAGCGGTGGTGTCGGCGGCTCCGGCGGCGTCGGCGGTGCCGGGGCCTTGGCCGCCAGCGGCGGCACGAACGGCACCACAGGGACGAACGGCTTCTCCGGCGTGAGCGGCAGCGCCGGCGCGAGCGGTAGCTCCGGCAGCAGCACCGTCACCGCCGGGGTCTCCGGCGCGGTCGGTGCAGGCGGCGCCGGCGTCATCGGCACCAATCTCAGCATCATCAACAGCGGATCGATTTCAGGCGGTCTCGCCGGCGACGGCGTCACGCGTGCCAACGCCATCACCTTCACCGGCGGCGCGAACACGCTACAGCTTCAGGCCGGCTACAGCTTCAGCGGCAACGTCGTCGATCAGACGGGCAACGGCGCCTTGCAGTTCGGCGGCAACACCAACCCCACTGCTTCTTTCGACGTTTCGCTGATCGGCGCCGCTGCGCAGTATCGGGGCTTCGCGAGCTTCGAGAAGACGGGCGCTTCGACCTGGACGCTAAGCGGCACCAATAGCGCTGCATTGCCGTGGTCGATCGCCGCCGGCACGCTGCTGGTGAACGGCTCGCTGGCCAATTCGACCATGACCGTGAACGCCGGCGGCACGCTTGGCGGCACGGGCACTATCGGCGCAGCGACGATCAATGCCGGTGGCACGTTCATGCCTGGAGCCGTCAACACGCCCGGGACGTCGACGATGGTCGCCGGCAATCTGGCCTTCCAATCGGGCGCGCTCTACGTCGTTGCGGTCAATCCATCGACGTCGAGCTTCGCCAATGTCACCGGCGCGGCGACGTTGACGGGCGCGACCGTGGTCGCGAATTTCCTGCCCGGGAGCTATGTCTCGAAGACATACACGATCCTGACCGCAGCCGGCGGACGTGGCGGCACGACGTTCGCGGGCATCACCAATGTCGGACTGCCGACGGGCGCGAGCGATACGCTGAGCTATGACGCCAACAACGCCTATCTGAACCTGACGGCCGCCTTCACCAATTACACCGGCCTCAACGTCAACCAGCAGAACGTCGCCAACGCGCTGACCTACGCATTCAACAATAACGGCGGCCTTCCGATGGGCTTCTTCGGGCTCGATCCCGCCGGCTTGACCCAGGTCTCCGGCGAGAGCGCCACCGGCTCTCAGCAGACGACGTTCAACGCGATGAACCAGTTCATGGGCCTGATGACGGATCCATTCATCTCCGGTCGCGGAGGTCCCGTCAGCGCCGGCGGCCCGCCGAATGCGTATGCCGAGGACAGCTCGGCCTACGCGGCACGCGGTCGAACTGTTGGCGAGCGCGACGCTTATGCGGCGATGTCCACCAAGGCGCTGGCAGCTCCGACCTTCGAACAACGTTGGAGCGTGTGGGCCGCCGGCTTCGGCGGGTCGCAGACCACGGCCGGCAACGCCATCATCGGCTCGAACAACAGCGCGAGCAGCATCTACGGCATCGCGGTCGGTGCGGACTATCGGGTCTCGCCGGACACGCTCGTGGGATTTGCGCTGGCGGGCGGCCGCACCGGCTTCAACGTCAACGGCCTCGGCTATGGCAGCTCCGACCTGTTCCAGGCCGGCGCCTTCGTTCGCCATAATATCGGTGCGGCCTACATCACTGCTGCGCTGGCTTATGGCTGGCAGGACATCACGACCAACCGCATCGTCACGGTCGCCGGCATCGACCACCTGCGCGCCGAGTTCAATGCGAACGCGTATTCGGGTCGCCTGGAGAGTGGCTACCGCTTCGTCATGCCGACGCTGGGCGGTCTCGGCATCACCCCTTACGCCGCAGGGCAATTCACCACATTCGACCTGCCGGCCTATGCCGAAAATGTCGTCGCCGGTTCGCTGTTGTTTGCACAGACCTATGCCGCGAAGAGCGTGACCGACACGCGCAGCGAGCTCGGCATTCGCACCGACAGATCATTCGCCATGCAGAATGGCATCGTCACGCTGCGCGGCCGCCTTGCATGGGCGCATGATTTTAATCCGGATCGTTCGATTGCCCCGACCTTCCAGTCGCTGCCGGGCGCAAGCTTCGTCGTCAACGGTGCGGCGCAGGCGCCCGACTCCGCGCTGACCACGGCCTCGGCCGAATGGCAGTGGACCAACGGCTGGTCTGCCGCCGCGACGTTCGAGGGCGAGTTCTCGAATGTCACGCAAAGCTATGCCGGCAAGGGCGCGATCCGCTACGCATGGTAATGCCTGGTTCTCGAGCTAGCGCGTCGCCAGCACCACGGCCGCAAGCGTAAAGATCAGCGCGGCGATCTGGCCCGGCCCAAGCGGCTCGCCCAGCGCCAGCGCGGAGGCGACCACGCCAATGACAGGCACCGCCATGGTGCCGATCGCGGCGACCGAGGCCGGCAGCCGCGCAAGTGCTGCGAACCAGCTGACATAGGCAATGCAGAACTGCACCACGGTGGAATAGACCAGCAGCCACCAGCCGACCGGCGTCACCAGCGAAAGATGCGTGGTCTCGACCAAGAGGCCGATGATCGAGATCGGCAGGCAGCCGATCCCGATCTGCCAGGCCGCAGCCGTGATCGGCGGCAGATGGATCGGGTACTTCTTCGAGAACACCGTGCCGACGGCGAAGCCGAGCGCGCCGCCCAGGGCCATGATGATTCCAGGCAGCTTCTCCACGCTCGCCGCAAAGCCGTTGCCGCCCATGATCGAGGCCAGGCCCACGAAGGCCATCACCAGCCCCAGCGTGCGCAGCACGGTCGGCCGCTCGCCCAGCACCGGCCAGGCGATCAGCGAGGCCCAGACCGGCATGGTGTAGGCGATCAGCGCCGCCTCGCTGGCCGGCAGCCAGAGCAGCGCCAGGCCCATCAGCACCATCCAGCCGGTGACGTTGAGGACGGCGGCGGTCAGTAAGCGCGGCCAGATCCCCGGCCCCACCTTGAGGCTCTGCCGGCGGATCAGCGCGAGGGCGGCGAGCAGCACCGCGCCCAGCACGCCGGTCACCCCGCGCAGCGTCAGCGGCGGCAGCTCGGACAGCAGGAACTTCGTCACCGGCCAGTTGAAGCCCCAGCCGATCGAGGTAATGGCGAGGAACATCAGGCCGGCCGGGGCGATGCGCGGTCGCGCATCCCGGCGAGTCGAATCAAGCATGTGGGGTACCCGGCGAAATCGCGGTCAGCTTGGCGCGGATTCGCACGCGCCACCACCACCCCGGCGGGCATGCCTGCCCTCACCTTCCGTAGCCCTACGTGAGTCCCGCTGAGGCAACCCCGGTCCCGAAAAATATACCTGCCCTGTGAACAGCGGGGTGAAGGGTCCGTATCGTCACGGGATGCAAATTTTTTTGGTTGGGAATCCCTGAGGACTCACTGATACTTGGCTCAACAACAGGCGCGGGCTTGCCCCCTGTTATCCCCCGCAATCCACCATATTTAGTATTTGATTCAGGAACTCGCACTAGTTCTTGACGGGCGCAACGGAGAGTCCTAGCTTTCGGTCCGTTCGGCGCGAGTGAGTTTGCGTCCCGCCGGCACTCCCCCAAAGGGTCTCGCAAATCGCCACTCCGCCAAGCCAGCCAAAGGCCGCGGATGAGGGCTTGTCTGCCCTCGAAATGCAGACCTTCGGGCGCCAGAACGGGCCGGCAACAGGCTCGGATGGCATTGGTTGAAGTGGCGTGTGGGGCGTTGAACGCATGTCGCGCACATCCCCTTGGGGGCGGATGGGTGTGGACATGCCGGCGGATGAAAACCATCGCGCCGGGAGAAACTGGGCCGGATCCACCGGCTGAACTGCGAAGCCTTTGGGCCGATGAGGCCCTTGGAGGAATCGCGAACCGAAATAGCGACCCGGGCGCCTTGCGGAGGCAGTCCGGCAGATAAAAGGACGGGGCAAGACCATGCGGATTGAGCGGCGCCACACCACTTCGGGACAGTCACCTTACGCCGGGATCGATTTCCGGCTGACCACGTCGGAGATCCGGAATCCCGACGGCTCGGTCGTGTTCAAGCTTGAGAACGTCGAGGTGCCGACCGAGTGGTCGCAGGTCGCCTCCGACGTGCTCGCCCAGAAGTATTTCCGCAAGGCCGGCGTCGCCGCGCGCCTGAAGAAGGTCGAGGAGGAGTCCGTCCCCTCCTTCCTGTGGCGCTCCGTGCCCGACACCGAGGCGCTCGCCGGTCTCCCTGAGAAAGAGCGCTTCGTCAGCGAGCTCAGCGCAAAGCAGGTGTTCGACCGGCTGGCCGGCTGCTGGACCTATTGGGGCTGGAAGGGCAACTACTTCTCCTCCGACGAGGACGCCCAGACCTTCTACGACGAGATCCGCTACATGCTCGCCATGCAGATGGTCGCGCCGAACTCGCCGCAATGGTTCAACACCGGTCTGCACTGGGCCTATGGCATCGACGGCCCCGGCCAGGGCCACTATTACGTCGACCCCTTCACCGGCAAGCTGACCAAGTCCAAGTCGGCCTACGAGCACCCGCAGCCGCACGCCTGCTTCATCCAGGGCGTCGGTGACGACCTCGTCAACGAGGGCGGCATCATGGACCTCTGGGTCCGCGAAGCCCGCCTGTTCAAATACGGCTCCGGCACCGGCTCCAACTTCTCCCGCCTGCGCGGCGAAGGCGAAAAGCTCTCGGGCGGCGGCCGCTCGTCCGGCCTGATGAGCTTCCTCAAGATCGGCGACCGCGCAGCCGGCGCGATCAAGTCGGGCGGCACCACGCGCCGCGCGGCCAAGATGGTCGTGGTCGACGTCGATCACCCCGATATCGAGACCTATATCGACTGGAAGGTGAAGGAGGAGCAGAAGGTCGCCGCTCTCGTCACCGGATCCAAGATCAACCAGAAGCACCTCAAGGCGGTGCTGAAGGCCTGCGTGAACTGCGAAGGTTCGGGCGACGACTGCTTCGACCCTGAGAAGAACCCGGCGCTCCGCCGCGAGATCAAGCTCGCGCGCCGCAGCCTCGTGCCCGACAATTACATCAAGCGCGTGATGCAGTTCGCCAAGCAGGGCTACAAGGACATCCAGTTCGACGTCTACGACACCGACTGGGATTCGGAAGCCTACCTCACGGTATCAGGCCAGAACTCCAACAACTCGGTCTCGCTGAAGGACGACTTCCTCCGCGCCGTGGAAACGGATGGCGACTGGAATCTCGTCGGCCGCACCACGAAGAAGATCACCAAGACACTGAAGGCGCGCGACCTCTGGGAAAAGATCGGCTACGCCGCCTGGGCGTCGGCCGACCCGGGCCTGCACTTCAACACCACCATGAACGACTGGCACACCTGCAAGGCGTCCGGCGACATCCGCGCGTCCAATCCGTGCTCGGAATACATGTTCCTGGACGACACGGCGTGCAACCTCGCCTCCGCCAACCTGCTGACGTTCTACAACACCACCACGAAGCAGTTCGACGTCGCGGGCTACGAGCACCTCTGCCAGCTCTGGACCATCGTGCTCGAAATCTCCGTGATGATGGCGCAGTTCCCGTCGCGCGCGATCGCCGAGCTCTCCTACGAGTTCCGCACGCTCGGCCTCGGCTATGCCAACATCGGCGGCCTGCTGATGACCATGGGTCTCTCCTATGACAGCAAGGAAGGCCGCGCGCTCTGCGGTGCCCTGACCGCTGTGATGACCGGCATCACCTACAAGACCTCAGCGGAGATGGCGGCCGAGCTCGGCACCTTCCCCGGCTACAAGAAGAACGCCGCGCACATGCTGCGCGTGATCCGCAACCACCGCCGCGCCGCCCACGGCCAGTCCAACGGCTACGAGGCGCTCTCGGTGAACCCGGTGCCGATGGACCTCGTCTCCTGCCCGCAGGCTGACATCGTCAGCCACGCGCAGGCCGCCTGGGATGCGGCGCTCGAGCTCGGCGAGAAGCACGGCTATCGCAACGCCCAGACCACGGTGATCGCGCCCACCGGCACGATCGGCCTCGTGATGGATTGCGACACCACCGGCATCGAGCCCGACTTCGCGCTGGTGAAGTTCAAGAAGCTCGCCGGCGGCGGCTACTTCAAGATCATCAACCGCGCGGTCCCCGCGGCGCTGCGCGCGCTCGGCTATCGCGAGAGCGAGATCGCGGAGATCGAGGCCTACGCCGTCGGCCACGGCTCGCTCTCCAACGCGCCGGCCATCAACGCCTCGACGCTGAAGGCCAAGGGCTTTACCGATGAAGCCATCGCCAAGGTCGAAAAGGCCCTGCCGACCGCCTTCGACATCAAGTTCGCCTTCAACAAGTGGACCTTTGGCGAGGACTTCATCCGCGACCAGCTCGGCATCGGTGCCGAGGCGATCGCGGCCCCCGGCTTCGACCTGCTCCAGGCCGTGGGCTTCACCAAGCGCGAGATCGAGGCGGCCAACGTCCACATCTGCGGCGCGATGACGGTGGAAGGTGCTCCGCACCTGAAGGCCGAGCACTATTCGGTGTTCGACTGCGCCAATCCCTGCGGCAAGATCGGCAAGCGCTATCTGTCGGTCGAGAGCCACATCCGCATGATGGCGGCGGCGCAGCCCTTCATCTCGGGTGCGATCTCCAAGACCATCAACATGCCGAACGACGCCACGGTGGAGGACTGCAAGTCCGCCTACATGCTGTCGTGGAAACTCGCGCTGAAGGCCAACGCGCTCTATCGCGACGGCTCCAAGCTCTCCCAGCCGCTCAACTCGCAGCTCATCGCCGACGATGAGGACGAGGAGGATGCGGTCGAGAGCCTCTACGAGAAGCCGATGGCGGCGCGTGCCACCCAGGTCTCGGAAAAGATCGTCGAGAAGCTGGTCGAGCGCATCATCGTGATGCGCGAGCGCGAGAAGATGCCGGATCGCCGCAAGGGCTACACCCAGAAGGCGGTCGTCGGCGGCCACAAGGTCTATCTCCGAACCGGCGAATATGACGACGGCCGTCTCGGCGAGATCTTCATCGACATGCACAAGGAAGGTGCGGCGCTGCGCTCCTTCATCAACAACTTCGCCATCGCGGTGTCGCTGGGCCTCCAGTACGGCGTGCCGCTCGACGAATATGTCGACGCCTTCACCTTCACCCGCTTCGAGCCGGCGGGCCCCGTGCAGGGCAACGACAGCATCAAGTACGCGACCTCGATCCTCGACTATGTCTTCCGCGAGCTCGCGGTGAGCTACATGTCGCGCTTCGATCTCGCCCATGTCGACCCGACCGAGTCGAACTTCGACGCGCTCGGCAAGGGCGTCGAGGAAGGCAAGGAGCCGGACGAGGCCCAGCACGCAACCAAGCTGGTCTCGCGCGGCCTCACCCGCTCCCGCACCGACAACCTCGTCGTGATGCGCGGCGGCTCCGCCGCGGTCGCCCAGGGCAACGACAGCGCCCCGACCGGCGGCTCCAAGGTCACGGCCCTCGCCTCGCACGGCACCTCGGCCCGCGCCGGCGATGCCATCGAAGGCGCCGTCGCCCTGAAGCAGGAGGCCAGCCACGACCTCTCTCCCACGGAGAAGTTGGAGGCGCTCCAGTGGAGCAAGGCCGGCAGCACCGCGCAGACGCTCGTCCCCTCCAAGGCAGAGCGCCGCGCGGAAGCCAAGGCCAAGGGCTACGAGGGCGAGATGTGCAGCGAGTGCGGCAACTTCACGCTGGTCCGGAATGGCACCTGCATGAAGTGCGATACTTGCGGGTCCACGACGGGGTGTTCGTGAGGGTTTACCTGGACTGAACTTATAAAGGCCGCTCGACAGAGCGGCCTTTATTGCGATCGGACACGCAACCTCTGCGAGCTTCAAATGGAGACACACACGAATACCCGTGGATGGCCATTAAAACTTATCGGTGCTTTCGAACAGCCATCGTCCAAAATTGCGACGCCTATTAGCGTTATCGCTATTGTTCTTTTCGTTTTACTCGTTGTCGTTGGTTTTCTAGCGATCGGCTGGTTGCTGGCAGATCTGCTAAGACTCGCCATCCAAGCTCAACGCAGATGGGAGCATTCTCTATGGCTTTAGGTTACCTAGCCGGTATGATAGGAATCACCCCTCCACCATTACATTGAGTTTGGCGGGCGCAATTTTGCTCCGCGCGGAGCTTAGAAGCATGAAGCTCTCCGCAGACTCCAATCTACGCGTGATGGCAAATCCGGAGACCGAGATTCTCGACATCAACTTGGAGGACGTTGCTGAGTTCTATCCCGACGACCTCAAGGGACTCAAAGCAAACCAGCGATCAATCCATCCTGAGACCGCGGGACGACCACCGACTTGGCCTCCGCTTAACTTACTCGGCGATGATCTCGACGACGATATTCCATTCTAATGAGCAGTCCGTAGCCGCGCCTTCGGCTCGTGTTTGGTAGACGGCGCAATTAAGTGCACTGCCGCCGTAATCGTAGATTGGTTCCGGCATCAACACCCTGCCGCCGAAATTGCCTTTGCGGTCGAGCCCATCCCTCCTAAACTCCGACCCCACCGGCAAGGGTTCCGACGGGCCCGGTAGAAGCGGAGTCGAGTTATGCCCACATCGGAAAGCTTCCCGATCGAGAAGATTTTCGTTCCCACGAAAATGAAGAAGGCCATCAAGCCCGAGATCGTCGGGGAGATCGCCGAAAGTATTCTGGACATCGGACAACAGGCCCCCATTTTCGTTCGGCCCGACGGAGACCGCCTCGTTCTGGTCGAGGGACTGCATCGGCTCGAAGCCTGCAAGGCGCTCGGCGAGACAACCATTATCGGTGTCATGGTCCCGGCGGAGTTGGCTCAACACAAGCCGCTGCTGTCCGACGGACCCGAAGTCGAGGCAGAGCGCATCAAGATGGCGCGATTGAAACAGTTGCGCCTCGAGAAGGAAGCCGCAGAGGCATCGACGGCTACCTTGAAGAGCGTCAACGCAACGGAAGCGTC
The DNA here is from genome assembly GCF_040547935.1 of Bradyrhizobium sp. LA6.8. Classification (NCBI taxonomy): domain Bacteria; kingdom Pseudomonadati; phylum Pseudomonadota; class Alphaproteobacteria; order Hyphomicrobiales; family Nitrobacteraceae; genus Bradyrhizobium; species Bradyrhizobium sp. LA6.8. The sequence goes on from NZ_JBEPQQ010000012.1 coordinate 166,655, forward strand.
GCGCACCCGTCCGACGAAAGGCGTCCGCGACAATCCGAAGGCATCACCGGGCCGGACTGCGAAATCGACACCGAAAACATTGTCGGACTGGATCACGCAGCAAAAGGGCACCGGCGGCCGCTATTGATGGCGGGCTCCAGATCTTGAGATCACAGCGTCTTGAGATCACAGCTTGAATTGCAGTGACAGTGCTGCGCAAGCGCAATGCAGGGAAAACGCACCCACCTCCTCCCTCGCTTTCGCAACCTCCGAAGAGGCGCTCGGCGGATACGAAAGGCGTTCGCCCACGCACCGCGGATCGTCCGGATCGCGGTCAGCGTAGCAGTCTTGCTTGCGGCCCTCACCCTCCTCGACATCGCCTATCAAATCATCCGCAAGCCAACCGAACTCTTCGCCTTCGTCGGCCACTCCCTCGACGAGGACCCCGCCGAGATCTGGCGCCAATACGGCCCCCTCTTCCACACCTACTCCACCGCAACAATCACGCCTGAATTGCTCGCCGCGCTGACGCAGGTCGAGAGTTCGGGCAATCCGGTGGCGCGCACCTATTGGCGCTGACGATGGAGTTTCAATCCGCTGGCGATCTACACGAGCCCGCCTCCAGCGCCGTCGGCTTCTTCCAGATGACCGATCCGGCCTTCGCCGAGGCCGCGCGGTTCTGCGTCCGCGGCAATGCGGTCACGGAGACCGGTTGCGGGTCGACCTTCCTCTATACCCGCGCGATCCCGAGCCACGCCATCGAGCTGGCATCGGTGTATCTGGACCGCAATGTGGCTGAGGTTCTCGCCCGCGCGGGCGATGTGAAGGCAAGCGCGCAGCAGAAGCAGGATCTGGCCGCCTACATCCATCTCTGCGGCGCAGGTCCCGCCACGGCCTACGCACGCCGCCACTTTCAGATGATGGCCGGCGAGCGATGCGGCGATCACTTCGTCGCAAGCTACATTTCCAGGGTCAACGCGATGAAACGGCAGTTTTTGCGGCTAGCGGCGGATATCGGCAATTCGTAGCTCGGATGAGCCAACGGGTCGGCGCGAAGCGCCGCCCGATGACAAGCTCCGCGATATCCGAGAAGGGTGTAGGATGGGTATCGCTTCGCTCCACCCATCCTACGAGACCTCACGGCTCATCATTCGCCGGCGCGTTGCGGCGTGCTTGCCTTGCGGCTTGTCTTGCAACCCAGCGCGCGCGAAACCGTTTTGCGGCTTGAAACGTCCGCGGGGCGACGACCTGGAACGCCATGGATGCAACTCCGGCGACGAATCCCTTCACCACGTCAAAAGCGAAATCGGGTCCAAAATACTCCCACATGGCCCTGCATCCTTCTTCGCGAAGGCACCGCCGGGCAGTCGTGGGCTGACATGAAAAATGGAAAGGCCCCGTCCGTCACCGGCGGGGCCTCAAGAAAAATCCCTGCACGCGCCGTTGCGCGCACGCGAAAATCTCTCGGTTCACCCGCTCATGGTGGACACGATGAAAGAGCTGCAAAGCATGGCCGTGCGATTGAAAACGCCCATAGCGATCATCCCGAAATTGCCAAATGCCGACCCGCCGGTGCGCATCGCCGAGCAAGCGCACGAGGGTATAGTGTCGGTGCTAAAGAAGCAGACCCGAGGGCTGCCGTCTGTGCGCCATTTCACAATTGGCGGAAGACTTTTATAAGGCGTGATGAGCAAGCGTGGCCCGCAGGAAGGACCGCCATGAACGGCAATCGCTACTACGGGGTTCGGGTCGAGGGCGCCAAATACGGCGTGGGTTTTGGCTCCGCACTCGCCATCGCAATCTCCTACACCAACAATCATTCGATCCTGTGGGCGATCATCCACGGCATCTTGGGCTGGCTCTACGTGGTCTATGTCGCCCTGTTCGGGTGACGACGAACGCGCGAGGACCAGGACGCCCGTCATTGCGAGCCGCCGGGTCCGCGCGGAGCGCGGCCCGATGACAGGCTCTGCGAAGCAGTCCAGGCCGTCACCCGCGAATTGCGCCTTGCCGATGCCCGGCAAAATCTCACCACATGGCCGCCACGCAAGCGACAACCCACAATCGCGATTTCAGCGCAAACACGACGGAGGCTTGCGGCTTCAGCGATATTCAGGAGTTATTTGCAATGTTGAGTGCGGGCGAAAATAAGACAACGGGAAAATCCGGCCGGCGCGGCGCGAAGAAGAAGGCCGGGCAACGGACCAGGGCCGGCGAGCAACACGCAACTGCGGCCCATCAATTGCCGGATGCCTCGGCGGAGATCAGCCAAGAGACTGAGCAAGAGAACAAGCAAGAGAACAAGCAAGAGAACAGGCAAGAGGCCGAGCAAGAGATAAGGCAAGAGACGAGCCGAGAGATCAGTGCTCAGGTACCCTCGGCTGCAGCCTTGCCAGGCGAGGCTTCCGGGATGGAGATCGCTGCAAGCGCGCCCGTCGCACCGGTGGAACCCTCCCAGGCCAGCCCGCAGGCGATTGCCGATGCCTATAGCGACTACACGAGGACGTCGCTTGAGCACGCCTGGAACTTCCTGGGAAAGCTCGCGGCGGCGCGCTCACCCGTCGAGGCCTTTGAGCTTCAGATGGAGTACGCGAAACAGGTGTGCGGATCGTTGATCGCCGAATCCCAGAAGATCGCCGAGTTGCATGGACAATTGACCAGACAAAGGGTCATGCATTTTGAGGGGTTCGTGGCCAAGCTCACCCAGACGACGCTCGAAATCCGCGCGACACGTCACTAACGACAACTGCGTATTCCGACGCCGGGGGGGAGCGAGCGTAGCCCGGATGCAGCGAAGCGAAATCCGGGACCAGTGTGCCTTGTGGCATCATCCCGGATTGCGCGGAGCCTGTCATCGGGCGGCGCTTTGCGCCGACCCGTTGGCTCCATCCGGGCTACTTGCTACTTGCCGCGGTCTCGGCATCGGCTAGCCGGTTGTCTTGGCCCGCTGCACTTCGTGCGGGTGGCGACGATCGCCACGCCGATTTGACTTGCGAACGTAGGTGACGAGTGCCTCGGGGTTCTCGAGCTTGATCTTCAGCGCCGCGACCAATGCGTCCTCGGCTTCGATCGTGAGCACCTTGGCACGCACCCCGAGCTTCAACCCGACAGTATATGACGTCATGGCAGACTCCACGGGTCCAGGCTTCCACCGTATCTCAATCGGCGTCTCTTCGGAACAGCCCTGCTCAACACGTCCCCTTTCGCCGCCGAGCAAAACCGGATCACGACCGCTCTACCAGGATCGGTGAACCGAGCTCTTCGAAATGAAAGAGCTGAAAGACCCGCTGGCCGTTGAAGTCGAGCACTCTCAAATCATCGGTCTCGTGCAGATTGCTTTCGACCGCGTGAAAGTGCCCGCCGTAGCGCTCTCTGGCGAGCGACAAGGGAACCTCGAACGCGACGAACTTGCCGATACCTTTTTGCCTGAGCACCCCAAGGAGCTTCTGGTCGTCCAGGGACTGGTGCGAGGTGAGAATGAGCAGCGGACCGCTCGCCGTGAGCAGCAGAAGCGATTTCATTGGATCCTCCTTTGCGCCCCTCCCTACCTGATCTTCGCCAGGACTCCTTCAGGCGCTCCAGCTCCGTACAAACCTGCGCCTCCATGGCGTCTTGCAATGCGAGTATGCCCCTGCTGGACAATTCTGCGGAGGCCTTTCTGTCCAGATTCTGCTTCCAATCCCGGATGGCTTGCTTGGTGGCCTTTTGGGCCTCCGACGTCGTCTTAACGTACTCCTTCATGCGGGCGTCGGCCATTGAGCATGTCTGGCACTCCCGGGCCGCGGCCGGACCTGAAAGAAGCAGGGCGAGTGTCGCGGTAGAGACCCTCATGGCGCTTCCTCCCGCGATAGCACAGCACGTCGCAGGGATGCCCCGGGGAGCAGCGCCCGGCTGCTTCAGCAACCGTAGCCCGCCATAATTTCTCCTTCGCTCGCGCGTTGTGTTGGACAACGGTGAGGCCTATCCTTCCGACGATCGGACTGCCGCACTCCCATTGACGCCCGACTGGATGGAGCGCGCATCGGTGCCTGAAGCGAACGACCCCAAGCCTGATACCGACAAGCCTGAGGCCCAAAAGCCTGAGGCCGCCAAGCCGGACGAGGTGCGCGCCGATGGCGGGCTGGCGCGGGCCTATGACCAGATCAAGAGCGCAGAGCAAGACCTTGCGCGGCTGGACCGGCTGGTTTCCGGAATGGAACGCGGCAACGAAGCCCCGCGGACCTCGCAGGCCAGCGCCGGAGCGAAGGCAGCCGAGGCTCCCAGGGACAAGGCGCCGGCACCGGTTAGCAAGGTGGGCAATCAAGGCCTGAAGGGAGATCGGACCATGCTGCGTGCCCTGGTTGGCCTCGTGCTGGCGATCGGCCTTCTCGGCGCCGCCTTCGCTTCGCAATATCGCGATGAGGCCAAGTCGATGACCAGGTCCATCATGGCGCGATGGGCTCCGCCGGCCGCGAGCGAACCCGCGCGAGCGTCCGTGGTCGAAAGTCCGGCGCAACCGCCGGCCGTGCAACTGGCTGCTGCGGATGGGCCCAGTCCGGTGCCCGCGCCGCCGCTCGGCAAGGAAACGGAAAGCGCTCCAAGAACTGACGCTCCAAGAGCTGAGGCTCCAAAACCTGACGCTGCAAGACCTGACGCGCCAAGAACCGGCGCCACGGCGCCTGATCCGTCATCGTCCGATCTCGCGCAATCGCTCAAGACCATCACCAGCGAGCTTGCGAGCATCAACGGAAAGCTCGAGCAACTGAAAAGCCGCAACGAGCAGACGCTGCGCGAGCAGGCCGACACCATTCAACAGCTCAAGGCGGCGCAGGAGAAGGATGCCGCGGACAATGCGCGCCTCGCCGCACAGGTCCAGGCGCTGCAAACGCAACTGACGACGTCAGCCGCGCCTGCACCCGCGAAACCGGTCGTGCGGAGCGCGACGAGCAACGAGACGGCTGCGCCTGCACGGCCGCACGTGCAAGCGACCGCCCCCCGGCGGCCCAGGCCACCGCCGCCGCGAGGACGCTGGATGCCCCCGCCCTATATGGCCGACCCCTACGATCCGGATTGGTAAGCCGTCAGCGTTCTCGGCCAAGAGGCTTGGTGCCAAGAGCCTTGGTGCCAAGAACCTTGGTGCCAAGAACCTTGGTGCCAAGAACCTTGGTGCCAAGAACCTTGGTGCCAAGAACCTTGGTGCTATGCTGCGCGGTGATCGGCCGGCAGGCCCTCGGCCAGATCTGTGCGACGTCACGACGGGCCTCGGCATGAAGGAGCGAGCCCATGACCAGGCACCTTTCACGCGTCCTGTTGACCCCAATGATGCTTCTGTTTGCAGTCTGCGCGGCCAGCGCCGCAGACGGCTGCGGCACCGGTTGCCACGCCACCGTTTCCGGCGCGTGCGTGGTCGATGGCTGGGCAACGGGTGCGCGGGTCTGGAATCAATGTCCGGCAACGTCGCGTGCGCGTCCGCCTTGCGGCGGTTCGGATTACGTCTGGGACTCTCGCAAACGGGCTTGTTTCCCGTCGACGCGCGATTGGCTTTGAAGCCCAGCCCGCAGGATGAGGGCGCGCGAGCGCTCACCCCATCCTGCGAACGACGCTCTACGCCCGCCTCACCGTACCTCGCACACCGACACCGTGGCTGCGATCCCGGTCGGCTCGAGCTCTTCCGTCGCAAGCTCCTCGCTGCAGTACTCGCCGACCGAGACGTCCTTCATCCTGCGCTTGACCTGCTCGCACGTCTTGCGGACGTCTTCCGTGAAGAGCGCGCATTCCTCGATGCGCTTGAAGATCTTCCGCCCCTCGTCGCGATACCCCGCTGCCGTCTCGCGCATGAAGGCGATCGCATCATGGACCTGGGCTGTCAGCGCCTCGCATTTTCGCGCGGCATCGATCAGCTCGGCGCCCATGGCCTCGATCTCCTTTGCAGCGGACTCATAGTCACGAATGACCGCCTCAGCACTGAGCGCGCCCACCCGCGTGACCCCCTCGGTGTGCTCGACGTAATCGGGCAGCGCAATTGAAGCAATCGAGCTTCCCGTGCGCACCGATGCAATGTCCGCCTCGAGCTGGACCAGGTTTACTCCTTCACGTCTGCGCAATTGTTCGACACTTGCCATGATTGACCCTCCCAATACGCTCCCCGTACCCCAAACGGCACTGAGTGTATTACGTGGATAAGCGACCTTCTAATCAGATATGTCGTTGACAGTCGCAGCTTTGCCATTTTTATGCAGTTTCCGCCGCGGCACGCAGCGATGATGGATGTCATCAACGCTCAACCTCTCATAGTTGCGGTTCGAATTGCGGTGACGGTGCACCCAACGCTCAGAGGCCAGGGACGAATCGTTGCAGTGATACCCCCACACGATCCATAGGATGGGTGGAGCGAGTCGATCCCCATCGCCCCCGTCAGGTGATGGATTTCGCAAAGCCTCAACTCATCCACGCGCTCCCACCAGACCCATGCCACGAAAAAGCAAACGCCTCCTCCCCCGCCTTCGCAGCGTCCGGCGAGGCGCCCGGTGGATGCGAAAGAGGTTCGCGCGCGCACCGCGGATGGTTCGGATCGCAGGTAGCGTGGCGATCCTGCTTGCGGTCGCAGCGCTTGTGAACATCGTCTATCACGTCATCCGCAAGCCGACCGAGCTGTTCGTCCTTGTCGGCAACGCGCTCGACAAGGAGCCGGCCGAGAACTGGCGGCAATACGGGCCGCTGTTCCGAAGCTTTTCCACCGCGACGATCACGCCGGAATTGCTGGCGGCGCTGGCGCAGGTCGAGAGTTCGGGCAATCCGGTGGCGCGCACCTACTGGCGCTGGCGATTGAGCCTCAATCCGCTCGCGATCTACCGGCCCGCCTCCAGCGCCGTCGGCCTCTACCAGATGACCGATCCGGCTTTCGCCGACGCCGCACGGTTCTGTGTCCGCGGCAACGCGGTTACGGAGACCGGTTGCGGGTTCACGGGCCTCTATAGCCGCGCGATCCCGAGCCACGCCATCGAGCTGGCATCGGTGTATCTGGACCGCAACGTGGCTGACGTTCTCGCCCGCGCGGGCGATGTGAAGGCAAGCCGCGAGCAGAAGCAGGATCTGGCCGCCTTCATCCATCTCTGCGGCGCCGGTCCCGCCACAGCCTACGCGCGCCGCAAGTTTCAGATGATCGCCGACGAACGCTGCGGCGATCACTCGGTTGCAAGCTATATCGCCAGGGTCAACGCGATGAAGCGGCAGTTCCTGCGGCTATCGGCGAATGACCCGTAGGGTGGGTTTGCCTGCAGCGCGAAGCGCAGTGCATCAGCCTAGACATTCATTGTCGCGAGGGCGCGCGCTTCAGCGGGCTGGCCGGCGCTTTGAGGCGCGTTGATATCCTTCCAACACTCATCGCTTTCCCAACGCGCGCTTATGCGAGGCTTGCCGCGAAGAAGGCGCAACCAGCGCCTTGCCAGCCACGAAGATCATGCGTTTTGGCAAAGGCTCAACCCGTCCCTATATGCGGGTGCTTTCCGCCGCGCGCTTGCGCCCTACCTGATCTTCGCCAGGCACTCCTTCAGCCGCTCCAGCTCCGAACGAACCTGCGCTTCCATCGCGTCCTGCAATGCGAGTATGCCTCTGCTGGACAATTCGGCGGAGGCCTTTCGGTCCAGATTCTGCTTCCAGTCCCGGATTGCTTGCTTCGTGGCCCTTTGGGCCTCCGACGTCGCCTTGAGGTACTCCTTCATGCAGGCGTCGGCCATTGAGCATGTCTGGCACTCCTGGGCGGCGGCCGGGCTTGAAAGAAGCAGGGCGAGTATCGCGGTAGGGACTCTCATGCTGATTCCTCCCGCCCAGGAGCATAGCACGTCTCGGGGATGCCTCGAGGAGCAGCGCGCAGGATGGGTGGAGCGCCTGCGAAACCCATCGTGCCGCGACAGCTATCGATGGGCTTCGCTTCTCGTCTATTCCGCTCCGCGTCCGTCGGCGGCCTTTACCACCAGTACGGCCACCGCCATCCCTCATAGCGGACCCATGACGACACATAGGGCGGGCCGTTCGGATCGACCCGGTCGTCTTCAGGGCGATAACGATATCGTGGAACAATGTAGTAATCCCACGGCGTCGGCCTGAGCACGGGCGCCGTGACGATAAGCCTCTGCTGTGGTTCGCGAACCACTTGGGCCTTCCGCGTCCGGGCCTCAGCGCCCGATATCCCGAGGTTGCACAGCACCAGGGCCGTTCCGAGCGCACACGCGGCGGTGATGATCTTCATGCGTTGGTCTCCTTCCCTGGAAGAGTGCAAAAGGACGCAAGGCAAGGCAAGCTAAATTCGCTCGCGCTACGTGCGCGCGCGGCGCAGAGCCTCCTCCAGCTTTTTCCTTTGCTTGTCCCACCGGCCCTGCTCGGCCTCGGCGCGTTCGTCGAGCACAGCCCGCTCGGCTTCGATCGCCTCCGCCTTCGCGGCGTGCTCCCGCCTCGCCGCGTCCAGCGCCGCCTGGGCCGTGGCGACCGCCTTGTCGCGGCGCGCGCGCTCCTTGGCGAGGGCGACCTCTTCCTTGCGTCGCTCGGCGTCTCGCCGCCGCTCTTCCTTCTCGAACGCCGCGGCGGCTTTGCGCGCGTCTTGATCGTCAATCTTGCGTGACTGTTTTGTTACGCCCTCGGCCGGACGCTGCTTCGACTTGGATTTGGACTCGGGCTTGGACTTGGAGTTGGGTTTGGGTTTTCGCTTGGCCTCATCGTCGGCGAGATCGGTCGGCAGCGCGGCGCTCTCGGTGAACGGGCCGCCGGAGCCGACCGGGCGCCGGAGCACGACGCCCGGGCTTGCCATGGTCGCCGCGACGATGTCGGGGTCGTTGGTCTCCTTCGCGGCGCCCTGATGGAAGAGGTTGGAGCTGGCGCCCCAGGCTTCCAGCGCCGCCTTCATCGAGGGTGCGGCGACCGCCTGGTCGTAGAAACCGAGCGAGGTCTGGTAGGTCTTCAGTTTTCTTTGCGGTTTTCTTGTCGCTTCGCTTTTCGGTTTTTTCGGCATGTCGCCCCGCGGCCTCGGCGACGCACCTGTCCCTCGCACCGGCGCCACCATGCCATAGTGCCCCTGTTTTGCCCGACGAGTCAAATTTTATTCGGGATCGCCGAAATCGATCCGAAGCAAGCGACGACCGGGATTGCCGACGGATCGACACAAAATTCGGTCTCGCAGCCCCCTGAAATCATGCGTGTTTTCTACTGTGCATGGGGTTGTTTTCGACATTTTTGTTGGCCGCGCAGTTCCGCGAGGTGTGCCCCCTACGCGTCGACGTCCTCAGGCGCCGGACCTGCCACGAGCCCGTCGAGGCCGACCATCAGCAAATCGGCGATGTGCATCAGCTGGTAGAGCGGAATGTCGGCCTCGCCGTTCTCGGCCAGCGCCAGGAAGGCGGGCGTGACGCCGATGCGCTCGGCGAGCTGGACTGCGGTGTAGCCGCGGGTCTCGCGTGCCGCTTTAACACGCGCGCCGATCCCGAGCCGGTGCCGGGACTGCTCGTCCGCGGTCATCATGACAGCCTGTTCGTCCGGGCTCGCATAACCGTCGGCGAACGCGCTGCCGATCAGTCTGCCCTTGCGCCAGGCGACGCGGCAGTCCTTGCGCAGTCCGCTGCTGAAGACCAGCGTGAACTGCTCGGCGACCCATAGCGACGAGTTGAGCTGCAGGCGGGCGCCGGTGCCGGAGACATCGCGGATCGTGCAGGGCACGCTGATGAGGCTCCCGGTGCCGTTGTCGAACTCGACAATCCCCGTTCGCAACGTCTGATGTCTGGCAGCGGCACGATGCTCGCTCATGACCTGGACTCCCAAAGCTTGCGGCAGCGTCGAACGGCGTAGCCGACGCATCCGTATGATCAGGACATGGATACCGCGGAATTTTTCCCGAACTCCTAAGGCTCCGGCACTTCAACCGGGACCGGACGCCATGGTAAAGGATTTGCTCCCAATCCATCTTTTCCGGCGGAATGCGTGCGGCGCGCCCGTGAGAGCGTTTTCGAGCGAAGTGGATACCGGTTTTCGTAAAGAAAACGCGCCAAAACAAAAACCTGGAGCAAAGGCTCTAGGGGGTGACGAGGCAAGCAATGACCGAACCGATGAAATGCCCGAACTGCCAGTCGGACCACGTCTATCAGGACCGCGATCTCTGGGTCTGTCCGGAATGCGCCCATGAATGGCGCGCTGGGGGCGATGCGGCCGCGCCTGCCCCGCAGGAGGCCGGGGTGCGCGATGCGCATGGTAATGCGCTCGCCGATGGCGACAGCGTCATCGTGATGAAGGACCTCAAGGTCAAGGGGTCGTCGTCGGTCGTCAAGGGCGGCACCAAGGTCAGGAACATCCGCCTCCAGGACGCCACCGACGGCCACAACATCGCCTGCAAGATCGACGGCATCGGCGCGATGAATTTGAAATCGGAGTTCGTGAAGAAGGCTTAAGCCGCCCGCGTCCGCTCGCGCTATTCCTCCAGCAGTGCGTCATACCCCTTCGCGCTGAATGCCAGCAGACAAAACCCGTGCCCGAACGGATCGGCCAGCATCGCGATCCGGCCATAGGACGCATCGCGCGCGGGCGCCTCGAGGATCGCACCGGCGGCAAGTGCGCGCGCGACGGCGGCATCGACGTCATCGACGACGACGTCGATATGCAGCGGCGTCCAGTGCCGTTCGTAGCGGCGGCGGTCGCTGCCCGCGCCCGGTGTGCCGGCCTGCTTGGTCAGAAGATACAGCGGCGCGGGCCAGCCCAGCAGCTCGACGAAGTCGGTGCCGAAGCGGCGGCCGACCGTGAGGCCGAAGGCGGCGGTGTAGAAGGTGGTCGCTTGCGCTGCGTCGGGAACGTCGATGTTGAGCAGGATGGTCATGACGGGCAGCGTAACCCGGACGGAGCTGACGCATAATCCGGAATGTTGCCGCACCTCCGGTCGCGCTATGCGATCACCGCTGCCGCTGCGCCAGATAGAACCCGCACAGCACCGTGACCAGACCCGCCACCTGCAACATCGTCGGCGGCTCGCCGAGCAGCAGCCAGCCGACCAGGAGCGTCAGCGCCGGCACGCAGGCCGGGATCACGGCGGCGCGGGCGACGCCGAGGCGCTGGACCGAGACGGCGAACAGATAAAGCGCGGCGGGGCCGGCGAGCACGCCCTGCGCCAGCGCCTGAATGGCATTCTCGGTCACACCGATCGCCGCGACATGGGCGAGACCGACGGTGGCGAGATAGATCGGCAACAGCAGCAGCGACAGCACGTTGATGACGAGCGCGGCCGACACGGCGGAGACGCGCCAGTGCCGCAGCAGCGCGCCAAAACCGGCGAACATGAATCCGGTGAGCACGAAGGTCAGATCGCCGAGCACGCCGTCGGACCCGATATGGCCGATCGATTCCGCGCCGATCACGCAGAGGCCGCCGACGATAACCAGGGCGCCGGCAAGGCGCGACGCGGAGATGTGCTCCTTCAGCACGACCGCCGCGAGCAGGAGGCCGCCGAGCGTCGCGCAGGAGGGCTGGATCACGCTGCCGTGGCCGAGCGGCACGAACAGGAATCCGGTGTAGGAGATCAGCGACATCACGGGACCGCCGAGCACCATCAGCACAAGGCCCCTGCCCCAGCCGATGCCGCAGAGATCACCGATGCCGGCGCGCGCGACCAGCGGCAGGAACGCGATGCCCGACCAGACATAGCGATGCGCGAGCAGATCGACCGGGGTGAAACCGACCTTGAGGCCGTGCCGCGTGCCGGCAAAGCCCAGCGCCCAGAACAGCGCAGCCGACAGGCCGCAGACGACGCCGAGTAACGCCGGCGCCGCATCGTTCTTCTGAATGAGAGCGTCAGCGCCGCTCGTTCGCTGATCCATGGGCAAGCCTTATGTCAGTGCGTGAGCCGCCTCAACCCACGCCGTTGCAGGTCTGGCACGCGGCCTATCCCAACCATCATGCCTCCTCGCCGAACACCATCCGCCATCCCTTGCGCGTGTCCATGTATTCCCGCACCTCGCGAATGCGGTCCCCGGCCACCGTGAACACGAAGCAATAGTCGTTCTCGTAGGGCTTGCCGCCCGCAAGCGTGGCACGCATCCGCTCCTCCACGATCACGACATCGCCGTCGGCGTAGACGCCGCGGAAGGCGATATCGACCTCGGAAAACATCCTGTGCATCTCCTGCGCGATGAAGCGCGCGATCGCTTGCGCGCCCACCATGTGATCGGTGTGATCGAGCGCGACGGCGGTGGCGTTGCCCTTCGGCGCGATCCATTCGGCATCGTCGGTGAACAGTGCGGCGATGCGGCCGGCATCGCGCGACGAAAAGGTCTTCCAGGCGTTGAGGACGATGTCTTTCGGGCTGGTCACGGCGCGCTCCAGAACTGGCATTGAGGGGGCTTGCATCGAGGGCCGCCTTCTAGGCCGCCATGCGCGTTGCGGCTCGCCACAATCGGACTCGGTCATCCCGCGGCCCTTCCGCCCGCGCAGGCATGCGCTATCATCCGGTCATGCTGAGTTTTGACGATTGCAACGCCGCGCGCCTGCGCAGGGATCCCCGCTATGACGGCCGCTTCTTCACGGCGGTGAAGACCACGGGCATCTATTGCCGCCCGGTCTGTCCGGCCAAGCAGCCGCTGACGCGCAACGTCGTCTATTACCCGACGGCGGCCGCGGCCGAAGCCTCTGGCTTCCGGCCCTGCCTGCGCTGCCGCCCCGAAACCGCGCCGTTCTGCCCGGCCTGGAACGGCACGCGTTCGACGGTCGCGCGCGCGGTGAAGCTGATCAACGAGGGCGCGCTCGATGAAGATTCGGTGGTGACGCTCGCGACGCGGCTCGGCATCTCCTCGCGTCACCTGGCGCGCTTGTTCGAGCGGCATGTCGGCGCGACGCCGCAGCAGCTTGCCAAGACGCTGCGCGTCCAGCGCGCAAAACGCCTGCTCGATGGCGGCGAACGCACCATGACCGACATCGCGTTCCAGGCCGGCTTCGGCAGCCTGCGGAGATTCAACGCCGCGTTCGCCGAGCTCTATGGAAGATCGCCGTCCAGCCTGCGCTCATCGAAGCATGCGTAGCCCGCATCAAGCTGCGCAAGTTCGCTCAGAAAAATCCGGGGCTGAGATCGAGTCCATAGGTCAGGCTCAGCACGAACACGAACAGCGCGGCGGCTGCGAACAATGCAACATGTCTGAGAATAAACGCGCGCGGCGAGGTGGTGGCAATAACTGCTTTTTGCGCAACGGGCATGACGGCTCCATTATGAAAACGGTTTTTGGCCGCCACTAAGCGGCGCCCGCATCAGGCGCCGCGATCTGCAAAGCAACTATTAAAGAGATCACACTCGTCTTGAACGGCCGTACACATCCGGCGCGCGACGGCGATTTTTCTTGCCGCAGCTTTCTCAATCCGCGCACGGTCGCGCCAGAACGTGGCTCGCTTCTCAAAAAAAGACCGCGCCCCCGAAAGGGAACGCGGTCCATGCAGGCTGGGGAGGAGACGAGCCTGTTTCATGTCTTCAAGCGATTGAGATCAGCGGGCCGTGCCCGTCGTGACGTCCGCGGTCTTGACCTTGCGCGGCGTCAGCACGCGGGCCTGGTGGACCGAAGCGACCGTGGTCGGCACGGTTGCCTGCTGCTCGACATGCGCGGCACCAAGCACGCGCACCTGCAGGGGGGAGACCGGAAAACCGTTGGCCTCATAGGTCGGCAGCTCGGCGGCGAAGGCCGCGGTGCTGCCCGCGATCGTCAGGATGGCGGCGGCGATCGACAGAGTCTTCTTGTTCATTGGTGATGCTCCTGAGTGGAAGGTTCGGAGCACATTTAAGCGCGTTTTGCTGCATTGCGACATGCTCTGTTGCATTGCAACAACGCGCCCGCTGCATGGCAATATGTTTAATGCGCACAAGCGCTTGGTCGAATCCCCGCCAGACGCGACATGACACTTTTATGGGCGGCGGTCAGCCACCGAGCACATGCCCCCGCGTCCACGCGGCTTATTTCAACGCCGTCGCCAGCGATTGCAGCTTTGCGACGAGATTGGTGCCAAGCGCATAGATGATCTCGATGATCGCCAGCGCGATACCGGCTGCAATCAGACCGTATTCGATCGCGGTGGCGCCGGATTCATCGGCGGCAAATTCGGTCAACAGGCATTTCAATTTCACAACTCGCATCCTTCCAATTCTACCGCACGTTGCCGGCACGGGAGAGATACCAAGCCGCAATCCAAGATTGAGTAAATTCAACCCCTTCAATTTGATGACAATGAATGGCTGCCGCTTTTCAGCCACTTGCCCCCCTGAAACCGCAGGGAATTCGCGTTGCACCTCGGCAACACCCGCCCGAAAAGACCCATTTCGCCCATTTGCGCCATTGCGCCGCCACACCATCCTCCGAACAATTGACGCGTCGCGTGCCTGGCTGTGCAAGATTGGTTCGAACAGAACCGTTTGGAGGCAGGGATCATGAATGATCGGCGGTCTCTTCTGGTGGCGGTCTCGTGCCCGTCGGCCGTTCTCGCCGGCTGGCTGGCGCTCTCCCTGTCCGCCTACGCTCCGGCCCTCATCGAGAAAAGCAGCGCCAATGCTTCCGCCGTGTCGCGCGCGAAGGATCTTGGTCGGCTCGAGCTCGCCGACGTCCCGCATGCTGCGGCCATCGAGGATGGCATCGCCCTGACCGCCGATATCGCGGCCGCTGTCGCTGCAACGCCGAATCCGGATCCGGCCCCCGAGGCCGCAACAGCCGAGATGCCCGCCGCCGTCATCAAGCTCGCCTCGGCCGATTCGGCCCTGATCTTGCCGGCGGAAGCGCCGCCGGCGCTACAGATTTCGCCTGGACCGGCGCCCGTCGTCAGCGAGGCTGCACCAGCAGAAGCCGCACCGGCGCCGGAGCCCGTGGTCAAGCTCGCCTCCGCCGATCCCACCGAGATCGTGACGACAGATGAGCTGTCGCCCGCGGCGATCGCGACCGGCCCAGCGCCTGCCGCGAGCAAGCCGTCGCCGCCGGCCGACACCGTCGCCGTGCTCGACGAGTGCTTTGTCATGGACGCCTGCATCGACCGCTACCTCTGGGCGCTCTACCAGCGCACGGCCAAGGAGGACTCGATCAAGGTCGAGGACCGCCGCGCCGTCACCGTCAAGCGTAGGGGCAAGATGGTCACGGTGATGCGCAGCTTCACAAAGCTGGTCGATCAGGATTTTGGCTGGAAGGATCCGAAAGCGGCCGAGCGCGCCAGCATGCCGATGATGGACTACGTCATCGGCGGCATGGACAAGAGCTTCAAGCGAAAGCTGTTTCGCATGCTGCTCGCAGCCGAGTCCGCCGGCCTGTCGCCGGGCATCACCAGCGCGTTCCGCGACGACTACCGCCAGTCGATCGCGAGCGGCCTGAAGGCCGCTTCCGACCGCTCCTATCATGGCGGCAGCACGCGCGGTGGCTACGGCCACGGCATGGCGGCCGACATCGTCAGCACCCAGGGCAACAACCGCGCGCAGCGCTGGGTCTCGACCGAAATCCTGTGGAAGTGGGTCGACGCCAACGGCAAGGCATTCGGCATCGGCCGGCCCTATCTCGGCCGCGATCCGCCGCATGTCGGCCCGGTCGACGGCCAGGAATACATCTCGAAGCGTGGCACGGGAGACCGCAAGGAAGCGACCAACGTGAGGTCCAAGAAGGTGATGCGGGCCGCGGCCCACGCAAAGCTGCGAAAGACACACGCCGCGCGCGAGCAGAAGAGTTTGGCCAAGCCGCAGAAGTCGGCGCAATCGGCCGGCAAGCGCGCGACCTGACCCTGTTACGGCTTCCGCCCGGGGATCGGCAGCGGTACGAGGCGCATCTCGGCGGTGCCTGCGTCTTGTGTGCGCACCAGCACCGCAAAGATGGTTTCGACCGCGAGCCGTACGGCCGCCTGCATCGCCTTGCCCTTGGCCAGATGCGCCGCAATCAGGCCGGCAAGGAGATCGCCGGTGCCTGAGGGGCGGATCGGCAACCGCGGCGTCGCAAAGCGCGACAATTGGCCGTCGGCGCACAGGATCGTCTCCACCTGCCCTTCTGCCGTGTCAGCGAGCGTGCAGCCGGTAGCGACGACATCGATGCGACGTTGCCCCGCCAGCGCCGCGCAGGCCGTGCGCAGGCTCTGAGTGTCCGCGATCGTGACGCCCGACAGCAGCTCGAGCTCGAACTGGTTCGGCGTGGTCAGGTTGGCGGCCGGCAGCAGCCGGTGCTGCACCACGTCCAGAATGCCGTCGGCAACATAGACGCGGCCGTCATCGCCGATCACGGGATCGCAGAGATAGACCAGTTTCGAATTCCGCGTCAGCGCCCGCTCGACGAAGTCGGCGATCACAGCCGCGTTGCCAGGCGAGCCGAGATAGCCGGTGACCAGCACCGCGGCCTCGTCGACGAGGTCGCGCTCCTCGACGCCTTTGAGGAGATCGGCGACGAGCTCGGTCTCCAGCACCCGCCCGCGCAACGTCGGATAGCGTGGATGGTTCGACAGCAGCGTCGTCGGCACCGCCGCAACGTTGACGCCCTCCGCCTGCATGGCATAGGCGGCCGCGCTGTTGCCGACATGGCCGTGGACCACCTGGCTTTGAATGGAGATGACGAGCATTGAGAGGTCCGTAAGATCAAATGCTGAGCGAAGCAAGCGTAGCAGGAACGGCTGGCGTAGCCCGGCTGGAGCGAAGCGTAATCCGGGGTTCTCAGATCGCGGCATGAATCCCGGATTACGCTGCGCTCCATCCGGGCTACAAGTTTAGAGCATCTCATACCCCA
Organism: Bradyrhizobium sp. LA6.8; assembly: GCF_040547935.1. Taxonomy (NCBI): domain Bacteria; kingdom Pseudomonadati; phylum Pseudomonadota; class Alphaproteobacteria; order Hyphomicrobiales; family Nitrobacteraceae; genus Bradyrhizobium; species Bradyrhizobium sp. LA6.8. Next base: position 183,355 of record NZ_JBEPQQ010000012.1, read on the forward strand.
GCCCCGGCCGCAGCGCCTGCATCTGCCGCGCCAGCCGCCGGTGCCCCGTCTCCTCCGACCGCGCCAGCCGGTCGGCTACCGCGACATGGTCCGCATCGCTCTTGTGCTGATTGAGCTTGGCCTGCCCCTCGATGGTGTCGACCACGAGATCGACGACCCGGATCGCAGCCAGCATGCTCTCGCGCTTGCCCGGCTCCATTTGCGCGAGGTCCCAGGGCTGCTTCGGCAACCGCGCCTCGGACACCGCAAGCAGCGCATCGCCATGCCCGCGGTTCTCGTCCAGTTCGCGCAGATGCGCCACGCCCGACAGGTGCACGGCCTCGTAGAGCCAGGTCGAGACATTGTCGCGCGAAGAGTACCAGTCGTTGGAGACGTAGGCGTCGTCGCCGGCAACGATCAGCAGGAAGCGCCGCGTGCCGTCTGCGAGCGACACGAGCGGATTCTTGACGGTGAAATGGATCTGCACGATCACCTGCCCGTCGCGCTCGCCCAGCACGAAGGGCACATGCGAGGCCCGCGGACCGTGCTCGTCCGCCGCGACGATCATGCCGAAGCCGCGTTGCGCGGCAAATTCCAGTGCACGCTGCTCCTCGATGCGAAACTGGGGGCGAAGCACATGCATGGCACGGGTCTCAATGGCTCGAATAGGGGACGGCGAGCGAAGGCTAACCCACGACCCGGCAAGATCTGAAGAACAATCGGCCCGCAAACGCCGATGTCAGCAATGCCTCAGCGCCGCGCCAGCGTCGCAAGATAGGCGCAGAACATGTCGGCCATGGCATCGGCATAGGCTGCGATCTCCGTCTCGCTCCGCGTCTCTTCCGAAAAACTCTTGCCGACCTCGCTCAGCGTCGCCGTGATCAGCTCGCCGGCAAGGATACGCGTCGCATCCGAGGCTTTCGGCAGCGCCTCCCGCATGAACGCGGCGACGATCCCCTCGCCGGCTGCCCGGGCGTCCTGCGCCTCGGGCGCGTCGCGATACAGCGGTGCAGCGTCACTGAGTGCGACGCGGATCGCGGCCTCCTCGCACTCGGAACGAATGAAGGCGTGGACCAGCGCGCGCAGCCGCGCTGGTGGCGGCTTCGCCGCATCCGCAAGGATCCCGCGCAACAGCTCGCTCGTGCGCCGCCACTCGTCGCTCTGGAGGCGGAACAGGATCGCCGCCTTGTTCGGAAAATATTGGTAGAGCGATCCGACGCTCACACCGGCCCGATCCGCGACCCGCGCCGTGGTGAAACGCTGCGCGCCTTCCTTTGCCAGGACCTGAACAGCGGCATCCAGAATCGCGGCCACCAGCCCGCTCGATCGGGCCTGTTGCGGCTGTTTTCGTGAGGAAATTGAACGGCTTCGACGGGCGGCCATGGCGTGCTCGGGCAATGCGAATAGGAAACGCGACGAATTAGTCGTATTTCAGTTCCCGCGCAAGCACGCGCTTCTTCGCGAACTCCGGAGACATCAAATGACCACCCCGACCATCACAACGCTTGCGCCGCTGCTGGATCGCCTGTTTGACGAGGCTGAAGCGGCCAGGGGCGCAACACACGCCGCCGTCGCCGATTTGTCCAACGCGGACCGGGCGCGGATGATGCGGAGCAAAACCGATTACCGCGACCTCTACGGACGCTTGAAGGACGCACCGCTCGCGGTCTCGCGCGAGACGGGTCACCTGCTCTACATGCTGGCGCGCAGTTCGCGCGCCAAGGCGATCGTCGAGTTCGGTACCTCGTTCGGCATCTCGACCCTGCATCTTGCCGCAGGCTTGCGCGACAATGGCGGCGGCCATCTCATCACCAGCGAGTTCGAGCCGTCCAAGGCGGCGCGGGCGCGGGACAACCTCTCGGCTGGTGGGCTGATCGATCTCGTCGAAATCCGCGAGGGCGATGCGCTGAAGACGCTCAGCGCCGATCTGCCCGACATGATCGACCTCGTGCTGCTCGACGGCGCCAAGGCGCTCTACCCGGAGATCCTGGATCTGGTCGAAGGCCATCTCAAGCCGGGCGCGATCATCGTCGCCGACAATGCCGACGACAGCCCTGACTACCTCGCGCGCGTACGCGGGCCCGCAAGCGGCTACATGTCCACGCCCTTCGCCGAAGACGTCGAGCTCTCCGTGCGGATCAGCTGACGTTGCATAAAATCGATACTCTGAGCCGTCGTGCGATCTGTCGCGCGGCGACTTCGTCTTCTCGGCGAAACAGCCAAAACTCCGGCAAACCGCCGCCAACAGGCTCCGCCCTGTCGCAGGCTCGTCACTCACACGTGATACCTCCACCCGCCAAAAGCCATGTTTCGCGTGCTAAACATACCTACCGCGCGGTATCTTTCGCGCCCCCCATCCCGAGCCGGCCATGACCTCCGCCTTCAATGCCTACGCAGCGCTTGCCCTCGCCATCGTCTTCGAGGTGACCGCGTCCGCCTTCCTGCAGCAGTCCGCGCAGTTCACGCGGCCATGGCCGACGCTGGCCATGGTGCTGTTCTACGTCGCCTCGTTCTACGCGCTGTCGGTGGCGATCCGGGTCATTCCGCTCAGCATCGCCTACGCGATCTGGGGCGGCGTCGGCATTATTCTGACCGCGACCGTCTCCTTCGTGCTGTTCCGCCAGATGCTGGACGCCGCGGCCTTCGTCGGCATCGGGCTGATCGTGTCAGGGGTCGTGGTCATCAACCTGTTCTCGCAGACGACGGCGCATTGATGCCGGCCAGCGCCTACACCCGCGCCAAGCAGCCCGAGCAGGTCCGGCGCGCCCTGCTCGACCATGCCGCGGCGATCGCCATGGATCACGGCGTATCAGGGATTACGGTGCAGGCGGTGGCGGCGGCGGCCGGCGTCACCAAGGGCGGGCTGTTCCATCATTTCGGCAGCAAGCAGGCGCTGATCGAGGGCCTGTTCGCCGATCTTCTCGCCCGCGTCGATGCCGAGATCGACGCCGCTATCGAAGCGGACCCGAAGCCGCGCGGCAGCTTTACGCGGGCCTATGTCAATGCGGTCTTTACCGGCAAGGCCTTCGGCTTTGCGACGCCCTGGGCGGCGCTGAGCATGGTCGTGGTCACCGATCCGTCCCTGCGCCGGCTCTGGAACGACTGGATGAAGGCGCGCCTGAAGCGTCACCGTACGACCGACGCGGCGCCCGAACTCCACGTCGTGCGCCTCGCCGCCGACGGCGCCTGGCTGTCATACATCACGACGGGACAGACGCGCATGGGCGCGGACTTGCGTGCCGTGCACGACCGCCTGATCGCACAGACCTATCGGCGCGGATAGCCGGAACGACGGCTATTGGCTCTGCACCGCCTTGGGCGGACGCGGCGCGGATTTGGTCGGCTTTGCACCGGACTTGGCCGCCGCGCGCGGCGGCGGTTCGTCGACGGACACCAGATAGGCGGCGAGCGCCTTGGCGGAGTCGGGGCTGGTTACGTAATGGTCCTTCAGGAACCAGGCGAGCGTCAGGCTAAAGCGCCCTTTCGCCAATCCCCGCGGGCTGCGATGGCAGGTCGCGCAGCCGTCCGCGAAGAGCTTTGCGGCCGACTTGCCGGCATCGAGATTTTGCGCGGACGCGACCGTCACCGTCAGCGCCGCGGCTGCGAGAGTCACCAGGGGCGCGATCACGTCGCGCCCCGGTCGAAACAGCGAAATCAATGTCGTCCCCTAGAGCGTTTTCGAGCGAAGTGGATTCCGGTTCGCGTAAAGAAAACGCGTCAAAAGAAGAATCGGCCCCGTCGCGCGGTCACGCCGCCAACAGCTGATCGAATTCGGGCGGAGTGTAGGCCTTGCCGTCCGGGTCGGTGATGACGACCTTCCATCCCTCGCTCGCCCATACTTTTGCCTTCGCCACGATGAGCAACCGGCTCTCGCGGGCAAAACTGCACTTCTCATTGTCGCGTTCTGCGACCATTTTATAGGCCAATGCGCATCCCCTTGCGTCACCCTGCACCAGCTCCCCTCGTGGCAGCGGGCTTTGGCGGCAATTCGCCGGGAGCGTGGCAATTTGGTGCCATCGACGGCAGCATTGTGCCCTGGTTCCAACTGAGCGACGGAGATTGATCGTGCGCAGCATCAGAAATGCGATTCTGCTTGTCGCGGGCTTGCCTGGCGTGGCGCTGCTTGCCACCGCACCTGCGCGGGCGCAGACCTACGATCCGCGCTATCCCGTCTGCATCGAGATCTACACCATCGACGGCAGCAGCATCGATTGCAGCTTCACGTCGATCGCGCAGTGCGCCGCGACTGCTTCCGGGCAGTCCGCCCAGTGCTACGCCAACCCTTATGCCCTGCGGAGCCGGCCACCGGGCCCGGGTCCATCGCCGCCGCGACGGAACCGTTAAGGTATCGCGATCCGCTTAGTGGACGCGAATGATATGGGGACGGCCGAGATCGATCAGCCCCTGCACCGCCGAGAGACGGTCGTCCAGCGCTGCGATGGTCAGCAACAGGTTGTTGCGGCGCTCGTCGAGCATGCCCATCTCGGCACCGGTGAGCTTCGTGCTCGTCCGCTCCTTGTGAATCCCGTCGAGGGATTTGCGCAGCCCGGCGATCAGGCTGGACAGCTGTTTGGCCTCCTTGGTCATCGACCGCTTCGCGACATTTTGGCGGCGCGTCTCCGCCTGGCTCTGTCTCATCGTCATCCTCCCGTTGCCCCGCTGCCCCGAGTGGATGCTTACAGCTTTGAGTACACATATTACGATCGATGAAATCTGCCCGCGAAGAACTTTCTTAAATTGGACAAGCCGGGAACCTGACTCGAACCAAACGGAAAGCCCGGCGCGAGGACCGGGCTTTCGTTGGCAACGCCAGGGCTGTTTGAGCGTCAGCTCGCTTGCAGCATGAACCCGTCGAAGTACGCCGCGAGCGCAGAAAAAGCGTCGATCGGAAGGACCTGCGCGACATATTGGTCGGGGCGCACCACGACGATGCAGCCAGCCCTCCGATCGATACCGCGCATGGTGAAAACGTCCTGGCCGCTCTTGAGGTCCGGACAGAACATCTTCTCGTAGTCGATCAAGCCGTGTCGCCCCTTGCGCGGCAGCAGCAGCGCCGGCATCGCCTCCACGGCGAGCGCGCGATGATCCTGCTGGAAGACGGCACGCAGGTCGATCACGCTGTCGATGTCGGCTCCAGCGGGCGTATGGCGACGGACCGGCGATTCACGGGCCACAACGAGAAAATCACACAGCGCGCGGATCGCCGATCCCGCGGCGGCGGGATCCTCCGCGGGCGAGAACGCGTAGATGCGGAAGCGGCCATCGGCCTGCGATGCGTGGCCGAGATGGACCGGCTTGGCATCCCCGAGCCGAATGACCGGCGCGGAATGGAAGCGCGTGCCGATGACGAGGCCTTCGGCAAGATGCTGGTGTGATGTCGCGCCGGTGAGGAGCGACGGCCGGTAACGCGTCGCCGTGCCGGCGGTGTAGCGCCCGTGCCTCACAAAATAATCCTGCGTCTTCGCCGCATCGGCGCCACCGGCCTTGGCCGCGGAGGCGAGAATGCCCGCCCATTCGCGGTCGAAATCGATCAGCTCCTTCGCCACCGCCTGGCGCTCGGCCGAATAGGAATGCAGGAGGCTCGGTGCACACTGCCCCCGGAGGACGGCGGCGAGCTTCCAGCCGAGATTGAAAGCGTCCTGCATCGAGACGTTCATGCCCTGCCCCGCCTTCGGGCTGTGGGTATGGCAGGCATCGCCGGCGATGAAGATGCGCGGCAGGCGGCTCGCGATCTCGGCCTCCGGCACGTCGTCGAACTTGTCGGTCAGGCGCTGGCCGATCTCGTAGACCGACCACCAGGCGATCTCCTTCACGTCAAGCGTATGCGGCTTCAGGATCCGCTGCGCTTTCGCAATCACGTCCTCAGCCGTGATGTTGCGGTTGGCGACGCGCTCGCCGACGTCGAGTTTTGCCAACTCGACATAGAGGCGGACCATGTAGCCGCCTTCGCGCGGAATGATCAGCAGGCTGCCATCCTTCGCCGACTGGATCAGGGCCTTGAAGCGGATGTCGGGAAAATCGGTCACCGCCAGCACGTCCATCACGCCCCAGGCGTGGTTGGCGGAATCGCCATGCAGTTCGCGGCCGATCGATTTGCGCACCGTGCTGCGCGCGCCGTCGCAGCCGACGACGTAGCGCGCCCTGATCGTCTCCACCTTCCCCTCATTGCCGGCATCGACACGTTCGAGGCGCACCGTCACAGCATGGTTGGCGGGACCCGCCGCCGGATCAACGACGAGATCGAGCAGGCGGCGGCTGTAATAGGGCTCGAGCTTGGCCGGCGATTTGCGCATGATGTCGAGAAAGCCGTCATGGATGCGCGCCTGGTTGAGGATGACATGCGGGAATTCAGACAGCCCGTCCTCGACATCCTGCACACGCCCGCTGCGGACGATCGTCTCGGGCTTCCGTTCGTCCGGCTTCCAGAACGTGGTCTCGTTAACCCAATAGGCTTCCTTCAGCACGCGCGCGCTGAAGCCATAGGCGTGGAACATCTCCATGGTGCGGCAGGCGATGCCGTCGGCCTGCCCGACCAGCAGCCGGCCCGGCTTCTGCTCGACGATGCAGGTCTTGATGTCGCCGAATTGCGCAAGCTGGGCCGCGAGCGTCAGGCCCGCAGGGCCGCAGCCGACGATGAGGACATCGACCTCTTCAGGCACGGCCCCGGCTGCGCCCGAAGCCTGAATACGTTCGGCGGGATCGGCGATTTCAGGATCGCCCGGCTGAAATCCATTGAGATGGAATTGCATGAGCACCTCTCCCGTCAACGTCTTCTTCGATATTGCTCAGTATGCTGACTATCAGTATACTTGTCAACGATCCGCGCATTCCCTGCCGCAACGGAGAATTCGGTGAAAGACAACAACGACATGCCCGGGCACCTGGCGCGCCGGTTCCAGCAGATCGCGGTGGCGGTGTTTCTGGCCGAAGTCGGCGAAGCCGGCTTCGACCTCACGCCGGTGCAATACGCGGCCCTTGCGACCATCAAGGCCAATCCGGGGCTCGACCAGGTGACGCTCGCAGGATTGATCGCCTACGACCGCACCACCATCACCGGGGTCATCGACCGCCTCGTCCAGAAAGGCCTTGCCGAGCGCCGCGCCTCCAGCCGCGACCGCCGCGCCCGCGAGCTCGAAATCACCGACGAGGGCCGACGCACGCTGCGCAAGATCACGCCGGCGGTAGAGTCCGCCCAGCGCGTCATGCTGCGCGGTCTCAGCGCGAAGGAAAGTGAAGAGCTGATGCGGCTGCTGCGCAAGGCCATTGCCGCCGGCAACGAGCTCAGCCGCGCCCCGCTGCGCGAGCTGGAGGCATGAACCCCGTATTTCCATCCGTAATTGTCGCAGTGCCGCGAAACCTGGAACTAACCTTCGGCTGCTAGGGTCGGCAACATTCGGCGTTTAACGCGCGATTTACTTTGCCGCTCGGGAGTTTCGGATGTTCAGGTTCCTCATTGCGGCGACGGCCATCGCGCTCTCGGCCGGTCCTGCGCTTGCCAACGGCCATGGCGGTGGCGACCCTGCTCCGCCGAAGCCCGAGGCCACGACCGCACCGGCGAAGGTGATCCTGACCAAGCAGGGTCCCACGCTCGTCGACCTCAAGGGCATGACGCTCTACACTTACGAGCGCGACACCACCGGCAAGACGTCGAACTGCAACGGCAAGTGCACCGAGAGCTGGGTACCGTTATCCGCTACGGTCGACGCCAAGGCCATCGGCGACTTCACCGTGATCAGCCGCAACGACGGCAGCAAGATGTGGGCGTACCGCTATCGTCCGCTCTACACCTCGCCGGCCGACAAGGCGCCAGGCGATGCCAACGGCGTTGCCCGGCCTGAGAATTAGGTCTCACCCGGCACCCCTGCCCACGACGAAAGCCTCGTGAGCAGTGGAATGACCGATCGCACTGCGCTTAGCCGCGCCAGCTAGACCCCGCGTCGACCCGTGCATTCTGCCCGGGCGGCAACACCACCACCGTGGCATTCAGCTTCACCCGGTCGAACAGATCGATCACGTCCTCGTTGCGCATCCGGATGCAGCCGGACGAGATCGCCTGCCCGATATATTCCGGCTGGTTGGTGCCGTGGATACGGTAGAGCGTGTCCTTGTTGCCGAGGTAGAGGTAGATGCCCCGCGCGCCCAGCGGATTGGCGGGGCCACCGGCGACGCGCGCCGGATACGGTCCGAGCCGCGCCTGGATCTCCGCTGTCGGAACCCAGTCGGGCCATTCCGCCAGACGGCCAACGCGCGCGACGCCGGAGAAGGCCATGGCTTCCTCGCCGACCGCGACGCCGTAGCGGATCGCCTTGCCTTCGGGCAGCACGAAATAGAGGTAGCGCGCATCGGTATCGACCAGGATCGTGCCCGGCTGCTCCTTGCGCGGGTAGTCGACGATATGACGGAGATATTGCTCAGGCACGTTCGCCTGCGCGTAGGGCGTGTGCGCAAGCAACTGCCGGTCGCGCGGCGTCATGCTCGCATCCGTCGATGGAGAAAGCGTCGTCTGCATGCAGCCGGCGAGCGGAAGCATGGCCATGACGAACAATACGATTAGAGATTTTGGCACCACCGGCCCCCCGATAGCGGATAGCAGCGCCCCCAGCCCCACTAGATGCTGCCCAAATCGTGCTGAAAAAAAGGCAGTGCGGAACACGTGCGCGTGTTCCACTGGCCTGGTTCCATCACCACAAACGGCGGAGAAGCGTCGCACAGTCTCCATCCCCTCGCCTTGCTTTGGTCAAACCCGGCTGGACTCGTGGGTCATCGTGCGGACTCATCGGATTTGGGATGGGTTCACCTCGACAGATCGGCTCGCGCCAATGCGGACGCCCATACTTTAAACACTCGGACTTCAAAGGAGCTGCGATGCTCGCGACGCTGAACTCTAGGCAAATCGTCGATGAGATCGTGAAAGACACGGTCAAGGACAACGATCCGCACGACGCCATTCAGATTTCACCCGACATGGTGCTGGCTTCGCGCCCCATCAATGGTGCGCCCGCGTTGGCCCCTGAGATCGCAACCGGTCCAGAGCCGAAAATAGATCCGAAGTTCGCGCCGGAGCGCACCATCAATCCGGAGCCGAAATTCAGTCCCGTCCTGGAGCCGCAGACGGCAGCGCCTTCGGTCGACACCGCCGTGCGCGTCGCCGCCAGCGATGGTCGCCGGCAGAAGCGATCCTCCGCCGGCAAATGGCTGCGCGGCGCGTTCGTCATGATCTTGTTTGCGGGCGGAAGCGCGGCCGCCACTGTCGCCTGGGAGAAACATGGCGACACGGCCAGGCAGATGCTCGCCGAATGGACACCTGCATTGACTGCGTTGACTTCGCTGTTGCCTTCGACATCGCGAACGGCGGCACCGGTGACCGCCGCGCCGGTCACCGCTGCGCAGGCCGCGCCGCCCGCGGAGCCAGTCGCAACGGATCAGGCGGCGGATCAAGCTGCTCAACCTGCGACGCCGCCTCCGGTTCAGGTTGCAGCAGCCGCACCTGTCGCAACACAGCCCGATCCCGCGCAGTCGGTCCAATCGATGACGCGCGATCTCGCAGCGATGGCGCAGCAGATCGAAGCGCTCAAGGCCAACATCGCCGAGCTGAAGGCCGGGCAGGAGCAGATGGCGCGCGAGATGGCAAAACCACCCGCGCCAAAGCCGGTGGCTGAGGCCAAGCCGGTCGATCCGCGCGCGCGCGTGTCCACGCTCCCGCCGCGATCTCCGGCGCCTCCGGTTCGCAAGCCGAAGCCGGTCGTGTCGCAAACCTACATGCCGGCTTATTCGCCTGCGCCGCCTGCACCTTCGCAGGCTGCCGCGGTCGCGCCGACGGCAGCACCGGTCGCCACGACGCAAGCCGTTGCCGATGACGACGGACCTGTCGTGCGTCCGCCGATGCCGCTGCGCTAGACCAGGCGCGGGCGACAGCGTCGCTGTCGCGACATTATCAAGCTGTCCGAGTCGATGCGGTGCGTTGAGTCCGGGCAATTACGGAGACCGATATTTCGATCGTCTTCCGTCAAGAGAAAAGGCCGTCGGGATTTATGCCGCCGGCCTTCTCTTGCAGCTGCCGGTTCCCGGAGCCCGGTTCTGCTGCAATTCCATGCCTTATGATCACGTCGACATATTTAATAAAATCTTAACGCGCCCGAATGCTGCACATGATTTCTGCGCCATAAGCACAGAGATTGCGCGACCCGTTCATTCGAAAATATCGACTCAGTGGTATCATCCGGGATGTGTTGAGACTTCCACTGAAGCTCACGTCGTCACACCGGGGAAATCGAATGCCCTACTATTCCTTCGATCTCGTGGTTGGTGAAGAGTTCAAGAACCAGGGTGGAATCATCCTCGAAGACATCGAGGTCGCTTCCGATCGCGCCGTTCAATTGGCTACCGAGCTGTCGCAGGTGAAGCCGGAGCTGCAACGGAAGGGTTGCGCGGTGCGCGTCACCGATCGCGATCACAACGAGGTCTATCGCACGCCGCTCGATCCCGTGCCGGCCTGGCGGCGCTAGGCCACAGCGTCTTCGAGCGATTTGGAAACCGGTTCGCGTAAAGGCGCGTCGATCCGGGAATCAAAAGTACCGTTCCGGGTCATCGGAACGGGACTTTAGTCGTCCAGCACCGGCGGCTCGAACCAGTTCGTCAGCGACAATCCGCCGTCGACGACGAAGGCTGCGCCGGTGACGTAACCCGAGAGCTTGTTCGACAGCACTGCAAGCGCCATCGGCGCGAGGTCCTTGGCCTCGCCGAGACGCCCGAGCGGAATGTGCTTCGCCAGCGAGGCATCGGCAACGAACCCGCCCGCCGCGATCGCGCCGGGCACCAGCGCGTTGACGCGGATGTCGTGACGCCCGAGCGTCTTCGCGAGCTCCTTCACCAGCATCGCCATCCCCGCCTTCGCCGTCGAATAATGCGGCAGGTTGCGCGGCGTGCCCGCGTGCAGCGAGGTGAGAAACAGGAACGAGCCCGGCCGTTTCGCAGCGATCAGCCGTTTTGCCAGCCCGCGCGCCAGATGGAATCCTGCATCGAGATTGACGGCATGCATCTCCTGCCAGGTCTTGCGGTCGACCGCGAGCGCATGATCGGCCTCCCGCCGCGGCGGCGATGCGCTGTGCACGAAATGCGAGACCTCACCGAGCGCCTCTGCGGCGGCCAGCAGGGCATCGCAAGCGTCTGACCTGGCGAGATCGCCGACCCACGGCACCGCCAGTTCAGGCCTGCCGCTCGCGCTGATCGCCGCATTCACCCGTTCCAGGCTCATATCGGCGAACACGGTCCGAACGCCCTCGCCGACCAGCGCCTGCGCAATCGCGCGGCCGATGCCGTTGCCTGCACCGGTGACGAGCGCGGTGTCGCGTGCGGGGTCGAACGGCGTGCTCAACAGGCTCATGTCGCTCTCCGTGGCCAGGACGGGGTGACGATAGCGCACCGCACCGGGGAGCGACAAATACGTCCCGGCACCATTGCGGAGTGGCTTGCCGGACGCTAGCCTCCCAAAAAAACGGAGGAGATACCAAGGATGCGCACCGGTTTCCTGATCGCAGGTCTGTTACTGCTCACCGCGCCGGCCCAAGCGGCGGACCGTGCACGCTCGACCTATGTGACGATGGTCTTGCAGGCCTTCGCCGCCAAGGTGGAATGTCCGAACACCGATCTCGTCTATCAGGACCTCGTGCAGAAGGCGCAGCAGATGCAGCTGCCGGACGGCACCACCGAGAAGGTGCGCAAGGCGATCGCCTGGATGCACACCGGCGGCAAGATGGGCGAGAAGCAGGACGACGATTTGATGGCCGAGGTCGCGGTCGCGACCCAGGCGACCGACATGGACCAGCGCCGCCTCGGCATGCCCGGCTGGTGCGAGGCCCAGAAAACCAACCTCGCCGGCCTGATCCGCAGCAAGGGCGGCTAGGCGCGCTCGCGCGGCGTTAAGCACGCCGCGGCGGAACCGTCGCGGCGGCTAACTATCGTCATAATCCTCGACACCATGCGGCCTCTTCGAATTCGAACAGGAGAGCCCACATGCGGAGTATCCATTTCGTTTTCGCCGGCGCATTTGCGGCCGCCGCTGTGCTGACCGCGCCCGCCCTGGCGAAGAATTCCGATGCCCAGAAAGGCGAGGAAAGATCCACCTCGTCATCCTGTAGTGCCTACCAGCAGGCACCCGACGGCTCGTGGGAACCGCTCCCTTGCAAAGAGACAGGCGAGCGTCCCCAGCCGCAGACACAAAATCGCACTACGCAGCCGGGCGCCGACCGCGGGGAGCGCTGAGCGCGCTGGCCGCGGATCAGCTCTGGTGCGGGCCGCGGATGATCTTCATGGCGTCCTCGATGTGACGCCACTCCTTGGCCTCATCGGCCTCGCCGCGGCCCTCACAGGCCTGGGCCTGCTCGGCGGCCTTCGCAATCGCAGCGAAACCATGTTTTTCCAGCATCTGGCGCGCGATGGTGTGGACCTGGATCTCGGATATCATGGGCGCTCTCCTGTTCAGGAAACCGCAGCGCCTGGCTTGGCGCTCCGCGGCCTCTGACAACGATTTCGCCGCAGGTCCCGTTCCGCCCACGACCGATCACATCGGCAGGCCTGGAATTTGACGTGACGAGCAAGCAAGACAAAGGCGGTCCGCTATGCCCAGCGGACCGCCTTCTCACCCACCCCAAATTTGCAGTGTACCGGCCGGATCCCCTACCCGACCGCCGCGCGCTTGCGCTCCAAATCGTTCGGCACCTCGATATCGACCTCCAGGGTCGATACCTCGTCGCCGCGCTCGAGCCGGACGATGACCTTGGTCGGGTCCAGCGTGACGTGCCTGGACACGACAGCAAGAATTTCCTCGCGCAGCACGCCGAGCAGATCGGGCTGGCCGCGCAATCCGCGTTCATGGGCAAGCAGGATCTGCAGCCGTTCGCGTGCGACGGGTGCCGAGGCCTTCTTGCCGCGGAGAAGCCGAAGCAGACCCATGCTCATGCAGCCCTCCGTCGCAGCAGACGATCCATGAAGCGCCTGCGCTCGGCCGGAACCTGCATCGCCACGGTGTCGCCGCACAGCCGCCGCGCCGCGTCGATATAGGCCCGCGCGGGTGCACCGTCCACGTTCGACAGCGTCACCGGCGTGCCGACATTGGAGGCCTTCAACACGTCCTGGCTCTCGGGGATGATGCCGAGCAAGGGCGTTGCGAGGATTTCGAGGATGTCGTCGATGGTCAGCATCTCGCCGCGCGCGGCGCGCGAGGCATCGTAGCGGGTGATGAGAATGTGCTTCTGGACGTGCTCGCCCTTCTCGGCCCGCACCGTCTTGGAATCGAGCATGCCGATGATGCGGTCGGAATCGCGCACCGAGGAGACTTCCGGATTGGTGACGATCACGGCCTCGTCCGCAAAGCGCATCGCCATGGAGGCGCCGCGCTCGATGCCGGCCGGGCTGTCGCAGATCACCCAGTCGAAGCGGTCGCGCAAATCGTCGATGACCTTGCCGACGCCCTCTTCCGTCAGCGCGTCCTTGTCGCGGGTTTGCGAGGCCGGCAGCAGCCAGAGATTCTCCAGCCGCTTGTCGCGGATCAGCGCCTGCGGGAGCTTTGCGACGCCCTGCACCACGTTGATGAGGTCGAACACGACGCGGCGTTCGGCGCCCATGACGAGATCGAGGTTGCGCAGGCCGACGTCGAAATCGACGACGACGACCTTGTCGCCGCGTTGCGCCAGCGCAGCCCCCAACGCGGCGGTCGTCGTGGTCTTGCCGACCCCGCCCTTGCCTGATGTCACGACCAGTACCTTACTCATCTGAAATGTCTCCTTTGCTGGTCAGTTCAGTGCTGTAATTCGCATGGTATTCCCCTGCAGCCAGGCCTGCGCCGGCTTGCCGCGCAAAGCGGCGTCGATGTCGTCCGCAGTCTGGTAAAATCCATCAATTGCAAGCAGTTCAGCCTCGATCTTCTGACAATAGATGCGGGCGCTCGTGTGCCCATTGACCCCCGCCATGGCACGGCCGCGGAGCGCGCCGTAGATGTGGATGGAACCGCCGGCGACGACTTCGGCGCCGGAGCCGACCGAGCCCAGAATGGTGACGTCGCCCTCCGGGAAGATCACGGTCTGGCCCGAGCGCACCGGGCTATCGAGCAGGAGCGAGGTCGGCTTGGTTACGGCCTTCGCCTCGGCCTTCTTCGGCGCGCTCGGCTCAACCACGCAGCTGCGCCCTCCCGAGAGCAGCGGCGGCATGGTCGGCGTCAGCCGGCCCTCCTCCACCCCCTCGATCCCGAGCACCCGGATGTTGCGATCCTGGAGGCTCGTGAGCAGATGGGCGATGCCGGACTGGCTGAGATCGACCGAGGACAGATCGATCACCACGGGCCGGCCGGCGAAGAAACCCGGCGAGCGCGCAATCGTGGCGTCGATCTCCTGCAGCCAGTCCTGGATCGGAACCGTCGGCACGAACACGAAGGCCACGTAGGAGCGCCCGCGCAGGCGAACCATTTGGCGTTGGACTTTTGCTGCAGCCTCCATAGCGGCCGACTCGATCCCTGTTATTGAATGGTTAACGATGCGGCGAATTTGGTTAATGGCTGGTTAATTTATCCTAGGGCACGTGGGGGTGTGGACGGGCTGGGCCTGCGGAAGGGCTTGGGCGAGCGCTTCCGCGCAACACACCGCTGTCATGCCCCGGCTTGACCGGGGCATCCAGTACGCCGCGGCTTATCCGCATCATGGCACGGCCTCTGGAATACTGGATCGCCCGCCCACGCGGGCGATGACACTGAGAATGTCGAGACAGTGGGCCCTCACGCCGTCCATTGTGATCGCAGGCCCGATCATCCGGATTGACACGATGGTGGCATCTGGTTTCGATCCGCCTCCCCCGTGGACGGAGCCGATCATGTCAATTCAGTCTTCCATCAGGCGCAAGACCGCGCCGGACATCCATGCACGCAAGCGGGGCGAGCCGATCGTGATGTTGACGTCCTATCACGCGCATACGGCCGCACTGGTGGATCGGCATTGCGACGTCATCCTGGTCGGCGATTCCCTTGGCAACGTCATGCATGGCTTCGAGACGACGGTGCCTGTTACGCTCGACATGATGATCCTTCAGGGCGCCGCGGTAATGCGCGGCTCGAAGCAGGCGCTGGTCGTCGTCGACATGCCGTTCGGCTCGTATGAAGCTTCCAGGGAGCAGGCGTTCAACTCCGCAGTGCGGATCATGAAGGAAACGCAATGCGGCGCGGTGAAGCTTGAAGGCGGCGTTCGCATGGCGGAGACGATTGCATTCCTGTCCGGGCGCGGCATCCCGGTGATGGGCCACATTGGTCTGACACCGCAATCCATCAACACGCTCGGTTCGTTTCGTGCCCAGGGGCGCAACGAGGTGGACTGGGGCCCGATCGAGGACGATGCGAAGGCCGTCGCCGATGCCGGTGCATTCTCGGTCGTCGTCGAAGCCGTGGCCGAACAGTTGGCGCGCAGGATTACGGAGACGATTGCGATCCCTACCATCGGCATCGGTGCGAGCGCTGCCTGCGACGGTCAGGTGCTCGTGCTCGAGGATATGCTCGGGCTGTCGCCACGCACCCCGAAATTCGTCCGGCGCTACGGCAATCTTGGTCCGGCCATCGAAGCGGCGATCGAAGGCTATGCCGCCGACGTGCGGTCACGCGCCTTTCCCGGGCCCGAACACGTCTACGAGATGAAGAAAAGCTGACGTCAGCTGTCCTGCCCGACGGGCACATTCCCTCATGTCAATTCGCCATCGCTGTGCACTTTGTGCCGTCGCCGGAACTCATCGAAAGATTGCGACGCAATGGCTTAGCTCGCTTGTGGCACAAACTGCATAGCCAAACGTATCTGCGCGTGTCTACTCTCTACCGCCATCAAGCTCTTCTCGCTGCGCGCTGTCGGCACCGTCGCACAACGCGCAAATAGGCCGGCTATGCGGAGAGAAACAATGCCGAAGATGCGCGCAGCTCGTGCAATCTCGCCTCCTCACCGTCTTTTGCCAGAGCAACGACGGACCCGCGCCCTGCGATGCGAGAGATTCTCGACGCCTTGAAGATGCGAGGCAGTTGAACGAACCGCAGTTGAGCGCTTTCACCAGCACGAGAGTCCGCACGTGGGTATCGCGACGTACCAAGCACCGGCCGCAGACGTTTGCGAAGGCAGCGCAACGAGTGCGATCTTTATTCCGGGCGGTACCTTCCGCATGGGATCGGATCGGCACTATCCGGAAGAGGCCCCGTCCCACATGGCGAGCGTCGACGGATTCTGGATCGACCGCACGCCGGTGACGAACCGCCAATTCAAGGAATTCGTGCGAGCCACCGGGCACGTCACGTTTGCCGAAGTCGCTCCGGATCCAAAGAACTATCCGGATGCCCTGCCCCACATGATCTTCGCGGGATCGCTGGTCTTCGCGCCGCCGGATCATCCTGTCGATCTTCGTGACTACAGCCAATGGTGGACGCTGCTCAAGGGCGCAAACTGGCGGCGTCCCTATGGCCGGAAGAGCAACATCAAGTCGCTCGACGATCATCCCGTGGTCCACGTCGCCTATTCCGACGCGCTCGCCTATGCCCGATGGGCCGGCAAGGATTTGCCCACGGAAGCCGAGTGGGAGTTTGCCGCGCGCGGCGGACTCGAGGGGGCCGAGTATGCCTGGGGTGACGAGCTCGTTCCGGCGCGGCGTCCATCAGGCCAACATTTGGCAGGGACACTTCCCGTTCGAGAACCGGCGCGAGGACGGCTACGAGCGGACCTCGCCGGTGATGACCTATCCGCCGAACGGTTACGGCGTCTTCGACATGATCGGGAATGTCTGGGAGTGGACCAGCGATTGGTGGGCTCCGAAGCACCAGGCCGACGCCAAAAAGGCCTGTTGCATCCCGCAAAACCCGCGGGGCGGCCCCGAACAAGACAGCCACGACCCCAGCCTGCCGCTCAGCCGGATTCCGCGCAAGGTGATCAAGGGCGGCTCGCATCTCTGTGCGCCAAATTATTGCCGCCGCTATCGACCGGCCGCACGCCATGCCGAGCCGATCGACACGTCGACCAGCCATCTCGGGTTTCGCTGCGTGACACGTCCAGGGAGAGAGTGATGACCGACAAGAAGACGACGGAAGACTTCAGCCGCCGCAAATTGCTCGCGGCCTCCAGCTCGCTCGCCACCATTGCCGCTTTCTCGGCTATGGTACCGGTCCAAATCGCGCAAGCACAGGGGACCACACAGCCCTCGTCTTCCGCCGGCGGCGCGAAGCCGAACATCATCCTGATCCTGTCGGATGACTTTGGCTATGGCGACTCCGGGGTCTACGGCGGTGGCGAAAATCGTGGCATGCCGACGCCGAACATCGATCGTCTCGCGAATGAAGGACTGCAATTCATGTCCTTCTACGCGCAGCCGAGCTGTACGCCCGGACGTGCGGCGGTGCAGACCGGCCGAATTCCAAACCGCAGCGGCATGACCACCGTGGCATTCCAGGGCCAGGGCGGCGGACTTCCCGCTGCAGAATGGACGCTAGCTTCCGCTCTGAAGACCGGGGGCTACAAGACGTTCTTCACCGGCAAATGGCATCTCGGCGAGGACGACTACGCGATACCGAACGCCCAGGGCTACGACGAGATGAAGTATTGCGGACTCTATCATCTCAACGCCTACACCTATGCCGACCCGACGTGGTTTCCCGACATGGACCCCGAACTCAGGGCGATGTTCACGAAGGTCACCAAGGGCGCGCTGTCTGGAAATGCCGGGCAGCCGGCGAAGGAGGATTTCAAGATCAACGGACAATATGTCAACACGCCGGACAAGGGCGTCGTCGGCATTCCCTTCTTCGACGATTATGTCGAGAAGGCCTCGCTCGAATATCTCGATCGCAACAAGTCCTCGGGCCCCTTCTTCATGAGCATCAACTTCATGAAGGTGCACCAGCCCAACATGCCGGCCCCCGAATTCCAGGGCAAGTCGATGTCGAAGAGCAAGTTTGCCGACTCGGTGGTGGAGAACGACACGCGCATCGGCCGTATCATGGACAAGGTGCGGTCGCTCGGGCTCGACAAGAACACCTATGTGTTCTGGACCACCGACAACGGCGCCTGGCAGGACGTCTATCCGGATGCCGGCTATACGCCGTTCCGCGGCACCAAGGGCACGGTCCGCGAAGGCGGCAACCGCGTCCCCTCCATCGCATGGGGGCCGGGGATCAAGGCTGGTACGAAGAATTCCGACATCGTCGGCGGCCTCGACTACATGGCGACGTTCGCGAAGCTCGCCAGCGTGAAGCTGCCGGAGAACGATCGCGAGGGTAAGCCGATCATTTTCGACAGCATCGACATGTCCCCGGTCCTGTTCGGGACCGGTAAGTCCGATCGCAAGAGCTGGTTCTTTTTCACCGAGTCCGAGCTCACGCCGGGCGCAGCGCGCGTCGGCAATTACAAGGCGGTGTTCAACCTGCGCGGCGATGACGGCGTCAAGACCGGCGGCCTCTCGGTTGACAGCAACCTCGGCTGGAAGGGACCGGAGTCCTATGTGGCGACCGTGCCCCAGGTCTTTGACCTCTGGCAGGATCCGCAGGAGCGCTACGACATCTTCATGAACAATTACACGGAACGCACCTGGATCATGGTCACGATCAACGACTCGATCAAGGATCTGATGAAGACCTACGTGAAATTTCCGCCACGGAAGATCCAGAGCGAGACCTACGCGGGACCGATCACGATTCAACAGTACGAGCGGTTCCAGATGTTCAGGGATCAACTTGCCAAGAGCGGATTCCAGATCGGCATGCCTACCGGCAACTGAATGTTGCAGAAGGAACGGCCCCCGATTCCGGGCCGTTCCGCTTTCTGTTGCCAAGATACATGAGAGCTGAGGCCATCATATGATACCCAAGGAGGACGCTCGATCAATTAAAGCCGTATGGCAGGGCTTCGATCGCAAGGCGTTTTCGCCCGGAGCGACCATCTTCTCCGAGGGCGAGATTGGAACGGTCGCCTTCATCCTGCTTCGCGGCGACGTCACGCTTCTCGCTGGACTGGAAGCCGGCCGACAGCGTGCATTGACCAGGCTGAAACCAGGCCAGATGTTCGGCGTGCACGCGCTCATGGCCGGGGCCCGGCGCGGCGCAACCGCCTTCACCGAACGAGGATGCGAGGTGATGTCGGTCAGCGAAGACAAGCTCAAGGAGAAATTGGAAGAGGCCGACCCGTTCATTCGCTACTGGGTCGATTATCTGTCGAAGCGCATTATCGACCTCTCTGCGCCGTAACGTGCTCGTGGAGCCCGGCGATGGACCCACATCCAGACCGCAAAGCGCGCTTCAGCCTCTTCGTGACGATCCTGACCCTGTTCCTGTCCGCCGCGCTTCTGGTCGGCGCGGGCGTCACGGTTTCCGACTACGTCCAGAACAGGAGGACCGCAATCCGCGTGGCCGCCGACACGTTCAAGGAAAAGATCGGCCGAATCAACGAGCGGCGCCTGGCGTTCTTTGCCTCGCCGTTCCTGATCGTGGAGCAGCTCCACGATGACCCCGTGCTGCTCCAATCGGCCGGATCCAAGGACGCTATCCTGAAATCGATCCTGTCCGGCCTGCGGATGAACCCGCATATTTCAGCCGTCTACGCCGGTTACGAAAACGGAAACTACTTCCAGGTCCTGTCGATCTCCGATGCCGAGAAGTTCTTCATCGACCGGCTCGGTGCGCCGCAGGCCACCCGTTTCGCTGTTCAGGACATCCGGTCCGACAATGGCGCTCGCAGGGAAGCCTGGAAGTTCCTCGATGCCGGCGGCGCTCAGATCGGGGCGCTGGACGATCAAGTCGCCAGCTATGACCCCCGCAGCCGCGATTGGTATCGCGACGCGCGCACGCAGCCGCAAAAGGTCGTCCGCAACGACGCGTATGTCTTCGCAACCACCTCTCAGGTCGGAATGACACTGGCGCGAGCCTTCGAGGGCGGTGCAGTCGGCGTTGACATCACGCTCGATCGGCTGATGACCTACGTCCGCTCGGTCAGATCGAACGAAAACCAGCGCTTCGTCGCGTTCGACGACCACAGCCGCCTGCTCGCCCATTTCGATCCCGACCAGATGTTCAAGCCGACGACGGTCGGCGGCATCAAATCGGCCGAGCTCGCATCGACCGCTGATCTCACCGACCCCGTGGTCCGCCAGGCGCTGGAGGTCTTTGCACGAGACGGTCCGTACGCCTCTGCATTGTTCGAAGTCGCCGACGCCGAGTATCTCGCGACGGTCGTGCGCCAGGTCGGCCGGGAAGGAGGCATCTTCTTCGTGCTCTACGCTGCCCCGGTATCCGACTTCATGGGACCTCTGGCCGATGCCGCCGCGCGAAACATCCTGGCCGCGCTGGTGGTATTCCTGCTGGCCCTGCCCGCCATCATCTACTTCGCTCACTCGATCTCCCGGCCGCTCAGCAGGCTCTCCGAAGAAGCGGAATTGATCCAGGAATTCCAGCTTGCGGCTCCGATCAAGATGAAGTCGCACATTCGGGAGGTCCACACGCTGATCAGATCGATGTCCGGCATGAAAGGAGCGATCCGGGAAGTCTCGAAATACGTGCCCAAGGCGCTGGTCAGGGAGCTATTGCAGAGCGAAGGCTCCGTTGAGGTCGGCGGCACGATGCGCCGCGTCAGCATCCTGTTCAGCGATATCAGGGACTTCACGCAGATCGCCGCGAGCATGGCGCCTGAATCGCTGCTGAGGGATCTTTCCGAATATTTTGAGGAGCTCGCATCCCTGATCATCAAGGAGGGCGGAACGGTCGACAAATATATCGGCGACGCGATTTTCGCGTTCTGGAACGCTCCCCTTCCCCTGGAGCGTCATCAGCACCTGGCTTGCGCTACGGCGCTCAAGTGCCGTTTCGCCCTCCAGCGCCTGAACGGCCGCCGGGTCGAGCAAGGTCTGGCGCCGTGGCATACGCGTTTCGGAATTCACGTCGGCGATGCGGTGCTCGGCAATGTCGGATCATCCGACCGCATCGACTACACCGCGATCGGTGACACCGTGAACATCGCCTCCCGCCTGGAGGCACTCAACAAGTATTATGGTAGCGGCATTCTCGCCAGTGGTGAGATTGTCAACGTTTGCTCAGATGCGTTCCTGTTCCGCCGGATCGATCGCAGCCAGCCGAAGGGCGCGAGCAAGCCGCTTGATGTCTTCGAGCTCCTTGGCATGTTCGAAGGCCCCGAATCGTACCGGGTTACGACCGAGATGGTGCGGCTCGTCGAAGACTGGAACCGCGTCTATGAGGTGTACGCCAACAGGGACTGGCTCGGCATGCTGGATGCCCTGCAGGAATTTGCCGTGAACCACCCCGACGATGTTGTGGCCGGTATCTATCTTTCACGGGTGATCGGATTCGTGCTGGAGCCTCCCCCCGAAGATTGGAGCGGAATCATTCGTTTCGACGCGAAATGAAGGGTTCGCTCCAGCCGCGCTACCGCCCCCCTACTTCTTCACCTTGCTCGCATCCATCTTGACGGCCGGATCCAGCATCTTGGTCGTGAAGGCCGTAGAGACGTCGAACGGCTTCTCCATGCCGAGATAGGTCTGGACCAGCTCATAGTCCTTTTTCATCCGCTCGCCGTCGATCCAGCCGAGACCCTTGGTGGTCGTGAACTCGTCGGTCATCAAATACTTGATGCGCTCCCACTGGCGTTCCTGGTTCTCCTTGTCGAGACCCGAGACCTGGTCGAGCAGCGCCTTCAGGCACGGCGTGACGTCGGCGACGCAGGCCGCAAAGGCCTTCTGCGAGATGCGCACGAACTCCTCGACCAGCTTGGGATTCTTCTGGAGATAGGCGCCGTTGACGATCAGCGAATTACCGTAGGGGTTGAGCCCGATGTCCTTCCAGTTGATGAAGCCGAGATCGGGCCCGAACTCGATCACCTTGAGATCATGCTCGTTGTAGAAGTCACTGATGATGTCGACGGTATGGCTCTTCAGCGCGGCGATCTTCGCGGTCGGGCCGATATTGACGAAGCTGACGGCATCAGGCGCGATGCCTGCGGCCTTGGCAAAAGCCGGCCACATCACGCGCGAGGCGTCGCCGGGCGGGTTGCCGATCTTGTGGCTCGGAAAATCCTTCACGCCATTCACGCCGTAGCTCTTCAGCCAATAAAACGTCTGGCCGGTGTTGGCGTAGATGCTCATCAGCGCGACATCATCGGCGCCCTTGCTCTTGGCGACCAGCATGGTGGCGAGATCGGCGATGCCGAACGGCGAGCCGCCGGAGCCGACCTTGGCGGCGGAGACGCCGGAGCCCTTGCCGACCTCGATGGTCAGGTCGATGCCGGCCTTCTCGTACCAGCCCTGCGCCTTGGCGTAATAGAACGGCGAATGGTCGGCCGTCGGCGTCCAGTTCAGGATCAGGTTGACCGCCTCGCCCGCGCTCGCCGGCACCGCCGGCACACCGAGCATCAGGGCCAAAGCCAAAGCCGAGCCCGCAGCCTGCAAACGCTTCATCGCATCCCTCCTCATTGCCGCGACCCGGCTTGTCGCTCTCCCCGTGTGAGGATACCAATGCAACAAGCCGCCCTCGACTTGTCAACTGTCTGGTTGGAAATGCCCGCAAAACGTTCAGGCGACACCGTGCCGCAGCGGCGCGATCCCGTCGCCACCCGCAAGAAGCTGCTCACCGCGGCGCGCCTGGAGTTCGCCCGGCACGGCTTTGCCGGCGCCCGCGTCGACGAGATCGCCGAGCGCGCCGGCGTCAACAAGCAGCTCGTCTACCACTACTTCGGCGACAAGGACGCGCTCTATCTCGCCGTACTCGAATGGGTCTATGCCGACATCCGCGAGCAGGAGCGCCAGCTCAACCTCGAAGGCCTGCCGCCGGAAAAGGCGATCCGGAAGCTGATCGAGGCCTCGTTCGATTACCTCGCAACAAACCCCGATTTCATCGTGCTTCTGAACGACGAAAACCGCGGTGGCGCCCGCCACGTCCGCGGCTCGACCCGGCTGGAGGCGATGCATTCGCCGCTGGTGAAGAGCGTCTCCCACATCCTCCACGAGGGCGTCCGCACCGGCGTCTTCCGCAAGGGGGTCGACCCGATCCAGCTCTATATCTCGATCGCGGGCCTCAGCTATTTCTATCTCTCCAACACGCCGACGCTGTCGGCGATCTTCGGCAAGGACCTGTCGAGCCGGGCGGCAAGGCGCGCCCGCCGCCGGCATGTCGTCGACCTCTTGCTGCATTCGCTCCGGCCCTAATCAACCAACTGGTTGAAACTTTCTGCAAGGCCGGTTAGGCTGACGGACAGCGGCAAGGTGGCCGCTGGCAACAGGGAGCAACCGGTGACCGGAGACGGCGCACGCACCTCGCGCAGCTTTGCGATCATCCTGATCGTGCATCTCGCCGTGCTCGTGCTCTGGCAGGTCGCGGTCGATGCCTTCCACGTGCCGAAATTCATCCTGCCCTCCCCGCTCGCGACGGTGCAGACGCTGGGCACCGCGAACTATGCCTGGGGCGCCAACACGCTGGTCACGGCGATCGAGATCCTCGGCGGCTTCGCCCTCGGCGCGTTCGTCGGCGTCGCGCTGGCCGTGATCTTCAGCTGGGCACCGCTGCTGAGCCTCGTGCTGCTGCCGCTGTTCGTGACGATGAACATGATCCCGAAGGTCGCGCTCGGCCCGCTCTTCATCGTCTGGTTCTCCTACGGCATCGTGCCGAACATTTTGATCGCCTTCAGCATCTGCTTCTTCCCGATCCTGCTGACCACCGCGCGCGGCCTGCGCGAGGTCGAGCCGGACCTGCTCGACCTCGTCAAATCGCTGCGCGGCTCGCGCTGGACGCTGTTCCGCAAGATCCAGTTGCCGGGATCGCTGCCTTACGTGTTCTCCGGCATGAAGGTCGGCGCCATCCTCGCGGTGGCCGGCGCCATCGTCGGCGAGTTCATCGCCTCCGAGCGCGGGCTCGGCTATCTCATGATCCAGGTTCAGTCGTCGCTCGACACGCCCGCGATGGTGATGGCCGTCGTGCTGCTAACCCTGCTCGGCGTCGCTCTCTACGGCCTGGTCCTCGCCCTCGAACGCATGTTCGTGGTCGGCGATGCCAGGCAGAACTAACGACAAGGACCGATCCATGCTGCTCACCCGCCAGACGCTGCCGAAGACGATCCCGGATATCGCAGCCCTCGACGATCTCCTGTGCCGGCCGACCCAGGCGCTGATCGACGACCTCAAGAAGGTCGAGGGCGACATCATGATCCTAGGCGTCGCCGGCAAGATGGGACCGACGCTGGCGGGGCTCGCGAAAGCCGCCGCACCCGATCGCCGCGTCATCGGCGTCGCCCGCTTCAGCGATGCGAGCGTCAAGGACTGGCTGCACGCGCGCGGCGTCGAGACGACCAGTTGCGACCTGATGGACGAGAGCGCGATTCAGGCCCTGCCGAAGGCACCCAACATCGTCTTCATGGCCGGCCGCAAGTTCGGCGCCGAGGGTGACCTGTCGCTGACCTGGGCGATGAACGCGCATGTGCCGGCCCTCGTCGCGCAGGCCTTCCCGACGTCGCGCATCGTGGCGTTCTCGACTGGCTGCATCTATCCCTTCGTCCCCGTCGACGGCAAAGGCGCGACCGAGGACATGGCACCGAACCCGCCCGGCGAATACGCCCAGTCCTGCGTCGGCCGCGAGCGCATGTTCGAGTATTTTTCGCGCAAGTTTTCGACGCCGGGCCGACTGTTCCGGCTCAATTACGCGATCGACATGCGCTATGGCGTGCTGCACGACATCGCGACAAAGGTGCTCACGGGCACCCCGATCGACGTCAGTCTCGGCCACGTCAATTTCATCTGGCAGGGCGATGCGTCCGCGCAGGCGCTGCGCTGCCTTGCGCATTGCACCGCGCCGACCTCGCCGATCAACGTCAGCGGCCACGAGATTTTGGCGGTGCGAGATCTCGCGGCAAAATTCGGCGCGCGCTTCGGCCGCGCGCCGGTGCTGACAGGCAAGGAAGAGCCGACGGCATGGCTCACCGACACGTCCAGGGCGGTCGAGCTGTTCGGCCTGCCTGTGGTCGACACCGAGCAGTTGATCGCCTGGACCGCGGACTGGGTCTCGCGTTCCATGCCAAGCCTCGGCAAGCCCACCAAATACGAGGTGCGCGATGGACGCTACTGACGGTTCGCCCATCCTCAAGCTCGGCGTCGACGACGCGATCGCCGGGCTGGTGCTGTCGACGGAAGCGCACTGGAACCAGACCGAGGAGGACTGGCGAATCTTCCTGCACGAGGGCGTGGTGTTCGGTATTCGCGACGGCCTACGGCTGGTCGCTACCGCGGCGCTGCTGCCCTATTCCGGCAACAACGCCTGGATCAGCATGGTGCTGGTATCAGGCACGCATCGCCGCCGCGGCCTTGCCACCCGTCTCGTCGATGCCTGCCTGGAAACCGCGCGCAAGAACGGCCTGACGAGCTGGCTCGACGCGACGCCCGACGGCGCCGCCGTCTACGGCCCGCTCGGATTCACGCCGACTCTGCAATTGCGCCGGCTGAAGCTGGTGAGATCCGGGCGAGCCGAAGCCCCACCGCCTTCATCGGCGACCATCGATGCGCTGCGGGCGCGGGACCGGCGCGCCACCGGTTTCGACCGCACCGCGCTCCTCTCCGCCATCGCCCTGCGCTCCGGCTCGCGTATCGTCGCAGCGCATGGCGCCATAGCGCTGGTTCGCGACGGCCGAACCGCGCGCCATATCGGGCCGTTGTTTGCCAACAATGCCGCGCCGGCGCTGGCCCTGGTTCATGCGATCACGCGCTCCGAGACCGGCCCGATTCTGATCGATGCCGTTGCGTCGCAAGCCGCATTCCTGGACGGATTGACCGCCTCGGGCTGGACCATCGAGCGGCCGTTCCAGCGCATGCGGTTCGGCCCCGCCACCACCGCTGCCAAGGATACGCCATTCGCCGTCGCCGGCCCTGAATTCGGATAGGACATCATGCACCACAGCCAGATCAACAGCGACGTCCGCAAGCTGATCGCCGACGGCACCGTGCTGCCGGCTCACCCCCTCGCGCTCACGGCGGAGCGCCAGCTCGACAAGAAGCATCAGCGCGCGCTGACGCGCTACTACATCGACGCCGGCTCGGGCGGCCTTGCGGTCGGCGTCCACACCACGCAATTTGCGATCCGGGACGTCGGCCTCTACCGTCCCGTGCTCGAGCTCGCCGCCGAGACCGCTGCGAACTGGACCAAGCGTCCGCTGGCGATGGTCGCGGGCCTCGCCGGCCCGACCCGGCAGGCAGCGGCTGAGGCCCGCACCGCGCGCGATATCGGCTATCACGCGGGGCTCCTCAGCCTCGCCGCGATGAAGAGCGCCTCCGAGGATGAGATCATTGCGCATTGCACGGCGGTCGCCGCCGAGATCCCGCTGGTCGGCTTCTATCTCCAGCCGGCCGTCGGCGGCGTCATCCTGTCGAGCCGGTTCTGGCAGCGCTTCGCCGCGATCGACAATGTGATCGCGATCAAGATCGCGCCGTTCAACCGCTATCGCACGCTCGACGTGCTGCGCGGCGTCGCGGCGGCCGGTGCGCTCGACCGCGTCGCGCTCTACACCGGCAATGACGACCACATCCTGCTCGACCTGATGCTGCCGTTCGACCTGCGCGACAACGGCATCACCACACGCACCTATTTCAAAGGCGGTCTGCTCGGCCATTGGTCGGTATGGACCGCGAGCGCCATCAAACAGTTCGAGCGCTGCAAGGCGGCGCGGCACAAGGAGGCCGTGCCGGCCGATCTGCTCGCGCTCGATGCCCGCGTCACCGACTGCAACAGCGCCTTCTTCGACGTCGCCAACAATTTTCACGGCTGTATTGCCGGTTGCCACGAGGTGCTGCGGCGTCAGGGCCTGATGCAGGGCCTGTGGTGCCTCGACCCGAACGAGGGCCTCAGCCCCGGCCAGAAGGAGGAGATCGACCGCGTCTATCGCGAGCACGCCGACCTCGGCGACGATGCTTTCGTCGCCTCCAATCTGAGCAAATGGCTGGCATGAGCGCCGAGCCCTTCATCAGCCTGAGCGGCGTCCGAAAGGTCTATCGCAGCGGCGGCGCCGACTTCCTGGCGGTGTCCGACGTCACGATGGACGTGCAGGAAGGTGAGCTCGTCTCGCTGGTCGGCCCCTCCGGCTGCGGCAAGACCACGGTGATGAAGATCTTGGCCGGCCTGCACGGCGCCGACGGCGGCACCGTCAGAATTGGCAATGCCAAAAGCCCGTTCGATCCGACCCGCGACATCGGCATGGTGTTCCAGCAGGCGCTGCTGCTGAAGTGGCGTACCATCCTGGACAACGTGCTGTTGCCGGCCGAGATCGTTGGCCTGCCGATCAAGGCCGCGCGCGAGCAGGCGCGCGATCTGCTCAACCTGGTCGGGCTTGCCGGCTACGAGCAGAAATATCCGCGAGAGCTCTCGGGCGGCATGCAGCAGCGCACCGCGATCGCGCGGGCCTTCATTCACGATCCAAAACTGATCCTGATGGACGAGCCGTTCGGGGCGCTGGACGCCTTGACACGCGAGCAGATGAATCTGGAGATGCTGCGGATCTGGCGCGAGAGCGGCAAGACCATCATCTTCGTGACGCACTCGATCCAGGAAGCCGTGTTCCTGTCCTCGCATTGCGCCGTGCTGACGGCGGGCCCGGCGAAGATGGCCGACTACTTTCCGATTGACCTGCCCTTCCCGCGCGACCTTCCGCTCAAGACGACCGACGCGTTCGGCGCCTATGCGCGGCGCATCTATGCGAAGCTGGGGCTGGGCGCGGCTTGAGTCAGTCACCCGGATGGAGCGAAGCGTAATCCGGGGCGGTGCCGTTGACGTGCGAGATCCCGGATTTCGCGGCGCTCCATCCGGGCTACGGAAGCGGGGCGCGGCGTAGTCACCGCGCCCCGCTCGTCATCAGGTCTTGTTGCGCATCTTGCTGAGCAAATAGTTGTCGTAGAAGTTTTCCGCGATCTGCGTGTAGAACAGCAGCTCCTTCATATAGGCGTCGTGGCTCTCCTTGGTGCGCTTGAACAGGTCGCTCTTGCCGGCGAGCTCGTTCAGGTGCTCCTGGGTCGCGTTGTAGCAGGCTTCCAGCACCGGCTGCGGGAACGCCTTCAGCTCCGCGCCGTTGGCTATCAGGCGCTTCAGCGCCGCCGGATTCACGCTGTCGTATTTCTCCAGCATCCAGGCGCCGGCCGCCGAGGCGGCCTGATTGACGATCGCCTGGTACTGCTTCGGCAAGCTCGCCCACTTCTCGTCATTGACGATCATGTGCAGCATCGCGCCGCCTTCCCACCAGCCGGGGAAGTAATAGTACTTGGCGACCTTCTGGAAACCGAGCTTCTCGTCGTCATAGGGACCGACGAATTCAGCGGCGTCGATTGAGCCCTTCTCCAGCGCCGCATAGACGTCGCCGCCGGCGAGCTGCTGCGGCACGATGCCGAGTCTGGCCAGCACATGGCCGCCCATGCCGGCGATGCGGAATTTGAGGCCCTTGAGATCGTCGACGGTCTTGATCTCCTTGCGGAACCAGCCGCCCATCTGGGTGCCGGAATTGCCGCAGAGGATGGCGTGCGTCTTGAACGGCTTCAGCGCCTCGTTGGTGAGTTCGGCGCCGCCGCCGAAATACCACCAGGATTCCTGGTGGCGATGGTTCATGCCGAACGGCGCGCCGGTGGCGTAGGCCAGCGCCGGCTCCTTGCCGATGTAGAAATACAGCGGCGTCTGCGCCATCTCGACGGACGCGACGCTGACGGCATCGAGCGCCTGGAGGCCGGGGACGAGCTCGCCGGCCGCAAAGGTCTGGATCTGGAATTTGTTGTCGGTGGCTTCCGCGACGTATTTCGCAAAGGTCTGCGCCGTGCCGTAGATGGTGTCGAGCGACTTGGGGAAGCTCGAGGTCAGGCGCCATTTGATCTCGGGCGCGCCTTGCGCAATCGCAGGTGCAGCAACCAGCGTCGTCGCGCCGGCGACCGCGCCGCCCTTGAGGAATGTACGGCGTTTCATGTTGGGGTCTCTCCCTGGAAGTAAGTTTCAAACATATCGGCGTCTGGCCACGGTCTTCGCGGACCGTTTGCCCGTTCCTATAGCGGAGTTCAAGCTGGGAGCGGAAGGCCTGCCGGCGTCCGTAGCCCGGATGGAGCGCAGCGCAATCCGGGCGACGAGAGCGCGTTGAAAGGCCCGCTCAGAGCAGCTTCGCGCTCACGAACAGCGCGCGCACGGCGTTGGTCGCCTGCACCGCGAGCATGGCGTTGTCGGCGGCGCCTTCGAGCGCCGCGACCGCCTCTTCATGGAGCGAGCGGAATTCCATCCACTCGACCGATTTGAAGTTGGTGAGGAATTGATAGGCTTGGCCGACGGTCGCAATCGCCAGCGTGTCGCCGTTCAGCTTGATCTTGAACGTCGTACGCAGCGGGGTCTCGGAACTCTGGGGATCACTCATGGGCTGCTTCTGGACGAGGTGGGCTTAACGA
The DNA here is from genome assembly GCF_040547935.1 of Bradyrhizobium sp. LA6.8. Lineage (NCBI taxonomy): Bacteria > Pseudomonadati > Pseudomonadota > Alphaproteobacteria > Hyphomicrobiales > Nitrobacteraceae > Bradyrhizobium > Bradyrhizobium sp. LA6.8. Next base: position 212,776 of record NZ_JBEPQQ010000012.1, read on the forward strand.
AGGGGAAACGGCACCCCCGCCGTCCAGCAAATATCAAATATCAGGAGTCGGTGCTCGCGCGCTGCGCGGCTATCGCCGATCCACTCAGGCTCGGCACCACGACCAGGCGGTTGAACTCGCCATTGTCCCAGGCCTTGAGGAAGCGATCATAGTCCTTGATCGAGACGCAGCCGTTGGAGTCGCCGCGCGGTCCGAGCATGTAGCTGTGGGTGAGCAGCCCGACGCGGCCAAGCGCGCTGGTACCCTCGGTCGGCGTCAGGCGCAGCGCGCGGATGCCGTGGAACAGCTTTTCACGCGGCTTCAGATCGTAGGTCGCGGGCGGGGTCGCGCCGACCATGCGCTGGTCGACATGATTGGGGTCGTCCATCAACGCGCCCATGCCCGAATGGGCTTCCAGCGCGACGCCGCTCGGCAGGTAAAGCGCCTTGGCCTTGATGTCATAGACCGCCGTGCGTGAATCGTAGCCGAGCGCGGCGAGATCAGGCGCCCTAACGAGCAGGCCGTCGCCGGGCGTCAGCGAGGCCAGCTTGATCTTGTCGGTGAACTTCTCGAAGAAGTTGCGGTTGTCGACCCGGGGATTGGTCTCGGCATAGGCTTGGCTCGAGGCGATCTGGGACGCGAGGTCTGCCTGGGTCGGGCGCGAGCGCGGCATCGGGATGGCGTCGGCGCGCTGCGACGGCCTGGTCTCGTCAACCACGTGCCGGTCGTCATCGGTCAGGGTCGAGCCGGTCAGGGTCGAGCGCCAGTCGTCGCCCTGGAGTTTTTGGGCCAGCATCGCTTTGGCGTCGCGCAGCTTGAGCTGGACCGCGCTCACCGCGGAGCGCTCCAGCGACCGCAGGCCGAGGTCACGGGCGGGCGGGCTGCTGGCTGCCGAAGCGAAACGGTCGTCAAACGAAGGGCCATTGGCCGGAGGCAGTGCGGTGGCCGGAGGCAGTGAGGCGGTGACCAGCGGCGTCGAATCGCCCATGTCCGCGACCCAGGCGGCGGCTCCCAGTGCCAGCGCGACCGCTGCCAAAGACAGCAGTATCGTCTCCGCTCGCCCAATACGGCGGCGCGACAACAGCCTTTCGGCGCTTGCGCGGTCGGAAACCATTAGATCCCCAAATCGACCCCCGGAGGGCCCAACCCCCGTCCGGAGACTCTATACCAGCCATCGCATTGGGAGCCAGCTCTATGATGGAATTGTGGCTCGGTAAAGAAAAGTTGGAAGCCCTTACAAAATAAGGGTTTTTGGCAAACACTCCGGGCCACGTTTTCACGCGTTGGCCCCACGTTTCCGGTGAGTCGGTTAGCCGGGGCTACGCTCCAACCTATCAAGTTTGAGGGGCAAATGCCGTACATCACCGACCTCCATCTCAAGGCCTCCGACACCCGCCAGAGCATCAGCGACTGCCCCGTGAAGGGCCAGAAGGGGTTCGTGCTGCGCACCACCCCCAACGGGGTGTTCAGCTTCTACTACCAGTACCTGAACAAGAAACGGCTGCATCCCGAGACCGGCAAGCCGGTGCGCGAGTGGCACCTGATCGGCGAACACCCGGTGTGGACGATTGCCCGCGCCCGCGCCGAAGCCACCGCCCTCGCCGGGCTGGTCGCCAGCGGCAAGAGCATCACCGCTGAGCGCGCCCGTGACCTCGTCCTGTCCCGCGCCACCGGCCGCACCTTCCGGCAGATGCAAGACGCCTACATGGCCTATTGCGAGGAACCGGTGCTGCGCCGCTGGGGCACCGTGCCCCGCAAGGAGAGCCACGACGGCATCCGTTCGGCGCTGAGCCGCCCGCTGGCATGGTGGGGCGACCGGGTCGCCAGCGAGATCACCAGCCAAGAGATCATGGAGCTGTACCGCAGCTACGTCACGGAGAAGCACCCGGCCCAAGCCAACAACGTCCTGCAACAGCTTGGCACCATGTTCACATGGGGCAAGCATCCCGACCGCGCCTTCGTGACCATCAACCCGGTCCCGACGCTGAGGGGGGACGACCGCGCGACCGAGGTCGGCGACATCGAGGATGGTCTCGTCCTCACCGCCGACCAGCTGCGCAAATTCTGGTTCGGTCTCGACGACCCGCACTGCCCCGGCTCGCCGCTCACCAAGCTGGCGCTGAAGCTGTCGCTGGTGACACTGCTGCGCACCGGGGAATGCTGCGCGATCCCGCGCGCAGGGATCGGGCCCGACACGGTGACGATCCCGCTCGCCGTCACCAAGGGGCGTCGCTCGCCCAAGGCGCGCGACCTCGTGCAGCCGCTCAACAGTCTGGCGCGCGAGATACTCGGTCAGGTCTTTTCGATTGGCGACCCGATGCGGGAGTATGCATTCCCGAAAGCGCGCGGCGGCCGCAAGTCCAGCAAGGCCGCCACCGCCAACAAGCGCTACATGGCGCAGTGTTCACTCCAAATCATGACACGCCGTCGCGGATGCCGCGACAAGGAGCGCAGCCAGATCGGCATCAACCAGTATCTCGGCCTGCCCGAAGGCTTGTCGCCGCACGATCTGCGCCGCACCGGGGCCTGCATCCTTGAGCAGTTGGGGTACAGCGACGCCGAGATCGGCAAGGTGATGACGCACAAGGCCCCCGACAAGAACGCCGCCCCGGTCACCCGCAGGCACTATCTCGTGCCGGTCAAGATCATCGAGCGTCAGATCGTTGACCCGCGCGTCAAGGCACTCGACGACCTCGATGCCGCGCTGCGCGAAATACTCGGCCTGTCGTCAACGCCGCAATTGGTCGAGGCCGCCTGAAGCGTTCGGCAACAATCGCTCACCAGCCAGACCCCGCCACGGCGGGGTTTTTCTTTTGAGAATTGTATGCTCACAATCCATACAATCGCGGAACGACACGATGAAGTCGCGATCTCGCCATCCAGCTCGATGGCGCCTGCTTGAGCAGCAATCGCGCGGCGTTTGCTGACTTCTTTTAATGCGAATCGCATCTCGACGCGGCAAATTTCGAATCGAGGAACATCGCGGCCTTGGTCAAGTTTTCCCGACGCCCTCAAGCTCGTGAGGGCAAACTCAAGCCCCGGCTCATGCCCTAACGTGGGCTGGGGTCCTTTTGAAAAAGCCCGGCGCGGAGGCCGGGAACACCCGCCGCCTGCGTCCGGTGTACGCACAACACTGTGCATAACTGTGCCCCAGCATCCACTATGCAGTTTGTGCCACTCCCAACATTTGTCACTGGATTGCGCGCGCAGAACAGCTACCTCCCCGCTGTGCAAGCAGAGACACCCATCCCGCTGAAACTGTCGAACGCCCGTCGCGCGCTGGCGGAAATGTTCATCGATCTCTGCTTGGCGTTTCACGCCACCACGGTGCCGCTGGATCAGGAGCCGGGCGAGACCGATGCCAACCGCGCCTTGGTCGCTGTCGCCGCGATGCTGGGTCACGCCGAAGGGCGCGCGATGAACGCCAGCGAGATCGCCATCCGCCTCAACATGCCGCGCACGTCTGTCATGCGACGGCTCGACGTGTTGCGGGAGCAAGGTCTGCTGCAGCGGATCAAGGGCAGATATTATCTTGAGCCACATCGCGCGGCGCAGGTGCCACACCGGGACAAATTCACGCTGATCCTGGCAAAGGGCTTCAAGGAGATCGCGCCGCTCCTGTCCGAAATGGACAGTTGATTTTTGCGATGCAGAAAAGTCTTTCCGCGCCTTCGCATTTCTGCGGGGAACGTTCTCCGCAATTCTTTCTTCGCACCTTATGCGATAATTCGTAGATGATGCGACCTGTAACGCCTGCCTCATTTCTGTCGTACTATGTACGCCCTGTTGACTCCGGGGGGATTCGACGATTGATTAACAATCGCGCCCCGGTTGAAAACTGAGAAGGCGATTGTGTCGCGTAATGTACGACACCTACAGGAGGACGGGGACGGTGGCGAAGAAGAAGCGGGTGGCAAAGCTGGGCCCGACAAAAGTGAACGCCGACACCGAACGCGAGTTCGGCACGCGTCTGCGACTGGCGCGGCTCGCGAAGAACATGAGCCAGGAGCAACTGGCTACTCAGTTCGGCCTCTCCTTCCAGCAGATCCAGAAGTACGAGAAGGGCACCAACCGCATGTCCGGCTCCCGCCTGATCCAGTTCAGCAAGGCGCTCGACACCACGCCGCACCAGCTGCTGGGCTGGGACAAGACCGAGAGTGCGGCGATCATCGACGCCGAGGTGTACAGGATGGCGCAGGTGTTCATGCAAATCCCGGCGCTGCTGCGCCCGGTGGTGCTGAAGCTGCTCAACGGCATCGTGGAACTGGTCGCGTGAGCAACATCGTCCGCATGAAACCCGACGCGAACGAAGGATAAGAACAATGGCCTATCAGAACGAACTCACCGAGATCGCGATCAACGAGCTGAAGGCGCACGGCATCCGGCCGCAACTACGCGACACCAACGGCGGCCACATCGAGATCGCGTGGCAGGTTGTCCCCGAGAAGGAGGTGCGCAAGGTTGTCGTTGCGAAGACGACCAGCGACTGGCGCTCACGCATGAATACGCGCGCGGACGTTCGCCGCCTGTTACGCGCCGACAATGTTTCGTTGAAGATGTCCACCGACCGACCGAAGAAGCCCGAGAAGCTGAAGGTCGAGCAGGCGCTTTCGCTGCCGGTCGAGGTGCTGCCGATCCCCGATCAGGTCGCCGCGATGCGTGGCGAAATGGCCGACCTCGCCGAGCTGGTCGTGCGCCTCGTCAAGATCGTCACGGGCGTGCGCGACACGATCTCGACCTACGTGCCGAAGCCCGAGGAAGTCAAACCGGCGCCCGCCTCGTCGCGCAGCATCAAGCTGGTCGAGTACCTCGCCCATGACCGCTGGACGAACATCGACACGCTGCCGCGCGACACCGGATTGAAGCCCGAGCAGATCAAGCTGAAGCTGCAATATCTGAAGAACCACGACGAGGTCGAGATTTTCCGGGGACAGGTCAAGCTGAAACCGCCGAAGCATGGCGAGGCGCCGCCGAAGAAGGTCCACTGGAAGACCGCGCAGAAGATCGCGCGCGAGGAAGCCGAGCGGGCGGCGCAGGAGAAGGCGGCAGCAAAGAAGCCTGCCAAGGCGGCTGCGAAGAAGAAGGGACCGAAGACCAACAGCGCGGCGCCCGCCGTCGTCGTGCCCGCGTTCCTCAATCGGGCCACCGCCGAGAAGGCGACATGAAGCTGGAGATGGCGAACGAGCCGGGCTGGGTCGGTGACTTCACCCGGCATCAGGCCAGAGGCGCAATCCCGAACGGCTCGCGGATCATGAAGACGCGGGCTGAGCCGCGCGACATGAACCCGGTGGGGACACTTGGCACCGTTCTCGGCTCCATCAACGCGCGCGAGGTCGATGCAGCTTTCGCGAAGCGAATGAACACCGACTACGCCTACTGGGTCGAGTGGGACGACGCGCCGAAGTGCGCCGTGTTCATTGTCGGCTGGAAGATCGGCCGACCGGCCTGATCATTTGAGCAGGGCTTCGCCCGGCGCCAGCAGACGCACATAGGTGCCGCTCTCGTGCTTTTCGAGCCAGCCCTGCTCGACCGCGTAATCGATGCCAGCCCCGAACTCCGCACCCCTCCCCTTGAGCGTGTAGAGAAACGGTGCATTGATTTTCTCGATGTGGATGCGGCCATCCTGAACCGGCGGGATGCTGGCGGCCAGCTCGATCAGCTTGCGGGCGGCGGCTTCCGGGTCGGCGTAGGGCCGCCCTCGATGTGCTTCATGCGCCGATGCCCTGGTGAACGGAGTGAATGTGCGCGCCGCAGGCGACCGGGATCGATTCGCCACAAAAGCATTTCGACCAGCCGCTTTGGTTCTGCGTTGGCATCCGGCACCCCTCTGCCCACATGCGATATTTCCACGCATGGAAGTCGCGGCTGAGCCGCCACGCCTCGTAATTGTCCTCAGTGAGCGTCGGCTCCAATTGCCGCCACGCGCCCCCGAACGCAACGCGTGCCTCGTCGAACGTTGCGGCCGAGCCGGATCGCTGCGCACCCGGCTCTATGCCGGGATAGAAGCCGACGCGCCAGCTCCATTGGTCGGCGCCGGTCGGTACGCCCGCGCGCACGCCAATCGATCCGACGTGCACGTCGCCGAAATAGACGTGCCACTCCTGTTGCTCGTCGTCGCTCCGGCGTCGGGTAAGAGCTGTCATGACGGGCGTTATAGTGCCCCTCCTTGCAGGTGAGCAACTGGGGTCGCCTGTGCCAAGCTCACTAAAAAGGGCCCCAGCCCAAATGGGGCTATGAGCCGGGGCCTTCAGTTTGCCCTCACGAGACTGAGGGTGCGGGAAAACTTGGCAAATGTCGCGATGTTCCATGGATCAAAGGAAGCGAGACAGCTGCCTTCTTGCCCACTCCTACGACGCGCAGTAACTCGCGCACGTTGTTACAGGTCGCAAAAAACGGCCCCAGCACAACTAGATGCCGGAGCCGTTGGAGGCCTCGGCGGTAATGGGGGCGCCGAGGTCTACTAAGGTCTAGGAAGATTCGGCAATCGGGTCTGTATGCCTTCCGACATAAGCGGCCTTACTCATCCCAGATGCGCTCGCCGCACCTTTCACATTTGAAAAGGCGAACTGTCTTTCCCTGCTTGGGATCGAGGAACTGATGGGCAAGTTGAAGCGGGGTCGCGCACGCCGGGCAGTGAAGAAACCGATCTCGCTGCGGTGTCTCTCGCTTGTCGTTCATGCGTCGTCTCTATCGTACCAACGCTAAAAGTTTAAAGCCCCTCCTTTTGTTCCCCAGGCTTTGGAATCGGGCCCGCCAGCGTGAACCGGCGGTCTCCAATCAGTCCGAACCATCGCCGCCGAAGTCGGGCACTGGCCGAAATAGACCACCACTGAGACGGCCTTACAGTCGCGGCGCCAGGTAGTCGAGAAACTTAAAAAAACCGTAGAGGGTGAGAGCGGTTACAGCCACGAGAGCGACGATCATCGTCGCCCATTCGCGTTTTGAAAATAGATCGAAGTCGAACATAAGGAGCCCTTGCCGAAGAGCTAACGCCGGAGAATGTATAGCCGTTTCCTACCGAGGACGCCTCACGCTATCTCGTCTTCCCAAATGCGCCTATGGCATCTCTGGCACTCGAAAACTTGAAACTTCTTGCTCTTGCCTGGATCGAATATCTCAAACGCCGGTAACAAGTCGCCCCCACAATGGGGGCATGAAGGAGTGGGTCGCGGGTTGTTTTTGCCTGCTTCGGTCATGAGCCAAAATCTAAACAGACCACTTCGAAAATCAAACTGCCACTGAGCCCGGAAACAGATGCCGCCAGCTCGGACCGGCGGGTGCGAAGAGGGTCGCCAAACTGAGGCGGCCTTACTGGACGCTGAGTGCTCTAATTGCCTCGGCGGAAATCTGGGCAGGATCACGCACGCCGGTCTGAGCTACCTCGATTACCTTCTTGGCGACCATTTGAGCTATTGGGTCGTCACGGTCCTTCAGGCCAATGGCCCGCAACGTTTGTTCATAGGCCTTCGTCAGATATCGGATCTCTTCCGGTCCCATCGGTACGTTTTGAAACACCCGATAAATGGGCATCGCGATTGCTCCCTGTTGTGCAGGCGGGAGCGCAACCGGTCTCTCAGCCTTCGGCGCCTACGGCCCGAGCCCTTGGCCGATGATGCAGAGACAATAGACCCCTTGCCGACCGGTTCCTAATATGAAACTCAACCGGAAGCCACTGGGTGGGAAACAGCAGTACCCAAAAAGTTCCGGCAACCGAGAACAGGCCCGCCAGCGTGAACCGGCGGGCCATTAAGAACTGGGCATTGGCCCCGGCCCCGTCTTCTCGGCAGTGTGGTCCGATCGGCCGCACCGCAAAGAAATGTTCAGCTGATGTGCCTTCACAGCGATCGCTGATGGGCCTCGTCCTAATTCAGCGGCTATTTTTTCACGGGAGTGCTTCCCCGCCATCTCCTTGAGCTTCCCAATATCGTCCGAGGTCCAGCGGCGGACTAAATTGGCCATCTCCACCTCCTTGAATCATTTTGACCCAAGGCAAAATATCAAAAGGCGAGAAGTTCCAACGGATCGACGGGCTCTCGTGGCGCCAGTTTGGCCCGCCAAGCGTGAACCGGCGGGCCCGGTCTTTAGCGCCTTGAGCGGCACCAAGAACGGGCACGACTGGACCAAGCGCTACCCGCGCATCGTCGAGACCGCCCTACAGAACCGGCAGAAGCGCTTCGTGATCGACGGCGAGGCCGTGGTGCTGACCATGACGGGCCTGCCCGATTTCGACGCCCTGCACTCCCGCAGGCACGACGACGAGGTCCAACTCTACGCCTTCGACATCCTGGCGGGCGACGGCGACGACTACCGGCTGGCGCGCCGCCCCGAGGGCATCTTCACCGCACCCTATGAGCAGGGCGAGATCGGCCCCGAGCTGTTCCGGCACGCCTGCCTGCACAGGCTGGAGGGCATGGTGTCGAAGCACGGCGACCGCACCTATCGCGCCGGGCGATGCGACCACTGGATCAAGGTCAAGAACCGCAAGCACCCGGCCTTTCACCGCGTTCGAGATCGGGTCTCGCCCCCAAAAAAAATAACCCCCGTGCCGGATGGCACAGGGGTGTGAGGGTCGAGGCGTGCCATGACGCTCATGGCCTGCCTCCTATTTGATGCAGCGTTCGAGCATCGCGTCGCGCCGGGCAATCGCATTGCCGACCTCCCGCAATGTGAACGCGAAGCCGATCAGCACCGCCAGATTGATAATCAGGATCGCGAGCAGGAACGGTGTCGCCCGCATGGTTTCGACAACCTGTTTGGCGATCTCGCTCATGGCCTAGGTGTACTGTCCGCCCGTGCTGCTCGCGCCTGCGATGCTGCCGGGGAAGTAGGTGGCGCCGCCGCCGCCTGTCGCGATGACGCCGTTCGAGGTTGCGGCGTAGCGTGGCCCGGTCACGGTCGCGCCCGCCGGGTTGAACGTCATGCCGGATGTGTAGAGCACGCCGCCCTGGTTGGCGTAGGCAAAGCCTTGGCTGAAATTGAGTGTCCCCGTCAACGCCACAACGCCAGCGAGGAAGTTTGCCATATAGCCGTTGTTGACGGACAACAAATGGAAGCCCGCGTCGCCGCTGATGGAGTAGTTGCCGGTCGCGGCAATGATCGCGGACCCGCTCGCCCGCATGTGAGCGTAGCCCTGATTGAACGTCTGGAAATCAATCTTCTGGAAATAGATGACGCCGCCGCTGCTCGCATCAAAGCCGCTCCCGCCAGAGGTGGCGCGTATCCGCATGCCGCGCAAATGCCACGGGCGCACATTGTCGGAAATGAAGGCCGACGACCCGTTGCCATCCACCACAACATTGCTGGGTGTCGTTTCGTCGCCGACGATGATGGGCGCAAGCGCGCCGATATAGTTTTTGAGTAGGTTGCCACCGTTGAGATTGCCGCCGCCAGCGGGGCGCACGATGACGGTCACCTGATAGATCGAGAGATCGAGCGCGGCGATGACATCGATGGCCTTCTGGATCGTCAGGAAGGCGCCGCCAGCATTGTCCGCCAAGCCGGTGTTGCCGTTGTTGCCATCCGAGCGGACGTAATAAGTGCGCGCCGCCGTCAACATCTCGCGGACGATTGGCGCGGCTGGCACGGCCGACCACGCGAGGCTTTTCCGGCCGTAGAGGATGCCGTCATTCGGCGCCTCAGGAATGCCGCCGCCTGTTACGGCTGTCCACGCCGCATTTTTGCGGCCATAGGTGGTGCCATCGGATGGTGCATCCGAGATGCCGCCGCCAAGCAGCGAGATCGGCAATTGTGCATATTGCCCGGTCGCGGGATTGAAAATCAGGGCATAGGTGGCCCCGGCTGGAACGGCGCCGATGGTCAGGAAATCGTTGTAGTCGAGATCAAAATAGTAATCGCCGTTCTGCCTGGTGACATCGATACCGGCGCGGCCGATCACCTGCGCAGGAAAACGCGGTGACACTTTCAGTTTGATGGCGCGCGGTTTGACGCTGAGGAACGGAACACTCATAGACGGGCCTTGATGTGGGAGAGCACAGCCGCCTCGTTCGGCAGCGCCAGCACGGACTGGTACACTTCGACCCACAGCACGAAGTCGGCCTGCTGCGCGATCCGCAAGGTCAGCGCGTGGGTGTAGCCGTCGAGCACCCCGGCCGGGATCGGCCGCAGCAGGTTGGACACCGCCATCACGCCGCCGAGGCTGTGTTCGGTGTCGATCATCGTTGCGGCCGTGCCGTCAGCAAGCCAGTCCAAATAAGCCGGATCACTCACCCCCACATAGTCGCGCAGCTTGGACGAGTAGACCTGCAAGCCATCGCCACCGACGATCCAGTACCAGTCAAAGACATTGTAACTTTTGCTCATGTGTATTGCCCGCCTGTGAGAACCGAGCCCGCCACCGTCCCCGGAAACAGCGTGCCTGAGCCGGTGTCGCTGATGACGGAATTGGTGACGGCTGTGTAGCGCTGGCCGGTCACCACAAATGCGCCGAGACTAAACGTCGTGGTAAAGGCGCTGATATAGCCGAGCGTTCGCGCATTCGCCGTGGCACTGCTATAAGTCACGTTCGCGCCAATCGTGAACGCGGCGCCGTTGAGATACAAATAACCGCTGACTTCGGCGAGCAGCAGGCCAGCGCCACCCGTCAGCACCTTATGCGCGCCCTGAATTTGCAGCCGACCAAAACTAGAGACATAGATGCGATAGTTGGCGCTGGTGCCCGCCCACTCGCAATTGTTCAGCGTGACAAGGGTATACGAGCCAACAGCGACATCCTGTCCCGCCGAGGATTGCAAGCGAAAGCCGTTGAAAATGAAATTTCCGCCGTTAACTGCCGCAGCCCACAGCGCTGGCGAGCCTGCGATAATGATATTGCCCGGCGTAACGTTGTCGCCGTTAAAGGTGACGTTGCCAGAACCGAGATAGGATTTCAGGAGCAGTTGCGCATAGGTGCCGTTCGCGACCGTGACGACGTTGTTGAAAATGCTGTTGTCCGTCGCAGCAATGACATCCATCGCCTTTTGCAGCGTGGCGAATGCGGTTCCGGTAGTTAGGCCATTATTGGCATCGCTGCCCGTCGCAACGTTGACGAACAAATTACGATCCGCCGTCAAAACGTTGCGGACATTGATCCATGCCGCACTACGCCGCGCATAGGTGCTACCATCGTTCGGGGCATCCGCGAGCCCTGCGGGCACGGCCGACCACGCTAGATTTTTCCGGCCGTAGAGTGTGCCGTCATTGGGCGCGTCCGCAAAGCCACCACCGAGCAACGCAATCGGCAACTGCGCATATTGCTTCGTTGCCGGATTGAAGATCAGGGCGTAGGTCGTCCCGGCCGGGACGGCGCCGATCACCGGAAAGTCGGTGTAGTCGAGATCGAGGAAATACTCCCCGTTCTGCTTGGTCACGTCGATGCCAGCGCGCCCGGTCAGCTTCGATGGAAACTGCGGCAGAACCTTCAGCTTGATGGCGTCGCTCATTGCTGGTCGATGCCTTCCATCACGTTGACGTTGCCGATCACGAGCTGCACCGTGCGGTCGTCGCGCGAGATGCGGACGCCGACGTTGTAGGCGCCAGGGCACAGGCCGCTCATCTGATCGTCAGAAAAATCCCACTGGAAGGTGCCGACATGGGGCAGCGTGATCGAGCCGTCGTCGGTCGAGGCTTTCAGCCGCACGCCACCGTGCTCATCAGCGACGCTCAGCGTCACCCGGCAACCGGTGATGTCGATGGTGTCGCCGCTCTCGGCGTCGGTGAGCACGATGGCTTCGGACCAGTCACCGCGATTGGAGGTGGTCGCGAAATACCCGGTGTACATGGCGCCTCACAATTTGATGTAGAGCGTGACAAGCATCATCGGCTGGGTGACCGAAATCGGCGAGCTTGAGCCGCCACCGACCGAGCCGGTGAACGTGGATGCGGCCTGCGAGGCGGTGATGGTTGCGCCAGTGTTCTGAAACGAACCGCCCGGCGAGCTATTGGAGATGAGGTTGCCGCCACCGAGGAATTGCGCGTTGTGGCTGATACTGATGGCGCCGTTGCTGATGACGCCCGATGGCGTGATCGGCGGAAGATTGGCGAGCGCCAGCGCTCTGGTTTCGGCGCCGCTGGCGGCGCCAAGCTGATCGGGGTTGATGCCGAAATAGGTTAACGTCAGGCGCCCCGCGTCGGTGCTGCCCATGGCGCCGAGACCGGCGAGCGTGCGCCCGCGCGCGTCGGGCGTGCCAATCGTCTTGTTCGCCGCCCAATCCGCCGCCGACGACGCGCCGCGCGACGGCGACACCGGCAATGTGCTGTCACCATTCCAGAGAAAATTGAACAACGCTTGGCAGTCCGAATTGGCGCGCTCCGAGGCGCCCGACGTGGCCGAGCCGATGGTGCGCCCGTTCATGCGGACGAAACCGGCGAGCACGCCCGTTCCGTAGAACGGCTGGATCGCGCCGGTCTGGATCAGCGTGGTCGGATCGACGCCGCCGCCACCGCCGCCGCCCGCGCTGGGGCCGATCACGAGAACGCCGTCACGCGCGAGCTGGGTGACGCCGAACTTGTCGTCGAGCCGAACCTTGATGTAGCCGTCCGCCAGGAAGAACTGCGGCACCCGGCCTGCGGCGTCCAGCTGGATCGGGTTCGGCTGCAGGATGGTCAGCGACGCATCCTGATAGGGCTGCTGCGGCGTGCTCACCGTGCCCGCCTGAATGATGTAGAGCAGCGCACCAGACAGCGGTTTGCCGAACTCGTCGAACTGCTGGGTGAGCGAAAGCGGGATGGTGCCTGCCATCTGTGCCTCAACAAAAAGCCCGCCAGAGGCGGGCTACTGATCGCGGTTTGGTGAAACGTACATTCGCGGGACGCGGCCGATCTGGCGCGACGCCTCCAGCGCCGGATAGCCGACCTGATCCATGTAGCGCTGCGCGACGCCGAGCGCGTGCGAGCCCTCGCCGACGAGACGCGGCGAACCCGCCGCGAGCGTCGCCGGGATCAGCGCGAGCGAGCCGACGTGCCCGCTGGCGAGATCGCCGAGCGCGTGAAACAGCTCGACGCCGCTCGCCGCCTGCGCGAGCCCGCGAGGTGCCAGCGAATTGAGCGACGCGCCCGCGATCTTGTCGGTGAGCTGCGGCGCGCCTGCAGCCTCGAGTTGGCGCACCATGTCGGCGCGCTTGACGAAATTGGTGTTGACGTTGTTGCGCATGATCGAGGTCAGCTTGCGCAGCGCGGCATCGACCGGCGCATTCGGCTTGCCGATCAGCGTGCGCTCGATCTCGCGCAGCGCGGTCGAGTAGCGCTCGTAATTCGCCATCGTTTTCGCGTAGGTCGGGTCTTGCTTGACGATGGTGCCATTGACCGCGTCGTAGAGATCGCCAGCGATTTTGCGCGCCGCCTTGTCCTCGAACGGGATCTTCCCGAGCACGTCTTCGTAGACGACCTTCTTCAGCTCGTCGAAGCCTGCGGGCGTGTGGAAGAAGGCGGGGTCGCGGCCCTTCCACTCGTTCACGAGGTCCACCAGCTTGTCGCGGATCGGCAGCAGCTCCTGACGCGGCCTGCCGTGATAATTGACGATGTTGTCGATGCGGTTCACCGCCGCGTCGATGTCGTTGAACCGCAGCTGCGCCGGGTTGGCGCGGGTCGCGGCCATCTCGCGCTGATAGGTCGCCTGCGCGTCGCGCTTCATCTGGTCAGCGGCGCTGCGCGCGTCGGTGACGATCTCGTCGATGGGCGCGTTGCTGCGCATCTGCGAGGTCAATGCCTCCGACGCAGCACCGCCCTCGCGGCCTGCCTGCCGGGCGGCTGCAATCGCGTCAGGGCCCGCGCCGGTCGTGACGCCGAGCGCATAGTCGGCCATCTTCACCGCGCCAGCCGCAGGCTTCGTCACCAAATTGAGCGGATCGACAAAGCGCCCCGCCGTGCCCGCGACCTTCGCGGCCTTGCCGGCGAGACCCGGCAGGCGCGCCAGCGCGGTCTCGCCGCCCGTGAGCACGGTCGAGATGTCACCGAACACACCGGCAGGGTCTTCCGCCAGGGCGCGCTTGAAGCCTTCCGTCGAGCCGTAGCGGTTGGCAAAATACTGGTTCACCGCGTCGGCATACTGGGTGTGCTCGTCGCCCGAGATCAGGCCGCCCTTTTCGAGGTAGCCCTGCCCGACATTCTTGATCGCGGTCGCGGTGTCGATGGGATGCAGGATCGGCTGCACGATGTCGGAGACGAAGTTGCCGATGCTCGACGGCGCGTTCTGCAGGGCAAGACCCGGCACATCCGACCACGACAGCGGCCCTTCAGGAACGGCGGGCGCAGCAGCGGGCGGTGCCTCGCTGGCAAGTGGAGCGCTCTGCCAACCGCCGCCAGTGACGACGGGTGCGTCCTGCCAGCCCATGTTCACGGCTTCCTTCGCGGTTTGCCATCCGGCCCGACGAACAGCGTGTTGGGCGGCAGCGCGTCATACTCGGCGTCGGTCGTGATCCGCTTCGCGCCCTGCGCTGGCGCTGCAGCTGCTGGAGCCGGTTCGGCAGCAGGCGCAGCTGACGGCGCAGTCAGCAGATTGCCGCCACCCCTCCCCTTGCCGAGCAGCTCGCCCATCGTGCTGAGGTGCCGCTCCAGCCCGTTGATCTTGGAGGTGATGGTGAAGGTCGTGTCACGCGGCGTGATGCGATACTGCTGCGCGTTCTGCTCTGCCTCCGTCTGGCTCATGCCCGCGCCGGTCAGCAGGCGGATCAGGCTCTCCGCGCCCGCGTCGAGCATGCGCTTGGTCTCGCCGGGCACCCCGACATTCGCGATTGCCTTCGCGTGGTTCTGCCAGTTCTCGATGCCGACATCACCGCGCGCGACGCGTGCGCGCAGATCGGGCAACGTGCCCATGAACGATTTGGCGAGACCGATGCGCGCGACGATCTCGTCGCCGATCTTCTCGGGGGTCGCGCCGGGGATCGGCTCAACGCCCTTGGCGTGGTCGTTCGGATCGAGCCAGCGGTAGTTCGCCGGAAGCTTGCCGCCCTTCCCGCCCGCGTCGGCGCCAGCGCCACCGATGTCAATCGGGCCTTCGGCGCCCTGCTTCTTCACGCGCACGAGCCGTTCGTTGCCGCTGTCGTCCTTGACCGTCTTCACCTCGTAATCGTTCTTCACGTCGCGCATCATGATCTCGGAGCGACCCGTGCGGCTGTTGGTCCGCACCAGATTGTCGCCGACCACCTTGAAGTCGTAGCTGCCGGGATCGAGCTGCTTCTGCACGAGGCCGATGGCGAGCGGTCGCGTCAGCGGATTGCGGGCGAGCGCCGCCAGCTGCTCCGGGCTGATCGCCGGGGCCTGCGGCTGGTCGCTGACGAGCGCGCCGACCGCGCTGTTGCGCACCTCGTTGAAGGCGAGCGCATTGCTCTGCGGCGCGACGCGCGACGCGCCCGATGTGATCTCGGGCGGCAGGCCGAGATTGCGGTTGAAACGATCCGCGTAGGACGACACCGAGGTGCCGAGGATGTCGCGCGCGTTCGGATTGTTCATGCCGCGCTCGCCAGCGAACCACGCCTTGGCGGCGACGGTCGGGCCGTACTTATCGACGAGGCGGCCGAACTCGCCCTTGTAGACCGCGTCCTGCGCTTGCGGATTGATCAGGAACTCGCGCGGCGTCAGTCGCTGGCCGTAATAGCGCTCCGTCCACTCGGGGACGTTCGCACCCATCACCTGATAGCGGCCGAAGGCGCGGTCGCCGGTCTTCGTCTGCGGGCCGACCAGCCGGTAGTTGCCCTGCGGACTGCCGCTCTCGATGGCGGACGTTGCCTGCGCATAGCGCGCCATGGGATCGCCCGCCTGCGCGACAGGTGCAGCAGCCGCCAGCGCAGGTGCGACAGGCGCAGGTGCAGCAGGTCCGGCCACGGCAGGCTCATCCGGGGCGGCAGGCGTACCCGGCCACGGCGGCGGCTGCGTGGTCGGGACCGGCGCGGTGCCGCTGCGGAGCGGATACTGGCCGAAGGTCTGGGCCGCCGCCTGGTCGAACCAAGGCGGCGGTGCCGTGACGCCCGGCGGCACGGTCGGGCCCGGCAGTCCAGTCGCCTCCTGCGGACGCGGGCGGGGCAGCGGGATGCGCTCCGCGACGGCGGGGCCTGCCGGTGCAGCGGCGACCGGCGGACTCCCCACGGGCGGCGGCTGAGTCACCTGAGGGCCATTCTGCTGCTGGCCCTGCTGGCCTGTGCCGTAGAGCTGCGCGATCAGGCGCGCAGCCTCCTCCTCCTCGCGGTTCTTCCGCAGCGTCTCGCCGATGCGCACCAGCGGTGACCAGTCGATCTCGCCGATGAAGGAGCCCGGCATGTCATACCGGACGGGATTGATCGCCATCGCCGGTCTCCTAGCCGAAGCCGAACATGCCGCCCAACTTGGTCAGGCCCTGCCCGAGCGGCGAGCCTGAGAAGTTGTAGGAGCCGCCAGAGTAGGCGCCGCCACCACCGCTGCCGCCGAAGCTGGAGCCGAGGCCCGGCATACCGAACGCCGCGCCCGCGATGGACAGACCCGCACCGAGCAGGTTCTTCGCGCCAGCAGCCTCACCCGCCGCCTGCTGGTTGTTCGCCGCGACGTTGGTGTTCATGTTGTTGCCGTAGACGTTGGTCTGGTTCTGGCCGTAGGTCTGCGCAAGGTTCGCGAGGTTGGTGTAGCCGCCCTGCTGGCCCTGCGCCGCCGCCGCCGTGTACTGGCCGCCCATGCCCGCAGCACCCTGCAGGCCCGCCATCCACGGCTGGTACTGCGTCTCGTAGAGGTTCTTGGTGATCCAGTTGCCGGTGTCGATGTCGGCATTGCCGCTCGCATACATGCCGCCGATGGCGCGCCTGCGATCGATGGCATCGAGCGCGGCGTTCTGCGTCAACTCGTAGCCGGGCGTGGTCTGGAAGACCGACTGCGCGCCCTTCGCGGCGTCGGTGCCGTTGACGCCGAGCGCGTTCATCCAGACATCGCCTGCGGCGTTGTATTTGGTGCCGAGCGCGGCGAGCGGGTCGTAAGCCGAGATGCCCTTGTTGAGCGCGGCAATGCCTTCGCCGTAGGTGCTGTTGAGCGCATCAAGCGACGAGGTCTGGTACTGGGCCGCGAGCCGCCGGTTGGCTTCCGCAGCTTCGCGTTCGGCACCACCGCCGAACAGCGTGTCAAAGAAACCAGCCATGTCAGTTTGCTCCAGCCTTGAACTGGCCCTGTGTCGCGTCCCAGATCAGCACCTGATTGTTGGCAATCGAGGTGACTGTCGGCGGCGATGCGGGTGGAGAGGTCGGCCGCGAAAATTCGATGTAGCCGAACAGATTGACGAAGCCCTCGATCACCTTGAGCTTCTCGTACCAAGTCGGGTTCATGGTGCCGTCAGGCAAAAGGATCGGCACGTTCTGCGCGGGCAGCGAGAACTTCGTCCTCATCGCAGCTTGTCCCCGAGCATGTCGGCGCCCATGAACGCGAAGTCCACGCCAGCGCTCTCCTCGAACCGCCAGCGCACGCCCTGCACTTCTGCCTGTCCCCAGATCGAGGCGCGCACCCTCCCGTTGGTGATCGCCTGCCGCCCGATCTTGACGTTGCGCGGGTTCGACCAGTTCTGACCGCCGTTGCGGGAGATCGAGATCGCGATCTCGACATTGGTCTCGTCGGGGTCGTGACCGGTCGCGTCGCTCGCGCCCTTGGTCAGGTACAACTCGATGGCGTTGATCCGCACCGCGTTGGGGAATGAACCGAACGGGCCGGTCTCGATCCGCATGTTGATCGGGTTGCCCAGCTCCTTGCGCACCTGCGCGCTGATCTCGCACAGGTTCGCGCCGTCGCTGTCGCCGCACAGCCACTTGTTGAAAGCCTGCACGGGATAGAGGCCGCGCCAATATTGCTGCAGGTACGAGCGCCGCTCGTGCCATGTGTTGAGCGTGGTGTCGAAAATCCAGCACCACGCCGCGCCCTGGACAACGACGAAGCCGTGGCCGCGCGAGTTGAACACGCCGACGCGAATGTTGCTCTTGACCGGTTCGCGCTCGATCAGCGTGTCGATGTCGGAGTTGGAGATCGGCACGCACTCGTAACCGTTGAGGCGCGAGACGCGGTAGTCGTCGCCGACGAGGAAGATGCCCTTGCCGAAACCGTCCTCGCTACCAGCAATCGCGGCGGGCCCGACGAGGCCGCGCCCGATGGTCGCGATGTAGGAGAACGGGTAACCGCTGTCGTTCGCGCCGCCCCACACCTCCAGCGAGGTCGAGCCGCACAGCAGCAGCTGGCCGTTGGCGACCGGCACCGGACGGTAGAGCGTGTCGGGCTTGCTCTCGGCCGTCGCCGAGTTGAGCACGTTGATGGTGGTGACGTTGACGTTCGAGGTGCGCGTGGTGCCGTTGCCATAGGTGAAGACGAAGAAGCCCTTGTGGAACACCACCGCGTTGGGCTGGCCGACATTGGCGTCGGGATAGGTGACGACCTGACCGCTGCCGTTGATCCAGAATGCGCCGTTACCCGGCGAGACAAACACCACGTCGGGATTGGCGGCGTTGTTGCGCGCACCGAACACGATCTCGCTGCCGGGGATCGCGCCCGGCAGCAGCGTGCCCACGCCGCCTGCGGCCGACCACGAATAGACCGACGTGCCGAACACGCCATAGAAGCTGTTGTTGACCAACACACCGCCACGGAAGCGGCCACTCGGCGTCGTGCCGAACGCGCTGAGGCCCGGCACCCTGAACCAGCCATACGGCTTGCCAGCGGTCTCGGGCAGCTTCTCCGGGTAGCAGTTGAGCACGCGGCCTCCTGCGGCCTGCGGCTTGAGACCCGGCGCTGTCAGGAGGGGAAACGGGACATCGCTCATCAGAAGTAATTCACCGCCAGCACCTCATAGGTCGGCGTCTGCGCGATGAGGTAGCGCAGCCGCTGCTCGTGCTGCTGCACCGCCATCAGATCGAGCGGCTGGTTCGAGAACTCGGCCGCCGCGTAGATCGCGACGAGGCGCGCCATGGTCTCGAACACGAGGTTGGGGATTTCGTCGCGGTCGGAGATGGCGACGATCTTGTTGATCTCGGCGATCACGTCGTCGATGCAGCGGTCGATGGTCGCGTGCTCGACATCGCCGAGCGCCTCGCCCGGCACATACTTGCCGAGGATCGCTGCGGCCTTGTTGATCAGCTCCTCAGAACTGTGGGTCTCTGCCATCACGGCACCAGCTTGATCGGGATCGAGAACGGCGCGGCGCCAAACACCGCCAGCGCGATGGCGAAGGCGCGCTCCGCAGGCTGCGTCACCGGCAGGTCGCGCGTGCCCGAGCGAAACTTGATGAAGTTGGCGGCGGCGAGATAGTCGGCCGGAACGATCACCGCCGTGCCCGCCACGACGACGGATTTCAGCTCGATACCCTTGTTGTCGAACACATCGTTGAAGAACAGGCCGTCGCTGGAACTCTGGAACGTCAGCGGCGCGTTCAGCCAGTCGGCGGGCATGGTGAGCCGCACGATCTTGCCCGCGCTGCAATCGACAGCGTCAGAGAGGCTCTCGCCCGCCGCAATCGTCGGGCCGTTGATGATCTCGATGGCCACGGTGCCTCCCAAATGAAAAGGGCCGCTCAACGGCGGCCCTTCTTCACCTTTTTCCTCGCCTTCGGCTTAGCGGTGCGCCTTGCCGATGTGCTCGTCCTTGGTTTCGGTTTTCGGGCCCTCCTTGGGCTCGTCGCCCTTGGAGACCTCCTTCGGCGGCGTGTAGTCGCTCACGCCTTCGACCTTGAGCATGCCGCCCGCCTTCTCCAGGCGCGCCATCAGCGCGTCGTCGCAGACCACGGTGTCAGCCTTGCCGGTGACGAGCGTGGTGCCGCCGATGTCCAGCGTCTTCGCCTCGCCCTTCGGCGCGGTGTACGTCACAGTTGCTTTCTTCATCGCGTTTCCCTTTACGGTGTGCGTTCCACATGAAACAGGAAAAGCGCCGGGCCGAAGCCCGGCGTTCCCTCACTTCATGTAGCCTTCCAGCAGCAGGTTGATCGTCGGTGTCGGGCCGAGACCCGCTGCCGCCACCGTTGAAGTCAACAGGATGTCGGTGTCGTCGGTGAACTCGTAGCCGACCGAACCGGCGACCAGCGCAGGCATCGCGCCGCCCGCCTGTCCCACCGCGTTGGCGGCGAAGAAGCGCGCGTTGTTGCCAGCGTCACCGAGCGCCACCATCAGGGCCGCGCCGGTATCGAGATCGCCGACCGTGCCGCCGATGGACTGCAGGATGAAGCCCTTGGGCACACGGGCGATGGCCGTCTGTGCGTTGAGCGCAACGTCACCGGCAACTAGCGTGATGGTGGGACCGCCGAACACCTTCTTGGTGCGGGCGAAACCCTGACCGCCAGCCTGCGGCTGACGGTATGCAGTGCGAGGAGCCATGATCATGATCTCATCGTTCGAGAAAAATCAGCGCGGGCGGGTCCGTCCACGCTGTCGCGTTTTGGCAGGTTTTGGCAGGTTTCGATCAGGTCGTGGCGACGAAGCCGGTGACCATGCCCCAATCGACGAGATCGCCAACCGTCGCGCCGGACACCGTGAGCGGTGCCTTGGCGATCTTGCCGATGCCGTATTGCGCCTCGATGCCGAGGCCGGTGACGAAGTCGTAGTCGCCGTCCTCCAGCTGCGTCGGGCGCGGCATCTGGCCGGTCGCATAGGCCAGCGCGGCCTGACCGCACAGGAAGAACGGCTCGACGTTCGCCGACGCGGTGCCGATGGTGCCGAGGTTCAGACGCTGCGTGATCTCGGGGATGTTCTTGTAGAGAACACCGTCGAACAGCAGCGCGCCGCCAGTGAAGATCGGGTTGGTGCTGGTGGGGTTGCCCTCACGCGCACGCGCGTCACGGTTCGCCTGGTACATGACGGGATCGTTCTGCAAGCTGCGGAACCCACCGTCGCCGAGGAAGCAGACGAACATTTCCTCGTCCAGCTCCTCGATCTCCCACGGCGTGATCTTGGGGCGGCCGTTGTAGACGCCCGGATTGGCCGAGGAGACGCCCGACTGCTTCGCCTTCTGCTTGGCAAGCGAGCCCACTGCCGCCGTCATGATGTCGGCGGTGGTGTCGAGCAGCAGCGCCGCCGCCGCGAAGGTGGACGGCACCGCCGAAGCGGCCACCGTGCCGAACTGAACGCGGTCGAGGTTCGCGTTCATCCAGTTGTCCTTCTGCGTCGCGGTCGCCGCCGACCACTTGATGCCGTTCACGCGGTTGCCGGGAACGCCGAAGCGGTTCGCCTGCACCGACGCGGTCGGGATCGAGAGCAGCGCGTCCGTGATGTCATCACGAACGACACGGCGTGCCCAGCCGCGCAGAAGATCGCGCGCGGTCGAGCGGACGTTGAACGAGGATTCCTTGTTCGACGCGCGGTTGTTGGCGACCGCGTTGCGGGCCCAGTCCGCCCACAGCGGGAAGCCGTAGCTGTCGAGCATTTCCTCGTTGCCGCGCAGCGTGCCAGCGCCGACGCCGTCACCAGACATCTGGTTGACGAGTGGGACGTTGACCTGCTTGCCGTCACTTTCGAGATCGGCGAGCCGCACGATGACGTTCGTGGAGCTGTCGCCCATGAACGGATCGAAGCGCGAGCGCCGCAGGAAGTCCGAGATCACCTGACGGCGAAACTTGATGACCTCGTTATTGACGTGGTTGGACGTAAGCATAGCCGCTCACCATTGGGTGATGCGCGGCGCGGTCGGGATCGCGAGAGCGACCCGGTGTTCAGCGCCGCTTTGCCTGAGTTGCGGCCCGGAACAGTTCTGCGTCGGAGGGTTCGACGACTTGAGCGTCGCCTCCACCGGCACCGATGTTGCCGAGCGATGGAGAGGCGACCGCAGGCTTGACTGGGCGAGCGACGTGTTGACCTGTCGCTGCCGCTTGACCTTTCGCAGCTTCAATGACGCGAGCCCGGTACTCGGGATCGGCCAGTGCTTCTTCGAGAATGCGCTTCCTGTACCCGTCGAGATCACCACCGATATTGCGCAGCGTCTCGCCGTCCTGATGCCACTTGACGATGACACCGTAGGGATCATGCGAACTCATTGCGCGCTGGTAGGTGCTCCACGCGTGCGGATCACCGCGCTGCATGCCCTGTTCAAGGGCCTGCCGTGCGGAGCCCACCTTCTCCTCGCCATGCCGCTGCATGGCGAAGTCCAGAGACATCGCTTCGCGCTGCATCTGGAATTGCGTGTGGATGTTTTCGAGGTACGGCTTCAGCTCCTGCTGCACGAACCCCGAGGGGTTCTCGAACAGGTCAACGCCCTTGGGCTGCTCGCGCTGCTGCTGTGGCGGCGCTTGCCGCGCCAGCAGCTGCATCTGGGCCCGCAGATCGTCGCGTTCACGTTCGGCCCGGCGCCGCGCTTCAGCCTCCTCGCGCAAGCGACCCGGCGGGACCGGGGCGTTGTCGTCGGTCTTGGCTTCCTTCGGCTCAGTCTTCGGTTCGGTCTTCACGTCCGGTGCCAGGGCGACCGGTTTGTCCGGCTCCTTCACGGGTGGCGGGTTCTCGAACTTGTCGAGCGTCTCGGCTTCGACAGCCGCGTTGAACAAAGCATTCTCGTCGAGCGCGTCAGCGCCCTGCGTTATGTCAGTCATTGCCTTGTGGTCTCCCCGGAATGTCGTTTCCGGCAAACGTGGCCCGGCTATCGCGACGAGCGGCGTGGCGAGACATCCCTCTCGCTGGGCGACGCGATCTCGCTCGCGTCAGGCGTGGTGCGCGATTTCGTTCACGCGGACGAAGGGTGTTGCGGGCACGGGGACAGGCCGCGCCCGCCCGTCACCGGCCTGCCGCAGAACGACAGGAACGCGGCGACGGTTTTCTATTGTTGTGCAGTCTGACGACGCGCGGCAGCGAAGCGCGCGACGCGCTCGCGGCTGTCGCGATCTTCAGCGCGGTGGAAGTCGTCCACGCGCCGGTCGAGATTGCGGTGATAGTCGTCCAGACCACGGCTCGCGATCTGGTCGATGCTCTGCATGAAGCGATCAGCGTGACGCTGCGCGTGATCGGCGAGCAGCTGCAGCGGCGTGACGCGGTCCTTGTTGCGCAACGCCTCTGCCGAGGCGCGCTTGTGCTCCGCGGTCGCCTGCGTCTCCGCGATGTTGGCGAGCTGCTCCGCGTAATCGAGCGGCGTTTTCGGTTCGGGGCCGCCGTCCGGCATGCCTTCGGTGCGCGCCTTGGCGATGTTGAGCATACCTGCGGTCTGCGCCTTGCCCGCGTCGGCCTGCGCCTTGCCCGCCTGCGCGTTGGCGAGAGCAGCTTCGGCCATGGTCTTCTGGATGATGGCGTTCTGCGCCGCCTGCTTCGCCGGGTCGGGCTGCGCCAGCATGCCGAGCAGCTTCTTCTTCTCGGACAGCGGCAGGTTCGACGCCTCGATGATGAGCTGCGGCGGCACCGGCACGTTGTTCTGGTTCAGCGACATCAGCAGATCGAAGATGTCGCCCATCACCGTCTCGGTGTCCGGGCCCTCATCGACCTTGATCTCGACATCGATGTTGCCGAGCACGTTGACCAGCATCGGGCGGCCATACGGGTCCAGCTCGACGCCGTTGATCTGCATGAACTGCGCGACGTTCTGGTCGCCGGTCACACGCAGGAAACGCTCGCCGGTCCAGTAATGCTGCGCGGCGACCCAGCAGGCGCGGTAGCGCTCCAGCTTCCACATGCGGAAATTCTTCAGGAACGGCCCCAGCTCCGCGAGCCCGGCCTGCTGCAGCAGGTTCGCCGCGCGACCGGAGACGTTCTGGCCAAATTCCTGGATCAGCTGCTGGTTCGGGCCGAAGCTGTCGATCTCGGTCTTTGCGTCCTGATAATACTGCGTCTGCTGCAGGAACTCCTGTTCCGGCTGCAGCACCTCCAGTGCCTTCGGGTCTCCGGTGTAGACCAGCACGCCGTCAGGCCGCGCCGCCTCGCGCCGCGTCACCTCGATGTCGTCAACGGCACCCTGCGCGATCTTGAGCTGCCGGGTGTTCATGATGTGGATCGCCTTGGAGCGGTGCTGGTTGAGCCCGTCCTGCGGTCCCTTGAGGCGGCGCACGAAGCCGTAGTGATCGCCGTCGATGTCGATCATGTTGGCGAAGGCGTGATACTTGGAGATCGACAAGCCGCGTTCGTTGAAGAACTGGCTCTCGCCGCTCTTGATCTCGACGTTGCCCGTGTGCAGGCACCAGCGCCACTGCTCGCCGCGCTTGTACCAGTGATCGATCAGGCGCACGCGGCGGCGGCTATCGACCCAGAGGTTCTCGCGGTCGGTGTCGAACGCGGTCCAGTAGCCGCCGTCGCTGTCGAGATGCTCCTTGACGAGCTCCGACGCGCCGTCGGCGAGCGCGTCCAGCTCGTCGATGTCCGCCCATTTGTAGACGCCGTGAAAGCGGGTGTCGCCGAAGTTGGACCGCAACGAGCGCGGGTCGTAGAAGAACGTGCGCGGGTCCACATAGACGAAGCGCAGATCGGGGTCGCCCTTGTCGCCAGGCACCAGCATCAGCTCATCGATGCCGATGCCATGCACCAGCGCGTCGCGGCAGCACTCCACTTCAAGGTCTTCGGCGAACGAGGCGTCGTTGATGGTGCGGATCACCTGCGTAGCGACCTCAGCCCCCTGCTCGCCGTTCGGCGTGTTCGGATAGCATTTCGGGTCGGTGCGTAGGCGGCGGATGGTGCCCGACAAGCTGTCGATCTTGCGCCCGGTGCGGTCGAAGGTGATCGGCGGCTGGTGCCGCTTGCGCAGCACCTTGAGCTGTTCTGGCGTCCACTGATCGACGTGATAGTAGCGCCACGACTGCCGTTGCTCCTCGATCTCGCGCGATTTCGCCGAGCAGTAATCCTCGAACTCACGACGGCGGATGATCAGTTTCGAGGAGGCTGTGTCGCTGGGACTCTCGTAGCTCACGTAGTTTGCGACAGCCGTGTCGAGATTGATCATAGCGTCATGGCATCCACATTGTTGTTGCGTTTCACCGAGCGGTAGCCGTCATCCGGCAGCTTGACGGTTGGCGCTGCGCCGACGCGGCCCTTCACCATCTTGTCGAGCAGCTGGCCGACGAGGCCGAGCGCGTCGCCCTGGTCGTCGTGCTTGCCAACCCACAGGTTGAGAACTTCCGCGAAGAAGTCCGCCGCCCACGGCGCGTTCTTCGGATAGAAGATGCCGTCGAGCGCGAGCCGACCTTGGATCGAGCGGGCGCGCACCGCCTTGTCGCCGCGCGTCGGAAACTGCTCGCGGTTGACCCACACGCGTCGGTCGCGCATGCGACGTTCAAGGAAGGGGCCGACCGACGCCTTGATCTGGCCGGTCTCCTCTGCCCATGCGAGCGGCTTGTACTTCTCGACCAGATCGCAGAACGCATCGATCCAGACATCGGTCGTCCTCTGACCGCGCCAGATGTCGAGCAGATAGAGATTGTTCATGTGATCGACGCCGATCACGACATGCACGGTGAAGTCGCCGCCGTTGTCGGTCACCGCGTAGTCGCTCGCGCCGTAGCAGCGCATCAAGGTGTGCGATGGCACGATGTCGAGCGGCTTGAACCACTGGGTCTTGAAGAAGTCGCCCTCGTCGGGAGCCGGCGCCTGCTGGTACAGCGCCGACCACACGCGCGGCGGCGTCGTCTCCTTCAGCTCGCGCAGCTGTTCGCCATAGCCGTAGGCATCGTCGCCCCACAGGAACTCGCCGGGCGCACGGCCGAGCTGGTCGTTCGCCTTCGCCTCAGCGGGCAGCGAGATCACTTCCCACGGCTGATGATTGAGGCAGCGGCCCGCGAGATCGTCCTCGTGCCAACGCGTCTGGATCAGCAGCTGACGCGCGCCGGGGATCAGGCGGGGCCGGAAGTCGTAGAGGTACCACTCCCAGAGCCGCTCGCGGATCGCCTCGCTGTCGGCGTCCTCGCGCGAGCGCAAGGGATCGTCGATCACGCCGAACAGCGCGCGGAAACCGGCGATGCCGATGCGCGCGCCTGCCGCGAGATACTCGCCGCCTTCCTTGATCGCCCAGCGGCCCGCCGCCTGGTTCTGGTCGTCGGGCGTGATGCCGAGGATCGAGGAGTGCTCCGCGATCAGGTTGCGGACGCGGCGGCCCCAGCGTTCGGCCAGCTCCGTGGTGTGCGAGGCCGCGAGAAACTGCGCCTTCGGAAACTGCGACATCGCCCACGGCGGAAACAGCACCGAGGCGTAGGTGGATTTCGCCGAGCCCGGCGGCATGAAGATCGCGAGGCGCGGGATGTCACCCCGCGCAAGGGCCTCCAGCTTTTCGATCAGCAGCAGGTGGTGACGGGCTGGCGTGTAGCCGTTTGCGATGCACCACTCCGCGAGAGACGCGCGAAGCAGTTTTCGCCGGAGGATTTCCCCTGCGGCGTCTTCCGCCGAGATCATGATTGCTGAAGAAGCGGCCCATCAGATCGAAGGCCGCCCGGATTTCCTGCTCGTTCGCCACGCCATCATGAACGTGGGATACAAAATGCGGCATCCCGATCAAGCGACCCAGCCGCTTGGCCGACATCCCGGTGATGTCAGTGAACGCATCGACCACTGACATAAGCGCAAAGTGGTGCCGCTCTTGTTCTTGTGGCATTGCGGGCTCCCCTCCCAAGGGAGAACCATCAAACGCCAAACATTACGAACTCGCAACAATTACGATGCGCCCGGTGCAGAAGTCGCATGGACCGCATCGCCGCTTGACAGGCGCACAAAGTACGAGAGTGCGCAGCGGCAGTTGCGCGAATTTATTACTCGCTCGCCTCTCGGGTGAGCGCCGCGTCGTACTCGCGGAGCAGATCGATGATGTACTGCTCCTCAGGCTCGATCACTTCAGGCACCTCGCCCCACCAGTTGATGGCGATGAAGCCTTCGGCGAGCTTACCGATATGTTGATCCCTGATGGGGAGCAGTCGCGCTAATGCCGCTTCGTGCCCACTCAGGCGTACCAATTCCGCCAGCAAGACCGAAGATAGCACTTCGGGCTTGGTCGATTGAGATGTCGCCACGGTCGTAGGCCCCCCAGATGTCGTCAACGGCAGCATTATTCTTAGCCGTTTTCCACTTCGCGGGGAATAGCTCGCGCACCGGCTCCCACGTTGCGGACTGGCCCGCGCGCGGGATCAGGCCGACGTTCTCGGCAAACTGCCGGGTGGCATCGTTGACCAGACCATAGGTGCCCTTGACCCCGGTGATGGCGCTGGAGCGCGCGTTCACCGAACCGGCCGGGCCGCCGGACGCCAGATGCTGGATCACCGCCTCCGACGCGCCGGACAATGGCCGCATCTGCGCCGCAGCCACCTGATGGGTGTCCGCCGTCACGTCGCCGAAGCGCGGGTCGTTCGGCACCTCGATGTTGTTGTAGAACGAGCGCACTTTGTGCTTCTCGCCGAGCAGCGGCGAAATGATGCCCATGTCACCGCCCGAGCGGATCGCGCGCACCGCCTTGTCAATGTCGCCGAACGTGCCCCACGCCACCTTGCTGGGATCACCGGACATCGTGGTGATGAAATCACCATAGTCGCCTTCCGGCAGGACCGAGCGATAATTGCGCGTGTTGTGCGCCTCGTCGAAGGCGCGCACGAACAGCGCCGCGTTCTTCGGATCGACCTGATCGAGCCGCTTGCCGGTGATCTCGCGCAGCGCATCTTCAGCGCCAGGCGCAGCCATCACCTTCGGCTGCGACCTGATCCAGTTGACCATGTCGCCGGTCGCGCGCGGGTTGTCCATGACGATGTCGCCGACGCGCTCGCCGAGCGTGGCGTTCATGAACCAGTCCTTTTGCGGCGACAACGACGCCAGCGCGGCCGATGCGCTCTGACGCGGGATGCCCCAGCGCTGCGCCATCGCATCGGAAATGCGGTTCGCGCCCTCGTACCAGTGCGGCGCGCGCGCCTTCATCTCGCCGGGCGAGTTTTCGTACAGGAAGCGCATGTTGCCAGCGGCCTGATCGACATAGGCGCGCGCCGCCTCGTCGGGCGACATGCCCTGCAGCCGCGCGAAGCCGGGATAGCGCGACAGCAGCGAGGTGTTGTGCGCGAAGCCCTCCGGGTCCGCCCTCATCTCATCCACGCCAATCGACAGGTGCTGCCGCAGCGGGTCTTCCGTCGCCTTCACGGCGGTCGGGAAACGCGTCGAGACGCGCAGATCACCGGCAGCGATAGGCACGCGAGCTGCTTCACGGGCGCCCTTGGCAGCCACGCCGAGCGCAGCCAGCGGCGTCGCCAGCATCATGTCGCCGCCGAGCCCGAGGGTCTGCAGCGCCGCGTCGCGATAATTGCCGCTGAGGAGGTTGCGGCCGAACGACGGCTGATAGCCGCCCCTGAAATCCGGCAGCAGGCCGAGCACGTCGGCGATGCCAGCGCCGGGGACGAGCCCCGCCGCCATCGAGGCGGCGTCGGCGCCACCCTCCAGCGCGGAATTGCGGCGCACATCCGATTTCACGGAGCGCCGCATGCGAGCTGCTGCCGCTCCGGCTGCGTCCTGCGTCAGGTTGCTGAGCGGTTCGGACAGGTTGGGCCGGTAGCGGATACGGTCGAGGGGGCCGTATTCGTCCGCCATCGCTGTGTTACCTCTGCCCTCGTTCGCTCATCTTTCAGATCAATCACCGTGACACCCGCAGCGCGGGCCTGCCTGCACATATCTGCGGTGCCGTCGCCGCCAGGAAACGCGACCACGAGCTGCGGCTTGCCCTCGGCCAGCATCTGCTTGTTGCGGATGGGCCCGGCGCTGTTGCCGTGCAGCCGCCAGTGCGCCGGAAACATCTCGACCGGCACCTTGTGCTCGCCCGCCCAGCGATGCGCGCAGGTGTCCGCGCCCCTCGCCCTGCCATGGATCAGCAGCGTGAAGCGGTGGAGGTCGTGCAGCATGTCGAGATACTTCTTGACCGCCGCGTAGTTTTCGAAGGTACGACCGCCGCAGACGATCACGTTCATTGCGTGCGCTCCACCCTGATCACGCCACGTCGGCGTAGAGCGGCGGCGGTGCGGCTGCGCAAGGAGTGCTCGAACCCGCGCCTGTCGCCGCGCATCAGCTTGGCGAACAGCAGGTCGATCACTTTCTGCTCCTGCGCGGAGCGATATTTGCGCAAGTCGCACACGAGACGCAGGTCGCGGTCGTGCGCGGACTCGGTCATGACGGCAGCTCGCGCGCGATGGCGTCGGCGAGCGCGTGGACATCGATCACCCCGATCACATCGAACTTGTCGGGCGTCTCGACAGGCACGAGGGAGACCTTGCGGTCGCGCTGTTGGCGCTTCAGCTCATCGCGGATCGTATCGATGATCTGATCACGCGTCAGTGTCGCCATGACCCGCCTCGATGATGTCCCACACCTCGCTGATGGCGAGCATGAAATCTTTCTTCGGCATGCCATCGCGGAGCGCCATCACAACCATCGCGTCACACAGGATCGCAGCGGCGTCGCTGTGGGCAATACCATCAGGCAACGCATCGACGACACGCTTCTTGACGGCGTCGTACTCGTCGTCGGTCATTATGCGAGCCTCTTGCGCGCGTCGATGATCGAGACGTTCTGCGCGAGCAGCTTGAAGGTCTGGATTGCGCCCGCGCTGTTGGCGAGCGCGCGCCAATCGACCGGCAGCTGGTCGCTCAGAAACCGCGCGACGTGCGGCGAGAGCTTGTCGATGTCGTGCTTGCGCAGAAACATCTTCACCGCTTCGACGCTGTCGATGTTCGGACGGAGCGCGGACGGGTTGAGCTGGAAGATCACCTGCTCCAGCACTGCGACGCGGGCCTCGAGCCGCGCGATCTGGGCGTTGAACTGGCTGCGTTCAGTCATGACCCAACGCCCTCCGCGCGATTTCTCCGACCGACGTGACGACGTGGCGCATGCAATGCGCTGAGATGCTGTCGAGGCTGATGCCTGCAGCTTCCAGCGCGGCGCGCGCCTTCTTCAGATCGGGTTCGGGCAAAACAGAGAGGGGATAGGCTTCAGACCACTGCACAATCGACTGCAGTCCGTCTTCCATCGCTTCGCAACGCTCGCACATCATCGTCTGTCCTCGATGATTGGAGCCGGGTCAGTGCAGATTGGGCTGGGGGGCTGAGGCTGCACTGCCCGACAAGGCCCCGATGACACCACCGCAGGGGCGGCCTAAAGCGGCATGTCGGGGCTTGCAGAAAAGTACGCACAATTCGCCCATGTCGTAAAGAGTTCGACTTAGGGATTTTTGGCGCAATGCTCAGAAACTTCGCGCACACGCCAACTCTTGCGAGCGCAGTATGCGCGTAGCTCGTTATTCGTCTTCCCGATTGCCCATTTCAGGATCGGCGCGGCCTCCGTGACCTTGCCGTCCTCGACGACGAGCCCGGCACAGAAGTGCGGCGCGGTGATCTGGAGGAGCATGGTGGTGCCTGCGGCAGGGATCGAACCTGCGACCTAACGCTTGGACGCCCATGAGAGAGGTTTAGAAGGCAGTCTGAGACATTTCCTCGGCCTCTTCTTTTGCCAGCACCCTAAGCATTTCAATGCCGATGTCGCCTTCCTGCGGCGACCTGATGAAGTCGAGCTTGCCCACGGACTGTTCGACGGTTGCGATGACTGCAAGCGCATGGTTAGCCGTCGGGACTTCGGTCGTTAAAACCGCGACATTGCTTCGCCTCCGAAACCCGATGGTGTAGGTCATCTCTGCCTTCCGAAGTTTCACCGGTTAAAAGGGCGTCTCCAGCGCGCTGCGGCCCCAAACGTCCGGGAGGCCTGGGACAGGAGCCGGGACGCCGGGCCGCGAGCGCGCGGCTTGTCAAGCGCACTGAAGTCACTCTCTGCTTTCGGTTCGTCCGCGCGCTCTCAAATGTTATGTTGCTACATTAAATTTGGAGATAGCTCGCCTTCCGACACGTCTTCAACAGGAACGCTGGCGCTCGACTAGCATTTGCATCGCGCTTCGGGCCCGTGTCACAGCTTTTGCTCGAAGTGCGGCTCCAGTTAGCGACAGGCACCGTAAGGCTGTGCGTCAGCGATAGAGCAGTGCGAGGACCATCAATGCCGGTGCAATCATGCCCGCCAAGATAATTAGCACGATGAACATTCGCTCGTTCACGAGGGCCCTCGCCGGACAAGAATAGACTTGGGGCGAGACGCCTACTGTATACAAGTGAACAGATGGAACAGGCGGTGGTGGGCATGCTCACTTCGGTGCGCTGGGGCTTATCTCGGCGCGCTCGCGGCCCCGGCGTCTCGGCATCTGTCCCAACCTCCCGGACGCTTGGGGCCGTCGCGCACTGATCATGTACGTGACGCGAAACGGCGCTATAAAATGCGCGAGGTTTGTCGGCGGTGGGGACGCGCGATGCGTGACCTGCTCAGTCCACGCGAGAAACGGTTCTTGAGGCGCTTGGCTGCCGGGAAGACTGACGCGCAGATCGCGGTCAAGCTCGGCGGAACCGTCGAGCAAGTCGCAAAGCAGAGAGCTCGGTTGCTTGCGCGATTGCAGATCAATTCGCCCGACGAGGTCGCTGATGCAGCCAAGCGATTGGCGAACTGGCCCCGCTATCGAGGCATCACGTAGAAATTGCGCCCGCGAAACCACGCGCACGGTAACGGAACCCGCCTTGGTCAAAATGATGCTGCTCGTGGGCCTCCATGCCCATCAGCGCTCCAAGTAACGCAACGTCGACTACCCAGGGCCCGCTTGGCGGGGCCTTTTTTTCGTTCTGCGGTCGTTCGCTAGGAACGTCCCTGCGGTGCAACGCTTTTCCCAAGCCCCACACAAGAGGCATTCGACCGTCAACTTGCCCCAACGCGTCCGGTGACACGGCGCTGGGGCGCTCCTCTTTAGGACACCTGCAATCTCCCGTGTTGCGCCCTCCTCGCAGATCGGGAATAACCGGCAATGCGCGCTGATTCGGCTGCGCCGAACGGCCTCAGCATCCGGTTCCAGCCCCGGCGATGCGCGAGGCCGTTTCGTTGTGTGGCCGCAGAGCCTCAAAAAGCAAAAACGACGCCCTCAGACGGCCTACTCTTTGTCCTCGGTCCAACTGCGCTCGCCGCACTGGCATTCGAACATGCGGACAGTGAGGCCGTGCACCGAGTCCATCATCGTGCGCGCTAGTCGCGGCTGCGCGCCGCAGCGGCAACGCCTGTCTTCCCGGGTCTTCGGTCCTGAAAATTTGTCGCTGCTGAAGAAGTTCATGATCTCACCCTGCCGAGGCGAGTCACTAAGTATCAAAGTGCACATTTGTTCCACTTGGGGCATCGTATCCAGGTGAACATCTCTTCTCTCGCTCGCGACCTTTTCGAGATTTGCGCTGACCAGAGGCGCTGACCCAGCCCGAACATTCTGAAGTTGGCGGTGACATCGAGGGGGGTGTCAATAAAAGCATGCTTCGCCGCCCAGATTTTCCCCTCCCCGGCCCCCTGGCAGAGGGGCACGCCCCCATCTCCATTGGGAATGCTCACCTATTTCGATTCCATCGCATGTGTCGTACCCGATGCGATCTGGTCACGTCACCGGGACGCAACCACACCATGTCACAGCCCGAGGCAGGTGCAACACTGAAACGTCCGTTTCACTGTGTCGGTTCGTCGGCAGTTCGGGTGTATTCCCCATCGATCACAGTGCCATGTGCGCCCGCCTTCTGGCTTGCGATGGCGTAGAGCTGGGCATCGGTGAGGGTTTCGACCTTGACGTTGTGCTGGTGATCAACAGCGCGCACGTCGCGCCACTCGTCGGGCTGGGCGTTCTTCAACGCAAACACAGCAGCGCTGGTCTCTGCGCCCTTCCGGGCACGCATCAGCTTGCGTTCGAGGTACAGGACGCGGCCAGCTCGTGCGCGAGACACGGCGTGGCTAAAGTCCGTGTGCGCCCTGATCCAATCGTACACCGCGTCCCGGCTCACCCCGATCAGCCCGGCAAACGCCGTCAGGCTCAGTCCCTCGCTGGTCATCGCCTCGACGACCATGTCGCAATACTCCGGTCGGTAGTCACTCGGCCTGCCGAAGGTCTGGCCGCCCCTGTAGTGGGCTGGGAGCGTGGTCTGCTTGAAGGGTGCCATGTCAGTTCGCTTCGCTCGTCAGGCTCTTAGCGGCGCCGCTATCGAGCCGATTAGGTTTTCACAGTCGATGCAGTGATAGCCGACAGGCATTCGCCCATCCGCCTGCGGCGCTCGTCGAGGACCGGCCTCAGCACGGCGAGAAACCGGTTGCTATCGGCCTGGCCGCATTTCGGGCACTCGCCCCACAACAGCAGTCGCCTGCCGTGCGTGGCCACGATCATGGGAATGGGGCCACAGCTGTTCGTATGTTGACAACTTCCATTGCAATCCGGTTCCCGAGTGGCAATCATGAGGTGATTCGCAAACCCCGATGGTCCGACCATGGCTACCCGCCAAAAGACATTCGTTGCATACGCCTCCAAGGACAAGTCTGTTGCGGATGGGATCCTCGAAGCCGTGCGGAAGGTAAACGCCCTGCAGGTTCTGCCTGTAATTTATGAGCCTTGGCCGTTCAACGACGTACCGGGAACGCCGCTCGTTTCTCCTATTTTAGAGAAGATCGGCGAGTCTCCCTATCTCGTTGCCGACATCACGTATCTCAATTTGAACGTCGTCTACGAGATTGGCTATGCCATCGGCATGGATAAGCGGGCGTTTCTGGTCCGACACATGGGAACCGACGGGGACAAGCTGCTCGCCAAAGCCGTCGGGATATTTGATACGCTGGGCTACTTCGAATATGCGACGCCCGATGAGCTAAAAGACCGGTTGGCTGCCCACATTGACGCGACGCCACTGAGCTTCTCGAAAGCCTTGGATCGAAAGTCACCTGTGTACCTCATCGAGCCCCCTGATCGCGGACACGACATCGGCGTGATGGTGTCGCGAATCAAAAAGGCCGGTTACGGGCGCTATCGCAGCTTCACACCCGATGAAGATACTCGGCTGTCTGCAACCGACGCCATCCGACAGGTTGCGGAGTCCTCTGGCGTATTCATCCCGATGCAGGACACAAGCCACGACGGGTCTCAAGCGCACAACATCCGGTGCATGTTCATTGCCGGGTTATGCGACGGAATGGGCAAACCCAAGCTTCTACTCGCGCCTTCGACCTACGATGTTCCTCTTGATGTCCGCGATGATGCCAAGCGTTGGCATCATATGTCCGACATTCACAATATTGTCGCGGATTTCTGCCCGCGTATGGTCGAATACTCTGCTCAGATTGAGCCATCAGGTATTGATCGCACGTCCTTGCTTCAGTCGATGAGTATCGGCGACCCGCGTGCCGAAAACGAAATGAACACCCTGGAGCGGTATTATCTGAAAATCGACCAGTACGACCGTGCCATCAATGGCGAGGTCAATCTGGTTGTCGGTCGCAAGGGCTCAGGAAAGACAGCGCTATTCATCAGTCTACGCGACCGCATACGCGCCGACCGTCGCAACATTGTGCTCGACCTGAAGCCAGAGGGCTATCAGCTCATCCGAATGAAAGAGGATATTCTCGAATATCTATCGGAAGGTGCGCGGCAGCACCTGATTATCGCGTTTTGGGAATACCTGATCTATCTCGAAATCGCCTATAAGCTGCTAGAGAAGGATCAACGCTCCCATCGATACAATCCCGATATACATGACGCCTATCGCGAACTGAGCGGCGTCTACAATGCGTTCAATTTCTCACCTGAGGGTGACTTCTCTGAGCGCCTATCGGTCCTGTCCGAACGGCTCACGAGCCGATACCAGGAGAAATATGGGACGCAAGACGCTCGCCGCCTGAAGGCTGGCGAAGTGACTGAGCTCGTTTACCAACACGATATTAGACAGCTCCGCGAGATAATCACGAACTACCTGCGGAAGAAGGAAGCGGTCTGGGTCTTGTTCGACAATCTTGACAAGGGTTGGAGCACCCAAGGCGTTGACCTCATTGATGCAACTATCCTTCGCTGTCTGGTGGATGCTGGACGCAAGGTCGAGCGCGAGATGAGGAAGCCGGGCAACATCGTTCATTGCATCGTGTTCGTCCGCAACGATGTCTACGACCACCTGATGAGGAACACTCCGGACTTCGGCAAGGAGATGAGGGCTACGCTCGATTGGAATGATCCTGACATGCTGCGTGAGATGTTGCGGCTTCGCTTGGTCTCGGGCATGCATGCGGATCACTCCGAGGCCAGCTTCCACGATATTTGGCATGAGCTGTGTATCTCGCATTACCGAGGCGAGGACACCTCATCATACCTAATCCGGCGTACACTGATGCGCCCCCGCAACCTGCTCAAAATCTTCAATCACTGCCGAGGCTTCGCCACGAACTTCAACCGCGACATCATCAGTGATATCGACATCGAGAAAGGCCTCAAAACTTACTCGTCTGACCTCCTGCAGGAGTTGGACGCAGAGCTGACCCAGGTATTCCCCAGCGCGAAAGATTTGCTCTATCACTTCATGGACTCAAAAAAGACCATGACTGCATCGGACATTGAGCTGATCTTCACAGAAGCCGGGATCGATGAAGCCGAGCATAAGCGCTTGCTTGACTTTCTTTTGTACTACGGCGTGTTAGGCGTGAAGATCAAAGACGAGGAATACTTCATCTTTGATGTCAACTACGACCTTAAGGTGCTCGAAATTCGCGTGGCACGGGCAAAGGATACAGCTTACTACGTCGTAAACCCCGCCTTCGGCCCGGCTCTAGGTATCGCTGAAAACTAGGCCACTGCCCTACACTCTCAACAGCAGGACACACCAAAATCGCCAATGTAGGCATTGACTTCCTAGGACTTTACCGCCTATAAGAGTGGTCCCAGTACAGGGGCCGACCATGAAATTCTCGCAGATCGTCGCTTACTACCGCGTCTCTACCGGCAAGCAGGGCCGTTCAGGTCTCGGGCTCGAGGCCCAGCAGGCCGCCGTCCGCCGCTACGCCGCAGCCGAGGGGCTAAACATCGTCGGCGAGTTCATCGAGGTCGAGACCGGCAAGGGCGCCGACGCTCTGGAGCGTCGACCTCAACTCAACGCCGCGCTGGCGCAGGCCCGCGCCGCTGGCAGGAACGTCCCGGTGGTCGTCTCCAAACTGTGCCGCCTCGGCCGCGACGTTCACTTCATCTCGGGCCTGATGGCGCACCGCGTGCCGTTCCTCGTCACCGAGATGCCGGACGCCGACCCGTTCATGCTCCACATTCGCGCGGCGCTTGTCGAGGAAGAGCGCCGCCGCATTGCCTCGAATACCAAGGCAGCGCTCGCCGCCTGCAAGGCGCGCGGCGTCAAGCTGGGCGCGCCCAATGCTGGCCAGAACAAGGCCGAGGCCGCCGCCGCGTTCGCCGAGAGCCTACGCGAGATCGTCGAGCCGGTCATGTGCCAGTCGTCGCGCCAGATCGCGGCGCACCTCAATGCGCGCGGCATCACCACGGCGGAAGGTTCGTCTTGGCAGTCCGCGCAAGTCATTCGCCTGATCGCCCGCCTGCAGCCGAGGGAGCAGCTCGATGTCGCCGCCTAAGACCGCCCTCAACGCCCCCATGAGCGGCGCCGAGCTGGACGACGCCCTCACCAAAATATTCGGCCAGAACCGTCAGTCCGCGTTCGCGCGCGCCATCGCCTCGACGCCGCGCACCGTACGCAGTTGGGTCGCCGAGACCTATGGCATGGTGCCGCCGCACATCGCCGTCCTCGTGCGCCTGATGCTGCAGGCGAAGGTGACGCCCGAGCAGCTCCCGGAGATCGAGCGATGAGCACCCTCAGCATCGCGCTTAGCGTAATTGCACGTCGCCGCCGTCAGCATCGCGTGGGACACCCACATGCGCGAAGACATCGCCATGCTCCGCGCCATCGCGTCGAAAGAGCATTTCGGCGAAGCCGAGAACGGCTAGGGCGTGTACTCAAAAATCCGCAATGTCCGCTTCTCTTCAGATAGCGGCGCGGAAGCGGACATTGCGTGAAGTCCGAGAAGGGCCAACAACAGACATCGCTGGCGCAAATTCCAAGACACAAACTTGCGCAGTCGATTGATCAAAAGCGCTGACGCAACTAAAGCGAATGTTGTCATTCTTTCCCGAGTGTTGCCGCATAGGCACACCGCATACTGGCCCCATCAGCTACGCTCTCGTCTCTAGCAGCAACGGGGGACCTCATGCTGAAATTCGGTATCGTTGGCATTGCGTCGTTGGCTTTGGTGGGAACGGCGGTCGCAGCCGACCTTCCTCGCCCGCAGCCAGTTGTCCAGACTGCGCCAGTTGGTAAGTGGCCCGTCGGCAAAACCCCGGTCGGCAAATACCCGATCGGCAAAGCTCCGGCCCCGGTAGTAACCAAGGGCTAATCTGAAGATTGGAGCGCCTTCGGCTCTTTGAGGCCGAGGGCGTTCGTCTGACAACGCCGACTAAGCAAGCTGCGTAGGCTAATCGGCAGGGTGCGCGAGGTGACGCCCGCAGCGACCGCCAGCCCAGCCGCCGTTAGTATCCGCGGCGATATGCCCGTCGCGCAGTCCTTCGACCGACGCCTGCAACGCTCGTCGCAGTTAGCGGCCGTCCTACTCGGGCATCAGCACGGTCAAGGGATAGCACCACGTTCTTTTCAGGCGACCACTGAAACGAGAAGGGCGTCGCTGCCAATAACGCGCCTCCAACGATAATCGCAAGCACACTGAGCTTTTTCATGATCGGTCTCCATGTTGATATCGCGGCGTCATTGGCATGGCGGCCCCAAATACCGCTGATGCGAGAAAGCACCGCCAAAAGCGGGGAAGGACGCCATCATCGCAGGGAGCGCTATCAGGCCAAAGGCGGTCGCCAATCCGAGAGAAGAAAGAGCCTTTCGCCGAGAGATCATGAGATCCTCCTCAAGCTCTCCCCACGGCAAGTATAAACCAACTCAGTCGCCTCGGGTTGATCTACATCAGTGTGGACGGAGCGAGTGGGCGGCCGAATGATTATCAGTAGCACTGACCTGTCTTGCGAGCTTCGCCGCGGTGGCGCAGTGCAAGCATGTGTGTCGATGGATGCCCCGACATGATGACGTGGTCGAGGTCGAGCTGAAGCGCGCGCGACGGCGGATGTGGGTGCAACTGTCCAATGACAAAGATCAAGACGAGGACGGGCAGAGCGAGTAAACTTTAATTCTTGGGGCAGTCTAGCCAGGGAGGCAGTTATGATCTCTCGACGGAAGCTTCTCTCTTCTTTGGGTTTGGCGACTGCAATCGCCGCGTTCCCGACCGTGCTGATGGTCCCTGACGCGGAGGCGCAGACCGCTGGCATGGAAAGGCGTCAAGATCGACGTGAGGGGCGACGCGAGCG
>NZ_JBEPQQ010000013.1:0-197260 GCF_040547935.1 Bradyrhizobium sp. LA6.8
ACAGTGCCCTCGGGGGCGCCCCCGGGGCGGCGCGCCGTTGGTGGGGCGGGGGGTGGGGGTTTTTTTGTTTTCTCCAACACCCTGGGGGGGGGGGGGGGGCCCCCCCCCCCCCCCCCCCCGCGACGTCGTCAGTAGGCGTACTGCTGCGAGAACGCGTAGCGCGGATTGATGCCGCAAGAGGCCGACGTGCCGGAGGCGGTGGCGAGGCACTGCTGATAGCTCGCGAACTGGCAGTTGCCGGGATAGCCCCACATGCGTCCCTGCAGGCAATATCGATCGTTTGCAGGATGTGCCTGGGCGGCCGGGGATGCTACGGCGACCAGGGCGGCGAACGATGCGAGAGTGAGGATGATGCGACGCATTTCAATCTCCTTCGAGAGCGGGTGGACGGGAACGTCAGCGAGCTGGGCTCGTCTGAGGCATGTCATGCCTATCTTGGTGTCGGCGGAATGCCGTGCGTTCGCGACATGGCACATCATGACGCAGCCGGCGGCCAGGAATGTGATCTACGCCACAGTTCGCGGTGGGGGTCCGGGCCTATCGTGAGCAGACTTGCGCGCGTCGATCCCGGAGAACCAGGCTTGTCTCATTCGGATCAGGTATTTTGGAGGTTCTAATGCAAAGGTCATATTTGCTGGCTGCGACAGCAGCGCTGGCGCTTTTCATGCAAATACCGCTCGCGCTGGCCCAGAATGCGCCGGCCGCCGGTGGAACCGCAGCGCCTGCGGCGACGACCACTGCGCCGGCAGCGACGACGACAACGCCGGCCGCGACCAGCGACACCTCCAGCCAGCCGGCGGACTCCAAGAAGAGCGCATCGAAGAAGCCGGCGAAGAAGAAGATGACGCGGCAGCAGGAAATCGATCATTCGGTCGACACCGGCACCGTGCCCGCGCGCTACCGCAGCTCTGTGCCCAAGCAGTACCAGCAGTACATTCCGTTCGATAAGCGGTGATGGGTCTCACGGCGGGCGACGTGATCGGACGTCGGGCCGCCGGTGCCATCGTGTGACGGCCTTGGTGTGACGCCTTGTCGTAGCGCCTTAACCAAGCGGAATCCGGCCATACATCCCCAGTGGCGGTCCGCGAGAGCGGTGCTAGAGTAGGCCGAACCCCGGGGGGAGAAATGAGCGACGACGTGAAGGATGCTGGCCTTGTGGCCATGATCAGCAGCATCCTGGGAGGCAACAAGCGCGCAGACAGCAGTGCTCCGCCGCCGCTCAACGAGGTTCCGCCGACAGCGCCGACGAACGGGTTCGACCTGGTCGAGCCGTCCACCCCCGATCCTGCACCGGCCGAATCCGACGCTGCGCCCGATGCCGTGCCGGCTGCCGCGAAGCCGGTCGAGCGGCCAGCGAAAATTACGACGACGCCTGATGGCAAGAAGCTGCTTCCCGCCGAGGCGATTGCCGATCTCGTGCTTGGCGAGCTGCGCAAGCTGGAGAATTTTCCGGCGACCGGCGCCTCCGTCACGGTCTACGGTTACAAGCACTGGAATGCGATGATCACCTTCGCGCCGTTCTCGACCACGTTCCAGAACGCGACGCGGTTCCGCCAGGCCGTACCGGACCTGGTCTTCAAGCTGCGCCGTTTCGTCGAACTTGAGATATAGTCCGGGACAATCACCGGCTGCTGTTCGGCGCGATTCCCCGTTGTGGGGCGAGGCGCGAGCGGGTGTCCGAAACAGTTCGACAGGATCTTGAATTGAGCGTCGCCTTTACCAAAGAAGAAAGCGCCGAAACCGCGTCCGAGACGCTGCTGCCGGATCGCCCGATTTCGCCGCATCCAAATCTCGTGACGGAAGCCGGCTTGCAGGCGCTGCAGGCGCAGCTTCGCGAGGCGCGCGAGGCCTATGAAGCCGCGCAAGCCATCGAGGACGTCAACGAAAAGCGCCGGCAGTCGGCGGTGCCCTTGCGCGACGCTCGCTATCTGACCGAACGGCTGCGCACGGCGCAGGTCATCCCCGATCCGGCGTCGACCGATGTCGTCGCCTTCGGCAGCACCGTGACCTTCAGCCGCACCGACGGCCGCGTGCAGACCTATCGCATCGTCGGCGAGGACGAGGCGGATCCAAAGGCCGGATCGATCTCGTTCGTGGCGCCGGTTGCGAAGTCGCTGATCGGGAAGGCGGTCGGCGATGTCGTGGGTTCAGGCGCGCAAGAGATCGAGATTCTGTCGATCGCGTAGCGATGCGATCCGAGGCCCGCATGGTGGTCGCGTAAGGATCGAACTCCGACGGCTCTGGCTTCGGATTGGTTTCGCCAACTTCGAGGCGCCGCTGGGTCAGTTGCGCTGCCGCGATTCACTTCGCTGTTCAAAAGCCGCGAACGTCATATAGTGAGGGGGTATCAAGACCAATTCATTGCGTGTCAGGCAAAGGGAGGGATCCATGCGGAAGTCCCTGTTCCTCGTCATCGTAGCCGGTTTCGGCCTATCAGGACCACAGGCTCTGGTCGCGCAAGACGATGTAGATCAGCAGCTCGGCAGCGTTCATTTCCAGACCTCTTGCAACGATGTGGCCCAGCGTCGTTTCGATCGCGGGATGCGCTACCAGCATTCCTACTGGTACGCCAACGCCAAGGAGATCTTCGAGGAAGCCATCAAGGCTGACCCGACATGCAGCATGGCCTATTGGGGCATTGCGCTCACCTACATGGACAATCCGCACAATGCGATTCCAAAGCCGAACCTCGCGCCAGGCCTCGCCGCGATCATGAAGGCCAAGGAGATCGGCGCCGCGACCGAGCGCGAACGCGACTACATCGATGCGCTGATGGTGATGTATGCCGACTACGACACGATCCCTCACGTCCAGCGGATGCGCATGCTGCGTGACACGCAGGCGCGCGTCGCGGCAAAATATCCAGACGACGACGAAGCCCAGATCGCCTACGCCATTACGCTCAATACGTCGGCGGATCTGAACGACAAGACCTACGCGCAGCAAATTAAAGGCGCGGCGATCCTCGAGCCGATCTCCAGGCGGCTGCCGATGCATCCGGGCGTGACGCATTATCTGATCCATCTCTACGACTACCCGGCGCTGGCGCAGAAAGGGCTCGATGCCGCCAATCGTTACGCCAAGATCGCGCCGGCCGCGCCGCACGCCCAGCACATGCCCTCCCACATCCACACGCGCGTCGGCTATTGGAAGGAATCGATCGACTCCAACGTCGCTTCCGTGAAAGCCGCGATGGCCGAAAAGTCGGTCGGCAACTACCTGCATGCGCAGGACTACATGGTCTATGCTTACCTGCAGCTCGGCCAGGACAAGCAGGCGCGCGCCGTCATCGACGACATGATCAAGGAGACCGACTTCAAGGCGACAGTCGCGGCGGCAGACTACGCACTGGCGGCTTCGCCGGCGCGTTATGCGATCGACCGTGGCGATTGGGAGGGTGCCTCGCAGCTGCCGGTCAGGCCGAGCAACCTCAACTTTGCGATGGCGGTAACGCATTTCGCCCGGGCGCTCGGCGCGGCGCGCTCCGGCAAACCGGAAGCCGCCAAGGCCGACATCCAGAAGCTGGCGGAATTGCGCGACAAGTTGCAGGACGCCAAGGACAATTATTGGTCCGGAATCGTCGACATCCAGCGTCAGGTCGCCGTCGCCTGGGTGCTTTACGCCGAGGGCAAGTATGACGAGGCGCTCAATGCGATGAGTGCCGCGGCGGATGCAGAGGACAAGACGGAAAAGCACGTGATCACGCCCGGACCGCTGGCGCCGGCGCGCGAGCTTTACGGCTTCATGCTGCTCGATCGCGGCATGGCCAAGGAGGCGCTTGCTGCATTCGAGGCAACCAAGGCGAAAGAGCCGAACCGCCTGCATGCTTTCGCGGGGGCGGCCAAGGCGGCCGAAGCCCTTGGTGACAGGGAAGCGGCACGGCAGAACTGTCAGCAGCTCGTAACGCTGACGGCCAGTGCCGATTCGGAACGCCCCGAGGTCGCGGCGGCGAAGCAATACCTCGCCAGCAACTGACCCGGAACGAGAACGGTGGAATGATGAGAAGGGCAGCCGCCATCGCCGTCGCAGCAATCGTGCTGGGAAGCGCGCTGGCGGCATCGCTCTTGTGGCTCCATATGCCACGGCATGCCGCCGCGAATTCCGCCACGCCGGTGTGGCACGAGGTGACTTGGCCGTTCTCGATCGACCAATGGGGCAAAGGAAAGGCGTTCCGCTGCAAGGCGGCCGACTGCGGCGTCGAGGTGACGCTGTACCTGCGCGCCAAGATAGGCTTTTGCAATTGCACGACGGGCGTCGCCGATGATGATGACCTCGATCGTATGGGCGATACCGTTCTCCTGGGCGAAGTCTCTCCACGCGGTTCCGGCCATCCCGTCAGGATTGCGTCGATGAACGGTCGCAGCCGCGCCTACACGCTCAACTCACGTGGCGCTCCCGGTAAAACGCTGGTGTCGGTCGTCTACAACGAACGTTGCGACATGATCGCAGCGACCGCTGTCACTGGCTCCGATCGGCCGGAGACCATCGAACCCCGCGTGATCGAGTTTCTGGGCGGCAGCACCGCGATGCACTGGGCTGAGGTCACACTGGGTCTGTGATCGACTGCACCTTCCCGATCGGCGAGTATTTTCAATGCGGCGAATGGCCCGCGCAGCTGGGGCGAGGATTGCTATCGACAGGGGCAATCTCATTCGCCTAAACATGAGCCATGCGTTTCCGTTGTCTTGTCCCGATATCGAAGGTCTCCGCCCTGTCCGCGAAACAAAGCGCGGCGGCTGGATGAGACGGTTTCTGTCGGGGGC
Source organism: Bradyrhizobium sp. LA6.8 (assembly GCF_040547935.1). Lineage (NCBI taxonomy): Bacteria > Pseudomonadati > Pseudomonadota > Alphaproteobacteria > Hyphomicrobiales > Nitrobacteraceae > Bradyrhizobium > Bradyrhizobium sp. LA6.8. The sequence goes on from NZ_JBEPQQ010000013.1 coordinate 4,764, forward strand.
GTTGCCGTTCTACGCGCTGGCCGGATTGGCCATGTGCATGTACCTCGTCCTGTACAAGACGAACCTGTTCGACTTGAACGCCATCGTCCAGGGTGCGACCGGTTCGGCATGGTTTCCGGTCTTCATGTTCGCTTGCGTGCTCCTGGAGTCGGTCTTCCCGTATTTCGGCTATTTTCCTGGAACCGCCCTCATCCTGATGTCCGTGGCGCTCAATCCGAAGCCTGCGGATGTCTCCGTTTTCATCGTGGCGTGGGCGGCCATCATCGTGGGCGCCGTTCTGAGTTACGGACAGGCTCGCTTTTTCAGACCGATGTTGCAGCGGGTTGCCTCAAAAGCGGCACTGGGCCGATGTGAGTCCCTTCTCGACTCCTATGGTCCGTACGCGCGCGTTGCCTTGTTCGTTCATCCCAACGCTTGCGCGATGTATTTCACGGCCCTCGGACTTCTTGGCCGGAACCTGACGCGAGAGCTCGCTTATCTCAGTGTGGGTGCAGCAGCCTCCGTGGGCATTCTGTTCGTCGTCGTGACCAGGCTGGTGTCGTCCGCAGGCGCCACCGATGATGGGGAATTGCAGGTGCTGCTGGCGGCAGGCCTGGTCGCCATCGGAACCCTCGTCGGTCTCTACGCGGCCTTGCGGCCGGATCGGGCTGCTTGAAGCTTGATCCGGAAGAGCTCGAAGCGGTTTTCCGACCAGAGAGCCCGCTTTGAGCTTGGTCGGTCATGATCCATGTGCGGAAGCACCCAAGTCAGAGCCTAAACCAAGGCAGGGTGAGATAGACGCAAGCGATCATCGAGAGGATGGGAATTACCCACACCCATCCCGACCAGAAGTTTCGCACTGAACGTCCGGGTAACGACGCAGCAACGAGGGCGACGATCAGTGCCCCGAGCGCGGCCGTCGCGGCCCACCCGTACCAGTACATCGCTGGAGCTAGAAATCCCATCGCGGGGTCAGCAACGTCTCGCGAATGATGCGTGCCCGCCAGCACGATGCCGAGCGACGGGAAAACGGTGAAAAGAGCAAGGTCCTTTGCGAGTGCAACCACGTAGAGGAAGCCAAATGTCGTCCCGAACGCGAATGCAAAGCGGCGGAACGCAGCCGATAACGTCATGCGCCGAAACCCCTGATGTTGTTTACGACGTGGCCAGTTAGGAAGCCCCACCAGATGACAAAGGCGAGGATCGAGGTGAGCATCGTGCGCGTCTGAGCAGGCTCGTCGGCACGCGGCCGTCGCCAGCAAACCCAGTAGGCTGGTAGCAACGCAAAACCGATAGCGGCGAAGTGCTCCTTGAGGTCGAAGAAGCCCAGGGCTGGCCAATGACCGGCGCGCTCTAACTCTGGCCTGATGTCGACGCGAAAATAGAGATAGATGATCCCACCGAGCAGGATGGAGATGGCATACAAGACGACGACGGCGTCGGCGAACCGGGCCGATGACACGGAGCGAAAGTGGCCGAAAAACGAACTGGGGCGCGTTCCCACAGTCGCCCACGTCGCCAAGGTCTGGTGCGTAATCGCGCCAAGCAGTGCAACGGCGACCAAGCCGTGAATAATCAGGAGTACTGTCGCCAGAACCTCACTCCCGGCCTATTGCCCGCTTGCTGTCACGTGAAGAGTTCCTCAGTCCCGAATGGCTCCGCCGACCACGGCCGGAAGCGATTGAGGGTGAACTTCGTCTTCTGGCCGGGTTCAACGTCCACCAGCACGTAGTTGTACTCCTCTTGCGGAGGCTGGCCCTTCCAGTAAAGGTCCCGCGGATAGTCGGCGGGCACCTTGATGCTGGTTCGCCCCGGCAGGATTGGGTCTTGTTCTGCGCCCCCACCGCCCAACATCAGATACTTTACCCCATCTACATCGTAGATTTCCGTGGTGTGGACGTGCCCGTTCAACACGACCACCTCCATGTCCTTGGCATACGACGCAATCACCTTGTGCGGGTTATCGGGAGCCGGGATCGGGCCCAAGCCTGACCGCGCAAACACGGGATAGTGGAAGACGATAAACGCCTTCCGAATGCCATTGGCCCTGGCCTCGTCCATCCACTTTTGAAGCTGGGTCATCTGCTCGGCATATTTTGGTCGATCAGCGTCCCACAGCGACGGCGAGCGGTAATCGTACTTGCCACTCCAGAGATAGATGAAACGGGTGCCCTTGAAGTCGAATTTGTAGATGAGGTTTTCCGGCGTGACGCCGAATTTTTTCAGATACGGCACAGCCGAAAGTACGCCCTCAATCTTTGGGTCGGCCCACACCTCATGATTGCCCACACTCATGAAAAAGCGCCCATCCAGACCGGCTGCGCGCATCTCGTCATCCGGCGCGGGTAGCTTCTTCAACATTGTTTCGTTCACGCGCTTCCAGTATGGGCTGTCACTCACGGTCAAGCCCTGATTGCCCCACCACACAGCGTCACCGCTATTGACCACGAATTTGGCGCGACCGGATTGAACGTCCTTGACGATTTCGCGCGTCACCCATTCGCCGCCCTGAAGCCGGAACATGGTTCGATGCACTCCGGGAAGCAGTTTCACGTCTTCAACGGATGCCTCGGTGACCCAACCTTTGTCCACCGTTAAGGTCATCACTTCCGTCTTGGATACGAACGGCATGACGACCTTGATCAGGTCCTTTGTGACCGGATCGAAGATCATCTTCACATCCCTTGCGACGACGGCCTCGGCGACCTTTTCCGGCATGACCAACCCGAACATCTCGACGAAGAACTTGCTGAGGTCCGGTTGTCCCTCTTTCAATGGGAGGTACAGCATCGGTCGGGTATCGCCGACCGTAGCGAATGAAAAACCGGCTGCTGCGGGAAGCGGTGCTTGCGCGGGCGTTGTCTGTGTCTGGGCATCGGCAACGAGTGGCACGGAGACCGCGGGCAGTGCTGCGAGTGCGCCTAGAACCAGGCGACGACTGGGCTCGTTAGGCCAAGAGGATTGCATGATGATCACCCCTGATCGAGGAGAGGGAATGAGCCGCCGCACAGGGCGCGCAAACGGTCCGATTTGGCAACCGTCTCCCGTAGACCTTCAGCGGTGGGTAAGCTTGATATAGATCAACGTCTTCACCTGCCGTAGCAGCGAGCACGTAGAGCGGCGGCTGGCGGCTATTCTGGCCGCGGACGTTTGCGGGCATCGCAGGTGTGCAGAAATACGGCGGCAAGGACGTGGCGAACCCACACAGGTGGCGAGCATGATGTCGATGAAATTGCCGCTGTGGCTTCGCTTTTTCCTGCTCGTCGGCGTCGTCGCCTTTGCAGCAGGCGCAAGTCTCCTTGCCTATCGGTACTACAGCCGCCCGGTAACGCTGACTGTGGCGGTCGGCTCGGTCGACGGCGAGGCAGCCAAGGCAATGTCAGCGATAGCAGGCGAGTTCGTTTCAGCGAACGCGCCGGTCCGGCTCAAGGTCATCGACAGCGGCACCGCGCTTGAGGCCGCTGCTGCTTTCTCCGCGGGTAAGGTCGATCTCGCTGTGGTTCGCGGCGATGTCGGCGACTTGTCGCAGGCGCAAGCCGTCGTCGTCGTCAGCCATATGGTCGTACTGATCATCGCGCCGCCGGGATCGTCCATCGACAGCATTGCCAGCCTGAAGGGACGCACGGTCGGCGTGGTCGGCGGAGCAGTGAACGCCAAAATTGTCGATGTGTTGACCAAGGGATACGATCTGGCGGGCGCGAAAGTTGTCTTCAAGAACCTTGCTTTGACGGATGTCCGGCAAGCCATTCAGTCAAAACAAGTCGGCGCCCTGCTTGTCGTGATCCCGCTCGCCGAAAAATACCTCTCGCTCGTTCGTGGATTTTTTCAGCTTGACCGTAAAAAGACCCCGGTACTGATCCCAATCGACTCCGCGGGGGCAATTGCAGAGAATGAGCGCGCTTTTGAAAGCTTCGACGTCCCGAAGGGCACGCTGCGGGGATCGCCGCCGGTCCCGGAAGATGACCTGACGACCCTGAGGACCTCGCTATACCTGGTTGCGCAAAAGAAGCTTGGCACTGATCTGGTAACCGACCTCACGGAGGCGATCATGAGCGCGCGCAGGAATCTGCTGCGCGAGCAGCCGATTTTCGCGCAGATCACCGCGCCCAGCACCGACCAGGATGCCTACCTTCCGCTGCACCCTGGCGCGGCAGCCGTCTACAACAGCACCACGCAGAGCTTCATGGATGAATACGGCAACTGGATCTATTTGACGCCGATGGTACTGGGTGGCGTCGCCACCATGCTTGCGGCGGCGTGGAAATTCCTGGGCCTCGGCAACCGCGCAGCCGAAGGTCCGCTTGATTCTCTCTACGCCCTGGCGCGCCGGATTCGGAAAGTCGATACAGAGGCTGAACTTTCGGATATCGAAGACGAAATCGACGGCATTCTAAAAGCGGAGCGCGCCAAATCCGCTGCTGGAGACGAGAGCGCAGTGGATGATGCCACATTGAACGTGGCAGCCCACCGGCTGGAGAACTTGATTCACGACCGGCGCACATTGATCGCCAGGGGACCCGCAGTTACCTCCGCGGCGAAGGCGACACAGCGCTAAGTCACGACACGCCTCGCAACACACTGGTGAATCATGAATGCAATCGCGCTATCGTGCATCACGTTTCTATGCATCTCGGGCGGTGCCCTGCTCGGTATGTTCCTTCCTGGGCATCACCTGAGCACGGATGACAAGGATGTGGTCAGGCTGGGCACGGGTCTCATCGGGACGATAGCCGCGCTTGTCCTCGGCCTGCTGATCGCCTCGGCGAAGGGCTCCTATGACACGCAGAGCACTCAAGTCACGCAGATGACGAGCAATGTTGTCCTGCTCGACAATCTGCTGGCGCAGTACGGACCGGAGACGAATGACGAACGCAATCTGTTGCGGCGCGCCATCGTTGTTTTAGCCGATCGAATGTGGCGCGAGAAAAGTTCCGAGGTTGCCAAGGCGAACCCCTTCGAGGCTAGCGCCGTAAGCGAAGCATTCTACGCGAAGCTTCAGCAGCTTTCGCCGCAGAACGATTCCCAGCGCTCCCTGCAAGCCAGGGCCATACAGATCGCCACCGACATTGCGCAAACCCGCCTGTCGCTGTTCGCACAGACGAACAACTCGATCCCTATGCCGTTCCTGGTGGTGCTGATTTTCTGGCTCACCATCATCTTTGGAAGCTTCGGCCTGTTTGCCAAGCCCAGCGCAACCGTTTTCGGCTCGCTGTTCGTTTTTGCACTGTCGGCCGCCGGGGCGATCTACCTGGTCCTGGAGCTGGGGCAGCCATTTGCGGGTTTGATGCAGATTTCCAGCGCGCCACTGCGCAGCGCCCTCACGCCGCTCGGTCCCTGACGTTCGCATGATCGAGGTTGCCGGCCAGAGCGAGCCCCGACTGCTATCGTGGTCGTCGCGGCCTGCTGCAGCGGTTTTTCGAATCAAGGCGCCTAGACGTTGATCTCGGCCGCTGCCCGCACAATCGCTGCTACGGTTGCCTTGGCTGCCGGCGACGAGGTTCTCCCTCGCAAACACACGATGCCCGTGCTTGACGGCGGCGACTGCCAGCCATGTACGACAAGCCGGACAAGCGCGCCGGATTCCAGCTCCCCCCGTACCGCCGCGTTCGTCGCACCCAGAACGGTATCCGTGGTGAGCGCGACCGTCTTGAGCAGGCCGTAGTTGTCGCACTCGAGCGCAATGGCGGCCTCCTGGCCCGCAGGCAGGCCCAGCAGGGCGGCGAGCTCCACCTTTGAGGGGCTCAGCAACTTCGGTGCGGCGAGACCGTACGCCCAGACGTCCTGCAGCATGTGCTCGCGCCCGGCCAGCGGATGTCCTGCCCGCACATACAGGCCGGCCTGCTGCCCCCCGATCAACTGGATGTCCAGCGCGGCATCCCCAGGCATGTCACGGACATCGGCGGCAAAGAACTCGATGCTTTCGGTACGCAAGCTCTCCAGCAACTGCACCCAGTTGCCGACCTCCATGCGCAGCGCCACCTGCGGGTGCTGGCGGCGCAACGCCACAAGCGCGCGTGGCATCAGGGTGGCCGTTAGCAGCGGCCCGACGCCGAAGGCCGTGTCGCCGAGCTGGCTGTCGCGGTAAAGATCCACGTCGCGCTGCAGGCAACGCGCCTCGAACAGCAGCTTGCGCGCCCGCTCAATGACGAATTCCCCGGCACGGGTGGGGCGGACATCACCAACGTCGCGGTCGAACAGGCGGATACCCAGGTCGTTCTCGATGGCCTGGATGCTGCGGCTGAAGGCCGGCTGGCTCAGGTGGGCGGCTGCGGCGGCGCGGGCGAAGTGCAGAGTGTCGGCAAGGGCGACAACGTGATTCAGGCGGCGCAGATTCATGGCATTGCTCTCCATGCATCAAGACGATGAATATTATGCATTGGACGCAATATGGCGACACCCCCTAGACCGTTCCACAATTCAAAACATGAGAGCGGCAGGAGACGTCCCATATGAGCTCGCAATTGCAGTACCTTTTAATTGGCGCCTGCATCCTAGGCTTTGCCGCCATGGAGTTCGTCACCCGGCGGTATCAAGCCACCGTGCGCGGCAACGCGACAGCCAACGACGCCTGGCTTGAAGTGCTGATGTTCGTCAGCCTGATCGCCATCACTCAGCCTATCGCACTGCTGGGCAGCAACGCGTTGTGCAGCTGGCTCATGCCGACGCAGCACGACGCCTGGGCCAACCTGCCATGGTGGGCGATGGCCGGACTGCTGCTCATCGGCGATGACCTCACGCAGTACCTCTGGCACCGCGCCTCGCACACGCCCTTGCTGTGGCCGCTGCACCGCGCGCATCACAGCGCGGCCTACATGAGCGTGCGCATTACCTACCGCAACAACTTCTTTTACTACCTGATGATGCCGGGCCTGTGGATCGGCGGCGTGGCGGTGTACCTGGGTTTCGGCCCAGTCTATGCGGCGTACCTGGTGATCAAGTTGGCGGTCATCCTGGGCGCGCACTGCGCTTGGGCGTGGGATGCGCCGCTGTACCGCATCCGCGCGCTGCATCCGCTGATGTGGGTGCTGGAGCGCACCATCTCCACGCCGGCCACGCACCAGGCGCACCATGCGCTCACCAACGAAGATGGCATTGGCCACTACAAGGGCAACTTCGGCAACCTGCTGTTCTTCTGGGACGTGCTGTTCGGCACGGCGCATATCACACGCAAATATCCCGCCAAGGTCGGCCTGCAGGACGACATCCTGTTTGGCCCGGAGCGCTGGACGACGCAGATGTTCTATCCGCTCGTCCACTCAAAGCGCGAACATTCGGCGCTCCGCCCCGGCGGCCGTGGCTTCACCGAAGCAGACCTGCAGACCGAAGCTAAGCAGAAGGCCACCTGAACGCGGGTAGCGTCGAGGCGCCGCAGCAAGCGTTCGCGATGCCTCGGAAGGAGCTGGAATGGGTAACCATCTGGTCCGCGAGCAGCCTCTTGGCCACACCGAGATGAGCCGAGCGGAAACCATCGTGCTTGCGGCTGGAGCACCGCGCTTGTGGCGATCTTCATCCGACTCATTGGTATTGGTTAGGAGAAGGCGATGATCGTCTGTTCTTGCAATGTGTTCAGCGACCACCAGGTGCGGTCAGTGGTCATAAAAGAAGCGCGACGGCCCCGCATGAGCGAGGTGTATGCCTGCCTCGGATGCTGCGCCCAGTGCGGCTGCTGCGCTCGCGCCATCAAGCGGATCATGGATGAGAGGCCGGGCTCCGTCCATGCGAGCGCAAGCATGCACTGACTTGGAGCTGACACGGTCACGGTCAGCACGTGCCCTGGTTATCCACCTGGAGGACACGCGAAACCCAGAGGAAGCGAACATCATGAACGTGCCTGTCAATTTCCGTTCCGTCGACATTCCCGCCGAACTGCAGTCCTGCTTCGCCGCGCAGCGGGCGGCCTATTTGGCGGCGCCCGAGCCATCCTACGATCAGCGCATTGCTGACCTGAAGGCCCTCGGGCAACTCCTGAAGGACAACAAGGACGAGCTGGTCGCAGCGATCAACGCCGACTACGGCAACCGGTCTGAATTCGAGACCCTGTTCGCCGAATATTTCGTTGTCCTGGAAACAATCGCCGACGCCAGAAAGAACCTGAAAAAGTGGATGAAACCGCAGCGCAGGCACGTCGACTTCATGACCTACCCGCTCGCGCGCAACCGCGTCATCCCACAGCCGCTCGGCGTCGTCGGGGTCATCGTTCCCTGGAATTTCCCGCTTAACCTCAGCTTCTGCCCGCTCGCCGCAATTCTGGCCGCCGGCAATCGTGCGATGGTCAAGATGTCGGAAAATTCAAGAGCGCTCGCCGAGGTCCTGATCCGTGTCTCGCCGAAGTATTTCCCGCTCGAGAAGCTTGCCTTTTTCGAGGATGGCGGCGGACGAGGACCCGCATTCTCGTCATTGCCCTTCGACCATCTGCTGTTCACGGGATCCGGCGCGACCGGTCGCGCAGTCATGGCAAACGCGGCCCGCAACCTCACCCCTGTCACGCTTGAATTGGGCGGCAAGGCACCTGCAATTGTTGGGCCTGACTTCCCGGTCAAGACAGCGGCAGAGCGCATTCTCTGGGTGAAGATGTTCAATGCCGGTCAGATCTGTACGAATGTCGACTACATGTTTCTGCCCAAAGGGAGTGAGGACGAGTTCGTCCATCATTGCCGCAAGCTGTTTGCCGAGCGCTTCCCGGACGTCAACGGTCAAGACTACACGTCGATTATCGATGAACCGTCGTTCACGCGGCTGCAGGCGACCCTGGAGGATGCCCGTACAAAGGGTGCAGTCCTGGTCAATCTTGCGGAACGGCAGATTCCGGACACGAAGCAGCGCAAATTTCCACCGCATCTCGTGCTAAATCCGACGGACGACATGATTGTCATGCAGCGCGAGATCTTTGGCCCGATCCTGCCGATCAAGACCTATACAGATCGGCAGGAGGTCGCCGACTATATCAATAGTCACGACCGACCGTTGGCAATCTATCCATTCACCTCCGATGCCGAGCTGCGCGACTTCTACATCTCGCGGGTGATGTCGGGTGGCGTATCGGTCAATGAAGCTCTCCTGCACGTCGGCCAGCACGACCTACCATTCGGTGGGATCGGTGCGAGCGGTATGGGCCATTACCACGCGCGCGAGGGGTTCAACACCTTTTCAAAATTGCGCCCGGTCTTCTATCAAGGTCCTCTCTCGCCGATCCAAATGCTATTTCAGCCGCCCTACGCCGGCCGCCCAATGAGCATCCTGCGGACGATGATCAAGTGGAAGACGTGATGCGTGACTGTGGCAGATCGGCGCCAATGATATGCGCCGCAAGCCTGGGCGGATGCCGGGCGTCGTCGGCATTTTATCCCGGTATCGTCGCGGTCGATCTCGGCATTTTGAAGCTCTGCTGACTATAGTGACTGCGGCGTCGATTCATTCTCATTCGCACGGAGACCGCCATGAAGGGTAACGTCTTTATCATCACCGGCGCGCTGGGCGCGCTTGGCAAGGTGGTCGCCGAGGAAGCCCTTTCGCGCGGCGCGCGAGTCGCCGGTATCGATCATGCTGAGTCGCAGTTCGCCGCAACAGCCCAGCGGATCGAATTCGGCCGCATCGACCTGACCGATGCGGCACAGGCGAAAGAGGCGATCGATGCCGCCGCCGCGCATTTTGGCGCGATCGACGCGCTAATCAATATTGCTGGCGGATTTGCCTTCGAGACCATTGCCGACGGCGATCCCAAGGTTTGGCAGCGCATGCATGCTCTCAATGTCGAGACCGCGCTGAATGCTTCGCGCGCAGCGATCCCGCATCTTCTCAACTCGCAGGCGGCCCGCATCGTCAATATCGGTGCGACGGGCGCACTGCGGGCCGGCCCCGGCATGGGTCCTTATGCGGCGTCGAAGGCCGGCGTGCATAAGCTGACGGAGTCACTAGCTGCCGAGTTGAAAGGCAAGATCACCGTCAATGCGGTGCTGCCCTCGATCATCGATACCGCGGCAAACCGCGCCAGCATGCCGAAGGCCGATTCTTCCGAATGGGTCGCGCCAAAGGAACTCGCCGATGTCATCCTCTTCCTGGCGAGTGACGCCGCCAGCGCCGTTACCGGCGCGCTGCTGCCGGTCAACGGACGGGTCTGAAGCGCGGTTGCGCCGCTACCAGCTTCCGAAGCACAGCTCAGCTACCGGATGCCCCTGCGCCGATATCGATGTACGTCCCAGTCGCCTGTCCCGCAAAGACCACCGAAAGATGATAGTCCTCGAGGTTCTGTGAATAGGATAGCTCCAACCCTGCTTACTGCGATGACCGAGGTCGGCATGTCCGCTTTGGGTCAAAAGCCGACCTCGGGTGAATGACCGCTTTTGGCAAAGCGGACGTTCGCACGCCTCGCAAGGGAGCTTTCAGCGACTCTTGAAATCTAGGATCAATGGTGGGCGCACGTGGGTCGAACCATGGGCCTCTCGCGTGTCAAGGCGGGCTAGTCGCTCGGTGGTGCGGGCCTCTCCTTGGATGATGCCATCATGCCGGTGTTTTGCCCGACGCGTCAATCGAATTTCGGAAAAGGCGTAACTAATTGATCCGACTGACGCCGGCTACTGTGCATGGGGTTGTTTTCGACATTTTTGATCAGACGGCCCCGACAGCCGTCAGGCCTGGGTGATCGTTCGCAACCGGCAGAGGGTTCAGGAGGATGAATGGTGGGCGCACAAGGGATCGAACCTTGGACCTCTCCCGTGTGAAGGGAACGCTCTCCCGCTGAGCTATGCGCCCGGGACCATCATGCCGACGGCCGGACTTTCGGCCGGCCGGCACATCGGAGCCCGCGATTTAGAAGTGCCGGCCAAAGGTGTCAAGTTTCCAGGCGCCTCGAGGCCGGAAAACCTTGCGCCAATCACGCGATTCGCGCGCGAAACCGTGGTTTGGGCCGCTTATGCGCCCTGCTGGCGGGCGCGGGAGGCGTGGGCCTGGAGCGCGCGGATGCGCTCGGCGAGCGTTCCGCCGCCTTCGGGCAGGGTGATTGCGGCCGCGCCATTGCCGGCGGCATCATTGGCCGGGCGGGGCGCCGGTTTCGGCGGCTGGCCGGCCTCGGCCGCCAGCAGCGCCTCGATCGGCGAGTTCGGGCCCTCGAGCTGCATCGCGAGCTTCGCGACCTCGGCCGCGATGTCGTTGATGCGTTCGCGTAGCAGCGCATTCTCCATGCGCTCGGTCGCCCAGGAACTCTCCGCCTGCTGCTGGATCGCATTGATGTCGCGCTGGAGCTTGGCGCGCTCGTCGCGCGCGGTGCGCAGCTGCTCCTCCAGCGCGGTCTTTTCCGCGCGGAGCGATTCGAACGCCGCCGATGATTTGCCGCCGCTTAAGCCGGCGATCTCGACGCGCAGCTCCTTGATGGTGCGATCATTGCCCTCATTGGCCTGGCGGAGCTGGTTGTTCTCGTATTCGCGCTCGGCAAGCAGCCTGCCCTGCGTGGCGAGGCGGCCTTCGAGATCGGCGACGCGGCCCGACAGCATCTCGGCCTCTTTCACCTGCACGATCAACTGGCGATCGAGCTCGGTGACGCGCTGGCTCAGATTCTCGACGCGGCCGCGCGCATCGCCGAGCTCGCGGGAGGCGGTCTCGGATTCGGTCCGCTCCTGCGTCAGCCGCGCCTGCGTGGCGGCAAATTCCTTCTCGGCGTCGCCGACGTGATTTTTCAAGTTCTCGATCTGCGCGCGCACCGCGACCAGCTCGACCTGACGGCTCTCCGCCATCATCGAGCGGTCGGACAGCTCGGAATTGATTTTTGCGAGCTCGCCCTGCTTGTCGGTCAGCGCATTCTCGGCGGCGCGCAGGGCGTCGGTCTTGGTGTTGAATTCCTCTTCGGTGGCGCGGAGCTGCTCCTTCACCGCCTTCTCGCGTGCCTCCAGCGCGAAGATCGTGGCGTTCTTCTCGCCGAGCTCGATCTTCATGCGGTTGATGGCGTCGCTCTTCTTGCCGAGCTCGGCGAGCTGGCTCGTGGTCTTGTTCTTGAGCTGGTCGACGCTCATCTCGAGCCGCCGCGCCGACATGGCGAATTCGGCCCGGAGCTGGTCCTTGTCGGCCTGGATCTCGGCCATCGAGAGCGGCGTGGCGGCCTCGAGCCGGCGCGTGGTCAGGCGGACCGCGCGGTTATGCACCAGCGGCACGATGGCAAGCCCGCACAGCATCGAGAGCAGGAAGCCGATCGCCAGGTACATGATCGGTTCGACCATGGGGCCAGAACTCCGAAAGCAAGGAAAAATTTACCAAAGACAATGCATGGCGGGCCGGCAAAAAGCCAGCCCCGCCCTGTTGTTAACGTGAATCCGGAATCGGACCGGAGGAGGGAGCCCTAGAACATGATCCGGACCCGAAGGGCCGCGTCAGCGCAAAGTGCGCAGCGGTTCTCCGGAAAGATTATGCTCGAACAACAATCTAAAGCGCGATCGCGCCTTAGAACGGGTTCCAGGTCGCGCGCGGGGTGAATTTCAAATAGCCGATATTGGCGCCCAGCCGCAGCCCAAGGCCCGAGCGGATCGGCACCAGCACGATGTTGTTGGCGGTGAGCGCCGTCATGCCGAAGCCGCCGATGATATAGGCCGAGCCGTCGATGCCGGCGAAGCGCTGGTAGATCGCGTTGGTGGCGGGCAGGTTGTAGACCAGCGTCATGGTGCGCGCGCCGTCGCCGCCCCAGTCGAAGCCGAGCGAGGGGCCCTGCCAATAGACGCGCAGGTCGCCGGCGTTCTTGGTGTAGAGCGTGCCTTCGCCGTAGCGCAGGCCGGCAACGAAGGCGCCGGAGCCTTCCTCACCCAGGATATAGCCGTTGGGCAGGCCCCATTGGCTGACGGCCTTCTCGATGATCGAGGCGAGCCCGCGCGAGACGTTGCCGAAGAAGCGGTGGCCGGCGGTCACGAGTTCGTCCGGCCCATAGGTGCTGGGTGACGGGCTCCGCTGCGGCGGCGGCAAATTGGGCGGCGGCGGCTGCTGGGCGGAGGCCGGGACGATCCAGCCGACCAGCGCGGCAAGCGCGACCGCAGCAAGGCGTGATGCGAAAGTCATAAAAGAACCCCTGGTATCGAATCCCGCCGCTTCCTTAACCTGACGCCAACAGGCACGGCTCTAGGTTGCGCCGGATGTCCCCTCGACTCGGATGTTATCCGCAGCAACTATGACGGCACAACGGCAGGAAGATAGCCCTTTGCGCCCCGGAATCGCCTTGATCCGCTTTCTGGTCTGGCTGCTGGCCGGCATTTGGATCGCCTGCGCAGGTTTGCCGGCCGAGGCCGCCACCACCGAGCGGATCGTCGTCAACCGCTTCAGCGGCGTGGCGATCGAGGGTTTCGACCCCGTCGCCTATTTCGTCGATGGCGCGGCCGTGCAGGGGACGGCCGAGTTCGAGGCGAACCTCTGGGGCGCGGTCTGGCGTTTCCGCAACGAGGGCAACCGGGCGTCCTTCCTGGCCCATCCCGAGATCTATGGACCGCAGTTCGGCGGCTACGATCCGGCCGACATCGCCCGCGGCGTCGCCGTCGCCGCCAATCCCCGCTTCTACGTGATTTCGGCGCAGCGGCTCTATCTGTTCAGCCGGGAGGCCAATCGCGATGCCTTCGCCGCCGACCCGGAGCGCTTCCTCTATGAGGTGCGCAAGCGCTGGCCGGCGCTCCAGGAACAGCTTAGTCAATAACAGCTCAGTCAGTAGCAGCCTGCCGCCCGCGGATCGCCCCAAGCGATGAACTCCGGGATAATGAAGCCGGTGTCGCCGCGCTGGCCGAATCGGAGCTCGCCACCCTTGCCGTCGGTGACCTTGCCGCCGGCCGCCGTCACGACCGCGCAACCCGCCCCGACATCCCATTCGCAAGTGGGTCCGAAGCGGGGATAGATGTCGGCGCTGCCCTCCGCGATCCGGCCGAATTTCACCGCCGAGCCGACCGTCTTCCTGACCGCATTGGGCCGGCCGTCGATGAACGCTTCGCTTCTGAGGTCGCCATGGGAACGGCTCACCGCCGCGATCCAGGGCTCGCCCTGCGTCGGCAGCGTGCGGGTGCGGACCGGTTCGGCAGCACCGATGCTCGTGCCGTCGAACCTGACGCGCTCGGCGCCGCGGCCGACGATGCCGCGCCAGAGCAGGCCGAGCGCGGGCGCGGCTACGATGCCCAGTAACGGCACACCTTCGGTCACGAGGGCGAGGTTGACGGTGAACTCGTCGCGGCCGGCGACGAACTCCTTGGTGCCGTCGAGCGGGTCGATCAGGAAGAAGCTGTCGCGGAATGGGGGCGAGGCGAGCTGGGTCCGCTCTTCCGACAGCGTCGGCACGTCGCCCGCCAGCTGCGCCAGACCGTCGGCGATGATGCGGTCGGCGGCGAGATCGGCCTCGGTGACCGGCGAGCCGTCCTGCTTGCCGTCGACCCGCATCGCTGCGCGGTTGACCGCGAGAATCGCTTCGCCCGCCTTCACCACCAGCGCAGTGAGCGGCTCCATCAGGTGGGAGGCGGCCGGGCCGTCGATGATCCGCTTCACCTGCATGCCTCATTCATCGGCAATTCCATCCTACTCGACTGATTCGCCGCGGCTTTAGGGCCGCTTCGAGCCGATCGCAAGCTAGCTGCCACGGGCTTGCGAATGTTAGAACCTGCGGCATTCGTCAAGCATGCGTGATTCGCCGCGTCCGCGCCGTGCAATTCCAGGAACCCTTTATGTCTGACGCTTCGTCACCCGGTACCGCTACCGCTCCAGATGCGCTCGAACTCGCCGCGCTCCTGTGCTCGCGGGTCTGCCACGATCTCATCAGCCCTGTCGGCGCCATCGTCAATGGGCTCGAAGTGCTCGACGACGATCCCAAGCCCGAGGATCGCGAGTTCGCGCTCGATTTGATCCGCAAGAGCGCGAAAACCGCCTCCGCCCGCCTCCAGTTCTGTCGCCTGGCCTTCGGCGCGGCCGGCTCCTCCGGCGCGCAGATCGATCTTGGCGACGCCCAGACCATGGCGCGCGGCCACATCGAGGACGGCAAGTGCTCGATCACGTGGAATCTGCCGCGGCTCCTGCTGCCGAAGAATCGCGTCAAGCTGCTGCTCAATATGCTGGTTGTTTCCCAGCACACGATCCCGCGCGGCGGCATGCTGACGATCGATCCGATCGGCGAGGGCGAGAGCATGAGCTTTCGCATCACCGCGACCGGTCATAATGCGCGCCTGCCGCAGAACATCTCCGAGCTCCTGAGCGGGGAGCGTGGCCCGGCCGCGGATGCGCACGCGATCCAGCCTTATTATACGCGGCTGTTGGCAGAGGCTTGCGGGCTCACCGTGAGGCTCGCGCACGAAGGCGAAGCCATCACCATTACCGCGTCGTAAGCGCGCCGCCGCCCTCAAACGTTAATCGAATCTTTACAAGGCGCTTCGGCTTGTCCGGAGCGCCTTATCTCTTTGTTGGTTCCGTTCTTTTGCACATACTCAACCATTATTAAACGCTTTGCGGTGAAGCTGGCCCCATTCCGAAATGGCGCATCACAAGTCGTGCGCGCCCTCCCTGTATGAAGGCCTGTTTTCATGGATGATCTGTTGCGGGAGTTTTTGACGGAGACCAGCGAGAGCCTGGACACCGTCGACAATCAGCTGGTGAAGTTCGAGCAGGAGCCGAACAACGCCAAGATCCTGGATAACATCTTCCGCCTGGTCCACACCATCAAGGGCACGTGCGGCTTCCTCGGACTGCCGCGACTTGAAGCGCTGGCGCATGCTGGCGAGACGCTGATGGGCAAATTCCGTGACGGCATGCCGGTGACGGGGCAGGCCGTGACGGTGATCCTGTCCTCGATCGACCGCATCAAGGAGATCCTCGCCGGGCTGGAGGCGACCGAAGCCGAGCCCGAGGGCACCGACCGCGATCTCATCGACAAGCTGGAAGCGATGGTCGAGCAGGGCATGGCGGCAATGGCCGCTGGGGCCGCTGCTCCTGTCGCCGAATCTCCGCCACTGGCGCCTGAAGCCCCTGTTGCTGCTGCGCCTGCGCCCGCAAAGGAGATGACGCAGGGCTCGCTGATCGACCAGACCCTGGAGCGCCCGCTGCGTCCGGGCGAAGTCTCGCTCGACGAGCTCGAGCGCGCCTTCCGCGAGACCGCGATCGAAGCGCCGGCCCCCGCCGTCAAGGCCGAGCCCGCGCCGGCTGCTGAAGCTCCTGCGCCCGCCGCCAAGGAAGCTGCGAAGCCGGCCAAGGAGAAGGCCGCGCCGAAGAAGTCGATGGCCGACGAGGGCGCCGCCGAGGGCGACCGCATCGCCAACCAGTCGATCCGCGTCAACGTGGATACGCTGGAGCATCTGATGACCATGGTCTCCGAGCTGGTCCTGACCCGCAACCAGCTGCTGGAGATCTCCCGCCGCAACGAGGACACCGAGTTCAAGGTGCCGTTGCAGCGCCTGTCCAACGTCACCGCCGAGCTGCAGGAAGGCGTCATGAAGACGCGCATGCAGCCGATCGGCAATGCCTGGCAGAAGCTGCCCCGCATCGTCCGCGATCTGTCGAGCGAACTCGGCAAGCAGATCGAGCTGGAGATGCACGGCGCCGACACCGAGCTCGACCGCCAGGTGCTCGATTTGATCAAGGACCCGCTCACCCACATGGTGCGCAACTCCGCCGACCACGGCCTGGAGACCCCCGCCGAGCGGCTCGCGTCCGGCAAGGGCGAGCAGGGCACCATTCGCCTGTCCGCCTATCACGAGGGCGGCCACATCATCATCTGCATCGCCGACAACGGCCGCGGCCTCAACACCGAGAGGATCAAGGCCAAGGCGATCTCCTCCGGTCTCGTCACCGAGGCCGAGCTCGAGAAGATGAGCGAAGCCCAGATCCACAAGTTCATCTTCGCGCCCGGCTTCTCCACGGCAGCTGCGATCACCTCGGTCTCGGGCCGCGGCGTCGGCATGGACGTGGTGCGCACCAATATCGACCAGATCGGCGGCACCATCGACATCAAGTCGGTCGCCGGCGAGGGTTCCTCCGTCACCATCAAGATCCCGCTGACGCTGGCCATCGTCTCGGCGCTGATCGTCGAGGCCGCCGGCGACCGCTTTGCGATCCCGCAGCTCTCGGTGGTCGAGCTCGTCCGTGCCCGGGCCAACTCCGAGCACCGCATCGAGCGCATCAAGGACACCGCGGTGCTCAGGTTGCGCAACAAGCTGCTGCCGCTGATCCACCTCAAGAAGCTCTTGAAGATCGACGACGGCGCGGCCAGCGATCCCGAGAACGGTTTTATCGTGGTGACCCAGGTCGGCAGCCAGACCTTTGGCATCGTCGTCGACGGCGTCTTCCACACCGAAGAGATCGTGGTGAAGCCGATGTCGACGAAGCTGCGTCACATCGACATGTTCTCCGGCAACACCATTCTGGGCGATGGCGCTGTCATCATGATCATCGATCCCAACGGCATTGCGAAAGCGCTCGGCGCCGCCGGCTCCTCGGCCCATGACATGGGCGACGAGAACGGGGCGCATCACATCGGAAGTGGCGAGCAGACCACCTCGCTGCTGGTCTTCCGCGCCGGCTCCAGCCAGCCCAAGGCGGTCCCGCTCGGGCTCGTCACCCGCCTGGAAGAGCTGCCGGCCGACAAGATCGAGTTCAGCAACGGCCGCTACATGGTGCAGTACCGCGAGCAGCTGATGCCGCTCGTCGCCATGGAGAGCGTCACCATTGCGAGCCAGGGCGCCCAGCCGATCCTGGTGTTCGCCGATGACGGCCGTTCCATGGGCCTCGTCGTCGACGAGATCATCGACATCGTCGAGGAACGGCTCAACATCGAGGTCGGCGGCTCCGCCTCCGGCATTCTCGGCTCGGCCGTGATCAAGGGCCAGGCCACCGAAGTGATCGACGTCGGCCACTTCCTGCCGATGGCGTTCGCCGACTGGTTCACCCGCAAGGAGATGAAGCCGTCGCAGCACTCGCAGTCGGTGCTGCTGGTCGACGACTCGGCCTTCTTCCGCAACATGCTGGCACCCGTGCTGAAGGCGGCCGGCTACCGCGTCCGCACCGCGCCGACCGCGCAGGAGGGCCTGGCTGCACTGCGTGCGCAGAGCTTCGACGTGGTCCTCACCGACATCGAGATGCCCGACATGAACGGGTTCGAGTTCGCCGAAGTGATCCGCTCCGACACCAATCTGGGCGCGATGCCGATCATCGGCCTGTCCGCGCTGGTGTCGCCGGCGGCGATCGAGCGCGGCCGTCAGGCCGGCTTCCACGACTATGTCGCCAAGTTCGACCGTCCCGGTCTGATCGCGGCGCTGAAGGAACAGACCGCGGGTGCCGCCGGCGCCTCCGAGCTGAGCCGGGCAGCGGCGTAACGGCACTGGGGATCAGGAGATACCGCTATGAGCAACAAGAAGACGCAGATCGGCGAAGGCGCCATGGTCGAATACGTCACCGCGATGATCGGCGGCCAGCTGTTCGGCCTGCCGATCTCCCGGGTCCAGGACGTGTTCATGCCCGAGCGCGTCACCCGCGTTCCCTTGTCCTCGCGCGAGATCGCGGGGGTGCTTAACCTGCGCGGCCGCATTGTCACCGTGGTCGACATGCGCGCCCGGCTCGGCCTGCCCAAGCCCGAGGACGGCAAGGCCCCGATGGCGGTCGGCGTCGACCTGCGCGGTGAATCCTACGGCCTCCTGATCGACCAGATCGGCGAAGTGCTGCGCCTTGCCGAGGCCGGCATGGAAGAGAACCCCGTCAACCTCGATCCCCGCATGGCCAAGCTCGCCGGCGGCGTCCACCGCCTCGACGGCCAGCTCATGGTCGTCCTCGACGTCGATCGCGTCCTCGAGCTCGCGCCCGAGATGATGGCGGCCTGATACGGCGGCATCGCCGCCGACGGACTCGCAATTGGAAGTATCCCCACAAGGGGGTAGGAAGCAGAGGTTCACATGCGCACTTGTCTCGTCGTTGATGATTCCAGCGTCATCCGCAAGGTTGCGCGCCGGATCCTGGAGGGCCTCGACTTCCAGATTCTCGAAGCCGAGGACGGTGAGAAGGCACTGGAGGCCTGCAAGCGCGGCTTGCCCGATGCCGTGCTGCTCGACTGGAACATGCCGGTCATGGACGGCTACGAATTCCTTGGCCATCTCCGGCGGATGCCCGGCGGTGACCAGCCCAAGGTGGTGTTCTGCACCACCGAGAACGACGTCGCGCACATCGCCCGTGCGCTGCACGCCGGCGCCAATGAATACATCATGAAGCCCTTCGACAAGGACATCGTGACGGCGAAATTCCAGGAAGTCGGGCTTATCTGAGCGAACATCCGGAGGCTGAACGGATCCTTCGGCGATTGTTTCAACTGAACCGTTTCAGTCTGAGTTGGTGAGTAATGAGTGTTGCGTTCGCAGGTAATTCGACCACGGGTCCGTCGCGCGACGCCGGGCCGCTGCGGGTGATGGTCGTCGACGACTCGGTCGTCATACGCGGTCTGATCTCGCGCTGGATCGGTGCCGAGCATGACATGGAGGTCGCGGCCTCGCTGCGCACCGGGCTCGAGGCGGTCAACCAGCTCGAACGCATCAATCCCGACGTTGCCGTGCTCGACATCGAAATGCCCGAGCTCGATGGCATCTCGGCGCTGCCGCAACTGCTGGCGAAGAAGCGCGATCTCGTCATCATCATGGCCTCGACGCTGACCCGCCGTAACGCGGAGATCAGCTTCAAGGCGCTGTCGCTCGGTGCGGCGGACTACATTCCGAAGCCGGAGTCGACGCGCGAAGCGTCAGCCGCGGACATCTTTCATCACGATCTGATCCAGAAGATCCGTCACCTCGGCGCGCGGCTGCGCCGCAGGCCCGCAGTCGCGAGCCCGCCGCTGGCGCCAGCGACCCCGGCACCGGCTGCACGTGCACCGGCTGTCGTGCGGCCCGCCGCGCCCGCACCGGCCCTGCATGCGCCGTCGTCTGGGGCGCTGTCCACGCGCCCGTTCTCGGCCCACGCACCGAAGGTGCTGCTGATCGGCTCCTCGACCGGCGGTCCGCAGGCGCTGATGGCGCTCGTCACCGAGCTCGGCCCGGTGATCGACCGCTTCCCGGTGCTGATCACCCAGCACATGCCGCCGACCTTCACCACCATTCTCGCCGAGCACCTGGCGCGCGCGAGCCGCAAGCCGGCGGCCGAGGCGGTCGACGGCGAGCCGGTGAAGCCGGGACGGATCTACCTCGCGCCCGGCGGCAAGCACATGCGTGTCGTGCGCAGCGGCGCGGACGCGGCGATCGCGCTCGACGACGGTCCGGCCGTCAATTTCTGCAAGCCCGCGGTCGATCCGCTGTTCACCTCTGCCATCGACATCTGGCACGGCAACATCCTCTCGGTGATCCTGACGGGCATGGGCTCGGACGGCATGCGCGGCGGCAAGGACATCGTCGCCGCCGGCGGCAACGTGATCGCGCAGGACGAAGCCTCCAGCGTGGTCTGGGGCATGCCGGGCGCGGCGGCAAATGCCGGCATCTGCGCGGCGATCCTGCCGCTCAACCAGATCGGCGCCAAGGTCAACCGCCTGTTCGCGGGAGACCGCTCGTGACGCCGGTCGACTACGAATATCTGCGCAAGTTCCTGAAAGAGCGCTCCGGCCTCGATCTCTCCGCCGACAAGCAATATCTCGTCGAGAGCCGGCTGCTGCCGCTTGCCCGTAAGGCGAGCTTGCCCGGCATTCCCGATCTCGTGCTGAAGATCAGGAACGGCGACGGCCGGCTTGCGACCGACGTGGTCGAAGCGATGACCACCAACGAGACCTTCTTCTACCGCGACAAGATCCCGTTCGATCATCTGCGCGAAACCATCCTGCCGGGCCTGCTCCAGGCGCGCGCGGCGCGCAGGTCGCTCCGCATCTGGTCGGCGGCCTCGTCGACCGGGCAGGAGCCCTATTCGATCGCGATGTGCGTGAAGGAGATGGGCGCGGCCTTCGCCGGCTGGCGCATCGAGATCGTCGCCACCGATCTGTCGCAGGAGGTGCTGGAGAAATCCAGGGCTGGCATCTACAGCCAGTTCGAGGTGCAGCGCGGCCTGCCGATCCAGCACCTGATGAAATACTTCACGCAAGTCGGCGAGCTCTGGCAGCTCAATGCCGACATTCGCGCGATGGTGCAGTTCCGTCAGCTCAATCTGTTGCAGGACTTCTCCCATCTCGGCACGTTCGACGTGATCTTCTGCCGCAACGTCCTGATCTATTTCGACCAGGACACCAAGGCCGTGATCTTCGAGCGCATGGCGAAGGGACTGGAAGCCGACGGCACGCTGCTGCTTGGCGCGGCCGAATCCGTCGTCGGCATCACCGACGCGTTCCGCCCGATCACCGAGCGCCGCGGTCTCTATCAGCTCAATCCCGCGCGCTCCGGCCGTCCGATGGGCGGATTGATGCCGCAGCCGCTGAAGGTCGCCGCGGCGAGGTGATCTCCGTTTCTGTCATTCCGGGGCGGCGCGTCAGCGCCGAGCCCGGAATCCATAACCACAGGCAATCGTAACAGGCAGGCTGACAGAGCCGGCCTCTTTCATCTGCCTGTGGTTATGGATTCCGGGCTCGCGACTACGTCGCGCCCCGGAATGACGAGACTCTACAAAATCGCATGCGGCAGAAACCGCGAGCGGTTGCCGGTGATCGGGCTCTCGTCCTCGCGGATCGACAGGCCGCATGGCTCGTGGTTCACCAGCCAGCTTCCCACCACCACATAGAAGCCCGAGAAATTCGGCAGCGGCGACAGTGCCTGCCGCACGAAGCCTTCAGCGCCGTAAGGTCCTGCCTGCTCGTCGAGCGGCATGCCTCCGGACACCAGCGTGACATTGGCACCTTCGCGCGACAGCAGCGGCTTGCGGACGTAGGAACTGCCGAGCTCGGCTGCCCGCGCGTCGTCCTCGAAGAAGGCCGGCAGCAGATTGGGATGGTTCGGAAACATCTCCCAGAGCAGCGGCAAAATGCCCTTGTTGGAGAGCACCGCCTTCCACGGCGGCTCGATCCAGCGCGTGGGCGCGCTCATCAGCTTGGCGCCGAAGGCGTCGTGGAACATCCATTCCCAGGGATAGAGCTTGAAGGCGAACGCGATGTCGCCGTCGTCGAGATCGACGAAGCCGCCAGGCTCGTCGCGCCAGCCGATCTCCTCGATGTCGAGCATCCTGGTCGAGAGCCCCGCCTGGCGCGCGGTGTCCTCGAGATAAGCGAGTGTGCCGGCGTCTTCCTCGTTGCCGGTGGTGCCGGTGAGATGGACGTGGCGGCCTGCGGCAATCTCCTTCCACGCCGCGATCAGCCGCTCGTGGATGGAGTTGAACTGGTCGGCGCGCGCCGGAATGATGCGGCGTTCGATCGCCTGTTCGAGCCAGGTCCATTGAAACACCGCGGCCTCGAAAATCGAGGTCGGCGTATCCGCGTTGTATTCGAGCAGCTTTGCAGGCGACTGTCCGTCGAACTTCAGATCGAGCCGGCCATAGAGGCTGCGATCGTCGCGCTCCCAGCTCTCGGCGATCAAGCTCCAGAACGCCTCCGGAATCTTCAAGCGTCGCAGATAGCGCTCGTCACCGATCACGCGGCCGGCAAGCTCGAGGCACATCGCGTCGATCTCGGCTGTCGGCGCCTCGATGCCGCGCTCGATCTCGTCGAGCGTGAAGGCGTAATAGGCACTCTCGTCCCAATAGCGTTCGCCGTCGATCGTGTGGAAGGCGAAGCCGCATTGTTCGGCGGTCTGCCGCCAGTCGTCGCGCTCGGGGCAGACGATGCGTCGCATGGATCAGCCGCCGCCCGAGAAGCCATGGCCGAACGAGCCGAAGCCGCCACGGCTCACGCTGCTGGAGCCTGAGTCCGAAGAGGTTCCCGATGAGGAATGGCTCGAGGAATCGCTGCTGAAGAAGCTCGATCGCGACGACCAGCGCGAGCTGCTGCCGCCCGATGAACTGCTGCTACTGCTGCACGTCGTGGTCGTCTGGCCCGGCACGGCTCCGGGCGAGGGCTCGCAGTGCTGCCGCGGCATCAGCGTGTAGGCGGTGGTGCCGACCGCGATCGTGCCCATCACCAGCAGCGCGACATGGCCGGAGCGCTTCACCGGCGGCCCCGATGGCGGCGCCACGGGCGCTGGCCGGCGCTTGCCGAACTCCTTTTTGGAGGGTTTGGCCATGTCAGTAGATCATGCAGGCGGCGTTCAACAGGCCCGCCGCGAGCGAGGACAGCCCGAGCCAGATCGCCGGCGCAAGCTCGCCTGCGGCAATCCGCGCCGACAGGTTCGGCACCGGGACCTTCACCAGAAAGAGCACGATGATCTGCACGATCAGCGCGATGACCGCCCAGATCAGGCAGTCCAGCACATTGGCCGAATGCGCGATCGCGCTGACCAATGGCGCCACGAAGCCGAGCAGGCTGAGGCCGAGCGCGATCGCGGCGGCCGGCTCGTTGTCGCGGATGAGCTGGAACTCATTGTGCGGAGTGATGCGGGTGTAGACGAACAGATACGCCACGATCGCGATCAGGCCGGTGCAGAAATAGACCAGGAAGGCGGGCAGGCCGGCCAGTGATTGCAGGATCATCGTTCCCCCATCGTGCAGCGACCATTCGTCGGCGGGGGGAGGATAGCGGTTCAACGGCGCAAGGACGATGAGGCCGCGTTGGCGTCCCCAAAAAACAAAACCCCGCCATTTGCGGCGGGGTCCAGGCTGGGAGGAGCGAGCCCCGGGGGCTCGCGACGTAAACTTAGGGATCAGGCGGGAATGCGCTCTTCGTGCTCGTGCGGCTCGCGCAGCACATAGCCGCGGCCCCACACGGTCTCGATGAAGTTGCGGCCCTCGGAAGCGTTGGCGAGCTTCTTGCGGAGCTTGCAGATGAAGACGTCGATGATCTTCAGCTCGGGCTCGTCCATGCCGCCATAGAGATGGTTGAGGAACATTTCCTTGGTGAGGGTCGTACCCTTGCGGAGCGAGAGGAGCTCCAGCATCTGGTATTCCTTGCCGGTCAGATGCACGCGCTGGCCGCCGACTTCCACCGTCTTGGTGTCGAGGTTGACGACGAGGTCGCCGGTCTGGATGACCGACTGGGCGTGACCCTTGGAGCGGCGCACGATCGCGTGGATGCGGGCCACCAGCTCGTCCTTGTGGAAGGGCTTGGTCATGTAGTCGTCGGCGCCGACGCCGAGACCCTTGACCTTGTCCTCGATGCCGGCGAGGCCGGAGAGGATCAGAATCGGTGTCTTGATCTTGGAGACCCGAAGCTGCTTGAGCACGTCGTAGCCGGACATGTCGGGCAGGTTGAGGTCGAGAAGAATAATGTCGTAATCGTATAACTTACCGAGATCGACGCCTTCTTCCCCCAAATCGGTCGTGTAGACGTTGAAGCTCTCAGACTTCAGCATCAGCTCGATCGACTGCGCGACGGCGCTGTCATCTTCAATCAGCAAAACGCGCATGCCAGTTCCCCATAGTCGCCGCTCCTGGGCGTCAGGTCGGCCGCATTCGCGGCACTCAACAAAACGCCTTTGAACAACTGATTCGGATCCTGACAACAGATGGTTAACAAACTCTGATTCTGGAACGCAAGTCCCCCCGGTGCAATTTTTGTCGAATCGCCCTAAGGTCTTGCGCGCGAAGCAGCTTTTGTCACCCCGTACCGTTCAAGTTCCACTTTAAGAGACGGGCCTAACCGACTCCCGCGACTCAGCCTTCTTCTGAAGGGGAGTCACGCTCAGTCACAAAGACAGTGACGCAATGATTAACGATGCGGGTAAACACGAAGTTAAGCGCCGTTCAGAAATATGGCGAAACTTAAGTCTTTCGCCATGAAGCCCGGGATCGGAGGCGATCACCTTATGAAGGTCCTCTTATTAAAGGCGCGCCCCTGATGAAGGCTCTTGCCGAACAGATCGGCGACATCGACGGCGTCAACATCTATGGCCGCGTGGTCGGCGTTCGCGGCCTGATGGTCGAAGTGGCCGGACCCATTCACGCGATGTCGGTCGGTGCGCGGCTCGTGATCGAGACCGGCGCGAACCGTTCCATTCCCTGCGAGGTGATCGGCTTCTCCGGCAACAACGCTGTCGTGATGCCGTTCGCCGGCCTGGACGGGGTGCGCCGCGGCTGCAAGGCCGTCATCGCCAATGCCGCCAATCAAGTGCGTCCGTCATCGGCCTGGCTCGGCCGCGTCGTCAACGCGCTGGGCGAGCCGATCGACGGCAAGGGGCCATTGCCGCAGGGCCCGGCGCCGATGCCATACCGCAATTCGCCGCCGCCGGCGCATTCGCGCAAGCGCGTCGGCGCCCCGCTCGATCTCGGCGTGCGCGCGATGAACACGTTCCTCACCTGCTGCCGCGGCCAGCGCATGGGCATTTTCGCAGGGTCCGGCGTCGGCAAATCGGTGCTGCTGTCGATGCTCGCGCGCAACGTCGATGCCGCGGTCAGCGTCATCGGGCTGATCGGCGAACGCGGCCGCGAGGTCCAGGAATTCCTGCAGGACGACCTCGGCGAGGAGGGCCTGGCGCGCTCGGTCGTGGTGGTCGCAACCTCGGACGAGCCGGCGCTGATGCGGCGCCAGGCCGCCTATCTGACGCTCGCGGTGGCCGAATATTTCCGCGACGAGGACAAGGACGTGCTGTGCCTGATGGACTCGGTGACGCGCTTTGCCATGGCCCAGCGCGAGATCGGCCTGTCCGCCGGCGAACCGCCGACCGCCAAGGGCTATACGCCGACCGTGTTCACCGAGTTGCCGAAGCTTCTGGAGCGCGCAGGGCCGGGCCTGGGTGAGGGCGCGATCACCGCGATCTTCACGGTGCTGGTCGACGGTGACGACCATAACGAGCCGATTGCGGATGCCGTCCGCGGCATCCTCGACGGCCATATCGTGATGCAGCGCTCGATCGCAGAGCGCGGCCGCTACCCCGCCATCAACATCCTCAAATCCGTCTCCCGCACCATGCCGAAATCGGCCGATCCGCAGTTCTGGCCGACCATCCAGCGGGCCCGCCAGGTGATGGCGACCTATGCCGACATGGAGGAATTGATCCGGCTCGGGGCCTACCGGGCCGGCTCCAGCCCCGAGGTGGACGAGGCGATCCGGCTGCACGAGCCGCTGGAGGCGTTCCTGCGGCAGCGCAAGGACGAAAATGCATCACTGGCGGACGGCTACCGCCAGTTGGCGCAAATCCTCGGTGATTTGGAAACGGAACGCTAACTTTGTCAGGTCATCATCCGCTCTCACAGAGTAGCAGAGCCGGTCTTGGCCCCAATCGGGCCTGTGGGGAGACCGGTGACGTCCCACGTGCAGCCAGGGGACTTCTGGGGAGTATGAGTCGATGAAGTCACGTGATACCCTCATCCGCCTGAAGAAATTTCAGGTCGACGAGAAGCGCCGCCGGGTCACCCAGATCGAGACCATGATCGCCGACTTCCAGCGGATGTCGACCGATCTTGAACGCGAGATCACGACCGAGCAGGAGCGTGCCGGGATCAACGATCCCTCGCACTTCGCTTATCCGACCTATGCCAAGGCCGCGATTCAGCGCCGTGAGAACCTGACCCGCTCGGCCGACGAACTGAAGGGCCAGCTCGACGAAGCCAAGGCCGCGCTGGCCGAAGCCTTCGAGGAACTGAAGAAGGTCGAGCTCCTCGACGAGCGTGACCAGGCCCGCGAGCGCGCCGAAGAAAACGCCCGCGAGCAGGCCGACCTCGACAGCATCGGCCTGATGCGCGCCCGCATCGGCGCCGTCGCCTGACGGCGCAGCCAGCGGTCCAACAGCCGAGAATTCGTCGAACC
The DNA here is from genome assembly GCF_040547935.1 of Bradyrhizobium sp. LA6.8. Classification (NCBI taxonomy): domain Bacteria; kingdom Pseudomonadati; phylum Pseudomonadota; class Alphaproteobacteria; order Hyphomicrobiales; family Nitrobacteraceae; genus Bradyrhizobium; species Bradyrhizobium sp. LA6.8. The sequence goes on from NZ_JBEPQQ010000013.1 coordinate 31,444, forward strand.
CGGACCCGCAAGGTCCGGGTTTCGCGTTTGCTATCCACAGTGTGGCGCGCCGCCCCTTGGTGATGGGCTTTGCCGCGCGCTATGGTAGCGGAGTGCCAGGGCCTGCGTCGAACGCGACAGGCCGTGCGTGGGGGGCTGAATGCTGACGCCAGCAGAGCTGGTCGGGCTGATTGGGGAGGTCGCCAGGGGCGATCAGGCCGCGTTCGAGCGCCTCTACGTCGCCACGCGCGCGAAACTCTATGGCGTCGTGCTCCGTATCTTGCGCCGACAGGATCTCGCAGAGGAGGTCATTCAGGAGACCTACGTCAAGATATGGAACGGCGCCGGCCAGTTCAATCCGGCCTTGTCGTCGCCGATCACATGGATGGCATCGATCGCGCGCAACCGCGCCATCGACATCGTGCGCAAGAAGACGGAAGTCTCCATCGAGGAAGAGCCGCAGGCGATGGAAGTCGCTGCCGACAGCCCCGATCCGCTGGCGCGGAGGGAGATGACCGAGGAGTTGAAGCGGCTCCTGGAATGCATCGGCCGGCTCGAGCCGGATCGTCAGAGGCTCGTGCTTCTCGCCTATTACAACGGCTGGAGCCGCGAGCAATTGGCGGAAAAATTCGCCGCGCCCGTCAACACGGTGAAGACGTGGCTCCGGCGCAGCATGCTGGATATCCGCGAGTGCCTCGGACTATGAGGGCTCGCATTGTGAGGGTGGTTCTGGACTGCAAGTGATGGCCTACACGGAGGACCATATCGCGCTCGCCGCGGAATATGCGCTCGGTACGCTCGACGCTAGTGAGCGCGCGCAGGTCGAGACCATGATGGCCGTGGACAAGGCGTTCGCCGATGTCGTGCAGGCCTGGGCTTACCGGCTTGGCGTCCTCAACCAGATGGTCGGTTCGGTCGAGCCGCGTCCGATCGTGTGGGAGAACATCCGGTCCGAGCTTGCGCGGACGGACTTTGCGCAGGAGACGCCTGCGCCGGAAGCTTCGCCGCCGCCGCCACCTGTGCCCGAGTCCTCCTCGATCGAAGCTGCACCGCCTGAGCTGGCACCGGACGCCGTGCCGCAATCGGAGCTGCAGCCTTCCGAAACAGAGCAGCCCGGGACGGCGCGGCCGGCACCCGATGCGCTTCCCGACATCGCGCCGATATTCATGCCGCAGGTCCATGCACCCGATCCTGACGTCGCGCGCGCGCCGCCGGCGCCGGTCGCCGACAACAGCAATGTCATCCGGCTCGAGGGCCGCGTGAAACGCTGGCGCACGATCGCCTCCGCGGTGGGCGCGCTTGCGGCTGCACTGCTGGTGACGCTGTCGCTCCAGATCTTCCAGCCCGATGCGCTGCCGGGCGGCTTGCGCCCGGCGCCGCGCATCCAGACGGTGGAAGTGAAGACGCCGGCGGCGCCGCTCACGGCTGCTGCGCAATATGTCGCGCTGCTGCAGGGCCAGGGCGGCGGGCCCGCCTTCATCCTCACCGTCGACGGCGCGACGCGGAATTTCACTGTGCGCAAGGTCGGCGCGACGCCGGAGGCCGGCAAGAGCTTCGAGCTCTGGCTGATCTCCGACAAGCTGCCGCGTCCGCGCTCGCTCGGCGTGATTGGCGCGGGCGATTTCACCGCGCGCCCGGTGCTCGGCTCCTTCGATCCCGAGGTCGTCAACGGTGCGACCTACGCCGTCACCGTCGAGCAGGCCGGCGGCTCGCCCAACGGCCAGCCGACCTCGGCTCCGGTGTTTTCCGGCAAGCTGATCGAGACCGTGCCGCCGTCTCAGCCGCAGGCGCCCGCGAAGAAGTAGGTGTCGTGGCGCCGTAGCCCGTATGGAGCGCACACGGCGCTCGACCGTCGCCAAGGTCCGTCCAGCCGTCGTACCCCGACAAGTCCCGCCGAATCCACGCCCGCGTTGAACCTCCCCGCAATCCACGGCGTCAAATGCCCGGAATTTGCAGTCGGCGCCGCACATATGGCGCCGGAAAAGGGGCTAGAAGTCAGATGGATGCAGCTAAGACGCCGGGCATCTTCGTCCACCAATATGCGGGCCTTCCGCATGGTCCGGCCTTCGAACATTGGCGCGAGCGGGCCTTCGGTCCCTGCGGCCTCGACGTCGGGCCGAGCCATGGCGACAGCATCGATTGCCGGCTCCAGGTCAGCGTGGTCGACAATATCGCTTTGGCCATTCCCGAAGGTGCCTCCGCGCAATATTCGCGCACGCAGAGCCATCTGGCCGACGGCAGCGACGATCTGGTCCTGATCGCCGCGCATGCGGGTCTTGTCCGCGTCGGGCAGAACGGCCACACCGTCGAGCTTGCGCCCGCGCAGATGGTGCTCGTCGACATGGGCGTCACCGGCACCGTCGGCCACACCCAGGAAGATCGCTTCACCAGCATCCGCATGCCGCGCCGCGCGCTGCTCGACATCAATCCGCGTGCCGAGGACAAGCTGTCGCAAGTGCTCTCGGATGGCGCGGTGGCCGAGACGATCTTCCGCTACCACGCACTCGCCGCCAATCACGCGCCGCATCTCGACGCCGTCGGCCAGCGCCTGACCGCGCAGCACGTGATCGATCTCGTCGGCCTGTTGCTCGGCACCGATGCGGAGCATGCAAGCCTTGCGCGCGGTCGCGGACATGCGGCGGCCCGTCTCGATCTCATGCGTGCCGACGTGATGGCCGCGCTCGGCCGCAACGATCTCTGTCTGTCCGAGATCGCGACGCGCTCAGGGCTCAGCCCGCGCCAGGCGCAACGCTTGTTCGAGCAGGCCGGCACGACATTCACCGAATTCGTGCTGGAGCAGCGCCTGTTGCTGGCACGCAAGCTGCTCGGCGATCCCCGCGCGAGGGCGCGCAAGATCAGCGACATCGCGCATTCCTCGGGCTTCTCCGACCTGTCCTATTTCAACCGCGCCTTCCGCAAGCGTTTTGGCGCGACGCCATCGGAGCTGCGCGAGGCCTGAGCCGCGATTTTATGCTGCGGAGCGGCGCCGCCGCAGTTGGTCGATCCGGGCGAATGAGCTATATCTGCCTGCGCGGGCAGGCCGCCGGAATTCTTGGACAAAGCAGTAAACGGACATGGCGCGTATCGTCGTGCTCGGCGCGGGGTTTGCGGGTCTGTGGGCGGCCATCGGCGCCGCGCGCAAGCGCGACGAGATCGGCGCGGCCGGCCGTGACATCGAGATCCGTGTCGTCGATCGCAATCCCTATCACAACATCCGGGTGCGCAATTACGAGGCCGACCTCAGCGAGGTCGCACTGCCGTTGCCGCAACTGCTCGATCCGATCGGCGTCACTCATGGCATTGGCGAGGTCGAAGCCATCGACCCGTCACGGCGCGAGATTTCGCTCGTCACGAGCAGCGGCGAGGAGACGCTGAGCTACGACCGCCTGGTGCTGGCGCTCGGCAGCGAAGTGATGCGTCCCGCCATCCCCGGCCTTGCCGAGCATGCTTTCGATGTCGATACCTATGCCGCCGCGCTCATCCTCGAAAATCATCTCGTCTCGCTCGGACACAGCGCGCCATCGCCAGGGCGCTCGACGGTCGTGGTGGTCGGCGCCGGATTCACCGGCATCGAGGTCGCGGCCGAGATGCCGGACAGGCTGGCGCGTGCCGGCATCACCGGCAGCCGCCGCATCGTCCTGGTCGATCCCAACCCTGTGGTCGGCGCCACCATCGGCGCGCATGCGCGTCCTGTCATCGAGACGGCATTGGCCTCGCTCGACGTCGAGACGCGGCTTGGCGTGCGCGTCGTGTCCGTCGAGGCCGCCGGCATGCACCTGAGCTCGGGCGAATTCATCCCGGCGCAGACCGTGATCTGGTGCGCCGGGATGCGCGCGAGCCGGCTGGCCGAGAGCTTCGCGGGCGCGCGCGATCGCCTCGGCCGCCTGCTGGTCGATCCTTTTTTGCGGGTTGCGGATGTGCCGGGCGTGTTCGCCGCCGGCGATGTCGCCTCGAGCGTGGTCGATGGACTGCACCCGACGGTGATGTCCTGCCAGTTCGCCCGTCCCATGGGCCGCTTCGCCGGTCACAACGTCGTGGCCGATCTCGCCGGCCTGCCGATGCTGCCGCTGCGCATCGACTGGTACGTGACCGTGCTCGACCTCGGCGGCTGGGGCGCGCTTTATACGGAGGGGTGGGATCGCGAGGTTCGCACCACTGGCGCGGCCGCAAAGGCGACCAAGCAGACCATCAACTGCAAGCGCATCTACCCGCCGCTCACCGGTAGCAAGGCCGAGCTCTTCGCTGCGGCAGCACCGACGGTCCAGGCGCCGCCGCCGACTTATGGGGCGCGGTAGAATTTGATCGGGGCTGGTTGGAGGATCGCGGCTGTGCCAATTGCTCCGTCATTGCGAGCGTAGCGAAGCAATCCAGAATCTTTCCGCGGCGACAGTCTGGATTGCTTCGCTACGCTCGCAATGACGAGGTACCCCAGACATGAGAAAGCGCCCGTGGGGGGCGGGCGCTTTCCGTAGTCGACTTGGGGTTGGGGTCGTCTACATATCCACGTGGCGACTTTGGGGGGCTGGTAAAGAGCCGCGTGAATTCACAAAACTCGTCAAATCTCCTTATCGAACGAGGGATGCGTTCGAGCTGGTGATAACAACCGGCTTGCCGGCCTTGATGACGCGGGCGGTCTGGGTCAGGCCTTCGTCCGAACCCGTGCGCGCCGCCGTGATGCCGAAGCCTGCCACCGCGATGCCGGCGACGAGGGCTACGACCACGATTTTCAAGTGGGTCGAGCGATCAGCGCTGTAAATCGAGTGGTTCATGGAGGGCTCCTGCCGCCATCTACCCGAAGTAGTCGCTACCCTGTTGGGGGAGGTTCATGCTTCCGGTCCTCAACAACCTAGTATTGGGGGGATTCGTTCCCAAGGGGCGATCACAAGAGCGTGACAGGACGTGAAAGATCGCGATCGAAAGCGACCCCTCAATCGTGCGATTATATAATTATTTCAAAGGTGTAATGTGCTTGCGAGGCGCCTTGTTTGCATTTGGTCGACAAGGCGCCGGGAACTCAAAAACCATTTGCCTGTGGCCGAAAAACACACGGCTTCTTAAGGCAAATCAGATGCTTCCGACCGTTTTCAATCTCGCCCTGGGGTGGATTTCAGCCTGCGACAGCACCGTCGTCTGGGCCCGGAACCGCTCGACGAGGGAGCGTACGAAGGGACGAATTGCCGCAGACGTGACCAGCACCGGCGCCTCGCCTTCGCGCGCGGCGCGCTCGAAGGCCTCGCGCACGCCGGTCATGAATTCCGACAGCTTCGAGGGCTGCATCGCGAGGCTGCGTTCCTCGCCCTGGCCGATGATGGATTCGGCGAAGGCCTGTTCCCACCGCGCCGACAGCGCGATCAGCGGCAGATAACCGCTGTAGGAGGTGTTTTGCGCGCAGATCTGCCGCGCGAGGCGGGCGCGGACATGCTCGACCATGGTCGCGGGATTGCGCGAGAAGGCGAGCGAGTCGGCGATGCCTTCCAGGATGGTCGAGAGGTCGCGGATCGAGATGCGCTCGGCAAGCAGCAGCTGCAGCACGCGCTGGATGCCGGAGACCGTGACCTGGCCCGGCACGATGTCCTTGACCAGCTCGCCCTGCTCCTTCGGCAGCTCCTTGAGCAGCTTCTGCACCTCGCCGTAGGAGAGCAGGTCCGACATGTTGGCCTTGAGCAGCTCGGTGAGGTGGGTCGAGAGCACGGTCGCGGCGTCGACGACGGTGTAGCCCTTGAGCGAGGCTTCTTCCTTGAGGCTGGCATCGACCCAGGTTGCGGGCAGGCCGAAGGTCGGCTCGGTGGTGTGGATGCCGGGCACCTGCACCTGGCTGCCGCCGGGGTCCATGACCATGAACTGGTTCGGCCAGATCTTGCCGGTGCCGGCGTCCACTTCCTTGATCTTGATGATGTAGGTGTTGGCTTCGAGCTGGACGTTATCGAGGATGCGCACGGCGGGCATCACAAAGCCCATCTCGATCGCGAGCGAGCGGCGCAGCGCCTTGATCTGCTCGGTGAGGCGGTCGGTGCCATCAGGGCCGTTGACGAGCGGCAGTAGCGCATAGCCGAGCTCGATCTTGAGATCGTCGATCTTGAGCGCGGCGGAGATCGGCTCTTCGGCCGCAGCGGCGCCAGGTGAACCCGGCGTTCCCGGAGCGGGTGCGGTCTTTGCAACTTCGTCAGCCCTGGCAGTCGCCCGGTTGCGGTTGCGGGCGTGCCAGGCGAGCGCACCGGCGCCGCCGCCGAGCGCCAGGAAGGGGATGGTCGGGATACCCGGCAGCGCCGCCAGCACCAGCATGACCGCCGCGGACATCGCCAGCGCCTGCGGATAGCCGGAGAACTGTTTCATCAGCGCCTTGTCGGCGGCGCCGGACACGCCGGCCTTGGAGACGAGCAGGCCGGCCGCGGTCGAAACGATCAGCGCCGGCACCTGGGTGACGAGGCCGTCACCGACGGTCAGCAGCGTGTAGCTGCGCCCGGCGTCGGCGAAGGAGAGGCCCTGCTGCGCGACACCGATGATCATGCCGCCGACGATGTTGATGAAGACGATCAAAAGGCCCGCGATGGCATCGCCGCGGACGAATTTGGAGGCACCGTCCATGGCGCCGAAGAAGCCGCTCTCGTCCTCGAGGTCCTTGCGCCGCTGCTTGGCGACCTTCTCGTCGATCAGGCCGGCGGAGAGATCGGCGTCGATCGCCATCTGCTTGCCGGGCATGGCGTCGAGGTGGAAGCGGGCGGCGACTTCGGCGATACGGCCCGAACCCTTGGTGATGACGACGAAGTTGACGATGATCAGGATGGCGAAGACGATGATACCGATGACGAAATTGCCGCCCATCACGAAGCTGCCGAAGGCTTCGATGACGTGACCGGCGGCATCCGTGCCCTCGTGCCCGTGCGACAGGATCAGGCGGGTCGAGGCCATGTTCAGCGACAGGCGCAGCATGGTCGAGATCAGGAGGACGGTCGGGAAGGCGGAGAATTCCAGCGGCGCCTGGATGAACAGCGACGTCATCAGGATCAGGATCGAGAGCGTGATCGAGATCGCTAGGAACAGGTCCAGCACGATCGCGGGCAGCGGCAGGATCAGCACTACCAGGATGGTGAGGACGCCGAGTGCCAGCGCGATATCGCCGCGCTTGAGGATGTTGCCGATCTCGGTGAGGGTCGGGAAGCCGGCGTTCGTGCTGCCTACGCCCTGTCCCGCGGTGACGTCGACCATGGTAGCTGCTCCCCCGCGCGACTGCCGTCCGCGCGCCCCAAATGTCTGCGCGGCGGCCGAAGGGCCGCCGTTTCGAAAGTGAGGCACCGCACTGGCGTCCACGGGGGACCTCCCGTTCTACGCGGCTGACGACACTCGACTTCACCCGGCAATTCTTGCCGGGTGTATGGTTAGCAAAGGGTTAACGGAGGGTGCGGCAGGAGGTCAGACTGGGGTGTTTCGGGCACCTGGCAGGGACGAAGTCGTCATGCCCGGGCTTGTCCCGCCTGCGCGGCCGAAGGCGTGGATGGCCGGGACGGGCCCGGCCATGACGCTGTGGAAGCGTTTGGCGCCAAAATCAGCTGCGGAGGACGTAGCCCTACTTCGCCTTCTGCATCGTCGTCACCGTATACCCCGAAGCCGCCTCCTCGGCCTCGAAGGTCACCTTGTCGCCGACCTTCACCTGCTTGAGCAAAGCGGGGTCCTTGACGCGATAGACCATGGTCATGGGTTCATCCATGCCGAGGCTTTTCGCCGGTCCGTGCTTGTGATCTTGCCGGCGCCCTCGTCGATCTTCTTGACCTCGCCGCTGATCGCGGCGCCCTGGGCTGCGAAGGCCTCCGCGGCAAGACCGACGGTCAGCGCCAGCGCTGCGGCGATACGGATGGTGCGGTTCATGGGCGTCTTCCTCGTTACTTCACGGTGACGTGGCCGACCATGCCGTAGTCGCGATGGTCGGGAATCAGGCAGGAGAATTCGAACGTGCCGGCCTTGCTGAACTTCCAGAGGATCTCGGCCGTCTTGTTCGGTGCGAGCCTGACGCCATTGGGATCGTCGTGCTCCATATGCGGATGCTTCTTCATCTCCACGGCATGCGCGAGATTCTCCTTCGTGGTGGCGAGCAGGAATTCGTGGTCCTCCTTGCCGACATTGCGCAGCACGAAACGAATCTGCTCGCCGCGTTTGACCTCGATCCTGGCGGGCGCGTAGTCCATCTCGTTCAGCAGGACCTCGATCGTGCGCGCGGGCTTCCTGGGATCGCCGGGCTCGCCGGCCGAAAAGGTCCCATGCCCGTGCTGGTCGTGGGCAAATGCCGGCGCAGTCGAAAGCGCGGCCAGCGCAAGTCCGAGTTTGATCGTCTTCTTCATCTTGTTCTCCAGTTGGTGGTGGTTCATCGAAACGCTCACATCTTCATGTTCTTCATCGGCGCGCCTTGCTGCCGCGCCGGCTCGGCGGCCGGTGGCGTGACCTCGTAGGCAACGGTGCCTTGCGGGAATTGGTAGGGGCCGGGATTGCGGTAATCGTCGCGCGCGAGGTCCTCGCGGATCTTCATCACCGTGAACATGCCGCCCATCTCGATCGGGCCGAACTGACCGGTGCCGGTCATCATCGGCAGCGTGTTGTCGGGCGCGGGCATCTCCATGTTGCCCATGGCCATGCCGGTCGAGCCCATCGCCATGCTGTCAGGTGCGAGCTTGCCGACGGCCTTGGCGAGGTCCTTGCGCGACACGCCGATCAGATTGCGCACCTCGTGCCCCATCGCGTTCATGGTGTGGTGCGACTTGTGGCAATGGAACGCCCAGTCGCCGGGATTGTCGGCGAGCACGTCGAACACGCGCACCGCGCCGACCGGCACGTCGGTGGTCGTCTCCGGATATTGCGCGCTCTCCGGAATCCAGCCGCCATCGGTGCAGGTCACCGCAAAGCTGTGGCCGTGCAGATGAATCGGATGGTTGGTCATGCTGAGATTGCCGATGCGCACGCGCACCTTGTCGCCGAGCCGCACCGGCAAGGGATCGATGCCGGGAAACACCCGCGAATTCCAGGTCCACATGTTGAAGTCGGTCATCTCGTTGACCTGCGGCAGGTATGTGCCGGGATCGACGCGATAGGTGCTCATCACGAAGACGAAGTCGCGGTCGACAGGCCGGAAGCTTTGATCGCGCGGATGCACGACCACCATGCCCATCATGCCCATCGCCATCTGCACCATCTCGTCGGAATGCGGGTGGTACATGAAGGTCCCGCTCTTCTTCATCTCGAACTCGTAGACGAAGGTTTTTCCCGGCTGGATGTGCGGCTGCGTCAGTCCGCCGACACCGTCCATGCCGCTGGGAATGATCATGCCGTGCCAGTGCACGGTGGTGTATTCGGGCAGTCTGTTGGTGACGAAGACACGAATCTTGTCGCCTTCGACCGCCTCGATGGTCGGGCCCGGTGACTGGCCGTTATAGCCCCACAGATTCACTTTCATGCCTTCGGCGAACTCGCGCACCACGGGTTCGGCGACGAGATGGAATTCCTTCCAGTCGCCGTTCATGCGGAACGGCAGTGACCAGCCGTTCAGCGTGACCACGGGGCGGTAGTCCGGGCCGCTGATCGGATGCAGCGGCGGCTGCATCACCACCTTGTCCATGTGAGGCGCTTCCGGAATGGACGCGGCCTGCACACGGCCGCTGACGGCTGACGCGCTGGCAAGCGCGGCGGTGCCCAAAAATCCTCGGCGGGAATACATGTTGGCCTCCATCTCAGTGACCGCCATCGGCAGGCGCTGCCGCGGCGATGGTGGTTGAAGTGTCGCCGCCCGACGCAGGTGCGCCGCCGCCGTTGACGGCAGTCTGGAGGTCGGACTGGGCGAGGAAGAGTTTTTGCTTGGCATCGATCGCGCCGCGCAGCGACGCCAGGCGCTGCCGCGCTTCGGTGAGCAGCGCGAAAATATCGACCTGCATGCTGGAGAAGCGCAGCTGCATCTCCTCGGTGATGATCTTGCGCAGGGGCAGGATCTCGCGCTGATAGTGGCTGGCGATGTCGTAGGTCGAGCGATAGGCGCGATAAGCGTCGCGCGCTTCGGAGCGAACGTTCACGGCGCGCTCGGTCAGGCGGTTGAAGGCGAGATTGTAGGTCTCCGCCGCTTGCCGCACGCGCACCTCGCCGCCGTCGAAGATCGGGATCTGGAACTGCACGTCAAAACCGCGTTCGCGGAACGGCGGGCCCTCGGGATCCTGGGTGCGGCGAGAGATGCCGGCGAGGTCGAGCAGCGTGACAAAGCGCGTCGCCTCGGTGAGGTTGAGTGACTTTGCCAGCGCCGTCAGCTCCAGCCGCGCGATCTGAAGATCGATGCGATGGGCAACCGCATCGGCTTCGATCGAGGGCAGAGCCTGCGGCCGGCGCGGCAGCGGTGGCAGTTGATCGGGCAGACGGAAGTCGAGGCCGCCGTCCCACAGCCCCATCAGGCGCGCGAGCCTTTCGCGCGCGCTCGTTGCCGCCTGCCGCGCGGTGGCGAGGTCGGCCGTGGTCTCGGCATAAAACACTTGTTCGCGGGCCTGATCGAGCTTGTTGATCGAGCCGGTCTCGCCGAGTTTGACCGCGAGCTGTGCAGTCGATTCCGCCGTCGCCTTCGCGTCGGTGAGCAGCACCACCATTTCGTTGCCGGCGACTGCGCGGACATAGGCGCGCCGGACATCGGCGGCCAGCCGCAGCGTCGCCAACGCCGCGCGCAATTGCGCCTGACGGAAACGGTCGCGGGCGATCTCGGAGCGGAACGGCAGGGCGGCCAGCGCGAGGATGTCGCCAACCACCTGACGCTCTATCTCGCTGGCGCCATTGCCTGAGATTCGCGAGATCGAGAACACGGGATTGGGCGGCAGGCTCTGCTCGACGAGTTCGGTCTCGGCCAGCGCCAGCTCGTTATAGGTCGCTTGCAGTCCCTTGTTGTTGAGCAGCGCGATCTGCACGGCCGTCTCGGTGGTCAGCGTGCGTGCCAGCAAGCGGCGGACGGTCGCGTTGACGGCCTCCGCACCTTCGGCCGTTCGCACGAAGGCGACGTCCTTGTTGATGGTCTGGCTGGTGAGGTCCGAGACCGTCGTCATGCCTCCGTCCGGCGAGAATGCCATGCAGCCGGAGAGTCCCAGCGCAGTGAGCACCAGCAGGCCCCGCGCAAAATGATGCGTCATGGCGCGCCCCTACCGGTCTTGCTTCGGCTGCGGTGCGACAGCGTCGTTGCGGTCGCGCCATGGCCCCGGCGTCGCAGGCCGCAGGCTGGTGTAGGGCGTAATCGTCGAGCGATAGCCGACGCGCGCGACCTTCGCCGCAGGATCGGCAGGATCGGCGCCGGCCACGGGCACAGTTGCCGGCATGCAGCCGGACAATATCAACGCGGTTGCGGCCAGCAGCGGCCAATTGAATCGAACGTGTCGTCCACGCGCCGCGGATGCGGCGGCGAACTTCGCCCCGGAAAGCGTAAGCATGAGTCATCCCTGATCTGTCGTAGAGACCACAGGTTCGCGCGCGCAGATGCGCGTGCGGCCCTGACGTCGTCGCGTCAGATCAGGCGATGGGAGGGCGGTAGAGCTGGGGCGGCGCCGCGCTGTGCAGGCTGGCCACGATCTCGGGCGCGCAGGCGGAGACCGGCTGCAGCGGCTTGGCGACGCCGGGCAGGTCGGCCGGCAGGGCGCTCACGCACATCATCGCGCAGCATGGGCCAGCCTTGCCGTCATGGTGATGTTGGACGGGCGCGTCCTGTGCGGCAGCCTGGTGATGCGCGTGCATGCCTGCGTGGTCATGCGACACACCGTCATGCACGTGGCCGGCCTGCATCTGGTGATGCACCGGCACAAGATCGGCGAGGAGTGCGTCGTCGAGGCACGGCGCCGGGCCGCTGCCCCAGGCGAGGGCTGCTGCCGGCGCGAGCACGCAGAACAGATAGGCGAGGGCGATGATCCGCCCCACCCTGATCCGCATCGATCGCGTCAATCGCAACAGCATTCCGCCGACAGGCTCCTCGCGCGGCAATCTTGCACACGCAGATTGCAAACTAATGGCAAAGCGCGGCTTCGCCAAGCATCTTCTTACCGCAGTGCACCGCGCATGCCCAATATCGCGGCACGTTGCTTGACCGCGCGGCGATCAGCGAACATGGTCCGGCCCGTGCACGCGCCAAATCTTCCAGGACAGAGACCGGCCTCATTCACCCCTGATTCGCGTCAGGCTTGGGTGCGGCTGTTGCTCGCGCTGCTGATCGGTTCGGTCGGTGGCGTCGGCATGTGGGCGGTCGTCGTGGTGATTCCCGTCGTGCAGACCGAGTTCGCCGCCACGCGTGCTGCGGTGTCGCTGGCCTTCACACTGATGATGTTCGGTTTCGGCCTCGGCGGCGTGATCGCCGGCAAGATCACCGACAAGTTCGGCATCGTGCCGGCGATGGCGATCAGCATCGCTTTCATCGGCGTTGCCAATGTGCTGGCGGGGCTCTCGACCCAGCTCTGGCAGTTCGTCGCGGCCTATTTCCTGATCGGGCTCGGCACCTCGGCGACCTTCGCGCCTCTAATGGCGGAGGCCTCGCACTGGTTCGAGCGCTATCGCGGACTTGCCGTGACCATCGTCGCGAGCGGCAATTACGTCGCGGGCACGATGTGGCCGCCGCTCATCAGCGAGGGCATGCAGACGATCGGCTGGCGCACCACGCATATCGGCATCGCCCTCGTTTGCGTGGTCTTGATGACGATCCTGGTGCTGGTCCTGCGCGCACAGATGGGCGACGACAAGGTCCGCAATCACGCCAATGCGCGGCCGCCGCAGGTCGATCTCAAGCTTTCGACCAATACGCTGACCGTGCTGCTCTCGATCGCCAGCATCTCCTGCTGCGTCGCCATGGCGATGCCGCAGGTGCACATCGTCGCCTATTGCGGCGATCTCGGTTACGGCGTGGCGCGCGGCGCCGAGATGCTGTCGCTGATGATGGCCTGCGGCATCGTCAGCCGCATCGGCTCGGGTTACCTTGCCGACAAGATCGGCGGCATCCGCACGCTGCTGGTCGGATCGCTGGCGCAGGGCTTTGCACTGGTGTTCTATCTGTTCTTCGACAGCCTGACTTCGCTCTATCTGATCTCCGCGATGTTCGGCCTGTTCCAGGGCGGCATCGTGCCGAGCTACGCCATCATCGTGCGCGAGGCGATGCCGGCGAGCGAGGCCGCAACCCGCGTCGGCATCGTGATCTTTGCCTCGGTGTTCGGCATGTCCTTCGGCGGCTGGGTGTCGGGCGTCATCTTCGACGCGACGGGCTCCTACGCTGCGGCGTTCGCGAACGGCGTGGCGTGGAATGCCCTCAATGTCGGCATCGTCTTGACGCTGCTGATCCGGTCGCGAATGAACGCGGTCAAGACGGGACCGGGTTTTGCGACCTAGACTTCTCGTCCCACCTTCAGCAGCGAGCAACCGGTGATCTTGTAGCTGCCGTCGGCCTGCTGCTCGAGCGTGTACAGCGCCTCCCAGGCTTCGCCATTGGCGTCGATGATGTGGACGTGCTGGGAGATCCAGTTGCCTTCGCTCCTGCTCTCGCCAAATTCAAAACTCTTGTGCCGGTAGACCGGCGCGTAGCCGTTTTGCACCATGGACATGAAGATATCGGGAGCGGGGAAGATTTCCCTGATCGCCGGCGCTGCGTGGGAATAGGCCGCCGCAGCGTCGTCGCGCGCAAAGGCCTGCTCCTGGGCACGGATGACGCCCTGTGCCGCAGTAACGTCGGCGGCGCATGCTGGAGCGGCACCAAGGGTAATCATAAGGGCATGCGCATGACAGGCTCCGCGTTGAAATCCCGGCGATGCTGATCCTAGCACGCCCTCAGGGAGATACGGCGCGCTATCGCTTCCGTTTCACCGCCGGCTTTGCGGGCTTGGCGGCGCGCGCCTTGGCCTTGGTGCCGGACTTGCCGGCCGGCTGCACCCGCAGCCCGTCGACGAACACGTCGAGCATGCGCAGCACCGAGGATTGCCAGCCGGGCTGGTCGTGCATGTAGCACATGCCGACGAGTGCCCTGAGCAGATCCTCCGGGCTGACATCGCCGCGCATCTGGCCGGCCGCGACCGCGCGGTCGAGCAGCGAGCCGATCGCCTTGGTCAGCCGGTCCATCGAGAATGCCGCGAGTTCCGATGAGCTCTGGAACGTCAGCGCCAGCGCGGCCGACATGCCCTTTTTTGTGGCAACGAATTCGACGTTGGAGCGCAGCCAGCGCCGCAGCGCGTCGACTGGATCCTTGGCATTCTTCAATTGCTCGGCGAGCTCGCTGAGCTGCTCGACCTCGCGCCGGTACACCGCCTCGAACAAATCCTCGCGAGTTGGAAAATGCCGATAGAGCGTGCCGATGCCGACCCCGGCGCGTTTGGCGACGGCTTCCAGGCTTGCCTCGGGACCGCCCGCGTTGAACACGATTTTCGCCGCCTCGAGCACGCGCTCGCGATTGCGCACGGCATCGGCGCGGGGCTTCCGAATCTGGTCGGTCTGGTCGTCCATGGCGGCAATGTAGATCACGAATTGGTTAGATTGAACCCTAGCAAGGCTGCATCGCGTTGTATGCGCACGGGCTTTCGACGAATTCCAAATATTTTCGGGCGGCCCTTGTTAAGCGGAGGGTGCCTCCGTATCTTCCTCCAGATGTTGGCCGGGTTCCGCCTGGCCAACGCATATCGACAGCGGCCACGGAGGTGGCGCGCTGAGCGATGACTCATGTCCATATCTGATCGGAGCCTTGTATGAACCACTCCATCAGCCTCACCGTGAACGGTGCGCGGCGCGACTTCGTCCTCGACGATCCGCGCGTCACGCTGCTCGATCTCCTGCGTGAGCGCCTCCATCTGACCGGAACCAAGAAGGGATGCGATCGCGGCCAGTGCGGCGCCTGCACCATTCTCGTCGACGGCAAGCGCATCAACTCCTGTCTCGCGCTCGCCATCAGCCATGATGGCGCCGACATCCTCACCATCGAAGGCGTGGCGCGCGGCGACCAGCTTCATCCCGTGCAGGCGGCCTTCATCGCCCATGACGGATTCCAGTGCGGCTTCTGCACGCCCGGCCAGATCATGAGCGCGATCGGCATGATGCAAGAGGCGCAGGCCGGCAACGATCCCGAGCGCATCCGCGAATGCATGAGCGGCAATCTCTGCCGCTGCGGCGCTTATGCCGGCATCGTCGATGCCGTGCTGGAAGCCCAGGCCGGCACGGACGAATCCAATCAGAGGCGCTCCGCATGAAACCGTTCGATTATATCAGGCCGGCCACAGTGGCCGAGGCCGTTGCGGCGGCCGCTCAGCCGGGCGCTGTTTATCTCGCCGCCGGCACCAATCTGCTCGATCTGATGAAGGGCGGCGTCAGCCGGCCGGATCGTCTGGTCGATGTCACGCATCTCGATGGGCTCGATCAGATCGAGACTCTCGCTGACGGATCGTTGCGCATCGGCGCGCTGGTGGGCAACGCCGATCTCGCGCATGACGCAAACTTCGCGAAATCCTACCCGGCCGTCGCTGAAGCGCTGCTGTCCGGTGCGTCCGCGCAACTGCGCAATGCCGCGACCGTCGGCGGCAATTTGCTGCAACGGACGCGCTGCGCTTATTTCTACGACACCGCCAGCCACTGCAACAAGCGCGAGGCAGGCTCGGGCTGCGACGCCCGTGAGGGCGAGAACCGCACCCATGCCGTGCTCGGCTGGAGCGAAAGCTGTATCGCTACGCATCCGTCGGACTTCTGCGTGCCTCTGGTCGCGCTTGATGCCGTCGTCGAGATCGAGGGCAGGAACGGCCGCCGCGAGATCGCGCTCGACGCGCTGCATCGCCTGCCGGGCCATACGCCCGAGCGTGAATCGGCGCTCGAGCCCGGCGACCTCATCGTCGCGGTGCGCCTGCCGCCTGCCGCACGCAGCTTTGCCGCACATGCGCGCTATCTGAAAGTTCGCGAGCGCACGTCTTACGCGTTCGCCGTGGTCTCGACCGCGGCTGCGTTGCGGATCGAGAACGGCAAGATCGCGGAGGCGCGGCTGACGCTCGGCGGCGTCGCCGCAAAGCCCTGGCGTGCCCGCGCCGCGGAAGATGTGCTCAAGGGCGTCGCGCCGACGAGCGACGCTTTTCAGGAAGCCGCCTGGCGCGCGCTTACCGACGCAAAGCCGTCCGGCGACAACGCCTTCAAGATCGAGCTCGCACGCCGCATCGTCGTGCGCGCGCTGACCCTTGCCGCTGCCGGTACGCCCGCGCGTATTCCCGCGCTGCCGGCCTCTCCCTTTGCCTCGACGTCCGGAGCCATCCATGCCTGAGCTTAATCTATCCAGCTCTCCCGCCCATCTGCGCCACGGCTCGAACATCGGTCAGCCCCTGACCCGGCGCGACGGCGTCCTCAAGGTCAAGGGGCAGGCGACCTATGCCGCCGACAACCATCCGCCCGGCATGCTGTTTGCCGTGATGGCGGTCGCCAGCATCGCGCATGGCCGCGTCACCTCGCTCGATGTCGCCGCCGCAAAACGCCATCCCGGCGTCGTCGATGTGATGACGCCTGACCACAAGCCGCAGCTCGCAATCGATCCGGAGATCAAGACCAATCCGTTCGTGTTCCGGATGGAGGTGTTGCAAAGCGACGAGGTCCGCTACGCCAACCAGCCCATCGCCGTCGTGATCGCCGAGACGCTGGAGGCGGCGACGGAAGGCGCGGCGCTACTGGCGCCGCGCTACGAGACGCTGCCTGCGCTGGTCGGCCTCGATGCCGGCGAGAGTTATGTGCCGCCGGTCGTGGGCGTCGGCAACCCCACCGAAAATCACCTCGGCGATGTCGAGGCCGGCCTTGCCTCGGCCGAGAAGCAGATCGACGCGGTTTACGAAACGCCGCCGCAATATCACAACGCGATGGAGCCGCACGCGATCGTGGCCGCATGGAATGGCGACAGTCTGCAGATCGATATGCCGACCCAAGGTCTCATGCTGTCGCTTGCGCGCGTTGCCGAGTTGTTCGGGATCGCGCACGACAAGATCCACATCCGCAGCCCTTTCCTCGGCGGTGGCTTTGGCTCGAAGGGGCTGATGGCTGGTCCGCCGGTCCTCGGCATCATGGCGGCAAAGCTGGTCGGCAAGCCGGTCAAGCTGGTACTGCGCCGTGAGCAGATGTACGGCCCGGTCGGTCACCGTGCACCGACGCGTCAGCGGCTGCGCATCGGCACGGACGGCGAAGGGCGCCTGACCGCGCTCGATCATCACGCCAGAACCGTGTCGAGCACGTTTGACGATTTCTACGAGCCGGCCGCGGATGCCTCGCACACGCTCTACACCAGTCCGGCGATTCGCACCTCGCATGACGCCGTGCGCGTCAACACCGGGACGCCGCTGTTCATGCGTGCGCCCGGCGAGGCCACCGGCTCGATCGCGCTCGAAAGCGCGATCGACGAGATGGCCTGGGCCTGCGGCATCGATCCGCTGGCTTTCCGCCTGAAGAACTACGCCGAGGTCGAACCCATCACGGGAAAGCCGTTCTCGTCGAAGGCGCTGCGTGCCTGCTACGAGCACGGCGCGGCGCGCTTCGGCTGGTCGAAGCGTTCGCTCCAGCCCCGGCAGATGCGTGATGATGCCGGCCTTCTCGTCGGCTGGGGCATGGGCACGGCGACCTTCCCGGCGCTGATGTTCCAGGCCGAAGCGCGCGCGGTGCTCCGCCGCGACGGCAGCGGCGCGATGGAGATCGGCGCGCATGACATGGGGCAGGGCGCCTGGACGGCGCTCGCCCAGATCGCGGCCGACGAACTTGGCCTCGATATCGACCGCGTCGAGTTCAAGGCTGGTTCATCCGACTTGCCCGACGCCGGCATTGCCGGTGGTTCGGCGCACACCGCGACCGCGGGTGCTGCGATCCATAGCGCCGGTGCGGCCGTGGTCGCAAAGCTCGCCGATCTCGCCACCAGTGACGAGCGCTCGCCGCTGTTCGGTGCCGGCAATGCCGGCGTGATCGCGCGCGACGGCAGGCTGATCCGGCGCGACGACGAGAGCCGCGGCGAGAGCTACGTCGAGATCCTCGCCCGTGCGGGCGTTGCCGAGATCGAGGCCCGCGGCACCGGTGCGCCAAATCCTGCGGCGATGGAGGAGTATGCGATGCACGCCCATGGCGCGGTGTTCGCGGAGGTGAAGGTCGATCCCGAGCTCGGCCAGGTCCGCGTCACCCGCATGGTCGGCGCGTTCGCTGCGGGGCGCATCGTCAATCCGCATCTGGTGAAGAGCCAGCTGTTCGGCGGCATGATCTGGGGCATGTCGTTCGCACTGCACGAGGAAGCCATCACCGATCGTCGCAGCGGGCGGATCATGAATGCCAATCTCGGCGAGTACCATATCCCGGTGAATGCCGACGTGCCGCCGCTCGACGTGATCACGGTCGAGGAGCACGATCCGCATGTGAATGCGCTCGGCATCAAGGGCGTCGGGGAGATCGGCATCACCGGCAGCGCCGGCGCGGTCGCCAACGCGGTGTGGCATGCGACCGGCGTGCGTGTCCGCCGCTTTCCGATCAAGATCGAGGAGTTGCTGACGCAGCGTTGAGGCAAAAAGGCGGGACGAGATCTTCTCGTTCCGCCGCGTCCTGCTAATGCAGTTTCTTGCGGAGCGCCTTCAGCGCTTCTCGCTGCGTCTCGATGTAGTCGGCAATAGCCTTACGCAGCTCCTGCGAATGGAGCTTGTCGGTGTCGCGCTGCACCTCATCGAGCGCAGCCTCTGCATTGGCGAGCGTGATCTTCATCTTCGAGCCCAGTTATGAAGCGGCGCCGGAATGTCTCTCGGCTTGGGTTCGCAACATATAGAGGGTCGACGCGCGGAGATTGAGATGTCTCAAGATCCGTAAGATACCGGGGCACTCCGTAAGATTCCGGATAATGTCGATGCGCCTCAAAACGTCGGCGGCGTGCACGCCGAGATCACTTCGCACGGCTTGCCGCCGACGCAGCGGAAGCGATGCGGGCGACGGCTCTCGAAATAATAGGCGTCGCCCGGATTGAGGATGCGGCGCTCGTCTTCGACGGTGACTTCGAGCTTCCCCGAGATCACGATGCCACCTTCCTCGCCGTCATGGACGAGGTGAACGCGTCCGGTGTCGCTGCCGGGCTCGTAGCGCTCTTTCAAAATCTGCAGGCTGCGGCCGAACAGATTGTCGCCGATCTGGCGATACGAGATCGGCTTCTTGCCGACCTCGGTCAGCTCCTCCGCACGGTAGAAGATCTTGCGCCGCGACTCCGGCTCCAGCGCGAAAAACTCGGCGAGCCCCATCGGGATGCCGTCGAGGATGCGCTTGAGTGCGCCGACCGACGGGTTCATCTGGTTGGATTCGATCAGCGAGATCGTCGAATTGGTGACCCCGGCGCGCTTGGCGAGCTCGCGCTGCGACAGCTTGTGGTGCGCCCGGATGAATCGCAGCCGTCCACCGATGTCGACGCTCATGCCCCTGGTCCCTGTTGCAGGTGTTGCGGATCGCGCAAATATGGACCGGCAGCCCCAGTGAAATCAATGGCTTGCAGGTGACCAGAAAAGGACTTGTTGCGCTTCCGAAGCCGTGCCTCTGCTATCCGGTCAGCAAAGGAGCGTGGCCCGTGACCCTTCATCAGATTCCGAACACTATCAAGACCGACTCGTTCTGGATGCCGTTCACGGCCAACCGTCAGTTCAAGAAGGCGCCGCGCCTGTTCTCCTCGGCCGAGGGCATGCACTACACCACCGTCGACGGCCGCAAGGTGATCGACGGCTCCGCCGGCCTCTGGTGCGTCAATGCCGGCCACGGCCGCAAGCAGATCGCCGCGGCGGTCGAGCGCCAGCTGATGACGCTGGACTTCGCGCCGTCGTTCCAGATGGGCCACCCGCTCGCATTCGACTTCGCCGAGCGTCTCGCCGAGATCGCGCCGAAGGGCCTCGACCGCATTTTCTTCACCAATTCCGGCTCCGAGTCGGTCGACACTGCGCTGAAGATCGCACTCGCCTATCACCGCGCCAACGGCCAGGCGAGCCGCACTCGCCTGATCGGCCGCGAGCGCGGCTATCACGGCGTCGGCTTCGGCGGCATGTCGGTCGGCGGCATGGTCGCCAATCGCCGCGCCTTCGCGACCCATCTTCCGGGCGTCGACCACATCCGCCACACCCACGATCTCACCCGCAACGCCTTCGCCAAGGACCAGCCTGAGCATGGCGCCGAGCTCGCCGACGATCTCGAGCGTCTGGTCGGCCTGCACGGCGCCGAGACGATCGCGGCCGTTATCGTCGAGCCGGTGCCGGGCTCGACCGCCGTGCTGCCGCCGCCGAAGGGCTATCTCAAGCGTCTGCGCGAGATCTGCGACAAGCACGGCATTCTCCTCATCTTCGACGAGGTCATCACCGGCTTCGGCCGCCTCGGCACGCCGTTCGCCGCCGACTTCTTCGGCGTTACGCCGGACCTGATGACGACGGCCAAGGGCATCACCAACGGCACCATTCCCTGCGGCGCGGTGTTCGCGAGCCGCAAGGTTCACGACGGCCTGATGGTCGGCCCGGAGAACCAGATGGAGCTGTTCCACGGCTACACCTATTCGGCGCATCCGACGGCCTGCGCCGCCGGCATCGCGACGCTCGACATCTACAAGGACGAGGGCCTGCTCACGCGCGGTGCGTCGATTGCCGAATACTGGGGCGATGCGCTGCATTCGCTGAAGGGTCTGCCGAACGTCGTCGACATCCGCAATTGCGGCCTGATGGGCGCGGTAGAGCTGTCGTCGCGTGACGGTGCGGTCGGCGCGCGTGGTTACGACGTCATGGTCGATTGCTTCAATCGCGGTCTGTACTTCCGCATGAGCGGCGACTCCTTTGCGCTGTCGCCCCCGCTCATCGTCGAGAAGAGCCATATCGACGATATGGTCTCGATCCTCGGCGACGCCATCAAGCGGGTGGCCTGATAATTGCTCTCGCCGTTGCGGAGTTTGTTCTTGCAGCGGCGAGCGTGATGCCGCGGGAGTTTGACGAAGCGTGAAAGTTCTGATCCTCGGCAGCGGTGTCATCGGTGTCACCTCTGCCTACTACCTTGCGCGTGCCGGACATGAGGTGACGGTCGTCGACCGTCAGCCCGAGCCGGCGCTGGAGACCTCTTTCGCCAACGCGGGCGAGGTGTCGCCCGGCTATTCGTCGCCCTGGGCCGGCCCCGGGGTGCCGGTGAAGGCGATCAAATGGCTGCTGATGAAGCACGGCCCGCTGGTGATCCGGCCGAAGCTCGACCCCGTGATGTGGGTCTGGCTCTCCAAGATGCTGCGCAACTGCACCAGCGCGCGTTACGCGGTCAACAAGAGCCGGATGATCCCGATCGCGGAATACAGCCGCGATTGCCTGCGCGACCTGCGCCGCGACATCGGCATCCAGTATGACGAGCGTTCGCAGGGCACGCTGCAGCTGTTCCGCTACCAGGCGCAGCTCGATGGCACTGGTGAGGACATCGCCGTGCTCAAGCAGTATGGCGTTCCATTCGAGGTGCTGAGCCGGGAAGGCTGCATCGCGGTCGAGCCGGCGCTCGCCGCCGTGAAGGAGAAGTTCGCCGGCGGGCTTCGCCTGCCGCAGGACGAGACCGGTGACTGCCACATGTTCACGCAGGCGCTGGCCAGGCATGCCGAAGCGCTCGGCGTTCGCTTCATGTTCAACACCGGCATCGATCGCATTGTCACGGATGGCGCGCGCGTCAGTGGTGTCGTGACCAGTGCGGGCACGTTGCAGGCCGATGCCTACGTTCTCGCGCTCGGAAGCTGGTCGTCGCGGCTCGTTGCACCGCTCGGCATCTCATTGCCGGTCTATCCGGTGAAGGGCTATTCGATCACGGTGCCGATCAAGGACGCTGCCGGCGCGCCGGAATCGACCGTGATGGACGAGAGCTACAAGGTCGCGATCACCCGCCTCGGCAATCGCATCCGCGTCGGCGGCACTGCCGAGATATCCGGCTATTCGAGCCAGCTCTACGACGCCCGCCGCGCCACGCTCGATCACTCGCTGACCGATCTGTTCCCGCGCGGCGGCGATCTCTCCAAGGCGACGTTCTGGAGCGGCCTGCGTCCGATGACGCCGGACGGCCCGCCGGTGATCGGCCCGACGCAATACGGCAACCTCCACCTCAACACCGGCCATGGCACGCTCGGCTGGACCATGTCCTGCGGCTCCGGCCGCGTGCTCGCGGACATGCTGTCGGGCAGGAAGCCGGAGGTCGATGTGAGTGCGCTGACGGTGGACCGGTACAAGTATCGGTTCGGCTAAGACTCTGTCTGCTCGTCATTGCGAGCGCAGCGAAGCAATCCAGTATCTTTCCGCGGTGGCAGCCTGGATTGCTTCGCTGCGCTCGCAATGACGGTGGAGAGGCATCGCTCACTCACTCCCTCTCCGTCACCCTGAGGTGGCCGCTTCTCAGCGGCCCTCGAAGGGCGACGGCCCGGCTCTATCGGGGCCGTGCATCCTTCGAGGCTCGCTGCGCGAGCGCCTCAGGATGATGGGCCTGGAATTGCGCTCGCCGCGCGAAAAGAAGCTACCCCGCCCCCGTCACGCAATTCACCCACAGCACCACAGCCTTCGCATCATTGGCCGGATTGGAAAACCGGTGCGGCCTTCGGCTCGCGAACCGAAAGCTGTCGCCCGTCTTCAGCGACCACGTCTCGCTGTCCACCGTCAGCATCATCTCGCCTTCGAGCACCAGGCCGGCCTCTTCGCCATCGTGAGTGTAGAGCTCGTCACCGGTGGAGCCGCCCGGTTCCAGATGCACCAGGAACAGGTTGAGCTTGTTGTCGGCGCTCGCCGGGCTCAGCAATTGTTTCGATACGCCGGTGCGCCAGAGCTTCAGCTCGGGGCGCTGCAGCCCGCGCGTCACGACCTGATCCGATACGCCGTCGGCACTTGGGCTTGCGCCGAACAGCGCGGCGATGCCGACGCCGAGCACGTCTGCGAGTGTGGCCAGCACGCGCAGCGAGGGCGACGACAGGCCGCGCTCGATCTGGCTGAGGAAACCGATCGACAGATCCGTGCGCGCCGCCACCGTCTCCAGCGAGAATTGCCTGACGCGCCGGAGATCCCGGATGCGGCGGCCGACTGCGACATCCATCGCGGGCTCGGCCGGCTTGGCCTTGACCGGCACCTTCCTGGCCTTCACCGTCCTCGCCGGCTTTGCGGCGGCCGGTTTGCGCATTCTTTTGCCACCGCTCACGTCAAACCGCTTCCTTCATGTGCATGAAAACCGCTTGCATCGCCCGCGAAAGTGTGACCAAATTTTCATATTGGTGAAAATAGGCCGAAACGGCTTGGCCCGCAACGTCTGATCACGACATGCGCGAGCGCCGACATCGGCCAAGCCCAAAGGGGGATGCGATGAAGCGTTTTGGTCTGGCCGCGGTCGCGGCGCTCGCGATTGCAGCGGTGATGCCGGCTTCGGCGCAGCAGGTGCTGAAGGTCGGCTCGACGCCGACAGGCATTCCCTTCACCTTCCTCGACACCAAGACCAACACGATCCAGGGCATCATGGTCGACATCGTCACCGAGATCGGCAAGGACGCCGGCCTCAGCGTGCAGATCGAGCCGATGGCGTTCTCGGCGCTGATCCCGTCGCTCACATCGGGCAAGATCGACATGATTGCGGCGGCGATGTTCATCACCGCGCCGCGCAAGGAGGTCGTCGACTTCTCCGATCCGATCTACACCTACGGCGAAGGCTTGGTGGTCCCGAAGAGCGACACCAAGGCCTATGCCACGCAGGATGATCTGAAGGGCGAGACGGTCGGCGCCCAGGTCGGCACCGCCTTCGTCGATGCGCTGAAGAAGTCCGGCCTGTTCGCCGACGTCAAGGCCTACGACAACATCCCGGACATCCTGCGCGACGTCAACACCGGTCGCCTCAAGGCCGGCTACGCCGACTATCCGATCCTCGCCTACAATCTGAAGCAGGGCGGTTTCCCCGAGGTGCGTCTCGTCGATGGCTACAAGCCCGTCACGGTCGGTTCGGTCGGCATCGGCGTCCGCAAGGGCGAGGCCGCGCTGCTCGGCAAGATCAACGCCTCGTTGGCGAAGCTGAAGGCCAACGGCACCATCGACAAGATCCTCGAGAAGTGGGGTCAGAAGGCGCAGGGTTGATCGACAGAGGCTGGTAAGGCTGTCCGATGAAAGGCTTCTGGCACGACGCCGTCGAGTTCTTCCCGATCCTGATGAGCGGTGTCGTGCTGACGATCGTCGTCACCATCGGCTCGCTGCTGCTCTCGACGGTGCTGGGTCTGATCTGGGCGATGATGCGGGTCTCGGGCATTCGCGTCCTGTCGATGCTCAGTGCCAGCCTGATCAACGTGATCCGCGGCATCCCGATCATCGTGCTGCTGTTCTATCTCTACTTCGTGATGCCGGATCTCGGCGTCACGCTGTCGGCCTTGCAGGCCGCGATCCTCGGGCTCGGCATCGCGTATTCGGCCTATCAGGCCGAGAATTTCCGCGCGGGCATCGAGGCGATCGACAAGGGCCAGATCGAGGCGGCGCAGTCGATCGGCATGGGCTGGTGGCTGACCATGCGCCGCGTGGTGTTGCCGCAGGCGGTGCGCATCGTGCTGCCGCCCTACGGCAACGTCATGATCATGATGCTGAAGGACTCGTCGCAGGCCTCGACCATCACGGTCGCCGAGCTCGCGCTACAAGGCAAGCTGATCGCGTCCTCGACCTTCAAGAACACCAACGTGTTCACGCTTGTGGCGCTGATGTACCTCACCATGAGCATCCCGCTGATCCTGTTGGTCCGTCACTTCGAGAAGCGGGCGGGCAAGAAATGATCGAGCTCACAGACGTCCACAAGAGCTTCGGCCAGAACGAGGTGCTCAAGGGCATCACGGCCTCCGTCCAGAAGGGCGAGGTGGTCTGCATCATTGGCCCCTCGGGCTCCGGCAAGTCGACGATCCTGCGCTGTATCAATGGGCTGGAAAGCTACGACCGCGGCGAGATCAACGTCGAGGGACTGAAGGTCGACCGCGATGCGTCCTCCATCGTGAAAGTCCGCACCCAGGTCTCGATGGTGTTCCAGCGCTTCAACCTATTCCCGCATCGCACCGTGCTGGAAAACGTCGTCGAAGGCCCGCTCTTTGTAAAGAAGGAGCCGCGTGCGCAGGTGCTCGAGCGCGGCCGCGCGCTGCTCGGTCAGGTGGGCCTCGCCGAAAAGGCCGATGCGCATCCGCCGCAGCTCTCCGGCGGCCAGCAGCAGCGCGTCGCGATCGCGCGCGCACTCGCGATGCAGCCAAAGGCGATCCTGTTCGACGAACCGACTTCGGCGCTCGATCCCGAGCTGGTCGGTGACGTGCTCGGCGTGATGCGCAAGCTCGCCGATGACGGCATGACCATGGTCGTCGTCACCCACGAGATGGGCTTTGCCCGCGACGTCGCCGACCGCGTGCTCTTCATCGACGGCGGCGTCATCGTCGAGCAGGGCGCGGCGAAGGCCGTCCTCAATCAACCCCAGCACCCGCGCACGCAGGACTTTTTACGCCGCGTGCTGCATCCGCTCTGATCGGTTCTCGTCATGACTATGCGCCTGCCTCTGCCGCCCTCGCTCTATGCCGACACCGCCGTCGCGCCGGTTGCCACGCCGCCGCTCGATGTCGACAAGACCGTCTCCGTTGCTATCGTCGGCGGCGGCTACACCGGGCTGTCCACGGCTTTGCATCTGGCGGAGCAAGGTGTCGAGGCGCTGGTGCTGGAGGCGCAGGAACCTGGTTGGGGCGCATCGGGCAATAATGGTGGTCACACCAATCCCGGCTTGAAGCATGACCCCGATCAGATCGAGGCTGATTTCGGCGCCGAGCTCGGCCGCCGCATGATCGACTTCTCCTACGGCACGACCAATTTCACGCACGACCTGATCCGCCGCTACCAGATCCCCTGCGAAGCGCGGCAGAATGGCACGCTGCGCGCGGCCTACAACGAGGCCAGCGCCGCCGCGATCGAGAAGACGGCGCAGCAATGCATCCGCCGCGGCATGCCGGTGACATATCTGAACCGCGAGCAGCTGCGCGAGATGACCGGCACCGACCGCTACATCGGCGCGATGCTGGACACGCGCGGCGGCGATCTGCATCCGCTCAGCTACGCCCGCGGTCTTGCGCGCGCTGCGATCTCCGCGGGCGCGAAGGTCCATGGCGAGACGCCGGCGCTGTCGCTCCGTCGCGACGGCGCGCGCTGGCGCATCGAGACGCCGCGCGCGGTGGTGCATGCCGACAAGGTCCTGCTCGCCACCAACGGCTTCACCGACGATCTCTGGCCGGCGCTCCGCCGTACCATCGTGCCGGTATTCTCCTCGATTGCCGCCACCGCGCCGCTCTCCGACGCGGTCGCCCGTTCGATCATGCCGACAAGGCCGGTGCTCTACGAGAGCGGCCACATCACGGTCTATTACCGGATCGATCAGCACAACCGCCTCTTGATGGGCGGTCGCGGCCCGATGCGCTGGATCAAGTCGCCCAACGACGTCGCCTATCTCATGCGTTATGCCGAGCGGCTATGGCCGCAGCTCAAGGGCGCCGCGTGGTCGCATGGCTGGAACAGCCGGCTCGCCATCACCAAGGATCATTATCCGCATGTGCACGAGCCGGCGGAAAACATCCTAATCTCGCTCGGCTGCAACGGCCGCGGCGTCGCGCTCTCGACCGCGATGGGCGCGCAGCTCGCGCGCCGGCTGATCGGCGGTGCCAAGGCCGAGATCGACATGCCCGTCACAGGCATCAAGCCGATCCCGATGCACGCGTTCTGGCCCTTGGGGGTTACGACTGCTGTGATCGCGGGCCGGGTGCGGGATCGGCTGGGCGTTTGAAGAAGAAGGCGCCGCCCCGTCAGGAGCGACGCCTTGCATGACTTGCAGATAGGGCGTCAGCAGCGGCCCTGTTTCCACAGGCCGGGCGGGCAGCCCCTGCCGCGCCAGCCGACCTTGCGCCCGTGATGCCATCCGGGAGGAGTGGCATGGCGGTGTCCATGGTATCCGCCATGATGGCCGTGACCGTGGCCATGGCCGTGACCATGTCCGTGTCCGCCTCTGGCGAATGCGGCGTTTGGCATGGTGAAGCCGGCCGCGATGATCAGTGTCGCGGCGAGCGCAAGTTTCTTCATCCGAAATCTCTCCTGTTAGGCACGCATCTGTCCGTTCGGCGAACGAACATCGATCGCGGTGTTGCGTGCAAATGCGGAGGAGTCGTGACGCTCAGGATTCGGCGACAGCGTCGGCCCAGGGCTGGAAGATCTCGACCGCGCCTGAATTCGTATCGCCCTCGCGCATCACCACGCTGGGGCAGGCGAACTTCTGCGGCAGGGCCTGCACTTGCGTCTCTTCATAATCGAAGCGTGCGGAAAGTGTTTTGCGTACGTCCGCCGGCAGTCTGATGTCGCCGATCACGACCGCGCCTTCGCTGGCGTCGATACGCGGCTGGTGGATGGCCGTATCGAGGTCCATGCCGAAATCCATCGCAAAGGACACGAGCTGCATCACCGACGGCAGGATGCGGCGGCCGCCGGAGGCGCCGACCGCGAGACGCCTACCGTCCTTCGTTTCGGCGATGACGGGCGTGTAGTTGCAGAGGCAGCGCTTCCCGGGTGCGAGCGAGTTGGTGGTGCCCGGCGTCGGGTCGAACCACATGATGCCGTTGTTCATGGCGATGCCGGTGTGCGGCGTCACGTATTTCGAGCCGAAGGACGAGAGCAGCGTCTGCGTCACCGCCGCGATATTGCCGTGGCGGTCGACCACGGAGAAATGCGTGGTGCAGGCGGGCGCCAGATATTCGGCGCCGAGCGAGCGCTTGCCGTCGGCATCGCCCATGTCCTTGAGCCGCTCGCGGAAGGCCGCTTGCAAGGCGAGCGCATATTCGCTGTAGGTGGTCGCGTCGGGTGCGCTTCCCGGCTTCAGACTCTGCTGCAACAGCCGCAGCGCATACGCCATTGTCGGTCCGGCCGTGAGCTCCGGCGTCGCATACACCTTGCCGTCGCGATAGGGGATCGCCAACGGCTCGCGCAGATGGGCGCGAAACGCGGTGAGATCCTCCACCGACAGCGAGCCGCCGTCGGCCTTGATGTCGGATGCGATGCTTTTGGCGAGATCGCCCTGGTAGAAATCGCGCGGACCGGCAGCGGCGAGGTGCGACAACGTCGCCTTCAACGTGGCCAACGGCAGCCGCGTCTCGGACTTGATGCCCCACGGCGCGCTCGGCGGCAGGCCATCCTTCAGGAAGGTGGCCGCGCTCGCGGGATAGCGCTTGAGATCGGCTGCCGATGCCGCGATCGTCAGCGTGGTCCACCAATCGACCAGCAGGCCTTCGCCGGCGAGCGCGGCGGCCGGCGCGACCAGATCTTTCCACGGCATTTTGGCGTAGCGGCGATGCGCCTCCTCCATGCCGGCGACGACGCCGGGCACGGCGACCGAGCCGGGGCCGTGGATGTTACGATCGTCCTTTACCCGCGGCCACGGAAACAGATCGGAGGCCGCGCCTTCGCCGCTGAGCCGGTAGTCGGTGGTGCGCAGGCTCTGTGGCGCGCACATGCCGTAGTCGATCACCTCGGTGCGATTTTCCTTGGCGCGGTAGAGCACCATGGCGCCGCCGCCGCCGATGCCGCTGTTCCAGGGCTCCAGCACGTTCAGCGCAAAGGTGGTCGCGACGATCGCGTCCACGCAGTCGCCGCCCGCCGCCAGCACCTGCGCGCCCACTTCGGCCGCCCGTCGCGATTGCGAGGCGACGATGCCGCCCTTGGATGTGACGGCGGGTTTGCGGACGGCTTGGGCGAGGCTGAACTGATGAGGCATGATGTCGTCTTGATCTCTGGATTCGGTTGTTCTGGCTTCGTTGCGCTGACGCGGAAGCTGCAGCATTGGCGGGGCGCGCGAAGGATGGCACATTGCCGCCAACGAGAAAATCCAAAGGGAGACGCGGCATGGCAGGTGTGAAACAGGCGCGGGATGGCGCCGTCGGAATTCTGACCCTCGACGAGCCGGCGAGCCTGAACGCGATGACGCCGGACCTGCTCGGCGCGCTCGCCGCCGCCGTCGCCGAGATGACCGGGGATGAGGGCATTCGCGCACTGGTTCTCACCGGCGCGGGACGCGGTTTTTGCTCAGGACAGAATTTAAAGGCATCGGAAGCGCTGGGCGAGGACATCGCCGCCGGCGTGATGCGCTTCTACTGGCCGGCGTTCAAGGCGTTGCGCGAATGCCGCGTGCCTGTCGTGGTCGCCGTCAACGGCGTCGCGGCCGGCGGCGGCTTCAGCCTTGCGATGGCCGGCGACATGATTGTTGCGGCGCGGTCGGCGAGCTTCATCCAGGTGTTCAGCCGCATCGCCCTGGTGCCTGATCTCGGTTCGACTTGGCTGCTGCCGCGGCTGGTCGGCCGGCAGCGCGCGCTCGAGCTGATGCTGCTGAACGAGCCCCTGACGGCCGAACGCGCGCAGGAGATCGGCCTGGTGCGGCAGGTCGTCGACGACGCGAAGCTGATGGACGAGGCGCTGGCCCTGGCGCGCCGTCTGGCGGACGGCCCGACGCGCGCTTTGGTCGCAACGCGTGCGCTTGTTGAGGAGAGCGAGCATGCGGCTTACGAGGCGCAGTTCCGCCGCGAGATCGAGGTTCAGGCCACGATCCGCAAGAGCGCCGACGCCATCGAAGGCCGCACCGCCTTCGTCGAGAAGCGCAAGGCGAAGTTTACGGGGAGGTAGGGGTGCAGCCGCGGACTGCGCTCAGAGCCCGCGGTCCAGCCGGCTGGCCTGATATTTGGCGTGCCATTTCGGGCCAGGCCCACGCATGTAGTGAAGCTCGGGGCGGTAGGGGTTGCCTGCGATCCGCACCAGCTTCTGCCACTTGGTGGCGACGAAGTTGAGGGGCTGGCGGAGCAGGGTTAATGAAGCGAACAGCACGGCATCACCTCAATGCGGCTTGCCGAGCATGGCGGTGAAGGGAAGGTCGAAGATCTCCTCGCCGTCGGAGCCGCTGACATGGATCACCCAGTCGCGCCAGTCTTCGGCACCCGGGGTGTAGATCATCGAGTGCATGATCTGGGCCGCACGGTCACGCGCCTCGGTCAGGCTGGCCACCGCGGTGCCGCTGCGATCGATCAGCGTGCCTTCGGTGTTGGAGCAGTGAAAATAGACCTGGACCATATGCGTCTCCTGTCGGGAGCGACTGGGATGGCAAATCGATACCACCCGAGGCCTTTGCGAAACATTCGGGGCGAGCCCGGTAAGGGAATCTACGGAGATTGGTCGCTGCGAAGGCCCGAGCGGGTTTGATCACAGGGGGGTGATGATCAACTGGACGGCGTTCCCATGGCATGGAACAACTTTGGACCGAAAGTCCGGGGGACCGCCGTGAACCAGCTCACATTCTGGCATGAACGCCGAAGCTTGTTTGCGGCGATCGTCGCCGGAGCGCTGTTCGGTCTTGCCCCGGGAGCCTCCTCCGAGCCGGTGAGGAAAAGCGGCTACGCGATCGGCACGGAAACCTGTGGCAGCGGCGATCTCGCCTTTCCCAGAATCCAGATCGACATGAAGGCGGGATTCTGCGCCGGTCTCGTCGCCAGCGAAGAGGATCGCCTGAAATTTCCGCGCTCGATCATCCAGGTGCCAGGCCGTGACCTGTTCGTGGTCGCCGACATGGGGGGCTGGGGCCACACCGATGGACGGTTGCTGCTGCTCGATCCGCATGCGCCCCAGGGGCAGCGGTTCAAGGAGCTGCTGACCGCCATCGAATATCCGTTCGGCCTCGTGGTTGGCCCGGACAAAAAGTTGTACGCCTCGACCGCGGAGACGATCTTCCGGTTCGATCCGCTCGCCGACAATCCCCGCAGCACGGTCGAGACCATCATCCGTCATATGCCTGGCCGCCGGATCACATTGCCTGACGGCACCAGGCTCGACGAGAGCGCGCATCCGCTCAAGCAGTTCGTCTTTGACAGGAACGGGCGGCTGTTCGTCAATGTCGGCTCGCATAGCGACGACTGCATCACGCCGGCGCCGATCACAAGGCCATGCGCGGCGGCCGAGGGCGCGTCCGCGATGGCCTCGATCTGGCTGTTCACACCGCCCGCAGGCGGGACCTTCCCGGCGCTGAAGCCGGCCGATCCGGACCCGCCGCACACCGTCTATGCGCGCGGCCTGCGCAACTCGATGGCGCTGGCGCTGCATCCGAATTTTCCCGATGCCGGCTACGCCTTCCTGCAAGGCGAGAACGGCCGCGACCTGCCCGACATCTTCAAGCCGAACGAGGAGATCAACGCGATCGAGCAGGGCAGGCATTATGGCTGGCCCTATTGCTACGACCTGTCGACGCCGAGCCCCGAATTCAAGCTCGTGCTGCAATCCGGGGTCTACAAGTCGCTCTGCACGGCCAATGCGCTCTACAAGGCACCGTTCTCGCTGATGCCGCCGCACGGCGCGCCGCTCGCGATGCTGTATTATCACGGCGCGAAATTCCCGGAGCTGGAAGGCAAGCTGCTGGTTGGCCTGCACGGCTATCGTCCGACCGGCAGCCGCGTCCTCGTCCATGACGTCGACGACCATGGCTTCCCGAAGCCTGCCCCGGCGCCGGTGCGCTACCACGTCAGTTGCGCCGCCGATCCGACCCACAGCTTTCAGGCCGACGCCGGCGACGTCGCCGCCGCGCCATTCGACGAGCTGATCGCAGGCTGGCACCGCGTCAACGGCGCGCGGCCGCAAGGCGCGCCTGTCGGCATGACGGTCGCGGAGGACGGCGCAATCTGGCTGGTCGAGGACAAGAACCAGACGGTAATCCGCATCGATCGCGCTGCTGGCGATCCGCCGCCGCTGCCTTGCGACATGCGCAGCCAGGCGCTGATCGATCAGCTTGCCGCCTTCGTCGCAAAAGACGCGCAGAACAGCATCCGGCTCACCACGCTGCGTAAGGGGCTCGTCGAAAAGCACTGCGTCGGCTGTCATTCGGATTTCGGCCTGAAGGCAGGGCAATCGGATGCGGAAAAGGACGCGACGGTGCTACGCTTCATGCTGTCGCAGGACGGCTGGATCTATCCGGGCGATCCAGGCTCCGGCAAGCTGCGCACGCGGCTGCGCGGTATCGGCGCCGAGAAGCTGATGCCGCCGGGCGGCGAAAGCCTGCCCAGGACCGAACCTGGCTACACGCGCGTGCTCGATACCGCGGACCTGCTGGTTGCGAAAATGGTTCCGGGCACGCGGATGCGGATCAAGTCCGGCCCGCCGCAGCGCAAGTTCTTTGGCAAGACCAACAAGGAATGCGGCGAAATACCGGCCGCCAAGGTCGTTGTCGTGACACAAAGGAGCGCTGTAGACAAACCCGGCTTCAGCCGATTCTTCCGGCCTGCCGATCCCTATCTGAATGGCGAGTGCAGCGACGACGATGGCTATTACATCCGGCAGGAATTTCTGGTGCCTGTGCAGTAGCGTCCTTCTCGTCATCGCGGCATCGCCGGCCCATGCGGAAACAAAGCTGTTCGAAAGCGTGCAGGTGACGCCGCCGGGCGAATACACCTTCGGCATCGAAGGGCCGGCGGCCGATCTCGACGGCAATCTCTTCGTGGTCAACTTTGGCAAGCCCGGCACCATCGGCAAGCTGCCGGCGGGCGGCGCGGCTTCGGAGCAATTCACGGCACTGCCCGCGGGCAGCGTCGGCAATGCCATCCGCTTTGCGCGTGACGGCACCATGTTCATCGCCGACTACAAGAAGCACAACATCTTCGCGATCCCGAAGGGCGCGAGCGAGCCCGTCGTCTGGTTTCATTCCGACGAGATGAACCAGCCCAACGACATCACCATCGCGCGCGACGGCACGATCTATGCGAGCGATCCGAACTGGAAGGGCAGGGAAGGCCACATCTGGCGCATCGCCAAATCCGCGGACGGCACGGTGCAGGGGCAGGTGATGTCGGCGCCGCGCGCGATGGGCACCACCAACGGCATCGACCTCAGCCCTGACGGCAAGACGCTCTATGTCGGGGAATCCAGCAGCGGCGAAATCTGGTCCTACACCGTCCGCGGTAACGAGCTCACCGGCGCAAAACTCGTCAAAGCCTTTCAGTCCGACACCGTCGACGGGCTTCGCACCGACGTCGCCGGCCGTCTCTATGTCGCGCGCATCCTCAAGGGCACCATCGCGCTGATGAAGCCCAATGGTGCGGTCGAGCGCGAGGTCGCGCTGAAGGGCAAGGAGCCGACCAATCTCGCCTTCGGCGGCAGCGACGGCAAGACCGTCTTCGTCACCCAGCGTCAGGGCGGCTTCGTCGAGTCCTTCCGCACCGACCAGCAGGGCCGCGAGCACTGCCTCCAGCGCGGGCGCTGCTAGAGCGTCACCGGCGGTCTGCCTCCGGCGCAGAGCAGCACCAAAGCGGCGGCATTCTTCTTGCTTGCATCTGGCCGCCGCAGGCATTTAGACATCTGTGGGCACCGTCAACGCGACCACGGAGTGTTTGAGTGAAAGCCGTCCATACCGAACTGCATCGCAGCCACGATCCGCAATTCTTCCTGGTTCGCGGTGTCGTCAAGCGCACCACGGAGCAGCCCGAGCGCGCCGATCGCCTGCTCAAGGGGTTGAAGGACGGCAAGCATCAGCTGGTCGAACCGACGACATTCGGGCAGGGGCCGCGTGCGCGGATTCACAGCCCGGAATATCTGTCGTTCCTCAGCGAAGCCTGGGACGCCTGGACCGCGCTCGGCGATTCCGGCCCGGAAATGATCGGCAACATCCATCCCGTTCGCCATGCCGCGACCTATCCCACCCACATCGTAGGCCGCCTTGGCTGGCACACCGCCGATACCGCGGCGCCGATCGGTCCCGGCACCTGGGCCGCGGCCTGCGCCGCCACCGACGTTGCGGTCACGGCAGCGCAGATGGTGATGGACGGCGAGGATGCGACCTATGCGCTCTGCCGCCCGCCCGGTCATCACGCCTACCGCGACATGGCCGGCGGCTTCTGTTTCCTCAACAACAGCGCGATCGCAGCCGCGCATCTGCGATTGAAGCATGAGCGCGTCGTGATCCTCGACGTCGACGTCCATCACGGCAACGGCACGCAAGGAATCTTCTACGCACGCCCTGACGTCTACACGGTGTCGATCCACGCCGATCCCATCGCGTACTATCCTTATGTGTGGGGCTACGCGCATGAGCGTGGCGAAGGACCCGGCCTCGGCGCCAATCTCAACATCCCCCTGGCCATCGGCACCGGCGACGACGGCTACATCCAGGCGATGGATGTCGCGCGCAAGGCGATCGAATCCTTTGCACCCGGTGCCCTCGTCATCGCACTCGGCTTAGATGCCTCCGAGCATGATCCACTGAAGGGCCTCGCCGTCACCACGCCGGGCTTCCGCCGCATCGGCCAGGCGATCGCGAAGCTGGGCCTGCCGACCGTGTTCGTGCAGGAGGGCGGCTATCTCTCGGATATTCTGGGCGCGAATTTGACGTCGGTGCTGGCGGGGTTTGAAGAGGCGCGGTGATCTTCGCCTCTCCCCACGTGCGGCCGGCGATCGTCTGTGAACGTTTACGAGAGGTCGTCATGCCCGGGCTTGTCCCGGGCATCCACGTTCTTTGCGCCGAGGGGTGAGACGTGGATGGCCGGGACAAGCCCGGCCATGACGCTGAGGGTGCTTCAACGCCCAAAGCGCTAGCGCTGGAGAGGCGAACCTCAGTCCTTGAAAAGGATCTGCTCCAGCAGGTCGATCCGCCTGATCTGGATGGTGCTGCCGTCGATGGCGATGATGCGGCGGTTCTGGAAACGCTTCAGCATCATCGTCACCCATTGCCGGGTCGAGCCGACCATGGCGGCGATCTGGTCATGGGTGATCTTACGGTTGATGACGATGGTGTCGCCGTCGGCCGTGCCGTGCAACTCCGACAGCGTGAGCAGGAACTGCGCCAGCCGCTCGATCACCGAGCGCGTGCCGAGGATCTGTGCCATCGAGGAGTAGCATTTGCCCTTGGCGATGAGACCGTCGATCAGCGCCAGCGCGAAGCTCGGCATGCCGGTCAACAGCTTCTCGAGCGCCGGGCCGGAGAGTGCCGCGATCTCGCAGGCCTCGATGGCGATGCCCGACCACATGTGAATGCCACCGCCGGATATCTCGGGGCCTCCGATGAAATGTCCCGGCGTCCAATAGGCGAGCGTGATCTCGCGGCCCGACGGCGCGGTGTAATAGACCCGCACCTGTCCGCGGCGGATGATGAAGATGCCGTCGTGGCCATCGCCCTGGCTGAATACCATTTCGCCCTGCGGCACCGAGATGATGCGGCCGGCCGCGTGCACGCGCGCCTGCTCCGACGCGGACAAACGGTCGAGGAAATGCGCGCCGGCATTCAGCCCGTCGATCGTCTCGCTCATGAACAGCGCCGAGCTTGCGGGCCTTGCACGCGTGCTGCGGACCCGCCGCGTCTTCTTGTGGTCGGTCCAGTCGAACGGAACGCCTGCATGAGGCCGGTCGCCAAAAGCGGCAGGCTCGGTCGCGGCAGCTTCCTTGAGTATGGTCATCGCAATCCGTCAGCTCTCCAGGGGCTTGCGAATAGGTAAGTGCGGCGGTGGTGCGATGTCCATCTCTTTGCGATCGTTCCAAATCACTTAGCAAAGCTTGATGTGTGCGGCGACCGGCCGCGAAACGATTCCTCTGTCCACGGCTTCGTCCTGAGAAAATCCTTTGCGTCGTTGCGCGACGGAATCATGACGCGAACGTCCTGCGACAGCAACGCAAGTAATTGCTTCAAGCGTTGCGCCGCGCCTTCGATAGTGCCGGCCAGCGTTGTCGCCGGCACGCGCCCGGCCTCCCGAGGACAGTTCGATGATCGAATTCGGCTCTTTGAGACTCAGTGTGGCCATTGTGGCCATCACCGTTGCGATGTTCGCGCCGGCCCAGGCGGAGACGATCCGTGTGGCAGTCGGGACGCAGGACACGACGATCAATTGCGCGACCGGGGGACTCCTCATTCGCGAGCTCAAGCTGCTTGAGAAATTTCTGCCCCATGACGGCAAGTACAAGGATGTCACCTACGACATCCAGTGGAAGAATTTTACGAGCGGCGCGCCGCTTACCAACGAGATGGTCGCAGGCAAGCTCGATTTCGGCGCGATGGCTGACTTTCCGGGCTCGCTCAACGGCGTGGCGTTCCAGAAGGCCGGACGCCGCAGCCTCTTCATCAGCGTGCTGTCCGGCAGCACCAAGGGCAGTGGCAACGGCATCGTGGTGCCGTCGAGCTCGCCGGTGCAATCGCTTGATGAGCTCAAAGGCAAGACCATCTCGGTTCCCTTCGCCTCGACCTCGCACGGCATGCTGCTCCGCGCGATCGAGGCCAAGGGCTGGAATCCCGAGACCGACGTCAACATCATCACGCAGGCGCCGGAGGTTGCGGGGCCGGCCTTGCAGGCCGGCAAGATCGAGGCGCATGCCGACTTCGTTCCGTTCGCCGAACTGTTCCCGTGGCGCGGCTTCGCGCGCAAGATCTTTGACGGCGCGCAGGCCAATGCCCCGACATTCCACGGTGGGTTGGTCGACGCGGAATACGCCGAGAAATATCCCGAGATCGTCGTCGCTTATCTGCGCGCAGCGCTGGAAGCGGATCGCCTGATCGCTGAAGAGCCGGAGAAGTACAGCGAGCTGATCGCGAAGGTGACCGGCATCGAGGCGGAGGTCGACTACCTCTTTCACGGGCCGCTCGGTCTTCAGACCCGTGATGTGACCTGGAAGCCGGAGTACCGCCAGGCGGTCGCAACCTCGATCAAGACGCTGAAGCTGCTCAAGCGCGCGGACAGCGATCTCGATATCAACCAGTTCGTCACCGACAAGTTCATCCGTATCGCGGCAGCGCAGGCGGGGCGCGACTACGACTCCGAACTGAAGAACTATGCGCAGCTTCCGCTTCGCGCCAGGGACGCTGCAACGGGCGCCGAGATCAGCGACTTCAGCCGCGTCGCGCAGATCTGGGTCAAAGACGAGGCCCATGTGCGTCACTACGCGTCGCCCGAGAACGCGCTGAAGGCGCTCGCCGGCCTCGAGAAGGACGGCAAGACCATCCGCGTCGTCTACGCTCAGGATCGCGAAAGCGGCATCAAGCTGTTCGCAAACCAGGCCTGGTTCGTGCGGTCCTCCAGGGGCGAGCTGAGCGCGTTCCTGCTCAAGCAGGCGGCCGAGGGCTGGTCGAAGAAAAACGGGGGCGCGGTGCTCGACTTCGCGGCCGCGCGCGAGTCCCTCGTCGCGAGCCGGTGAGGCGATGGCCACCGCTATCAAGGCGCGGCCTGCGGGCATCCGCTGGATGGTCCGCGGCCTTTCGATCCTGGCCTGCATTGCCCTGTGGCAGGTCGCTTCGACAACGCATCTCAATCTGGGGATCGTGACCTTCCGCAACGTGCCGCCGCCGGTCGAGGTCGTTCAATCCGCGCTCGCCCTGTTTCGTTCGCCGAAACTGACGGCACACGTCACCAGCAGCCTCTGGCGCGTGTTCGCGGGCTACGGGGCGGCGGTGGTGATCGGCGTGATCCTTGGTTTTGCCATCGGCCGGTCACGCGCCGCGAGCGATCTTTTGCTGCCGCCACTGGAATTGCTGCGGCCGATTCCGGCCGTGGCGTGGATACCGCTGTCGATCTTGATGTTTCCGTCGTCCGAGCTGTCGATGATCTACATCACCTTCATCGGTGCCCTATTTCCGATCGTGCTGAACACGGTCCACGGTGTCGCGAATGTCGACCGCCGGCTGGTTGCCTCGGCCCGCAGCCTCGGCGCGGGGGAGTTGGCGATCCTGAGCGAAGTCGTGCTGCCGGACGCCGCGCCCAGCATCGTCACCGGGCTTGCAATCGGCATGGGCACCTCGTGGTTCTGCCTCGTCACCGCGGAGATGATCTCGGGCCAGTTCGGCATCGGCTATTACACCTGGGAAGCCTACACGCTGCAGAACTACGCCGACATCATCGTCGGCATGCTGATCATCGGCCTGCTCGGCATGGGTTCGAGCTGGCTGCTGACGACGGCCGGGCGGCTTCTGATGCCCTGGCGTAGCCCGAGGGTGGCGCGATGAACATCCGGGTCGCGGATATCGGCACGAACAGCGTCGGTCGGATCGACTTCGCCGATGTCTCGATTTCACTCGGATCGGGCGGCGATGCATTCGTAGCGGTCAGCGGTCTCGATGTCGCGATTGCGCCGGGCGAGTTCGTCTGCATCCTCGGTCCCTCCGGCTGTGGCAAATCCACGCTGCTCGGCGCGCTGGCCGGGCATTTGCCGATCACGGCTGGCCGTCTCACGGTCGACGGCCAGCAGGTCCAGAGCCCGAGCCCGGACCGGGGTATGGTGTTTCAGCAGCACACGCTGTTTCCCTGGAAGCGGGTGCGTGACAATGTCGCCTTCGGCCCGAAGATGCGGGGTCTCGGGAGGAGGGAGCGCAACCGTGCCGCCGACGCGATCCTGAAGCTGGTCGGCCTTTCCGGCTTCGAGGCGTTCTATCCCGCGCAATTGTCGGGCGGTATGCAGCAGCGCGTGGAAATCGCGCGGGTCCTGATCAACCAGCCGCGGGTGCTGCTGATGGACGAGCCCTTCAGCGCGCTCGACGCGCAGACGCGCGGCATGATGCAGGAGGTTCTGCTCGACATCTGGAGCAAGATCCCGACCACCACGGTCTTCGTCACCCACGACATCGACGAGGCATTGTTCCTCGCCGATCGTATCGTCGTGATGAGCGCAAGACCCGGCCGGGTGATCGAGGACATCGTGCTGCCGTTTGCGCGACCGCGAAGCCACGATCTCGTCACCGAACCCGAATTCGTGCGCCTGAAGCGGCATGTCATGCAGCTTTTGCGACGGCCGGAAGGCAGCGAGCCGCTGGCACGGCTCAGTCCGCTCGGCGTGACGTCCTAGAACATCCCGCTCGCCGCGAGCGCCTTGCGGACGTGCTGCATCTCGGCCTCGTCGGCGACCATGTCGAGCATGATCGTGGTCAGGCCCTTCGCCGCAAAATTCCTCAGCTTTGCGCCGATCTCGGTGTAGCTGCCGACGAGATAGGGGCAGTCGGCCTGGAAGGTCAGGAACGGCAGCAGCCAGTAGCCATTGTCCGCGAGCTCGCCGCTCTGGCCTTCATACAGCCGCCGCTTCCACACGGAATCGCTGTTCTCCACGGTGAGCGCGAGCAGCTCGCGATCATCGGGATTGTCGCGGAAGCGTGCCTTCGCGGCTTGCCGTGCCTCGTCGCGTCCCTCGCGGGCGAAGATGCCAAAGTTCATTCCGGGCGCATCGAGGCCGCGATCGAGATCGGGCGGCAGCATCTGCATCTTGATGCAGCCGGTCTCCTTCGCCACGCGCTGCGCCGCCTCCGACTGGCCCGCGACCAGGAATTCCGGCATCAGCTCCGCCGGCAGGCGCGGGCGAAGTTGCAGATTGCTTGCGCGGTAGAACCGGCCGTCGAAATTCACCGGGCGAGGGCTTTCCAGCAATTGGCGCATCAGCGCGACGAATTCGCCGAGCCTGACGTAGCGGTCGGCATGCGACTGCTCGTCGCCCAGCCCCTGCAAATCGCTGACCGCGGTCCCCGTGATCATGTTGAGATAGACTTTGCGGCCGTGGAGCTGCGCAAAGGACGAGACGAATTTTGCCGCGGTGAACGGGTGCATGTAGACGGGATTGACCGCGATCAGCGGCGAGCTTCGCGTGGTCTCACCCATGATGTGCTGGGCCATCGCCCAGGGCTCGACGAACACGTCGTTGCCTTCGAACAGCAGGATGCCTTCGAAGCCGTTGCGGTCGGCGAACTGTGCCACCCGCATCAGCTCGCCGACATATTTCTTGGGATCGCGGTTGCGCGAGATCGCGGGAAAGACGCGCAGCCGCGGGGGCGTCATTCAGCCGCTTCCTGGAACGGCCAGGAATTGCGGGTGATGGGAAGGCCGCCGTGCGCACGGGAGCCGTCGGCGATCGCGAGGCGATGCGAGGGCGACGGCGAGCACAGCGAGAAGCGCCATGCATGCGGATCGTCGGCGATATCGGGCTTGAAGCTGATCTCGATGGCCTCCCGGGACACCTGCATCGCGAAAGCGTCGAGCGGCAGATTGAGCCCAAACCCCCTTGCCTTCAGATAGGCCTCCTTGAGCGTCCAATAGTCGAAAAAGCGCTCGATCGCGGCGGGCTCCGGCAGTCCGCGCAACGTTTCGACCTCCTCCGGCGCAAAGAAGCGAAGCGCGGTGGACAGTGGCGCGACCCGCCGTGACACGGTTTCGACGTCGACGCCGACGGTCTCATGCCGGGAGACGACGCAGGCAACGCAGCCATCGGCATGGGACAGGCTGAAATGCAGCGCGGTCGAGGTCGCGGGCGCCGCGACAAACGGACGCCCGTATCGGCCGGCCCCGAAGGACCAATCGGTGGGGGCGACGTTCGGTGCGGCCTGCGACAGCGCCAGGCGCAGCATCGCGTGCGCGAAGATATATTGCCGCCGATGCCGCTCGAACATGAAGCGGTCGGCGCGGATCCGTTCGTCGACCGAAAGCAGGCGTCGGCACGCATCGACTGCGCCCGGAGCGTCAATGGTCTCGATCAGTCCGACAAACAGTTCAATTCTGTCGTCTGCCATCAATAAGGCCCATGGCGTCAGGCGGAGGCCAAGTCTCCGGCCCTGACGGAAGAATCAACTGAGCAAGAATCAACTGAGCGGACCGCTTCTAACGGTCCACCCGGGCAATTTCTTGTCGATTTGCAGGCCGGTTTACAGGCGCAAGCTTGTGCGAGACCCCAACTCGACGAGCGAGCGGCCCATATCCGGAAAGTGAAGCCTGAGGATTCGTGCGGCGTCCCGGCCGACGATCCTTACTTCTTCTTCTTCTTGGCTTTCTTCGCTCCGCCCAGCATCGAAAGGCTGGCGTCGACATCTTTGAGCGCGGACTGGAGCTTCTTCTTCTCGGCGCCCAGCAACTTTTGCAGGGCCTTGCGGTCCTTGTCGCTCAACGAGGTACCCTTGGTAAATTTGATGAAACCCATAACATACTCCCCCGGTTGAAAATAATCGTCCAAATCAAATCGAGGGAATAATCTTGCGCGCTGGCGCCAAATAATCAAGATGCAACTTGGTCATTCACAGCTTTGGCGAGTGAACCTGTGTTCTCCCGGCCCGCACAGCCGGTCATGCCGCCCTGCGAGCGAGTAATCGGCCGAGCGGCGCGTTGGGGTGGGCGACGGCCGCATCCAGCAGCGCGACGAGATTCGCCATCCACTCACCGACCCTGCGGCCATCGAGCAGCTCGCCCTTGTAATTGCATGAGCCGGTGATTCCGGTGGGGCGCTCCTTGAGCATCAGCGACAGCCAGGTCTGGTCGATCGGCAGCACCGGCTGGCCTTCGCGCGCGACGTTGCCGATCGATTCGATCGTGACGTCAGCCAGATCGAGCGGCTGGCGCAGCGGATTTTGCAGGGTGAAATAGACCTGCAGCAGCGAGGCCGGATCGATCCCCTCCTGCTCCAGATGGTCGGCCAGGATGTTGAACGGCAGCTCCTGGCGCGCATGCGCGTCGAGCACGCTCTGGCGCACCCGGGCCAGGGCTTGCGCGAACGACAGCTCCGGCGTGATTCGGGTACGGACGATCACCGTGTTCTCGAACGGACCGACGACCCGGTCGGTATCCGGCTGGGCGCGATTGGCCATGGCGGTGGCGACCGAAATGTCGTTGCGGCCGCTCTGCGCCAGCAGCAGGGCTTTCAGGCCGGTGAGAAGGCACATGAAGAGCGTGCTGTTATGCCGGCCGGCGAACGCCGTGAGCCGGCCGATCAGCTCGCGCTCGAGGCTGACAGGGTGATGCCCGGTGGACGCGCCGGGGCTTGCTTCACCGTCGAAGACGGGGGCCGCGCCGCGCAGATTCTCCGTCCAGTCGGCGGCCTGGCGGCGTGCGGCGTCGGTGCCGCACCACCAGCGCTGCCAGCGGGCGACGTCCGAAAAGGCGAGCGGCAGTTTCGGCAGCGGCACGGACGGACGTCCGGCCAGCGCCGCATAGCGATTGGACAGCTCCTCGAACAGCACGCCGATCGACCAGCCGTCGGCAATGGCATGATGCAGCGTCAGCAGCAGCACATGATCGTCGGCATGGAGCCGCAACAGCCGCGCCCGCAACAACGGCGGCCGCGCGGTGTCGAACGGAGCGTAGGTCTCCTGCTCGATCAGGAGATCGATCTTCCTGAGTTCGAGGGCTTTGCGCCGCTTGTTGTCATGGGGACGTCCGTCGCCGATGACCTCGATCGTGAGGGCCGGTCCGAGTTCGCCGGGGGTTGCGATGCGACTGACGGGCTCTTCGCCGCTCCGGCCGAATCCGGTCCGCAGCGATTCGTGGCGGCGCACGATGTCGCCGAACGCCTGCGCGAGGGTGGTCGGAT
Source organism: Bradyrhizobium sp. LA6.8 (assembly GCF_040547935.1). Classification (NCBI taxonomy): domain Bacteria; kingdom Pseudomonadati; phylum Pseudomonadota; class Alphaproteobacteria; order Hyphomicrobiales; family Nitrobacteraceae; genus Bradyrhizobium; species Bradyrhizobium sp. LA6.8. The sequence goes on from NZ_JBEPQQ010000013.1 coordinate 73,734, forward strand.
CGAGCGGGCCCTGGAGGCGGAAGGCAAAGGGCAGGTTGAACAGCGGCAGGCCCGGCAGGTTCTGCTCGATCCGCATCATCTGGTCCTGTGCGATCGAGAGCGTTGGGAGCCCGCTTTCAGTAGGCCGCAGCATGCCTGTCGCCGGCTTACGCGGCTTTGCTGCCACGGCCTCGTCAACCCGCCGGGCGAGCTCTTCGATCGTCGGAGCCTCGAAGATGGTCTTGATCGGCAGCGACACCCCGAGCGCACGGGCGACGCGCGCCATCGCCTGGCCCGCCAGCAGCGAATGGCCGCCGAGATCGAAGAAATTATCGGTCACGCCGAGGCTCTCGACCTTCAGCAGGTCGACCCAGATGTCCGAGAGCACTTTTTCGGTGAAGTGCCGCGCCGGCACGGCGGCGTCCGGTGCGGAGACGTCCTGCTGCGCGGGCGCCAGCAGCGCCGACCGGTCGATCTTGCCATGGGCATTGAGCGGCATCTGGTCCAGGAACAGGAATGCGGACGGGATGGCATGGCCCGGCAACCGGCTCTTCAGGAAGTCGCGCAGCTCGCTGGCGCTGCTCTGGCTGCCGGCCCTTGCGACGATATGGGCGATCAGCCTGACATCGCCGCTCGCCTCGCGGCGCGGCTCGACGATGCCGGCGCGCACCGCAGGATGGTCGGCAAGCGCGTTCTCGATCTCCTTGAGCTCGATACGGTAGCCTCGGACCTTGACCTGATGGTCGGCGCGGCCGAGGCATTCGATGGTGCCGTCGGCGCGGCGGCGTGCGAGGTCGCCGGTCCGGTACAGCCGCGCGCCTTCCTGGCGCGCGAACGGATCGGGCAGGAAACGCTGCCGGCTCTGCGCGGGATCATTGATGTAGCCGCGGCCGACACCGGCGCCGCCGATGCAGAGCTCGCCGGTCACGCCGACCGGCAGCGGCTGGAGGTTTTGATCGAGCACATGGAGCTGGGTGTTGGGCAGCGGCGCGCCGACCGGGACGTTGCTCGTCGTCGCCGCCGGCGCCTTGGTCAGGCGATGCAGCGAGACGTCGTCGGAACATTCCGACGCGCCATAGGCGTTGATCAGCGGCACCTTCGGGCAGCGGGCGAACCAGGCGCGGCAGAGATCGACGGGCAGCGGCTCGCCGGTCGAGATCAGGAGCCGCAATTCCGCAAAGGCGCGCTGGACTTGCGCGTCGTCCATGCGGTCGAGGATCACCCGCAGCAGCGACGGGACGATCTCGAGCACGCTGATGCCTTCACGCTCGATTTCCCGCGCGAGCAGGATCGGGTCCTGCACGATTGCGTTGGCGCAGACATGGACGCGGGCGCCGACCATGGGACCGGCAAGGAACTGCCAGACCGAGATGACAAAGCTCTGCGGCGCGGTCTGGGCGATCACGTCCCTGGCCGTAAGGCCAAGCTCGGAAATGAGCGACGCCAGATGGTTCGACAGCCCGCGCTGCTCGATCATGACGCCCTTCGGCGCGCCGGAGGAGCCGGATGTGTAGATGAGATAGGCGAGGCTCGCGGCTGCGCGCCGTGCGGCGCGGGCCGGCCTGGTCGATCCGGGTGCAATCGCGTCCTCGAGCTCGGCGACATGGATGCGCTCGACCAGCGGTTCGAGCAGCGCCTCGACCATGGCCGACTGGGCGCGCCCGGTCAGCAGCATGCGGGCGCAGCTCGATCCGAGGATGGTCGCAAGCCGCGCCGGCGGCTGGTCGGGATCGAGATTGAGGAAGGCCGCGCCCACGCGCTGCGCGGCGATCATCGCGGCGAGCAGGTCGGGCCCGCGATCCGCAAGCAAGGCGACAACGCTCTCGGCGCCGACACCTTCGCGCGCGAGCCAGCGTGCGGCCGCCTGGCTGCGGCGCGCCAGCTCGCGATAAGTCAGGGAGGTGCGGCCGTCGGAGACGGCGATCGCGTTTGGTGTCTTCTTCGCCTGGCGCTCGAGGCGTTCGCAAAGATTGCCGCGCGTGGTGAAATTGGCCACCACGCCCTGGCCTTTCGCCAGCAACTGCCGGCGTTCGGCCTCCGTCAGGAGCGGCAGGCGCGAGATGCGCTGCTCCGGATTGGCGATCACGGCCTTGAGCAGGGTCTTGAACTGAGCGGCCATGCCTTCGATGGTCGCCGCGTCGAACAGATCCGTGGCGTATTCGAAGAAGCCGGTGAAGCGGCCGTCGGCCTCGACCAGTTCGAGCGTGATGTCGAAGCGCGCGACTTTCGGGTCGACCTCAAGCCGCCGCGTCGACAGGCCGGGGAAACGTGCCGCCTCGATCGAGGCGTTCTGGAGGATGAACATGATCCGGAACAGCGGATTGCCGTCGCTCCGGCGCGCGATCTGGAGCGCGCGCAGCACTTCCTCGATCGGGAGGTCCTGGTTGCGGTAGGCATCCAGCGTGACCTGCCGTACCCGCCGCAACATCTCGCCAAAGCTCGGATCGCCGCCAAAATCGTTGCGCAGGATCAGGGTGTTGGCGAACAGCCCGATCAATCGCTCGCTCTCGATCTGGTTGCGGTTGGCGATCAGCGATCCCGTCGCGACATCCTCGTGTCCGGTGTGGCGGAACAGCAGGCACTGGAAAGCCGCGAGCAGCGTCATGAAAGGCGTGACGCCCTGGTCCTGGCTGAGCGCGCGCAGATCGGCCGACAGTGCCTTGGAGAATTCGAGATAGTGACGGGCGCCGTGACCGCTCCAGACCTCCGGCCGTGGCCGGTCGGTCCGCAGCGGCAGCGTGGTGACGCCGTCGAGCTGGGTCCGCCAGTAATCGAGCTGCTCCTTCGCCGCCGGCGCCTGAGCCCAGCTCTGCTGCCACAGCGCAAAGTCGCGATACTGGAAGGCGGGCGAGGGCAATGTCACCGCGCTTGCCTTGCGTGCAGCGGAATAATGGGCGGCAAGCTCCTCCCAGAACAGCCGCTGCGACCAGCCGTCGGTGACGAGGTGATGGACGTTGACCACCAGCGCGTGGCTGGATTTGTCGAACGACAGCAGGGTGACCTTCAGCGGCGGCTCGCGCGCCAGGTCGAACGGATATTGCGCGAGCTCGAGCGCCTCGCGCCGGATGATTGCGCCCTGCTTGTCCGCGGCGCAGGGCTTGAGCTTGATCTGCTCGAATCGCGGAGGTGATTGCAGCACCCGCTGCGCCGGCTCGCCCTCGCGTTCGATGAAGACCGAGCGCAGCGCCTCGTGGCGCGCGCAGATCGAGGCGAGGCTCGCAGAAAGCGCGGCGACGTCGACCACGCCCTTGAGAACGGCGACCTCGACGACGTTGTAATTGTAGCGGGTCGGATCGAGCCGCGAGAGCACATACATCCGCTGCTGCTGGAACGACAGCGGTGCGTCGGCTGCCGCCGCCTGGCGCCATGCGGGCAGCATCGTCTCGCGATGGGTTGTGGCGGCCTCGATCCGGGCCGCAAGCGCCGAGACCGTGGCGCAATCGAAGATGTCCTCGAAGGAGAAGTCGACATTGAAGCGTTCGCGCAAGCGCGAGCGCATCTGCGTCGCCGCGAGCGAGTCCGCGCCGAGCGCAAAGACATCCTGGTCGATGCCGACCTGCGGCAGCTCCAACAGACCAGCCCAGATCCCCGCGAGCTGGGTCTCCAGCGCGTTGCGCGGCAATTGCGCTTCGACGCCATGCTCCGCGGTTGCGATCAGATCGGCCAGCGCGTTGCGCTTGACCTTGCCGCTCGCGCCTTTCGGAAGTGCGGCCACGCCGCGGATCAGGCTCGGCACCTTGTAGGCCGCAAGACGTTTGCGCGCGAACTGCCGAAGCTGGTCCGGAGTTGCTTCGGAATTCGGGCGCAGCACCACGACGGCGGCGACGTTTTCGCCGAGCTTCTGGTGCGGGACGGCGAACACGCCGGCCTCCAGCACCGCCGGATGGCTCAGCAGGACCTCTTCGACCTCCAGGGGCGAGATCTTCTGCCCGCCGCGGTTGATGACGTCCTTGATGCGGCCGACGATGAAGAGATAGCCGTCGGCGTCGAGATAGCCGAGGTCGCCGGTCCGGAACCAGCCGTTGCGGAAGGCGGCCCGTGTCGCCGCCTCGTCATTATAATAGCCGCGGCTCATGTTCGGCCCGCGCAGCATGATCTCGCCATGCTCGCCGCTCGCAAGCGTGCGGCCCGCCCCGTCCATGATTGCGATCTCGGGGCCCGCAGCGCGGCCGACCGATCCGACCTTGCGCAGCTCGAACGGATTGGCGGAGATCTGCGACGCCGCTTCCGTCATGCCATAGGTCTCGAGCACGGGAACGCCGAACATCGCCTCCAGCCCGTTCAGGATCGCGGGCGCGAGCGAGGATGAGGCCGAGCGGATCACGCGCAGCGACGACGACCGGGCGCGGTCAGGGTCGGCCTCGGCCGCCGTCAGCAGCGCGCGATGGATGGTCGGCACCGCCGTGTACCAGGTCGGTCGCAGCTCCCGCATCCAGCCGAAGAAGGACAATGCGTCGAAACCGTTGGTGCAGATCACGCTGGAGCCCGCGGCCAGCGCCGTCAGCAGGCCGGAGATCAGGCCATGGGCGTGAAACAGCGGCAGGGCATTGAGCAGGCGGTCGTGGGCTGCGAGCGACAGCACGCGGCCGGCATTGTATGCGGACAGGCACACATTGCGCTGCGTCAGCGGCACCATTTTCGGCCTCGCCGCCGTGCCTGACGTCAACAGGATGAAGGCGTCATCGTCGCCGCGCGAGGCGCCGCTCGTGCTGGCCGGCCCGACTGCCGGGCCGATGAACGCGCAGCCGCCGAGATTGTCGTTCGGTCCCGGCACGAAATCGATCACCGCGATATCGAGCGCCTTGGCAACGTCACGACTTGGTGAATTCATGTCGGCCCGGGTGACGAGCGCGGTCAGCTTCAATTCGCTGAAATAGCGCTGCAGCTCGTCGGCCGTCAGATCGGGATTGACTGGGACGCAGGCGCCGGCCGAGGCGACCGCGATCAGCGCCAGCGCGCTGTCGGCGCCGCGCGGCAGCGCAACGGCAATCCGGTCGGCAGGGGCAATGCCGAGCCCCCGCAGGGTGCGGACCAGTTGCTGGATCAACTCACCCAGCTTGCCGTAGGTGAGGGCCGGCCGGCCCGGTGCGAGGAGAGCCGGTGCCGCCGGCGTCTTGCGCGCATAAAAGTCGAGAAGGCCGCCGATATCGGCAAACGTCCTGGTTTCGGCGCCTGCGCTGTCCGAATCCTCTCCCGCCACGGATGCAATGTGGGACAATGCCATTCCCTTTTGATCTGATTGAGCTATTCTTCCCAAGACTTAGGGAGCGCGTCCAGTCTGAGGTGAAGTTCGGGCCCCAAAATCTGTGGTTGAGGGGCCTAAAGCCCTTCGACGGAGTGAAGGTCGGGCAGAATCACCATGCTGGAGAATGAGCCTGTTACGGGGACTGAAGGCGGGTTGAAGCGCTGGCTCGAAGGCGTCGGTCTTGGACATTACACCGACCTCTTCGCGCAGCACCGCCTCGATCTCGATGTGATGGGGGACCTGACGGAATCCGACCTGGTCGAGCTCGGATTGCCGCTCGGCGATCGCAAGCGGCTTCAGCGCGCGATGTCGGCGCTATTCCAGGCTGAGACCGCAGAGAAGCCCGATGTGGCGGCGCGCCCGCAGGTCCGGACGGAAGTCGGTGCCGAACGGCGTCAGCTCACCACCATGTTCTGCGACATGGTGGATTCCACCTCGCTGTCGGTGCAGTTCGACCCGGAAGACGTGCGCGACATGATCGCGAGCTTTCGCGAGACCTGTGTCCGGGTGGTGAAACATTACGAGGGGTTTGCCGCGCGCTTCGTCGGCGACGGTATCCTTGTCTATTTCGGCTATCCGACCGCGCATGAGGACGATGCCGAGCGATCGGTGCGCGCCGGGCTCGAGATCGTGCGGGTGCTGTCGACTGCGCGCGCGATCGAGCCGCGCGGTGCGCTGAGCCACGCCCCCGCGGTCCGCATCGGGATCGCAACCGGTCTCGTCGTGGTCGGCGACCTCGTTGGCCAGGGCACCGAGGAGCGCGACTCCGCGGTCGGAGAAACCGTCAATCTCGCCGCACGCCTGCAGGGTCTGGCGCCGCCCAACGGCGTCGTGATCTCGTCCTCGACACAGTCGCTGCTGAAGGGAAAGTTCGACTACCGCAATCTCGGTGTCCATGCGCTGAAAGGCATCTCGGAGAAGACGCAGGCCTGGCACGTGGTGCGCGCCTCGCGAGCGGAGACCCGCTTCGCCGCTGCCATGGGCGGGCGGTTGACACCGCTCGTCAACCGCGAGGAGGAGATCGCGCTGCTGATGGGACGCTGGCAGCAGGTCAAGGACGGCGACGGCCAGGTTGTGGTCAAGTTCGGCGAGCCCGGCATCGGCAAGTCGCGCATCATCCAGGAGATCTTCGACCGGATCGCGGGCGACCGCCATGGACACGTCTCGTTCCAGTGCTCGCCCTATTACACCTCCACGGCGTTCTATCCATTCTCCGAGCAGCTCAAATTCTCGCTCGGCCTCGACCGCGAGGATCCATCCGCGACGTCGCTGGCGGGTCTGGAGACCGCGATCGCGGCCGCCCATGGCGACATCGAGCAGGTCACGCCGCTGTTTGCCGCGCTGCTGTCGATCCCGACCGGAGACCGCTATCCGCCGCTCGACCTGTCGCCGCAGCAGCAGAAGGACGCGACCGTCGCGGCGCTGGTCAATCATTTCCTCGGCCTTGCGCGCGACATGCCGCTTGTGATCGCGCTTGAGGATCTGCACTGGATCGACCCGACCTCCCGCGAGGTGATCGACCTCCTCGTCGCCCGGGTGCAGAACCAGCCGGTCCTTGTCATCATCACCGCGCGCTCCGAATTCCAGCCGAGCTGGAACGCGCATTCGCACATCACCACGCTGGTGCTGAACCGCCTGAGCCGGCAGCTGCGCACGACGCTGGTCGAGCGCGTCGCGGGCCGCGAGCTTCCCAAGGAGGTGGTCGAGGAGATCATCGTCAAGACCGACGGCGTGCCGCTGTTCCTGGAAGAGCTGACCAAGACCGTTCTCGAATCCAACCTCCTGACCGAGCGGCACGGGCGCTACGTGCTGTCGGGCCCATGGCGGCAGCTCGCGATCCCGGCGACCCTCACCGACTCGCTGATGGCGCGGCTGGACCGGATGGGGCCGTTCAAGCGCATCGCGCAGATCGGCGCCACCATCGGTCGCGAGTTCTCCTACGAGACGCTGCACGCGGTCGCCAACACGCCGGCGGAGCAGATCGAGGCCGCGCTCAATCATCTGGAGGAGGCCGGGTTGATCATGCGCCGCGGCCATCCGCCGGGCGCGCTCTACTCCTTCAAGCACGTGATGATCCAGAACGCCGCGCACGACAGCCTGCTGCACAGTGAGCGGCGCAAGCTGCATTCGCGGATCGCGCAGGTGCTCGCCGAGATGTATCCGGAGAAGACCGAGCGCGAACCGGAGCTGCTGGCCCATCACCTCACCGAATCCGGCCAGAGCGAGGGCGCCGCCAGCTTCTGGCTCAAGGCCGGCAAGCAGGCGGCCAAGAGCGGCGCCAATCTGGAGGCGATCGGGCATTTGCGCCGGGGCTTGAGCGTCGTGCAGGCCAATGCGCGCATGCAGGGCGCCGACGAGATGGAGCTGGAGCTGCGCATCGCGCTCGGCAACGCATTGATTGCCGCCAAGGGCTACGCTGTGCAGGAGGTCGAGGAGAACTACATCCGCGCGCTCGAGCTCGGTCAGCAGCTCGACGACGACGAGAAGGCCTTCGCCGCCACGCGTGGGCTCTGGGTCTGCCATTTCATCCGTGCCGATCTCAGCCGCGCGCACGATCTCAGTGTCGAGCTGTTGAAGTTTGCCAAGCGCGAGCGGCTGAACGAGCGCACGCAGCCGGCGCAGCAGACCGGATATCTGATCGAGGCGCACCGCTCGATCGCGATGACGATGCTCTATCGCGGCCGTTTTGCCGCTTCCCAGCACCATCTGCACCGCTGCATCAACCTCTACAGTCCCGATCTGCACTCCGATCTGATGGAGCGGCACGGTACCGATCCCGGCGTCGTTTCGCTGTCCTATCTCGGCTATCTCCTCTGGTTCCTCGGCCGGCCCGACGCGGCGCGCCAGCACAGCGAACAGGCGATCGCGAATGCCGAGAAGATCCGCCATCCCTTCACGCTCGCCTTCGCGCTCGTGTTCGGCGCCTATCTGTGCCAGCATTTGCGCGACGTCGAGGGCACGCGCGACCACGCCAACCGCGCCATGATCATCGCCACCGAGCACAATTTCCTGCACTGGAAGCAGCAGGCGGCGATCCTGCGCGGCTGGGCGCTGGCCCAGCTCGGCGAGGCCGACGAAGGTCTCAGCCAGATGCGCCTCGGCCTCGACGAATACGAGGCGATGGATTCCTGGCTCGCCGGCTGCTGGTTCCGCTGCCTGCTTGCGGAAGCCTATGCCAAGGTCGGGATGCGCGATGCCGCCTTGCGCGCGCTGGACGGCGCGCTCGCGACCGCGAGACGGACCGGCGATCACTCCTATCTCGCCGAGGTCTATCGGCTGCAGGGCGAGATCACGATGTCGGACGGTGATCCGGCATCGGTGCAGGAGGCCGAGGACCTGTTCGCCCTGTCGCTGGACACGGCGCGCAAGCAGGGCGCGCTGTCTTGGGAGCTTCGGACCGCCGTCAGCCTTGCGCGCCTGTCGCACCAAGCCGGCAAGCGGGAGCACGCAAGTCTTCTGCTTTTGCCGATCGTCGGCAAGTTCAGCGAGGGCTTTTATACTCCGGACCTGAAGCAGGCGATGCAGCTCCTCAGCGAGCTCGGCGGAGACGTGCCCGTCCTTGAACAGGCCGATGCGATGAAATGAGCGATCTTGCCGCCGCGCGTGCGCGCTACGTCGAGTTGATTGCGAAGCGAGAGCGGATCGCCTCACCACGCCTGCTCAAAGCGCTCGCCGCCATCCCGCGCGAGGATTTTCTGGCGAAGGGACCCTGGCGTATCAAGAGCGAGGCGGCGCGCGGCTACCGGCTGACGCCGGATGCCGATCCCGTTCATCTCTACGACAATGTGCTGGTCGCGATCGATGCGCGCCGCAAGCTCGACACCGGGCTGCCGAGCCTGTGGGCGCACTTCATCGATCTGCTCGACGTCGGGGAGAAGGACCGCGTGGTCCAGATCGGCTGCGGTCTCGGCTATTTTTCGGCGGTGTTGTCGAAGATCGTGGGGCCCAAGGGCAGGGTGCATGCAATCGAATGCGACGGGCGGCTTGCGGCGCGTGCCGCGAACTACCTTCGCCCCTATCGCAATGTCGAGGTCGTGCACGGCGACGGATGCGAGGAGATCGGCGAACCGGCCGACGTGATCATCGTGCATGCCGGCTTCCCGCACCCGCATCCGCTCTGGCTTCAGTCGCTCCGTCCGCGCGGCCGTCTCCTGGCGCCGCTGACGCAGCGCGACCGCGAGGGCGCCGCCCTCAAGATCACGCGCAAGGCCAGGGGGTTCGAGGCCGAGGCGGTGCAGCAGATCCGGATCTTCCCCGGCCAGGGTCGCGGTGTGACCGCGCTCGACGACCGCGTCGCCGACTGGTGGCAGCGCGCCTCCGCGCTGGCGCCACTGCGTTTTCGCGCCATCGAGCAGGGGCTGCCGTCGGATGGCTAATGCTTGGTTTCGTTTTACCTTGATTCCGGTTGTGAGTTTCCAGCATCTCGCGGTGCGGCTATGAGTGCGGCTTGATAGCCATTCGAGCGCGCTCCATGCATTCCGTTGCCCTGCTGACCGCCAGCTACGCCAAGGATATCGAACGCTTTTCGCTGCTCAGCGAGAGCATCGACACCTGGCTCTCGGGATACACGCGGCATTATGTTCTCGTTAACGATGAGGACGTACCGCTGTTCGAGCGGTTCGCGTCCGACAAGCGCGTCATCGTTCCGGCCTCGAATTATCTGCCGAAATGGCTGTGGGCGCTGCCGCCGGCGCTTCAGTTCTTCAGCAAGCGCCGCGTCTGGCTGTCGCTGCTGTCGTCGCCGGTGCATGGCTGGCACATCCAGCAGATCCTCAAGATCGCCGGCGTCCTCAACGCGCCGGAGCAACGCGTCTGCATCCTGGATTCGGACAATCTGTTCTTCCGCGAATTCGACGTCGGCCAATATGCCGGCGCTGAGAAGACGCCGCTGTTCGTCACCCCGAAGGACATCGGCGCCGACCATCCGCTGCATGGGCTGTGGCTGCGCACCGTCGATCAGCTTCTCGGTATCAAGGAGCGCTCGTTCCCGGCCGACGACTATGTCGGCAACGCGCTGGTCTGGGACAAGGACACCGCACGCGCGATGACCGACGCCATCAAGGCGGCGACGGGCTTGAACTGGGTTCTGGCGCTGTGCCGGAAGAAGAAGTTCTCGGAGTATCTGATGTACGGACACTTCGTTGCGAAGTCGCCCGCGCATCTGGCCACCCATCGGGTCACCGAAGACAGCATTGCGGTCTCGCATTGGGACGACACGCCGCTCGACCGTCCCGCCATCGAAGCGATGATGCGCGCCGCTTCGCCCGAGCAGGTCGCGCTCTGCATCCAGTCCTATTCGTCGACCTCGGTCGACGACATCCGCGACGTGTTCCGCCTTAGCTCGCGGGATCGACGCAGCCCGAGCCTGTCTCCTGAAGATATGGGTGATGCGGCCGAATTCGAAGTGCCGGCGAAGACGCGCTAAGGCCGCGTCTCAAGCGTCTCTCGTGAACTTGCTGATGACGTCCATGAACGGCTTCGGCTTGAACTCGCCGTCGAGCGGCAAGGGGCGGTTCGGCTGCTTGTCCGCGCGGGCGAAGGTGCCGTTGATCCAGCTATAGCGATCCGAGAGGCCCCAGGTCAGGATCGAGCGCACCGGGCCGCTGGTCGAGATCGCGGTTAGGAGGTCGTCGACGCGCTTGGCGACGATGGCGTCGCGCTCTGCCGGATTGCCTGTCAGCTTCTGGTCGTCGACATCGAGCTCGGTGACGAGCACATCGAGGCCCCAGGAGCGCAACTCGGTGACGAACTCGGCGAGCCCATGCGTGTCGATCTCGAGCTCGGCATGCAGATGCGATTGCAGGCCTACGGCGTGCAGTGGCACGCCCTGGTCGAGCAGGTCCATGATCAGGTTGCGGTACGCCGCGCGCTTGGCAATGAACGAGTCCTTCGCCGACTCGATGTCATATTCGTTGATCGCGAGCTTGACGAAGGGATCGGCCGCGGCCGCCGTGCGGAAGGCCAGCGGAATCCAGCGGTTGCCCAGATGCTGCGTCCAGAACGTGTCGCGCCGGTCGGTGACCTTCTTCGGATTGTCCGGGATCGGCTCGTTGACGACGTCCCATGACGTCAGCTTGTCCTTGTAATAGGACACGACGGTACCGATGTGGTCGACATAGGCGCGCTCGACGCCCTTGGAATCCTTGATCTGCTTGGTCCAGTCCGGAATGTCGTGATACCAGGCGAGCGCGTGGCCGCGCATCGTCAGATCGTTCTCCCGCGCGAAATCCAGGATCGCGTCGGCGCGCTCGAAGTTGAACGTGTGCGCGTTCGGCCGCAGCATCGGCCATTTCAGCTCGAGCACCGGCACCACCTGGGTGCAATAGGTGCTGATGGCTTCGCCGAGCCTGGGATCGGCTTGCAGGTCCCAGAGCGTCGCCGCAGCGCCAAAGCCCGGACGGCGCTGCGCGAGTTTTGATGCCGGCGCGGCGGACGCCGATGCCCCCGCCGCGAGTGCTGCGGCGCCGCCGAGGAGAAATTCGCGTCTGTCGAGCCTGGTCACGGTGGGACGTTTCTTTTGGAACCAATGCGCCATCGTACCAAGCGGCGCCTTGCGACGCCGGAGTTTCCTGTCGTTGGGTTAACCTTTGCGGATGTCCGGTGCGCAACGCGCGTGGCGCTGCATCGCTGTTCCAGTCTGGATCAGGGTTTCGTGTCGTGATCGCAGCAACCGCTCCAGGGAAAGGGCAAATTTAACGCTAACGCGCGAAAGCGGCCTTCCAGCCTCATTCGCCGACCGATCTGCAGACTTATGTGACACTCTTGAGAGATGCTGCGGCGCAGTTCGTTCGCCCCGCCAAGGTCATTGATTAACGGCCGTCACCATCGCAACACCGTTGCCGGTCCCGTGCTCGCATGTTGAACCGCCATTTCTCGATTTATCTCGTCGCCTACATCCTGCCCGCAGCGGTGGGCTTCTTCGCGGTCACGGCCTACACGCGGCTGCTGACGCCGGCCGAGTACGGCGTTTATGTCGTCGGCATCAGCCTTGCCGGCATATTGGGCGCGATCTTCTTCGCCTGGATCAAGCTGTCGGTGTCCCGCTATCAGGCGATGTCGGCGGAGGTGGATTTTCGCGGCACGGCGATGGTCGCCTTCGGGCTGACGGCCGCGGTCCTCTGCGCCACCACGCCGCTGGTCATTCTGTTCCGCAGCGACCTCAGCGTCGAGCTGCTGCTCGCCAGCATGTTCGTGGCGATCATGGCCAATGCCGTCGATGTCGGCCAGGAATTCGAGCGCGCCAAATTGCGCCCCTACAGGTTCGCAGCGATCTCGATCGTCCGCGGCGTGTCCAGCGTCGGCTTTGGCCTACTCGGCATCTCGCTCGGCTGGGGTGGCTTGGGATTGCTCGCCGCGTTCGGCCTGGGCTCGCTCACCGGCATCATTCTCAATCTCGTCGGCGACCGCACGAAGATCGCGCGCTTCCAGCGCAGCCAGTTCATGCAGCTGGCGCGCTACGGCCTGCCGCTGACGCTGGCCGGATTGTCCGTTGCGGTCTATTCGGCCTGCGATCGGCTCATCGTCGCTCATCTGCTCGGCAAGGACGCCGCCGGCATTTTCGGCGTCGCCGCCGATCTGCCGCGCCAGTTCATGGTCATGATCGCCTCCAGCGTCGCCGCGGCGACCGTGCCGCTGGTGTTCCGGTCGCTGTCGGAGAAAAACAACGAGACGACGCGGGAACGGCTGAGCGAGAGCCTCGAGTTGCTGCTCGTCGTCGTCGCACCCGTCGCCGTCTGGCTCGCGCTCGCGGCCGACCAGGTCGCGGGCACGCTCGTCGGCGTCGATTTCCGCGCCGGCGTGTCTGCGCTGCTGCCGACGCTGGTGCTCGCGCGCTTCTTCGGCATAGCCAATCAATTCTATGTGCAGATCAGCTTCCAGCTCGCCGAACGGCCGTTCATGCTGGCGGCACAGTCGTTCCTCACGCTCGTTCTGAGCGTGGCACTGATGTTCGCGCTGGTGGCCGGCTACGGCCTTTACGGCGCGGCGCTGGCCACGCTCGCCACCGAAGCGCTCGGCTTCGTCGTCGCCGTCGCCCTGATGCGCCGCGCCCACCCCGTGCCGTTCGACGCCAACCGCCTCGCCGGCGTCGCGGCTTCGGCTGCGGCGATGGCGGGCGCTATCCTCATTGCGCGGACGCAAGTCGGCGGTACCGGTATCGTGGCGTTGATGGTCGTCAGCTCCGCGGGCGGGGTTGCTTACGCCACTGCGGCCTGGCTGCTCAACGTCGCGAACGTACGGACGTTATCGCTGCGCTTCCTGCGGACGTTCAACCGCAAGGCGCTGGGCGTATAGAACCCGCGCGCTACCCCGCCAGAAAGCCGCCATCCACGGCAACCACGGTGCCGGTCGCATATTGCGAAGCCGGCATGCAGAGGAAGGCAACGGCGCCGGCAATGTCCTCCGGCTGTCCCCAGCGCTTGAAGGCGGTGCGATCGGCGATGCGCTGATAATGCGCAAAGTCGCCGCGGCCGGCGGCGTTGATCGCGGTTTCGATATAGCCGGGCGCGACCGCGTTGACGCGGATGCCTTCTTCGGCCCACTTCAAAGCCAGCGCCTTGGTCAGCATCACGACGCCGCCCTTGCTGGCGCAATAGGCGGGAATCCGCGGCAGCGCCAGCGTCGCGTTCATCGAAGCGATGTTGACGATCGATCCCGTCTGCTCCGCGAGCAGGGAGTGAAAGGCCATGCAGGTGCGGAACGTGCCGGTGAGATTGACGTCGAGCACCTTCATGAAGGTCTCGATCTCGAATTCCTTGTCGCGCGCGAGAATGCCGGCGCAATTGATCAGCGCGTCGACGCGCCTGTGTTTCCGGGCGAAGGAGGTGACGGCCGCATCATCGGTGACATCGAGCGTCGCGAGCGTGAGGCCCGCGCGCGGTTTGAGCAGCGTGCGCGAGAGGTCCGCCTCGTTCGCACCCGTTGCTGTCACTGTTGCACCCAGATCGCAGAATTGATTGCTGATGGCGGCACCAATGTCGCCGGCGCCGCCAATCACGACGGCATGGAAGCCGGGGGCGAGGGAAAAGTTCGGATTCATCGGGAGTGTCTCACTTCAGGGATTTCGGAGGCGCAGCCGTCGACTCGCGGACGACCAGCGAGAAGTCGATCTCGCGATGCATGATGGTTTGCTCGCCGGCGAGGCTGCGCACCAGATATTCGCCGGCGCGCTGCCAGGTTTCTCCGGTCGGTACGTGGATCGTGGTTAGGCTCGGCCGCAAATGCCGGCTCCAGTCGAGGTCGTCGAAGCCGACCACCGACAGGTCACGCGGCACCGAAAAGCCGCTGCGCTCGGCTTCGAGCAGCACGCCATAGGCGATGACGTCGTTGCCGCACACCACGGCTGTCGGGCGGTCCTCGAGGCCCAGCAGATAGCGCGCCGCCTCGCGCGCGTCGTCCAGCGTATAGGGCACCTCGACATGCCATTGCGAAGGCAATTCGAGCCCGTTCTCCGTCAGCGCGCGGCGAAAGCCGGCGACGCGCGCGCTGGCGCGGTCGTTGTTGCGCTGGAGCGCCGAGACAATCCCGATGCGGCGGTGGCCGAGCTCGATGACATGCGCGGCGGCGCGATGGGCGGCGGCTTCGTTGTCGGTGCCGACGCAAGGATAGGGCCGGTCGGGCTGGTAGATGCCGACATTGATGAACGGTACGGCATTGTCCGCCAGCAGCTTGCGCAATCCGTCGTGATGGCAATCGCCGCGCAGCACCAGGCCGTCGACACCGCGGCTGATCAGATTGCGCGCCTGCTGCAATTCGACGTCGAGATCGTAGCCGCTCGTGGTGAGAAACAGCATGTATCCGACCGACGACAGGTATTGCTGCAGCGAGGCGATGCCGCGTGCGAACATCGTGTTGTCGATCGTCGGTACGATTGCGCCAAGCGTGCGCGAGCGGCGTGACGACAGGATGCGCGCCGGCGCGTGCGGGATGTAGCCGAGCGCGTCGATGGCCTGCTCGATGCGCGCCCGCAAGGAAGGGCTCACCGCGTCGGGGTTGTTGAGGGCGCGCGAGACCGATGCCGTCGAGACGCCGGCGCGGGCTGCCACGGCGCGGATACCCTGCTTCACAGACTTGGCGTTGATCGGTCTCATAGATGTAACGTTACATCGGGCGTAGCGAACCGCATGGTAGCGGCAATGTCGCGAATCTGCCGCAGATTGCGCGGCTTGTCCATCGCTTGACACGGCGGATGCGAGGTCTATTTTGTAACCGTTTTCAAGTGCCGCTCTAACGTGTTCAAAATGGTCCGCCAGCTTAAGGCGGCCAGCCGGGAGGAGAGTTCGATGAAGGCCAGGATGCTCGCGACCCACGTCGCGTTGCCCGTTCTCGCGATTGCTGCGGCGACCGCGCAGGCGCACGCCGTCGATTTCGACTGGATGAAGTTCAAGGGCAAGACCGTCACCTTTCTCGCCAACAACAATCCGGTGTCGCAGGCGCTGCTGACTTACAAGGCCGATTTCGAGAAGCTGACCGGCATGACCCTCAAGGTCGACGGCTATCAGGAACAGCAGATGCGCCAGCGTCTGGTGACCGTCATGAATGCGAACAGCGACGAGGTGGACGTGTTCATGACGCTGCCCTCGCGCGAGGGCGAGCAGTTCGCCGCCGCCGGCTGGTACGGCGATCTCACCGCGATGGCCAAGAACGAGGTGGCCGGGGAATACGACCCCAGCGGATTGAGCCAGGCCCTGCTGAAGGCCGCGACCTTCGGCGGCAAGCTGACCAGCATGCCCATGAACATCGAAGGCCCGATCTTCTATTACCGCACCGACATCTTCAAAAAGTGCGGCCTCGAGGCGCCGAAGACGATCAAGGACGTCGAGGCCGCTGCCGAGAAGATCAAAAGCTGCGATAGCACCGTGACGCCGTTCGTCTCGCGCGGCCTCAAGCCCGCGATTGCCTATACCTTCAGCAACATGCTGCACAATGTCGGCGGCAGCTATATCGCAAACGGCAAGTCGAACCTCTGCTCAGCCAAGGGCAAGGAAGCGCTCGACACCTATAGCCGGCTGCTGCGCGATTTCGGACCGCCTGGCGTCGTCAATTACAGCTTTCAGCAGATTTCGGCGCTCTACCGCGGCGGCCGCGCCGCGATGGCGTTTGAGTCGTCGAATGAATTGCGCACCGTGATGGAAGGCGGCGCGCGCCTGAAGGACACCGGCCTGCTGCCGTTCCCGGCGGGCGATGCCGGCCAGGTGCCGACCACGATCGGCTGGGGCATGGCAGTGTCCTCGCACAGCAAGCAGCCGGATGCGGCCTGGTACTTCGTGCAATGGGCGACCAGCCCAGAGGTGCAGAAGAAGATGGCGCTTCAGGGCATTGCCCCGCCGCGTCCGTCGGTCGCCAAGGATCCCGAATATCGCAAGTGGATCGACGAGGAGCCGGTGCGGAAGGAATGGCAGGCCGCGCTCGACGTGCTCGCTACCAAGGGCTCGTCCGAGGTCGGCTATCCCATCGTCGCCAATCCGCAATCGCGCGAGTTCATCGGGCAGGCGGTACAGGATCTGATCCTGAAGCAGAAGACCGTCGATCAGGCTTGCGCGGATGCCGACAAGGCGCTGGATGCGCTGATCGCGCTGAACTAACCGCCTCATGCCGGCAGGCTTGCTGCCTGCCGGCACCCAACTCGATCGAGGATACGAACGCATGTCTGATACGGCTGCGACACTCACGCAGGACCGGCAGAAGCTGGAGATGGCGGCCCTCTCGGCGCCGGCCGTGGTCTTCACGGTCGCGATGATCGCGTTTCCGGTCGTCTACACGATCTGGCTCGGCTTCCAGACGTTTTCCTCGACGGGCAAGCAGTCCTTCGCGGGCCTCGCCAATTACTCGAAGCTGATCTCGGATTACGAATTCTGGCACGGGCTGTGGATCACCATTGCGCTGTTCGTGCTGTCGCTGGTGCTGCAACTCGTCTTCGGCGTCTGGCTTGCGCTGGTGCTGTTCCACGCCAAGCGGCTGCCGGGCATCGTGCGCTCGTTGTTCATTTCGCCCTTCATGATGCCGCCGGTGGTGGCGGGCATGATGTGGCTGGTGATCCTCGATCCGTCGCTCGGTGCTGCCAACTATATCCTCCAGTCGTTCGGCCTGCCGCCGTCGGACTGGCTGGCCTCGCCGACCTGGGTCATTCCGACCGTGGCTCTGATCGACAGCTGGCAGTGGACGCCTTATGTCGCCCTGATCGTGCTGGGCGGCCTGCAATCCCTGCCGCCGAGCGTCTACGAGGCGGCGCAGATCGACGGCGCATCTCCATTCAGGACTTTCCAGCGCATCACGCTGCCGCTGCTGCTGCCGACCATCGTCACCGCGGCGATCCTGCGCAGCGTCGATCTGCTGCGCTTCTTCGACATCATCTACATCACGACCCAGGGCGGCCCGGGCAACGCCTCGAACACGCTCAACATCTACGGCTTCAGGGTCGGCTTCGAATTCTTCAACATCGGCTATGCCAGCGCCCTGATGCTGACGCTGACGGCGATCGTGTTCGGTGCCGTGCTCGCCTTCAACCGCCTGCGCGGCGCAGTGGCCTGGTGATGTCATGAGCGATGCCGCCAACACCGACCGCTGGATCCGCTGGCTCAACACGGTACAGCTCGTGCTCGCCGGCGTGCTCATCATGGCGCCGACGGTCTGGATGGTGCTGTCCTCGTTCAAGCCGTCGTTCGAGGTCACCGCCTATCCGCCAACGCTGAGCTTCTCGCCGACGCTGGAAAATTATGTCGAGCTGACCAGGACCACGCCGTTCCTCAGCTACGCGCTCAACAGTCTCATCGTCACCGTGGGGTCGACCGCGCTCGGTCTGCTGTTTGGAATTCCTGCTGCCTTCGCCGTCTCCTGGACGCGGATTTCGTGGCCGGCCATCCTGACGCTCGCCGCGCGCATGGCGCCGGGCACGTTGTTCCTGCTGCCGTGGTACGTGATGTTCCGGCAAATCGGCATGATCGGCTCCTACACCGCGCTGATCCTCAGCCACGCCGTCATCACGCTGCCGATCGTGATCTGGGTTTTACTGCCGTCCTTCGACGGCATTCCGCGTAGCGTGTTCGAGGCGGCGCAAGTGGATGGGTGCAGCGTCACGCGCATCCTCTGGCGCATCGCGCTGCCGCTGGTGGCATCAGGCGTCGCCGTCTCGGCGATCCTCGCCTTCGTGTTTTCGTGGAACTACTTCCTGTTTGCGCTGGTGCTCTCCAACGGCGACACCAAGACGCTGATCGCGGCGGCCTTCAACTTCATCGGCGAAGGCTCGACGCAATGGGGCGCCCTCATGGCGGCTGCAACGCTGATCGCGTTGCCGCCGCTGGTGCTGGCGGCCCTGGTTCAGCGCTGGCTGGTGTCCGGGCTGACGCTCGGTGCGGTGAAAGGCTAGGTATCGAAATGAACGTGTCGCCCCGTCCGAATTCGATCATGCAGGCCGCGGTCTTCCACGGCAATGACCGCATCACCATCGAGCGCGTCGCGATGCCTGATGTCGGCACAGGCGAAGTGCTCGTCCGCGTCTCGCGCACAGCGCTGTGTGGCTCCGACTTCAAGCTCTGGCACAAGGGCGCCGAGTTCACTGCGGGCCATGAGATCTTTGGCGTGGTCGAGCAGCCCGGTCATCGCCTGCACGGCCGCCGCTGCGCCGTCTACATCCCCTTGCACTGCGGTCACTGCGCCGCTTGCAAGCGCGGCGATACCCAGATGTGCCTGGAAGTCTCCAGCCTGATCGGCTGGAACAGACCGGGCGGCTATGCCGAATATGTGCCGGTGCCGGAGAACTGCCTGCTGCCGGTGCCCGACGATATCGAGGACCGCCTCGCGCCGCTGCTGCTCGACACCATCGGCACGTCGGGTCACGCCGTGCGCTTCGTCAGCCGCGTCGTGCCGCCGAATGAGGCGGGGCCGGTCCTCGTGATGGGTGCGGGGCCCGTCGGCCTTGGCGTCGTGCTGGCGCTCCGCGCGCTCGGCTACGACGACATCTACGTCGCCGATCCCAACGCCACACGCCTGAAGATCGCACAGTCCTTTGGCGCTAAGGCGCACCCGGTCGGAGATACCTCGAAGCGCTTCGCCCTCATCATGGAATGCTCGGGCGCGCATGCGGCGCGCAACCTCGGCATCGAGCTCGTCCTGCCGCGCGGCGCACTGGTGCTGGTCGGCGAGAACGCCGCGCCCTGGACCATCGAGGAAGGCAAGGTCTTCCGCCGCAAGGATTTTTACATGATCCGGACCTTCTACTTCCCGGTCTCGGATTTCGAGCCGAATGTCGAACTGCTGCGCAAGTACAAGGACGAATACCGCGTCCTGGTCGATGGCGAGTTCGGCCTGTCGGCTCTGCCTGAGAATTTCGCTCGCTTCGCCAAAGGCGAACTGATCAAGCCCGTGCTGGCGCTGGACTGAGCGATCATGGCCTCGATCTCGATCCGCAACCTCACCAAGCGCTACGGCAATTTTACCGTGATCCCCGATCTCAATCTGGAGATTGCGGACCACGAATTCGTCGTGTTCGTCGGCCCGTCCGGCTGCGGCAAGTCGACCTTGCTGCGCATCATCGCCGGCCTCGAGCCGATTTCGTCCGGCGATCTCTACATCGGCGACAAGCGCGTGAACGGCGTCCAGGCTGCGCAGCGCGATATCGCGATGGTGTTCCAGGATTACGCGCTCTACCCGCACATGCGGGTCTACGACAATATGTCGTTTGCGCTGGAGCTGAGAGGCACACCGAAGGCCGAGATCGACGCCCGCGTGAGGCGTGCGGCCGCACTGCTGCACATCGAGCCCTATCTCGACCGCAAGCCGAAGGAGTTGTCTGGCGGCCAGCGCCAGCGCGTCGCCATGGGCCGCGCCATCGTGCGCAATCCCAAGGCCTTCTTGTTCGACGAGCCGCTCTCCAATCTCGATGCGAAGCTGCGCGGGCAGGTGCGGGCGGAGATCAAGGCGCTGTCGCAGGAGCTGAAGACCACCATGGTCTTCGTGACACATGACCAGATCGAGGCCATGACCATGGCCGACCGGATCGTCGTGCTCCAGAGCGGCACGATCCAGCAATACGATACACCGGAGACGGTTTACGAGCGGCCCGCCAACCAGTTCGTCGCCGGCTTCATCGGCTCGCCCGCGATGAATTTCTTCCCGGTCGAATGGCGTCAGGAGCGCGCGATCCTGTCGCAAGGCGGAACGGTGGTGCCGCTGGACGGCGAGACCGCCGGCTGCCTGAGCAAGGCCGGCAACGCCGTGCTGGGCATTCGCCCCGAACACTTTGCCATCGCCACTGATGCCGCCGTTGGCATCGCCATCAACGTCAAGCTGGTCGAGCCGCTCGGCTCGGACACGCTGATCCATTTCGATCTCGCCGGCGGCTCTGCCATCGCGCGGGTCGATCCGGCGCTGCGGCCGAAGGTTGGTGATCGCATCAATCTGCGCCCACAGTCGGGCAAGACGCATTTGTTCGCTGCATCCAACGGACAGGTCTTGCGGTGAGTGCGTCGGCAAACATCGGCGATCTCTCGGCGCTGGCCGACCTCGCGTCCGGCACGAAGCCCGTGCACGTGATCTGCCTCGGCCTGTCCGCGCTCGACCAGGTCTGGCGCGTCGATCGGCCGTTCGCGGGTGGAAGCGAGAAGATCAAGGCCGTCGAGTACGGCACGCTCGGCGGCGGCATGGCCGCCAATGCGAGCGTGGCCGTGGCGAAGCTCGGCGCGTCCGTCGCGTTCTGGGGGCGGGCAGGGAATGATGCCGCCGGCCATGAGATGAAATCGGCCTTCACCGCTGAAGGCGTCGATGTCGAGAATTTCCGGCTGTTTCCCGATGGTCGCTCGTCGGTCTCCGGGATTATCGTCGATAGCCGCGGCGAGCGGCAGATCGTGAATTTCCGTGGCCTTTACCCGGAAACCGCAGACTGGCTTCCGCTCGAAGCCGTCGCGCGCGCATCCTCCGTGCTGGCCGATCCGCGCTGGGTCGAAGGCGCCGCGACGTTGTTTCGGGAAGCGCGATCGCGCGGCATTCCGACGGTGCTCGACGGCGACATGGCCGATGCCGAGCTATTCGAACGGCTGCTGCCCTTGACCGATCACGCCATCTTCTCCGAGCCCGCGCTCGCCGCCTTTGCCGGCTCGGCCGAAGATAAATCTCTCGCAGCCCTTGCGCGCTTCGGCTGTCGCGTCATCGCCGTCACGCGCGGCGAGGGCGGCGTGAGCTGGTACGAGAACGGCCAGCCGCACCGGCAGGCCGCCTACGCCGTCGACGTCGTCGACACCACAGGCGCGGGCGACGTCTTCCACGGCGCCTATGCGCTCGCGATCGGCGCCGGCCTCGATGTGCGCGCCGCCATGGCGTTTTCGGCGGCGACGGCCGCCATGAAATGCCGCCACGCCGGCGGCCGGAACGGAATCCCCGATATCAACGAGTGTCTTGTATTCATGAGGACGAAGCCATGAGAACGATTGGAAAGAACCGCGGCCTGGCACGGCTTGCTGACGCGGATGGCCATTTTCGCATGGTCGCGCTGGATCAGCGGCCGCCATTGTTCGACGCCATTGCAAAGGCGAAGGGGATCACGCGGGATCAGGTCGAATATTCCGACGTCACGGCGGCCAAGCGCCTCCTGGTCGAGAACCTCGCGCCGCATTGCAGCTCGATGCTGTTCGACCCGAACTTCGCAGTGCCTGCCGCGATCGACCTGCTGCCGCCGCGCTGCGGCCTGATCATGACGCTGGAAGAGCACCGCGTTGAGGAAACCGCGGGCGGCCGCAAGTCGCGTGCGATCACCAATTGGAGCGTGGAAAAGATCCGCGCCATGGGCGGCGACGCCGTCAAGGTGCTGGCCTGGTACCGGCCGGACGCCGATGCGGCGGTGAACGAGCACCAGAAGCGTTTCGTGCGCGAAATCGGCGAAGACTGCGCCCGTCACGATATCCCGTACGTGCTCGAGTTGCTGGTCTACCCGTTCCTCGGCAGCGCCAATCACACGGCCGATTACGTGGAATCGCCCGGCAAGCTCCCGGGCCTCGTCATCGACAGCGTGCGCGAATTCGCAAAGCCTGAATACGGCGTCGATCTTCTCAAGCTGGAGAGCCCGCTTGCAGCCAACAGCCTGCCAGCGCGTGACGGCAGCACGGAAGCAAAGGCCGCGCAGAAGGAGTTCGATGCGATCGGTGACATCTGCCGTGAACGCGGCATCCCCTGGGTGTTGCTGTCGGGCGGTGCTGCGCCTGAAAAGTTCGAGCGCGTGCTCGACTACTCCTATGCCGCAGGCGCAAGCGGTTTCCTGGCGGGCCGCACCATCTGGCTGGATGCCGTTCTGAAGAACTTTCCGGACCGCGCAGCGGTGTCGGCCAGCCTGCGCAAGGATGGCCTCGGGGTGCTGGAACGGCTCAATCAACTGACCACGGCCAAGGGCACGCCGTGGAAGGCGCGCTTCCCGGTGTTCGCTGATATCAAGCAGGAAGG
The DNA here is from genome assembly GCF_040547935.1 of Bradyrhizobium sp. LA6.8. Classification (NCBI taxonomy): domain Bacteria; kingdom Pseudomonadati; phylum Pseudomonadota; class Alphaproteobacteria; order Hyphomicrobiales; family Nitrobacteraceae; genus Bradyrhizobium; species Bradyrhizobium sp. LA6.8. The sequence goes on from NZ_JBEPQQ010000013.1 coordinate 96,382, forward strand.
TGACTTCGCGCGCGCCTACTGAGATGGTAACGGTCCCGCGTGGTCTCACCTCGGTCGCAGGACCTGCAATATGACGACTGACAGCTTCACGATCCGCTCGATCGAGGCGTTCTGCTATCGCTATCCCTTGGCGACGCCGGTGGTGACGTCGTTCGGCAAGATGCTCAACCGACCGGCCGTCTTCGTTCGCGCAGTCGACGAGGACGGTGTCGAGGGATGGGGCGAAGCCTGGTCCAACTTTCCTGCACCGGGCGCCGAGCACCGTGCCCGGCTTGTCAACGAAGTGCTGGCTCCGGGCCTTGTCGGGCGCAGGTTCTACGGCCCCGCCCAGGCTTTCGAGGTCCTGACGAAGGGTACCGAAGTGCTGGCGCTTCAATGCGGCGAGCCCGGTCCGTTCGCGCAGGCGATTTCGGGCATCGATCTCGCGCTGTGGGATCTCTCCGCGCGCCGGCAGCGCTTGCCGCTGTGGCGGCTTCTCGGTGGGCAGTCGCGCAGGATCAAGGTCTATGCCAGCGGCATCAATCCGGGCGGCGCCGCGCAGGCGGCCGAAGCCGCGCTCGCGCGTGGCCATCGCGCGTTGAAGCTGAAGGTCGGCTTCGGTGCCGAGACCGACCTCGCCAATCTGGCCGCGCTGCGCGCGATCGTCGGTGCGGGCATGCTCGCTGCCGATGCCAATCAGGGCTGGTCGGTCGATCAGGCGCTGGAGATGGTGCCGCGGTTGGCCGCGTTCGATCTGCGATGGCTGGAGGAGCCCATCCGCGCCGACCGGCCGCGCGAGGAATGGCGCAGGCTGCGGGCAGCCGCGAAAATGCCGATTGCCGCGGGCGAGAACATTTCGAGCGTCGAGGGATTCAAGGACGTCCTGGCCGAAGACGTGCTCGGCGTCGTTCAGCCCGACATCGCGAAATGGGGCGGGCTGAGCGCATGCGCTGGCGTCGCGCGCGACATTCTGAAGGCGGGCAAGACGTTCTGCCCGCATTATCTCGGCGGCGGCATCGGACTGCTCGCCTCGGCGCATCTGCTGGCGGGCATCGGCGGCGACGGCTGGCTCGAGGTCGATGCCAACGACAATCCGCTGCGCGACCGGTTCTGCGGTGCCGTTGCCAATGTCACTGATGGTACGATCGTCCTCGGCGAGGAACCGGGGCTCGGATTCACGCCGGACCTGTCGGGAATCGCGGACTATCGCAGCCTGTAGACGGCTGCGACACCTGCGTCGTCGGGCGCGCCGCGCAGGCCAGTTTCCCCTTGCGTTCTATTCCTCGTCGCGGAAAGCTGCCGGCGAGACGGGTAGCCGCCTTCACATTTCATAACGATGGCCGGAGCCATGTCTCGCCGAGCTTGAAAATCAAAGTTCGTTCTGCTCATTAGGGATCTGCAATTGCGCTGCAACATGCGCAAAAAGCCCATCGACTAAAGTCGATAGCCAGCGAGGAAACGAAAAAATGCGCAAGCTCACTTTGGCCATTGCCGTGATCGCCCCGATGCTCGGTCATGCCGCGTCGGCTGAGGACACCCTCAAGATCGGCTACATCGATCCGCTCTCCGGCGGTGGTGCCAGCGTCGGCGAGGGTGGTCTGAAGACATTCCAGTATCTGGCCGACGAGCTCAACGCCAAGGGCGGCATTCTCGGCCACAAGATCGAGATCGTGCCGCTCGACAACAAGACCAATCCGCAGGAAAGCCTGGTGCAGGCCCAGAAGGCGATCGACGCCGGGGTCCACTACATCACGCAAGGCAACGGCTCGTCCGTCGGCGCGGCGCTGTCGGATTTCGTCACCAAGAACAACACGCGCAATCCCGGCAAGGAAGTGCTGTACTTCAACTACGCCGCCGTCGATCCCAGCCTGACCAACGAGAAGTGCAGCTACTGGCATTTCCGCTGGGATGCGAGCTCCGACATCAAGATGGAGGCGCTCACCAACTACATGAAGGACACCGCCTCGATCAAAAAGGTGTACCTGATCAACCAGGACTATTCGTTCGGTCAGTCCGTCCGCTCCGACGCGCGCAAGATGCTCGGCGCCAAGCGGCCCGACATCCAGATCGTCGGCGACGAACTGCATCCGCTGCTGAAGGTCACCGATTTCTCGCCCTATATCGCCAAGATCAAGGCGTCCGGCGCCGACAGCGTCGTCACCGGCAACTGGGGCCAGGACTTCGCGCTGCTGCTCAAGGCTGCCGCTGACGCCGGCCTGAAGGTCAACTGGTACACCTATTATGCCGGCGGCGCCGGCGGCCCCACTGCAGTCAAGCAGACCGGTCTCGATCATCAGGTCTTCCAGATCACCGAAGGCTTTGCGAATTCCGGCAACAAGACCGCGATGGATTACGAGAAGGCGTTCCGCGCCAAGGTCAATTTGTCGCTCTGGTACCCGCGTGCGGTCAACGAGATGCGCATGTTCAAGGCGGCTGCCGAGAAGGCCAACTCGATCGATCCCGTGAAGGTGGCGGCGGCGCTCGAGGACCTGAAGTTCGAGGTCCTGGACGGCGGCTCCGGCATCATGCGCAAGGACGACCACCAGTTCCTTCAGCCGATCTACATTTCCTCCTTCGGCAAGCTGACCGAGAATGAGCCGTTCGACGAGGAAAACACCGGCTGGGGCTGGCACCTCGTCTCCAAGGTCGACACGGCGCAGGCCATGGTCCCCACGACCTGCAAGATGGCGCGGCCGTAATCACGACATCCGTCGTTTTCCCGCGGCAGGCATCGGTCGCGGGAAGGCGGTGGCCGGACTATTCTTGATTGGGCGATGTTCACCGGGGCCATCAGGCCCCGGACAGAGACGAGTGCGCTGTGCTTGAACTCATTGTCATTTCGACCCTGAACGGCGTGCTGTTCGGCATGCTGCTCTTTCTGCTGTCGAGCGGGCTGACCGTCATCTTCAGCATGATGGGCGTGCTCAACTTCGCGCATGCCAGCTTCTACATGCTCGGCGCCTTCTTCGGCTTCCAGCTCACCAAGTGGATCGGCTTCTGGCCGGCGCTGGTGCTGGCGCCGCTGCTGGTCGGGGCCATCGGCATGGCGGTGGAGCGCTATGGCCTACGCAACACCCACAAGCACGGTCATGTCGCGGAATTGCTGCTGACGTTCGGTCTGGCTTTTGCGATCGAAGAGATCGTGTCGATGATCTGGGGCAAGAGCCCGGTCGACTATCGCGTGCCGGCGCTGCTCGACTTCCCGGCCTTCACGATCTTCTCGACCAACTATCCCGCCTACAAGATCTTCATGCTGGCCGTGTCGGTCGTGATCTTCGTGGCGCTGCTGGTCGTGCTCAAGCGCACCCGCGTCGGCCTGATCGTGCAGGCGGCGCTGACGCATCCGCACATGGTCGGGCATCTCGGCCACAATGTCGGGCGCGTGTTCATGGTGGTGTTCGGCGTCGGCAGCGCGCTCGCCGGCATTGCCGGCGTCATCGCCGGTCCGGCCCTGGTCACGCAGTCGGACATGGCCGCGGCGCTCGGGCCCATCCTGTTCGTCGTCATCGTGTTCGGTGGCCTCGGCTCCTTGCCCGGTGCTTTCATCGCCTCGCTCGTCATCGGACTGGTGCAGACCTTTGCGGTGGCGCTGAACGGCTCGCTGGCGAGTGCGTTCGGACCGCTCGATCCGTCGACGGGACCGTCGGTCCTCACCGACATCTGGAACGTCACAATCGCGCAGGTCGCGCCGATCGTTCCCTATATGCTGCTGGTGCTCATTCTGATCGTTCGCCCCATGGGCCTGATGGGGACGCGCGAGTCATGACCGCCAAACCGATTTCGACATCGAAGCCCGCCGGCGACGGCCTGCGCTTCTACGGCGTCTGGCTGATCGGCATTGCCGCGCTGATCGTCCTGCCGCTGATCTTCTCCTCCGGCGGCTCGCTGACGTCCTTCAGCCTGATCGGCATCGCGATCGTCTTCGCGCTCTCCTACAACATCCTGCTCGGCCAGACCGGCCTGCTGTCGTTCGGTCATGCCGTGCATTACGGCCTCGGCGGCTTCGCGGCCTGTCACATGATGAATGCGGTGGTGTCGCATGGCTGGCCGATCCCGCTGCCGTTCATTCCGCTGTTCGGCGGGATCGGTGGTCTCGTCTTCGCTGTCATCATCGGCTGGGTCATGACCAAGCGCGCCGGCACCGTGTTCGCGATGATCTCGCTCGGCATCGGCGAATTGGTGGCGTCGTCCTCGCTGATCCTGCGCTCGGTGTTCGGCGGCGAAGCCGGCATCACCACGGATCGCACCGCGCTGCCCAAGATGTTCGGCTGGTCGTTCGGGCCGCAGCTTCAGGTCTATTACCTCATCGCGTTCTGGCTGGTGCTGTCGGCCATCGTGATGTACGCGCTGACCCGGACGCCCCTGGGACGGATCAGCAATGCCGTCCGCGACAATCCCGAGCGTGTCCAGTTCATCGGCTACGATCCTCACGTCGTTCGCTATCTCGCCTATTGCTTTGCCGGGTTCTTCGCGGGCGTCGCCGGCGGCCTGACCGCGATCAATTTCGAGATCGCGAACTCCGCGCTGCTCGGTGCGATCCAGTCCGGCCTGGTGCTGTTCTCCACCTTCATCGGCGGCATCGCCTATTTCTTCGGGCCGATCCTTGGCGCGATCCTCGTCACCTATCTCCAGCTCGGGCTGACAGGCCTCACCAGCGTCTGGCAGCTCTATTTCGGCATCATCTTCATCGGCATCGTGATGTTCGCGCCGGGCGGCATCGCCGGCCTGTTGATGATGCACCGGCCGCTGGTTCGCGCCGGAACGCTGTGGACGGTGATCCCGTCCTATCTCGTCGCTGTCGTGCCGACCCTGGCGCTCGCCTGCGGCGTCATCCTCACCATCGAGACGGTCGCGCGCTATTCCGGCGGCGACCCGATCAACCTGTTTGGCATTCCGTTCAATGCGAAATCCCCGGTGACGTGGATTTCCGCGGCAGTTCTCGTCGTCGGCGGTGCGTTCGTCGCGCGGCTGAGCTGGCGGAGGATCGCGGACGCGTGGGACAGGGCTGCGACGGTCGCCCGTGACCGGGGGTATCTGGCATGAGCGCAGCAGCCATCGAAGTCCGCGCCGTCGAAAAACGCTTCGGCAATGTCGGCATCATCCGCGACCTCAACCTCAGCGTCGCGAAAGGCGAGCGTCACGCCGTCATCGGCCCGAACGGCGCAGGAAAATCCACGACGTTCAATCTGATCAGCGGCCACATCAAGCCGACCTCGGGCGAGGTGAAGCTGAACGGCGATGTGATCTCCGGCCTGCGGCCGTTCGAGATCAACCGGCGCGGCCTGTCGCGCTCGTTCCAGGTCACCAACGTGTTCGCCCGCATGTCGGTCTGGGAGAATGTCCGCTGTGCCGTGCTGTGGGCGACGGGGCACCGCTACGCCTTCTGGAAGAACGTCGACAGCCTGCCGGAAGTGCGCGAGCGCACGGCCCAGATCCTGGACGACATCCATCTCACCCATCGGCGCGATGTTCCGGCGGGGCTTCTGACCTACGCCGAGCAGCGCGAGCTCGAGATCGGCATCACCATCGCGAGCGGGGCCACGGTCGTCATGCTCGACGAGCCGACCGCCGGCATGAGCCACGCCGAAACCGACCGCGCGGTGTCGCTGATCCGGCGGCTGACCGAAGGCAAGACCCTGGTCATCGTCGAGCACGACATGAGCGTCGTATTCGGCCTTGCCGACCGCATCTCCGTGCTGGTCTACGGCCACATCATCGCGTCGGGCACGCCGGAAGAGATCCGGCGCGATCCGAAGGTCAAGGAAGCCTATCTCGGCGAGGAAGCGCACTGATGCTCGAGGTCAGGGATCTCCACGCCTATTACGGCAAGAGCCACATCCTCCAGGGCGTCGACCTCGATGTCGCCGCAGGCGAGGTCGTGAGCCTGCTCGGCCGCAACGGTGTCGGCCGCTCCACCACGGTCAAGGCGATCATGGGCGAGGTCGCGCCGCAAGGCACGATCCGCTTCAAGGGCAAGGACATCGCCGGCCTTCCCAGCTACAAGATCGCGCACCTCGGCCTCGGCTATGTCCCTGAACATCGCGATATCTTCCCGAGCCTGACGGTTCGCCAGAACCTGCTGCTCGGCGTCAAGGACACGCGCCGCCCCGGCAAATGGCGGCTTGAGGATATGCTCGAGATGTTCCCCAATCTCGCCGCGCGTGCCGATACGGCCGCGGGCGTGCTGTCGGGCGGTGAAAAGCAGATGCTCACGACGTGCCGGACGCTGATGGGCGATCCGGACCTGATCATGATCGACGAGCCGACCGAAGGTCTGGCGCCGCTGATCGTGCAGCAGGTTGGCGATCTCATCGCGCGCATCGCGCAGGCCGGCGTCGCAATCCTGCTGGTCGAGCAGAAGCTCTCGATCGCGATGCGGATCTCGAAGCGCGTCTACATCATGGGCCACGGCCGCGTCGTGTTCGAGGGCACGCCGGACGAGCTCAAGGCCAATGCCGCCGTGCGGCAGGAATGGCTTGAGGTCTGACGCTCACATTGCCGTGTAACGCGCGCGCAAAATAGAACGGCTGCGCGATGCGCATACGCATCTGAATTCTTCGCTACATCTCACGCTTCATAATCCTTGTATCGTCGCGCTCGCCGGCATCGCAATCGATGCGGCCGATGATAACCAAGAAGAAAGTGGAGGGCGCCGGCGGCAGCCTGTGAGCTCGCGCGTCGATGCGTCTTGCCTGGGAAGGAGATGCCGAGCATGCCGGGAAGACAACTGGTCCGCGGAGTCGTTGCTCTGCTTGCGGCGCTGGGCGCCGCTTCGGCCGCGACGGCCGGAAACTACGACACCGGCGCGACCGACACGTCGATCAAGCTCGGGCAGACCATGCCCTACTCGGGACCGGCCTCCGCCTATTCCGCGATTGGCCGCGCCGAGATCGCCTATTTCAAGATGCTCAACGACAAGGGCGGCATCAACGGCCGCAAGGTCGAGCTGCTCAGCATGGACGACGGTTATTCGCCGTCGAAGACGGTCGAGCAGGTTCGCCGCCTCGCCGAGAGCGACGAGGTGCTGGCGATGTTCTCGATGCTCGGCACCGGTCCCAACATCGCCGCGCAGAAATACCTCAACGCCAAGAAGATCCCGCAGCTGTTCCCGTCGAGCGGCGCCAGCCGCTGGAACGATCCGCAGCATTTTCCCTGGACCACCGGTTCGCAGCCGACCTACCGGACGGAAGGCCGCATCTATGCGAAGTGGATTCTTGCGAACAAGCCGAATGCCAAAATCGCCGTCATCACGCCGAACGAGGATCCCGGGCGCGACTATCTCGCCGGCTTCAAGGAAGGGTTAGGGGAGCACGCCAACCAGATCGTGTCCGAGGCCACCTACGAGACATCGGATCCGACCGTGGACTCCCAGATCGTCAAGTTCAAGGCCGCCGGCGCCGACGTTGTTTTCAACGAGTGCACGCCGAAATTCGCGGCGCAAGCGATCAAGAAAATCGCCGAGCTCGGCTGGAAGCCGCAGATCATCCTTCCCGCCGTTTCCAACTCCGTCGGCTCCGTGCTGGTGCCGGCCGGGCTCGACAATTCCGTCGGCATCGTCACCGGTGCTTTCCAGAAGGATCCCGGTGATCCGCGCTGGGAGAATGATTCCGGCATGAAAGCCTGGCGCGAGTGGATGAAGACGTACAATTCGGGCGCCGATCCGGCCGACGTCTTCAACGTCACCGGCTACACCATGGCGCAGATCATGGAGCTGGTGCTGCAGCGCGCCGGCAACGACCTCACCCGCGCCAATTTGATGAAGCAGACGCAGTCGTTCAAGGACGTCGAATTGCCGATGCTGCTGCCGGGCATCAAGCTCAACACCTCGGCCGAGCAGGTGACGCCGATCCGGCAGTTACAGATGGCGCGCTTCAACGGCAAGTCCTGGGAGCTGTTCGGCGACGTGATCGGCGAATAGGATCGACGCAGTGTGACGGGCGGGCTGGCATCAGCCTGGCCCGCCTGTCTTATCCCACAGTTGCTTTCTCCAACGACAGTGAAACGACGATGACACCGACCGGCCCCCTCAGCGGTATCCGCGTTCTCGATTTGACGAGCGTGCTGTTCGGCCCCTACGCCGCGCAGATGCTCGGCGACTGGGGCGCCGATGTCATCAAGGTCGAGCCGCCCGCGGGCGATACCTGGCGCTACACCGGCGTGTTCCGGAACCGCGGGATGAGCGGCCAGTTCATGGCCGTCAACCGCAACAAGCGCAGCCTCGCGCTCGATCTGAAGCATCCGGACGGCAAGGCGGCGCTGGCGCGATTGATCCCGACGGTCGATGCGCTCGTCACCAATGTGCGACCTGCGGCGATGGCGCGGCTCGGCTTCGGTTACGAGGCCTGCGCAAAGCTCAATCCGCGCCTGATCTATGCCGCGGCGACCGGCTTCGGCCAGGACGGGCCGTGGGCAGCGCGCCCCGCATTCGACGAAATCATCCAAGCCGCGTCGGGTTTGGCGTCATCGATCGGGTCGGACGAGGAGCCGGAATTCGTTCCGAGCCTGATCGGCGACAAGATCTGCGCGATGGCGATGGTCGGCGCGGTGTCCGCGGCTCTGTTCCGGCGCGAGCGCACCGGGCAGGGCCAGATGGTCGAAGTCCCGATGCTGGAAACCATCGCCGGCTTCAACAGTATCGAGATGCTGGGCGGGCACGCGTTCGATCCGCCGATCGGCCCGACCGGCTACAAGCGGATGAAGAACCGGCGCCCGGTGCAGACCAAGGATGGCTGGCTGACGATGCTGCCTTACTCCGGAGACAATTGGTGCGCGTTCTTCGAGGCTGTCGGCCGCCCCGAGCTGATCGAGGAGCTCGGGGTGCGCGACCCCGTGCTTCGTTCCCAGAACATCGACAAGGTCTATGACCGCATGAGCGAGATCGGGCCGACCCGCACCACGGCGGAATGGGAGGAGCTTTTGCTGCGGCTGGACGTGCCGCACACCGCCTTCGCCCGGCTCACCGAGATCGGCGAGCAGCCGCATCTCGCCGCCGTCGCACTGTTTGCGGATATCGAGCATCCGACCGAAGGCCGAATCCGGCAGGCGCGGCCCGCGACGAAATTCTCGGAAAGCCCGGCCGGCATCCATCGCATGGCGCCGCGCCTCGGCGAGCATTCGCGTGAGGTGTTGCGCGAGGCGGGCCTGAGCGAGGCGGAAATCCAGGCGGCGGTGGATAGCAAGGCGGTCGGGGTCGCGTCCTGAGCCGGCCGGAGTTCGGGAACCGCATCTCTGTGATGACGGTCACATCCTGCTGGCGCGGGCGGGTCTAGCGTAGGTCTGTTCATCTTCGCCCCGGATGCGGTCATGACCACCACCGACTTTGCCTTCGTTCTGCGCAGGCTGGGCCTTGCTGCCGCCCTCATCTGCGTCCTCCTGAGCCTGACCGTGTTCGCGGTCCTGCTAATCGTGGAGCACGAACCGGTCGGGCAGGCTGCCGCGCACGCTCTGCCGCTCATGGTGTATGCGCTGTTCGGCCTGTTCGGCGCTGCAATGACCCGGCTGATCGGGCGCCGTACCCACTAACCGGACATTGTGCCGCAGCGATTCGTGACCAGCCCCGGGCCAGCTCCGGCCCCAGCCCACCTTCCGCCCGCGCGAGCCCTCGTATATGAGAGATTTGCCGCCTGATAGGTCCGAATATTGCCGGATACGGAACGCAAGGTGGCTGCGAATTCTTAATTCAAAGATCGCAATCTGACGTGATCGACGTAAGGCGCGGACTGGTACTTGGACCGGGGAATGGCATGAAAGACCTGATGACGACGGCGCAATCCACCACGGCGATGCGGCGTTGGCGGCCCCCCGGACTTGTTGCGCTCGCAACGGCCGTTGCCCTGACGGCGCTGAGCGGAAGCGCCGAGGCGGCCAAGCAGGCCCGCCAGCCGGCCGAGGCGGTGGCGCCGCGCGAGGCCGGCGAGCCGATCATGGCGATCGTGTCGATCAAGAGCCAGCAAGTGACTTTCTACGATTCCGACGGCTGGATCCTGCGCGCGCCGGTGTCCACCGGCACCACCGGGCGCGAGACGCCGGCCGGCGTCTTCGCCATCGTCGAGAAGGACAAGGACCACCGTTCGACCATGTATGACGATGCCTGGATGCCCAACATGCAGCGCATCACCTGGAACGGCATCGCGCTGCATGGCGGGCCGCTGCCGGGCTATGCCGCTTCGCACGGCTGCGTGCGGATGCCCTTCGGCTTTGCCGAGGGCCTGTTCGACAAAACCAACATCGGCATGCGCGTGATCATCTCGCCGAACGACGCGGCCCCGATCGATTTCACTCATCCCTCGCTGTTCGTGCCGAAGCGCGAGGCCATCGCGGCCGTGCCGAACCGGTCCGACAAGCTCTCCGCTGAAGCCGAGGAGGCGATCCAGGCTGCCGCCGAGGCCAAGAAGGCTGCGGCCGCGGCCGCGAAGGAGGCCGCGTCGCTTCCCGCATCGCTGCGCAAGCTGGAACAGCAGAAGGCCAAGGCCGACGCCGAGCTCGCCTTCGCCGACAAGAAGATCGCGGCTGCCAAGACCGATCAGGCGCGGGCGCAGGCCGAGGAGCTGAAGCAGAAGGTTGCGACCAAGGCCGCCGACGCTGCGTCGGCGCTCGAGGCCGCCAAGGCCGCCGCGCAGCCGAAGCGCGACGCCGTTGCCGCCACCAAGGAGGCGGCAAAGGTCGCGGCAACCAGGAAGGCCGATGCCGTGACGGCTGCGACCGACGCCAAGCTCGCGCTTGAGCCGGTGTCCGTTTACATCAGCCGCGCGACGCAGAAGCTCTACGTGCGGCGGAACACGCACAAGCCGGCGCCGGATGGCGGCGGCGAAGTGTTCGACACCAGCATCGAGGTTCCCGTCACCATCCGCAATCCCGACCAGCCGCTCGGCACGCATATCTTCACGGCGATGGCGAAGAACGATACGGGGCTGCGCTGGAGCGTGGTCACGATCGAGAACGGCGACGACGCCAAGGACGCGCTCGATCGCATCACCATTCCGCAGGACGTCTGGGATCGCATCGGGCCGACGGCATTGCCGCGTTCGTCGATCGTGATTTCGGACGAGCCGCTGAGCGCCGAGACCAACTACCGCACCGAGTTCGTCGCGGTGCTGAGCAATCATCCGCAGGGCGGCTTCATCACCCGCAAGCCGACCGCGCCGCCGCCGATGGAAATGGCAAGCGATGACAGCTGGGGCAATGGCGGCAACGGCTTCGGCTTCTTCTTCCAGCAGCAGCCGAACCCGCAGCCCGTCAATCCGCGCCGCCGCGGCCAGTATCAGTATTATCAGCCGGCGCAGCCGATGCAGCGGGGCTTCTGGTAGGACGGCGCGCCGCGCTGGGCCGCGTCGTCGCCTGAGCTGAAGATATCTGTCGTCGGCGACCGCAGCGGCGCCGACGACGGGCATACCGGCTGTCTACTGTGGACCCGTCGACATGCCCTGCAACTGCCGAAGCGGATTGAGCGGGCCAAGCGGGATCAGCTCGAAGCTCATGAGATGAGCCTGCCCCAGGGGCAGCTTTTCGAGCATGTCATGAGCGGCCGCGATATCCGTGACGTTCAGGATGAACGCGACGCCGACACGATTTTGCAGCGAGTACCACTGGTCGATTTTGCCATCGAGATAGAGCTTCACCGTCTCGCGCACTTCCGTCGGCAGGATGGCGCGCGCAGCGGCGACATCGGCGCCGGGGTTCACCGTGCCGATCGCGAGAATTCGGGTGGTCGGTGTCGGTGGCGTGGGTGACTGCGCGCGTCCGGGGACGGCGGAGGTCAGGCACAGGGCGAATGCCAGGAGACCGGCAGCGAGTGTAAGCTTCATTTGAAATCCTCCATGTTACGAGGTTTACGCTCTTCATTTAGTCATGCTTCGCCGGCAGCGATTGCCGCACGTTGCATCGCCGCCGTGGAACGGCGGCGATGCGGGCCGGTTCGGAAGGTTGGTGGAAGCGTCGCGTGTCGGTCCGACGCGCGGTCACTTGCCCTGGATGAGCATGCCCAGCGGCGCGAGCGGACCGACTTGCATCAACTCGTAAGTGGCGAAGCCGTCGGTGACGAGCGGCAGTGCGTCGACGGTCGCCTTGGCCTGTTCGAGGGATTCGACGTTCATCAGGAAGACCACGCCTGGCTTGTCCTGGCGAAACCAGAACTGCTCGATCTTCCCGTCGAGATACAGCCTGAGCGTGGCCGGCACTTCCCTCGGCATGATCTGCTGCCGCTGCTCGGGTGTCGGTGCCTTGCCGATGTTACCGATGGCGATGACTTTCATGTGGGCTCCTTTGGATTGCTGCTTGTCAGTGGACGGCATCGGATCAAGGGCCTCCTGCAATGCTGGCAAAAACGCCATTTTTAGATGCGTTTACGCCATCGATTCCTCGAGCGAACATCTGGAATAGCGTTGTTGGTTCAGATGATTGCTCTTATCTATCGATCGCGATGAAGGCCTTCGTTCCGGTTGCCGTTGCATCGCAAGCTAGGCTTGCTTCCGTTCGAACGGTATTGTCGTAAACGACAACTTTGAGAGCGTTTCCGCCATGCGCATTCAATTGCTCGCCCTGGAGGGATTTTGGGACACCGGGCTGACCGTGACGCTCGATGCGTTCACGATCGCCAACAATTTCGCAGCCGCTCAACCGGGCGGAGCGCCCCATTTCGATGTCTCAATTGTCGGCGTGCGGAAGAAAGTCCGATCCGGGCAGGGCTTTGCGATCCCCGTCAAATCGGTAACGTCCGATCTGAAGCCGGACTGGGTCATCGTGCCGGCGTTGAATACGAGCCGGCCGGAACAGCTGATTCCGGCGCTCGACCGGCGCGATGTCAGAGAGGCAGTGAAACAGCTCCAGTCCTGGTACGCCGAGGGCGCGCGCATCGCCGCGTCCTGCATCGGTACCTTCGTGCTGGCGGAGGCGGGGCTGCTCGATGGACGGGACGCGACCACCACGTGGTGGCTGTCACCCTTGTTTCGCCAACGCTACCCCAATGTTCGTCTCGATGAGACACGCATGCTGGTGACATCGGACCGCGTCGTCACGGCGGGCGCTGCGATGGGGCATCTCGATCTTGCGCTGTGGTTCATACGCCAGGCGAGCCCCGAACTCGCGGCCGTCGTGTCGCGCTATCTGCTCGCCGACCTGCGCTCCCTGCAGGCGCCCTTCATCATTCCCAATCACCTCGCGCAGGCCGATCCGCTCATCCAGCGTTTCGAGCGCTGGGCGCGCGAACATCTCAAGCAAGGGTTTTCGCTGCAGGAGGCCGCCAGTGCGCTCGCGACGAGCGCACGCACCTTGCAGCGCCGGTGCGAGTCGGTGCTCGGTAAGTCTCCGCTCTCCTACTTTCAGGATCTGCGAGTCGAGCGCGCACAGTCGCTGCTGCATGGCAGCGGTCTCGACGTCGATGCGATCGCCGCCGAGGTCGGCTATGAGGACGGCGCGACGCTCCGGACGCTCTTGCGGGAACGGCTCGGACGCGGCGTGCGCGAGCTTCGCGCAAACCTGCGCTGAGGGTCCGCACCTATGGCCGAGCCTCGATCACGATCGCCTGAATCTTGCCTTCGACCGCTCCGGACCCATGGCGCGATCGGAGTGCCTCGGCGACGAGGTCGGTCGCAGCCTGAAGCTTGCTGGCATCCCTGGCCTCGATCTCGCTCCGCAGCGGCGTACCCTGGCAGAGCGCGATCGCGACATACTCGGCCGACGGCGCGCGGCTCACCGCAGCAAGCGTTTGGATCGAGATGTGGCGGAAGCCCGCTTGTTCCAGGTCGGCTCTGATAATGGCCTTGTCGTGATAGCCATGCGGCGTCCGCACCATGAAACGGGGCGGATCATCGGGAAACATTTGTCCGAGCGCGGCGGTGGCGTCGTCAGCGAACACGTTCTCCTCGATGCGGTCCCAGACGTTGAATACGAACGCGCCTTCCGGTCGCAACACCCGCTTTGCCTCGGCATAGCCTTTGACGCGGTCGGGAAAGAACATGACGCCGAACTGGCAGCAGACCGCGTCGAACGCGGCTTCGTCAAAGGGCAGGGCGGTGGCATCCGCCTGACGCCATGTCATGCGCGGGTCCTCACCCTGGCGCTGCGCCGCGATCGCGAGCATCGGCTCGTTGAGATCGGTTGCGACGTAGCGGATGCCGGGAGGCAGCGCCGCGGTCACGGCCCGCGTAACGGCGCCGGTACCTGCCGCGGTTTCCAGTATCGTCGACGGGGAAAGAGCCGCGATACGCTTCGCGATGTCGGCGGCGTAGTGGGCAAAGATCAGCGGGACGAGATACTCGTCGTAGATTTTCGGAATCGAGCCGGCGAAAACCTTGTCAGTGTTGGACATGCTTCCTCGCTGAAGGTTCGGACACGAGGTTCATGCTACCATGGATCGCGGTCGTACCGCACCAGTGGCTTCTTCCGGTCGCAATCCGGCGGTCGGATTTTAAGGTTTCGCTCCGCCGACCTCGCGGATCGCCCGCGTTCCGTCCCAGGTCATCGCCGCCTGCCGGACCTTATCGAAGAACGGCCCCTTGGTGCCGCTGATGTCGGAGATTTCGATGATGGTTCCTGGATGGGCCTGCGTGTCGAAATAGGCAAAGCGTCCCTTGTCTCCGCCGATCTGGCCTTCATGGCCTATCCTGTAGCCGAGCCCGAGTGCCTTGTCGTAGAGCGCCTGATAGTCGTGGCTCCAGTAGGACATGTGCTGGAGGCCCTCGTGGCCGGCGTCGAGGAATTCCTTGTACAGCGAGGGCGCATCGTTTCGCTGCTGGATCAGCTCGATCTGGAGATCGCCGGAATTGGCCAGCGCAATGCTCATCTCGACCGCGGAGTCCTGGCCACGGTGGCGGAACCAGTCCGTCTTGACGCGGTCCATGTAGTACCAGGGACCGACGCCCATCACCTCGATCCAGTGCTTCATCGCGGCCTGGATGTCCCGCACGACGTATCCGTTCTGACGCACCGCGCCGAAAATGCGGCTCATGCCCGCGCTCCCTTCTGATCGCTCGCGATCGTCACTTGACCTCGATGCCTGCGTCCCTGGCAACCTGCTTCCAGGCCGCGATGTCGCGGGCGTTGATGTCGCGCTGCTCGTCGCCCGGCACGTATTGCGGCGTGATGCCGAGCCCCAAAAGCTTCTCCTTCACCTCGGCATCGCCCAGCGCGTCCTTCAACGCCGCCGACAATTTCTGTGCGATCGGGGGAGCGAGGCCGGCGGGACCATACATCGCCCAGGATAGGCTGCGGTCGAACGGCACGCCCTGTTCCTTGTAGGTTGCGACGTCAGGCAGGCTCGGCGAGCGCTCGCCGCAGGCGGCCAGCGCCTTGATAGAGCCGTCCTTCACCAGCGGCGTTGCGGTTGCCATGTCCAGCGTTGCAAGCGAGATGTGGCCGCCAAGCAGGTCGCCCGCGAGTTTGGCGATGCCGTTGAACGGCACGTGATCCATCTTGATGCCGGTCTGCTGCATCAGGATTTCCGCACAGAATTGTCCGGTCGAGCCGACGCCCCAGCTTCCGTACTGGATCGGCTCGCCCTTCTTGGAAAGCGCGATCAGGCTCTTGATGTCATTGGCGGGAAAATCCCTGGTCGCCACCAGCATGATCGAGGACGTCCCGATGCGTCCGATCGTCGTAAAATCCTTGATCGAATCGTAGGGCAGTTTTGGATAGATCGCCGGCGCCAGCACATGCGTGGTCATGCCGCCGACGGTGATGGTGTAGCCGTCGTTCGGCGACGCCGCGACCATCTGCGTGCCGAGTGTGCCGGCAGCACCCGTGTGGTTCTCGATATAGACGCTCTGTCCAAGCGTTTTGCCCATCTTGTCGGCGAGCAAGCGGCCGATCACGTCGCCGCCGCCGCCGGCCGCATAGGGCAGAAGCATTTTGATCTTGTGGGTGGGGTAGGCGGCAGGATCCTCGGCGCGTGCCGGCAGCGCCGCCGACAGCAATGCGAGCAACGACAGGGTGACGGTGCGCAGCTTCATGATGGTTCCCCCTAATCCTCGAAACGAAATCTGTAGGCCTCGCCATGCCGGATCACGCGGCCCGCAGTCGGTGCCGGAAAATGGCCGGTGAGCAGATAGCTCGGCGTGTCCGCAAGTTCTTCCAGCAGCGCCATCCGTGTTGCGACCGCGGCGGCCGGATCGACGTCGGCGGCGTTCGACAACCACGGCGCCGCGCACTGGATGGGATGGTGGATGACGTCGCCGGACATCACCGCGTGATCGTGGCCGCCATTGAGGTGGATCTGCATGTTGCCGGCGGTGTGGCCCGGCGCAGGCGCGAAGCGTAAGCCTGCGTCGCGATCGGCGAACAGGCGATGATCGGTCTCGACGAACTCGGCGAGGCCCGCCGCGACCACCGGCAGCACGGAATCCTCGAACGAGCCGTGGTTCACGGGGTTCTTCGGCGCCGCATTGTGCGCGGCTTCGAAGTGTCGATATTCGGCGCGCCCCATCAGATAGCGCGCATTGGGGAAGGTCGGCACCCAGCGGCCGTCCACGAGGCGCGTGTTCCAGCCGACGTGGTCGACATGCAGATGCGTGCACATCACGAAGTCGACCTCTTCAGGGGCAACGCCCAGCGCCTGCATGTTGTCGAGATAAGACCGGTTGAGGTTGTCCCACACCGGCACGCGCGGCCGATGCTTGTGATTGCCGCAGCAGGTATCGACGACGGCGGTCCAGCGCGGCGTGCGGACGAGATAAGAGTGGTGGCTGAGGATGAAGCGGCCGGTCTCCGGTTCGATATAGCGGTGATCGAGCCAGCTCCGGTTCTCCGCGATCACCGCGTCGGTGACGTTGGCGAACAGCCAGGTCTTCTCGAAGGCAAGCGAAGGGATCTCGCTGACGAGATCGACCCGCATGCTGCCGATCCTGACTTGCCGCATGGGCTCAGTTCTTCAGGAGGTCGCCGAACGGCACCCAGCGCGTGCCGTCGAAGCGGATGAGCTGAAGGCTTGTCATCGGCGTGTAATGCTCGGGCGAATTGTTCACCGCGGTGCCGTTGATCAGCATCGGCAGACGCACGTCCTTCATGGTCGTTGCCTGCTTCATCACATTGGCGCGGGTGAGGTCGTTTCCGGATGCCTTCAGCACCGTCACCAGCGTCTGCGCGATGGTGTAGCCGTAGACGTTGAGCCAGTCGCTCTTGTTGGCGTCCGGCAGGTACTTGTCCATGAACGCCAGCCATTCCTTATAGCCCGCGTCGTCCTTCGAGGCCGGGTCGGTCGCATCCTTCAGATACTGGCTGGAGATGACGCCGGTGGAATTGTCCTTGCCGGCCGGCTCCAGCACGCCGCTGATCGAGGCCGAGACGTTGGAGATGATGGTCGTGGGCTTCCACCCGATCTCCCCGATCTTGCGGATCGCCTGCGCCGCGAATTTTGGCGTTGCCGCCACCAGCACGATTTCTGCGCCTGCGGTCTTGAGCTGCAGGATCTGCGTGTCGACGGTCGGAGCCGAGGTCTCATAGGCCGCGCGCGCGACAATGGCCTCGCCGCTGCCGAGCCCTTCCTCCAACGCCTTCAGATAATCCTTGCCGAGATCGTCGTTCTGGTAGAGCACGCCGATCTTCGCGTTGGCATGGCTCGCCTTGATGTACTTCGCGTAGGCGATCGCCTCGTCGCGATAGGTCGGCTGCCAGCCGACGGTCCACGGAAAGTTCTTGGGATCGTCCCACTTCGCGGCGCCAGAGCCCAGGAAGAGCTGCGGCACCTTGCGGTCGTTGAGATATTTGTGCACGGCGCTGTTGGTCGGCGTGCCGACGCCGCCGAAGATCAGCAGCACCTCCTCGCTCTCGACCAGCCGCCGGGTCTGCTCCACCGTCTTCGGCGGGCTGTAGGCATCATCGGCGATGATCATCTGGATGCGCCGGCCGTTGACGCCGCCGTCGTCGTTCACCTTGCGGAAATAGGCCTCCGCCGATTTCGCGATCTGCGCGAAGGCGGACACTGGCCCGCTCAAAGGCGCGGTGGTGCCGATCTTGATGGTCTTGTCGTCGGCGCCGGGATCGTATTTCGCGCTTTGGGCCTGAACGGCACTGGCTGCGAGCAGCGGCAACAGGATGCAGGCCGCACGAAGGCGAAGGCGGGCAAAGCGCGCCATGAGGTCGTCTCCCCAAAATTGCTCTCCGCCTCTCATTGGAGCGGAGTTGAAACGCGAGAACAGCGCCCGAAGCGGACTTGCGGGGCCGCGACTGCTGCCGCCAGATTGGCGAAACGAACGATCGTTCGTACGGTTGACTAGCGAACGATCGTTCGTTAGTCAAGCCACATGGCTGTTCACACCTCCAGCGCGGCGGAAGTGGCTGCGCCCACGACCCGCGAGCGCATCCTCTCCGAAGCGCTCAATCTGTTCGCGCAGAGCGGCTATGGCGGCGCCTCGATGCGCGAGCTTGCGCGCCGCGTCGGCATTCGCGAAAGCAGCCTCTACAACCATTTCTCCGGCAAGGCCGCGATCCTCGAAGCGATCGTGGCCGAGCACGGCCCCGCCAGTTCGGCGAGCCGGTTGGAAGAGCCGCGCTACAGGCAGCTGGCGCGCCAGCCCGCCGCGTTCTGCCGGCAGTTCGCATTGGACCTCGTCGAGCAATGGTCCGATCCGCGGGAGCATCAGTTCCAGAAGGTCATCACCGCCGAGCGTAACCGCGTGCCCGGCATCCGCGCCAAATTCGCCGACCATTTCTATGCGCGCGAGCAGAGCATGATGACGGATTACTTTCGCGGTTTTGCGCTCGCCGGCCTGGTCTCGACACCCGATCCGCGCGAGACCGCGCGGCTGTTCGCGGCCGGCCTGATCTACATCCGCCTCGAGCATTACGTGATGGGCGCAGCACCTTCGCCGCGGCCGAAGGTGATCGAGGCGATCGACCGCTATCTCGCCTTTTTCCTGTCGCTGATCGCGGCAGGCAATGGCGAAGACAACAAGAAACGAAAACCCAAGGGAGAAACGCGTGGCAAGGCTGCCCCTGATTGATCCGGAGACGACGAGCGGCGATATCCGCGCCTCGTTCGACCGCATGCCGGTCAAGCTCAACATCTTCCGCATGATGGCCCATGCCGAGGCCAACATGATCCCGGCGATGCGGCTCGGCAATTCGATCCTGCACAAGCAGAAGCTCTCAGCCGTCAACCGCGAGCTTTTGATCTTGCAGGCCGCCCAGCTCGAGGGCGGCGCCTATGAATGGCGCCAGCACGTGCCGATCGCGCTCGGGGTCGGCTGCACGCAAGGACAGATCGATGCGGTGGAACGCACCGAATACGACTCTGCCGCATTGAGCGACGCGGAGCGAGCCTTGCTGAAATTCGGCCGCGAAATCGTGGAGAACGTCCGCGTGCCCGAGGCGACCTTCGCTGCCGCGCGAAAACACTTCAGCGATCAGGAGATCGTCGAAGCTATCGTTGCGCTCGGCTTCTATATGATGATGGCGCGCCTGACCGAGGCAACCGAAACCGATCTCGATCCCGCGGCCGGCATGAAGGTCTATGACGGCGGCAAGAAGTAGGGCGGCTGAGATGGCGGAAATCGATAGCAAGCCGGAGCGTTAC
Organism: Bradyrhizobium sp. LA6.8; assembly: GCF_040547935.1. Classification (NCBI taxonomy): domain Bacteria; kingdom Pseudomonadati; phylum Pseudomonadota; class Alphaproteobacteria; order Hyphomicrobiales; family Nitrobacteraceae; genus Bradyrhizobium; species Bradyrhizobium sp. LA6.8. The sequence goes on from NZ_JBEPQQ010000013.1 coordinate 115,865, forward strand.
GTCCGTCCACCAAGCGCGGAGTCATTGGGCGAAGCGCCGGGCAGGGGACGCCTGAAGGGACACCGTATCCTGATCGTCGGCGGCGGCCAGCGCGTGTTCGACGCCGCCACCGATCCAATCGGCAATGGCCGCGCCATGAGCATTTTGTGCGCACGTGAGGGCGCGAAGGTGGCGGTGGCAGATCTCAACCGGACCTCCGCACAGCAGACCGTCAAGCACATCACCGATGAAGGCGGCGAGGGTTTTGCCATCACTGCCGACGTCACGTCGGAGCCTGAGGTCCAGCGCATGATCGAGGAGGCGCATCGCGCGATGGGCGGCCTTGACGGCATGGTGCTGAACATCGGCACTTTCGGCAAGACGGGGCTCGATGCCGTCAGTCCCGAGGAGTGGAACAGGATCTACGACGTCAACGTTCGCGGTCCCATGCTCTGTTGTCGCGCGGCGATGCCGAAATTCGACAATGGCGGCGCCATCGTCTTCATCTCCTCGATTGCCGCGCTGAAAGCCGGCTCGCAGATGGCGGTGTATGACTCTTCAAAAGCTGCGCTCGGCGGCCTGATGCGCAACATCGCCCATCTCGGATCGCGCCGCGGCATCCGCGCCAATCTCGTCTATCCCGGCCTCGTCGACACTCCCAACGGCCGCGAAGCCGGCGCCGGCCGCCCCAACCGCGGCAAGGGCCACGTCCCCTTCGGCCGCCAGGCGACCGCATGGGAAATTGCCTACCCCGTGTTGTTCTTCCTGTCGGACGAAAGCGTCTATGTCACCGCACAGACGCTCGCGGTCGATAGCGGCCTGAGCGGGATGTGAGACGCCGGCGGCAATCCGGCGCCACCGAATTCGATACCCCCACGAAGCCGAGGTTTCTCTTTATTGCGGCGACTCTGCAATCGTCGGAGTTTGCGATGCGCTCATCTGTTCGAGTGCTTCCAATACGGCTTCGCAGGCCTTCTCGGCTTCGGCGAAGGTACTGAAGGGGGAGCCGCCAAGCTTGATTGCGGACTTGTTTTCTTCGACGGGGCGCCATGAGGCAACCAGGCCCGGCTTTCCGTGAAGACCAGGGCCGGTGCGGCTTTCGTTACTGATCACAAACGAAAATCCGCCGCTGCACGCCATCCAGATTTCGAGTTCATGCACCGGAGTCTCGACGCGCGTAAAGTGCAGGGTCATGTCTCTCTCCAGAGTTTGCTCCGCAGAATGGGCCACGGGCGCAAGCCGCCAGTGCCTACCTGTGCGAATCCCGGATAGCCGCAAGGTCCGAGGTCTCTGATCCCTCGTCTCTCCATGCCGTCAAATCGCCCGGGAGCAGAATGGGATCGCGCTCAACCCGCCTGTTGCGGCTGACCCCTAAGCCAATGAGCCCGCCCAATACCAACGCGGAGCCTGCAATGATCAACCAGTACGGCAAGTCCAACACGGGCATTGCAATTCTCCCACTGAGAGGAGCGCGTTACGCAATTGCCTGGCCGAAGCGCGAGCGGGTTACCTTTGGATAAGTGTCTGTATTATGCGGCGCTTCAAGCTTCGTGCAAGGTACCCAAAAGGGGTAGATTTCTGACCTAAATTGCCGCCGGCGGGGGCAAGGGGAAGCGGCCGCTCAGCTGGCCGAGGCCAGCTTCCGTCATCCGGGAGCACAGCCTCATCGCGCGAGCTGCCCCGGCACTGCGTTGCGCTTCATCCGGGCTACGAACTGAGGCGCAAGCTCCGCACAATCGCGCGACGGATGAAACTGCCGGGCAATTTTTGCAGCGTTGTGCGAATTCCACGCGCTACGACAAGGAAAGCCGACAGGAATCAACTGCGCTTTCGCTGGCACAAAAATTGCTGAATGTTTCCGCGCAATGATCACAGGAATGAAGCCGTGACCAACGTCAGCTACACCGTCCCGCCGAACTGGACCGCAGGCTCCGACAAGACAGGCGCGAGCAAGAACAAGAATCCGAACGATCCGAACATGCTGACGACGGGCGCCTATGGCAACGCGTTCGAACTGTTGCTCGACAATCGAACCAACAGTGACGGCACCACCACGGAGACGCTGACCTACAAGAGCTACAGCGGCAAGACCAACGGCACGTTCTCGGCGACGGCCGAGACAGGGACGGGAGCCGATCTCGGCAGTGCCTACCAGGCGCTGCTCGCCACGCTTCAGGCCAATGGCGAAATGGACGACAAGACCGCCGCGCAGCTCGACGACGCCATGGGCAAGCTCGATACCCAATCCGAGAGCGGTGCCAAGGATGCCGAAGTGTCCGGCGGCGGCCTGCTGGTGCAGTCCGGCGGCCCGGTCTATTTCAACGGCATCTCGGCCTATCAGAACCAGTTCGTGGATTCGCTCGTCAACGAGCTGAGCACCAGGCTGAACCTCGACGCCAAGGCGTGACGGCAATTCATCGCTGGTGAAACCGGTTGGCAAAGCCGGCCCAACCCGCGCATGATGCGCGGGCGAGCTCGGCCACACGCTTTCCCGGATAAATTCAAGACATGAAAACCACGCTGCTGAAGTCCGAAGACTACGCCCGTTCGCCCTGGAAGAACGGTGGCGGCATCTTCACCGATATCGCGGATGCCCATCGCGCCGACGCGCCGGCGAAGGATTGGGATAGCCTGCTCTGGCGCTTTGCCTCGACGCCGATCGTGGCGCCCGGGCCCTTCTCCTACATGCCCGGCATCGACCGCCTGCAAATGGTCGTCGGTGGGCGCGGGCTGGTGCTGAAGTCGCCCAGCCAGGACTTCGACGAGCGTGAACCTTTTACGACGGTGCGCTTCACCGGCGAGATGGAGGTCGTGACCGCGCTCGAGGCGGGTCCCGTCGAGGTCGTCAACCTGATGGCCCGGCGCGGCGCGGCGGAGATCGAGCTGCTGGCACTCAGGGAACCCGGCGAGCGGCCATTGTCCGCCGGCACGCACCTGGTTTACGCGGTTTCCGGCGATTGCAGCATTCGTCTCAATGGCGAGGATATTGTCATCCCCGACGGCAGCACGCTGAAGGTCGAGCAGACCCAGGCGTCCAGATTGGGACTCGTCTCAGGGCTGGCGGTACTGGGCTCGATTCAGCTCGTCGGCTAGATGGCAATCGCCCGGCGGATGCGCACAATCCATGCACATGGCTAGGTTGACGCCGCGGCGCCGGAACACGATATCTGCCCTGATCATGCGGACCGCCGCGCAAGCCACGATATGAACGGGCAGGATATGACCGCGCCAGACCAAAATCGCCCCACCACGCTATCCGACGGCGTCGTCGACTGGCTGACCAACGGCACGAGCGGCGAGCGCTTCGTCGACAACATCTTTGCCGAGATGTGCATCCGCCTCCAGCAGGCGGGCATTCCGCTCAAGCGGTCGACGATGCACGTCCGGATCCAGCATCCGCAATGGCTCGGCGCCGCCTTCATGTGGTTGGATGGCATGCGCGAGGCGAAGATCTCGCGGGTCGACTTCGATGTGCTCGAGCGATCCGAGTTCATCGGCAGCCCTGTCAGCGAAATGCTGGACGGTGCGAGCGAACTCCGCGAGAATCTCGAAGGCGATCCGTCGCTCGGCCGCAGGCACGCGGTCTATGACGAGATGCGCGCGAAAGGTCTGACCGACTACGTCGCCTGGCCGCTCCACCACACACTCGGCAAGCGCCATCTCGTCACCTTCGCGACCGATCGCCCCGGCGGCTTCGACGACGCGCATCTGGTTGCGCTCAAGAACGTGCTGCCGGTGCTGGCGCTGGTCAGCGAGATCCGCGTCAAGAACCGCCTGGCGCGAACGCTGCTCGAGACCTATGTCGGCTCCCATGCCGGCGAGCTCATCCTGGCCGGGGCCACGCGGCGCGGCACCGGCACGACGGTGCGTGCCGCGATCATGATCTGCGACCTCCGTGACTTCACGAAGATCTCGGACAACTGGCCGCGCGACGACGTCATCGATCTCCTCAACGACTATTTCGACGCGATGTCGGAGCCGATCGCGCGGCACGGCGGCGAAATCCTGAAATTCATCGGCGACGGCCTGCTCGCCATTTTCCCGCTCAGCGGGCCCGGCGCCTGCGCAAACCTGCTGCGCGCCGTGACTGAAGCCCGGCAGGCTATGGCCGCGCTGAACGAACGGAACAACGGGACCGGCCGCGCGCCGCTGAACTACGGCATCGGCGTCCACGTCGGCGACGTCATGTACGGCAATATCGGATCGTCCAGCCGGCTCGACTTCACCGTCATCGGTCCCGCCGTCAACATGGCCTCCCGTCTCGAAGCCTTGACCAAGCAGCTGGGACGACCGGTGCTGCTCTCGCGCGCCTTCGCCGAGCTGGTCGAGCGGGAGTTCGAGCTCGAGCATGTCGGCAAATACGAGGTGCGCGGCTTCAGCGATCCGATCGAGCTGTTTGCGTTTCACGGCTGAGGCGGCGGCATGCTCGCCGCAGCCGTCCGGTTGAAATCTCGCTGACGCAGGATTGCCGATGGCCCGCGCGCCACCGATTGCGCGGCACGGCGGAGAAATCCTGATCCTCATCGACCACGGCCAGCTTGCCATCGTCCCGCACACCCCGGCATCTCCGAACGACGGTCGCTATCGCCGCCCATCATGGCCTCGATGTGCCGTGACTAACGGTGCATGCGTGCGTCGCTGTGACGTCGATCCAGTTCCGGAATCGGGCGATCGCGCAAACGCGCAGTTGTCGGGGTACGTCCCCTGCGCGCGACGGAAGTCGTGCTTATGGGCAATATCGGACGCGTTGTTGAAAGATATGTTCGCGCAGGACACCTAGGTTGGCTTCACTGGCGGCGTTGCGATTGGTGCCGCAAGATTTGGTCGAGGACAGTCGATGCGGCTGCCTCGATGCAACAGAAAAGGTGATCGACACATCGGACGCGACCACAAGAGGAGACGACAATGCCAAACTGTTCCCAAGTTTCTGGAAGTCGAACCGCTCGCTGTGCCGCGTGCGACGGCAAGTTTGGTCTGGTCCGCTACTACTCTTGGCGAAAGCCCCTTTGCTCGAAAAAGTGCGTCGAACGTTTGGCGGCGCGCCGGCAGGGTGAGCGCGACTGGTTCGGTCGATTTCCATCGGTTGTCGACATGTTTTCAGAAAGCCGCGCGAGGCGCCTATGACCATGCAGATGTCACGACGAGGAAAGGAATATCTCGAGACGGCGCAGAGCCTGCTGCGCGCGGCCCGGACCATGACGGACATCGTGGTCGCGACCCGGCTTGAGATGCTGGCCAATGACTATCAGCGGCGCGCCGAAAAGGCATCAAGCGTCGATGCGGCGAGGTCATCGGCGCGTTCGGCCGGCACGCGATACGAATCGTACCCGTGATTGCGGGTTGCGCGGTGAGCCGGTCGCCCAACCAGGGCCGTCTGGTCAGTTTCCTCTCTTGCCACCCCGTGGAGCCGATATGGGCGAAGTTGTTCGACTGGTCACAAGAGCCGAGCGCGAGCGTGCGCGGCTGATCCGCGAAGCGCGCGCTAACTATTACGCCGTGTTTCCGCGGGCCGATCCCGACGGCGAGCGGCCCGTCGAGCCGCGGTCGACCACTCGGGCGGCGACGCACAGCCCGAGCACGTCGAAGGAGCTCTCGTGACATGATCAAGATCATTGCCGTGCTCTGCAGCCTCTCGTCGCCGACAGATTGCCACGAGCAGATTGTCACGACCTCGGATTTCGCTGACGTGACGATGCAGTCCTGTCTGATGGGAGCGCCGCAACTTGCCGAATGGATGGCGCAGCATCCAGCCGAACGTCTCGCGGCGTGGCGCTGCTCGATCGGCAAGCAGGAGGCTCGCAGGGGAGCGTAGGGTGCGAGGAGCCCTGTTGCCAATGCAGGAATGTGCGAATACGTTGGTCGCAGGTCCGCCCAAACGTTCCTTCGACTGGCCGCGCGTTCATGCCAAAATTCCTTCGCATCGGAGTCCATCAGTCGAACGTATCGGGATACACGTCGAAGGCGTGGTGTGTCAGGCGCGTCGGCTCGGCGGTTTTCCTGAAGTGGGGCGGCGTGGAGGTCCAAGGCACCGGTGCCGGGCGCAAGGTCTACTGGACGCGCTCGCCGCAGGAGAAGACAGTTCGGTGCGGCACGGCGCAGCGTGCCCAGGATTACGCAAAGGCCGCGATCGCGCGGCGTCGCAGCCATCGCTATGAGCCGCTGGTCGGAGCTATCGCGCTCCGGCGCCCCCCCGCCGAGCGCGGCACCGATCTCAAGCGGGCGCTCGCCACCATCCTGATCGTCGATATCGTCGGCTCCACCGCCAAGGCCGCGAAGCTCGGCGATGCGCGCTGGACCAAGGTGATGGGCCATTATTACGCAGCCGTCCGCAAGGAGCTGAAGAGCTCGCGCGGAAAGGAAGTCGTGACGACGGGCGACGGCGTGCTAGCGACGTTCAAGGCGCCGGCTGCCGGGATCAGTTGCGCGACCGCGATCCAGAAGGCGGTGCGCACGCTGGGGCTAGAGATCAGGGTCGGCCTGCATGCGGGCGAGTATACGATCAGCGGCGGCGAAATGGTCGGTCTCGCCTTCCACATCGGCACCCGCGTCGCAGCGAAAGCGCGGGCCGGCGAAGTCTTGGTCTCGAGCGCGGTCAAGGATTTGCTGAAGGCACCATCGACGATCAGCTTCAGGGATCACGGCATGCACCAGCTCAAGGGCGTGCCGGAGCGGTGGAGGCTGTATCGGGTGGAGGCGTGAGGGGGCTCGCAAGGGTGGACACCGGACCGCCTTCGCGCTGCGCCGGCACGGCTTCAACGATGCGGCAGAATTTCGCCGAGGAATTTTTTGGTGCGCTCGTGCTGCGGGGCCCTGAAGAAGATTTCCGGCTCCGCCTCCTCGACGATCCGCCCCTCCGCCATGAAGATCACGCGGTCGGCGACCTGCCGGGCGAAGCCCATTTCATGGGTGACGCAGATCATCGTCATGCCGTCGGTCGCAAGCCCGATCATGGTGTCGAGCACCTCCTTGACCATTTCCGGGTCGAGCGCCGAGGTTGGCTCGTCGAACAGCATCACCTTCGGTTCCATGCAGAGCGCCCGCGCGATCGCCGCGCGCTGCTGCTGACCGCCGGACAATTGCGCCGGGTATTTGTCCGCCTGGTTGAGGATTTTGACGCGGTCGAGCAGCCGCCGCGCGGTCTCCTCGGCCGCCGGGCGCGGAATGCCGCGAGAGCGGATCGGCGCCAGCGTGCAGTTCTCCAGCACCGTCATGTGCGGGAACAGGTTGAATTGCTGGAACACCATGCCGACCTCGCGGCGCACCGCATCGATGGCCTTGCCTTGGCTGCCGAGATGCACGCCGTCGACGACGATCTCGCCCTTCTGGTAGTTCTCCAGCGCATTGATGCAGCGGATCAGGGTCGATTTGCCCGATCCGGACGGCCCGCATAGGACGATCTTCTCGCTCGCACGGACCGCCAGGTTGATGTCGGTCAGCACCTGGTAGGTGCCGTACCATTTGTTGACACCGCGCATCGCGATCATCGTGTCCGCCGTGGCTGCGACCGGCATGGCTGTGACCGACATGGCACTCTCCCTCAGCTGACGGTGAAGGGGATGCCGGGAATGCTGTCGGGGAAGGCCGGCAGCGGGTTGTTCATCCATTTCGGATAGATCCTGGCCCATTCGCCGCTGGCGATGATCTTGTCGATGAAGCCATTGACGAAGGCGTTGATCTCCTTCTCGCCGAGCCGCGTGCAGGCGCCGTTATACAGCTTGGTGAATTCGAGCTTGTTCTCGTAAGCGCCGGGTTTGGATTCGTTGAGGCGCGGAACGTAGAAGATGTTGCCGCCCACCGCCTGCACCTGCCCGGACAGCAGCGCCTGCATGGTCGGCGCATCGCCGTCGAAGCGGCGGATGGTGGTGCCGGGCGCCGCCGCTTTGGTGACGTCGGTGTCCTGCACGCTGCCGCGCGCGACGCCGATGACATATTTGCCCATGTCGGCCGGCGATTTGATCTCCATCTCCTTCGGCGCGATGAAGGTGATGATGTTGGCGCCATAGGGCTTTGAGAATTGCACCGCCTTGGCGCGCTCCGGCAGCATCGCCATGGTCGCAAACAGGATGTCGACGCGCCCCGACGTCAGCGCCGGGATGCGATTGGCGACGGCCAGCGGCGTGAATTCGGCGGATACGCCGAGCTCCTTTGCAAACAGCTCGGAGAGGTCGGCATCGAGGCCCTCCTGCTTGCCCGAGGAATTGACGAACCCCCAGGGCGGATTGTCGCCCTGGATCCCGATCAGCACCTTGCCGCGCGCCTTGATCTCCGCGGGCGTCACCGCGTAGGCGGCGCGCGACAGCACGAACGGCGAGGCGATCGCGGCGGCGCCGAGCGCCAGCATGTGGCGGCGATTGAACTGGATTGTCTTTTTGGTCATCATTCCCTCCTCTGTGTTGAATTCATCATCGTGCGGCGGTGATGAGCCGCCGCTCCAGCCAGGCGCCATAGAGCGAAAGCGGCCAGCACAGCGCAAAATAGAGCGCGCAGACCAGGCCGAGCACGAGCAGCGGCTTGAAGTTCTGGTTGGAGACGATGGTCCCGGCGCGCATCAGCTCGGTGAAGCCGATGATGGCGGCAAGCGAGGTGCCCTTGATCAGCTGCACCAGGAACCCGATCGTCGCGGGCAGCGAGATGCGGATCGCCTGCGGCAGCACGACGTCCTTCATCCGGTCGAGGTAGCCGAGGCTGAGCGCCTTGGCGGCCTCGACCTGGCCGCGCGGCACCGCTTCGATCGAGCCGCGCCAGATCTCGCCGAGGAAGGCGCCGGCATGCAGGGTGAAGCCGATCGAGACGGAGACCCAGGGATCGAGCTTCAGCCCGGCGAGCGCGAGGCCGTAATAGACGACGAACAGCTGCATCAGCAGCGGCGTGCCCTGGAACAGCGCGATGTAGGCGGCCGCGCCGCGTTCGAGCCAGCGCCGGCCCGACGTGCGCGCCAGCGCGACGCCGAGGCCGGCGACCGAGCCGAGCGCGAAGCCGATCGCGGACAGTGCCAGCGTCCATTTCAGGCCGCCGAGCAGGAACAGGAACTGGTTCTTGTCCATGCGCCGTCCTCACTTCACGGGATAGAGCAGGAAGCGCGCGTTGATGCGCGCGAACATCTGCATCAGCATCCACGACATCGCGAGATAGAGCAGCGTGACGACGCCATAGACCTCGAAGCTGCGGAACGTGTTGGTCTCGATCGCCTGTCCGACCGAGGTCAGCTCGTAGGCCGAGATCGCCGATGCGATGCTCGTCGTCAGCGTCAGCATGATGAACTGGCTGGTCAGCGACGGGAAAATCGCGCGCAGCGCCGGCTTCAGGACGATCAGGCGGAAGATCAGCGTCCGGCTCAGGCCGAGCGCCAGTCCCGCCTCGACCTGCCCCTTGTTGATCGACTGCACGCCGCCGCGGATAATCTCGATCGCATAGGCGCCGCCGTTGACGCCGAGCGCGATGATCGCGGTCAGCGTGGGATCGAGGCGGATGCCGACCATCGGCAGCGCGAAGAAGACGAAGTAGATCTGGCCGAGGAACGGCGTGTTGCGGATCGCCTCGACGAACGCGATGACGAGCCAGCGCACCGGCGCGAACCGGGAATCGCGCAGCAGCACGCCCCCGATCCCGATGATCAGCGCCAGCACCATGCCCGACAGCGCCAGGCCGAGCGTGCCGGCACAGCCCCACAGCAGCTCCGGCAGGCCCTCGATCACGGGTCCGAAATCGAACTTGTAGTTCACCTCGCTCCTCCCTCCGGGCCGCCCTCTTGGCGTGGCCGGGCCGCCCTCTTGGCGTGGCTTGGCCCGTTCGCGTCTGTCCGACGGCGGTGAAAGCCGTGCTCTAGGTCGTTGCCTGCTCACCGAGCTCCGCGTAGCGCTCGCGCAGGTCGATGCGCCGTCGCGCCGTCGCGGCCTCTGCGATCGCGAGCGTCACCAGCAGGCTTCGCGCGCCGTCCTCGACCGGTTGCAGCGACGGCGTCACGTCCCGGACCACGTCGCGGAAATGATCGAGCTGCGCGACGTAAGGATCGATCGACGCCGCATGATTGGCCTGCGCCTGGATCGGCCTGTTCCAGTCCTGCGCGCCGCCTTCCTGCGTCCATTGATCGAGACTTGGAAATTCGATCGCGCCGCGGCGGCCCATCAGGCGGTAGCTGCTCTGGCCGCTGAACGGAAACTCCGGCGCCTCGCCGAGACCTTGCTCCATCGTCCAGGGCGTCACCGCGCAGTCGCTGAGGAAAAACGTGCCGAGCGCGCCGTTCTCGAACTCGAGCAGCGCGGCGGCGGTATCCTCGACCGCGAAGCCGCGCTGCCGGTTCGCGGCGATGGCCTCCACGGCAACGATCTCGCCGACCGCAAAGCGCAGGAAGTCGATCTCGTGGATCAGATTGATCAGGATCGGCCCGCCACCGGCTTGCGACCGCCAGGGCGCCGCCTTGAAATAGTCGGCCGGCTTGTGCGTGGCCCAGATCGCCGAGACGCCGACGACATCGCCGATACGGCCCTGGCCAAGCAGCGCCTTGAGCGCCTTCACCTGCCTATGATGGCGGCGGTGATGCCCGACCAGCGACCGGATGCCGGCCTTGCGGACCTCCGCGATCAGGCCGGCGGCGGTCTCCAGCGTATCGGTGACCGGCTTTTCGATCAGGATATGGATGCCGGCCCGCGCGCATGCGATGCCGTTCTCGGCGTGGAGCTGATTGGGCGATGCGATGATCACGGCCTCGGGCCGAGCCTCGTCGAGCAGCTTCCGGTAATCCGCGAAGACGCGTGCGCCGGGCTGCTCGGCCGCGACCTGCTCGGCGTTGACGTCGGCGATGCCGGCGAGCTCGTAGTCGCCATGCTCGGCCAGCTTGCGCAGATGTTTGCGCCCGATCAATCCTGCGCCGATCACGCCAATCCTGATTTTTGTCATCGCGTGCATTCCGTTGGGTTTAGGCCCAGCCGTGGCAGTCGCGGCGTCTGGCGCCGCGGGCCTGGCCTTCGAGCAAGTTCCTGGTCGCGTTGAACGCCGTGGCGATCCGCTCTCTCGCGTCGAGCGCCGGCAACGGCATCTCGACGCTGAGGGCGGCATCAGTGGGCAGCGCCTCCAGCAGTGCGCCGAGCGGCAGAGCGCCGTCGCCGGGCGGTAGCCGTCCCGCGCGCGCCTCGGCGATGATCGCCGCGTCCGTTGCCGGCGCTTCGGCGGCGGCATCGCAGAGTTGCGCGGCGCGAAGCCAATGGTCGGGAAGCGGGATCAGGTCGGCGGCCCGGCCGCCGGAGCGCGCCAGGTGCAACGCGTCGACCAGGATGGAGCCGTTGGTCTGGCCTGCGTCGCGGATGACCGCCGCGGCCTGTGCCAGGGTGCCGATCGCGCGCCAGCGCATGAATTCGAGGTCGACGCGCAGTCCGAACGACGCGGCGAGCTGGCAGAGCTCGGCGAAACGCGCGGTGAGCCGGGACCGATCCGGGTCGTCGCCCGAAGCGATGATCGCTGTGGCGCCGAGATCGGCGCCGGCTTCGAGACAGCCTGCGAGCGAGGAGATGTCGATGGCGGGCTTGAGCTGGACCAGCTCGATGTCGCTGACCCGCACGCCCTCGCCGCCAAGCACGCGCTTCAGCGCTCGGTGGGCCTCGGTGCCGACCTGCGTCGGATAGGCCGGCCCGTCGCTGGTTGCCGGGATGAAGCGTAGCGCGACGGCGGCAAACCCGGCCCGCGCCGCCTCGGCAACCAGCGCCGTGGGCGCAAGCTCCAACGCGGTGAGATGGGCAAGGCCGAGCGCGGTCATGGCCTGCTCGCCTGCACAGGCAATCCCGGCAGTCGCAGTGGTCGGGAGCTGGCGCGGCGGTCGCCGATCAGGCGCATGTGTCTCCTCCCTTAATTAATCCATGAGTTAATTGATAATTATCCAATGGGATAATTGATGTCAAGTGCCCGCGATTGCGCTATGGAGGGAGGGCGAGGCCGCGACCAGCCGCCGCGAACGACCGAAGGGCCAGATGCCAGGTGTGAAGAAGCAGCCCGTGCGGGCGGCGAAGCCGGTGCCGATCAAGCGGCGCGACCGCGAGCGGACGCGGCAGGAGATCCTCGACATCGCCTTCGAGGAGTTCGCCGAGAACGGCTTGTCCGGCGGCAACACCGACGCCATCGCCGCCCGCGCCAACATCACCAAGCGGCTGATCTTCTACTATTTCAACTCGAAGGAAGAGCTGTTCACCGCGGTGCTGGAGATGGCCTATGCGGAGATGCGCGCCGCCGAGGAGGATCTGCATCTCGAGGCGCTGGAGCCGGAGGCCGCGATCCGCCGTCTTGCCGAATTCACCTTCGATTTCCACCAGGCCCATCCGCAATTCGTCCGCCTCGTCAGCATCGAGAACATCCATCGCGGACGGCACATGGCCATCAGCCGCAGGCTCAAGGAGATGACGCAGCCGAGCATCAGCCAGATTGCCAAGGTGCTGGAGCGCGGCGCGGCCTGCGGCGCGATCCGGCCCGGAATCGATCCGGTCGAACTGCATATGACGCTGAATGCGCTGAGCTTCTTCGCGGTCGCCAACCGTCACACGTTCGAGGCGCAATTCGCCTTCGACATGTCCTCGCCAAAGGCGAGGGCGCAGCGCCGCGCCGAGATCGCCGATCTGCTGTGGCGTTGTGTGCGGGGGGATCGAACGGCGGCGGTGTGAAGACCTCGCGCGGCCGGAGCGGGCAGGGCCGCCCGGCGCGCCTTCAAAGCTCCCGTCCAATCAAGCGGTCCGCGGAAAATCGTCCGCCGCCCCGAAACGACATGTGCAGGGCAACGAGGCCCATCAGGAACGGGTACTCCATGCCGCGATCGATCCAGGCCCATTTGGGATAATGGATCAGGCAGATCATCGCCATCTGCACGGCGACCATCGGCGCGACGAGGCGGGTGAACAGCCCCGCGGCGAGCATGATGGCCCCGATGGTTTCCAGCAGCATCACGAAATAGCCGAACGCCACCGGGGCCGGAAAATGCAATGAATTGGTGATGAAATTGATGGAGCTCGCGAACGGATTGGCCATGGCGCCGTGGGACTCGCCGAGCAGTTTCGGCAAGCCGTGCGTGAACAGGATCAATCCGAAGGCAACGCGCAGAAACGCATAGGAAACGGGATTGGCGATCTCGTAGAAATTTCGCAAGCCAGGCAACAGCAGGGACGCGGGGCTGTGCCGTGGCGCCCCGCCCGTGATCGCATCGCTCATGGTCATGATCTCCAGACGATGCGGCTTCAGATGATGCCGCCATTGGCGCGCAGGATCTGGCCGTTGATCCAGCCGCCGTCGGGCCCGACCAGGAACGAGATCGCGCGCGCGATGTCGTCGGGTTCGCCGAGACGATGGAGAGGCGTGCGGTCGATGATCGGCGAGATGTCGTGCTGGTTGGCGTTGTGGAACAGCTCGGTGTTGACAGGGCCCGGCGCGATCGCGTTGACCGTGATCCGCTTCGATCCCAGCTCCTTCGAGAGGATGTGGGTGATCGCCTCGATGCCGGCCTTGGTCGCGGCGTAAGCCGCATAGGTCGGCTGATAAAGCCCGACCACGCTGGTCGAGAAATTGACGATCCGGCCGCCTTCGCGCAGCCGCTTCGCCGCTTCGCGCAGCGCATAGAAGGTGCCGGTGAGGTTGATCGCGATGGTCTGGTCCCACACCTCGTCGGTGGTCTGGGCCAGTGGGGCGACCTTCATGATCCCGGCATTGTTGACGAGCACGTCGACGCCGCCGAACGCCGTCTCGGCCGCGTCGAACAGCGCGCGCACGTCAGCCAGCTTGCTGATGTCGGCTTTGACCGCAATCGCCGCTCCGCCGGCGGCCTTGATCTTCGCCACCAGCGCCTCGGCCGGCGCCGCGCCGCTCGCATAGTTGACGACGACGGCGAGGCCGTCCCGCGCCAGCCGCTCGGCGACCGCCGCGCCGATGCCCTTCGAGCTGCCGGTGACGATGGCTGTGCGTGGGTGCTGGGTGGTCATGGTGGGATCTCCCTGTTTGATGGGGAGATAATAGGCGGGCGGGTTGGCTGGATAATCTCGCTAGAATTGGCTTCACTGTTCGGATGGGGCGAACAGTGAATGGTGCCGGTATCCGCCGCTGACAGCTTGGCGGCCCTTATCTTGGCATGAGGGAGGTCATCACCTCAACATCACCGCCACGCATCCTGTGGCGCGGTTGCGCTGGCGGTCCGTCGCCGTACCGGCAGGAAAAGCCCCGCAATCGCGCCGGCCAACGACAGCATTGCGGCGAGGCTCATCGCCGCGGCAAATCCGCGCTCGAAATGCGCGGCCGAATCGACCCCGCCATGGGCCGAGAAGCTCGCCACGAGTGCAGCGACGCCGAACATGCCGCCGAGGAAGCGGCCCATGTTGAAGATGCCGGACACCTTGCCCATTTCGGCCACCGCGACCGAGCTCAGGATCGCGTTCTGCGCTGCCGGCATCGCCATCGAGACGCCGACGCCGGCCAGCACCAGCGGCGCGACCAGAGCGGAGTAGGCAACCGCGGGGCTCACGATCTCCGCGACCCAGCCAAGGCCGATCGCCTGCATCAGCAATCCCGTCACCACCAGCGGCCGCTCGCCGAACCTGTTGACGACCGCGCCGGCGATCGGGGCGGTGACGAACAGCGTTGCGGTCCAGGGCAGCAGGCGAAGTCCGGCGCCGAAGGCGTCGAAGCCCAGCGCGGTCTGCAGGAACTGCGGCAGCAGGAACAAGACGCCATACATCGCGGCGTAGAACAGGACGCTTGCGGACATGCCGGAGGCGAGGGCGCGTGATGCAAACAGCCGCATCGGCACCATCGGCGCGGCCGCGCGCAATTCCCAGAGCACGAAGCCGGCTGTGAACACCAGGCCTGACATCAGCGTGCCCATGACCTCAGCGCTCGCCCATCCCACTGCGTTGCCGCGCAACAGGCTCCAGACCAGCGCCAGCGCCGCGAGGGCGACGAGCGACAGTCCCGGGATGTCCAATGCGGCAGCCGGTCCGAAGCTTTCGCGCAAGCGTGCCAGCACCAGGGTGATCACGATCAGGCCGATCGGCAGGTTGATCCAGAACACCCAGCGCCAGCCGAAATGTTCGGTGATGAAGCCGCCGATGGCCGGGCCGATGATCAGCGCGCAGCCGGTGATGCTGGCGAAAATGCCGAGCGCGCGGGCGCGTTCCTCGCGGCCGAACGTGCCGCTCAGGATCGCCATCGCCAGCGGCATCACCAATGCGGCGCCGGAGCCCTGCAGCGCGCGGGCGGCGATCAGCGCGGGGGCGTTGCCGGCGAGCGCACAGGCCGCCGACGCAACGACGAACAGGGCGATCCCGGCCGCGAACATGCGACGGCGACCGAAGCGGTCGCCGAGCGCGGCGCCGGTCAGGAGCAGCACGGCAAAGGTCAGGTTGAAGGCGTTGACGGTCCATTGCAGCGTCTCGACCGGGCTGCCGAATTCGGCGCGGATGGTCGCGAATGCCGTCGTAATGATCATGGCGTCCAGCGCCATCATGAAGGATGCCAGCGCGGTGACGCCAAGCACCCAGTTCTTCTCGGCGCGATTGGTCGGAGTCTGCATCGCCCTCTCTCCGTGTGTCGAGCCGCCCTGTCGCGGCGCGTTCTGCGGGCTAGACGAGGCCGGAGGGGCAAAGGATGCGCCCGGAAAATAATTTTTCCCGGGCCGCATCCTTTGCCGGCCGCCAAACGTCCTTGGGGATGACGCGGCCATTGACGCGAGCTTGATCCGGAAAGCGGAGCACCGGTTTTCCGGGAAGGTCATGCCAAAATGGAAAGATGGCGCGCGATGGGCGAGCCAGGTGGCGACATGAGCAAGGAGAGCGCGATGAAAAGGACGTTGATCAGGTACAAGGCCAAGCCGGAGCTGGCCGACAGGAACGCCGAGCTGGTTTCGGCCGTATTTGCCGAATTGAAGGCGGCCGGGCCGGACGGCGTGCGCTATCTGACGCTGCGGCTGGAGGACGATACCTTCATCCATCTGGTCGAGGCTACGGCCGAGGACGGCTCGAGCCCGATCCCGAAACTCAGGGCGTTTCAGGCGTTCCAGGACGGCATTCGCGACCGCTGCGCCGAGCCGCCGCTGGTTCGTGATGTGAGGATCGTCGGCAACTACCGTATGCTGGACGAGTCCTGACTAGGCGAGGCGGAGGAGCAATGGCGCCAGAGCCACTGGCCACCATCGATATCGAGGCGCTGCTGGCGCGGTTGCGGCCGAAGCTGCATCGCTACTGCGCGCGCATGGTCGGCTCGGTCATCGACGGTGAGGACGTGCTGCAGGATGCGCTGATCAAGGCGATGGGAGCGCTGCAATCGGTCACGCCCGTCGTCAATACGGAGGGCTGGCTGTTCCGCATCGCGCACAACACCGCGCTGGATTTCCTGCGCCGCCGCAACCGGCAGGAGGCGCTGCATTCGGCTGAGGAGGTGGAGATGATTGCCGACCAGCTCGATGATGTGGAAAGCCGCCAGATCGCTGCGACCAGCCTGCGCACCTTCATGCGGCTGCCGGTGGCGCAGCGGTCCAGCGTGATCCTGATGGACGTGCTCGGCTGCTCGCTTGCCGAGGTCTGCGACATCATGGATTTCAGCCTGCCGGCGGTGAAGGCCGCGCTGCATCGCGGGCGCACGCAGCTGCGTGAGTTCGCCGGGGAGCCGGACGACGCGCCGCAGCCGGGCCTGTCGGAGGCCGATCGCACGCGGCTCAACGCCTATGTCGGTCATTTCAATGCCCGCGACTTCGACGCGATCCGCGCCATGATCGCCGATGACGTCAGGCTCGAGCTCGTCAACCGCACCAGGCTGAACGGCAAGGCCGAGGTGTCGCGCTATTTCGGCAATTATTCGAAGATCAGCGACTGGCACCTGGTGACGGGGCAGGTCGACGGACGTCCCGCGATCCTGGTGTTCGATCCGAATGAGCCGAGCGGGCAGCCGAAATATTTCATGTTGCTGAACTGGTCCGCCGACAAGCTCGCCACCATCAGGGATTTTCGTCACGCAGCCTACGTTATCGATGGTGCGGAGTGCGTGGTGGATGGAGGGTGAGTGGGCGTGGCCGACAGCGTGGTCTGCGCTTCAGTTTCAATGACCGCTGAGCGGGAAGGGGCCGACCTGCCCGGCGGCCTCGCCGCTTGTTGGAGAGCCCCGCTGGTGCTACTGGTCTCCACCACCTCTTCGCTTCCATTCAGTCCGGGCGGAACATCTATGGCGCGCGTTGCTCGAGTGGATTTGCCGCAACGTTCGGTGCTCAAGCCGCTCTACGCCAAAGCGGGCTTCGCTGACGCATTCGCGATCGATCTGCCGAGCCATGCGACGGGCGACGCCGAGCGTCTCGCCACCCATATGCTTATGGGTCAGGCGCGGTGGGTCGGCTGGCTAGTGGCTCTAAGGGACACTTTGGTCGCGGGGTTTGGTCTTAAGACATCGTCTGAATTGCGCGGTGACGTTGCGACCGACAGGATCGATTTCTTTCGGGTCTACGATCGGCGTCGTCATGAGATTATTCTTGGCGAGGACGATCGCCATCTCGACTTCCGTTTGTCCGTTTTGGTTGAAGAGTCCGCCTTGTGCCGCCGACTTGTCGCCACAACGGTCGTGACCTTCAATCATTTGGGAGGGCGAGCCTATATCGCGGGAATCGCGCCCTTCCATCGCCTGATCGTAAAGTCGTCTTTGCGTCGAGCCGAGCGATCGGGCTGGCCGCCTGAGCTGTGAGGTCGCGCGCCCCCGGCTGGACCAAATTCGGTACGTGCTGGGTCGGCGACAAGCCCGCCACCATCAGGGATTTTCGTCACGCGCCCTGCGTTGTCGATGGTGCCGAGTGCGCGGTGGAGCGGAGCACGGACGTGCCGCCCCTGTGGCACATAACAGCGAATTAATCTCTCCGGCTGCGAAGTATTCGAGATCTGAAACGTTAGCTCACGAGAGTTCTCGCATCCGGCGAGCGCTACACAGGAGTTCCTTCATGCATCGTCATCTTGCCATCGCCGTCCTTGCGGCGGTTTCCACCCTGACCGTCGCGGCATCCTCTACCGCCGTGTCCGCAACCGAGGTGCAGGACAATTATTGCCTGCAGGGCCGCCAATCGGGCTACCCCGGCAATTGCGAATTTTCCACCTATGAGCAGTGCCGCGCCACCGCGAGCGGCACCAACGAGAGCTGCGGTATCAACCCGATGCGGGCCTACGCGCCGCAGCAGCAACGGCACGTGCTGCATCGCAGCCGGGATTGAGCGGCAAGCGATGAAGGGCGCCGGCGACGGCGCCCTTGTTCGATGTGGCTGCTCCACCGAAGCAGCCGCAATGCGTCGGGACGCACGGGCGGCCCGTCGATGGCGAGCCATCCAGCGCTGCCGTCGTCATCTCCCGAAATCGCGAAAGACCTGATGCGGCCCTCGATCGCAGGCATCGGGACGGCCGCAATCGCGGCGACCGGAGTATTCGAGTATCTTCGCGATCGGAGAGGCGAGCGCGATCATGTCCAGGTTCCTGCAATGGTTCTTTCGGAATCGCGAAACCGGTGACATCACGATCGCCCAGGCCCCCAACCTCGCTCTCTGGGTCGTCATCGTGGCCGGTGCCCTGCGCTGGATCTGGCAGCCGCCGGGCACTGCCGCTATTGCCCTGGACACCGTGTTCAAAGGCGGCCTCATCATTTGGGCCCTCGACGAGATTTTCCGCGGGGTGAACCCATGGCGGCGCTGTCTTGGCGGAGCCGTGCTGGCTTATGAGCTCACGACCTTTCTGTGATGGATCGCCCAGAATACTGCACGAAGCTTGATGTTGCCGGCCGGAATACCAGTGGCTTCATGGTGCGGGCTATTACGGTGACAGTGCTTGACTGCACCCCGAAAGATATTTGACCTTGTGAAAGATAACGCTGGTCAGGATAGCCGACCGAGAACGAGAGCCATCCAACGATGACGACCTATGTGGCCCTGCTTTACAGTGTGGTTCTCCCGTTCGGCCGGCGATTGGCGATGGCCGAGCTGCGTGCCATGGCGCAAGGCCTCGGCCTCCACGACCCCAGAACCATCGGCGCGACGGGAAATCTGACGTTTGACAGCGACAAGGCGTCGATTTCCGAGTTGGAAGAAAATCTCGAAGCCGCCTTCAACGTGCGGTTCGGCAAGCATGTCGCAATCATCGTTCGCAATGCTGACGCGTGGCGACGCCTGCTGCGCGCAAACCCGTTTCGTACCGAAGCGACCGCCGATCCGCAAAGGGTCGCCGTTCGCGTGATGCGCAGTCCAATCCCGAAGGACGGCGAAAGCGCCCTGGCACGCTATATCAGCGATGAACGAATAGCCGTCGCCGGTGGCGATCTCTGGATCCATTTTACGGGAGATCCAGCGCGATCGCGTTTGCTTTCGGCGTTAGGCGCGGGGCGCCTGAAGGGCGTCGGCACGTTGCGCAACACGAATACGCTAAGGCGAATCGGTGATGCCGTGACTTCGGCCCGATCCAGCCGGGCTGATCAAAAATAAAATCGATTGCTGGGAAGTGCACTGTCATCGCAATCCCCCGGGAATAGAGCGGTCATCAACTCAACATCACCGCACCCCCGTGCCCTTGCAGCGCTGGCACTTCACCACCTTCTCGCCCTTCTTGAGCAAGCCTTTGCCTTCACAATTTTTGCATTTCTGCTTCTTTTTGATGTTCGGGCCTTTTTCACTGACCATAAAATTCTCCTGCCGCGTGAGAGCGGTCGATTGGCGCCTTGTTTTGGTTGGGCTCGCCCAGCAGAACAGCCGAGTGGCGTGGGGTAAGCCCTGCACTATGCCGGTTTTGGCACGACCAGCACCGGCACGCTTCCGTACACCAGGACCTCGGATGTCTGGCTGCCCAGAAACAGCTTCCTGAGGCCGCGACGCCCGTGAGAGGCCATGACGATCAAGTCGCAGCCTCTCGACTCTGCTGTTTCAATGATCGCAGTCGCCGGGTGCGCATTCGGAACGTGCAGGAGTTCCGCAGGCGTGCCGATCTGCTCCGACATGGCGCGCGCTTCATCGAGCACTTTGCCTGCACGGGCTTTGCAGGCTGCGTCATAGCTGTCAACCTCCTCCTGCGTCGGAATCCATCCCGAGGCGTGTCCGCTCCCATAGTCGACCGGCAGCGCTTCCGTCACCGTGATGATCGTCAGCCTGGCGTTCAACGCCTTCGCCAGGGCAATGCCATGCTCAACGCCTTTTCGCGCAACGTCCGATCCGTCCGTGCTCAAGAGAATGTTGGCGTACATTCGATGGCTCCTTTGCGCGTAGAACAAAGTGATGCCTGGGTAATATGGTCTTATACGCGCCGTGGGTCCATGCGCGTTTTCGGTCTCGCCGTCACAGCCTCAACAAGGCTCGCCTCGCACCGCGTGGACGCGTCCGGTTCTCGGCTAATTAAACCTTTATTCACGTTCGATGCAGGCAACCGAATCCGGCGTGGAGCTCTGTCTCGTGTCCGAGAAGATTGTACGCGCCTCGGAAACTACTTTGTGACTTGGGAATAAGCGCGCGACAACGCACGTCTAAGGGTGGTGGATCGGATCTCTTGCCTCGCGGGGATCCCCCAAACGAAAGGAACCACCACGATGACACCATTCAAAAATCTCGTCGGATCAGTCCTGTCCAAGGCGTTGTTGACCGGACTGGTCGTCACCGCAATCTTCAGTACGCCGCTCCGGGCGCGTGAGCACCGCACCGGCGATCGGCACACCGAACAGGGCGTGGGGGCGAGCTCTCGCTTCGAGGGCGAGCGATCGATCGCTGCGCCAGCCTACCACGCATTTGCGCCAGTGCCCTCGGATCAACCGGGTGGAGTTTGCGATCACGGGGATAACCCCATGATATGCTGAACAGCGGACCTCGCCGGCGTTCGCAAGGATTGGCGCGCGGCGCGAAGCTCAAAGTAGCTTGGCCATTTTCATCGCAACTTGCCGCACAGTTTAACGCCATTTCGGCCGACTGATCGGCAGATTGCAGACCTGGCCGCCATGCGTGTCGAGGCGGATCGGGTCAATGGCGTGCACTGTCGGGCCGCGAAGGCAGAGAGGTCATTGCTTCCAGTTGAGCTGTTCGCGTTGCCAGCATAGCGAGCAAGCTCTTGTGCAGCCGATCCCCGGGTTCGAAGTTTTGCGCGAGCCTTCGGACGGTCTCGACAAATCGCATGCGATACGCCGCCGCCCTGTCGACGTCGCCGTACCTCGCGAAGATCTCGGCGGCCGTGCGGTACACCCGCCAGGAAGCAATCGGGAAGTCGGCGCTGTCGACGATCTCCAGCGCGCGGGACAGCTGCAACCGGGCCTCCGCTGAATTGCCCATGGCAAGCGCAGTACGGGCGAGCAGTCCGTGGGCCTGGGCCAGGTGATTGAGATCCGGAGCCGTGGCCACATAATCGTGGAGCTGGCGCGCACAGCTCTCAGCCTGCGTAAAGTCGTCAACCTGCAAGTAATATTCGCCGAGACAATGATACACCTGCGTCGCGGCGGTAAATTCGATGTCGATGCCTTCTTCATGCCTGCGGCGCTCGATGTCATCAAATTGCCTGCGAGCTCCCGACGGGTCGTTCAGCCCGACATAGGCCTTGGCAAGGACGGCCCGCTTGTGGAAGTAGGTCGACTGATCGCCGACCAGCAGACTATCGTCGACGCTTTCGCAGAGCTCGCGGGCTCCATCAAAGTCCATCGCTTCGACGTGCAACCACGCAAGCGTCAGCCGGCACAATGCGCTGCTGGGGCCGTTCGCGTTCCTGACGGCCAGTTCGAGGCCGGCCGTGATTTCAAGTCGCAATTCGCGCCATTCGCCCAGATGAATAAGCGCGATCGACTCAAGAACGTTGAACAGAACAAAAGTGTAAACGTCGCCGGCCAGACGGGCCAACCGCTTGCCTTCAGTGCCGGCGCGGCGGCACTCCTGGTACCGCGACCTCCAGCAATCAACGATACCGGATATTCCATTGCGCCTGATCAGGATGCCATAATTCGTGGCATTCGCGCTCAGCTCGATCGCCCTGTCGCAGAGCGTGGCGTCCTGTTTGCGCCAGCCGTTGAGGAACAGGTTGACGCTCGCGCTGCTGCCCTGGACCAGAGCCTTGAATGTGTCGTCCGCCAGCGCCTGGCTGCGCGACAGCACATCTTCAGCGGCCTCAAGGCAGGCGTGGCGATCCACGCGCAAGCAGAGGCTGCTCACAGCCGTAAGGCCGTTGAGCTGTTGCTTGATCTCGCCCGCTTGTTCGGCGCAGGCAATCATGTCTCGCAGATCACGGATGGAGCCGGCGAGGTCGCCGCACGAGCGAAGAGCCCAGCTTCGCTCCCGCAGAAGAGCGACGCGGGTCGAGAATTTGTCGGCAGCATCGAAACGATCGAGTATGCCAAGCGCGCGGGTGAGATAGCTTGCGGCCTCCGCGTGGCCGAGGCGTTTCGTCGAGTTCTTTGCCGCTTCCCGGAGGTAACGCAACGCGCTCGGAAAGTCGCGACCCTGCTCAAAGTGAAGCGCGAGCGCGGGCGCTATTTCAGGGGTGCGGCCGGCATAGGCCTCCTCCAGCCTCTTGCCCAGGCGCTTGTGCGTTTGTGCGCGGCGCCCGGGCGGCAGATTCTGATAAATGATGTTCTGATAGAGAATGTGGCGGAAAGCGTAGGCGCCCGAATATGTGCCATCGGGCCACTCGGAAACCCCTGACCGAGCGAGGATTTGATCCTTCCGGATCGACGCTTCGATGTCCCTTTCGACGTCGATCGCATCGTCGGACAGACCGGCCGCAACGAGGGCCGCAGAAAATTCCTCGCCGGCAACGCTGGCGACGTCGAGCAGACGCCGCTCGTTGTCGGTGAGGCGATCGAGCTCGTGGCCGATCATGTTCACGAGGCTGTCCGGAATGCGGTCCTGCGCAAATGCCGCCTGTGAGGACAGGCGCCATCCGTCGTCCATCTCGATGATCGACTCCTGGTCGATCAAGTGCTTGAGCAGCGTGGCAACAAACAGGGGATGTCCCAGCGTTCGCTCGAATACCGGCTTTGACAGGCTGGAGGCAAGTTCCTCGTCGCCGAAGCGCAATGCCAGGTAACGCTCGACCTCCGGACGCAACAACCGATCGAGGCGCAATTCGCTGCAATATCCATGAATCTCGAGATCCCGGTGCAGGCGAGGGATGGGATGCCCGCCGACGGAACTGTCGGCCGGACGATAGGAGCAGAGGACCAGCACGCGTGCCTTGCCGTTCCCGCGCGCGAAGCGAGACAGTACGTCGAGTGTCGCGAAGTCGCTCCAGTGCAGGTCTTCGAGAACAAGAACCCAGGGGCGGTCGATGCTCAGCGCTTCCAGAAGATCGCAGAATTCGCGCAGCATCCGCTCGCGCGTCGCGCCGAACACTTCGTCCTGGAAAGCCGCGCGTTCCGATGCGTCGATGACGCCTGGCAATTGCAGGATCCAGGTGGGTGCGTGGGCGCGAACTGCCGAAATCAACTCCGGACCGTTTGCGCGATAACGGCTCACCAGTGCGTCGATGAGTGGAAGAAAGACCTCGTCTGTTCCGAATCGTTCGGTGCAGCGCCCATAGAGCTGATCGAAGCCCTGTTCCGTCAGCTGCTCGATCGCCTTGGCGATGAAGGCCGTCTTGCCGATCCCCGCTTCTCCGGTGACAAAAGCGGTCTGCCGTTTGCCGGACAAGACGTGCCGCGTCATCCGGTCGATCGTCGCGAAGGAGGGGGTCCGGCCGACCACCAGGGTGGAGATTTCGGTTTTCAGAGGTACGACGGCGTTCTCGGCCTCCCTGGCCGCTTCCCGCACCGTGCCGATAAAGCGGACGCCTTTGCGCGGCAAAGTCTTGATCAGCCGCTGCGCCTCGCCGGAATCGCCTATTCCGGTACGGGCTGCGTTGATGCGGGTGGTGAGCGCTGACTCCGAGACGATGCGCCCGCCCCAAATTGCACCGATCAGATCGTCCTTGGTCACCACCCGGGTGCGGTGGCGGATCAGATATTCGAGGATGTCAAAAACCTGGGGCTGCAACGGGATCGTACGTCCGTCACGGCGCAATTCCCGCCGGTCGGTGTCGAGGACGAGCTCGTCAAATAGGTACAGCAAAACAATGCCTTCGGAGGTGTGCACAAGGCGGATATTCAACCGGTACGCGGGCCCGAAAGCAAGCACACCCTTCAGAATCAAGGAAACGATAAGAACAAACTAAGCTCGCCTTAAAGCGTGGCCCCGCGTCCCGCTCGATACTTCCAGCCGTATCCGGTCACTCACACAAGGTGTTCGTGTCATGCGCTTGGAAGATAAGGCACGGCGTCTCACCCGCGTGTTCTATGGGTTGTTGCTTCACAAGATGTTTCAGTCGCTCGTGGCATCCTCCGTACCATTGTTTAACGGCAGAGCTTCACCCAGAGGCGATGCGTCAATTTCAGCGAGTTCGTTTGTCGCCTCCACGGGGTCTTCCCGAAAGGAGGGCTGGTTCGGGCGCCTCCTTCAAGCGCTCCACCATTCGCGACGGCTGCAGGCAGAGCGCACCCTTCGACAGAATCGTCACCTGACCGACAATGGGTGGCCCCAGTTTGCCTCTCGGTCAGACGTTGGAGGGCGAGACAATGCCGGTCGGTGAAAAGTCGCCCGAACGCAAGCTTCGGATTTCGGCGCCGGGCGAGAATACGCTGCTCGCAACGATCGCCATCTGCGTTGTCATTTTTCACATCCTTGCGGCCACGATGTTGACGTCGACCCGCCAGGGCGATGCCGGGGCACCGCCCGAGCCGCCCGGACTGTCGTCCGGAGACTGATCGCCAGCTCGCTATTCCAGGATTTGACAGACAGGAAGGGTTAGCTCATGGGCGACATGGCGTCGTTTTGCCTGCTCAGCATTGCCGTGTTTTGCGGCGCTTTCGTCTCGGGCCTCGCGGGCTTTGCCTTTTCGGCGGTGGCCGGCGCGATTCTCCTTCACGTTCTCCCACCACGGGAGGCGGTCCCGCTGATGATGGCCTGCAGCATCACCGTGCAAGCCGCGGGTCTTTGGGCGCTGAGAAAAAGCATCTGCTGGAAGCAGAGCTCGGGACTGGTCGTCGGCGGATTGCTCGGCGTTCCGATCGCCGTGTGGTTGCTGCAAGCTGCAGACGCCCGGATCTTCAGGGAGAGCTTTGGT
Source organism: Bradyrhizobium sp. LA6.8 (assembly GCF_040547935.1). Lineage (NCBI taxonomy): Bacteria > Pseudomonadati > Pseudomonadota > Alphaproteobacteria > Hyphomicrobiales > Nitrobacteraceae > Bradyrhizobium > Bradyrhizobium sp. LA6.8. The sequence goes on from NZ_JBEPQQ010000013.1 coordinate 140,932, forward strand.
CTCGCCGTCGCCTGCTACGCGGCCTACACGTTATTCCGGCCGGTGCTCTCTCATCGCTTGCAGATGAATGCGGGACGTAATGCATTGATCGGCTTCGGTGGAGGCTTTGTCGGCGGGTTGACGGCAATGCCGGGTGCAATACCGACCATATGGTGTGACATCCACGGCGTGCCGAAAACCGAACAGCGCGGAATGGTTCAACCCTTCATCGCCGCGATGCAGATATTCGCACTTGGTCTCATGCTGATCCGAGGAGATCTGTCGACAAAGGTCCTGGCTGACTTCGCCGTCGGCATCCCGGCGCTCGTTGCAGGAACGGCGCTCGGGATTTACGTCTTTCGCTGCGTCAATGACGCGCTGTTCCGGCGAATTATTCTCAGCATCTTGCTGGTTTCGGGACTGTTGCTGGTATTGTAGTTACGCCGGTCGCGCCTCCAGTTACAATGGCAGCCATTCGAGTACGGCGCGCAGTAGCACTGCCGCCGTAATCCCTTGAGCGTGAGCCGAACCATTCGGTGGGCCGTGCTGCTGCCCCAGCCGAGGTCATCTTTCGCTTGCCAGAGGCTGCTGCTGGTCAAGGTGCGCGATCTCGCGGGTGCACTACGTTGGGCGGGTTGTCGACGGCGTCCGCTCCCTCCAGGTCAGGCAATACCTAAAATTCGATCGATCTGATTAGGCGGATCTTATGCCCGATCCAAGGCGGCGGGAATGATTTTACCGCGTGTTCAGGTCTGGGTGGTGTCATCGCCCATTGCTTTGAAATCCGCTTTTGTCGTTCGATTATTTTCAAACTGCGAGCGCATCAATGGCTGCTATCACGTCATTCCTGGCCGAGTTGGACGAAGCAGTTGCGAGAGGAAATCCCGAGAGTTGTCTGCGGGCCCTCTGGCATGCGGCAGACATCCTGATCGCCGGCACTTATTCCGAGGAGCAGATCTGGACGTTCGGTGAGGTCATCGGTCGTCTCGCGCAGGAGATTGAAGCGGGCGCGCGGGCGAAGCTTGCAGGAAAGCTCGCATGCAGCTCAAACGCGCCCTATGCGTTGACCCGGCAGATGGCAAGCGACGACTGCATCGATGTCGCATGGCCGGTTCTCAGTCAGTCGGAGCGCCTTGACACCGAGACATTGATTGCGTGTGCCAAGAACAAGAGCCAGCAACATTTGCTTGCAATCTCCAAGCGACAAACGGTCCCGGAAGCGGTCACCGATGTCCTGGTGGTGCGGGGATCTCCCGAGGTCGTAACCTCGGTCGCTTCAAATGCCGGGGCGAACCTCTCCAAAGCCGGATTTCTGCACCTGGTGCGGCGGTCGGAAGGGGATTCGATCCTCGCCGAGTCGGTGGGACTTCGAAAGGATATTCCCCGACATCTCTTCCACCAGTTGATCGCCAAAGCCTCTGAGGAGGTGCGGCAAAAGCTGAAGAGGGAGCGTCCGGATATCGAACGTCAGGTCCATCGCGTCGTCGTCGATGTCACCGGGGCCATTCACGCCAGGTTTGGCCCGGCGTCGAAGGATTACTTCACGGCGAAACGCACGGTGGCAAAACTGCACGAGAGAGGCGAATTGACGGAAGACAAGGTCTTCGAACTTGCTCACTCTCTCAAGTTCAACGAGACCACCGTTGCCCTGTCGTTGCTCTGTGGGCTTCCAATAGACGTCGCGGAACGGGCATTGATCCAGAAGGATCGTGAGCCGGTGTTGATCCTGGCCAAGTCTCTCGATTTCTCATGGCCCACCACGATGGCGCTGCTGTTCCTGGGCGCGGCCAACTACCGGATAACCGTTGGCGAGCTGGATCAATTGAAGATCGATTTCCACCGGTTGAATGTCAAAGCGTGCCGGGAGGTCGTCACCATCTACCGAACGCGAAAGGAAGAGGTTTTCGGCGGCTCCTTTCAACAGCCTCGACGCATGATCTAGGACCGCAATCCCGACGTCAGACATGCGTGGATGCGGGTGCGGCTCACGCAACGGTGAGCGTGCTGATGTGCCGTTCGCGCAGCTGTGATTTTCCACGGCGTGTCTTTTCCCAACCGCATACCTAACTAATCCTTGTCAAAAAAAATCGCAGGAAACGCTTTCAACAGAGCAGCCGATTCTAGCCAGCGCGAACGCTCCGCACGAAAACAACAACCGTTCGGAGTATGATTATGATTGGATTCAGGACTTCCATTATTGCAGCGATGATGTCGATTGGCGCGATAAGCTCTGCAAGTGCCCAGTGCCCGACGTGGGCGACTCAAAATCCAGCTTCGTTTCAGGCGCAATATCCCAATAGGGATATATTGAACGACTGCGAGTTAACGCCAGCGGGCAGAATGGGCCTCGAACTCCCTGGCGGCGCGGCTCCCTGGTATGGGGCCAACAGGGCTTATGGGGCAATGCCTGGCGTTGCTCAACACCACAGCTTTCAGCACCGATCGCGGTGAGTAGTGGCCGTTCTTTCCGGGACGGTTGCGTTGCAGGCCCAAAAATCGGGAGACAAGTCGATGACATCACAAACCGACGAGGCCGCGCAGTCCAGGCTTATGGCGGACATTCCGTACGATCAGCAGACGAAGATCACCATCGAGCGCAGAGGCCAAATTATACTGATTGGCATCAATCGGCCTTACATCGACAACCGGCTGGATCCGGATGCGACAGAAAGCGTGGCGAGAGCATACTACGAGTATGATCGGGACCCCTCGCTCCGTGCGGCGGTTCTGTTCGGCTATGGCGACCGCTTCTCCAGAGGTGTCGATGTCGATGCCTACAAGGCATTCGCTCAGTCTGGAAAAAAGATGATGGATGGGCCCGGCTTCATCGACCCTCTAGGGCGGACCAGGCCAGCGCTCACGAAGCCTCTGGTTGTCGCGGTGCATGGCGACACCTGGAATATGGCGCACGAGCTTTTCCTTGTCGCGGACATACGCGTAGCGTCGGAAGACACGGAGTTCGGTCAGGATGAGAACACGCACGGCCGTTTTCCCGGAGGCGGTGCAACGGTTCGTTTCCCCAGAGAAGCCGGATGGGGAAATGCCATGCGGTTCATTCTAACAGGCGATCATTGGGGTGCGAAGGAAGCCCTCCGGATGGGAACGGTTCAGGAAGTGGCCCCAAACCGAGATGCGGCTCTCGCGAAGGCTGTCGAGATCGCCAACAAGATCGCCGCATGCGGCCCTCTCGGGATTAAGACGTCCCTGGCCTCCTCCCATATGGCGCTCGAAGACTCTCAGACGGCGCTCGCTAAGCTCGGCGACCAATATCGTGCGCTGCTCACGACCAGGGATTTCCAGGAAGGCCGTGATGCCGAGGCACAAAAGCGTCCACCCGTTTACGAGGGACGGTGACAACAAGCTCGCGAACGGTCGTGTTGCGTTCGCGTATCGCCAGCGTATTTGGTTCTACCAAGTCTCGCCGAAGGGCAGGCGCTCTTCGACTGGTGGGCGACGTGCCACGCCTCATTGGGATGCCTGCGGGCTGGATGAAGAAGTCGTTGAGTGCATCGGGACGGCGAGCGCGCGTCCTTTCGAGGTCAATCACCGCGTCGATCAGGACATAGGCGACGTGGACCCCTTTTGGCCCCAGATTCCCTGCGATCGACTCGGCACGATTACGGTGACAGTTTCATGAGCCATCGAACCCGCGAAAGCGGCCGGAGTCATTGAGTGCACTGTCACCGTAATCTCAGAATTGGTTGTTTCGCTGGTTGACGAAAGGGCGAAGCGGGAAGGGCGGGGCCAAGCGTCGCACGGTCCACTTCAGAGGGCTAAGCGGAATAGCGCCATAGAGCCGCCGAGGGCAGCCTTTGACCCATCTCGACCATCCCCCGGCGAATGCCGGTTGGGCAACGGGCTCGCTAAATTGCCGCACAGACCGCTGCAAGGTGCTAACCTCACCAGCCAATAGCGTGGCCCGTACAGGGGGGACGCATGCGACGGCGGGAGTTCATCGAATATCTCGGCGTTTTTGGCGCTGCAGCAGGATCGACATTGTTTGGTCAAGGCTCAAGAGCGCAGCCCGCGCGAAAACGTCCGCTCATCGCATGGGCAGGAGCTGCACCTCCGGGGGTGACGTTGCCCCAATTCATGGTGGACTTGGCGTTCGGCAATTTCGTTAAGGGGCTCTCGGAGTTCGGCTACGAGCAAGGCCGTAACATCGATATCATTCGGCGAACGGACATCTTCCGGGACCGGGTACCATCGATTGAGGAGATGGTGGCTCTGCTCAAACCCGATATCATCGCTGTGCCAGCAACACTGGAAGCCGTCGCTGCCCGAAAGGCAACATCGACAATACCGATTGTCTGTCCCGCGCTTGCCGATGCGGTCCATCTCGGCTTGATTGCCAGCGAAGCTCGCCCAGGAGGAAATGTAACGGGCATTGAGCCCTACATCGCGGGTTTGCCGACCAAGCAAATTGAACTCGCGCGAGAAATCGTGCCGAAGGCAAGGCGCGTCGGACTGCTCATCAACATGAACGATCCCAAGGGTCCGCCTCAAGTCGGGGATTTGAGGGCAGCTTGTGGGGCTTTGAGCCTCAGCGTGGTCGAAGCCGATGCCAGTACGGCGCAGGACATTCCGAATGCGCTCGCTGCGCTGGCGAACGAAGGGGTCGATGTCACCGTTGTCCTTCAGACGAACCTGCTGCTCAACATGAGCGAGCAGATCGGTGCTATCGCCCTTGAAAAGCTGCTGCCGACCGTCTTCGGATATCGCGAGCACGTTGTCCACGGCGGCCTTGTGAGCTATGGCGTTGACTTGCGCTGGTGCTATCGTCGCGCCGGCTATTTCGTGGACAAGATCCTTAGGGGGGCACACCCGGGCGATCTTCCCATCGAATTTCCAAGCAAGCTGTGGTTGGCAGTCAACCTCAAAACGGCAAAGGCTCTCGACGTGGCTGTACCGCCAGGGCTCCTCGCCCGCACCGACGAAGTGATCGAGTGAGGACGGCTTACTTCTACTGATGGCCCCAATGCGAAGTGCAAGCGAACTGCGAAGTGGTCCGCTTATCGGGGCGGACCGGAAGTGACCGGCCGACTTCCCAAGCGCCGTTTTTGACCCGTTGCGGACATTGCGTCGCACGGTTAGGGCGGGCTGCCAGCCCTTTTCTCGCTCGGCTCCCGGTTGAAAAATGCTAGGCTGTATGCCTCAGTCGGGCGCTTCAAACGAGTAACTCAATGAGGCGGCGCGAGTTCATCACGCTCGTCGGCGTTGCCGCGGTTATGGGCCCGAGCCCGGCGCGGGCGGAGCAGACGAAAAAGCTACCCATCATCGGATTCTTGGGCCCGGCCTGGTCGGCCCAGGATTTCGAGGATCAGTTGCGCGAACTCGGTTGGATCGCGGGGCGGACCGTTGCGATCGAGTATCGCTCTGCGGAGGGACATACCGAACGCTCCAAGGAAATTGCGACCGAGTTTGTCCGGCTCAAGGTGAATGTCATCGTCACGGTGGGGGGATCTCCGACTCTCGCGGTAAAACGCGCGACATCGCTCATCCCAATTGTCTCCATTTCTGGCGACCCTGTTGGCAGCGACCTCGTCGCAAGTTTGGCCCGACCGGACGGCAATGCGACCGGCCTGGCGCTCAACCCTATCAGTCTTGCCGGCAAGCGCCTCGAGCTGTTGCGCGAGGTTGTCCCAGGTTTCCGCCGCTTGTCCGTTATGGTCAATGCCAATAGCCCCGGTTTCAAAAACAGGATGGATGAGGTGCAGGCGGCGGCCTCCGCGCTCGGCCTCGAGGCGACGATATTGGAAATCCGGCGCGCAGAGGACGTTGCATCGGCTTTCGAGGCCCTCAGGGACCGCGCGGACGCACTCTATGCCGTCGGCGTCCCACTCACCTTCGCCATTGCGACCCGAGCGCTGACCGCGCGAATTCCAACGATGTTTGAATACCGAGAGTTCGTCGAGGCGGGCGGGCTGATGTCCTACGGCGTGGACGCAACCCACCTATGGCGGCTCGCCGCGACTTTTGTCGACAGGATTTTGCGCGGGGCGAAGCCCGCCGACTTGCCAGTCCAACAGCCGACCAAGTTCGACCTCGTCATCAATCTGAAGACCGCCCGGGCACTCGATCTGAAAGTACCGGAGTCATTCCTGTTACGCGCCGACGAGGTGGTTGAATGAGCGCGGCTGCCGGGCAGCCACCAAGGGACGCCGCCCAGGAACTGGCTGGAACGTATGTCGGCCCGAGCTGCATGGTGTGAGACGAGAGCAAATATCGCTGCATTGGACAACAGGCCGAGATTTCGCGAGAGCGGCACGGCGGGCCTCCAGCTCTTATTTTGCGTTTGCGAATACATCCGCTGCGTAGACGACCTTGCCACTCACGACCGTCAGCAGAGACGCCGTGGCGCCAATTTGCTCGACGGGGACGGACATGAAATCCCGGTCGAGAATCGCAAAGTCGGCGAGCTTGCCGTTTTCGAGCGTGCCGCGCCGCGTCTCGTCGAAGCAGAACCAGGCGCTTCCCACGGTGTAGAGGCGCAAGGCCTCTTCGCGGCTGGGTGTTTCGTCCGGGCCGCGCGTCGAGTGTCCGCCGACGGTCTTGCCGTCGAGCATCCATTGCAGCGCCACGAACGGATTGTAGGATGCGACCCGATGCGCATCCGTGCCGGCCCCGACATGGACGCCCGTCCGCAACGCCGTGACGATGGGCGGCATCTGGCGCGCAGCTTCGCCGGCCTGCGCCACGATACGGTCGCCTCCGAGGTACATGGCGTCCTGCATGGTCCAGCCCACACCAAGGGCCTTCATCCGCGCCAGCGTTTCGGGCGAGGTGTTGTCGAGATGGGCGATGGACCAGCGCAACGGCGCGATCGGCGTCTCCTTGTTGACCTCTTCATAGAGGTCGAGGAGCTGATGGACGGATTTGTCTTCCTGCCAATGGATGGTGACCGTCAGCCCTTGTTTTGCCGCCCAGCGAATGATCTCAAGGAACTTGTCCTTCGCCGCCGCGTCGGGCGCGTTGTTGTTGTACATGGCGCCGGTGATCCGCTCGCCGATTCCGTTGAATCGCAGCATGTCGTCGCCGAATCCCATCGGCAGGAACGGCGTGAGGTTCTTGTACTCCTCGAATTCCGCGCCGACATTCTGGGCGAACAGGCTGTAGGCGACCCGCACCGACAGTGATTTCTCGCGCCATAGCCTTTGCAGGGCGGCGTAGTGGCTGGGATAGATGCTGAAGCCGCCGGGGTCCACGATCCCGGTAATTCCGAGACGATTGAGCTCCGTGAAGAACTGCCGGGTCCCGGCGACATTGTCCTCGAAATTCGGCCTCGGCAGGCGATCGAACAGCGCGGAGATACTGACGATGGAGCCGTTGAACCAGCCCGTGGTTTCGCCCGATGTGGCGCGCTCGGCCGTGATCCCGGCCGGCAACTGATCCGCGGAGATCCCGAGGGCTTGCTGCGCCTTCGGCGTCATCAGCAGCGCCGAATAGAACAGCTGGATGTAGGCCGGATTGTCAGGCACGGCCGACATCACCTCGGCGAGCGTCGGCCGCCGCTTCTCCGCAAATTGCAACTCGCTCCAGCCACCGGCCACGATGATCCAGGACGCCGGGCGCGCTTTGGCCGCCTGACGCAAGCGTTCCATGGCCTCGCCAATGGTCTTTGCGCCGATCCAGTTGACCTCGGTGGCGTAGGTGAGCCCGGCGCGCACGGCGTGAATATGGGAATCGATCAAGCCCGGAATGATGGTGCGTCCGCCGGCGTCGACGCGGCGTGTCGCGGGCCCGATCAGGCCTTCCATGGCATCGTTGCCGCCAACTGCAACGATCTTGCCGTCGCGGACGGCGAGCGCCTGCGCGATCGTCGATGCGGGACCCAGCGTCACGATCTTTGCGTTCGTGACAATGAGGTCGGCCTTTTGTGCGTAAGCCGAAGTGGCCCAGCACGAGATCACCAAAATCGCCAGAAGCTTGCGCATGTTCAGTCCCGGAATGAGAGAGGCAGGAATGAGAGAGGCAGGAACGGCGCCACACATCCACCGCTGGATGCGCTCGCGGGTATCGCGTGTCGCAACGGGGAGTGTCGCGATCTTGATCATGTCTGGCTCCAACAAAATCAGCCGGTCCACCGGAAAATTCGGTCAAGGCCCAAATCATTGATTTCGCAGCCCGCCTTCGCCCGTCGGGCTTCGGCGCGGCAGCCTTCGCCCGCTTCGCTTGCCATTTGTGGCGCTGGCTCGCCGAGCCGAAGCTCGCGAAGCGTGTCGGGACCAATCAAAAGCGAGTCGCTTAACCCATTGATTTATCGTGGCCTGCCAAAAATTCGCGAGTCGAGAAACCCAAGAATCATGAGTCGATTTTCACCAAAAGCCAAAACTCGTGAGTCGATAGGGGAAGCGCGCTCGATATTGAGTTCTGAGTTCGCGTTGCCCGCTAAATGTCGTAGGTCGAAGTCTCGTCAAAAGCAGCAACTAGCGGGTCGCGACTCGTGAACTAGGCCGCGAATTCTGACAAAAGCTCGCGCCAACCACCTAGTCCTTGATGGATGGAACTCCGCCTGAACCAGGGGCTCGGCTCTTGATCCTAGCCACAACTCCGGCGGCGAACTCACTCTTGCTGCTCAGCCCTCTCAAGGCTGAAACAGGGGTTCGATTCCCCTAGGGAGCGCCAGCAAGTGTTTTTCAGTCACTTACATCAACAAATAGCGGCGCTAGCGGCATTCGATAGCGGCAATTAGCGGGGCCGCCACGCTCGCCGGGCGAGTGCTTCGTGAAGTTGAATTTGGTTGGATATGGAAATCGACGAAAACCTGATCCGCCGCGACCTGACGTCGGCGCAACGGGCGAAAGCCGATCTCCAAGCGAAAGGCGGCTTGACGGCCTTATGGACAGTTTCGCTAAGGACACGGCGGCAAAATCTGGCAAGTCCGAGCGATCGATTGAGCGCGACGTAACCCGCGCCAAAGCGCTAGGCTCCGACCTTGATCGCGTGGCCGGGACGTCGCTGGAGAAGGAGCGCTTAACTGGACGCGCGGGCGTGCTGTAGACCACAGTAGCGCTTGTTCCAGATTTAACTTTCCGCGACGACATCAAGCTTAATCCGCGTCTTCGATTGCACCCGAGCTGCGGAGCGCTAACCTCTCTGCACCGGACATTGCCCCGTCCGGGTTCACCATGGCGAGGTCGTCGCGCCAAGATATTCGGCGCGGCGGCTTCGTTTATCTACCGCAACGGTATGAGCTTCATTTGGCGAATAAGCCCGACGATGACCGGTTCGATCTCGTTGAGATGCGACGACAGATCACGAACTTACGCTCGCAACACTCTGACAATCTTCTCGTCACATCGCGATTGAACCGCTTCTTCGTGAAGATTGCATTTTTATCTGAGCCGAAGGATGCAGCACACGCGCAGCACCTGCGGTCAGAATTCGCGCGGACGCTGCAAGGTATTGAAACGATCGTCACCCGGAGGCCATCTGCGAAGCGATCTGGTATCGTTAAGCGGCCCAAGTAATACTAACGCGGGTGCGCTCTTGCGCTCGCCGGGTCCGGGGCCGATGGTCGATGGAGTCGCGAACGTGTCCTCGTTTCGCGTATCGAAGCCGCATCGCCGCGTTGGCGTTGATGCACCGCATTCCGAGCTTCGCGACATCGCCGGATTTCGTCGGGGAAGGTGGTCTACTCGCTTACGGTGCGTCGAGACGGCGTCTTTTTATTCGATCAGATTACTACGTCAAAAGAATCCTTGGGGGTGCACGAGCCAGCGACTTGCCCGTCGAACAGCCGACGCGGGTCGAGTTATGGATCAACGTTAGAACTGCAAAAGCGCTCAAGCTCGTAGTTCCGACGACACTACTCGCACAAGCTGACCAAATAATTGAGTAGACGCAAAAGACGTCTATTGGCACGAGCCCGACCAGTCGCGTTGGTCTGGCAAATTCCATTCACGCGAGTAGACCGGAAGTCACCGGCTCAAAGGTAGACCGGTGCGTACGACCCGGACATTGGCGCGGGACTTCTGTCCTGGGCTTTTCGTTAGGACCACGGCGGCTCTTCGCTCGCCCCGATTGCCTCGTGGTCGATTGTGAAGCCCGCCGAACGCAGACCTGTCAGCAACACAGTTCTTACAGAGGCAGGATCGAAACCAATATCCTTGGCGTTTGGTGGATGTGCCTCGCTGCCCTTCAATCGGAGCGTCAAGTGCAATTGCTCGCAAAGGTGCCGAACCACGAGATTGACCTGATCGTCAGTCATGATCTGCTTTTCCCGCTACCATCTTGCGACCCAACTGGTAGCACTTCTGATAGCCCTACACGCAGCGACCCCGCCTCGCGAGTCGCGTGGTAGGGCCGCCTGCCGTCCGGACTTGGGCTGGATGAGTCGAGCCGGCCAACTCAATTTATTCCCGGTCAAAGTGAAGAGGTGACTGCGCAAAAGGAGCACTCCGTTGGGTATCCTAATGTGACAGATCGATTGTCCTAATTCGGACAGCTCCAGGCGGCTGGCCGCACGCTAAGGGTTCACTCGGGAGGGTCATTCCCCTTCGGCTCTTGTAAAAACTTTGGCGGATGAACTGACCCCTGAGCTGCGACCATCGATCTATCGGGCCTAGTGCGCGACCTCGGAGGTAAGCCGCTTCCCGACATCAGTAGTCACATCGTGACACGGTAACGAAGTCTCAACCCTACCTGGCTCGACCCCTATTTGTGTTTTGAGTTTCCTCGTTTGTATGCTCGAGCATCGCTTTGAGTTCTTCTTCGAGCGATCGCGGCGAAATTCCGAGTGAACCGAATCCCGGCCGGCTGCCCGAGACCATCGTGTCGATCTGCATAAGCTCAACCTGATTGCGCGTGAGCGGCGGGTGCGGCAGGATCTCAGCGAGGCCGGCGGCGGCATTCCAGAAAGCAAAGGGTACTCGCACCAGCATTGGCCGCAATCCGGCGGTGCGCGCAATGGTCCGCAACAGCTCGCCGTATGAGTAAACGCGCGGGCCGGCCAGTTCGTAGATTGGAAACGGTCTTTGTGTTTGCCGGAGGACCTGTGCGATCGCCGCGGCGACGTCGTCCACGTACACCGGCTGAAGCCTCGTCCTGCCGTCGCCGAATAGCGGATAAGCCGGCAGGGTCCGAAGCAGCCCAAGAATTGTCGTGAGAAAGGCGTCGTCCGGCGCGAACATTACCGCCGGGCGGATAACGACTGCGCCAGGGAATGCCGCTTGCACAGCCACCTCGCCCTCGCCGCGATTGCGAATATAGGGCGACGGCGATGTGGGGTCAGCGCCTATGCCTGATAGGTGCACAAACCGTTTGACCCCGGCCCGCCGTGCCACTCCAGCGATCCTGGCGGCCGCTTCGACGTGCACCGAATGAAATGTGTCGCCTCCACGCTCGGTGTAAAGGCTGATCGCGTTGACGACGCCGTCGGCACCCATAACGGCGGCCTCTACAGAGCGCTCGTCATGGGCATCAGCGATGACCTGTTCCGCGTTGTCGACCTCGGCCCGCGCAGGATGCCGTGAGGCTATACGCACCGTAACGGTGGAGACGCTCAAATGGCGTACAACGCGACAACCAACGAAGCCGGTCCCCCCAAACACGGTCACGCGGTTCATTCCCCGGTCCATCCCACGATCCTGCGCAACGTTCTGTATTGACCCGCCGAGCGCCGCGCGCACTGCCTCAGTGGCCTCCGCCGGCGAACTGCCTTTGTTGAGATGATGTGAGATCACATCAATCAGAATTTGCGCTGCAGGGCCGACCGTTTGCCACTCTTTCCTAGCTTGATCGATTAGCGGCTGCGCCTCATTATAGAGCGTTTCCGCCTGTTCGATGATCGGATGTGCCTTACTGAGAAGATCGATCAGCGCCTTGGTCGCGGGCAATGACCGCTCAATTTGTTCAAGCTGCGCGTCGCTGAGACCGGAAACGTGACCAATGACTTCAATGAGCAAGTGTTTCAGCATAGCGCAACGTTGCTGGTAGCGACGCACTAACTCAGGGCAACCAAGCGAAAGTAGGCACGGGCTCGGGGGGCGTCAGTTGTTGTCTCAGCCGACAGGGCCCGGCCGCCAAGCTCTCGGAGCTTGGAACAATCGCGCGCAATGGTGGATGATATTTGATCCACATCGATTATGTCCAGCATCTGGACCCAAATTTTCGTTAGCTGCCTTGGGCAAGGCCTTTGGGGAGTGCAAGGCTGACAAGTCTTGGTACGTCCTAGAAAACACGACGTCGGGCCACTCTGTTAGGACACATCCGGCGGGGCCGCCTTGCCGAAAGAGGCGCGGTATTGAGAACTGTCCTGATGGACGGTGATGGGCTCAGTGCCCAAGTCGAACGGCTTGAAGCGGTGGAGACGGGTCGGCGGCACCGCTGGTCCGAGGACGTGCGTGTGGCCATTTCCCGGCGAAACCGGTACGACACTTTCATTCAGGGATTATTTTTCGGGTCGGCAGAACCTTTAGCGTTACCCAGCCGATCTTGTCGTGACCGCCAATCTTCCGCCAAGAAAAACGATTCTTGTATCGAATACTTGGAGAGCTGTGAAAGGCGATGAGCGGAGAGGTACGTGGGCAACCGCGTGCACTGGCCTATTCTCTGAACCTCAGAGACGCGCTGGCGCGCGGAAAAAACGTCGCGAAATTCGATAGGGGTGATCCAATCTTTGCGCGGACCGCAAGCAGTTCTGGAGCTAGATGCATGAAACTATCCGGCGGAGCGAAGCGAACATCAGGCCACCGCTCATACAGCTGCCGTCGCACGTAAATGCGCAACAATCCGACCATCGTGCAAAAATACGGCGGCGTCTGTCTAGAAACCCCGGAAAAAATCCGCGCGGTTGCGAGGAGCCTCGCCGATTTGCACAGCCGTGGTCATCGCGTCGTGGCGATCGTTTCAGCGATGGGTAAGACGACCGACGAATTAATTAAGGCGGCTTATCAAGTAAGCCCGCATCCCAACCGCCGCGAACTGGATATGTTGCTAACGACCGGTGAGCGCATCAGCATGTCGTTGATGAGCATGGCCCTGTCTGATCTCGGTGCGCCAGCCATTAGTTTTACCGGGAGTCAGGCCGGTGTAATGACAGACGAATCTCATTCTTCCGCGCGAATTTTAGATGTGCGGCCTGCGCGCGTGCTCGAAGAACTCGGTCGCGGACGCAGTGGTTTTAGCGGGCTTTCAAGGCGTGAATCCGCGAACCAAAGAGATCACCACACTAGGCAGGGGCGGCAGCGACACCACTGCAGTCGCCATGGCTGCGGCGCTAAAGGCCGAGCGCTGTGAAATTATCAAAGAGGTCGACGGAATTTGCTCGGCCGATCCGCGCGTCGTGGCGAACGCAAAGCCATTGCGCCGGCTGGATTTTGCATCCTTATCCGAAATGTGTTTTTGGGGCGCCAAGGTTTTGCATTTTCGCAGCGTGGAGCTGGCACAAAGCCAAAATATCCCTTTGTTTTTGCGAAAATGGGGCAATTCCGAACACAGCACGCGAGTGATGAAAGAGGTTATCGGAATGGAAAGCGGAAAAGTCTTGGCCGTCAACTCGATGGCTCGTATTGAGCATGTGGAGATCGCTTCGACGAATCTCAGTCACGGTTTTGAGAAATTTGCGCAGCATCTCAAGCAAAACGGCCTATCTTGGCCGCAAGTCCTCGTCTCGGCTTTCACGGCCGGAAAAACGCGCATCATGATGACTTGCGAGTCGGAAACGCTCGACACTCTGCTGCGCACGCTGGAAAGGAGCAAGGACTTGCGCAAAGGGCGTGAGACTTTGAGTTCGGTGAGCCTCACTTGCTTCGGCGGCGTTTCTTCAGACTTGCCATTTCAGGCGATGCAAATTCTGCAATCCCACGGGATTGTCGTTGAAAAGTACGTTCTATCACCACATTCGATAAATTTGTTCGTTCCTGTGGCGACCCGCGAGGCCGCGGTCACGGCCTTGCATTCGCTGATCTAACAACCTCTTTGAGAAGATATCACGAAATCGCGTATGGGGAGGGATGGTCAAGAGGGGCGGCTCGCCGGCTCGATGCGGCGACAACGAGAGTTCTTAATCTTGCTGATACGCGCCCGTCCGCCATCGTTGGTGTCAATTTTTTATAGTCGGGAGGCGTCGATCATGCCGGGCACCATTGGTTGGCTACTTCGCGAGGGCGAACGAATCATTGCTTGCAACACAGGTCTATTGGGTGACAAGCACCTTCTAATCGGCGCTACCCGCGTTCGTAACGAAGCGCTTATTCTCAGAGACACACTGGATTACGTGGGCAAGCAGGTCGATGCGATTGTCGCTTATGATGACGCGAGCACGGATCGTACGCTGGAGATTCTATGCGAACATCCGAAAGTCGCTCTGATTGTGACAAATCGGTCGTGGGAAGCTGACATCGAGGCGCGCCGGATTGCTGAGGGTCGGCATCGCGGCCTCTTGTTGCAGACGGCGCGCGAGCATTTGCAGTTCGACTGGATGTTTTGCTTCGATGCGGATGAGCGCGTTACCGGGGATTTACGCGGATTCATAGAAGGAACGCATTCTAGCGAATGCGACGGCGTGCGGGTTCAACTGTTCGACGCCTATATGACTCCTGGGGATGATGCACCCTATCAGGCCGATTGCGAACTGTTGGACTTTCGTCGTTTCTTCGGTCCGGAACGGCGAGACATTCTGATGTTGTGGCGAAACCGGTTGGAGGTCACCTTCGCAGAGCACCATGCGCGCGAGCCGGGTGGCGTTGAGCGCGTGGCGACTGGCCTCTATTGCCAACACTACGGCAAATCGTTGTCTGTCGACCATTGGGAAGAAACCTGCGACTACTACATGCGACACTTTCCGTTCGATACCTACGGACGAAAATGGCGCGAGCGCAAAGGTCGAGCAATCCACACCCAGTCGGACTTCATGCGGCCGTTGTACGAGTGGGGTGACAGGCTCTTCGCGAATGCGATCAAGATGTGATTGTCCGAAAACTGAGCCGCCCCCGTGCCAATGCGGCCGCTTCGAAGTCGGCTTCGTTGATCTGGACGCGTTTTGGTCTGCGTTCGGTCGTGTTCGTTGTGTTCCGGTGAGATCGTTTCTGGTGCGAAACTGGTGCGATAGATGGTCTGAGATTTTCGTGCCTGACGTGCTGTTTCGCAACGCCTCCCGAAGATTGTTCGTGACCAGCGCGCCAAACAAATCGCGCCCAACAAGCCTTGCCGCCCCGCGCGGTCGACGAACCTCGCTCCGGGGATGAAGCCGGCTCTGACGGTTCCAAACTAGGAACCTGACAGGCGCTGAGCGCAAGAATCCCGGGATGTGTGGGGCGGCTCACACCCCCACGTCAGGCTTCGCGCTAATCAGATCGCTGCGGGGATTTCTGGCGGACAGGAGATTTCGCATGAAGCCTTTGATCATTTGTTCCATCGCCGCTGTTGGTCTGCTTGCTGCTGTGACCGGCATCCCGCGATCACACTCGAACGCAACGGTCGGGCGCGCCGGAACATCAAGCACGTCGACATTGCAGGGCATGCAAAGCGGTCGAAGCGCAGACAAGCTGCCGGTCGACGATTTTGACGATCGGTCATTGGTCTTTCCGCGGGATTCCAAGCGCTAAGGCATGATCCGGAGAAGTGCGCAGCGGTTTTCCGAAAAGATCATGCTCAAACAACAACCTAAAGCGCGATGACGATTCATCCCAATCTCATCGCGCTTTAGGCAGAAGGCCGCGCAGCAGGCCGTTCAGCCAAGGCTCGCAAATAGATGCGCTTGAGCCTGCGAGGTCGAACGAAAGCGTGGTCGAGAGGCGGGGCTACGGGCCCAGGAAAGCGGGCGGAATCGGGTAGTCGTTCCCCAAAAGGCCGAGCAATTCCAGTTCGCCTCGATGAGCGTCCAGTTCCAGAATGGCCAAGAGAAGCATCAGCACGGCCGCGGTATAGATGAGGAACGGTGACGTTTCAGCGGGCACATCGTCATGGTGTGGCGGTATCGCATCGCGAAGTGATCGCCACAACGAAATGAAATGCAGATACGTTTTAGGTCGTATTTGCATGACGTCGTCCTCGACGTGTCAGATCAAGCATAGGTTCAGGCTATACCCGGTTCAAGCCGACAACAGCCGTTGCGGCATTGAGTAGCGGAGCCATGCCCGTCCTGCGGTGCAGCATGGAAACCGGATAACGGCTTCAATCATTGACGAGACCGAGCGAGTGCACGTACGCCGTGTCAACACCGACGACATGCCCGAACGACCTGTAAGCCGCAGATGAATTGGGTCCCACGTCTCAGCACCAGTCTCTGCATCGTTGCCGCTCTGTTGGCGATGCATTCAGCGCCGGCGCCAGCGCAGTTGACAGGTCACGGTGGGCCCGTGCGGGCGATTGCGATTTCCAGTGATGGCAACAATGTTCTGTCGGGCAGCTTCGACACCGCCGCCATCCGATGGTCGCTCAAGACCGAATCCGCCGAGCAGGTCCTTCGCTTTCACTCCGATGCGGTGAACGCGGTGGCCTTCCTGAAGGATGGGCGGATGGTGACTGCCGGAGCGGATGCGAAGGTAGCGATCTGGACGCCTGGCCGGCAGCAGCCGGATCAGGTTTTCGAGGGCCATGGCGCGCCGATCGCTTCACTTGCAGTCTCGCCGGATGGCGCAAGAGTGGCTTCTGCCTCCTGGGACCATACAGTTCGTATCTGGTCGCTCGGCGATGGCGCGCAGCAGGTGCTGGAAGGGCATGCGCAGAACGTCAACGGCGTCGCATTCACGCCGGATGGACGATCGCTGGTGAGCGTGGGTTACGATCGTGAACTGAGGATCTGGCCATTGGCGGGTGGCACCCCAAATGTCATTACGCTGGGCTCACCCCTTAATGCCGTGGCAGTCGCGCCTGACGGCGAGATCGTAACGGGTGGTGCTGATGGCAAGCTACGCTTTCTGACGTCGGAGGGCCGGGAAAGCGGCGAGGTGCAAGCTGGCCAGACGCCGATTGTCGCGTTGTCGATCTCTCCAGACGGCACGTCGGTCGCTGCTGCAGGAATTGGCGGTGTCGTGGCGGTCATCGACCGAAAGGCGCGAAGCATCGCGCGAAGCCTGGTCGATACAGGTTCGCCCGTGTGGTCGGTCGCTTTCCTGCCGGACAACGCAACATTGTTGACGGGCGGCGTCGACGGCAGGATCCGGCGCTGGAACGCGCTGACCGGCGCCCCCATCGGCTCATCGTTGCAAGCTACGCCGCGCGATCCGCTTGCAGCCTATACGGGAGATCACGGGGCCGAGGTGTTCAGGGCGTGCGTTGCCTGTCATACCCTGTCCGAGCAGGACGCGCAGCGCGCCGGCCCCACGCTTGCGGGCTTATACGGCCGCAGGATCGCGTCGCTGCCTGGTTATCGCTTCTCCGACGCGCTCAAAGCGATGGACATCGTGTGGACGCCCGAGACCGTGTCAAAATTGTTCGAACTCGGTCCGAACGCCTATACGCCTGGCACAAAAATGCCGGAGCAGCGGATTGGATCCGCGAAGGATCGCAAGGCGCTTACGGATTTCCTGGCGCGCGCCACCGCCAAGTAGCTAACGTTTGGTCTCACGCTCACGGAGATAATCATCGGTCGTGCGAGGCGAAGCGCGTTCGGGCACGCCGGCGAACGGGTCGAACTGTTGTTCACTCATGGCGGTGACGCGGCAGTCCGCGCACATTCTGACCACGTCCAGCCGCTTGTCGCCCGCAGGATACATCCAGTGTCGGCCCTCGAGTTTCGCAGCGATCTTCTCGATCGTGCTCTTTACCCCAAAGGGCTTATTGCAGCGGATGCAAAGCGCCGGCTCTTCCTCCTTGATGATCCGTGCCGGAGCCCTTGAGGCCCGGAAATCGATCTGCGGCTTCAGAGTGATCACCTTTTCCGGGCAGGTGCTCTGGCATAATCCGCACTGCACGCACGCATCTTCGACGAATTTAAGCACGGGACGTTCGGGATCGTCGCGGAGAGCCCCGGTGGGACAGGCCGACACGCAGGCCAGGCACAAAGTGCATCCGTCCGTATTGACGGTAACCGTACCAAGCGGCGCGCCCTGGGACAGCGCAATGACGTCGGTCGGCACAGGCGCAACGCGGTGCAGTTCGTGAAGAGCGAAGCGAAGCAGGTCGCGCCGCTTGCCTACCGTCTTGAAGGTTGCGGGACGCTCCACGGCCGGCGCGGGTTCAATCGACCGCAGCACTTCGCCCAGCACGTCCGGGTCGTCCGTTTCGATAGTCGCAACCCGGCGCCCCGAAAAACCTAATCCGGAAACAATGGCATCAGCCATCGTTATGGTTTGAGAAAGCCCGGAGATGTCGTGCAGAGGTCTTGCGCGGAGGAGAAAGCGTATCCCCGCTGCGCCATAGGCGAAGGATGCCACGACCGCTTCCAATCCAACCTGTGTCACCTCGTTGACGGGGAACGGCAGCACATTGGCGGGAAGCCCGTCGCCGTGGCGGGCGAGCGCATCGATCAGCGTGCTGCCATGTTGGGTGTCGTGCAGCAGCACGACCGCACCGGAGCCGCCGGCTTCGCGGTAGGTCAAAAGCATTGCGCGCAATTTGTGCAGCAGCGCATCGGGCGGCGGAAGGGCATAGGTTGCTGCACCCGTCGGACAGGCCGCGGCGCACTGGCCGCATCCGGCGCAGACCTCGGCGTTGATCTTGACGTGATCGCCATGTGGCGTGATCGCTCCGGTCGGGCAGAGATCGAGACAGCGATGGCAACCCGTCAGCCTCGAGCGCGAATGGACGCAGATCTCTGCGGTGAAATTGACGTATTTCGGCTTGTCGAAGTTGCCGACGAGGTCGCGTGCCCTGAGCACCGCACGCAGCATCGCGGCCGGGTCCCGCGGATCCGCGCGGAGATAGCCGTCGCGCAAGTCATGCGCGGGAAAAAGCGGTTTCCCGCCGGAGAGATCAAGGACGATGTCGCAGCGCGAAGTCAGGCCGTCGCACGGAGCCTCGAAGACGAGCGTATCGCGCGAGGAGGGGCGGGGGGCCGCATAGTCGTCGACCGTCAACTCGAAGGCCCCCAAATGGCCCTTGGCGTTACGGATCGTTCCTTGGACGATCGGAAAGGATGTCGTCGCCGGCGGCAGAATCTGTGACGGCTTTGTGATCATGATCGTCACGTCGAGATGATCGGCAAGCAATCGACCAGCTTCGACCGCAAGTTCGTCGCGACCATAGATCAGGATCACCCCTTCGCTCGATAGGGTGACAAATGGAAAAGCAGGCGCAGCCTCGGACACAGCGGCGAGCAGTGCTGCCATTTTTGGGCCTGCCTTGGTTCCCTCCACCGACCAGCCGGCCGTCTCGCGAAGGTTGATGAAATCCAGTTTCCCCGAACGCCCCTTCGCCTCGTCGCCAAACAGTGGGGCCTCCTGGGTGCAGCCGACGATGAGCGGTCCTTCCGCCTTCGCCGCGTTGCGAAAATGATCGAGCTCGGCCCTGCAGAGCTGGCGGAACTCGGCGATTTCGCTTTTGCGGCATCCTCGCTTCACGGCGGCCGTATCGAGGCGCATCGTGTCTTCGCACGAGCAGATCAGGATCGTGTTCGGCGGATCAGGCATGCGCAGCCCTTCACCTCCTGAAGAGGTCCGGGAACGATGGCGAGCGGACTCGCGTCGCCCCTCCTGGTCGATTAAGTTATTCTCACAAGAGAAGAAAAGAAAGCTGGAGGTCCGCCTGACATCGACAGCCCCTGGGCACTCATCGGTCACGGAGCCAATCAATCTGCCTCCGCCATTCACGCTGGTGAGGCTGCGCGAAAGTCGTGACTCTTTCGCCCATGCCATGCATATCGCCGAAGAGAGTGGGGCAGGTACGCTGACCTACGTGGGGCGGTTCGATCTTGCCGAGTTCGCAGTCGTCCTTGAACCTGGCGAGCCGTTGCGTACCGCGCGCCGCGCTTTCTATGCGGGGATGGTGGCGCTGACCGACGCCCTGCGCGTGTATGCGCCGCCGAACAAGGAGATCGCGATCGACTGGCCGGACGCGATCCGTGTTGACGGCGGCCTCGTTGGTGGCGGGCGGCTCGGCTGGCCTTCGTCCGCAAAGGAGGACGAGCCGCCGCGCTGGCTGGTGTTCGGTGCCATGATCCGGACGGTTGCGATGAGCGACAGGGAAGCCGGCGTTTATCCGCTCGCTTCCGCCCTGGATCAGGAGGGTTTTGGTGAGGCCGGCGCGATTCAGGTGACGGAGAGCTTTGTGCGGCATCTGATGCGCGCTCTCGACGCCTGGCAAGCCGATGGATTCGACGGCATCGCACGCGAGTTTCTAAGTCGGTTGCCGCGTGCGCGGCAAACCACATATGTGATCGCTGACAACGGTGACCTTATTGCCCGCCGGATTGGGACGAACAGGACCGATCGGCACGACCTGAAGAAGGGCTTGCTATCGCCGTCATGGTTCGATTCAATACTCGGAGGACCGCGTCTGTGAAGCTCTTGCGCACCATCGCGCTCGATCCATCCGACACGTTCGTGTTCGACGTGCCGGCGCAGCCCGGCGATTGGGCAGTGTCGGGCGCCTTCCGCTTTTGTAATCGGGATGCAGCGAAGCTGAGCGGCAAGGACCGTTCGGCGTTTCGAAGCGGTTTCCTCGGCGTGCAATCCTGGGGCTGGTCGACACTGGTGCAAATCGTCCCCGCGACTGAAGGCGATCGCCGGACGTTGGTGGAGCTCCTTGCGAAACAACTGGTCGAACGGTTCGGGGCGCCGGACCTTGCAACCGCGCGCCTTGCCGCTGAAGAGGAAGTCGCCTTTGCGCAATCACTCTGCACGCATCCCATCAGCGCGCTGATCGCGGTCCACCGCTCGGCGAGCAATGGCGAGGTCCGCGAGTCATTCCGCAGATTGCAACTGCGCGAGGGCCAGCGTCACGGCAAGGCGTTCTCGTTCATGGAAGTGGAGGATGACACCGAGCCCGACAAGGATCTCAATCTTGCGAATATGAGCGAGGAGCCGTCGCGCCGATGAGGGATTTCTGGATCGCCTGCGGCCACCATCTGCTCGATCACAATGCGAGCGGCGGGCTCGTGGTCACGGATGAGTTCCTGAAGGCCTACTTCGTGCGCCCCGAACTGATGCCGCCGGACGACGCTTGCGCGGTCGAACGCAGGTTGCACCAGGAGCTGCTCGCCGACCCGGGCCGGGCAGTCGCTGCGGAGGAGGTAGCTGCGATCGCCGATGCGGATGCGCGGGAGAACTGGCAATTCGTACTGGCATTTCGGAAGCTTCTGCTGCGCGAACCCACGTTGGAAGCGGCCTATCTTGCATTGGTTCGCTCACGTCACGTCAACCTGCCGCCGCTGTTTGTGAACCACCTTGTTCACGTGATCCTGCGAAATGCGCTTGACGGCTGCGAGGACCCGTTCGTGCTGCGCGCGGCCGAACTGTTCTTCCGGCCGCAGCGTATCGTGCCGCACGAACACTTGCTGCTGTTGGGCGACGAGGAAATCATTGGCGGGCCAAGCCAAACGCCCGTGTTGTCGCTGATGTCTATGTTGGGGGCAACAACCGGCGCGGAGATCGACGTCCTCAGCGAGGGGAATGCCGACAGCTACTGGCAGCGCAGCGATCAGTTCGATCTTGCGCTCGATTTCACCGGCGGAACGCGGGGCCCCGCTGCGCTGGCAGAGGCCATGGGGCGCTGGATTACTCATTTGCTTGGATTTGCCGTCGGAATTGAGCCGCTCACCGCCCTGCGCGATGCGAAGCTCACCTGGTATGTTGGGCTCGATGCTGAAGCCACCCGGATGGGCGACCAGCTTTGGCATGGAGAGGCGCTGGACGACCGCACCGCAAGCCGTGTGCTGGCGCTGTTCCGGCTCACTTTTCCAGATTCCAGCCTGGTCGTTGATGCGGTCGGGCGCGAGCCGGTCTACCTGATCCTTGCAACGACCTCCGATCAGCTGGTGCAGATGAAGCCGCAGAATCTGTTGACGGGGTTGCCGATCAAGCACCTGGAGGCTGCAACGTGAGCCCCGGCGCGCTGCCATTGTTGCGCATTCCAGTCGGCGTTGTCGTCGAGCGCCGCAAGGCGGATTCCCCATGGATTGATTTTGTCTGGCGCGGCATCGGCGTCTTGCCGGATGAGTCGGAGATGATGCCGTGGACTGTCCTACGGGCGCAGGAGGGATTGACGCTCTTTTATGCCGGGAACGCCATGGTCGATCTCTATCGCTCGGAAACCGAGCGCTACCGCGACAATCTTGCCACGGGCGCTCCCCGCATCTGGATCGTATTGACTCCCTCCGAGGGCGCCTGGCCCTATGCCGTTTCGGCCGTCACCGCAGATCCAGCGGAAGGCGAGGCATTCACGGAAGCAGGTGCCAATCTGGTCGAAGCGGTGCCAATGCCTGAGATACTGCATAAGGCGATTGAAAATTTCATCGCCGAGCACCACGTCGAGAGGGAATTCGTCAAGCGCGAGCGACGCCGCGCCGATCCTGAGGCGCTTGCGCGGCGTCACCACGACGGTGAGCACGAATGAGCGACGAGCAATTCCTGGCGCGCTGGGCGCGCCGCAAGCGAGAGGCGAAGGCCGGTCACGCTGAACCAGCCCCTGAAGAAGCCGCTGAGGCGCATGGGCCGGCGCTGTCCAACCGGGCCGCGGCAGAGCCGGCTCCCCCGGAGACGGAGCTGTCGAACTTGCCCCCGATTGAATCGATCGATGCTGCCACCGACATCACGGCTTTCCTGCGCAAAGGCATCCCGCAGGAGTTGAGCCGGGCGGCGCTCCGTCGCGCCTGGAGCGCCGATCCCACCATCCGCGATTTCGTGGGGTTGGCGGAAAACGCCTGGGACTTCAACGACCCGAACGCCATGGCTGGCTTCGGTCCGCTGGACTATTCGGCCGAGCAAATTGACGCTCTCGTCCGCCGCGTCGTCGGGGGCGTGGTAGAGGCCGCCGAGGGCCTCCCCAATCCGCGCGAGGCTGCCGAAGACGCCGCGCGATCGGCTCCCGCGGAGGCCGGTTTCGAGCAATCATCAAATCCGGTGAAGGCGATCACGGAACCTCGACCGCTCGGCGAGTTCGCAGCCGCGGAACTGCCGTCGAATTCTACTGCATCGCAACCCGTAGCTGCGAATGAAGAGACTCCCCTTCGGCACCGCACACATGGCGGGGCGTTGCCCCGGTAGACTGCGACTAAATGCGATAGCCTCAGGCTATGGCTATCAATTGACCGCTCCCGGACACGCGGCTAGTCTTTGTTACGCAAACGCAATCAAGCGCTTGGCCCCCTGGATGGGAGGTCGGCATGCGCGATGCGGGCCTTGAACGAGCCATCGATGCGGCGGGCGGCGTTGCCGAGCTTGCCCGAAAAATCGGTATTGCCCAGCCCTCGGTGTCGAACTGGAACAGGGTGCCCGCGCAACGTGTGATTGCGGTCGAAGGCGCAACGGGTGTGTCGCGCAAAGTGCTTCGTCCCGATCTCTATAGCGAGCCGGCCGCGCCGGACGACGCGGTTGATCCGACCGATGCCGCGCGCGCGCAGGAATACGCGCTGCTTGCAACCTTGCTCTCGTCCGCGCCGTCGGCCGCATTGCTCGAGCAGATCGCGCAACTGCATGGCGATGCGACGCCGCTTGGACGCGCCCACGCAACCCTTGCAGAAGCTGCATCGGTAGCGGCCGTATCCGAGGTCGAGCGCGAATATTTTGACCTCTTCGTCGGTCTGGGTCGCGGCGAGTTGCTGCCTTACGCATCCTATTACTTGACGGGCTTTCTCCACGAACGTCCGCTGTCGCGCCTGCGCGACGATCTCGCCGCGCTCGGCATTGAGCGGGTCGAGAGCAATTTTGAGCCCGAGGATCACGCGGCGACGCTGTGCGAGATCATGGCGGGCCTTGCGGTGGCACGCTTTCCGGTGCCAACGGAAGCACAGCGCACATTCTTCGAGAAGCATGTGTCCCGCTGGATGGGACGTTTGTTTGACGACATGGAGAAGGCGGAAAACGCCAAATTCTACCGGTCGGTCGGAACACTTGGACGAAATTTTCTGGAAATCGAATCCGAGGCTTTCACGTTCGTCAACTGACCAGCGCCGCTGGTCCAGGAGAGATGCGATGAGGGACGAGCAGAGAACGACAGTCGGACGCCGCGATTTCCTTCGCAAGGTCGGCATCGGCACGGTCGGTGCGGGCGCGACGCTGGCAACGCCCTTGATCACGCCTGCTCAGGCGGACAGCGAGACCGACGATGAGAAACGCAAGGCGCGCTACAAGGAGACCGATCATGTGAAGGCGTACTACCGTGTCAATCGCTATCCGGGTTGAGAGGAGGCGGCCGTGCTGATCAGGAGAACACAACAGCGTTCCGAATCCGCTTCACGCGGATCAATCGCGGGAGGTTTGTCCGGGCAAACCAATGGTCTCGACCGCCGCACCTTCCTGCTCCGGTCCGGCCTTGGTGGCGGCGCTCTCGCCGCAGTGAGCACGCTGCCGGTCGGCGGCGTTCGCAAGGCGAAAGCAGCAGTGGCAGGTCCCCTCACATCGGGAGCAACCGTTCGCAAGAGCGTCTGCACGCATTGTTCGGTTGGATGCACCGTGACGGCGGAGGTGCTGAACGGGGTGTGGATCGGCCAGGAGCCGAGCTGGGAGTCCCCGATCAATCGCGGATCACATTGTGCCAAGGGCGCTTCTGTGCGCGAGCTCGTGCACAGCGAGCGGCGGCTGCGCTATCCGATGAAGCTTGTGGGCGGGCAGTGGACGCGTGTCTCCTGGGATACGGCGATCAACGAGATCGGCGACAAGCTCCTGGAAGTCCGCGAGAAATCTGGGCCCGATTCCATCTATTGGCTCGGCTCGGCCAAAATGACGAACGAAGGCGCCTATCTGTTCCGCAAGCTCGGCGCGTTCTGGGGAACCAACAACACCGATCATCAGGCGCGCATCTGCCATTCAACGACCGTTACCGGCGTGGCCAACACCTGGGGCTACGGCGCGATGACCAACAGCTTCAACGATATCCGCAATGCCAAGACCCAGGTCATCATGGGCGGCAATCCAGCCGAGGCGCACCCTGTATCGTTGCAGCATCTGCTTGAGGGCAAGGAGCTTCAAAAGGCCAACTTTGTCGTCATCGACCCGCGCCTGACGCGAACCGCGGCACACGCGACCGAATATGTTCGGATGCGGCCGGGCACCGACATCCCGGTGCTGTACGGCATGATGTGGCACATCCTCCAGAACGGGTGGGAAGACAAGGAGTTCATCCGACAGCGGGTCTATGGATTCGATGATCTCCGGAAAGAAGTGGAGAAGTGGAATCCGGCAGAAGTCGAGCGTGTCACCGGCATTCCCGGCGAGCAGCTCAAGCGCGTCGCCAAGATGTTTGCTACCGAGAAGCCGGCAACGCTGATCTGGGCCATGGGCCAGACCCAGAAGACCGTTGGCACCGCCAACGTGCGGGCCAGTTGCATCG
The DNA here is from genome assembly GCF_040547935.1 of Bradyrhizobium sp. LA6.8. Lineage (NCBI taxonomy): Bacteria > Pseudomonadati > Pseudomonadota > Alphaproteobacteria > Hyphomicrobiales > Nitrobacteraceae > Bradyrhizobium > Bradyrhizobium sp. LA6.8. Next base: position 166,282 of record NZ_JBEPQQ010000013.1, read on the forward strand.
CACTGCTGATGACCGGCAATGTCGGTGGAGCGGGCATGGGCGCCAACATCTTCCGTGGCCATGACAACGTGCAAGGCGCGACCGATGTCGGGCTCGATATCGTCACGCTGCCGTTCTACTACGGGCTCGCCGAAGGCGCGTGGAAGCACTGGTCGCGGGTTTGGGAAGTCGACCATGAGTTCCTGAAGTCGCGCTTCGACTCCAAGCAGATCATGGAAACGCCCGGCATCCCGCTGACCCGCTGGTTCGAAGCGGTGACGCTGCCGAAAGATCGGATCGCGCAGAGGGACAATGTGCGGGCCGTGTTCGTGCAGGGGCACGCCAGCAACAGCATCACCCGCATTCCTGAATCCCTTAATGGCCTGAAGGCGCTCGAGCTGCTCGTCATCGCCGACCCGCATCCGACGACCTGGGCCTCGCTCTCGGTCGAGGCGGGACGCAAGGATGGAGTCTACATTCTCCCGGTTGCCACGCAATTCGAGTGCAAGGGTTCGCGCGTTGCCTCGAACCGCTCGTTGCAATGGGGCGAGCAGGTCGTGAAGCCGATCTTCGAATCGAAGGACGACCTCGAGATCATCTATCTCCTGGCGAAGAAGTTCGGCTTCGCCGACAAGATGTTCAAGAACATCAAGGTCGAGAACAATCTGCCCGAGGCGGAGGATGTGCTGCGTGAGATGAACCGCGGCAGCTGGTCGACCGGCTATTGCGGGCAATCGCCAGAGCGCCTCAAGGCGCATATGAAGAACCAGGCGAAGTTCGACATGCTGACGATGCGGGCGCCCAAGGACGATCCCGAGGTCGGCGGCGACTATTACGGTCTGCCTTGGCCGTGCTGGGGATCACCTGAAGTCAAGCATCCGGGCACGCCGCTGCTCTACAACACCAATCTGCACGTGATGGACGGTGGCGGCACGTTCCGTCCGCGCTTTGGCGTCGAGCGCGAAGAGAAGCTGCCCGACGGCACCACGCGCAAGGTCAGCCTGCTCGCGGACGGCTCGTACTCGAAGGGTTCGGCGATCGAGGACGGCTATCCGGAATTCACGCTGGCGAGCCTGAAGAAGCTCGGCTGGGACACGGAGCTCACGGAAGCCGAAATGGCTGTTATCAACAAGATCAACCCGACCAAGCCAGACGTGGTGTCGTGGTCGCTCGACCTGTCGGGCGGAATCCAGCGTGTCGCGCTCATGCATGGTTGCGTGCCCTATGGCAACGGCAAGGCGCGGATGAATGCGTTCGGCTTGCCCGACCCCATTCCGGTACACCGGGAGCCGATCTACACGCCGCGCGTCGACCTGGTCGCGAAATATCCGACGTTGCCCGACGCCGAGCAGTTCCGGGTGCCCAATATCGGCTTCTCGGTGCAAAAGGCGGCGGTCGAGAAGGGGATCGCGAAGCAATTTCCGCTCATCCTGTCGTCCGGCCGTCTGGTCGAATATGAGGGCGGCGGCGAGGAGACGCGCACCAACCCCTGGCTCGCCGAATTGCAGCAGGACATGTTCATCGAGATCAATCCAGCCGATGCCGCCGAGCGCGGCGTCACGGACGGTGGCTGGGTCTGGGTCACGGGCGCAGAGAACAATTCGAGGGCCAGGATGAAGGCGCTCGTCACCGAGCGTGTCGGCAAGGGCGTTGCCTGGATGCCTTTCCACTTCGGCGGTTGGCTCGCAGGCAAGGACCTTCGCAGCAACTACCCCAAGGGCACCGATCCGATCGTGCTCGGCGAAAGCGCGAACACGATCACCACCTACGGGTATGATCCCGCGACCAACATGCAGGAGACGAAAGTCACTCTCTGCCAGATCGCGGCGGCATAAGGAGCAACGACGATGGCACGTATGAAATTTCTCTGCGACGCCGACCGTTGCATCGAGTGCAACGCCTGCGTGACGGCCTGCAAGAACGAGCACGAGGTCCCCTGGGGCATCAACCGGCGTCGTGTCGTCACCATCAATGACGGCAAGCCGGGCGAACGCTCGGTCTCGATGGCCTGCATGCACTGCACCGATGCGCCCTGCGCTGCGGTGTGTCCGGTGAACTGCTTCTACACCACCGCCGACGGCGTGGTGCTGCACTCCAAGGACCTCTGCATCGGCTGTGGCTATTGCTTCTACGCCTGTCCGTTCGGCGCGCCGCAATATCCGAAGGTCGGCAATTTCGGCTCCCGCGGCAAGATGGACAAATGCACCTATTGCGCCGGCGGTCCCGAAGCCGACGGCAGCAAGGAGGAATACGAGAAATACGGCGCGAACCGGCTTGCCGAAGGCAAGCTGCCGCTCTGCGCCGAGATGTGCTCGACAAAATCGCTGCTCGCCGGCGATGGCGAGATCATCGCCCAGATCTACAGAGAGCGCGTACTGAAGCGCGGCTACGGCTCGGGCGCATGGGGCTGGAAAACCGCCTATCGCGAGACGATCGAGTCCTGAAGCAGGCCGCGGCCACGCGGCGCAGATGCCGAGGAGGAGTTCATGTCGTCATCCGGAAGGTTCATTCCAGTCACCATCGGCGCGTGGGCATTGCTTCTGTTGATCATTGCGGCGCCGGCACCGTCACTGGCCCAGCAGGTCAATCCGACAGCGAGCTCGGTTAGCGAGCGGCAGCTGCTCCAGGAAATGGACCGGATCCAGGGGCGCGTCAGCATTCCCGACCAGCGCTCCAGCGTGCTCATGCAGCCGGCTGGCCGCGAGTGGCGTGAATTCCGCAACGTGGCGCTGCGCTGGATTGGCGGGGTTGCCATCCTCGGCATGCTGGCGGTTCTCGTGATCTTCTATTTGACGCGCGGCATGGTCCGTCTGGAAAGCGGACGATCCGGCCGCACAATCGTGCGCTTTTCCTTGTTCGAGCGTTTCGTGCATTGGATGACTGCGACCTGCTTTGTCGTTCTGGCGATTTCCGGATTGAACATCACCTTCGGCCGTCCGTTGCTCCTGCCGCTGATTGGCCACGAGGCGTTTTCCGAATGGTCGCAGTGGGCGAAGTACGCGCACAACTACCTCAGCTTTCCGTTCACCATCGGAGTCGTGCTGATCTTCCTGATGTGGATCGCTGGCAACGTCCCGAACAAGGCGGATGTCGATTGGATCAAGCGCCGTGGCGGTATGGTGGGTCACGATCATCCACCGGCCTATCGTTTCAACGCCGGCCAGAAGGCGATCTATTGGATCGTGGTCATCGGCGGAGGCCTGGTGGCGGCCACCGGATATGTGCTGATGTTCCCGTTCTATCTGTCAGGTATCGAAGGGATGCAGTTCGCGCAGATCGTTCACTCCATCGTGGCGATGCTCTTCATCGCGGCGATGCTGGCGCACATCTATATCGGGACGATCGGTATGGAAGGCGCGTTCGAGGCAATGGGCAGCGGCACTGTCGATGTCAACTGGGCCAAGGAGCACCATGGGCTCTGGCTTGAAGAGCAGAATGCGCGCGCCGAAGCGAATGCACGGCCCCGGCCAGCGGCCACCGCGGCGGAGTAGGGATCGCGCGGCCCATAAATGTGCCAGGCGCTTGGTCAGAGCCGCACGCCCGTCGTCGCAAACGCTTGTTGGACGGGTTCCTGGATCTGGTCAAGGACGACAAAACCGGCCGCCGCGATCACAATTGCGGCTGCGCAGGCGAGCAAGAAGGCTTTCATGGCAAGGCTCCGCAGGAGATCGGGGGGTAGTTTATATGAGCGAGCAACCTGCGGACAACTGAATCAGCACGTGCCAAAATCCGATCGTGGGTTGGCCGGTTGGCACGATAGCGCCGCCGAATCTACCACAAGAACGGAGCGACCATAGTCAGCTGTCGAGCAGTAGTTTGACGAAACAACATATGCAATCATCGCGACTCGTTGGCGCAATCGCAGAGCCGTCAGGAAGAAACTCTCCGCAGATCATTTAGGTCACGCCGATGATCGGCACATCGCGTGCCTTTGAATTATGACAAGTTTTCTGCTGGCGGCGGCCTTACGGACGGGGCAGCTCGATCCGCGGGCTGGACGAGCACCTGGTCGTGCATGTGGCGTTCAACGACGCCGAGGCTTTTGCCAAGTGGGCAGGCAAGGAACTTCCGACCGAGGCCGAATGGGAGTTCGCGGCCGACCTCGCCACTTTGCGCTGTTTCGCGATCCTGGCGACCCAGGTTCGAGCACCCGTGCCCCCGCCTTGAGGCGCTATTCCGACCGCGAAATCGAGCGGCGGGCGTCCCTCATTTCCGCTATGATCAAGCCATGACGATCGGGATCACCGGACCCGAACGGAAGGTACCAAGGCAGAGTGCCGTGGTCGGGCTCACTATTGCGGCCGCTGTCATTGGGGTTTGCCTGATCCTGCTCTGGCTCGCGACCGACCTCCTCGTCGACTGGCTGTGGTTTTCCTCGATCAATTATCCGCAGGTTTTTTGGACGACAATCGGTGCGAAAACCGTCATCTTTCTTGCGGCATGGACCGGAACCGCCATCATCCTTTGGGTGAACGGATGGTTCGCACTGCGCTTTGCCCGACGGCGGTCGACACAGCTTGTCACTGCTTCGGTGTGGAACTTCGCGGGCAACGCGCCGCCAGATTTGCTTGCGCTTTTACGCGATCGACTGCCGTGGTCCCGGTTGATCGTAGGTGGGGCAGCTTTGCTCGCTCTGCTCGTCGCCGCCGCAGAAGTCGGCAACTGGGGTGTCTTCCTGCGGTTTGTCTATCAGGTGCCATATGGCGCAGACGATCCGCTCTACAACAAGGACATCGGCTTCTATCTCTTCTCGCTGCCCGCCTATATCCTCATCAAAAACTGGATGATGCTCGCGCTCGTTCTGAGCGCGCTTTTCGCCGCGGCGATCTACTGGGTGCACGGCGATATCGAATACGACCTTCATCGTCGATCAATGTCGTCGATGGCGATTGCCCACGGCTCGGTGCTGCTCGGTCTTTTCTTTGCGGTGAAGGCCTGGTCCTATGGTCTTGATCGCTATCTGCTGCTCTACGGCGACAACGGTGTGGTCGTCGGCGCAAGCTACACCGATGTCCACGTGAGGCTCCCGGCCTTGTGGTTGATGATCGGACTTTCGGTCATCGCGGCGTTCGCCACGTGGTCAAATTTGCGGGTGCGCACCTACCGGCTTCCTGCCGCCGCGTTCCTGCTTGTCGTGATCGGGTCTTTCGTGCTGTCCGGCGTGATTCCCGTGCTGTTCCGGGAGTTCTTCGTCAAACCAAGCGAATTGGAGCTGGAAAGGCCCTATATCGAACGCAACATTGCGCTCACCCGGCAGGCATACAATCTCGATCAGATCGCAGCCAAGCCGTTTGCGGCGGAACAGAAGCTCAGCTTGAAGACGCTCGACGCCAACAAGGCGACAATCGACAATATCAGGCTGTGGGACTGGCTGCCCTTGTCGGACACCTACGCGCAGCTGCAAGAGATCCGCACTTACTACAAATTTCATGATCTTGATGTTGATCGCTACTGGCTCGATGGCTCCTACCAAAGCGTAATGCTCTCGGCGCGCGAATTGCAGCCCTCCCTGCTGCCGCCGAATGCCCAGACATGGGTCAACCGCCACGTGCTGTTTACTCACGGCAATGGCGCGGTGATGAGCCCGGTCACGCGCAAAAGCACCGAGGGGCTACCGCTGCTCTATTTGCGGGATATCCCTCCGGTTGCGGATGGAGGCCCCAAAATCCACGAGCCGCGCCTCTACTACGGCGAACGGAGCGACAACTACGTCATCGTCAAGGGGAGCACGCCGGAGTTCGACTATCCGAAGGGAAAGGACAATGTCTACGCGGCTTATGACGGTACGGGCGGCGTTCCGATAGGAGCGATGGTGTGGAGAGGCCTGTTCGCTTACTACTTCAACGACCCGAACCTACTGCTCTCAAGCTACATCACGACCGACAGCCGTATCATGATCCGGCGCAATATCGGGGAAAGAGTACGAACGATCGCCCCGTTCCTCAGGCTCGATCACGATCCTTATCTGGTCATCAGCAATGGGCGGATGTTCTGGATGCAGGACGCCTACACGGTGAGTTCCTACTTCCCCTCCGCGCAGCCGGCGCAAGACGAGGATATCAACTACATTCGCAATTCAGTGAAGGTCATCGTCGATGCCTATAACGGGACCGTCGACTTTTACCTGATGGACACCGGCGATCCGATTGCAGCGACCTATCGGCGTATCTTTCCGAGCCTGTTCAAGCCATTCTCGGCCATGCCGGCGGATATGCAGAGGCACATTCGCTATCCGGAGGACCTGTTCCTGATTCAGGCGCAGCTCTATCAGAGCTATCACATGGAGGCCGCTGACGTTTTCTATAACCGCGAGGATCTCTGGCAGTTTCCGCGCCAGCCGGGCGGCGGCGGCATCGCGACGATGGCCCCATATTACATCATCATGCGACTGCCCGGCGAGCCGCAGGCCGAGTTTTTCCTCATGCTTCCCATGGTGCCAAGCCGCCGCGACAATATGATCGCGTGGCTCGCCGCGCGTTGCGACGCGCCCGACTACGGCAAGCTGATTGTCTACGAGTTTCCCAAGGAGAAGCTCGTCTACGGGCCGTTCCAGATCGAAGCGCGGATCAATCAGAGCACCGATATATCGCAGCAGATCACGCTGTGGAATCAGATGGGCTCGCGGGTGATACGCGGTGCGAACCTGCTTGTGATCCCAATCGAGAACTCGATCCTCTATGTAACGCCGCTCTATTTGCGAGCGGAGCACGGACACCTGCCGGAGCTGAAACGCGTGATCGCAGCCTATGGTGAACATGTGGTGATGAAGGAGACGCTCGACGAGGCCTTGTCAGCACTGTTTATCGAGCCTGGCGCGGTGCGGCCGGTCTCGAACACGAAGGAGGAAATTCCTGTCGCACGCCCGTCGGCAAGTCAGGCACGGGAGGCGCTCGACCGCTACAATCAGGCCGTTGAACGATTGAAGTCCGGCGACTGGAAAGGCTTTGGCACGCAGTTCGACGCAATGCGCGAGCTTCTGGAGGAAATGAACCGGCACGCCACGGGCCATTAGCGCCGCGGCTCCTTTGGCGCTCATTGGGGAACACAGGGGCAGGCGGTGTTTGCACTCGCGGTACGAATGCCACTGAGAAGCGAGGTGGACCGCAAGCAGGTCGAGCTGGATCTCCCCTGTGAACCAACCGACAGGCCCACTGTCGCGCCTACTGCTGTAGCCACTGACTGAGTTCATCTTCAGTTACAACACGCTCGAAATTCTCGGTTTTGCTTTTGATGCGGTATCGAATGCGTCCGTCCGCCTCAATCGGGAGGCATGCAACAATAGTGTAGACGGTCCGTTCGCCATTGTCGGCGCGGCCCTGCGGTCGCTGGGCTTGATGATGAACGTCGTCGTTGATCGAGAAGATGTAGGGCATTGTGTTCCTTACAGCATTTGGGGCGCGTGCGCCGCACAGAGAAGCCCGCCGGCCCGCTGATTGCAATCAAGGTTTTGCAGGCCGTGAACAGTCCCTTCGAGAAGGCCGCGGAACCCGAGGCCAGCCGCGGCGCCCTCTCATCTCATTCCCGTGGCAACCCATGCCACCGGTGGTATGGTGAAGGGGTTCGACCTATTGAATGACTTGATGGCCGCGCCCCGAGGGGGCCTTTCCAAGACATCGCTGGATCGAATTTGCTCACACGGATTGTGGGTAACGAACTCTTTCGTGGGTATTGTTGGAGACGGATAATGGCAACGGGTGTCGTGAAGTGGTTCAACGGCCAGAAGGGCTTTGGCTTTATTCAGCCGGACAATGGTGGGCCGGATGTATTTGTTCACATTAGCGCCGTCGAGCGTGCGGGCCTTCATGGACTAGCCGAAGGGCAGAAGGTCTCCTTCGAGGAGAAGACCGATCCGAGGCGCGGAAAGACGAGCGCTGAAAATCTGAAGACCCTATAACATCGGTCGACGCTTCGGTTTCACGGATGTACTGAGAAGCAGGCTACAGGGGGATATCATCGCCGACCTGCGGCGGAGATGCCGCACGATTGTTCGTTAAGTTTTATCGTTCATCCGCTAGGTCGTGGAACTTAGCACCAGCGGCACCGTCCCCAGCGTGCGCAGCAGCCGCCGCAACCCCCGCAGCCACCGCAACCACGCACAGCTCGGCAACCACGGCAGCCACGGCAACCACCGCAACCTCGGCGAACAACAACGGCGGCTAGCTGCACGTCGCTTCCAGCATTTTCCTTATCGAAGAGATAGAACGTGGCGAGACTGACGTCGGCCATTTCTTCTTCGCCAAGAACGAAGCGCTGATTGGGCGAGATGTTGTCAGAATGCGGGATATGAGCAGTGGGTATCGTGTGCGCGGATGCGCTCCCCGCCAGCGAGAGACCCAGTCCGGCCGTACCGAGTGCCGCCACGGCGGCGGCTTTGGTTGCGCGTGCGTGCTTCGCAGCTTGCTTCACCCGTGGCATGGTCGCCATCCTTTCGGAAGTTGTCGTGAAAGGGTCGGCTTGACGTAGCAAGTGTGCCTGTACGTCTAGAAATGCGACCTAGCGCATTCGGTTCCCCTTCGCGCGCGGGTCTTTTTGAGTTACAACTGGTGGTGGACCTGACTGACCGTCTGACGATGTCCGTTAACAGGGGCAGAGCGGAAGTTGGACTTCGCGGCGGTCAGTGCAGCTTTTGACCCGAAGCCGACAGGTTCGAACAGCTGGCGCTTTCCGCAAGGCTCCAGCCAGCGAGGCGACTGCGCAGGTGCTGCTCAAGAATTAAACGTCGATTGGTTTTTAATCTGGTGAGCGCGTAAAGGGTACAAACCGCACGAGGCTGGCGGCGCGCGTTGTTGTCTTGCCCGGGCCGGTTTTTTCCACCACCGTGAGCTGCTGAGTGGTGTAGGCAGGTCCCACCGGCATCACCAGCCGGCCACCCAATTTGAGCTGCTCAATCAGCGGCGCCGGTACGTGCCCGAGCGCTGCGGTGACGATGATTGCTTCAAAAGGACCGCAATCGGGCCAGCCAGCATAGCCGTCGCCAAGCCGAACGCTCACATTGTCATACGCGAGGTCCTTGAGCGTTTTGGCTGCGGCTGCGGCCAACTGCGGGATGATCTCGATGGTGCAGACCTTTCGCGCCAGGTGCGCAAGGATGGCAGCCTGATAGCCCGAACCCGTACCGACTTCGAGCACAACATCATCGGGCGCGACGTAAGCCAGCTGAGTCATCAAGGCCACGATGAATGGCTGCGATATGGTCTGGCCGGCGCCGATCGGAAGCGGCATGTCTGCGTATGCGATGGAGCAAGATCGCTCAGGGATGAACAGATGGCGTTGTGTTTGCCCCATGGCCTCAAGGACTCTCCCCGACAGCCCCTGCTGTCCCAAAACACTGACGTGGGACCGGGCGTAGGACCGGATGGTTTCGACCATGGCGGCGCGTTCGAGGACGCATTGCGCGTCCTGTGCGGTCACTTCGCGCACGACGGTCACCATAGAAAGCACGAGCAGCAGCAAGGTCCTCATGAGCCGTCTCCCCGATCTCGGTGGCGCGGCGGCGACAAGGCCGGTTGCGACGCACCCGCAGCAACCAGTCATGCCGGCGCTTGGGTCACCATCTATCTATGACGCGCGGTTGAGAAAGATCGGCAACCCCTGCTTGTTGCCGTAGATGGGGCGATAGCGCTCCGTGTTGTAGCTGCTGGCGACGTCCAATTTGCGCGGGCCGAGCTTGGCGTCAGGGATGGGCACGAGGTCGTAGCAGCCCTCTACCAGCGCCGACATGAGGCCGGTCTTGCCTTCCAGGATGGCATCGTAGGCCATGTTGCCGAAAGTCAGGGCCACAAGCTTGTCGATGAAGTCCGGATCGCCCGATCGCAGGTCGTAGGTGAGGTCGGAGGTGATCGTCTCCTCGCCGGCGCGCCGCTTGATCTCGTCGGCAAGCGATTCCGCCACGTTGGCCTTCTTGCGGTGACCGTAGGCGTCAGGCTCGCCGTATTCCTGCAGGTTGAAGCCCTCCCACTCGGCACCCTCGCTGAGCACGATCAGCGCGTAGTTGCTTGGGTTCGCTCGCTTCTCCTCGAGGAGCAGCTGGATCAGTTTGTCGAGGTTGACCTTGTACTCCGGTATGACGCATCGTATCGAGGTCGCATACGCGGCGTAGAGCGCTGTGAATCCAGCATCGCGGCCAAAGACGCGGAAAATGCCAATTCGCTCATGCGAGCCGACAGTGGTGCGCTGTCGCTGGATGGCATCGCTGGCGCGGGTGATCGCGGTCGAGAAGCCGATGCAGTACTCGGTGTTGCGGACGTCGTTGTCCATCGTCTTCGGGATGGCGATGATCTTGACGCCGAGTTCGTTGAGCTTGGCCGCATAACTGAGCGTGTCGTCGCCGCCGATGGCGATCAGGTGTTCGATTCCGAGCCCCGAAAGGTTCGTCAGCACCTGGCCGGTGAGGTCCCAGGTCTTGGTTACGATGCCGTCCTTGGTACTCAGGGAGACTGGAGCGTCCCTGCCGACGAGATGATCGGGCAGCTTTTGTATTTTGGACGGATTGATGCGGCTCGAATGCAGCACGGTGCCGCCGCGCCGGTCGATAGTGCGAGTGTTTTCACGGTTGAGCGGGATGACATAGTGAGACCTGCTGGTCGGGTCCTCGAGGTTCAAGTGCGTGAGGGCCTCCCAACCACGGCGGAGACCGACGACCTCGATGTCGTTCTCACTGCCGCGATAAGTCACGCTCTTGATGACTGCGTTGAGGCCGGCGACGTCGCCGCCGCCCGTGAGAATGCCGATGCGTCTTTTCGCCAAGCCAAACCTCCCAGCATTGGCAGGTCGTAATAATGCACAGCGCAGCTTCGCTACTCGGCCGCTTCCGGCTTGCGCTCCTCACGCAGCCGAAATCGCTTCACGAGTGCGGATACGGTGTCGCGGAAGCCGCCATATTCCAGCTCAGAATAGGGCAGCATCGCAGCGCCGGACCAGCCCTGGCTGCGCATCTCGATTGCCTTGCGTTGCGCGCGCCGGCGCACCTCGTCCCACGCCGGGTTGTCGAAGAAATCGGTATAGGACTCGGAAAAGCGGCCGTCCTTGTCGACCGAAAAGCCAGCGCAAGAAACGATCGGCAGGCAGTACATGCCAGTGACCGGTGTATTGAGCGGCACGGGCATCAGCGGCATCACGTGCGAGCCGCGCGCATCGCCGCCCACGAAGTGTGCCTTGGCGAAGGGCGAGATAATCTCCTCGGGCGCCGGGAAAATTCCCTGGTTTCTGATGATTGCGACCGGATCGTCCTTGCCGGTGTACTTGCCTGCGATTGCGTGAAGACGTTGCGCCGACACGGCGGCGGCAACCTCGCCATATGTTTGAGAAACGATGCGATCAATGCCAAAGCGCTCGTTGTCGCGGAGCAGCGCGGCCATGTGGTAGTTGTCCTCGGGCGCATCGAGTTCGATCACGCTGTCGCCCGCCGTGTGGTCCATGTCGATGACATGGAAGCGGAATCCCTTGATCATCGGGGGTAGCATCAGCCCGGCGCAATACATGGGATCAGCGAAGGCGAGGTAGAGCGGCAGGTTATAGGCGCCGGGGCCGCATTTGTCGGCGGCGAACACCATGAATGATTCCGCGGGTCTCGGCCCCGAGAGGCTGTGGTCGAAGCTGAGCTCGGCGACGCCCGGGCCGGCACCGCGAATGTTTCCGGAAGGTGCGTCTGCGAGAAGATCCTGGCCGGCGCCGTAGAGACCGGAAGTCCTTGCAACCGAAGTGGCCGCAAGAAACGCCTTCCAGGCGAGTTGATGGATCTCGGAGCTCCCCTCGCCCCGAGTGTGCGTCATGATGATCGCAATGTCGTCGCCGGTGTGGCAGACAAAACCGTCGATCAACAGACCATTGCAGATCGCCTTCGCGACCTCGCCCTCGACAGCTGCCATCATGCGTGAAGATGGTTTCGTATGCCCGCCGACTGAGCCAACGTCAGCCTTGATGACCGAAAGAGTGAGTCTCATGAGCTTTCTCTCCGACCAGCACAGCGCGACGCCTCTGCGCAGGCTGCGCCGGGGCGACGGCGCTGCTCATACGCCGGAAGAACGTCTGATGTTACGTTAGGTTCCGCAGATGCCCTTCCTGCTCGAAAAATTCGGGCTCATCCGCTTCCCGAGATCTTCAACCACCTTAAGGATCATACCAGAACCGATAGGATAAGTAGATCATGCGCCATCATTTTCTGCGGTGCACGAGTCCGGTTTTGGCCCGCGTGATACATGCCGGTGCAATCTGACGATTTCCGTTCACAGGGGTAGACCGGAAGAGAGCGGCATTGTCCGCCGCTTGTGCCCGCACTGTAGGTAAGAAGGTGTCGAAACCACTGGAGAAGCGGCAGCCCAAAAAGCTCAGCAAGCGCCAGCTTTACGCCATACTAGCTGAGGCGGTCAGGAATACGGACTAAGAGCTAGCCCGCGAAGCGCGCCCGCCCTCCATAGTCCTGAAGCGGGAAATGATATTGCCCGTCAGAATGCGGCGTCTATTGCAGATCGTGCCAAGACCGGGAAAGTTCGGCAATCTATGACGGCGTGTTCCGCCCGTGAATACACCGTATGGTTGGCCCAGAACAAAACGGGCCACGTTGTCATTTCAAACTAGGCCACTGTCGCCGGAAACAGGCCAGTGCCAAGACTTTGACAGTGGTCCGACCAGATCGACTTGCTTGAGGATGGGAGACCGCTTGGCCTATCACACAGCCCCTTAAAAGTGACCAACGGAAGTTATTCGCATTTTCGCAGTGCCGTCATCATCTTCTCAGCCAGCAACAACAACGGCGACGGTCTCTACCTCGTCATCGCGAGTGCCAGAACTGGTGCTACCGATATTGGAAAGAAGGTAAGCCGCGCTGGCTCGGTCTAGGATCGCTCAAAGACGTGTCGCTAAAGGACGTGCGGCTTGCCCGCGACGCAGCGCGTCTTCGTGTCAAAGGCGATCGCAGCGCACCCGGCGTCGACATCGTGTGGAGAAGCGAGCGGCGCCTGAGGAAGCGAAAGCCGGAGGGACCAAGGTCACCCTGCCTACTTTCGAGCTGTGCGCCGAAATCTACATGCGCAAGCACTGGTCGATCTGGAGCACGAAGCATCGCAGTCAATGGCCGTCGTCGCTCAAACGGTACGCTGGCCCGACAATTGGAAACTCACGATCCCAGAGATCAAGCCTAGCCACGTCTACGAATTGTTGCGGGCGATCCGGGTTGAAAAGCGAGAGACGGCTACAACTTTCAGAACAATGCACCACCTAGCAGGACTTTGGGGGCGATCCGAAACCGCCGGCCGTCTCCCTAAGGAGGGCAAGAGCGTCGCGCTTGCGGTGAGTGAGACGGGGACATCCTATCGAGAAACGTTCTGCGGGATGGACTTGAGCATCGTAGCTCACTTGATCCTTCCGCTGGTCTGTGATCCGTTAGTGCTCCCAATCAGCATGATCCAAGGCATTAGAAAGCTGAAGTAAAAGTTGCGACAATTGTTTTTTGTCGGCGATTGGGAAATCTTTGAATAGCCGAGCCTCGCGCTTACGCGAGGCTTCGGCCATTCTAGTGGCGAAATCTCTACCTTCGCGGGTAAGCTTGGCGATAGCGGCTCTGCCACGGGAGCGAGTCTGCTCGATCGAGATCAGCCCTCGATCCGCCAGGATGGCGAGACTGCGACTTGCTGCAGCCTTGTCGACGTCGGCAGCGTCGGAAAGTTCACTGACATTGAGGGATTCGATGCTCTTGAGCGTCATGAGAAGACGCCATTCCACGATGCCGATGTTCCAGGCCGCGCGGTAATACGCGGTCGCGCCTCTGTTGAGGCGCATGCCGAGGGTCGACACCAGCACGGCCACATGTTCACGGGCCAGCATTCCGGCATTCCGGGAACGTTCGTCCGAAGCTTTCTCCCTCTCGAATTTCTTGGTCGCCGGCATTTTCGAAGATCTCCAATGGACTTCGTTCCAAGTCCCGCATTTTGCAGCGCATTGATCCAGATCAAATTTCTTGACAAAACATTTATTGACATATCAACATAGAGTCCAATCTCCCAATTCCAAGAAAAAAGTGGCGAGAGTGACATGGAAGGAAACGGCTTGGTCGCCGGTCTTGATCAGGCGAGGACGTATGCCGGCGCAATCGATTGCGACCTTCATCCGGCGGTGCCCGGGATGGGCGTCCTCCTGCCCTATCTGGACGATTATTGGCGCGAGATGGTCTCCGTCCGCGCGCTCGACCGTCTCAATCTGAGCCTGACCAGCTACCCGCAGAACTCGCCACTATCCTGTCGTCCGGACTGGCTTCTCCCGGGTGGTGCGAAGGCGGGCTCCTCGCTCGAAGCGATGCAAGACCATGTGCTCGATCGGCTTCGACCACGCTATGGAATTCTGAACTGCCTCTACGGCGCGCAGGTCCTTCACAGTGAGGATATGGCGGCAGCGTTCTGCCGGGCGACCAACGACTGGATCAGAGATCACTGGCTCAACCGGGATCCGCGGCTCCGCGCCTCGATCGTGATCCCGTCGCACAACGCGGAACTCGCCGTGGCGGAAATCGACCGCCGCGCCGACGACTTCCGGTTCGTGCAGGTCCTCATGCTGGTGTCCGGTGAAACGACGCTGGGCCGGCGACATCTCTGGCCCATCTACGAACGCGCCGAGCGCCTCGGCCTGACGATCGGAATTCACGCAGGAAGCGCCTATCGATATGCGCCTACCGCCGTCGGGTGGCCGTCATACTATGTCGAGGACTATGTGGCGCAATCCGCCGCATTCGAGAGCCAGCTTCAAAGCCTGATATCGGAGGGCGTGTTCGCGAAGTTTCCAGGGCTCAAGGTCGTTGCAATCGAATCCGGGTTGACGTGGCTGAGCGGATTCATCTGGCGCGCCGACAAGACATGGAAAGGTGTGCGAGCCGAAGTTCCGTGGGTCACGCGCACGCCGTCGGAGATCATCCGCAACAATGTGCGTTTCACGGTGCAGCCGGTCGATGCGGCGGACGAGGGTGAGGCCATCATGCGGCTCGCCGATCACATCAAGTCGGACGAACTGTTCCTGTTCTCGACGGACTATCCGCATTGGCATTTCGACGGGGACGCGGTCCTGTCCGGCGGGCTCTCCGATACGCTCTTCCGCAAGATCGCCAGTGAAAATGCGCTTGCGACTTACTCGCGATTGGCCAAGGCCGATCAGATCATGGAGGTTGTGCCATGAGCACCGTTGAACTCGAGCGGCCACGGGCCTCGAACTACAAGCTGAGAGTGATCGATTGCGACATCCATCCGGCGATGACCTCCTGGACCGAGGTGCATCCCTATCTGGAAAGGCAATGGATCGAGCATCTCACGGTCTACGGCAGCCACCTGCGCCACGCCTTCTCCGAGGCACTGTCGCATCCGCGCATGTCGCCCGACGCTGCGCGGATCGATGCCTATCCGGAGGAGGGCGGGCCGCCGGGATCGAGCCTTGAACTGATGAAGAAACAGCACCTCGATCCGAACGGGATCGAGGTGGGCATGTTGATACCCCTGCGCTGGAATCCGGGCAGTCAGAGAAATCTCGACCTTGGCGTCGCATTGACCCGCGCGATGAATACCTGGCAGGTCGAACGCTGGGTGAAGCAGGAGCCGCGTTTGAGGGCCTCGGTGCTGATCGCCCAGGAGGACACGGTTGCCTCCGTCGCCGAGATCGATTCCAGGGGAGGGGATCCCAACTTTACCCAGATCCTGATCCTGCCCAAGACGGACGAGCCGCTTGGACGCCGGCGCTACTGGCCGATCTATGACGCGGCCGTGCGCAACAACCTGCCGATCACGATTCATGTCGGCGGCACCAATGGCCATCCGTCGACCGGCGGCGGATGGACATCCTATTACATGGAGGAACACCACTCGGTCGCCCAGACCATGCAGGCGGTCGTGGCCAGCCTTGTCTTCGAAGGGGTCCTGGCACGCTTTCCCGAGTTGCGCGTCGTGATCATGGAGGGCGGGTTGGGCTGGGTACCGTCGCTCAATGCGCGCATGGACAAGCACTGGGCACGACTTCGGAGCGAGGTTCCTCATGTGAAGAAGCCGCCGTCGGAATACGTGCGCGAGCAGGTGTGGTTCAGCACGCAGCCGATGGAAGAGCCGGCGACGTCAGCCGAATTGATCGATCTGTTCGACAGGATCGGATGGGATCGGCTGCTGTTCTCCACCGACTACCCGCATTGGGATTTCGACGATCCGCGCTACGCGTTTCGTGCCAACCTCACACAGGCCCAGCGCGAGCAGCTTCTCTACGAGAATGCGCGCAAGTTCTACAGGTTGGACTGATGGTGCGGCATGTGGTTGCGACCGTGGATCAGATCCCGCCGGGCCAGCGCCTGCTGGTCCAGGTCAATGGACGCGAGATCGGCATCTTCAATGTTGGCGGCGAGTATTTCGCCGTCGGCAATCGTTGCCCGCATGAAGGGGCGTCCCTGTGCAAGGGGCGCATCGTCGGGCTCGTCGAGGCGACGGGGCCTGGTGACTATCAATACAGCCGGCGTGGTGAGTTGTTGCGCTGCCCGTGGCATGGCTGGGAATTCGATCTGCGAACCGGTCGGTCATGGTGCGAGCCAGATCGCACCAAGGTCCGAAGCTATGAGCTGAAAGTCGAGTCCGGAGGCGCGCTGATCGAAGGCGAGCTGCGCGCCGAAACGTTTCAGGTCACGATCGACAAGCAATATGTTGTCTTGGAAGTCTGAAGACCAGTGAATCAATTAAGCAAATAAAAGCGCATTGGGAGGAGTAAGTGTTGTTCAAGCTAGGAATGTCGGCGGCTGTCGCCTGTTTCGTGGGTCTGTTGAGCTCCGCGCATGCCGAGGACGGTTCTTGGGACAAGGTCGTCGAGGCCGCCAAGAAGGAAGGCAAAGTCGTGGTCTACAACATGGCCTTGGGCGCTCCCTACTTCACGGCTGTCCTCAAGTCGTTCGAAGCGAAGTACGGAATTCCGGTCGAGAGTCTCGACCTGCGCGCCAGTGAGCTCTCCGAGCGCATCCGCACCGAGCAGGCGGCCGGCCGCTTCCTGGGCGACGCGGAAATGGTCACGACGACCATGATCGAGGAGCAACTCAAGAACGGCGATTTCGTGCAGAAACTGCCGCCGATCCCGAACGCCGCCCATTTGCGACCGCCGTTCAAAGCCAATGAATACAGCGTGCCGGCTTTCATGCAGCCGATGGGCATCCTCATCAACACGCGGCTGGTCAAGGAGCAGGACATCCCGACGAGCTGGAACGATCTCAACGATCCCAAATGGAAGGGCAAGATCCTCTCGGACGACATGCGGCCGCTCGGCAGCGGGAATACCATGTTCGCCATCCTGGAAAAGACCATGGGCACCGACTTCAATCAGAAGCTCGCCGAGCAAAAGCCCGTGTTCAGCCGCGATATGCGAAACGACGCGCGGCGCGTCGCTCGCGGCGAGTACGCCATCTATGTCCCGCAGATCTTTGCCTTCACGTCCGATCTGAAGGGGCTGCCGGTGAAAGTCGTGATTCCGAAGGAGGGTGCACCTTTCGCGGAGATGGATCTCGCGGTGCTTAAGAACGCGCCGCATCCCAACGCTGCGCGTTTGTTCATCGACCACTTCCTCAGCGTCGAGTCGCAATTGCTCTACGCGAACGCCTGGATGCTTC
This sequence comes from Bradyrhizobium sp. LA6.8, assembly GCF_040547935.1. Taxonomy (NCBI): domain Bacteria; kingdom Pseudomonadati; phylum Pseudomonadota; class Alphaproteobacteria; order Hyphomicrobiales; family Nitrobacteraceae; genus Bradyrhizobium; species Bradyrhizobium sp. LA6.8. The sequence continues at coordinate 183,866 of NZ_JBEPQQ010000013.1, forward strand.
CGGTGAACGCCGCGGCCGCCGAGCGCGCCAATCCGGACGCGCAGCAGTTCGTGAATGCCAAGATCATTGGTCCCGCCAAGCTGGCTGAGCGCTCCTCGATGATGGATCTCGCCAAGAAGCTTTACCCCTGAGAGACCCATGAGCGTTTCAGCCGGAGAGGGAGTGAACAACCTCGTCGAGAGGCGTACGACCGGCCTGAGCGGGATCGGGCGGTGGCTGCAGGCGACTGCGGCAGGCCGCCTTGCGGCGCTCGCTCTGCTCGTCGTCGTTCTCGCCTTCCTTTCCGTCTATCCCTTGTCGATGCTGCTCTATGGAAGCCTGCATTCGACGCCGCCGGGAATGGCCGGCACTTTCAATCTGGACGGATACCGCGACGTCATCACGCTGCAAAGCGCGGTGACACTCCTCAACACCGTCGGCATATCCCTGGCCAAGACCATCCCTTCGGTAATCCTGGCCGTCCTGCTCGCCTGGATACTGGCGCGAACCGACACGCCATTCCGGGGGGCTCTGGAAGTCCTGATCACGCTGCCATTCTTCATTCCCCCGATCCTGACCGCAATGGCGTGGGGCATGCTCGGCAATCCGCAGGTCGGATTGCTCAATCAGCTCTATCAGTGGGTCACGGGATCAGAGACAGCGCCGATCAACGTCTATTCATATGGCGGCGTCGTCTGGCACATGATGCAGTATTCCGTGCCGTTCCTGTTTCTTCTTATCGTGGACGCCTTCCGAGCGATGGATCCGAGTCTCGAGGAGGCGGCGACCATGTGCGGCGCATCACGCCTGCGAACTTTTCGCACTGTCACGCTGCAGCTTATGCTGCCCGCGCTGACCGGTGCGGCCATCCTGAGCTTCATTCGCGGCATCGAGAATTTCGAGTCGCCGCTCTTCTTCGGCTCACCGGCGGGAATTCGGGTCATCACGACGGACATCTACGACTCGATCAACCAGCGGTCGCCGCCGCAATATCAGTATGCAACCGCGATCAGCTTCGTCATCATGGCGCTATTGTTCCTGATCGTTCTTCTGCAGCGGCGGATGCTGCGCGGCCGAAGTTTTCAGACCATCACTGGCAAGGGCTATTCGCCTTCGGTGATGAAACTCGGTGCATGGCGATGGGCAACCTTTGCCTTTTGCGTTCTGTTCTTTGTGGTGACGGTGGTTCTCCCGGTCGGACAACTCGTCATCGGCTCGTTCTTCAAGTTCTTCGGGTTCTACCAGTGGGACATGCTGACACTCGAGCACTATAAGGCGGTATTCGGCAGCAGCGAGTTCTGGCGTGGGTTCAGCAACACAATGTTCCTGGGCCTCGTCGGCGCCACACTGACGATGTTGCTCGGCGCAACCGTCGCCTATGTCTCGGTCCGAACGAAGTGGCGAGGCCGGTTGTTGATCGATTCGATGGCCTGGCTGCCGTGGATGATGCCCGGCATCGTCCTTGGTGTCGGGTTTCTCTGGGGGTTTGCTCTGCTGCCTCACGCGATTCCGATCTACGGCACGATCTGGGCGCTGCTGCTGGCCTATATTTCACTTGGGACGCCGCTTTCGGTGCGCGCCATGTCGAGCGCATATGCGCAGCTTTCGTTCGACCTCGAGGAGTGCTCCCGGGTGCATGGCGCAAGCTGGCTGCAAACCATGAGGCGCATCGTCCTTGCCCTGGCCTGGCCTTCCTTCGCCGTCGGATGGGTGCTGGTGTTCTTCGGCATCATGCGCGAGCTGAGCGCATCCGTTCTGCTCTATTCTGTCGGCTCCGAGGTGTTGTCTGTCGTGCTGCTGAAGCTGTGGGCGAACGGCAATGCGGAGCAGGTCAGCGTGATCGGGCTCATCATGATGGTTCTCGTGATCATCTTCCGGTGGGTTCAACTCAAGTTCATCAGCAGCCGTATCGGTGGAATGTGACCAGGCTTGGATCGTGCCATGTCGAATGTCGTTCTTGAGAAGGTAAGCCGGAGCTTCGGTAATTTCGTCGCGGTCGACGGCGTCGACCTGCGCGTCAGCGAGGGTGAATTCGTGACCCTGCTGGGGCCGTCGGGGTGCGGCAAGACCACCACGTTGCGGATGGTCGCGGGCCTTGAGCAGAATACCGGTGGCCGCATCAGCATCGGCAACGAGGTTGTCAGCGATGCGGCTCGCGGCGTTTTCGTTCCGTCGGAGCGCCGGCGGCTCGGCATGGTCTTCCAGTCATACGCGATCTGGCCGCATATGACCGTCTTCGAGAACGTCGCCTATCCGCTGCGGGTGCGCCGCAAATCCGCGGCCGAGATACGCGATCTCGTCGCCAGGGCACTCCGTCTGGTCGAGATGCAGGATTTTGCCGAACGGCCGGCACCGGCGCTGTCAGGTGGCCAGCAGCAGCGGGTCGCGATCGCGCGGGCCCTCGTCTTCGAACCCAAGGTGCTGCTGCTTGACGAGCCGCTCAGCAATCTCGACGCGAAGCTCCGTCTGCAGATGGGCGACGAGTTCCGTTCGATCCAGAGACGGCTTGGGATGACGAGCCTGTACGTGACACATGATCAGGCCGAAGCGATGGCGTTGTCGGACCGTGTGGTCGTGATGGATCGCGGCCGAATCCAGCAGATCGGAGCGCCCGAGGAGATTTATCGCTATCCCGCAAACCGGATCGTGGCAGCCTTCTTCGGAACACCGAACCTGCTGGAGGCCAGTGTGGAGGCCTGCACGCGGATCGACGATCGCCGGGTGCGGCTCAACGTCGTCGGCAAGGGCTGGCGTGGTGCGTGCCAGTCGGCAAGCGAGATCCGGCCCGGGCGGCCCGTGACCGTCATGGTTCGTCCCGAGGATGCCCGTATCGCGGCGCCGGATGCGGCTCACAGTGACCACGAGCTTCGATGGTCCGGACAGATTGCGCATACGATCTTCCGCGGTCCGATCCGGTCGGTCGTGGTGCAGACCGACGATAGCCGCCTCAATGTCGATGCGCCGCCGTTCGGTGGCTTCTCCGTCGGAGACAATGTGACCGTCGTCGTTCCGCAGCAGTCGGCTTGGGCTGTGCCGGAGCAGGCCGGCGCAGCCCCTTAAGCCGGGAATGCCTCTCAGCGATAGATCTGCTGAGCCAAAGACAGCATCTCGTTCATGCGTTCTGGATCCGTGGTGCCGAGAAGCTTCGTTGTTTCGATCTGTGCCACCGCGGGATCGACACCGGTCAGCGCGTCCGCCGTGGTCGGCAGCAGCCCGAGCCTCGCAAGGTTCTGCTGCATCGTCTTGCCCAGATAGTATTCCATCAGCAGCCGCGCCGCGTTGGGGTGGGGTGCATTCTTCAGCAGCGCGAGATCGTAGCCGACATAGGGCAGCCCCTCCTTCGGCGCGATGAACTTGACCGGAAGGCCCTTGAGTTCGAGCAGCGACGTCAGGCTGTCGGGGATGTAGAGCGGGTATTCGCCGCGCGCTACGCGGCGCTCATTTGCGGGGATCTCCCGGCTGAACTTCAGGTCCTGCTGGGCAAGCTTCTCGTGGAAGGCGCGCCCGTAGAGGTCCTGCAGGACCGAGAAGAGCACGCCGCCGCCGCCGAGCGTCCGCAGATCGTCGCTGAGGATTTTTCCTTTCCAGCGCGGATCCGTCAGGTCGAGCCAGCTTTTCGGCTCGTCCGCCGGCTTGACCAGCATGGTATTCGCCAGGATGCCGTAGACGATGGCAAAGACAGGGAGCCGCATGCCGTCGCTTGGGAAGTCCGTCTTGAGACGGCCGAGGCTGGGGAGGGGGCCGTGCGGTTCGAAGACACGCTCCTCCTTGATCTGCAGCGTGGTCGTGGTCCGCCCGTTCTCGGAGACGTCGGCTGCGTTGCGGCCCGCGGCCTGCTCGATGCGGATGCGCTCCCGGACTTCGCTCGCGCGCGCTTCGAGAATGTCCACGGTGATTCCGTAAGCGGACTCGAAGTCCTTCTTGAGCTCCTTGTGCGCGGCAAGGCCGACGAACGCGCTGTAGAGCACCACGCGTCCTTCCTTCTTTGCGGCGGCGACCAGCGCGGACCATTCGCCCTCCGCTCTCGAAGGAGCCATGATCGACGGCAGGATCGAAGAGGCCGTCAGTCCAAACACCGTAGCGCGGCGCGTGATGCGCGCGCGCTTTTCCCGGTCCGGCGTGGCCATTGTCGCTACTCCGCAGCTTGCGGGCTCGGGGCACGCCAGCGAATGGCGGTCTTCAGCTTGTCCTGATAGGCCTCGAGCCAGTCGATCTTCGCGTCAGCGTAATAGGAGCCCGCGCGCGCGTTCCAGAACACCTCAGCATCGTCGACGCCGGGCGGCACGGTGCCGTTGTTGGCGAATGCCCGTGCAGCGTTGAGCAGGCGCCGCCTCGTCCGCGCGATCATCACGTCGCTCGGTGCGAGATGTTCCTTGGTGTGATCGACGATCGGCCCCATGCTTTCCGTGACGGCTTGGTCCTGCATCACGATGTTGCGGATGCCGGTGTAGATCTTGTTGGTGCGCTGAGCTTCGCGATCGATCTGCCAGTCGTTGCCGATGTTCTGGACCGCACGCCAGCGCCCATACCAGTCCGTGGTGTTGGGTAGATAGTCGAGACCGTCGGCCCCGGGGATGCCGCCACCGGATTTCAGCTTGGAACTCGAGTAAGTCGCCCCTTTGGCGCGGCCGCCATAGATCGAGATCAGCATCGTGTGAGTGTCGTCCATGGGCACCCACGCCTTGGCGACCACGTGGTCGGCAAAGTCGGCGTTCGGGGTCTGGGTCCAGAACGGCAGTGAGAAATGCGCCATGCGCCAGTGCATTCGATCGTCCGCTTCCGGCCGAAACGCGCCGTACATCGTGCCCCAGTCGGTCTCGGTGACCTTGTACTCCGGCGCTCGGTTGGAAACCGTGTGACGGGCCGGGTGGCCTTCCTCGAAATCATCAGGGTTGATGTGTCCGGCATGCAGGAAGCCGAAATGCGACGTGTCGATATCGCCTTCGAGGCCCTGGAGCCAGTTGGCTTCGCGTTGGAGGATGGTGACGGTCAGATCCTGCTCCGGAACGAACAGCGCTTCGTGCATCGGCATCGGCGGCGCCTCGGCCCGCGCGCCCATGTAAACCCATATGAGGCCCGCGCACTCGCGAACCCTGTAGCTTTTTGCGCGGACCTTTTCCTTGAAATCCTGCGGAGGGGGGACGTTCGGCATTTCGAGGCAGCGGCCGTCAACGTCGAACTTCCAGCCGTGATAGACGCAACGGATACCGTCCTGCTCGTTACGGCCGAGGAACAGCGAGGCACAACGGTGCGGACATTGATGATCCAGCACGCCAACCCGGCCCGAGCTGTCACGGAAGGCAATGAGCTGCTCACCGAGCAGCATCAGGCGCATTGGATCGCCGTCGACTGATAGTTCCGAAGAGAGAGCGGCGGGTATCCAGTATTGCCGCATCATCTCGCCCATGACCGTACCCGGGCCAACCAGCGTCAGATCCTGGCCGTCAGTCGATTTCGACATGGTGATCCTCCCTAGCTCTTTTGAATGCTTATTATTTGCATTATGCAAGTAATTCGCCCCTGCGTCAATGACGCGATCGTCCGGAAAGCGAGCGGTTGAGTGGTGCAGTGCAACTCGTTATGGTTCTGCTCCCATCACCGCGAGCAAATTGTCTTGATGAACAAGGTCAGCACGATCCTCCCGCTCGAGAACTGGACCGGATACCGGTTCGGTCTCATCGCTTCGCGGCTGGGCAGCTTCATCTCCCCCATGTACGAAGATCGTTACGAGCTGACGATGCCGGCCTGGCGAAGCCTCGCGGTCATTGCCAGGCATCAGCCGCTGACGGCCACGCAACTTGCGACATTGACCTCGTCCGATGCGTTCAAGGTCGCGCGCTCCATCGAACTGCTGGTGCGTCGAGGGCTGATTCATCGTGATGTGGATAAAGCGGACCGCCGCCGCGCCAGCCTGAGCCTCACGACCGATGGCCGCAAGGTCTACAAGGATATCGAGAAATTCGTTGTTCGGGTCGAGCGCAAGCTCATGGCCGCGCTCGATCCGCACGAAATCGAGGTTTTGAGGCGAAGCCTCGACAAGCTCGATCAGCAACTGGAGATCGAGATCAAAGCACAGGGCCGCGAGAAATTCCTATAGCGGTCTCCGGCGGCCCCGTCTGCGCCTCAGTATCTCACAATGTCCGAATGCCGCTCTTGATGCCATCGGCGATCTGACCAATCTGCTCCTCGTTGATGATAAGAGGCGGCGACAGGATCAGTGTATCGCCAACAGCGCGAACAAAGATCCCATTTTCGAAACAATGGTTCGCCACGGCGCGGGCCCGTTGACCAGGAGCGTTCGGGGCAGCTTCGATCTCCACGGCCCCAAGTAGCCCGAGGTTGCGGATATCGCGGACCGCGCCGCCGGCGCCCCTGATGTCGTGAATGGCGGCTTCCCATGTCCCGGCGATGCGCGCGACTTTCTCGAAGATGCCTTCCTCCTGATAGACATCGAGGGTGGCAATCGCGGCGGCGCAGGCAAGCGGGTGGCCGGAGTAGGTGTAGCCGTGGGCGAGCTCGACGGTGGCCTCCGATCCCTGCGACATGGCCTCGTGCACATGATGATGAACCAGCACGCCTCCCATGGGAACGGCGCCGTTACTCATCCCCTTCGCGCAGGTGATGAGGTCCGGCGTGACGCCTAGAGCCTGCGCAGCAAAGGGTGCTCCCAGTCGTCCGAAGCCGGTGACGACCTCATCGAAGATCAGCAGGATGCCGTGCTTGCTGGTGATCTCGCGCAGCCGCTTGAGATAGCCCTTGGGCGGCGGCAGCACGCCGCCGGCGCCAGCTATCGGTTCGACGACGACGGCTGCGACTGTCGAGGGGTCCACCGCGGTCAGGAGACCTTCCAGCGCATCTGCAAATTCGACGCCGTGCTCGGGCTCGCCCTTGCTAAACGCATTTCGCGCGAGATCATGTGTGTGAGGAAGGTGTGACACCCCCGGAAGCATGACGCCGAACTGCGCCCGCTGCCATCCGATGCCCGAGACCGAGAGTCCGCCGAATCCCATTCCATGGTAACTGCGCTGGCGCCCGATCAGGCGCTGGCGATGGCCTTCGCCGCGCGCCCGGTGATAGGCCAGCGCCATCTTCAGCGCGGTATCGACCGCCTCGGAGCCGGATCCGGCGAGGAAAGTATGGTCAAACCCTTCCGGCGCGATCTCCAACGCGGCAAAGTCAGCTAAGGGCCAAAAGGCGAATTACACCGTGACCAGCTCGGGGATTTCCGGTCTAGGCAATGTGTGCGCCGTCGCTCTCTCCCATTTGTCAACGTGGTTGACGGTAATTGCCCGGAATTGCTGTTCCGCGAACTATTGGATGGACTCTTCCGGCAACCAGCTGAATTTGCCTTCGCAAAACTGGTCGTGGTGGTTGAAGTTCGGCGCGTGGACCGGATGCATTAGCGATGTCATGACGCGCGATATGGACTCCCGAGGTGAACGGCGCCGTTGAAGTTGCCATCGCCTGCACCTCTTTCGTAATGAAACAATGGCCGGCCACAGCGCGACCGGCGACGGTGTCGTCATGCTGGCGGGAGCGCAGCCGCGGCAGACGACCGGAGAGATGATCTAATCATTCGGGAAAGGCGTTATCCAACAGAGGAGTATCCTATGAAGTTGGCTCAAACATCAACACTACTCATTTGTCTGCTCGGCGCGCCGGGAATTTCGTTGGCCGCGGACGCCAAGGGGGACGTGGAGAAGGCTTACGCCGCTTGGGATGCCGCATTTAATAAGCACGACGAGAAAGCCATCGGCGCCTCCTATGTCGCGACGGCAAAATTGATGCCGCCCACACATCAGGTCGCGTCGGGGCCGGCCGAGATCGAGAAGTTCTTTGCCGGACTCTTCGCGAGCGGTGTGACGGATCACAAGTTGGAGATGATCGATGCCGGCGGAGACGACAAGGTAGTCTTCGGCACAGCCAAGTGGAGCGCTACGGGTAAGGACAAGGAGGGCAAGCCGTCTCCCTTCAGTGGTTTGGCGACGCACGTCTTCGAACGCCAAGCCGACGGATCGCTCAAATTGAGGCTGCAAACATTCAACTAAAGCGGTCGAAGCTTAATCTGTCCGGCGAGGCGGCGGCCTTACCGGACGCCCAAAAGGGCTACTTGTCTCCGGTGCAAGATATGTCCGGGTTGGGTCAAACTGCGACTTAACGGGGAGGGCAGTTCTTGGCGAAACGCGGACATTTGCCCTGATCGGCACGTCTCCGAAGAGCCAAGATCAGAGTGATCGTCGCATTCGGTCGCGGCGTGGACTTGCTACCTACGATGACGTGAGGATTCCGCAGCTATCCTCTCATACAACGCCACCTCTACGCGCTAGTGCGGCAGAAGAGCTATCTGCTGGGGTCATTTGGAGCAACGGCCTCCTCGAACAGCTCAACCCTACCGCGCGTGTTGTCTGTTACCGCAAAAACCTCGTAAAAATCGATCTGCGGCTTCATGCCGTAGCGCTGGATGATGCCCTCGAGCCACGGCCCGGTGTAGAACGCCGTAGCGTCCTCGATACGCTCCCACTGGTACACGCCGCCCGCCCAGCCGCTTTCGGACCAGATGAAGTGCTTGCTGATCAGCCCCGTCACCCCGCGGAAGTTGGGGGCGATCTTGTGAAAGTGCTCGCGACACGCGGCGTGGTCGATCTGCGGCGGCAGTGTATATCGTACAACGGCGGTAATCATGCGACCTCCTTGTAAGTATGCCCCGGCGCAACATTGATGCCATTCCCGGGATCAAGCTAGCGAAGCGGGAAGCCGACCATTCCAAAGCATGCTGAACTTAGCGTCGAAGTTCAGCCTATCCTGCATGATCTCGGTCCGGGCGTTGCTCAATTCGCGCAACGCAGGCTCCATGCATGCTGGTGCGTGTCGACTCAGATATTGACCATCTACTCGCGCCGATCGCGATCAAATGCGACAGACGCCGCCGTGAGTAGGTCAACACGATTGACAAGAGCCTTAATCGCCGCGCGGCTATCTCCTTCCAATTTTTTGCGTTAATGTGAAGCTCTTCACACCTGTGTAGCAGACGGGCTCGGATGATGCCCAAAGAGAGGTGAGCTAAGGCCCCGCAAAGCGCCGCCCAGTTCTATTCCATTCACACGCGAGTTTGGGAGTGACACATGGAAAAGCGCGAAATTGGCAACAGCTTGACGAAAGGTCTGTCCGAAGCGAAGCGGGGCGCCTTCTCCCGCCGCTCGGTGTTGACGTTGGTTTGCACCCTCGGCGCCACGGCGCCGCTTGGAATGTTTGGAGCGGCTCGCGCGCTGACGGCATCCGGGACTGGATCGCTGTCTTATATTCCCGGCGAGCCTCTTATTTGTCGCGCCGCAGCGAGCAGTGAAGAGCTGCAGGGCCCACCCCGCCAACTCAAACTCGCCTGGAATGCGAACGCGGCGTGCACCGTCGCTGCGGCAGTCGCAAAGGAGCGGGGTATCTTCGCCAAGCACAACCTCGATGTCGAATTCGTCAATTTCGGCGGTTCGACCGACCAGTTGTTGGAGGCGATTGCAACTGGCAAGGCGGATGCCGGTTTGGGATTGGCCCTGCGCTGGCTCAAACCGCTGGAGCAAGGTTTCGACGTTCGGATCACCGCCGGTGTGCACGGCGGCTGCATCCGGCTCCTCGGCTCCAAGGCTGCGAATATTGACAGCCTGGAATCCCTGCGCGGCAAGGCCATCGGGATTAGCGATCAATCGAGCCCAGCGAAGAACTTCTTTTCGATCTACCTCGCCAAAAAGGGCATCGATCCGGCCCAAGAGGTAGAGTGGCGCCAGTACCCGGCCAATCTGCTCGCGCTTGCCGTCGACAAGGGCGAAGTGCAGGCGCTGGCCGAGATAGATCCGCTGCCCTACCTCTGGCTCAAGGAAGGCAAACTCAACGAGATCGCGACGAACTTGACGGGTGAATTCGCCGACCGCACCTGCTGCGTTCTCGCGATACGTGGCAGCCTCACCCGAAGCGAAATGCCGGTGGCGGCCGCTCTGACCCGATCGATACTGGAGGGGGCAGACCTAGTTGCCAGCGATCCCGCCGATGCCGCAGCAATCTATTCGGGCTACGGCGGGAGAGGATCCGTAGAGGATCTCGCCACCATGTATCGTAGCCATACTCACCACAATCACCCGGTCGGGGCCACGCTCAAGAAGCAGCTTCTACTCTACACCGACGAACTCAAGGCAGTGAACGTCATGAAGCGAAGCACTGACCCGGCCAAGTTCGCCGAGCGGATTTATCTTGACGTTCTAAGCTGAGCCGATTGGGAAGATCCGCAGTGAGCTCGGTCATCGATGAAGTGCCGAGGCCATCAGAGAAATCGGGTTTCGGCTTTTTTGAAAGTTCGACCACTCGGTCGTTGATCGGCGGACTGTCTGTTGCCGCCGCATGGTCTATGGTCGCCGTGCTCACTGCGCTCTGGCCGGATAAGCCCGAGAGCGATTGGGCCTACACGGGCGGCTTCGCGATTGCCTGCGGCGCGTTGGCCCTTGCGCTCGCCCTGGCAGCCTTTGCCGGCGTTCGTTTTGTTGCTTTTCAGCGTCTCCAGCGGCTCTCCCCGTGGCTGTTTGCGCTCGCGCTGTTTTTTGCTGCCTGGGAGGCCGTCACAGCAAAGCTTGGATTGCTGCCGTTGCCGTTCTTTCCGCCGCCGCAGGCCATTGTCGAAGTCGTAATCGATGATTGGGGGCGGCTGGCTGAAGGCATCTTCGCCTCAGCGCGTCTGCTCGCGACCGGTTACTTTCTCGGTGCGGCGGTGGGGTTCGTAACCGGCGTGGCGATCGGCTGGTCGCGGCTCGCCGGTTATTGGATCCACCCAGTTTTGCGGTTCATCGGGCCGCTGCCCGCGACAGCTTGGCTGCCGCTCGCATTTTTCGTTTTCCCGTCGAGCTTCAGCGCCAGCATTTTCCTGATTGCGCTCGCCACCGGGTTTCCGGTCACCGTGCTGACCTGGTCGGGCGTCGCCTGCGTGAAGAGCGCCTATTACGATATTGCGCGGACATTGGGAGCAACCCAGCGCTTCCTCGTGCTCAAGGTTGCCATTCCGGCGGCAATGCCACATGTCTTTGTTGGCCTGTTCATGGGTCTCGGCAACTCGTTTGCGGTTCTTGTCGTAGCCGAGATGCTGGGCGTGAAGGCGGGGCTCGGCTGGTACCTGCAATGGGCGCAAGGTTGGGCGGCCTATGCCAATATGTACGCCGCGCTGCTGCTCATGGCGTTCTTGTGCTCAGGGCTGATCACGCTGCTGTTCCGCTTGCGGGACCGCCTGCTATCCTGGCAGAAAGGTCTGGTGCGATGGTAGCGGCGATCGCAAGCGATCACGCGGTCCGTGGATCGACGCTAACGCTCCGCGAAGTGAGCCACAGCTTCGATCTCGAAGGGCAGCCCCTGCCGGTATTGGACCGCATCAGCCTTCAGGTCGGCCGCGGCGAATTTGTCGCTCTCCTGGGGCCGAGTGGGTGCGGAAAATCGACCCTGCTGCGGCTGGTCGCGGGGCTCGACACTCCAACAGCCGGCTCCCTGCTAGCGGAGGGAAGAGAGATCGAAGCACCCGATCCGTCGCGTGTCGTCGTTTTTCAAGACCCAACGCTCTATCCATGGCGGACGGTACGGAGCAACGTTGCGCTCGGTCTGGAAGCCCGCGGGTTGCTACGCACTCATGGCGGGCGTATCGAAGACGCCTTGCGCCTGGTGGGGCTCACGGGCTTCGCCAATGCCTACCCGCACCAGCTTTCCGGTGGCATGGCGCAACGCGCGGCTCTGGCGCGTGCGCTTGTCAACGACCCAAAGCTGCTCATTCTCGACGAACCTTTGGGCCAGCTCGACTCGCTGACTCGCATCGCGATGCAGGCGGAACTCGTATCACTTTGGCAGCGCTCGCGCTTCACGGCGCTGATGGTCACGCACGATGTCGAGGAGGCGCTATTGCTTGCTGGCCGTGTCATCGTGCTGAGCGACCGGCCTGCACGGGTCAAGGCTGAAGTCGTCAACAGCCAGCCCTATCCTCGCCACCGGGGCGATCCGCACTTCGTTGAGCTTCGTCGCGAGGTGTTTGGGCAACTCGGCCTCGATGAGGCATGGTAGCCCTCAAAAGGAGCTCGCCGTGACGGATCTTCTCATACGCATCCACAGAGCAAGCAGCACGGCGTTCTCGCCGCGATCGCAATGCGATTGTGTTAGCGGCTGTGCAGCCACCTCGTGGAGATCTAAAAATCTGGGAAGCGCACGGAGACTTCGATGACCTCAGAATTCAACGTCCACAGCGCCGCGGGCTATGAGCAGCTCATGGGCCGCTGGAGCCGAAGACTCGCGCGGAAATTCATCGACTTCACAGGGATTTCCGACGGCGAAAGGATTCTCGAGATCGGCTGCGGCACCGGTAGCTTGACCTTCACGCTCGCCAAAGCCGCCGACCTCGCCGAGATTACCGCGGTCGACTATTCGCCAATCTTTGTCGAGGAGGTAATCCGGCGCAACACAAACCCGCGAATAAAAGTCCGACAGGCGGATGCCTGCGCCCTGCCCTTCGAGGGCGGCACGTTCGATCGCGCTTTGGCGCTTCTCGTGCTCCAGTTCGTTCCCGAAGCCGGTAAGGCAGTAGCCGAGATGCGCCGCGTCGTTCGGCCGGGCGGCGTGGTCGCGGCAGCGGTGTGGGATCATCTCGGCGGGATGCCCGGCATGCGCATGATGGTCGACACGGTGGCGGCACTCGGTGAAAGCGGGCGCCAGCTGCGCAGTCGCTATTGCTTTCAACCAATGATGCAGCCGGGCGAACTGAGACGGACTTTTGCCGAACAGGGTCTCGTGAGCATTGCGGAAGTAGAGCTGATGATCCGCATGGACTACAAAAGCTTTGCCGACTATTGGACGCCGATTGCCGCTGGCGAAGGGCCGCTCGGCAAGTATGTGGCAGCGCTCGATGCTGCGGAGCGAGCGCGCACCGACGCCGCCGTGCGCGATGCCTACGAGGCCGGCCGGCCCGATGGCCCGAGGTCCTTTGCAAACGTCGCGTGGGCGTGCCGAGGCATCGTTCCCTAACTCGACGGCCAGAGCGGTCTCTTCCGAGGTCCTGACTATCTGAGTGCCCGGGTGGAAAGTCGATGAACGTCTGGGCTTAACCAGGACGAGCAGGCTTGCTGCTCTGCTACGCGGACACGAGAAGATTGGCGAAGTGGAAACTTTTCATTTTCTGCTTGAAGTCAGGTGAGTGAGCGTCTATGCGTTTTCCAGCGTTGCTCGTCTGTCGGGCGCTCTCTTTGGCCTAGATGCCAAGGGAAGCATGCACGCTCTTGATGCTCCTCACCTTGTTGAGTGACACAACAGTCGACATAAGTCGATTGGAGTTCATTCATCGTCGGTAAGGGTGTCGGAACCCTTCCACTCTGGAAGGTTGGGGCCTCCTGGTCCCGGGCTGTTTGACAAGTG
>NZ_JBEPQQ010000014.1:0-183831 GCF_040547935.1 Bradyrhizobium sp. LA6.8
CGCCTCTCGAATCATCTCAAAGTCGTTCTCGCAAAACAACTTTCGCTGATTCGGCGCCTCGATGCGCTCGATCCGTGTGAGATATCCGGGCTAGGCGACCGGCTGAAAGAAATCGCCGCACGAGGCATCACCATCCTTGTCGTCGAACACAATGTGCCATTCGTTCTCAGGGTCTGCGACAGACTGTTGCTGTTGGAAAACGGTCAGGTGACCTGCCGCGCCGATCTGAAGGAACGGCTTCCCGCCAGCCTGGCGGCATATCTCCGACATGATCCGACTCCAACTCCGGTGCGGGCAGCATCATGAACCTTGCGGTGGCGCACATGTCGGCTTGGTACGGCCAGGCTCTCGCTCTGGACGATATTAGTCTTACGGTCGAGAAAGGCCGCGTCGTTGGAATTCTCGGTCACAATGGGGCCGGTAAGACAACTCTGCTCAGGTCGATCGCTGGCCTTCACGACCACTGCAGCGGCGAGATTCGGCTGGGCGATCTGTCTATCGCCGGCTTGCGAGCTTCGGAAAGAGCGCTGAAGGGTCTCACGCTGCTTCGTGAAGGCGGGAGGCTGCCTGCCTCGTTGACGGTGACACAGAACCTCGTTCTGGGACAGCGGCTGGCGCGCGCACGGGGTCGTACGCCGCGCGAGATCAATCAGGTGTGGGAATGGTTTCCGATACTCGAAACATTGCGGGAAAGAAAAGCCGGACTGCTTAGCGGCGGCCAACGGCAGGCATTGGCGCTTGCGGTCACGTTCGTCTCCGAGCCGAGTTTGATCCTGCTCGACGAGCCGTCTGCCGGTCTTGCGCCGCCTGTCGCGCGCGAATTGTTTGCTCTCATCGGCCGGCTTGCCGCGACCGGTTATCCATGACGACCAACTGCCAAGGTCATGAAAAAGAAATGAGACTATTTTGGGTTGTGCGATTTGCGGCCGCGGGGATTTGTCTTCAGGGTGGGCGCTGGTAGTTGATCGTCTGCCTGCTCAGCATCCAGAGGACTCTGACGCAGTTACAGCTGCCGCCGGCAATTGTGGACGTGCGAAATGCTCGGTCGCTTGGCAGTTGTATGCCCGCGGCAGCAGGGGGGCCTGGCAACTCGTCGCTGCTGTCGCAGTTTCACGCATTCTTCAATGCTTCCGGCTTTCGACTCACGCTGAGCGCACCTCGGAAGCGTCCGCCGTCGATTTATCAATCTATTATCGAGATGGGGCATTGAATCACTTCGTGTGATTTCCGTCCGTCTTCGAAGACGTCAACGACAAGACTTGCAGCAAGGCCGATAGAAAAGCTTGAGCGGGTGCAGCGGCCATGTCTATGTCTATTACGACAATGTCGGTGGAGAAATTCTGCAAGCAGCGGTCAACAACATGGCGCCTCGCGGACGAATCGTGCTCTGTGGAAGGTCGGCAACAAGCCTTGGGAAGAGCTGGTCCCGGTTGTCTGTGCAAAAGAAAGGGCCTGATGGCCCGCTATTCCCCACTCACGAGGTCACCAAACGGCACCCAGCGTCCTGACTCGAACTTCTGCAATTGGAATTTGTTGATCACACTGTAGTTGTCCGGCGTGGTCGTTACCGTGATGCCGGGAAGCAGCATTGGCACTTTTACTTGAGTTAGATGGGAGCTGATTTCCAGCAGGTTTTCGTGTGTTAGCGTCGATCCGGCTTTTTCGAGAACGTGCGCCATTAGATATGACGCAAGGTAACCAACCAGGATGCTGTCGCTGTTCGGGTCTTTCTGCGGAAGATACTCCTTGGCCCAAGCTAGATATCCCCTGACATCGTCATCATTCTCCCACCTGCGATCTGCTGGATCCTTGCTGTAGGCCGTAGAGATTAGGCCTTCAGACTGTTCAAGGCCGGCGGGCTTAAGCACGGTCTCCAGCCCAGAAGAAATGCTACATGTGAGAGACACTGGTTTCCAGCCAATCTCATGGCGCAGGCGGATCTGCATAGCGCCGAACTTTTGCGTCCCTACGAAATAGAATACGTTTGCACCGGATGCTTTCGCAGCGACAATCTGGGATTGGATCGTCGGCGCGGTTACCTCGTAGCTTTGTTCACTTATGATTAGTGTCCCGGCCTTCTCGCCAAGGCCGGCCTTGAAGCCGGCTAAATAATCCTTTCCAAAGTCGTCATTCTGGTAAACGACAGCAATCTTCGGATCTGGAATCGCAGAAAGCACGTAGCGAGCCGTTGCGCGCCCCTCTGCCCCGAAGTTCGGGAGCAGCGGTACCGTCCACGGAAAGGCCTTTGGATCGTTGAATCGGCTGGCGCCAGTCGCAATAAAAAGCTGCGGGATTCTTCTTGCATTTAGATATTTTTGTACTGCGGCGTTCGTGGGCGTGCCGAGCGATCCATACACGGCTAATACTTCGTCGCTCTCGATGAGCCGACGTGTAAGCTCTACGGTCTTTGGTGGATTGTATCCGTCGTCGACAGAATGGAGTCTGATCATACGACCATGAATACCGCCTTTTTTGTTGATGTCGTCGAAGTACGCAATTGAGGCCAGCCCGACCGCTGCTGAAGCCGAAACCGCGCCGCTATAGGGGATAGTTTGCCCCAGCCTGATCTCGGTATCAGAAGCGCCCGGATCGTACTTCTGGGCAAATGCGGCTCCTATCGTTAGGACGAACAACAACGTGGCTGTAAGCGTCTTTCCAGAAATGATTTTTCCTCCCCTCGGAAATTGAACTGAATTCATAGCCGCCCCCGCGGGCTCACCCTCTTTCTTATCGGGTCATCTGTGTATGCTATCGTTAGCATACAACTAAAGCCGCCGCCGGCGGATTGCAATTGGAGATTTCACAGCAAGGGGGGCCTCAAGAGATCAGTGGGAGACGATTTCGACTATCAATTGATGCAAACGAAAGCATATGATGCATCTAACGATGGTCGCGGCGGTCCGCACTTACTCTGCCGAGCGGGAGGTCGTGCAAGTGGCTCCCTCGGCCATGATAGCGGCCGCCGTTATGAACGGCTCTCCGGCCTGTGATATCGATAGAAGGGGGGCGCTTCAGTATTGCTATGATCACTGCCAAAGACCTTGCCAACGAACTGCAACTGTCCGTATCCACGGTCGGTCGTGCACTTGCCAACGATTCGAGGATCAGCCTAGCGACGAGGCAGCGCGTCACGGAGGCGGCTTTCCGGGCGGGATACGTTGCCAATCGCGCAGCTCAAATGATGCGCGGAGCATCCAGCAAACTTGTAGGATTGATGCTCCCCGACCTAGGGAACAGCCAGTACAGCATCGGGGCTCATGCTCTCTCGAAGTGCATGGAAGCCGCAGGCTACCAGTTGGTCTTGTCAGAAACCAACGACGATCCCGCCGCGGAATTGCGCCATCTGCGCGAGTTATGCAGCGCGGGGGTCGCCGGTATCGTCATCGTTCCCAGCGTCAAGCCGCTCCCGGAGTCTGTCAGGCTGCTGAAGAAGACACCTTACGTGCAACTGATCCGTCGGAGTTCGCTGCTGTACGATCAGTGGTTTTGTTTCGACAATGTCCAAGCACTTCGGATGGCCACTCGGCATCTGCTAGAGCTGGGCCATTCGCGCATTGCCTACATCGGCCCTCCGCGTACGGTGACCGTTGGGCAGGAGCGCCTTGAGGGTTTCCTAATGGCCCAGGACAACCTGCCAATCGATGAGGAGCTGACGATCTTCGGACCCGGCGTTTCGTCGGAATTTGGGCGCCAGGCCTTGCGTCGGTTGCTCGATCTGAAGCATCCCCCAACGGGATTGGTGCTGGGCTCCCTCCAAATCACACGCGGCATACTCGACGAAGTCGTGGATGGCGGCATTCAGATTCCCCAGCAGTTGTCGGTGGTGGGATTCAGCGACGAGCCGGGCTTTCGATGGTGGGGGCCGGGCCTGACGACGATCTCCGTGCCAAACGCGGAGATCACAACCGCCTGCGGTCTCTGGCTCATTCACCAGATGAAACAGGGTGCATCTGCCGGCGCAGCTTCTCCCTATGGTTCAGTTACACCAGGCAAACTTGTTGTCAGGGGCAGCACGGGCAGCATCAGCGTTGATAAGATCAATCGACGCGCACGTCACGGAGAGCCCGAGAGCGCGCGATAACGTCAGGGCGTCGGATCCTCTGCAGTCACCGATAAGCTCGTCCTCCATCTACGACAAAATTGCTGCCAATGACACATGACGCGTCGCTGCTGAGCAGGAAGGTCACGACGTTCGCCACTTCTTGGGCCCGTGCCAGGCGACCCAGCGCATAGCGGGAAATAAACCTGTCCCGATCTACCTCGGGCATGGCCAGATATCCGTTCATCATGGGAGTATCAACTGCTCCAGGACAGACGCTGTTCACGCGGATGGCAGGTCCCAACTCAGCGGCGATCGTTCGGCTGTATTGAAGCAGCCCGGCCTTCGCCGCGGAGTAACCTGCGCTGCTAACACCGGGCATCAGTGCGGCAAGGGCGGCGATATTGACGATGGTCGAGCTTTCTCCGGTGTTTGCGGCTTGGCGCAAATGACGCAGCGC
The DNA here is from genome assembly GCF_040547935.1 of Bradyrhizobium sp. LA6.8. Lineage (NCBI taxonomy): Bacteria > Pseudomonadati > Pseudomonadota > Alphaproteobacteria > Hyphomicrobiales > Nitrobacteraceae > Bradyrhizobium > Bradyrhizobium sp. LA6.8. Next base: position 4,500 of record NZ_JBEPQQ010000014.1, read on the forward strand.
CGCGCGGCAGGCAAGGAAGGGGGCCGTCAGGTTAGCCGCGATGCTTTCGTTCCAGCGTGCGAGATCACTCTCCTCTAATGTACAGACATCAAGGACGCCGACTGCGTTCACCAGCCCATCGATACCGGCCATGTGCTGTGCGCATTCGTCGATCGCGCGGGTTGTCATTGCTTCATCCCGCAGGTCGACACTAATCGCAAATCCGCCGGTCGAGGCTCGAACTTGCTCGAGTTGTTCCTTTCTGCGCCCTAGCACGCAGATCGTGGCACCCTCCGCTACGCAGCCCTCGGCGACCGCCCGACCAATACCCGTGCCCCCGCCGGTGATCAGGATGCGACGTCCTCGGAGTCGTCCCTTCAATGTCGGCTCGCTTTCTGCCCTGATCTTCGCCGCTCCTGCGGCCGTCTTCATGTCGGGACCATTCATCGGATTGCCAACAATACCTTTCCAAAATGTTCGTTGCGTTGCACTAGCGTCTGTGCAGCCGAAGCTGCACTGAGCGGGAAGATTCGATCGATTCTCGGCATGAGCCGACCCTCGATCACATGCGGTAGAACGTCGGTGGCGAACGAACGAGCTATTGCAGCTTTGTCCTCGAGGCTGCGCGAGCGGAACGTGACGCCGATTAGTCGGGCGCGTTTGAAAGCAAGCATTCCGATGTCGAGCGTATCGCTGCTTCCCCCAAGTCGTCCGACGGTGACAAGGCGACCGCTTATTGCCAAGCTTTGAAGATTCCCGGTGAGCGCTCCACCGCCGACCATATCGATGACGAGATTGGCCCCTCGCCCCTCGGTCGCTTTTCTCGCCTCGGCGGGCCAGTCGGTCTCCATGAGCAGGCCCAGGTCGACCACTGTGTCCACCAGTTGCCGCAGCTTGGCATTGGAGCGGGCAACGCCCACAACGGTGCGCGCGCCGCCCAGTCGGGCGAGTTGGGCGGCAGCCTGTCCTACACCAGAGGTCACGCCCTGTATCAGAACGGTTTCTCCGGCGCGCAATTCTCCTTGGTTGAAGAGCGCGTCGTGCGCCGTCATGTACCAAGCGGGCAGCGCAGCCGCTACCTGCCAGGAAACTCCCTCGGGAATTGGGACAGCAAGCCGACAGTCGACAGCTGCGAATTCTGCGTGGGAGCCTCGCGACAAGGCCATCACGCGATCCCCCATCTTGAACCCGACGCAGTGGCGGCCAACTTCCACGACTTCGCCGGCCAGTTCACTGCCAGCGATCGTTTCGGGAGGATAGTGATCGGCCGTCAGCGCAAGATCCGCGCGATTGAAGCCAGCCATTTCCACTCGCACAACGACTTCATTGTCTCCGACTTGTGGCGCGGGCAGCTCGGCAAGGACCAAGCGCGGGTGCAACGAGGCACTGGTATCGACGATCAGGCCCTTCACCTCGGAGGCCCTTCGCATTTGTCGGCATCGAGCCCGTCGTATTTGGCTGACTCCAAAGACATCCAGTGATCAAGATTGACGGCGTTTGCAAATATCGTTCGCGCACGCTTTTCGTCGGTGCGGATGGGTGGAGCTTCTCCACGCTCCGTGGCGCGCTTGAGGTCTTCCAAAGCGTCGACAAGTGCCGTGCACATTGGCAGCAGCAGCGCGAGCGGATACAGAATCTGCGTGTACCCGAGCGCGTGCAACTCCGATACCGACAGAGAGGGCCATCCTTCCCCACCATAGACAACCACGGAGAGTGGTGTTCCCCGAAAAGTGCGGCCGATGCGCTCGATCTCGTCTGCTTTGCGCACTCCTGCAATGAAGAGGCCGTCGACGCCGCAACGCAGGTAGAGTTCTCCACGACGAAGCGCCGCCTCCATGCCGTGCGCGCCGTAGGCATCGGTCCGCCCGATGATCCAGAAGTCGCGGCTGCTGCGTGTTTCAACCGCAATGCGCAATTTTGCTGCAATTTGATCGTCGCTTACGACATCCAGGGCTGCGTTCTGTCCTGGACGCTTTGCGGATCGCGTCTGATCTTCCAGCACCAGCGCGCCAACACCGAGCACTTCGTTAACCTGTACTGTGCGGGCGACCGACTTTATGTCGCCATAGCCATCGTCCCCATCGCCCATGCAGGCAATCGAAGTAGCATCAAGAATGTCACGGGTGATCGCCGACATGTCCGCCAGCCCAGCGATGCCCAGATCCGGCAAACCATAGCGTGCGGCCAGTGCGCCAGAGCCCCCGATGGCCATCGCAGAGAATCCCGCTTGCTGGATCAATCGCGCGGACAATGCGTCGTGCGCGCATGGCATCACCAGGGGGCTTCCAGATGAAAGGAGCGTTTGGAAAGTGGGGCGTGCCGGCATGCTCAACTTTTGCAGATGGGTGCAGGAGGCATCTCGTTTCAAGACGAAACGCTCGCGGTGAAGGTGGAAGGAATTGGATCTCGATGCCCCGTTGGGCCGGCAATCTCATGCAATCGTTATACATGCCATTGATCTATGATCTCCCTCCCATTCTGTCAGTTTTGCCTTCCCTTTAGGATGACGTTGCGCTAACGATAGCATAGAACCTGTAAAGCGTAAAGCGGGTCTGGCGCCGGTTTTGATGCGTGTGTTGGAAATGGAGGAGATGAGCAATGAAGAGGCGATCGGTCAATCCAGAGGTGTCCGAAGCGTTTGGTTCGGATCATTCAGCCCGCCGTTATCGCTATGCGGAGGAGGTCCGCGGTTTCCCTGCGGCCATTTGATTTCTTGGAGGGGGCTGACGATGGATGCCCGGCTCGTCTCGTGCAAGTGGGTGCACCTCTGCCAGTTATTCAAACATCCGGAGGTGGCTCCGGATGCTTGCGCAATAAGAAAGTTGGCCGGAAGCGAAGTCGCCGGCATGACGAGGAGGGATCGGATTGATCCAGCTTTGCGGATGCCACCGAGCAACGAACTTGCAGTTCAAAAGAAGCGAACGTTTCGCCAGGAATCATCCATGCGAGACGTTCGAGATTGTGCAGGAGACGATGCCGCTTAGTTGGTCGGAGATCTGGAGTCGTTACATCGCTGCAAATTCGACCGCGCTCAGCCAAAGTCGGGAGCGGGGGGCGATGACCGTCGTTTATGGCGAGAAGAGCTGGGCGCGTTCCGACCGACGGGACGAGGCCAGGTGGCGACTGCCCAATTGGGGGCGCATCGTCCGCGCTCTTGCTCAGGGGTGGGAGTTTGCAGCTCGCGATATGCCGGGATCTGAATTGTTTTTCGAAGGCAAGGGAGAATCTGGTTACGAGCTCGACCGATCGGCGCAGCCTCGGCACTGCGTGCTCAGCGTCGATGTCGCGAGCGCTCGGATCATTCGCGGCGTTGTCGACATGCCGCGGTCGGCTAATTCGAATTCGCGTACGACGATGCTCAGGCTGTTGTGGGTCGGCGCAATGGGAATGTCGCATACTCTTCGCTTATCACTTCGCCGGCTAAGAACGCCGCGTACCATCACGTTGGGTAGGTCGCCTCAAACACTATCCATTCAAGCGGTGCAAGCTGGAGCGGTTCGACAGCAAGACCCGGAGCCTTTTAGGCGGGCCATTCCGATGACACAGACAAATATCGCGTGCGGAAATGCAGGACGTCTCCCGCGACCTTCCACGGGTGCGGGAGCCAACGGCAGCTCATAAACCTCGCTGTCGTGCGATGTGTACCAGCGGGATGTGCGTGGATCACTGTGTGGCCGAGATTCAAATGGAATCGCGGTCCATGGCTGCGGTATCCGCGTGATCAAGAGGAGATGCGACATGAACGATGTTCGGGATATTGAAAACGAGTGGGTGCATCTTGCCTACGACGGACGTCTGAAGTTTGCCGAGACGTATGGTTTTGCGGGTAGCCAAGGGACGGTCAACCTTGAGGGAGTCTTGATACGGCCCAGGAACCGGCCTTCCAAAACGTTGATGGTCTTGATGCATCCGAGCTCCACGCTGCACCTGCTGCCGGTGCCGCGAGCGCTTGCTAAAGCGGGTATGCATGTGTTGTGCGCTGCCAGCCAATATCCGAAGAATGATGCCGCCTTGATCATGGAGAAGGTTGTCCTCGATCTTGGCGCCTATGTTCGGCACGCCAAAAGGGAGTGGGGATATGAGAGGGTCGTGCTTCTGGGATGGAGTGGAGGTGGATCATTGTCCTTGTTCTACCAGTCCCAAGCCGAGTCACCGACCATCGTCGATACACCGGCAGGTGACCCCGTAGATATAATAGCTGCTGGTCTCGTTCCCGCGGACGCGGTAATTTTTCAGTCGGCGCATGCGAGTAGGGCGCTAATGCTTGCTGAGGTGATTGATCCATCTGTTCGCGATGAAGTGAATCCCGATGACCGCGATGTCGAGCTCGACATCTATGACCATCGCAACCCTAACCAGCCGCCATATGCACCCGAATATGTCGCCCGCTATCGCGCGGCACAGCTTGCGCGCATTCGGCGGATCACGGCTTGGGTGAAGGGGATGCTCGCAGAACTCAAGAGCCGAAACACGGATGAAATCGAGCGCGGCTTTGTCGTTCACCGAACATGGGCAGATCCACGATTTCTGGACCCATCCTTGGATCCCAACGACCGCAAGCCAGGCGGGCTGTTGATGGGAAAGCCCGAGACGGTCAACTCCGGACCTATCGGGCTCGCGCGGTTCTGCACATTGCGGTCTTGGCTCTCCCAGTGGTCTCTGGACGATTCTCGGGCCAATGGTTTCGTTTGTGCTGCGGGCATTTCTGCCCCGCTTCTCGTCATTGAGGGCAGCGCGGATGATGGCGTACCTCAACCGCACTCCAGGAGGATTTTCGAGGCCTCCACCGCGAAGGACAAGACGATGCACGTGATCAGAGGAGCGACACATTACTATGCAAATCAGCCGGAGCAGATTGCCGAGGCGACACGACTAATCAGCGATTGGCTCACTTCGCGCCATTTGCTTTAGCTCTTTCGGCAATCTGTGACGAGGATCTCCTCTGTAGATAAGAGGCTTTTTGCCGGCGTCCTCTGCGCGACAGAAAGATCGTTCCTTTCGCCAAGTCACCGAGGCGCACGTCCACACGCAAAATGACTGGATGCAACCAATGACCTCGGCAGTAACCCGAGTCGCCAATGCGAACGAAGAATGACGTCATGGAACTGGAAGAAAAGCCCCGTCAGAAGAGCCTCGAAGACCGGTATGACCTCCGTGAAGGTTACGTATCATTGTCCGGTACCCAGGCGTTGGCGCGTCTGCCATTGGAGCAGCACTGGCGCGATCGCGAGCTGGGGCTCAACACCGGCGGCTTCATCTCAGGTTACCGTGGCTCGCCATTAGGTGGTTACGATCAAGAACTCTGGCGGATAGCTTCCAGACTCGAGGACTGCAATATTCAGTTTCAGCCCGGCGTTAACGAGGATCTGGCGGCAACCGCGGTGTGGGGCACGCAATACGTCAATCTTTACCCGGGAGCTAAGGTCGACGGAGTCTTCGGCATTTGGTACGGCAAGAGTCCCGGCGTAGATCGCAGCGGGGACGCCTTCCAGCACGCCAACACGGCTGGCACTTCCCCAAACGGCGGTGTGATAGCTTTGGTCGGCGACGATCATGCCGCCAAGTCGTCGTCGAGGTCGGCACAATCAGACATGCAGCTGAAGGCCGCCGGCATACCGACACTCTATCCGTCCAACACGCAGGAGATCCTTGATTACGGACTGCATGGCATCGCCATGAGCCGCTACGCCGGCTGCTGGGTGGCTATCAAGCTGGTGACCGATGTTGTGGAGACGACGACAACGGTAGAGGTCGGGCTCTCCCGGGTCCGACCCAATCAGCCGCCGCTGCCGACGCAGGCACCCGGTGGTTTGCATATCCGCGCCAACGAACCCCCGCTCGACATGGAGGCGCGGCTTTACCAGCATCGGCTCCCAGCGGCGATCGCTTACGCGCGTGCGAACGGATTGAACAGGATCATGCTCGCCCCCGCGAAGCCCCGGTTGGGTATCGCGTCCGCCGGCAAGAGCTGGACTGATGTACGCAGCGCGCTTGCGGCGCTAGGGCTCGATGACACTGCGGTCGAGGGCGCGGGCATCCGCCTGCTGAAGTTCGGCATGAGTTGGCCCGTCGACCCGCTCGTCGTTGAGACGTTCGTGGAAGGGCTCGACCAGATCCTCGTCGTCGAAGAGAAGCGGCCATTCCTGGAAGATCAGATCAAAGCCATCTTGCAGAGCAGCCTTCGAGGCTCGGGAGTCCGAGTGTGGGGCAAGGCGGATCCGTTGGACGCGAGCCGCGCACCGCCGGGGATTGTTCTGCTGCCAATAGCGAGCGAGCTCACGCCGATAAGCATCGCTCGTACCATCGCCGGGCTTGTCGGATTGCCGGACGTCGATGAAACTCGATACGGGGCGGTCACGTCCTCCGCCGTTGCCGGGCTACTGCGCACGCCGAACTTCTGTTCTGGGTGTCCCCACAACCGGTCGACCGTTGTGCCCGAAGGCAGCCGGACGATGCCCGGCATCGGTTGTCACGGGATGGCCATGTGGATCCGGCCCGAGAACACCGGGACCGTGACGCACATGGGCGCGGAAGGCATGTTCTGGGTCGGGCAGTCGCGCTTCACCGCCGAGCAGCACGTATTCGTCAATATCGGGGATGGCACGTTCTTCCATTCGGGAAGCTTGGCAATCCGACAGGCAGTGGCTGCCGGGGTACGAATGACCTACAAGCTGCTCTTCAATGGCTATGTGTCCATGACGGGAGGACAGAAGATTGACGGCGAATTGACCGTCACGCGCGCCATCGAGATGGTGTTGGCCGAGGGGGTAGCCAAGGTGGTCGTGGTGGCTGACGACGTTAAACGCTATGACGCGATCAGGCTGCCGGCGAGAACCCCTGTCAGACCACGGAACGAATTAGATCTGGTCCAGCGCGAACTGCGCGACTTCGACGGCGTTTCGGTACTGATATACGACCAGGCTTGCGCAACGGAGCTGCGGCGGCAGCGCAAGCGGAATCCGTCGTTGGATGTCGCACGGCGTGCCTTGATCAATGCCGAGGTGTGCGAGGGCTGCGGCGACTGCGGCGTCAAGTCCAATTGCATGTCGATCGAACCGCTCGAAACCGAATTGGGCCGCAAGCGAAAGATCAATCAGTCGAGTTGCAACAAGGATCTCTCCTGCGTAGAGGGGTTTTGTCCAAGTTTCGTGACAGTGCGCGGAGGGCGTCTGAAAAAACAGGCGGCGGACCTTCGGTCGCAAGACGGTTGGAGTGCGCTACCACTTCCAACGTTGCCCGACACCACAGGTGGATATGGTGTGCTCATCGCGGGCGTTGGTGGAACCGGCATTGTGACTGTCGGTGCAATTCTAGGTATGGCTGCAAGCCTTGAGGGAAGGCAATCCAGCGTGTTGGACGTCACAGGCATTGCGCAGAAATACGGTGCGGTGATGTCGCACTTGCGTTTCGCGCCGCAAGGCGAGGAGTTACGCAGCGCGAGACTTGGCGTGGGTGAAGCGGACCTGTTGATCGGCTGTGATTTGATCGTTGCATCAGGAGATGAGGCGCTCGGCAAGCTGAGAGCTGGTGACAGCTACGTTATCGTGAATACAACGCTTGCGCCGACGGCGGCGTTTCCCAAGATGCCAGACTGGCAAGCGGACATTGATGGCTTGACTGGAAGGCTGCGCGGCATGGTCGGCGAACGGGTGCGGACGCTGGAAGCTAGCGATATCGCAACGGCGCTCATGGGAGATGCGATCGCGGTGAACATGTTCTTGCTCGGTTATGCATGGCAGCTCGGTCGTGTTCCCGTCGGCTTGGACGCGCTCTTCCGCGCCATCGAGTTGAACGGTGTCCAGGTAGACTTCAATCGCACCAGCTTCGAATGGGGACGCCGCATGGCGGTCGATCCCCGAGCCGTCCAGTGTCATATGACGAGCGGATCGAAGCCAGGTGTTGCGAGCGTGATCCGGCTTGCCCAACTCCCCCTGGAGCAGCTCGAGGACATCGTCGCCGATCGCCGCAGGCGACTCGTCGCTTATCAAGGCGAGGGTTTGGCTGAACGGTATGTGGCCATGGTGGAGCGCGTCAGGCAGGCCGATGAGCTTATCGGTGCGGAGGGGCGCTTGGCCAGAGCCGTTGCGCGCTATTACTACAAGCTGCTTGCGAACAAGGACGAGTTTGAGGTCGCGCGCATCTACGCATCGCCAGCCTTCAGAAAGGAAATCGAAGATCAGTTCGAGGGAGGCTACCAGGTACGGCTAAACCTGGGAGCCTGGCCTTTCGCGAAACGCGATCCGGTGACAGGGGCTCTGCAGAAACGTGAGTTAGGTCCTTGGATATTTCCGGCTTTACGCGTGCTGCAATCGCTTCGGGGCTTGCGCGGCACTTGGCTAGACCCGTTTCGCAACAACTCCGAGCGAAAGCTGGCACGCGAGGTGCTCGCGGCTTACGAAGATGATCTCGCTTTCCTCCTGACGCAGGCCCGACGCGTGGTTAGTGCCTCGGATGCCGTCGCCTTGGCGTCGCTCCCGGAGAAGATTCGGGGATACGGACACGTGCGGGACACGTATGCAAAAGAGGTCGCGGCTTCGCGCCTGGAACTGCGAACGAAATGCGTGAGCGGCATGACGGAGCAGAACGCGACAAGCATGGCGTGGTCGCCTGAAAACAAACATCTCGAGACCGCGCGCCGCGGAAAAGACCGGGCGAATGTCGGTCAGGCAGACTTCTCATGAGCTTCACTCTTTACGACGCGTTGGTGCCGTCCTGGCTACAGATATTGGATTCGGTCTCGAGTTTATTGGACAAAGCTGACGCTTACTGCGCGAAACAGCAACTGGCGCCAATGACGCTCATCGATACTCGTCTCGCACCGGACATGTATCCGTTAGGATATCAGGTTAAGGCCACCGTTGTGCATTCTATCGGTGCGTTGGAAGGAGCGCGTATGGGGGCCTACCTTCCCGATCGGTCGCCCTGGCCAGATAGCTTTGCGGGGCTCCGCGATCAGGTGGCCACTGCCATTGACCGGCTGTCAGCCCTTAGCCGGGCCGAGGTCAACGGATTCCTGGGGCGCGATTTACGATTCGAGGCCGGTTCATACAAACTGAATTTTCTCGTAGAGGACTTCCTCTTGTCCTTCTCGCAGCCCAATTTCTATTTTCACTCGACGACCGCATACGACATTTTGCGGGCGCAGGGCGTCGCTGTCGGCAAGATCGACTTCCTGGGCAAGCTGCGCCACCGGGTGTAGGCGGGCTCCAGTCTCCAAGCCGAGACGAGCTCTAGATCTGCTTCCGAGGGTGGTGGAGTGGATCGGGTCAGTCAAAGCTCATTTGTGGTGAGGTGGGGCTAGCCGAGGAGTCCGGAATGGCCGCATTGCGCCTCGCATGACCGCAAGCGTCTGTACGTTGCCGCCGGTGCAAGCGCATGGCGGATGGTCCGCTACATTGGACGATGCTTTGGAGGCGAGCACAGGAAGAGGCCTCATGCCGACTGCGATCAGAGGCAGTTGGTTGCTGATGGAACCGAACATTCACTTATTTTGCGAACGTTAGCCTAATCCGACCGTTGTCAGCTTCGAATGCCCTAGCGTGCTTTGGCCCGAAAATGTCCATCCATGCAGAACTAAAATGCTCTTCGGGGGTCGCTAAAGCATAGACGCGCCATCGTGCCTATGCTAACGATAGCGCAAATATCGCTGTTGGCGGCGCCCGAGCTGCCGTCAACATGAATCGAAGATAGAAGGGTGAGGAGACCGCTTCCATGGAAGCCGACGTCGTCATCATTGGTGCTGGGCCTGTCGGAAGTTGCCTGGCGGCGGAATTGGGAAGGCGAGGCGTCAAGTGCGCTGTCGTCGAAATGACCGACGGAGTCTTCAAGGATCCTCGCCTTCACGCGGTCAGCATCCGCACCATGGAGCTCGTTCGAAAGTGGGGGATCACGGACGACTTACGCAATTGTGGTTGGCCTGTCGACCACCCCCAGGATGCCTCGTACCTAACGTCACTCGTCGGCTATGAGTTGGCCCGTCTCCCATGGGCGCCGATCTCCAAGATGGTACCTCCTCCGGAGAGTCCAACTTTCGCTCAACGCTGCCCGCAGAGTTGGCTCAATCCCATTCTTCATCGCTACGCCGGCCGCTTCGAGACGGTGCAGTTTCTTTGGCTGCACAAGTTCCTTGGGCTGCGTCAGGATGAGGACGGAGTCTTGGTCGACGTGCAACCGGTAGAGGCGGGCGGTGCGGTCAAGACCATCCGCTGCAAATATCTCGTAGGTTGCGATGGTGCACGCAGCTTCGTGAGAGAGCAAGTCGGCGTTGAATACCAAAGTTCGGGGATCTACGGCTACGCGGCTGAAGCCATTATTGAAAGTCGGGAGATTGCCGATCTCGCGCGCCCGCGGATGGGCGGTCGCTACACGGCCGTTACCGACAACGGAGTGTCGGTAACGCTGCTTCCGTATGACGGGGTTGATCGGTTTCGGATCGTCCTTGTGGCCGAGCCCAGCCAAGTCGACCGAGCCCGGATGGACAACGGGATTCATCAACTCGTGGGCCGCAAGGTGAATTATACATATTTGACCGAAGTCCTGCCGTGGATCAATCGCGAGAGGGTCGCTGAAAGATTCCGTGCTGGGCGAGTCTTTCTTGCCGGAGATGCCGCGCACACCATGCCACCCGCCGGCGGGCATGGAATGAATACCGGTGTGCTGGATGGCTTCGACCTCGGTTGGAAATTGGCTGCAGTGCTTCAGGGATGGGCTGATGATCCCCTGCTCGACAGTTATGAGTTCGATCGCAAGAAAGGGGCTGCACGAACGGCAGCCATGGCCGGCGAGCTTTACGCGGATTGGGGTAAGATCAAGCCGGTTATCGATCAGTCTCTCGGGCTTCTCAACCAGGATAATGCCGAAGGTGCTGCCGCTCGTGAGCGTGCCGGCGAACTCATCAGCAAGACCTTCAAGCGAGAATACAATTCGATGGGCGTTTCGCTGGGATATAGATACAGTGGATCGCCAGTCATCGTCGATGACGGCACGCCAGAGCCACCGGATGATATTGTCCAACTGACGCGTACGGCTCGACCGGGCCATCGTATCCCTCATGCCTGGCTTGCGGATGGACGCTCGACGCTCGATCTGGTCGGCGATGTCTATACGCTCATTGAGATTGGCGACGATACGGTTTCCAGTGCCTTCAAGGCTGCAGCGGCCGAGAGGCTCATTCCCTTGGTCATTCATCGCATCGATCAACCCGAACTGAACGAGCTGCTTGGTGCGTCTGCCATTCTTGTCCGGCCGGACCAGATCATCGCTTGGCGAGCCAAGGGCGATAGTCCTACGCCGGGCGCGGTCTTAGAAACGCTAACCGGGCGCGTACTAGTATCGGCGCACCAGCGCGACGGTCATCATTGCAAGAGAGCTACCGCCCTTGCGTGAGATCATCACAAAGTTTGCGGGGAGCAGGTATATTCCCGCCGACTGCCGTGTCGTAGTTGGTTCTTACGATTCTGCACGAAACGAATATGACAAATCTAACACTCAAGCAGTTCTGCTCCTTTGCCAACGCATCTGAAATTCATGAGCCAATTAAAAATATTCGTTTGACCACGAGGAGAGGTATGAATTCCACTGCAATTCAGTAGCTCGCCTTGGGTTCTTCGAGCGGTTATCCCGTCTCAACCTACCTGAAAAGGAATCAAATCAAATGACAGACAATTCTCAAACTCTGTTGCGCGTGCCGCTCGGGCCTCCACAAAGGCATCATCATCTGGCTTACGTTACCTACGATGCCGGGAAGACGGCAGATTTCTATACCCGCATCATGCGTATGCCTTTGATCGCCGCGGTGATGGACGACAAGATTCCGTCGACCGGCGAAGAATGCACCTATTTGCATCTGTTCTTCAGTTTAGGGGATGGTTCCGCACTCGCATTCTTTGAAGCTGCAGGTATCCCTGAACTTCCGCTATTTTCAGATCATCCGGTCCACAAAGCGTTCAACCATGTGGCTTTGCAGGTGGATACCGGGGCAGAGATTGAGAACTGGCACAACTGGCTGATCCAAAATGGGGTTTCCGTCATTCGCACGGATCATGGCATCATCGAGAGTCTGTACTTCAGCGACCCCAACGGGGTGCGCCTGGAGATCACCAGAAACGTTGATGAGAACTGGACTAACAAGATTCAGAACGGCGAAGCAGCGTTGAAGCGGTGGTGTGAGACCAAGGCTGAAGCCGTGCGCAAAGGCGAAGACCCCGTCAAGGCGCTGCAGGAATTAGCGGCGTCGGCCAGCCACGCTCGCAACATGGCGGCGGCGCACTAGCTCGACAAAAGGCGTCGGTCTTCAGCACTGACCGTCGTGAAGGCGCGGTCTGTAAGCTGGGTGTTCTTCCGTAGGTTCGGTTCGCCCTCGTTGAGGGCGACCGTTTGCATTGCGCTAAGATGGATGGTTGATATGTGGAGCTGTGGCGTCGAGGCTGGAGCGCGAGGGTGAGCGAGAAGCCACTACAGGGGAAAACCTTGTTCATCACCGGCGCGAGTCGGGGGATCGGTATGGCCATTGCGCTACGCGCCGCGCGTGACGGCGCGAACATAGCGATCGCAGCCAAGACTGCCCAACCGCACCCCAAGCTGCCCGGCACGATCTATAGTGCCGCTGAGGCGATCGAGGATGTCGGCGGACGAGCGCTTCCGCTCATCGTCGACGTACGTGAGGAAGCACAGGTCAATGCCGCTGTAGCAAAGGCAGCGGAGCATTTTGGCGGCATCGACGCCTGCATCAACAACGCCTCAGCTATTAACTTGGCAAAGACCGAGGACATCGAACTCAAGCGCTTCGATTTAATTCAGCAGATCAACATGCGCGGGACGTTCCTCACCTCCCGTGCCTGTATCCCTCATTTGCGTCGTAGCAGCAACCCGCATATCTTGGCGCTATCGCCACCGTTGGTGATGCGAGCCGACTGGTTTGCTCAGCATCTTCCCTACACGTTGTCAAAGTACGGCATGTCCATGGTCATGCTCGGACTGGCCAGCGAGCTGCGCGAGGCTGGCATTGCTTGTAATGCGCTTTGGCCACGCACCACCGTCGCGACGGCGGCAGTTGAGTTCGCGCTGGACGATGACGGGATGTTGCGGCGTTCGCGCACTCCGGAGATTATGGCTGATGCGGCCTATGCCATTCTGTGCCGCTCTTCGCGCAATTACACCGGAAATTTCGTACTGGACGACGACGTTCTAGCCGAGGAGGGAATCACCAACTTTGACGGCTACCGGAACGATCCCGCCAGCGCACTGCAACCAGATATTTTTGTAGATCCGCAAGTTCGGCTGCCTCCGGGGGCGAGCTACGCCGCCGCCTCTGTTCCACGCGCGCCTGCGTAGTGAGCCGAAGCGTCAACCCTCGACCGCGGCAGCGCCTTCGTGCCTGACGTCGCCGTAAGGTCATTTCTCCCGAGCAACTAGGCGAGAGCGATCACATATTTGTCGCTCTCGCCATTTCTTTAGCTGGGGAGGCGTTCACAACCACCCGCCGCGCTTCTGGGCGAGGCAAGTGGCGGCGGCCACATGATCAGCCTTGCTGAACCTGACGTGCGGAACTTCCACTCGCTGTCCATGATGTGAGGCAAGTGAAAGATGGTGGTTTCGATCAAGCGAGGCGCAGCAATACCGTTTCCAGCGTACGGAGCCATCGCGATTTAACTTGGGATTGAATGAGCCGAGACGAGCGATTCTGCAAGCTTCGCGATCTTTGGAACGGAAACGACGGCTCAGCTTCGCGGCCGTCTTCAGAATGACCGCAAGTTCGGCGCGCGGTATCCGCCTTGCTCAACTCTCCTTCCTCAGTACCCTGGCTTTTCGACCTTTCGGGGCAGCGGAGCTGCTCTTGGACGCCCATTCGGCTAGCCCCGAACCTAGTGTCGGCGACTTCGAAGTTCGTGGTCAGGTCCGAATGGACAATCTCTTGGCAGTTCGCAGCTACACCTTTTCTGGACAATTATCGCAGACGGCAGACGTGGTATAGGTCACGGCATGGCTTGTTGGCCTACCCGATCGGTGACGCCGTATCGAAGCGATGACCGACGACCAACGAGACAGAGGATGGATGAACCGACCATGCTGGTCGTCGCTATGACAAACCAGGGAAGATAGTTGCCGGCCGCGTCGTAGAGAATCCCAGCAACCGTCGGCCCCAAGCTGCCACCGATTGAAACGGCGAAAAGGATACCGCCAAAAAACGTGCTGAAATGTATCGACGGAAAACGTCGACCAATAATGAAGAAAGCAAGGTCGATCTCTGATCCAATGGAGAAGCCGACAACCAAAATGCCTGGAAGAATCGCTGCTATGTTGCCTGTTGCCAGCAACATTATGCCGCCGGCAGACAGCGCAAAGATGGTTGCCGCAAGCAGGTTCGCCTCAATGCGGTCGAGGAGAAACCCTGTAATCAGCCGCCCGGCAATGACCGCGAAGCCCATCAGTGCTGCGAATTCAGCTGCTTTTGCAGGCGAAAGACCAATATCAGTTAACATGGGAACGAGGTGAACAACGGTTCCGAATATCCCCGTTGAGGCAAATAGAAAGATCGCTGCCAGAAGCACGAACTGCCGATCAGTGTACAAGCTCCAGTTCCATTGCCTATTCGCAGTTCCAGCGTCGGTTACATTGCGTGCGGACTGATTCTTAAGTAGCAAAGCTATAATTGGGACGGAAACAAGAACGACGATCGCAAGTCCGACATAAGCACCTCGCCATGCGTAGATGCTCATCAATTTTGTGACTAGGGGCGGAAACACCAACGCTCCGAGACCTGGTCCGATGTAAACGATGCCATACGCGAGTCCCAAGTGCCTTGGAAAATTGGCTAAGACGAAGCGTCCATACGAGAGAGGCGATGTCGCGTTGCTTAGGAGAGCAAGAAGAAAGGTGAGAGCGAGGAAGCTCAATAGTCCCACAGTTGCGATACCTAGCAATAGAAACGATAGTGATAATCCCACCGCGGACAAAAGCGCCATTCGGAAGGCCCCGTATCTGTCGATCAATCGGCCTGTAAACGGACTGAGGATGCCGGCGGTTATGAGCGGCACGAGAATGCCGAGCGAAGCTGCCCCACGCCCCCAACCGAACTCTGCGGCGAGCGGCTTTAGAAACAGACCGGAGCTATAAAAGAAAATGGAGTTATAGCTCATCATCATCCCGAGCAGGCAGCCCAGGATTACGTTTCGGCCGCGCCAAAACTCGCCCTTGAAAATCGTTCCGGTGTCCATCCTGGTCTCCTTGCGCTATCCCCAACGGCTTTGTTTTTGTTGATTATTTACAAAACGTAACGTTTCGTAAATTGGCTGTCAAGCGCCGCTCCAGTGACCAAAGGCCGTCGTCATGCAGCCAAGGCGCGAGGTCGAGCAGAAATGCGAACACCGTGATAGCTATCCGCGGGTATCATAGCCGTTGGCGTGACGTTAACGCTTCGCTTCCGCTGCTTCCGCGCGAACCGACAATTCGGGTTGAGGCGCGCATTTTGCTCCGCTGACCGACCTCTGCTGGTGCAGGGCCTCAGCCCCGTGCAACACAGTGACTGGCCGGGGCAGGTTACGAGACTGGAAGTTGAGGCGCGTAACAAGAGGTTTTGGGTGATCGACCTGCTTCGCAGCGTCGTGATCGGTAGCGCAAGGGGGGGCGCTGCACTGTCCAGCGGCTGTGCCATTGCGGGGAGATGAGCACTAGCCTCTCGGTCGTGTCTGCGTCTATCTTCCCCGAGCCGTTTTCGCAGCGGCAGCAGTCGTCGGAACGTAGTGTCCGAGTCTAGCCTCAGGACACGAAACAGATATAGTCACGGCCCATCCACTATGCGAGCCTTTGCCGCGCATTCGCGCGCACATCTATCGACACGCAGATGGAAGCAAAGCACGAGTGCAGGCGGGTTGACCTCTATTAATCCGGCTTCACGCCGGCTTTCACGGCGACAGAACGTGCGAGCTATTATTCCAGTTTTTCGGTTGCCGAGGTGGCTAAGGAGGTCGACGACTTGCTATGGGCCGAAGCCATTGTGCAGATCTTTCCCACGTGGTGATTCGGACCACCGACAATGTTAAAGGGATGGTTCGACAGGGCGTGGGCGCCCGGCGTTGCATATGATCACGCAGCCGATCTTGGTGCCATACAACCAAGACTTAAGCAGCTGCGAGGGGTGGTCGCAATAACGACCTTGGGCTCGCCTTGGTGGGTTGATTGGCTGATCTTACGTCGCCCCGTGCGCCGTGTTCTGAAGGAGGCCATTTTGCGTCTTGTGCCCCTCACGCCAAGCTCACCTTTCATTAAATCTACAAGGCCGAGAAGCTCTCTTCGCAACGTGTCAAAGCAGCGATTAGTCGCATTCGGTCTGTGCTGCAGCACTTATGATGCTTCTCTGCCACTCAGCGAGATGGCGGGCTCTGTCTCAACATGCCGCCATATTTAAGCTGACCGTGCTCCTGACACGAATCTCTTTCTGAAAAACTCATTGAGAGGGAGCGCGTGACAAAAGAGCGGATGATGGAGTCCTGGGTTGTTGCGGTCGAACTACGAGCGGGCATTTCTTAACCCGGATGGTTTCGAACACCTATGCCTGAAGAGTTGACTGACAGGACTTGACCCAAGGCAGACGTAAGGACGTCCGCCGGTGACTCGACCATGTCCATGGATCGCCAAGCGATGTGTCGATCAGGCCGCACTAGGATTGCACCCCAATCGCTCACCTCCCGGATCGCAGTCCACTCCCCGAGGACGTCGTCATAGGGACAACGGAGTCCAATGGCGAAAACGGGCAGATCAATGCAGAGTTCATCACTGGCTTTGACTGCGGCTTGTGCCCAGGAGCTGCCACCGATACCCACGATGAGGCAAAAGCGGCCGTGTCCGGCGAGGTCGAGTGTGGATATCTGTCGGCACTCGTGCTCCACCCATGCATGGGGAAGATATGCCCCCGGGTGCGTCGTTCGCTGATGGTAGAGGTCCACGTCGCCTTGCACCTCCGGGAAAGGGGTGCCGTCGTCAACGACGGCGGACGAGGTATACCGCTGGCCGAGCTCTACTCCGAGTGCGTTCGCCCGATAGTTCTGCAGCTTAAGAGCCTCAGCGAACCGCTTGCGCCGCCGCGATGCCTGCGGTGAATCGGCATACAGTTCCCGAAGAGCTGCCCAGCCGTCCTCGGTCGACTGATCCGGCTCGAAACCGAGTGCCTTGTTCAGTACGGCCATGTTGTGCCAACTCTTGATCGCACGCTCGACGACGTGTTGTCCTACAGGCCGGCGTTCCGCGCCATAGCTACCAAGCAGACCAGGACCCGCCCTTCCGGCCACGACAAAAGCAAGCTTCTAGGCAAGGTTGTACGAGTCTTGCACCGACGTGTTGGTGCCGAGGCCCCCCGTGGGCGGGTGGCGGTGCGCGGCATCGCCTGCCAAAAAGACCCGGCCTTTTTGGTACTCTGTGGCCACGACATTGTTGACCTGCCAGGTACTGATTGCCTTGACCTTTATTTGGAGATCGGGATCACCGAGCGTCAGCCGCGCTCTGGCGAGTACGGCCTCCTCCGACGGTTGTCCTTCATCAAGATTCCAGGGATGCAACAGGCTCCACTCATTCCACGGCCGGACGTTAACCCAACTCGCTGTTCCAAACCATTGGTCGCGGTCAGGTTGCGCAACCAAATAGATCACCGCCGGCCGGTGAGCTGTGTACTTCGTTAGGTCGACCTCAAGCCAACTATTGGCCATCCCCCTAAGGCCTGCTTCACCTTCAAGCCCCAGCCCCAGTTGCTCCGCGACCCGCGAGCGTGCGCCGTCAGCACCAATCGCGTATCGTGCGTGCACCACGTACTCCGTCCCGCTCTCGCGTTCGCGCACCACGGCTCACACTTCGTCAGGTGTTTGCTCGATATGCACTAGTTCGTTCATGAAGCGGATATCGGCGCCTCTTTCGAGCGTACTTGCGAGAAGGACGGGATCAAGCACATGCTGGGGTGCATTTACGGCCGTGCAAGGACTTGCTGCCGCGTAGTCGGATAGCCGCTCGGGTGCCGAACCGTAGCTCTTGAAGCGAGCGATCTCGAGCCCAGACAATGATGTCACCACGAGATTGTTGCATAGCATTGACAGCGGATATCCGACGTCGCGAACGCGATCCTCAATGCCGAGATCTCTAAACAACTCCATCGTGCGCTGATTGGTGATGTGCGCCCGCGGCACATGCGCTGTGCCTCTGTGCCGAGCTATCGTCAGGGTAGAGATGCCGTGCATGGCTAAGATCGAGGTGGCTACCAGACCAGCCGGCCCGGCCCCGATCACGAGCACATCAGTTGTGACTTTACGCATGTCGTTACCTTCGTTGGCGCTTGCGGTCGCTCGCGCGTTCACCTCACGAAATCGGCTGTCGGGCTCCGACTGCGACGATCTTTCAGCCTCTCCCGTAGCTGCTGTTGATGCTCCTGAAGCCAGGCGCGGACCGTAGTCGGCTTGCGGCCAAGCGTTCGCTCCAGAAAATCGTTCAATGTCCACGCCACGTCATTCGCATCTTCATAGCGAAAGAACTGCCACAGATACTCCGCCAAATCCGACCGTACCCGGTCGCGCGTTGCTGCCGATTCGAAAAGGGCGATCAGCCCTTCCTTGGTGGAGTCGTAGGCAATATCCGTCTGGAGCACTTCACCCATCATCCGGACGACATCGCCCACATAAAGGTTGTCGTATCCATTGTTGAGAGTGTGAAATTGATAGAGATGCCGTGCGTTGTCACTGAGCAATATCCGCGCGCCCGCTTCTCCGATTTCGCGCGGGTCGATGAACGGTACTCGACGGTTCGGCCATGTCACCTTGCCGGGTGACAACATCTGAAAGCGAGGGTTCAGGAAATTGTCCATGAAGCTCGCGCCGATATTGAAATAGGTGACTGGGAGATCGGATTCATCTAGAAGCCGACGCGCGATCGGGTGCTGGGTCGCGATCCCCCATCCGATGTTCGTTAGCGCCTCGGGCATTCGCCGGGGATTGACGGAAGGAAAAACACCGACCGCGCGAATCATGTGAATTAAGCTGTCGGAATTGCGAACAGCAGAAATAAGATTCGTCATAGCATGCTCTTCGCGCGTGCCGTTGGGCGCGATGACGAAGAGCCCTTCCATGCCGCTTACAGCCGCGGTAAGGGACGGCAAGTCATAATAGTTGCCGATGGCGATTTCGCAGTCCGGATAGCTCGCCCGCAACTGCGCCAACTTGTCTTCACCGCTGCTGATTAGTCGCAATCTGACATCCGGGGCGTTGTAGCGCAACCAACGCACCATAGGGCCGCCAATGTGGCCACTCGCGCCGAAAATGCCGATGCTGTTTGGCACCTTCTTCTTGTGTTCCATCGTTCCCCCTCGTTCTCGACCTCAGTCGGAGATCCCCATCGATCGCGCAACTAGCGAGACGAGTCGGCGTTCGAACTAATCGGCGGATCGCCTTCGTCCTCGGACACAAAGCGAATTCCATACTTCGCATAAACGAGCTGACGCTCGTCCTCCGTTTTCGCAGCGACGTGCTCCCGTTCAAATTCCTCGACGCCACCAGGCACCGTGAGAAGGAGCAGCCTAGTCCCCGGTTCATTCGACCAAAATCGGTGCGGGACGCGCCTCGGCAAGAAAAGGAAGCTTCCCGCTGCAGCCTCGTATGTCTCCTTGCCAACACGGACGCCCAATTTGCCGGAAAGAACGTAGATGCATTCATCCTCGTTCTCGTGCAGGTGCAGCGGTCGGCCGCCGGCGACCGTAATTTCGAATACGCTCATTACGCCGCCAGTGGATTGTGCCGTCGCTTTCGCAAGGGATACGGCGCCGCTCCGCATGCGGATCTCCCCATCCGGCAGGGAGATGCCGGGACCGATGCAATAGGCGGAGCTCGGGTGCTCGGGGCGGGGATCGTCATGAGAAAAGCTCATATTTCCTCGCTTCCACTCTGAGCTCGGCCAACCGTTCTCCGCCGCTCCGCATCGAGTGTCGATTTTGCAATATTGGCATGACTGCCACAATAACATTACTGCCATTATGGTGCGGGTGTCAATTCTGAGCGTTTGACGCCTCGCCGCTCGGCGGATGCTGTCGGATTGCCCTCCTTTCGCAAACCGATACCGAGACGGGTAAAGTGCTTGTTCGATGAGTCAGTTGATAGGACGTGCCGTGTCGGAGCCGGAGCCGGAGGCGTCCCGGGTCTCCTGATCGGCGGGGCTAACCTCTACGCGCTCACTTGTATGGCGTCCGATGTCGTCGACGGGCACCGCCGTGCCGGAGGGCGGTCTGTCAGGAAGTCCCCTGAGCTCGCCGCGGCGTTTGGGGGCGCGGCTTGCCGGACCTCTCGCGAGATGGCTGTTCCAGCTCGTAGATGTTCAGAAGCTTGAGAACTCGGACCGTCTCGGCCCGTGCGAGATCCTGCAGATCGGATTTGGGGTAACGTGCCCAAGTGCTGGCAGCTACATCGGTTGGAGAGAGTGCAAGGCTCGCCCCCATTTGGGCGCGCTGATAATTGGCTGCGGTCTTATCACAGAACGACATAAGAATATCAGTTGCAATTTTCCGTCGTTGCATCATCCAAACGGCCCGGCGGTCCGCCCAATTGCTTGAGGTTAGGGCCAGGGCCAGACGAGCCCTGTTGACCGGATTATTGGTGAATGCGTTGAAGGTATCGAGGGCGCCATTCAGCACGGCGTGTAGTGGAAGATCGATTTCCAACCGCGCGAGCACCGCGCGATGCAGGTCTTCCAGAGACCTGGTGAAGTCGAGATAGATCACGTCCGCTTTGCTATCAAAGTAACGGAAGAATGAACGGACCGAGATGTCGGCGCGCTCGGCAATGCTTTCGATGGTTGTCGCTTCGAAACCGCCGCCCCGCTCGCCACCGTTCTCTTGAAACAGCCGCACAGCCTCGGCGATGATTCGGTCACGTTGTGCTTCGCGCCTCCGCTGCGCCGGTGTCGCCTTGATGATCTCCATTCGACGCTCAATCCCTTCCTGCCGGACCGAACCTACCGGATACACGAGTGGCAAACAATCGGAAGGCTTGCGAGGAATGTAAAAATATGGCGCTAGTGCCAAAATGACATTAATGTAGGAGAGGACGATGAAGCCGTCATGGATCCACTTGGCCCGGGGCCGGTATGTTCGTCAGGCTCGAGTGGGGCTTGGCGAGCTCCGCGAGGAGCTTTTCGGACGTCAGGGATTTGCAGGTCCGACCGCGACGCTCTATCACTCGCGGCCGCCCGGAGACGTCTTGCGCATCGTCGGCAAGCTGAAGCCGCGTATGTTCTCCACCCGCAAGCTCATGGCCGGCGAAGGCAACGACGGTCGGGGGCTACCCTTACCATTCCTCACCAACTCCGACGTCACCCTCAGCGTCAGCAATCGGCGGTCGGCGATGCCGTACGCCTATCGTGACGCCGACGGGGACCTCCTGTACTTCATTCATGAGGGGACGGGGGTGATGGCGACTGAATATGGTCCGATCCCTTACGAACCCGGCGACTATATCTATCTGCCGCGGGGCACGACCTTCCGCCAAATGCCGAACGATGGCCTGACATATGCCTTCGTCATCGAGTCAGTACAACCAATCGATTTCGCGGCACATCCTCAGCAGGGGCGACATTTTCCGTTCGATCCGCAGCTTATCACAGTTCCGTCCGCGGAAGAGTACGCTTGGCCGGAGCAGGACGAGTGGGAGCTGTGTATCCGCTCCCAGGGCGAGCTCACCTCGGTCTTCTTTGAGAAGTCGCCTTTCGACGTGGTCGGCTGGAAGGGTGATCTGTTCCCCTTCAAGATCAACATGCGCGATATCCATACGCTGAGCTCGGAGCGAATTCATATCGCGCCGACCTCATGGGCAACGTTTCAGGCGCCAGGCTTCGTCGTCGTAACATTTTTGCCGCGGCCTTCGGTAAACGATCTGGACGCGGAGGAGTTGCCTTCGTCACATCGCAACATTGATTGCGATGAGGCGATTTTCGTTCATAGCGACACGGGGCGGGAAGGGGCTAGTTTCATCTTTTCACCGCAAGGGATCCATCATGGTCCTCCCGACGCCTTTAGGCGAGAGTTCAATAGAACGCGTGTCAAAGGCATGCAGACGATGCTCACCGGCGTCAGCGTCGATACGTTCAAGCCACTGAATCCAACCCCTGCAATGTTGGCCGTCGCTGACGGTGAGACGACAGAAATCAACTGTCGCTGATGTCGTAAGATTCAGGGCTGTGACCGATCGGCCTCGGCGGCGCCGGTGGGCGTAGTGCTCTCTAAGGGCTGGATGGAGAACTCCATCCAGCTGCGTCTCGCAAGCTTCCGAAGAGAAGCGGCGACCCAATCCAAAGGAGGGAAAGTTCATGTCGGCAGCACAATGGAGACGGGCGGCACTTGCTGCCGCAATCGCGCTACTCATTGGCACTAATTCAATAGAAGCCGTCGCCCAGAAAAAATACGACCCAGGCGCAACCGACACGGAGATCAAGATAGGCAACATCGCGCCTTACTCGGGGGCCGCGTCTGCATTTGCTGTGATTGCCAAGACCGAAGCGGCATATTTCGAGAAGATCAACGCAGAGGGGGGTATCAATGGTCGTAAAGTCAACTTCATCTCCTATGACGACGCCTATAGCCCGCCAAAGACCGTTGAGCAGGCACGAAAGCTCGTGGAGGGAGATGAGGTTCTCCTGATCTTCAACCCGCAGGGAACGCCGCAGAACTCTGCCATCCAGAAATACTTGAACGCCAAGAAGGTGCCGCAATTGTTCGTCTCCAGCGGTGCGTCCAAGTGGAATAATCCGAAGGACTTTCCCTGGACGATGGGCTTTTCACCCAGCTTTCGAGGTGAGGCGCAAATCTACGCGCAGTATATTCTGCGCGAGAAGCCCGATGCCAGGATCGCAATCCTTTATCAAAATGACGATTTTGGAAAAGACTACGTCAAGGGTCTGAAAGATGGCCTTGGTAGCAAGGCCTTATCGATGATAGTCGCGGAGGAAAACTACGAGGTCACCCAACCGACCATCGACTCGCAGATCGTCAAGCTGAAATCGTCCGGAGCGGACGTATTTCTCGACTTCACCACGCCGAAATTCGCTGCGCAAGCCATCAAGAAGATGGGTGAGAGCGGCTGGAAGCCGATGCACCTGCTCAGCAGCATCTCGGTGTCGATACGCAGTGTCATCAAGCCCGCCGGCTTCGAGAATTCGCAGGCCATCGTTTCCTCCGCTTACCTCAAAGATCCCACCGACCCGCAATGGAAAACAGACGCGGCGATGAAGGCCTGGAACGAGTTTCTAAATAAGTACTATCCGGAAGCTAATCGAACCGATTTCGCGGTGGTCAACGCTTATGCCGCGGCGCAAGCCCTGGAGCGCGTCTTGAGGCAGTGCGGAGACGACCTCACACGCGATAACGTAATGAAGCAGGCCGCCAACATTCGGGATTTTGAGCTTGCCGGCCTGTTGCCAGGTATCAAAATGAACACCAGTCCGTCCAACTTCGCTCCGCTATCGCGGATGCGCTTAATGCGCTTCAAGGGCGAGACATGGGAGCTGTTCGGTGACCTGCTCAGCACGGACGTCGGCGGCTAATGTCACCTTATCGAGTGAGTATGGAGATCACGAGGTGAGCCAGGAGTTTCGAGCAACAATCCGGAAGGCCCGAGAGCATTCAATAGGCGACCTGCTGCGCCGATCGGCCAGTCGCACTCCGAACAAGTCGGCCGTGATTTGTGGCAGGGAGGTCTGGACATTCGTGGAGTTGGATGTGATTTGCAATCGGCGCGGACTGCGTCGAGCCGGGGTAAGTAGAGGCGATCGCGTCGCGATCCTGTCACGCAATTCGCACGCTTTTGCTGCCATGCGTTTTGCCGTCGCGCGCATCGGCGCGATCTTGGTTCCAATCAACTTCATGCTGAAATCGGACGAAATCAATTTTATTCTGGTCAATTCCGGCGCCAGGATTCTGGCAACGGGCGCGGATTTTGTAGAGTCCGCCCGGGAGGCCGTCGCAAAAGGTTGTGCGGTTGAAGCCTTGATCTGGATGCCGGGCGAAGAGCCGGCACTACCGCCTCCCGGAATGATTACGTTCGACGATCTTCTGCACTCTGACGGATCACAGCTCGACGATTTCGTCGACGGCGAGGATCCAGCCCAAATCATCTACACCAGCGGCACGGAGTCATTACCAAAAGGTGCGGTGTTAACGCATCACGCAGTCATGTGGCAGTATGTCAGCTGCGTCCTTGAGGGCAGCATGGCGACAGAGGACAGAGTGTTACATGCGCTGCCGCTGTACCATTGTGCACAGCTTGATGTCTTTCTCGGTCCTGCAATCTACCTCGGGGCGAGCAGCCTTATCACGGCCAAGCCGACCGCTGACAACATCTTGTCATTGATCGAGACGCACGAGATCACATCGTTTTTCGCGCCACCGACTGTCTGGATCGCAATGCTCCGGTCTGCGCATTTCGATCAGACCAATCTCTCGACACTCCAGAAGGGTTACTATGGAGCGTCGATCATGCCGGTGGAGATCCTGCTTGAACTGCAGCGACGGCTACCACGGGTGAAGTTCTGGAATTTTTATGGACAGACAGAGATTGCTCCGCTCGCAACCGTTCTGACGCCGGAAGACCAAATACGAAAAGCCGGTGCAGCCGGAACACCGGCGATCAATGTTGAGACGCGCGTTGTCGACAGTGCGATGGAGGACGTCAGCGTAGGTGAAATCGGCGAGATTGTGCACCGCTCACCTCAGCTCCTATCTGGCTATTATAGTGATCCGGATAAGACTGCCGCCGCCTTCCGCGATGGATGGTTTCACAGCGGCGATCTCGCGACCGTCGACTCCGACGGTTACATCACGGTGGTTGATCGCGTTAAGGACATGATCAAGACCGGAGGCGAGAACGTCGCTAGCCGCGAGGTGGAAGAAGCCATCTATGGGCTGTCGTCGGTATCTGAAGTGGCGGTTATCGGATTGCCAGACGCTCGTTGGATCGAGGCGGTGACTGCGATCGTCGTTGTCAGGTCTGGGGAGAACCTGACCGAAGATAACGTGATAGACCATTGCGCAAACACGATGGCGCCTTTCAAGGTACCCAAGCGCGTGATCTTCATCGATAGCCTACCGAAGAATCCGAGCGGAAAATTGCTAAAGCGGGAACTGCGTCAGCGCTTTGCTGAAAATGTGAGAGTTGCCGAGGGCAATTTCGGACGGTGAGCTTGCTGAATTTGCGGATGTCGGTTGGGCGTACTGAAATCGGGCGGTAATTTGGCGAACGGCGATGTCAACAGAAGCGATAAACCGGCAATGGATCCTGACTGGGCCGCCACATGATCGGCTAACTCTCGACAATTTTGGATATCGGGAGAGTTCGATCCCAGACCTGCCTTTGAGAGATGGACAGGTGCGGATCCGGAACGTTGCCTTCAGGTGTGCCCCGACGATGCGCAACTGGATGGAGGAGGGCGGAAACGGTGGCTATCCTTCGATGCCCGTGGGTGAGCCAGTGATTGGGCCGACGGCCGGGCTCGTCCTGGAGTCTGCGAATTCCGACTTCCGAGTGGGCGATCGCCTGCAGGTTCTTTCCAGTTGGCAGGACTATGCGGTACTCACAGCAGCCGAACTCGGCAGCGCGACCAAGATCCCCATTGGGACGACCTATCTGGATGCGCTGGGGCGCTATGGGCTCAATCCATTGACTGCTTACTTCGGATTGCTTCGGGTCGGTGAGCCAAAGCCGGGCGAAACTCTTGTTGTGTCCGCGGCCGCAGGCTCTACCGGCTCCATTGTCGCTCAGATTGGAAAGATCAAGGGAATGAGGGTCATTGGCATCGCTGGTGGCGTTGCCAAGTGCGACTGGTTGCACCGTGAATGCCGGGTCGATGCCACCATTGACTACAAGACGGAGTCCGTTGCACGGCGACTGGAGATCCTCGCCCCGGGAGGTATTGATATCTACTACGACAATGTTGGCGGCGAGATTCTGCAGGCGGCGGTGAACAATATGGCGCATTTCGGTCGCATCGTGTTGTGCGGACAGATCTCGACCTACGATACCGGGAAACAACCTGAAGGACCGCGCAATATGATGCGGTTGATCTACCGGAGCATCAGAATGCAGGGATTTCTCTGCTCCCAGTTTCAGCACTTGTTCGCGGAGGCGATCGAAGATCTCAGGGGCTGGACACAGAACGGCAAGCTGGTCCATCGGGAGCACACGCACACAGGCTTTGAACTGCTGCCCATCGCTTTTCTGTCTCTGCTTGATGGCACCAACGAAGGAACCGTCCTTGTCGAGACCGACAAAGGCGCAATCGACGAGTACCGAGCATAATGCGGGCTAGGAGGCGCAACTTAGCAGCAGGCCTAGCCGCGCAACACGGATAAAGCGACGCCGGGTGAACGCGACGGACGCGCCATATGCGGAAGTTTGAGTGTTTAGACGTGTGCGATGTATCCAGAACGCTAGGCCGATCGCAGATCCCGAGCGCTGTTGACCGCTCCGGACGGGCGCTTCATCTCGAAATTGCGCCTCTAGCGAATTGTTACGCCGAACTTAATCGGCGGCGCTGTTCCCGCGGAGCGGCATCCTATCGGGCGGCGGCACTGCAAAAAATGGCTGACGGTCGGCTCGCAAGGCATCTTGCGGTTGCGCGTGATGCAATCGGGCTCGGTGAAGAACGCGGCCACCGCTCTAAATATTTTCCAGCCGGCCGTCAGTCGCATGTTGCAACAGGCGAAGGAACGTCTCGGATTCAGACTATTCGAGCGCCAGAAGAAACGGCTGAAGCCGACGACCGAGGCGCAGACGCTTTTCGCGGAAGTTGCGAGTATGTTCGCTGCGATCGAGCACACCCAGCGGCTGGCGGTCGAGCTTCGCGACGGTCGCTCGACGCATTTATGGCTTGGGCACCTAGCATGGATCTGACCGGCGTGGTCGAGAAGACTCGCGTTCCCATCCTTGTGACCCATCCCGGAGGTGATCGTCAAATTCCGCTTGAATAGTACGCCTCCGACGAGGGCCGTCTTGCGTGACGGGTGGTAATTCGCGAAGCGTGTGACCTTAAGTCTAGCTTTAAGGTCATCAGGCGATGCGGATCGAGGTTTTGGGCGGGCTGGAGCGGCGGCGGCGCTGGTCGCAGGACGACAAGGCAAGGATTGTCGAGGAGACGCTGACACCGGGCGCGAAGGTAACTGAGGTTGCGCGTCGCAACGGAGTAGCGGCCAGCCTGGTGTTTACCTGGCGTCGACAAGCACGGACATCGGAACAAGTTGTACCATCTTTTACGCCGGTGCAGATCGCCGCCGTAGCGCCCTCGGCTGAGGAACCTCCGAAGCTCTTGCCTACGGTCGATGGCCGAGTTCGCTCGGTGGCAGCCGCGCGTACTGGATTGATAGAGATCGATCACGGCAACCGACGGTGCATCCGGGTGGATGCGCACGTCGATCCGGAGGCGCTGGCGCGGGTCCTCGATGTGCTTGGACGCCGATGATTTCTATACCGGGGAATGTGCGAGTGTGGCTCGCGACAGGCTACACGGATATGCGCAGAGGCTTTCCGTCGCTGGCCCTCCAAGTGCAGGAGGTGCTACACAAGGACCCGCTCAGCGGTCATCTGTTCGTTTTCCGCGGTCGCCGCAGCGATCTCGTCAAGGCGATCTGGCACGATGGCCAGGGAGCCTGCTTGTTCACAAAAAAACTCGAGAGAGGAAAGTTCATCTGGCCATCGGTTGCCGGTGAATCGGTAACGATCTCGCCGGCGCAGTTGAGCTATCTGCTGTCCGGGATCGATTGGCGCAATCCGCAAGAAACCCAGCGTCCGACGCGGGTCGGATAACCGTTTTGGGTTTGAATCTGCTGCTCGATCTGATTCAATGGCTTCATGATATCGAAGCCGGACGACCTCCCGTCGGACCTTGTCAGTGCCTTGGCAGCGCTGCAAGCCGAGCGTGACGAGCCGAGGCGATAGCTGCCAGCGCGCAGGCGGAGCTGTCGGATAACGCGGCGCTGATCGCGCATCTCAAGCTGCGGATCGAGAAGCTCAAGCGCGAACTGCACGGGCAGCGATCCGAGCGCACGGCGCGGCTGATCGAGCAGCTGGAGTTGGAGCTCGAGGAACTCGTCACGACGGCGAGCGAGGATGAGCTTGCCGCGCAGGCCGCAGCGGCGAAGACGCAGAACGTCCGCCCCTTCATGCGCAAGCGGTCGGTTCGCCAGCCATGGCCGGACGACATCGAACACGAGCGCGTCGTCATCGAGGCTCCAACAAGCTGCGCCTGCTGCGGTGGATCGCGGCTGGCGAAGATCGGGGAGGATGTGACCAAGACGCTGGAGGAGATCCCGCGTCGCTTCAAGGTGATCGGTAAGCGCTTAGCCGCAACCCTATTGATGCTGGCTTGACGTTTTGCGGAATCGCCACGGCATGAGGTCTTCGATCCTGCTATCGGGATGGCCGTCGATGATCGCCTCGAGTGTTTCGGCGATGTAGGCGGCCGGGTTGACGTCGTTGAGCTTGCAGGTGGCGACGATCGACGCGAGCAAGGCCCAGTTTTCCGCGCCGACTTCATGACCGGCGAAGAGCGCATTTTTTCTGGTCAGGCAGACTGGCCGGATGCCGTTCTCGACCGGGTTCGTGTCGAGCTCGAGGCGCCCGTCTTCGAGGAAGCGGGTCAGCCCTTGCCAGTGATTGAGCGCGTAGCGGATGTCCTCGGCGAGCGTCGAACCACTGGAGATCATCGACAGCTGTTTCTCGAACCACGGCTTTAACGCGGCGACGATAGGCAGCGAGTGCTCCTTGCGCGCGGCCAGCCGGATGTCCGACGATGAACCGCGTACCATGGCTTCGATGGCGTAAAGCTGTGCGATGTGTCGAACGGCGGCCTCGGCGATCGGCGATTTGCTGTTGCGGGCCAATTTGACGAAGCGTCGGCGCAAATGGCTCCAGCAATGCACAAGCGTCCACGGCCCCTGCGGTCGAGCAACTTCGGTCAGCCGGTCATAACCGTCATAGGCATCGCATTGCAGGAAGCGTCCGTTAAAGCCATGCAGGAACTGCTCCGCGAAGGCGCCGATGCGACCGGGGGCATATCGGAACAGCACGATCGGGGGACTTGGGCCGCTGTGGCCGCGGTCGTCGGAGACGACCGCCCAGAAGTAGCCTTTCTTCGTTTGGCCACGCCCGGGATCGAGCACCGGTGCCGTGGTTTCGTCCATGAACAGACGATCTGCCCTCTCCAGATGGCGACGCATGTGGTCCGCTACGGGTTGGAGATGGAAGCAGGCGCGGCCGGACCAGTTGCCCAGTGTCGCCCGATCAAGTCGGATCCCCTGGCGCGCATAGATCTCGGCCTGACGGTAAAACGGCGCATGGTCGCCGAACTTGGAGACGATCACGTGCGCAATCGCCGCTTCGGTCGGCAGTCCACCAGGCACGACGTGCTCCGGTGCATGCGCCTGCACGACAGGGCCCGAGCAGCGGCGACAGATGTATTTCGGGCGGCGCGTGACCAACACTCGCCATTGCGCCGGGATCACGTCGAGCCGTTTGCTGACGTCCTCGCCGATCTTCGTCATGGCGCCGCAACCGCACGGACAGAGCGTGCTCGCAGGCTCGATGATCCGTTCCACCCGAGGCAAATGGGCAGGCAAGCAGCCGCGATTGCGATGAGAACCTTGATCCGGCACACTCCGCGATCGGCCCTGGATCACAGCCTCGGCTCTCTCCTGCGCCGCGTCCAGGATGCCTTGCGCGATCTCCACGTCTTCCAGCGGCAAGTGATACTGATCTGGCCGCAGCTTCTCGGACTTCGCGCCGAACTTCTCGCGTCGCAATTCGCCGAGGATGACCTCCAGCCGACGCCGCGCTTCCTCCGACGCCGCCAGCGCCCCCTGATGCTCGCTCAAGGCCGCCTGCGTTTGCGCCAAAAGCGCCTTCAGTCGTTCATTTTCGTCGCGCAGCGCCGCGATGCTCATGTGCTAATTCGAGCACACCGCCGCCGCGTGCGTCACGTGCAAAATACCTTCCGAGTCACTCTGCCGCAGTTATCCCGCCGCCTGCGGACGCCGCGCTTCTTGCGGGCGGACCAACCTCCAATCCAGCCCCTCGAACAGGGCTGCGAACATCGCCGGCGATATGCGCATCACGCCGTCTGCGATCGTTGGCCAAACGAACTTGCAGCCTTCGAGGCGCTTGTGCACCAACACTAGGCCCGTTCGATCCCAGACCAAAATCTTGATCCGGTCCGCTCGTTTCGATCGGAACACGAAGGCTGCACCGCTGAACGGATCGAGACGAAGCATCTCCTGCACCTTCGCAGCAAGCCCATCATGGCCACAGCGGAAGTCAATCGGCCGCGTCGCCATGTAAATCTTCAGATCAGCACCGGGCGCGATCATCGTGACGCTCGTACCGCGCGGATCACCCGAGACAGCTGCTCGCCATCTATGGCCGTGTCCGTCCGCACCACGACATCGCCGATCGCTATCACAAGCTTGATCGCCGGAACGTGACGCTCCTCTAACGCACCTTCCACGACCAGCGGCGCGAATGTCGGCTGCGACGCCTCGCACGGCGGCAACATGCCTCGCTGTCGAAAGCGCCGTCGCCAATCGTAAATCTGCCAGCGCGTCGCTCCGTGCTTGCGCGCCACCTCGGACACCTGGGCACCGGGTAGCAGACTCTCGGCGACGATCCGAGCTCTCTCAGCCTCCGAACGCACGCGGCGTCCCGACGGTCCTTCAAGGACCTCCAGCCGGCTCACCGGCCCTACCGACGAGCCGTCCAAATGGACGTCCTTTTTGCTGTCCAATCCCATCCCAAACCTCCGTCCTAGTCGGAGGCTTCTTCGCACGTTCATTCGAATTCTGAAGCAAGGGTATCGGCTTCGCGCTTACGGTGATCGAGACAGTACGCGAGAAGTTCACCTGCCGCGATTGCGAGAAGATCAGCCAGCCGCCGGCACCGTTCCATGCCACGCCGCGCGGCTTCATCGGTCCGCAATTGCTGGCGACGATCCTGTTCGACAAGTTCGGCATGCATATCCCGCTCAATCGCCAGAGCGTGCGCTTCAAGGCCGAGCGGATCGACCTGCCGCTGTCGACGCTGGCCGACCAGGTCGGCCACGGAACGTTCGCCGTCATGCCGCTGTTCCAGCTGATCGAGCGTCATGTGCTCGCGGCCGAACGCCTTCATGGCGACGACACCACCATCCGCATCCTGGCGAAGGGCAAGTGCACGACCGGCCGGATCTGGACGTATGTGCGGGATGATCGGCCGTTCGCCGGACCTGCGCCGCCGGCGGCGGTCTATTACGCCTCGGGCGACCGAAGGGGCGAACATCCCCAGAAGCATCTGGCCGCCTTCGCCGGTATCCTGCAGGCGGATTGCTATAGCGGCTTCGAGCCGTTGTTCGACCCAAAAGGGAAAGCGATGCCGATCACGCCGGCATTTTGCCTGGCCCATGCGCGGCGGGGATTCTTCGAGCTGGCTGACATCGAGAAAGCCGCCCGGGACGGACAGAAAGGCAAACCTGTCTCCCCGATCGCGCTGGAGGCGGTCAGGCGTCTTGACGCCCTGTTCGAGATCGAGCGCGCCATCAACGGCCGAAATGCTGACGAGCGGCGTACCGTACGCCGGGAGAGAAGCAAGCCGCTTCTCGACGACATGCACGACTGGCTGCTCCGCGAGCGCGAAACCCTCTCGCGCTCCTCTGAGGTTCTGAAGCCTATGAATTACATGCTTAGGCGCTGGGACGACTTCGCCCGCTTCCTCGACGATGGCAGGATCTGCTTGACCAACAATTGCGCTGAGCGTGCATTGAGAGGCATTGCCTTGGGAAGGCGCAACTGGACCTTCGCTGGTAGCCAGCGTGGCGCCGACCGTGCCGCTATCATGCTGACGATGATCACGACCTGTCGCCTCAACGACGTCGATCCCAAGGCCTGGCTCGCCGACGTCCTCGCCCGGATCGCCGATCTTCCCACGTCGCGGCTGCACGAACTGCTGCCCTGGGAATGGAAGCTCCTGCGCCAAGCCGATAAGCCCGCCGGTCAGCAGGCCGCCTGACCTTTACCCCACCGATCATAGAGCTCATTGTGCCCGCGCGCATGCGTCAATCAGACGGTCCTCGTCGTATGCGTACCTTGAATACGCGCAACAGACGTACGATCAGGCAATCCGAAGCCCGAAGCGGGAATTGTTTGTCACGACCGAAGACGATCTTGAGGTGGAGCATTTCGGCGCCGACAATGGCACGATCCTGCGTGACTAGGTAGCGGACTGGGTCAGCGAGACATTTAACGAAGTTTAGGCTCTCGAGACTCTCGCGGTGAGCGTGACGTCTCTATGTGGCTCGATCATAGGCCGTGGGATATTTGGGTTGGACGATACGGATACGGCGGCGTTGACGCCGCCAGGCTTCTTTCATCCAATCATATTTGAAGTAGTGGTGGTGCGTCCCGTAGCTGCCTATTGAGGGCGACACGAACGCCAACAGCGGCGGCCATGACTGGCGCGCCGCTGGCATTGGCCATGTAGTGGTTGAGACGCTTAAAGCTTCCCCAAGTTACCCCTCGGCGCAATTTTCCTTGGGATGACATCGCGCGAGCGCGTAAGGCGATCCGCTAGCAGCGAGTTTATCGCGGTGCCCGTGGTGTTGTGTGGCACTGTCGGGTACGTGGAGTTCATCCGCGTTTCGCAATGCAGTGGTTTAGCAAACCGGCCGATTGCGACGTGCGACGTCACTCAACAATTGCTACACTCACTTATTGATCAACGGAATTTTCGGGGTAGTCGGAGGATCGGGCGACCACAATCGGTAGCTGAGCGAAGTAAGAATAGTATACCCATTGGACGCAACTCCGACGTTCGGGGTGGCGCCTACGACGTGGGTCGAAAGTTCCTTGAGGCCCCACACATTCAGAGCTACGGGTCCAAAATCGTAGCTAACGCGACCGCCAGCTGCCCAGATATCGTATGACCGTTATTTATTACGTTGTTGTAAAATGCGCTCGATTGATCGCTGGCAACCTGTCCCGCGTAGTATCCGATAGCACCGAAAGTCCATTTGCCGATCGTCTTGGCAGCTGTGAATTCGGCGTGAAAGACAGTTCCGCTCCTGTAGTCGGTGATCGTATTGCGAGTGTTGAGCTCTGCGAACATGTTCGCTGTAAAATTCCAGCCATCCTTCAGATACGACACCACAAACGAGGGGTGGAATGTCCACCAGGGATTGCCCCAATTTGCCAAGCCGGTGGGACCCGAGATCGAACCCGTCGGAGCCGTTATACCAAAGCCTGCCTTTGCAAAGAAGCCGCTCTGCCCGAGTTTCCAGCTCAACTCGACTGGCACTATGTATGTGTTGTGCATTCCCGCAGCTGATGAGTTGACCGGGGCAGTGGCGGAAGCCTCAATAAATGGCTGGACGATTACGGCGTCGTAAGTTGCTCCCAAGAACTGCCATCCAGGAACGAAGAGAATACCTGTTGCTGCGGCCGCTTGGTGAATCTCCGTCGGAGTTCCGCCAACGTTTGGTGCGGTCGGTCCCACCAACTTCGCTTGGTAGGTCGAACATTGATTGAACATGTAAACGCCTGCAGGCGGGGTGCCAGCTGAACCTGACCCCAGCGTAATGCCCGGCTTTAGTGCCCAACCGGGGTAGCGAAGTTCATAAGCTTCAGCTGCAGTTGGCACAAACAGAGCCAGCGCCAACATAGTAACAGATGCATTCCTCAAAATCATTTTCGTCCTCCCCATATGAGTATCGCCTCCTCCAACTTTTTTTTGAGGTCGGCTAATCACAAGGGAGCACAACATCGGAATTCCATCAATTATAACCGAGTCGTATCGTTTTTCTAATAAGAAGGCTGGCAAAATCGCAACATCTTGTATCTCACAACTAATTTCAGCCCGCGTTGGAAGACCTTTATGCGGAAGACGGTGCGCGTTAGAGGTGGCCACGAGGGCGCGCCGCCGCGGGATATTCGCCTGATTGGGAACGGACAAAAGCGAGGATCCTAGCCGCTGCTATTTGCCGGACCGACCGACCGGCCGAACACCGAGCAATCTTGCGTCCAGATATCTGCTCTTAGGACCGCCCACGGCAATATCTCGAATTGGGCGTGGTTGCACTTCGTCGTGAGCGCAGACGATCGGCCGCGGGGGCTAGCTCGCGAATAGCCAAAACTCGCCTGAGAAGGCAAAGCCGCAACATGCTATATCCCGCTAGCTTGTCGATCAGGCAGAGCGTCAGTCGTCGATAACGAGAAAATCAACCGGGTGCGCTGCTCGCGCAAGCATGCATCCGAACGCCATTCCTGTTTCTTACGCGCGGCTTAGCTGTTGATTGCAGCACGGGAAGGGCTCACGCAGCTTAGCGTCATCAGCCGAATTCGCTTCGTTTGAAGCGAATTGTTGTCAGCTAACCGCAACCAGGCCTCAATCGAACGCCTGGACTTGGATCCCCCAACAATTCAACGCCGCTGTTCTCGAACGCTCTTCGGATCTTCTCGATCGTCCGACTTCGCGCGCGTATCGCGCCGTCGAGAGCTTCCAAGCGTCGTACTGTCGAAATCGCCACGCCCGAGTTCCTCGCGAGTTCGCATTGCTCCCATCCGATTAGCGAGCGGGCCGCTTTTATCTGACGAGGAATAATGAGCATGAGGAACGCGACCTCCCACTGCTTGCTGGGTCAGCGCTAAACCGCAAGCTCTCTCGCGACGTAATGCGAACGATAGCACAAGTGGACGAGATGTAAAACCTTATTGGTACGGCGACGCAGCCGTCCATGCGCTCGGCTTGGTGGCGGCCGCCCATATAGGTGGACTCCGCAAACTTGCGCTCGATCAGCATCCAGCCTTCATCTTGGTCCGGATGCGCCCAAGAACCTGGATCGAACGATGCCATAAAGAGCAAGCGAGAGCTCCAGTGCATGTCACCGAACCTCATAGATTGCGCTGTCGTCGGACCTTTTCCGATCTTCGATTCGACCGCGGAAGAGTGTTTTCTGATCCGAGCTTCCGGTTCGCCCGGACACCGTACAGAATCCGGAAGGACGATCCCACCGTTCTGGATAAGAGATGCGCTTCCTTTCATACCCCCTTTGCGAGCTGAGATAGCGGGACAAATGCGCATCGTCGGGATTCAGAAGCAAGTCACCGGAGTTACGCGCGGCGGTCGGCGTGACGGTATGAGAGTTGAAATCGCTATTCCGGCGACGAAGGCGATCGCGGGTAGGCACTTGATCTAGTTCAGCGAGTTGGCCAAGTAAGGACAGCAGGAGCAGGTAGAAGTCGCGGAGCACAATCGAAATGGGAATTTGCGAACTAAGCGAAGCATCCCGAAATGGGTTGCATAGCCACGACATCATCGAAAACTCGAAATCTGGTCGTCGTGTAGCCGATCCCGATTCTTGCTCAAGATGGCATACGAGCTGGGGCAAACACTTTCATCGTGCCCAGACGGTTTGGACGGACGATCGACCTGCTTCTCTAGATCGCGAACCGATAGCGCAATTGACTCTACACTATCCCACGCCTGCTCCATTGCCACGAGATGAGCACTAGCTTCTCAGCCACGTCTTCGTCTATCTTCATCCCAGCCGTTTTCGCAGCGGTGGCCCGTGTCTGGCCTCAGGATACGAAGATAGACTGATTGAAATGTCAAATCCGAACCATCCCACACCTGTGAAGAAGTCGGCGTCGCACAAGCGACTACGCGGGCGGCCCCGTAGCGATTCGACCCGGCGCGCGATCCTGGCGGCTACACTCCGATTGCTGCGCACGGTGACCATTCAGTCGGTGACGATCGAAGCGATCGCAAAAGCGGCAGGCGTAAGCAAAGCAACCATATACCGCTGGTGGTCATCGAAAGCCGCAGTAGTGATTGATGCATTTATGGAGCACCACGTCGTCAGTACTCCAATGGACTCGGAGTTACCTGCCGTCGAGGCCCTTACTGCTCATCTCGTTTTGTTGGTCAAAGAGTATGGCGACAGCAGGTCCGGACGACTCGTTGCTCAGATCATCGCCGAAGGTCAAAATGATCCTGCTGTGCTCAAGGCATTCCGCGAAAGATTCGCGGATGATCGATCCGAGCTCGTTTTGCGGGTTATCGAGGCGGGCCAGAAACGCGGCGAATTGCGCAAGGATGTTCCCGCCAAAGTAATGGCGGAATGTCTTTATGCTCCGGTATACTTCCGGCTCTTGCTCGGCAGTCCTCCACTAAGTAGATCCTTTGCCGAAGGGCACGCGAAGACGATGCTCGGATTGTTCAAAAGCTCCGCTCGCAAACCCTAGCTGAATCTGCACTGAGCGGGAGCGGGGGCCGCGACGAAAACAATCGCGCATTCACGAGGCCGGCGACAAATTAGTGCTTGATCCCGGAGAGCGCGTTACAACTGCTTCCCCATGCGAAAGAACGCGCACTGTAGCATCGGCCTGCGCGGTTCTGTGGCTTTCTTCGAAAGCATCTATGCCGCCGGCGGTGCTTTTCGCTGTAAGCCCTGTCAGACTGCCGACTGCGGCCGCGCCGGAAGGCTAGCCTTGCTGCGTCGCAACCTCTTCAAGGTATCGGCAGCCAACCGTCAAGGCCCCCGGCGGGATCAAGCCGGTTCAGACCCTTGGAGTACTCAACGGGGGCGAGCAGTTGACGAGTAATAATCGAAACGATACGTTTCGTTACTAGAATATAAAATGCCCGACACTGGGCGAGATGCAAGGCCAAGTATGGACCGCGCAGCCGTTTTCGCAGAATGACCTTTGGCGCGGTCGGGTACGGATGGCATAACGTTGTTCGGCGTGATCGCCAGCGCCTGGAATTCTCGCTTGTTTCAGGCTGTGGAACCCGTTCGCTGAAGTGCTTGGCTCGACAGATCGATGCAATCCATTTGGGGTCTTCACCTAGATCCAAAAATCGAATTGCGGGTATTCCACGCGACAATCGTTGGGAGAGCGTCATGCATGTTTTCACCAGGGCGACGGCTAGAAGAGATGCTTTCAGCGCAGAAGTGGTCGATCCATGCCGCCCGTCACGCTGCAACTGTGGTATCGATCGCCGTGGATTTCTCGCGGGCGGCGCCGCTGCGTTAACCGCTGGCTTGACTGGCTTTGTGCCTAAGGCCGGCGCGCAAGTGACGCCACCACGCATCGACGTTCATGCCCATCTCTCGCCACCCGGCTACATTGCCGAACTGGCTCCCGCTGGAAAGATTCTACCTGCGACCGCGAATTGGTCCATCGCTAGCCATCTCGATGAGATGGATCGAGCCGGCATCTCGGTATCGCTGCTGTCCGTCGCAACGCCCGGAGTCTGGATGGGAGACATTGCGGGCAGCAGACGGCTTGCCCGCGAGGCCAATGATTTTGCCGCTAAGTTGGTGCAAGCCAATCCGAAAAGACTTGGCATGTTCGCTTCGCTTCCGTTGGTCGATGCAGAAGGCAGCCTCGCCGAACTCGCTTATAGCTTGGATCAGCTGAAAGCCGACGGTGTCGTGCTGATGACTAGCTACGACGGCAAATACCTCGGCGATCCGACGTATGATAGTGTCTTTGCCGAACTGAATCGGCGAAAGATGGTCGTCTATATTCACCCAACGCTATCCGCATGCTGCGTAAATATCATTCCCGGGATCTATGAGAACATCATCGAATTCGGCACCGACACGACTCGAGCGATTGCGCGTTGGACGTTCGGTGGCGCTGCAGAGAAATTTCCCGACATCAAGATGATTTGGAGCCATGCCGGCGGCACCATGCCGTCGCTGATCGAGCGGTTTGACTGGCTTGAAACCATTCCGCCGTACAGGGGCGCGCGCCCACGGACCTTCCGAGACCAGATCAGAGAAGATTATTTCGACATCGCTCAAGCGTCCAATCCTGTTTCGCTGACAGCACTCAAACAGCTGGTCCCCGCGTCACGGATCGTGTTCGGAACCGACTATCCTTTCCGAACCATGGCGGAGCACGTGAAGAATCTCTCAGATTCCAAGCTCTTTGACGAAAAGGAATTGGCGCAGCTGGAAAGCGGTAATATGCAAAGACTCATTCCTCGTCTGAAGACGTAGCGATCGAAGGCAGAGGTCATTTTTCCGGCCACGTGACGATTGTGCTAAAAGGTATGCGTGGATCGAAGAAGGGGAAGTTGTACGAGGACCAATGTCTTAATCCCCTTCCCGAGATATTTCTATTGTCTGGTCACGCGCTTGTTTCGGCTGGCCGGCCTTGCCGTCGTGAATCGATTGCCGGATTTCCGCGGGGCAGGATCGAAATGTCCCCAGTTCAGCCCAAGCACTTGCGGGCGGGCGCGTCCCGTCTTCGCGCCACCTCATCGAGGGGGATTGAAGCATCCTCTATCGAGTGGTCGATGTGGTCCTTGACAATACGAAACGCATCGTATCTAAAATAGTTCAACAACGCAACGTAAAGCGAGTAAAGCGATGAGCGATTTAAGGGGAAGGCAAACGTCCACACCTATTGCGGAGCGTGAGTACCGGCCTGTCCGGCGCATCGTGACCGGCGAGGACGATCAGGGGCGCTCCGTGATCGTGTCCGACGGGCCTACGCCAAACGTGGCTTTCCCAACTTTCTCATCCGGCGCTGGTCAGGTCGTGTGGGCCACGGGCTCCGGTATTGCCCCCGGCGATGACCCGGCGCCGGCGGGGCACCGCTTTGCATTCCACTCCGACGGCGGCTCGCTCTTGAGGATCGCCGACTTTGCGCCGGACGAGCAGATCGATAGCGCGAAGCTCGCGAAGTTTTTGGCGGAAAACCGCGTCCTGGGCGAGAAGCCTGGTCGACATGCCTGGTTCCACAAGACGCTTTCCTTGGATTACGCGATCGTTCTCGAGGGCGAGATATACGCCATGATGGACGTCGGCGAGACGCTCATGCGGGCTGGCGATGTCCTGATACAGCGTGCGACAAGCCACAGCTGGTCCAATCGATCGGGCAGAATGTGCCGGATGGCATTTGTGCTTCTTGCGCTGCCCGAGCGCGAAACAAAGTAAAGGTCGTGCTTGTCACTTCGACGCTCGTCGATGACGCGCCAACGCGAGACCTCTTTGCCAATCCGCAAAGCTGAAGAACTCGCTGCCAGTGGGAGGAATTTAGTGTCGCGTGCCTTTACCATTAAACTTCCGAATGGCATTTCGATGCACTACTACGAGTGGGCGGGGCCGAAACCTGCGTTGATCTTTCTTCATCCCTCTCTGGGCTACGGTCGCATGTGGGAGTGGATGGCGGACGCAATGAAAGGGAAGTTTCACATCTACGCTCCCGACCAGCGGGGGCACGGTTACACTGACAAGGCCGATGGGGACTATTCGGCCCAAGAGTACGCCGAAGACCTCAATCTCTTCATGCAGGAATTGGGGATCAATCGCGCAGTGCTTGTCGGGCATTCGCTGGGCGGCCGCGTCGCTCAGGTATTTGCTGCCCGATACCCGCAACGCGTGTCGGCCCTTGCGCTGATTGCTGGCCCTCACCTCACCAATTTCTATGGCACCCGCGACAGTGCCCAAAAGATCATTGAGGGAATGTACGCCACGATAAATTATCCCGATGAGTTTGGATCGAAAGAGGAGGCATTTTCTTTTCTCCGGTCCAGAAGACCCTGGATTCATGATCCCGATGCGGGGCTTCATCATCGGATCGCTCACAACTACGTGCATCTGGAGGGTGGTCGGCTAGTTCCCCGCTACGATAAGGTTCGAGTCGCGCAGGGGCTCGGTCATTTGACTTATAATCTGCGGCCATACGCCGCTCGCGTTGAGTGTCCCGTCTTGATTCTGCGAGGCAGCCTGGGCGACGCACTCACGCGCGAGCAGGCTGACGAAATCGCAGGCTTCTGGCGAGATGCGCACGTGGTGGACATCGAAGGGCACTACGCCCTTCAGCTCGAGAATCCCGTCGCTACCGCAAAGGCAATCGAAACATTCCTGTCGAGCAATGGCGCAAGCTGAGGCCTGGGGTCTAGGCGTGGCGAGGACTTTTTGCGCGTTCGGAGGTACTGAACAATGACGTTCCGTGTGAAACATCCTGATCGTCTCTACATCGGGGGAGAATGGGTACCGTCTCTTGATGGGAGCCCAATTGACATCGTGTCTCCGGATACGGAGCAGATCGTGTTTCGGGTCGCTGGTGCCGGTCCACGCGACATGGATCGAGCCGTTGCAGCCGCGCGTGAGGCCTTTGACCGGGGAGGGTGGTCGACGGGACCCGTACTCGAACGCATCGAAGCCGTGCAGCGGCTCGCCGATGCATTGGGGCGCCGAGCGCCGGAACTCGCCGCAGCTTGGTCCGTGCAAATGGGTGGGCCGACGGCTCTTGCATCCCATGTCGTTGGCTACGGGACTCAAAATTTATTGGATGCTATCAAGATTGGCCGAGAGTTCCGGTTCGAGATGAATCCGCAGAGCGCCGTCGCCACGTTGGCGCGGGTCGTTCACGATCCAGTGGGCGTCGTCGCTGCGATCACACCCTGGAACACTCCCTACATGCTGATGACGGCGAAGATTGCGCCGGCCCTGATCGCGGGTTGCACTGTGATAATGAAGCCAGCGCCGGAAACGCCGGTCGAAGCCTATATCATCGCAGAATGCGCTGACGAGGTGGGATTGCCCCCCGGCGTGCTTAATCTCGTTCCTTCCGAGCGCGAAGCGGCCGACCACTTGATGCGCAATCCGGGCGTCGACAAGATCGCATTCACTGGCTCAACGTCAGTCGGTCGGAAGATTGCGCAGGTCTGCGGGGAAAGCATTCGACGCTGCTCATTAGAGTTGGGAGGAAAGTCCGCGGCCATTGTGCTGGACGACTTCTCTGATGAGGAAGCAGCGAAGACGCTTACCAACACAATAGTCACGCTGAGTGGGCAAATATGTGCGATGCTGACGCGTGCGATCGTACCCCGCCACCGTCACGATGCGATCGCGGAAGCGGTCGCGGCTGAGATGAAGCAGATTCGCATAGGTCACTCCGATGACCCTGAAGCGCAGATGGGGCCGCTTGCAACGAAACGACAGCTCGAGCGTGTCGAACACTACGTAGCAACCGGCGTGTCAGAGGGCGCCACTCTCGTAACTGGCGGAGCGAGACCACCTCACTTGGAAAGTGGCTTTTTCTTCGAGCCTACTCTGTTTGCAAACGTCAAGAACAATATGACGATCGCCCAGGAGGAGATATTCGGGCCAGTGCTTTGCCTCATCGCTTGCGAGGACACCGATGATGCGATCCGAATCGCAAACGACTCGATCTATGGCCTAAACGCGTCGGTCTTAACGCACGACGCGGATGCGGCGGCGGCGGTCGCCAGGCGGCTGAGAGCCGGGAATGTCGCTCAGAACGGATTGCGAGCCGACTTCTCGCTGCCTTGGGGCGGATTTAAGCAATCAGGCATCGGGCGTGAAGGTGGCGAGCAAGGTCTCTCCGGATATCTCGAAACCAAGACGATGCTATTGGACGGAAAAGCTTGATCAGCCGACCCTTCCATTGACCAGGAACATGATTTGAAGTGCTGTTCCCATAAACCGCAGAAGGGATGTTAAATTGGAAAAGCTTTTCGTCCTCTATCCGGATCAACCGAACCCGGACGCGTTCAAGGCTTATTATGTGTCGAACCACATTCCGCTGGTACGTAAGTTACCCGGCCTACGGACATCTCGCTACAGCTTCGATGTGCACTCGCTTGGCGGCGCAGCGAGCGTTTTTTGCGTGTTCGAAGCCGAGTTCGCCGATGCCGCAGCGCTAGGTGCGGCAATGGAATCTCCGGAAGGTCATGCGGTAGTTCAAGACGTCCCGAGATTCGCGCAGGTTCCTCCGATTATTCTGAGGTGCTCGATCGAGCTCGAGTCCTGATCGTGTGTCACCTGGACTACGATATACGGTTGCTGCAATCGTCAGCCGCTCTCGTGCTTCCGGTCGCAATCCTCTTCATGCAAGGTCCCTGCGTCAGTCGGTCGTGCTGGCTGCGCAAGTAGGATCCTTCCGACAATCACGACTACTCGGAAGCGATCCAACTTCGTAAGCCATTCACTGAATGAAACCCGTCGGCTGCATAGCTGCGGATCGAGGGCAGGAAGGCCCGCGCCATCTCGGCGAGCGCATGTCCCGGGCCGAGGTCCAGAACACGCGTGGTCCCCAGCTCGGAGAGCGCCGTCAGCGTGGCTGCCCAGTCGATGGGGTGCGCGACTTGGCATGCGAGCTTCGCCGTTACACGGCTTGGCGTGAAGATGCGTTCGCCGCCCGCGAGCAGGATGCGCTGGCCTGAGACGGGGAAACGTTTGCTGGCGTCGAACGCCTGTTGCAGCGGGGCGCAGGCCTGCGCGAGGCGCGATGTGTGCGAGGCGATTTTCACGGCAAGAAGGCCGCTGCGCGCTCCCGCTGCTGCAGCTTCATCGCAGAGCGCGATCACATCCCGCTCTGCGCCGCCGACCACGAACAGAAGGTCCGGATTTTTGATCGCGATCTCGCAACGGTGCTTTTTCGAGCAAGCGGTCGAAGGTGGTCCGGTCGAGCCCGCGGACATAGCCGAGGCGGCCATCCGGTCCCGCCGTGTCGTCCATCAGTCGCGCGCGAATCTCGGTCAGTCGCAGGGCCTCGTCAGCGGTCCAGATTCCCGCAATGCTCCAGGCTGCGGTCAGCGTTCGGGGCACGAAAGCTCCGTTATCGTCGAGCTGTCGCAATCAAGCGATTCGGAGGAGCTGTCATGAGGCAATACGTCGGCCTGGATGTCTCGCAAAGAGAGACTTCTGTTTGCGTGGTCAACGAGAATGGTCAAGCGATTTTTGAAGGAAAGGCCAAGTCTGATCCCGGCGATCTGTCCAAGCTGCTTCGTAAACATGCGCCATCGGCGGAGCGTATCGGATTTGAGACGGGCGCGATGGCAAGCTGGCTTTGGCACGAGCTTCGTAGGGTTGAACTCCCTGTCGTTTGCATCGATGCAAGGCATGCGCACGCAGCACTGTCGGTCCGCATGAACAAGAGCGATCGGAATGATGCTCGGGGCCTTGCCGAACTGGTGCGGGTTGGGTGGTATCGAGAAGTCAAAATCGAGAGCGAGGAGAGCCAGAAGGTTCGAGCGATCCTCGTCGCGCGATTCCGCCTTGTGTCCATGCGCCGGGATATCGAGAACCAGGTCCGCAGTCTGATCAAGGAATGTGGGTTGCTATTCCCTCGCGCCATTGGCCGACAGTTCCGTAACCAGGTCGGCGAGCTATTGGGCGAAGATCATCGACTCCTCAGCGTGATCGATCCGCTCCTGTCGATTCATGAACATATCTGCCAGCAGCAGGGCAAATTCGACGACGAGGTCCGCCGATTGGCGAAGTCTGACGAGACGACGCGTCGCCTGATGACGGTTCCTGGTGTCGGCGTGGTGACTGCCTTGACGTTCCGCCATACGATCGATGACCCGTCCCGCTTCCGATCGGCTTCGAAAGTCGGCGCCTATCTCGGCCTCACACCTCGGCGCAACCAATCTGGTCAAACTGACACTAGTGGCAAGATATCTCGATGGGGCGACAGGCTTCTCCGAACCTACCTGTTCGAGGCCGCGACCGTCCTTCTCTATCGGACCAAAAAATGGTCTTCCCTCAAGGCCTGGGGAATAAAGCTCGCGAAGCGGGTCGGTATGAAAAAGGCAAAGGTCGCCATCGCGCGCAAGATCGCTGTGATCCTCCACTGCATTTGGGTCGATGGCACGTCGTTCGACTGGGGCCACGCGCCGGCCTGACCTTATTGTGCAAGTTCCTGGCCCGGTCCGCCGGGCCAGGCGATGTCCCGCTGGGACGGTGGTCGTGGTGACCTCGGTCAATCGGCTGGTGGCGGGCTCGCCCGCACGCCGTTGCAAACGATGAGGCACCCGATCCGGACATCATCATGAGGCGCTTGCGACCTCGGAAAGGACCATGACCCCAGCGACGGGCAGCTGATCGCATTGAGATTTAGGTAACGGCTAATCGGCCCACGACTACCGAGCTGGCTATCGATCTACCAGCCGCGCTCGCCCCGTCTCCGCAACCCCGACCCGCTCCGATGGGTCGAGCGCTACCGTCTTGCCGAATGGCTTTAAAAAAGAGAATTGACATCAATCCGCAATTAAAGGGCCGATTGACAGCTCGCTGGAGGGAAAGCCTGCCGACTTCAGCCGCGATCAAGTCACTGCAGCCTATTTCGGGACCTGAACGATGGATTGG
The DNA here is from genome assembly GCF_040547935.1 of Bradyrhizobium sp. LA6.8. Classification (NCBI taxonomy): domain Bacteria; kingdom Pseudomonadati; phylum Pseudomonadota; class Alphaproteobacteria; order Hyphomicrobiales; family Nitrobacteraceae; genus Bradyrhizobium; species Bradyrhizobium sp. LA6.8. The sequence continues at coordinate 48,639 of NZ_JBEPQQ010000014.1, forward strand.
GTCAACGGCATCGTGCAGGGCGTGCTCGTCGGCGGGCTCTTTGCTCTGTTCGCCACAGGGCCGTCGCTCATCTTCGGCGTGATGCGAATCGTGAACATCGCGCATGGCGACATGATCATCGCGTGCGCCTATCTCGCCTTCACGGTCATACAATTATCAGGTCTGCATCCGCTCGTCAGCCTGCTGATCGTCATCCCGATCGCGAGCCTTGTCGGCTATCTCCTGCAGACCGCCATCCTCAACCGGACGCTCGGCAAGGATATCCTGCCGCCACTGCTCGTTACGTTCGGGCTGTCGATCATCGTTCAGAACGGGCTGCTCGAGGTCTACAGCGCCGATAGCCGCAGGCTTACTGCGGGCCCGATCGAAACAGGAAGCTTCCCCTTGGCCCGCGGGATCGACATCGGGTACCTGCCGCTCCTGACATTCTTGACGGCGGTCGTCGTCGTTGCCGGTCTCCAGTTCGTGTTCTACCGGACCGAGATTGGTCGGTCCTTCCGCGCAGTATCCGACGATCCGGAGACGTCGCAGCTGATGGGTCTGGACAACCGCAAGGTCTACGGCCTTGCCATGGCACTCTGCCTCGCCGTGGTCGCGATCGCCGGCGTGTTCCTGGCGACCCGATCGAACTTCGATCCCTTCATGGGGCCGAGCCGACTGATCTTCGGTTTCGAAGCGGTGATTATCGGTGGTCTTGGAAACCTGTGGGGCACGCTGGTCGGCGGTGTGATCCTCGGTGTCGCGCAGGCGATCGGTGCGCAGATCGATCCGGGATGGCAGCTGTTGGCCGGACACATCGCATTCCTTGTCATCCTCGCCATCAGGCCTGAGGGCCTGTTTCCAAGGGGGGCGCGGTGATGCGTGAGGTAACCCGCGCAACGACGGCAAGCCATCTCGCTCTCGTTGGTGCCATCTTGCTCGTGATGGTGCTTGCTGCTGCTCCCTATTGGGGATCGACAGCCAACCTGCGCTTGCTCGGCGAGATCATGGTGTATTTGGCTCTCGCCAGTCTCTGGAACTTGCTCGCCGGCTTCACGGGGCTCGTCTCGATTGGACAGCAGGCCTATGTCGGGCTCGGCGGCTACATGCTGTTCACCATCTGCATCTCTCTTGGATGGAATCCGCTCTATGCGATTCCGATCGCGGGCCTCGTCGCCGCGCCGATATCTGCCCTGGTGGCCCTACTCGTCTTTCGGCTGAATGGCGCCTATTTCGCGATCGGGACCTGGGTCGTTGCCGAGGTGTTTCGTCTGGGGTTCGCACAAATGTCGTCGCTGGGCGGCGGATCCGGGCTCAGCCTGCCGATTACGGTGATGAGGGAAATGGCGAGTACCAAGGCTGAGCGGGAGGCTCTGATCTATTGGGCTGCGCTCCTGCTCGGCACCGGCTCGATTACGATCGTCTATCTCCTGCTTCGCTCCCGGATCGGACTGGCTCTTACCGCGATCCGCGACAGCGAAGTTGCATCGTCCAGCCTCGGTGTGTCCATCACGCGCGTGAAGCTGCTGGTCTACGTCGCCGTTGCCGCCGCGACCGCGATGGTGGGCGCACTCGTCTTCATGCAGAAACTACGAATTGCACCGAGCGCTGCGTTCAGTGTGACCGACTGGACTGCCTTCGTGATCTTCATGGTGGTGATCGGCGGCATCGGAACGATCGAGGGGCCGATCGTCGGGACCCTACTTTACTTTGTCCTGCGGCAATTCCTGGCGGACTTCGGCTCCATCTATCTGATCGTCCTCGGCGGCTTGGCCATCTTAGTCATGATGGTCGCCCCGCAAGGAATTTGGGGCTTCCTCGCCAATCGCTGGGGCCTATCGCTATTCCCCGTCGGCTATCGCGTGAGGTTGCAGGCGATGCCTGCTCAGAACAATGGGAAGGAAAACGAGTATGTCGGGCGCAATCAGGCACATCGTGATGTGGCGGCTGCGCGGCGAAACCGCTGACGAGCGGGTTGCTGCGCGGACCAAGGTTAAAACCCCTGTTCGAGGGCCTGAAGGGGCGTATCGACGGGCTTACCCATATCGAAGTCGGCGTTGACGTCAGCGATGTCGACTATGCCTGCGACGTTGTCCTGTTTTCCGAGTTCCGGGACAGAGCAGCCCTCCAGGCGTATGCGACTCATCCCGAGCATCTTCGCGTCCGCGAGAAGCTAGGTGACCTGCGCATCGGGCGTTTTCAGGTCGATTACCCCATCAAGCAAGCCGGCATCTGACCGCGCTTCGTTTCGTCCGAGAGCAGAGTTGACGGAGGTCGCATGCGTAATTTCAACGAGATCACAATCACGGACGCCGTATTGGAGCGTATCAAAGATGCGTCCGATCCGCGAATCAAGCAGGTGAGCGAGGCGCTGGTCCGTCATCTGCATGCTTTCGTGCGTGAGGTCCGCCCGACGCAGAAGGAGTGGGAATTCGGCATCGAATTTCTCACCCGGACCGGCCATATGTGCGACGACAAGCGCCAGGAGTTCATCCTTCTGTCGGATACGCTTGGCGTCTCGATGCTGGTCGACGCAATCAACCACCCGACCTCGGAGGGCGCAACCGAGACGACGGTCCTGGGTCCGTTCTTCGTTCAGGCGGCGCCCGAGAAGCAGAATGGTGACGACATCTCGGGGATCATGGAGGGCGATCCTCTCCTTGTTACCGGCTCGGTCTCGACCGTCGACGGCCGGCCGCTCCCAGGCGCCGTAGTGGATGTCTGGCACTCTGACGATGACGGCTATTATGACGTTCAACAGCTCGACAAGATCGGCGACCTCGCCGTGCGAGCGCGCTTTCGGGCAGACGACAAGGGGCGCTTTCACTTCTGGTCCATCAAGCCGGCGCCTTATCCATTCCTCACGACGGCCCGGTTGGGGACATGCTGGAGGCGCAGGGGCGGCATCCCTGGCGTCCTGCTCACGTGCATTTCATGATTTCTGCTCCTGGTTTCGAGCAACTCGTGACGCACGTTTTCGTGGCAGGAGACAAGTACCTCGACACCGACGTGGTGTTTGGTGTGAAGGACAGCTTGATCCGTACATTCGAGCAATGTCCGCCTGGCAAAGCTCAGGACGGCCGCGTGACGGATAAGGGGTATTTTCATCTCAACTACCACTTCGGGCTCAGGCACACAAATGGTGCTCGCCGTGTCTGACAGCGACCACCGGCGATAGAGGGCAGGTGAACGTCGACAGTCATGATTGGCGAACTCGTTCGGCGCGCTGCTGGCCGCCCGCCTGGTCATGGGATTGGCGGAGGGCCGGTATTGCCTCTCGCCCAATCGATCATGCTGGCGGAATCGTCGGAGCATCGACGCGGCTTCAATGTAACTCAGGCGGGCGCGCATGACGGTGACAATGCCCTTGACGACGTTTTCGGCGCGAAACGTCCATCAAGAACTCCTCGAGCTTTTTTTCCTCGAGCACTTTGGCGATACTGAAAGCGCGGTCCAGCTCCCGCTTCAGCTTGCGCAGTTCCTTGATTTCCGGCTCCGAAATTGTTTTGGGCAGCGGTCCTTGCGGTCAGGCCTTCCAGCGTGCCTCTGACTTCATAGTGCTGCCGCCTCGGCTGGCGATACGCGCGCCACTACGGGTCCCTGGCTGGGGATCTTGTCGACGATGCCTTCGCCTTCGTGCTGCCGCAGCGCTCGCGCACGGGCGGTCCTGCTAACTCCGGTCCAGGAGCAGAGCTCGTTCTCATTCAACCGCTCGCCGGGCTGAAAGCGACTGCCGATGATTGCGATTCGCAGATTGCTTGCCACCTGATGCCTGAGCGGTGCAGCCGTGACCGGCACGCGCTGGACTTTGGAACTCTTTACCCAGTGCACCTTGTGGCTGCGGAAAATTCAATCGCTCGAATCAGATGATTGTCCGACTAGCTCGCAATGGAGACGGGCGTTCGGGACCCGCGCAAGGCATACTACCGTAATATGTTCAAGACGCGCAATCTTGGGAAAGCGCAAATCGAACGGATGTGTACCATTCGGTTCCATTTACTCCAGTCGACTTCTTCGCTAGGTCCTTTGCGCGCACGGGTCCCTCTCCATGAGGCCGGTCCGGCGAACGTAACCGAGGTGCACGAGTGGAGAAGGTCACAAGGGCGAAGGCTCCCCGGCGCGCCGTCCGAACTGGGCGTCCTCCCAAGGAGTTGGCCGCCGAAGTCGACGAGCGGATTCTCAACGCTGCGCGTGAGCTGTTCCTGGCACGGGGGCTCGGCGTCAGTGTCGCGGAGATTGCAAGCCTTGCTCATGCGAGCAAGGGAACGATCTACGCGCGCTTCCCCACCAAGGAGGCTCTGTTCGCCGCGATCGCGATCCGCAACTCGGAAAACGTGCGGCAGGGTTTCGAGAACGCGTTGTCGCCGGGCGATACGATCGAGGAGCGGCTCACAGCGCTCGCTAGCGAGATCCTCAAGCACGTGCTCGCTAACGACAACATCGATTTCATGCGGCTGGCCGCTGCCGAAGCGCGCCGCTTTCCCGATCTGGCCAAGGTCGGCCGCATGATGCGCGAGCGCGGCACCCATCACGCCACCACCGTCTTGCGGGATGTAACCCTGTCGAAGCAGGACAGTTTGCATGCCGCCTTCGCACCGGAACGTCTGCCCAGAACCGCACAGTTCTTCCTCGACCTCGCGGTCGCGCCGCTGCTGCTGCGAGCGGTGATGGGCGAAGATCCCAAGTCGCTCAGATCGCAGATCCACACCCATGTGGCGGAGAGTGTCGCGTTCTTTCTGGCCGCCTGTCGCGGCGGCGGAGCCGGTTGAGAGCGAGCGGCGCCGCTCGTCGTCATCGAACGCGACAGGCCTCGATATCCTGGCGGCAGGATGATTGTCCCGCGCCGATGCGGCAGGCCGTCGTCAGCCGCGGCGTTGCACGCCTCTCTCATGTTTCTGCCCAACAATAGAACTTCACGGTACGGTTATTTGACAGGGCGGATCGTCGCCAATAACGATACTGAACCGTATGGTTCGATTATTGAGGACGAAAGAGTTACTCTTGAGAAGACAGGGGAATTTCGCGGGGCTGTGGACCGAGAGCTGCGTTCGTGCGTCGATGGCCGGGCATGCGCGGCTTTTGGCCGGCGTTGCCGTGCCGGCCATTCTGCTCGCCTCTTGCGCGGTCGGGCCGAATTTCGCCGCGCCCGATGCTCCGGCCGTCAGTCGCTACACGCGTGAACCTCAGCTCGCCTCGACTGGGAGCACCAGCACGCCAGGCGGCACGTCGCAAGCCTTCTCGCCCGGAAGCGATGTCTCGGGCGTCTGGTGGACACTCTTCCGCTCGCGCAAGCTCACGGGATTCGTCGATGAGGCGGTTCGCAACCATCCGGATGTCCAGTCCGCCGAATTCGCGCTACGCGCTGCCCGCGAGAACGCGCTCGCCGAGCAGGGAGCCCTGTTTCCGCAGGTGAGCGGAAGCGGATCGGCGGCGCGCGAGCAGGGGCCGCAATACAAGCTCTTCAACACTTCGGTCAGCGTGTCCTATGCGCTCGATCTCTGGGGCGGCACGCGTCGCCAGGTCGAGGCGCTGGAGGCTCAGGCCGACTATCAGGCGTTCAAGCTGGAGGCGACTTATCTGGCGCTGACCGCCAACGTCGTCACAGCCGCGATCACCGACGCCTCGCTGCGCGACCAGATTTCCGCGACCGAGGACATCGTCAAGGCCGAGACGGATCAGCTCGCGCGCATCCAGCACCAGTTCGAGATCGGCGCCGTCTCCAGGTCGGACGTGCTGGCGCAGGAATCGACCCTCGCACAGGCCAAGGCGACGCTGCCTCCGCTCCAGAAACAAATGGCGCAGCAGCGCAACCAACTGATGGCCTATCTCGGCCGATTGCCGAGCGAGGATCGCGGCGAGCATGTGGCCCTTGCCGAGTTGCGTCTGCCCGGACGCCTGCCGGTGTCGTTGCCGTCGGAGTTGGTCCGGCAACGCCCGGACATTCGCCAGGCCGAGGCGACGCTGCATCAGGCGACCGCGACCGTCGGCGTCGGGGTCGCGAATCTTCTGCCGCAGGTCACGCTGTCGGGCAGCTACGGCGCGAGCGGAGCGGGCAAGCTGTTTTCGCCGGGCACGATCGCCTGGGACGCGACGTCCAGCATCACGCAGAAGCTGATCGACGGTGGCACGCTCTATCACACCAAAGAGGCCGACGTTGGGCTCTTCGAGCAGGACATGGCGGCCTACAAGAGCACGGTGCTGTCGGCGTTCCAGAACGTCGCCGATTCGCTGCGGGCAATTCAGTACGACGCGGCGACGCTGAAGGCGCAGGCCGAAGCCGAGAAGGCCGCATCCGACAGCCTGTCCATGTCGATCGAGCAGTTCAAGACCGGTGCGGTGCCCTACGCCAACGTCATCACCGCCCAGCAATCCTACCTCAACGCGCGCATCGCGCGCATCAAGGCGCAGGCCGCGCGCTTCTCGGACACCGCCGCGCTGTTCCAGGCGCTCGGCGGCGGCTGGTGGAACAGGGCCGATCTGACGACCGCTGCCTCGCCCCGCGTCAATCCCGGCTATTTCGCCGGCCCCAACCGCTCAAGCCAGGAAGCCGCGCGATGACCAGGCGCATGACGATCATGCTGGCCGTGATGGCCGTTCTGTTCGGTGGCCTCTACGGCTTCCAGACCTTCAAGGACATGATGATCCGGAAGGCGATCGGCGCCAAGGCGAATCCGCCGCAGACCGTCTCCACCGTGGTTGCAGCCACCGCGCCGTGGCGATCGACGCTCTCGTCGGTCGGCTCGCTGCGCGCCGTGAACGGAGCCGATCTGGCGCTGCAAGCGTCCGGGATCGTGCAGCGCATCCAGTTCTCCTCCGGGGACGAGGTGTCCGAGGGCCAGCCCCTGCTCCAACTCGTAGCGACCGACGACGTCGCCAAACTGGAGTCGCTCCAGGCGACCGCCGAGAACTACGCGATCGTGCTCAAGCGCGACGAGGAGCAGATCAAGTTCAACGCGGTCAGCCAGGCCACGCTCGACAGCGACAGGGCCAATCTGAAGAACGCCAGAGCCCTCGTCGAGCAGCAGAAGGCGATCGTCGAGCAGAAGACGCTCAAGGCGCCGTTCGCCGGCAGGCTGGGGATCCGCGCCGTCGACATCGGCCAGTTCCTGAGCGCCGGCACCACCATCGTCACCCTTCAGAGCCTCGATCCGATCTACGTCGATTTCTATCTGCCGCAGCAGGCGCTGGCCTCGATCAGCATCGGGCAGGATGTCACCGCGACGGTGGACGCCTTTCCCGGCGAACGTTTTGCCGGTCGCGTCTCGGCGATCAATGCCAAGGTCGATAGCGGCAGCCGCAACATTCAGGTCCGCGCGACGATCGCAAACAATCCCGCGCGATTGCTGCCCGGCATGTTCGCCAGGGCCGAGATCGACATCGGCAAGGCCGAAGACATCGTCACCGTTCCCCTCACTGCGATCGTCAACAACGCCTATGGCGACCTCGTCTATGTCGTCGACAACCTGCACGACGGGCAGGGCGCTGCGCGGCAGACGTTCGTCAAGACCCGGCCGGCAAAGGGCGACCGCATCGCCGTCACCGACGGGATCAAGCCCGGCGAGAGCGTGGTGATCGCGGGCCAGATCAAGCTTCGCAACGGCAGTCCGGTCAAGATCGACAATTCCCACGTGCCGCTGGCCGAGGCGGCGCCGACCGTCGTCGATCAGTAAACGACGCGCCAGCCGAGGGCCGATACGATGCGTTTCACGGACATCTTCATCCGCCGCCCGGTGCTGGCCATCGTGGTCAGCGCGCTGATCCTGGTCCTCGGATTGCGGTCGATGACCTCGCTGTCGATCCTGCAATATCCGCGCACCCAGAACGCCATCGTCACGGTGACGACGGCCTATGCTGGCGCGGATTCCGACATCATCGCCGGCTTCATCACGACGCCGCTGGAGAATGCCATCGCCCAGGCGAACGGCATCGATTACATGAATTCCAGCAGCATCACCGGCACCAGCACCATCACGGTGAACCTGCGGCTGAACTACGATTCCGGCAAGGCGATGACGGAGATCAATGCCAAGGTCAACTCCGTACTCAACCAGCTTCCAACCGGCTCCCAGCAGCCGACGCTGGCGCTCAAGGTCGGCCAGACCATCGATGCGATGTATATCGGCTTTGCGAGCGACGTGCTGGCTCCCAACCAGATCACTGACTATCTCTCGCGCGTGGTGCAGCCGCGTTTGCAGTCCGTGGCCGGTGTGCAGACCGCGGAGCTGCTCGGCGGCAAGAAGTTCGCGTTGCGTGCCTGGCTCGACGCCGACAAGCTCGCCGGCTATGGGCTGACGGCCACCGATGTCTCCACCGCGCTGTCAGGCAACGACTACATCGCCGGGCTCGGTGCGACGAGGGGGCGGCTGGTCCAGGTCGACCTTTCGGCCACGACCAACCTTCATTCGCTGGAGCAGTACCGCAACCTCGTCGTCAAGCAGGTCAACGGCGCCATCATCCGCCTGAAGGACGTCGCGAACGTGACGCTCGGCAATGACGACTACGACAGCTCGGCCAAGTTCAACGGCAAGACAGCCGTCTATCTCGGCATCCAGGTCGCGCCGACCGCCAACCTGCTCGATGTCATCAAAGGGGTGAAGGCGGCCCTTCCGGACATCAACGCGAACCTGCCGAACGGCATCGTCAGCGAAATTCTCTACGATTCGACCGCGTTCGTGAACAGCTCGATCGACGAGGTCGTCCACTCGCTGGTCGAGGCGGTCCTCATCGTGACGATCGTCGTCTTCCTTTTCCTCGGCTCATGGCGGTCGGTCCTGATCCCGGTGATCGCGATCCCGCTGTCGCTGATCGGCACCTTTGCCCTGATGTTGCTGATGGGCTTTTCAATCAACCTGCTGACGCTGCTGGCGCTCGTGCTCGCGATCGGGCTCGTCGTCGACGATGCCATCATCGTGGTCGAGAGCGTCCATCGCCTGATCGACCAGGGGGAGACGCCGATCGAAGCCGCGATCCAGTCCGCGCGCGCGCTCGCCAGTCCCATCCTGGCGATGACCGTGGTCCTGATCGCGGTGTACGTGCCGGTCGGCTTCCAGGGCGGCCTCACCGGCGCGCTGTTCACGGAGTTCGCCTTTACGCTCGCCGGCTCGGTGATGGTGTCGGCGGTCATTGCGCTGACGCTGTCGCCGATGAACTGCGCCTGGCTGCTGCGAAGGACGGAGCGGGATGCCACGAATTGGGAAGCGCGCCTGGTGCGCCGGATCGACCATACGCTGGAGCGGCTGACCGCCGCCTATCGCCGCGGGCTCGAATCGGTCTTCGAAACCAAATCCGTGGTGGTGGTGTTCGCGCTGTTGCTGCTCGCGGGCATTCCCTGGCTGTATGTGAATTCCCAGAGCGAGCTCGCGCCCGACGAGGATCAGGGCGTGGTGCTGATGCTGACCAATTCGGCGCCTTCGGCAACGGCCGAGCAGCGCCAGTTCTACGGTCAGCAGCTCTACGATCTCATCGCCAATCGGGCCGAGACCGCGGTGGTCTTCCAGATCGACACGCCCTCGCAGGCGATTGGCGGCTGGGTGCTGAAGCCCTGGGACAAGCGGACCGCGACGACCAAGACTCTCCAGCCGGAATTGCAGAACTTGCTCAACGACATTGCCGGCACGCGCTCGGTGGCCTTCCAGCCGTCGCCGCTGCCGGGCAGCAACGGTCTACCGATCCAGTTCGTGATCGGCACGACGGGCTCGTTCAACGAGCTGGACGAGGTCGCCCGCAACTTCATGGCCGAGGCGCTCAAGACCGGACAGTTCATCTTCCTGGACAACGACCTCAAGGTTGACAAGCCGAAGAGCACCGTGGTGTTCGATCGCGACAAGGCCGGCGATCTCGGATTGAAGATGAGCGATCTCGGCGGCGCGCTGGCCACCATGCTGGGCGGCAACTACGTCGAGTATTTCAGCCTCGATGGCCGCTCCTACAAGGTGATCCCGCAGGTTCGGCAGAACGACCGCCTCACCACCGAGCAATTGCTGAGCTACCAGATCCGCACCAGCAACAACACGATGGTGCCGCTGGCGACGGTCGCGCATCTCGACGACAAGACTGTTCCGCAGACGCTCAACCATTTCCAGCAGATCAACGCCGCGACCATTTCCGGCGTCGCCATGCCGGGCGTCGCGATGGGCGATGCGCTGGCGACCTTGAAGACGCTGGCCAAATCCCTGCCAGCCGGCTACTCGGTCGACTTCGCGGGCGCCTCCCGTCAGCTGGAGCTGGAGTCCGGCGGCTTCATCGCCACGTTCCTGTTCGCGCTGATCATCATCTATCTTGCGCTCGCCGCTCTCTTCAACAGCTTCATGGATCCCGTCATCATCCTGATCTCGGTGCCGATGTCGCTCGCCGGCGCGCTGATCTTCATCAGCGTCGGCCTCGGTGGCGCCAGCATCAACATCTACACCCAGGTCGGTCTCGTCACGCTGATGGGGCTCGTCAGCAAGCATGGCATCCTGATGGTGGAGGTGGCGAACGAGCTGCGCGCGGAGGGAAAGAACCGCAGCGAGGCCATCATCGAGGCGGCAACGATCAGGCTTCGGCCGATTCTGATGACGACGGCGGCGATGGTGCTCGGCGTCCTGCCACTGGTCACGGCGAGCGGCGCGGGCGTGGTGTCCCGCTACAATATGGGACTCGTGATCGCTACCGGCTTGTCGATCGGGACGCTGTTCACGCTGTTCGTGGTGCCGGTCGCCTACGCCCTGATCGCCCACCGCGGCGTCACCAGTGCCGCCGGGGAGTTGAGCTGAGCTTGCAGCTCAGGCGCCGGGCGGCGCTGCGATGGTCTGGTGCACGGGTGATCGGCGAGCTTTCCAATGACAGGACAAACGGCAAGCCGATGACCACCCGGAGCATCCTCATCGTGGAAGACGACCAGGAGACAGGGAGCTTGATCGCGCGTTATTTGCGCGGGCATTCCTTCTCGGTCGATCTGGTGCCGGATGGCCGCGCGATGGATCGCCATATGACGCAGAACCGCGTCGACCTGATCGTGCTCGATATCACGCTGCCGGGAGAGGATGGTCTCAGTCTGTGCCGGCGTCTGCGTGTCGTTCATCCGACACCGATCATCTTCCTCACCGCTAAGAGCGACGAGATCGACCGGATCGTCGGCCTCGAAATGGGAGCTGATGACTACATCGTCAAGCCATTCAATCCGCGCGAGCTGGTTGCGCGCATCAATGCGGTCCTAAGACGCCGGCCAACGGCCACGGTGGGATCGTCAGGAGGCACCACAAAGCGGTTGACGTTCGACGGCTGGCTGATCGACTTGCGGCTGCGCGAGCTGCGTGATCCCGGCGGAGCGAAAATTGCGCTCACGAGCGCCGAGTTCGAGCTTCTCCAGGTGCTTTGTGAACGCCATGGCCGGGTCCTGAGCCGGGAAAACCTCCTGGGCATGACCGGACGTCTGGGCGGCCCGTTCCAGCGCAGCGTCGATGTGCTCGTCAGCCGGCTGCGCGGCAAGCTTGATCGCGTCGAGGGCGTCTCGATGATCCGGACAGTGCGGGCAGGCGGCTACGTTTTTGTGCCCGAGGTGAATGATGCGTGACCTGGTCGGCAAGTCCGCCTTCCCTGGTCACGGTGGAGATCGGCTGTCCGGCTAGTCCGAGGCAATCCAGTTACGCAGCCCGTCGGCCGTACGGAACCCGTCGGCAGCGTAGCAGCGGATCGATGGCAGGAAGCCCTGCATCATCTCGGCAAGCGCGTGACCTGGACCGAGGTCCAGCACGCGGTCGACGCCTTGCTCCGCAAGAGCCTCAAGCGTCGCGGCCCAGTCGATCGGGCGTGCGACCTGGCAGGCGAGCTTTGCCATCGCATCGGACACGGAGAAGATGCGTTCACCGCCATCTCCGGCGAGGAGGATCCGCTGATGCGCGACAGACGCATGGCGGCTCGCCTCCAGCGCCTGTTTCAAGGGGTCACAGGCGCGTTCGAGCCGTGAAGTGTGCGAGGCGATCTTGACGGCGAGAACACCGGCGCGTGCCGCGCTCAGCGTCGACGCCTCCTGGCAGAGATTGACGACATCCCGCCCGGTGCCGCCGACGACGAAAAGAAGCTCGGGATTCCTGATCGCGATCTGGCAGCGATGCTTGTCGAGCAGAGGTTGCAGCGCGGTCCGATCGAGCCCGCGGACATAGCCGAGCCGCCCATCCGGTCCGGCCACGCTGTCCATCAACCGTGCGCGAATATCGGTCAGTCGCAGGGCTTCGTCGGCGGTCCATATTCCCGCAACGCTCCAGGCCGCCGTCTCGCCGACGCTGTAGCCGGCGACGGCGGTCTGACCGGTCAGCAGGTCGGCAATGCAGGCGTGGATTGCGAGCGCCGATGTGACGGTCAGAACCTGACTGACACGGTTGGCGGATAGCTCGTCCGCGCTGCGCGTCCTGACGAGCTCCCGCGGGTCCTCACCGAGACAGTCCGTGGCCGCAACGAAGACCGGCTCCGCGGCAGGCTGCGTCGCGACAAGGTCGAAGATCTTGTCCGACAGGGTGCCTTGTCCGCCGCAGAGCAATGCAAGCATCAGTCCAGCCGATCGATCACGCGGGTTTCAACGGACAGAGCCTCGACAAACAAGGCCATGGCCAGCAGATCTGCCGAGCCGCCCGGGCTGAGATTGCGTGCGACGAAGGCGATGTGGATGCCGGCCGCGCGGTCGCGCCAGCCTGGGCAACCGATTCCGCCCGCGGCAAGAAATGCGGATGCACTGGCCTGCGCGAAGCGCAATCCGTCGGCTCCGCCCCGGTGCAACAGATTGGTGTCGGCGACATCCGCGATCAGCGCCATGCAGGTCTGAACCCGGACCGCCTCCTCATCATGAGGAGCGAGCGTCCGCGCCGCCCCCAGCGCGGGAAGAGCGACGTCGTAGACGGACGGGAAGCCGCAGGCTGCTTCCGCCCTGGCGCCGCCGGCGCCGTAGCGACGCGATGCCACGGCGCCATGGCTGCGGAGGGAAATCGGACCTTCGAGGATCGCCTCGCCCCAGCGTTGCGACACCAGTTCGCCGAGCGGTTTGCGGAGGCTGAGCCTGCTGCGATAGCCGGCCGCGGCGCAGAGCAGACCCAATCCGAAGATCGCGCCGCGATGCGTGTTCACACCCGAGGTCGCGACAAGCATCGCGCGCTCGGCCGCAACCCCGATCGCGCGCAAGCGATCCATGCCCGCGCCCTCGGCGCCCGCGGCGGCGAGCTCGCTGAAGAACGGCGCCAGCGTGTCGGCGCTTTTGCACAGGAGCGCCGCGTCCATGTCGCGATGCGCACCGTTGTCGACATCGCTGACCAGCCCTGGCTTGGGATAGGTCTTGACTTCGCGCTTCAGGCAGAGCGACGCGAGACGGCCGAGCTGCTCCGCGCGGAGTGCGCGTTGCGGCGGTGCTTGCCATCTCAGCGCAAGGTTCATGACGCCGCGCCCGAAAGAAGAAACGCTGCGCGCGTCGTGCTGGCGACACCGGCCGGAGTTTTCACGAGGACTTCGTCCTTGTCGGTCCCGGTCAGCTCGCGCCATTGCACGCCGCCGGCGGGACCCATGATCTCGCCATCCAGCCGCATCGGCGCTTGCTTCGCAATTCCGGCGATGTCGGATGGCAGGGTCTTCGCTCGCGATGCGGCCGCCAGCGGCCAGAGCAGATCGAGGTCCGAACTGTCAGTCAGATAGGGCAGGCCGGTGAGATGCTGCCAAGCCAGACTGCCGAACGTGCGCGTCTCCGGCAGAAGCTGAAGCAGCAGGTCGATCGTCGCACGCCAGTGCGCTGGCGCCGCCGCGGCGACATCGGCCAATAAGGGGGGCGGAGCGGATGCGACGATATCGGTCGCGGCGAGTGAGACCGCAATGCGTCGTTTGCTGTGGCTGGGCGGCAGTGGCAGACCGAGCGGAATCATTCCGGCGACGTCGCCGCATGTTGGCCGGCGAACGATGAGAGGACGGCCGGCCTGCGCCCAGCCTGCGACGATCGACTCGCTGGCGAGCTCGGGATAGCGGCCCATCGCCGCCGCCCAACCGGTGGTCGAGACCTTCACCATGCTGTGGCGGGCGAGAGGCTCAACCATGTTGCGCGTCCTGATGCGAGACCGTCGCGAGCGCGACAACGCGATCGGCGATCTCGGCCGCCTTGCGCCGTCCGCCGCGCTCGGCACCGAGCCGGCCGCGATCGTCCTGTCCTTGCGGCCGTTGCAGCACGGCGGCAAGCTGCGGCGCCAAAGGCGCATTGTCATCCCAGACGACATGAATGCCGCCAGTCATCACCATGTTGTCGAGCCCGGGCGCGAACACGGGCGTTGCTTCGGCCTTGGCTTTCAGCACATCGATCGACAGCTTGGTGACCCGCGCCATCGACGGCAGATCCATCACCGCCGGCTGGGCGCCCGGCAGCGCGACCAGCATGCCGGTGGCAAGTGCCGTTGCGATGAACGCGCCGGCCGCGCTGCCGCCGTAGAGCAGGCCGATGGTGCGATGTCCTTCGGCTTCGGCGAGCAGCAGTGCCTTGGCGAGATGGGACAGATATTCGCTGAGACCCAGCAGCTCGTCGCGCTTGCTCATACGCTGGCTCGACGAATCCACCAGCAACAGGATCGGTGCCCGATCTCCTGATTTGACGATCTCGATCACGCGCCGCGCGAGCACAATGGCTTCGTCCACACCGAGCGGCTGTCCCTGCGTGATGCCGAGCACGTGGATCGGTCCGCCGTCGGGCAACGTCGCCTGTCCCGCGACCATCGCGCCGGTGGTTTCGATCTTGCGGCCGTTCGGGAACAGGCCGGCCAGGATGTCATCGAGCGTCATCGGCATTCTCCCTGTTGGCGGCCGCGCGAAGAAATGCGCCGGTCGGAAGTGCGGGGATCTCGGTCGGCTGCCCGATGCCGAGCGTCTCCCAGATATCGACGGCGTCCTCGGCCTCGCCAAAACGCTGCAGCCGTCGTTCGAGGCGCTTCTGCTCGGCTTCGAGCACCGCCGCGTCGCATCGCCTGCCGACCTTGAGCGCATCGATCGCGGCCTGCCGAAACGCCAGCGCCTCGTCGTCGACGAAGGTGTCGGCGCCGCCGATGAGGTAGCGGTGCTTGCCGCCCATGGTGCGCCAGACCAGCGCGCGGTCGCGCGAGTCGAATTCCTCGATGCCCTTGTTGGTCTCGATCACTTCGGGGCCGCTGACGCTGAGCCGGCCCTGCTCGGAGATGATCAGGCGCGAGCAGGTGCCGGCGATCAGGCTGCCGCCGCCATAGCAGCCGGCGCGCCCGCCGATCAGGCCGACGACGTTGAGGCCAGCGCACCGCGCCTCGACGATCGCGCGCATAATCTCGGCGATGGCGAGCTCGCCGGCATTGGCCTCCTGAAGCCGCACGCCGCCGGTGTCGAACAGGATCAGCATGTCTTGCTTGAGCGCCAGCGCTGCGCGCAGCAGTCCGGTGAGCTTGGCGCCGTGAACTTCGCCGAAGGCGCCGCCCATGAAGCGTCCCTCCTGTGCGGCAACGAGCACGGGCGCGCCGTCCAGCCGGCCGCGGCCAACGACGATGCCGTCGTCGAACTGCTCCGGCAGGTCGAAGATCGCCAGATGCGGGCTTATCTCGCGCAACTCGGGGCCGATGAATTCGGCAAAGCTGCCGGAATCGACCAGCGCGTCGATGCGCTGCCGGGCGCTCGCCTCGTACCAGCTCAGCGGGATATTATTGGTAGCGGCCTCTGTCATCTCTCAGGCTCCTCGATCTTGCGGACGCCTTGCGCGAGGCGCAGTGCGACCGTGTCGGGCCGGGCGCCGCCGTCATTGATGGAGATGCGCAGGCCCCCGGCCGAGCGGCGGGCGACGAAGTCGCGGACCACGGCGTCCCACACCATGCCGAAGCCATGGGCCGTCGTTGCGATGTCGATGGTGCAGACATCCGCCGGGAGATTGCGTTCCAGCAGCACTTCAAGATTGCCGGAGGCGACGACGCCGATGATCGCCTGCGCGCGGCTGCCGCCGGCAGACCTGGGTGCGGTCAGTCTGAAGCTGAGCTTTTCCATGCAGAAACTCCTCACCAATTGCGGAAGCGGCTGGGCGGACGGTAGAGGCCACCGGAGGCCAACATGAGATCCTTGATCGAACGGGCCGCGAGCAGCCGCCGGTCGGCATCGAGTGGATCGATACCGAGGTCCTCGGGGCGCCGGATCACGCCGCGCTGCCTGAGCTGCTCGACCAGTTTCGCGTCACGCCCGCGGCCGATCTCGGTGTATCCGGCAACACCCCTGATCGCCTGCTCGCGCTCGTCCTTGCTCCGGCACATCAGGAGGTTGGCGATGCCTTCCTCGGTGACGATGTGGGTGACGTCGTCCGAGTAGACCATCACCGGCGCAAGATCGAGCTTGAGCTCCTGCGCCAGATCGAGCGCATCGAGCCGCTCGACGAACAAAGGCGCGTTGCGATCGCCAAAGGTCTCGCCGATCTGCACCACCAGCTTGCGGCCGCGGCGCAGCGCTGCATCGGAGTCGGGGTCGGCTTCCGCGCCGGCCTTGAGCCAGGGCTCGCTCGGATGACGACGGCCGCGCGGATCGGAGCCCATGTTGGGCGCGCCGCCGAAGCCGGCGATGCGGCTGGTCGTCACCGTCGAGCTGTGGCCTTCGAGATCGATCTGCAGCGTCGATCCGATGAACATGTCGCAGGCATAGAGGCCCGCCGTCTGGCAGAAGGCGCGGTTCGATCGCAGCGAGCCGTCGGGCCCGGTGAAGAAGACATCGGAACGCGCCGCGACGTAATCCTCCATGCCGACTTCCGATCCGAAGCAATGGATCTGCTCGACCCAGCCGGCTTCGATCGCCGGAATCATCGTCGGATGTGGATTGAGCGCAAAGTGCGTGCAGACCTTGCCCTTGAGGCCGAGCTTCTCGCCATAGGTCGGCAGCAGCAGCTCGATCGCGGCCGTATTGAAACCGATGCCGTGATTGAGCCGGCGCACGCCGTAGGGCGCGTAGATGCCCTTGATCGCCAGCATCGCCGTGAGGATCTGGGTCTCGGTAATGGCGGCGGGATCGCGCGTGAACAGCGGCTCGACATAGAAGGGACGGCCGGCCTCGACCACGAAATGCACGAGGTCGCCGGGGATGTCGACGCGCGGCACCTTGTCGACGATCTCGGTGACCTGGGCCACGACGAGGCCGTTCTTGTAGCTCGTCGCCTCGACGACGGTCGGCGTGTCCTCGGTGTTCGGCCCGGTATAGAGGTTGCCGTCCTTGTCGGCGCTGACCGCCGCGATCAGGGCGACGTTCGGCGTGAGGTCGATGAAATAGCGCGCGAACAGCTCGAGATAGGTGTGAACCGCCCCGAGCTCGATCTTGCGGCCGAACAGCATCTTCGCGATGCGCGCCGCCTGCGGGCCCGAATAGGAGAAGTCGAGTCGCCGCGCGATGCCCTTCTCGAAGATGTCGAGGTGGGACGGCAGCACCACGCCCGATTGCACCATGTGCAGGTCGTGCACGTCATGGGGGTCGAGGTTGGCAAGCGCCGAAGCAAGCATGTCGGCCTGCTTCTGATTGTCGCCCTCCAGGCACACCCGGTCGCCTGACCTGATCACCGCCTTGAGAAACGCGCCCAGGCTCGGGATCAGGACGACCTTTCCCCTGGCATGCTGTCGGCCGGCCGCCAGGCGCTCGCCGAGGGCGGCCTTTTGCATACCCCAATCGCTCATTTCGGCTCCTTGGCATGCGGAGTTGGCTATCGATTGGCCTAATGTATTTGCATTTCCTTCAAAAGTCAATTGGCGTATACACAAACCCATAAACGATGGATATTCGCATACACAGGAGGGAATTTACGATGCGAATGCATGCAGATAGTCCAGGTCCTGGCGATCGTGCTCCGCTCGCAGAGGGGAGGCGCCCGTGACCATTTCCGGCGTAGCGCTTCTCGCGATCTGCACGCTGCTGGGGGGCCTGCTTGGCGACCTGCTCGGCGTCGCCCTCGGTGTGAAGGCCAATGTCGGCGGCGTCGGCATTGCGATGATGTTCCTGATCGCAGCCCGGCTCTGGCTGCTGCGACATGGCCTGCTCAGCCACGGGCTCAAGACCGGCGTCGAGTTCTGGGGCAGCTTCTACATTCCGATCGTGGTCGCCATGGCCGCGCAGCAGAACGTCGTCGCCGCGGCGAAAGGCGGTCCGGTCGTCGTCATTGCGGGCGCCGGCGCAGTCGCGGTGTGTTTCGCGATGGTGGCTTTGATCGGCCGGTTCAGTGGCCCCGTCGAGACCATGGACGAGATCGAGGCCCGAGAGGCGCTCGAGGCGAGCGTGCCTCACTTCAAGTCCGGGAGGATCGGATGACCATGATATCTCACGTTCTCGCCGCGAATTCGCTGATCACCGCCTTCGCCGCGGTCGGAATCCTGATGTGGATCTCCGGCGCGATCTCGAAATACCTCACCTTCGGACGCATTCACGGCTCGGCGATCGCGATCATGCTGGGTCTCCTGCTGGCCTTTTTCGGCGGCATCGCCACCGGCGGTGAAAAGGGCGTCGCCGATCTGCCGGCGCTGACCGGGATCGGCCTGATGGGAGGTGCGATGCTGCGGGACTTTGCCATCGTCGCCACGGCTTTCGAGGTCGATGTCGTCCATGCGCGCAAGGCCGGACTGATCGGTGCGGTCGCACTCGGGTTGGGAACGGTGGTCCCGTTCATTCTCGGCGTGTTCGTTGCCGCGGCGTTTGGCTACACTGATGCCGAATCATTGACGACGATCGGTGCCGGTGCGGTCACCTACATCGTGGGGCCGGTCACGGGCGCGGCAATCGGTGCATCCTCGCCGGTCATTGCGCTTTCGATCGCGACCGGTGTGTTCAAGGCGGTGATCGTGATGATCGGCACGCCCTTCGTGGCGAAAATGATCGGCCTCGATAATCCGCGCAGCGCCATGGTGTTCGGTGGATTGATGGGGACAGTCAGCGGTGTTTCCGGAGGCCTTGCCGCGACCGACCGGCGACTGGTGCCTTACGGGGCGTTGACTGCGACGTTCCATACGGGATTAGGATGCCTGGTCGCACCATCCATCCTCTACTTTGCGGTGCGTGCGATCACAGGAGGCTAAATGGCGGGTTTGCTCAAGGTCGCAACTGATCCGGAAGACGATGCGGGACTGCTGTCCGATCGCATCCGGAACGCGCTGACCGACGAGATCGCCTCAGGCGCGCGCGTCGCCGGTTCGGCCCTGGAAGAGCAGCAACTCGCCGATCTTTTCGGCGCTTCCCGCACGCCGGTGCGGGAGGCGCTTCGCCAACTCGTGGTCAGCGGCCTCGTCGAGGTGCGCGGCCGCCGCGGCCTCGTCGTTGCGCGGATGACGCCGGAGCGGATCATGGACATGTTCGAGACCAGCGCCGAGGTCGAAGCGATGTGCGTCAGGCTTGCGACCTATCGGATGACCCCGCTCGAGCGCAGCCATTTGATCGAGCTGCATGACGCCTCGCTGAAGATGGTCGAGGCCAATGACGTCGATGCCTACGACGCCTTCAACCGGCAATTCCACGAAGGCATCTACCGCGCGACGCACAACTCCTTTCTGGCCGAGCAGGCGCAGGACGTCCGCTCGCGGCTCAGCGCCTTCCGCCGCACCCAATTGCGGCAGGGTGATCGCATCCGCAAGTCTCGCGAAGAGCATGATGCCATCATGCAGGCGATCGCCGAAGGCGACGGCGAGACGGCCTCACGCAGGATGCGTGCGCACATGTTGAACGCCGCCGCCGCGTTGAGACGTTACATCGACGACCGCCTCGATTGAAACTCTCATCGCGAGGCCAAGCCAATAGACCGATGGTCTCCAGCGACTACGGGAATCGCAGCTCGGTAAAGGGCGCGTGACTGGGATGCGCCTTCCTCAATCCGAATGAGGGGTCGACTCTCGGCAGCTGATCTCGGTCGCTGGCGGCGTATGCACTGATCAGTGATCAATCTCAAGGTTGCCGCCGGGCTATTCTGTCGCCGTTGGCGGCAGTGTCGAGGACAGCGCCAAGAGCCAGGCGCTAATTGTGGCGGTGGTACCGCTGATGTTGCTAAGCATGGCGACAATCCTGATGCTGCAGCTGCAGAGCTTCCAGCGTCTCTTCCTCGTGTTCGCAGTGGCGCCTCTCGCGCTGATCGGCGTGGTCGCCGCGCTGCTGCCGAGTGGAGCACCTTTAGGCTTCGTAGCGATTCTCGGTGTGTTGGCACTGATCGGCAATTGATCCGCAACCCCGTGATTCCCGTCGTGCAGATCGAACGTTTGCGCGAGGAAGGCCGGGCGCCTTGGGAGGCTGTGGTAGAGGCAACCGAGCACCGAATGCGTCCGATCATGCTGACTGCGGCTGCGGCAAGCCTCGCACTGATCCCGATAGCCCGGGAGGTGTTTTGGGGGCCGATGGCCTATGCCATGATGGGCGGCATCATCGTCGGCACGGTTCTCACCCTGATATTCCTTCCGGCGCTTTACGTCGCCTGGTTCCGAATCGAGCAACCCATTGATCCGGTGGACCCAGTACAGGCGCCGATGGCCAAGTGTTCTTTTCAGCAGCTCGGCGGGGGCGACTGCATGAGAACAAAACCGAAGGAAAGTTAGAACCGCCGCGCGCACGCGCGAGTCATAACTCTTTGATCAGGATTTGTTTTACTCCAATCCATCACCGGCCGTGCCAAGGTCAGATGAGGTCGCCAATCCTGACCTATCGTCGAGAGGCCGCGTCGCCACGGTGCTTTCGCTACGCTGGGCATCAACTCACTTTACTACGAGAAATCGCGATTGAGAGGGGGACATCTGGTGAACTTTCAGTCTCAACCGAGGTGGCCACCATCATCGATGGCGACATGGATGCTGACGAGAACGTGCTGCACGCGCTGCCCCTCTATCATGCGCCCAGCTCGACGTCTTCCTGGGCCCCAAGTTTATTTCGGTGCCTCGGGCGTCATCACGGCAAGCCGATCGCCGAACGTCCTGGCGTTGACCGCGCGGCGACCGCAGTCGAACGCCTTGCGCCAACGATCTCGTTGGACAGTCAACTTCCCCTGCACGGTGGAAATGGCTGCCAACAGCTTCTTCAGCTCGGCGAGCATCGCCCTGAGAGCCTGCTCGCTGCTCACTATCGCCAACCCATCTGAGCGAGCCGCGACCGGCTCCAACCTTTCCTATATCGTGACTCTGCCTGACGGGGCATTGGGCCCCTGGTACCGCATCAATGGGCGCAAGATGTGGATGGTAAAGATGCGAGCACGAGATCGGCGAAGATATCCTGCTCTTGCTGTTGGCCTTGATTCCGAACACTAGCGGTCAGGAGACACAGGAACGAATGGGATATCGTTGTCAGATGTCGCGATTGTTGGCGCGTGCGGCTTCTGTCCTTCCATTCCTGGTCATCGATAGCGTTTTCCCGTCGAGCCTATCGAGCAAGCACGCTGCATTTTCAGACCGGCAGCTAACCGACAAGCCATGCAAGTCTAAGCTTTGTCGACGGAGCATAGAGCAGCGGATGTCTTCGCTAAACTCAATGCTCGCAAAAAGTAATGCGGACCGAAAGCCGAAGGGCTTCAAGCGTTGCGGGATGGCATGCTTGTTGACCCTATCGAAAAGCCCGGTCCGGAAGCGCCGCGATATCGTCTGCCAGGTCGACGAAATGTCGGCGGACCGCTGCTTCTGCAGCGTCCGGATCGCCCGACAAGATCGCATCCGACATTGTTTTGAAGCTTGTGAGTCGGTGGTTTTCCGTTGCATTCGGAAAAGTGCGAAATTGCGCGCGGACGATGTGGATCTGCAGCGTCGGAAGCAGCCGGTGCAATTCCTTGTTGCCGCCGAGCTTGGTGATTGTGCGAAAGAAGTTGCTGCATGCACGGCCGAATTCAAAGAAGTCACTGTCATGTGCGAAGGCGAGTAACGCATTCGTACTCGCCACCAAAGTCTCGCGATCATTGCCAAGATCAATGCGCTCTGCTGCGCTTCTCGCCGCGAGCGCGAACAACCACTGCATCACGGTGAGGGAATCGCGCGCTTCGATGCGAGTGAGGCGCGGAATCTGTGCGCCACGGTTAAATCCAATCGACACCACGCCCTCGTTCATGAGCATCTTCAGTGCTTCGCGCACTACAAAGCGGCTGACGCCATGGTCGCGGATGAGGTCGGCTTCGACCAAACGCTGGCCCGGAACGTAGCGGCCTTCATAGAGCCCGCGGATTATCTCTCGAAACAGTTCGTAAGCGGCGCTCACCGCGCGCTTTCGGGGCGCACTATCAATTGCCATCGCCGGTTCTGCGTTCGCAGATGCAATGGTTTTCGGCATGTTTGTCCTCAATCCTTTCGATGCGGAGATGTCGCGGCCAATGTAACGGCAGGCTCGGCCAAGATCATTCATCTCCAAGATTTTCAATCTGCGCATATTGATTATCAATTTTGTATATGTATAAGTGTTCAACAATCAATCCAATAGTTCAGTGAGGGAACATTCGCTGACAGCGTGGACGTTTGTGAAACATTCAATCGAAACAGTCCTTTGGGCTAAAAAGTTCGGCGCACTGAGGCGGTCCCGCACGCAGATGGAAAGATTGCCGGGCGCTGGAACTCTGGCCAGTCTAGGCGATGTTACGTGCCTGGCCGGGCAAACGCTTCCATCATTCCGGTACGTAGGCGATCACGCATTGCAGTGTCGCGGCCTTTGGGCGGACCCTGCCTTTGCCGGGGGCTGGATTTTCGAACGCCAACAACTTCGCCGTTCTCGCCACGATCTGTCGCGGTCGCGACAGGTCGCAAGAGAGCTTCGCCGGGACAGCATCTTCCGACACAAGGGCGTGCATGCGCGCTGGCCATCCCGCAGTCCGCCTCGATCTGCTGGCCACTCACTAATTCTTCCATGAGCTCTTCGCTGAAATCTCGTCAAAGAACCCAAGGCCAAAGACGAACTACCTATCGATGGTTGCCTTCCGCAACGACAGTATCAGCGGCATCAAATCTGCGATGCTACCTATGGCAACTACATGATCCGTCGAGCCCGCAGTTGATGCACACGATCGCAGAGCAGATGTGACGATCTGAACAAGTGCCAGTCTGTGTTCGGCTGGGTCTGAGGAAAAAGACAAGAAAGCCGAAAAACGGACACAAGCACTGTTAGGGGGGCACTCATGAAGCTTATTGCTATGATAATTCGTATGGCGGACTTCGTTATTGTTTCACGAATCCAGGCGAGGCGGGTTCTTGCGGTTCTGCTAGCTCTTCTGCTGATTGATGAGACCGGCGCCGCAATGGCGCAAGACAAGCCTCCGCTGAAGTTGGGGGCAATCCTCGATATGTCCGGCCTTTATGCCGACATTACCGGAATAGGTAGCGAAACTGCGGCCAAGATGGCGGCTGAGGATTTCGGCGGTGAGGTGCTCGGTCGGAAGATCCAAATCGTCGCAGCCGATCACCTCAACAAGGCTGACCAGGCGGCAAATATCGCGCGCGACATGCTCGACAATCAAGGTGTTGAGGCAATCATTGATGTTGCGGCCTCAGCGACCGCGCTTGCGGCGAATGAGATTGCAAAAGCCCGCGGCAAGATCATCATACTCACTAGCCCAGGCTCGGTTCGTTTAACGAATGAGGCCTGTGGTCCATATACTATCCACTATACGTTCGACACCTATGGTCAGGCCAACGTCACGGGCCTTGCCACGGTAAGACAAGGACTCGATACTTGGTTCTTTCTCACCGTCGACTATGCTTTCGGCCAGGATCTCGAGCGCGATACTTCCAATGTTGTGATCAAATCTGGCGGTAGGGTTCTCGGCAGCGTGAAGCACCCCCTCAACACGTCGGACTTCTCGTCCTTCCTGCTGCAGGCACAAGCCTCTAAGGCCAAGGTTGTAGGTCTCGCCAACGCGGGCGGTGACACGATCACTGGGATAAAGCAAGCGGCCGAATTCGGTCTTACTCGTACTGGTGGACAGAAGCTGTCACCGCTGCTCGCTTTTGTCTCCGACATCGACAGTGTGGGCCTCCAGACCGCGCAAGGCTTGCTCCTCGCTGAATCATGGTACTGGGACCTAAACGATGAAACCCGCGCCTTCACAAAGCGTTTCCAGGAGCACACCAACCGCGTGCCGACTTCCGTCCAGGCCGCTCTTTACTCGGCCGTCGGTCACTACCTGAAGGCAGTGAAGGCGGCCGGGACCACAGAGACCGCCGCGGTCATGAAGGCGATGAAGGAAGCACCCATCAATGACATGTTCGCCAAGAACGGCAAGATCCGCGAAGACGGCCGGATGATTCACGACATGTATCTATTCGAAGTGAAACAGCCTTCGGAATCAAAAGGGCGCTGGGACTACTACAAGCTGATGGCGACCGTCCCCGGCGATAAGGCATTCCAGCCGCTGGAAGCGTCGCGCTGTCCCCTGCTCAAGAAGTAGTTTGCTGATCGCTCATTCCCGTCATCATGGCAAGAACAGCAGGTCATGGTATCTACGTCCGAAAAGATGCCGAGTACGGCAACAAACGGGGCAGCATGGTGAGACTTCGCAAACCGATGCAGTAGCCCTAAGGACATGAAGAACGGCATTAAGCGAAATAAGGTGGTAGCAGTCATGACTGAGATCGTTATCGCGAGCGGCATGCGTACGCCGTTCGGTGATTTTGGGAAATCGCTCCGCGATGTGCCGCTTATCGAACTTGGTGCGCATGCAGCGCGTGCCACAATGGAGCGCGGCGGACTTGCCGCCGAGCGCATCGATCACCTCGTCTGGGGGAATGTGCTTCCGGTAGACCAGGAGGGCTACCTTGCGGCGCGCGCAATAGCTCTGAAGGCCGGACTGTCCGACGTTTCTACGGCAATGAATGTCAATCGCGCCTGCGGATCCGGTCTTCAGGCCATCATTTCGGCTGCCGAACACATTGCCAGCGGTCATTCACAACTGGCCCTGGCCGGCGGCGGCGAGAACTTTTCGCGCGCACCCTACATTGTCACTGGTGCTCGCTGGGGCGTCAAGCGGGGTCCGCAGATCATGATCGACGCGCTAGATTGGACCTATCGCGACCCCCTGAGCCTGGAGCTCATGGGCGAGACCGCGGAGAACCTTGCCGAGGACTACCAGTACACGCGTGAGGCGATGGACGAATTCGCTTTGACCAGCCAAAGGCGAGCCGGAGCAGCGGCGGACAGCGGTTTTCTCGCCCGGCAGATCGCTCCGATTGATGTGCCAGACGGCAGGGCGAAGCGTTCCTTCGACAAGGACGAGTTTCCGCGACCGACGATCGCGCCGGAAAAGATTGCGTCCATGAAGCCCGTGTTTCGCGAAGGAGGAAGGGTCACGCCGGCCAATTCCAGTGGTGTGACGGATGGAGCGGCGTTCATCGTAGTTGCCCAGCGCGGTGCAGCTGAAGCTGCGGGGGTGCGACCACGCGCGAGAATCGTTGACTACGCGATTGCCGGCGTCCCGCCTCGCATAATGGGATGTGGTCCCGTGCCCGCTACACGTAAGTTGCTTGAGCGCCAGAACCTGAAGATTTCTGACATCGACTATTTTGAGGTCAATGAAGCATTTGCTTCGGTGAACTTGCATGCGGAAGCACAACTCGGAGTTCCGCGCGATGCTACCAATCTTTATGGCGGCGGCATTTCAATCGGCCATCCACCCGGCGCGACGGGCGTGCGGATGGCGATCACCGCACTACAACATCTCGAGGACGTCAACGGCCATCGTGCCGTCCTGACGCTCTGTATGGGCGGTGGTCAGGGCCTTTCCGTCCTGATCGAACGGATCGCGTAACGGGAGGAAATCAATCGTGACTCAAAAACTGGTAACTTCCCAGATCAACGGCGTTGTAGGCACGATCGTAGTGCGGAGACCAAAAGCACTCAACGCCCTGAATGCAGCGGTCTTGAAGCAGTTGCTCGACGCCATCAACGAACTGTCATCTGATTCTGCGGTGCGGGTCTTGCAGCTAACGGGTGAGGGCGATCGTGCTTTCATTGCAGGCGCCGACATTTCCGAGTTCGTAGGCGCCTCTCCCGCGGATGCTCTCGCAATTGCGGCACGGATCAAGCACGTCACCGACGCCTTGGTGGAATGTCCCAAACCCGTAGTCGCCGTGGTCAACGGTTTCTGCTTGGGAGGAGGTCTCGAACTCGCTCTCGCTTGTGATATTCGGATCGCATCGAGCAAGGCACAGTTTGGCCTGCCAGAAGTCAAGCTTGGCATTCTTCCCGGTGGCGGCGGTACGGTACGCCTAACCAAGTTGGTCGGCGCGTCGGTTGCACGCTTGCTCGCGATGACAGGGGATCCCATATCGGCCTCGCGTGCGCTTGAGCTGGGTCTGATTGCCTCGATGCATGAACCTGAAAACTTGCCAGACGCGGCTCAAGAGCTGGCCCTAAAGCTGGCCGCGCATTCACCGTTTGCGCTGGCGCAGCTGAAGTCCTCGCTCAAGGTTGCTGTCGACGCCGATACAGAGGCGGCCTGTCAGGCTGAAATCAAGGCCTTCGCCTTGTGCTACTCGACGAAAGACAAGGAAGAGGGCGCCAGAGCTTTTCTCGAGAAGAGGACACCAGTGTTCACTGGAAGTTAGCAACCGATGTCATCGCGCTCCCACCAAATAGACGTAGACCGCGGAGGGAGTTGGCAAGTTCTTACCCTGGAGCGACACTCTTGATTACTATCGATCGGCGCGATCTAGCGTTCCAGCTCTTCGATCTGCTCCACGTAGATGACCTGCAGGCGACACAGCGATACGCCGACTACGATCGACCGAGCATTGAAGCGGCGCTCGATTCGGCAGAACGTATTGCCGTCGAACATTTTCTGCCCCACGCGGCTGACCTCGACGAGAACGAGCCGCGCTTCGTCGATGGCCGAGTGCTGATGGGCGCTGGCGTTGGCAAGGCGCTCGCTGCATACAGGGATGCAGGATTTTTCGGTGCCGGCTTCGAAAATGAATGGGGCGGGGCCCAAATGCCGGAGACGGTCCGCAGCGCCTGCGCTTATATCTTCTCAGCGGCAAACATTAGTACGGCTGGCTATCCTCTCTTGACCATCGCGGCAGCCAACCTCCTCGCCGCGTTCGGCTCGCCCGAACAGAAGAATACTTTCCTCAAACCAATGGTCGAAGGCCGCTTCTTCGGAACGATGTGCCTGTCGGAGCCGCAGGCAGGTTCTTCACTGTCGGACATTACAACCCGCGCCGAACCGCAACCCGACGGTCATTTTCACATTTACGGCCGCAAGATGTGGATATCAGGTGGAGATCAGGACATTTCCGAGAACATCGTTCACATGGTGCTGGCGAGAATTCCTGGGAGCCCGCCCGGCGTGAAGGGAATTTCACTCTTCATCGCTCCCAAGTATCTTATTTCCAGCGATGGCAAGCTCGGCGGTCGCAACGGCATAGCGCTCGCTGGCCTCAATCACAAGATGGGGTATCGAGGTACAACCAATACGTTGCTCCATTTCGGCGAAGATGCGCCGTGCATCGGCTATCTGATAGGCGAGGCCAATAAGGGCCTCGCATACATGTTCCAGATGATGAATGAGGCACGCATCGCCGTTGGCCTTGGCGCCACGGCCTTGGGAGCCGCCGGCTACAGCGTGTCACTCGCTTACGCGCGTGAACGAGCTCAGGGTCGCCATCCGGACGGTAAGAATGCCGCACTTCCTCAAGTCCCAATAATCGAGCATGCCGATATCAAGCGATTGCTCCTAATGCAAAAAGCTGCGGTTCAGGGAGCTTTGGGGCTATTGCTCTACGCTGCAAGGCTCGTCGATCGGATCCGTACCGGCACGGATGAAATTGAGCGTCGCGACGACGAATTGCTGCTTGATCTGTTGACGCCGCTAGCAAAATCCTGGCCATCTGAGTTTTGCCTGGAGGCCAACAAGCATGCGATTCAGGTACTCGGCGGTTATGGGTACGCGCGCGATTACCCGGTTGAGCGGCTCTATCGGGACAATCGTCTCAACCCGATCCACGAAGGTACGCACGGCATGCAAGCGCTTGACTTGCTTGGCCGGAAGGTCATCCAGGCTGGCGGCAGTGCGCTGAAGATCCTGGTGGCCCGCATTTTGGCGGATGCTGGCAGAGCCAGGGAGATCGGGGCGCTTCGCTCCCACGCAGAAGTCCTGACGGACCATTTGTCGGAATTGGTCGCGACGACAGAAACTCTCGTTGCTATCCTCTCTGACCAACCAAGACTCGCCCTTGCCAATGCAACAGTCTACCTCGACATGATGGGCCATATCGTGGTCGCATGGATGTGGTTGACGCAAGCCGTTACCGCGGTTCGGATGTTGGAATCGGGCAAAGGCGATCCAGATTTCCTTCGAGGTAAAATCACAACCTGCCAGTTCTTCTTTTCTTACGAACTGCCAAAGGCCCGAACCCAGCGGGCGTTGCTCGACAGCCTCGACGAGACGACGTTGTTGATGCAACCCCAGTGGTTTTGAGCGAGGAAGCACGCATGTCGGAAATCGCGGCAGTTCGCCTGAGCAACCACTGCGCATACGGCCAGTCGCATTAGGTTCGGCAAGGGAGCTCCCGAGTTGATCTTGATGCAGGAGCGTGTCAGGGAAGTGCGCACTATGATGCATAGCGCGCCTGCTCACGCCCGGCGTTGGATGATCTGGCGAAGATAGAGATCGCGATGAGCAGAGGACGCTCTGCCAAACAAGACTTGGTAGGTCGTCGATTTGGCAATCCAGATGCAGGAGAGTTGTAACCAGCAGCGATTTTGGATTGGCCGCCGTCTATGCAACCGCATATCCGTTGCGGCTTGCGAATGGACCAAACGACGTTCACCGCAGCAAGATGGGCAAGCTGCAGCTGCGCAAATACGCGAACTCAGCACGTCCAGTCATTATCTCGAACCAATGCGGAAAATTAGCGGAGCTTTCCAATGAAGATCGGTATTGTTGGCGCGGGGCTGATGGGGGCAGAAATCGCCTTCATTTTTGCGCGTGCCGGGCAGTCGGTGCTCTTGAACGACAGATCGGAAGAAGCCCTTCACAGCGCCATTGCGCGGCTCGATCGCCTTTATGAGAAGGGGGTCGGCCGTGGCTTCTACGAGGCCGGCCAGAAGGAGGCCGTTCTCGGCTGTATTGAGACGACGGTCGATCGCGAGCGCTTTGTGTCGTGTGACTTTATCACAGAGGCGGTTTTCGAGCGCGAGGACGTCAAGGCTGATGTCTTTCATGAACTTGACGAGATCTGCCGCTCCGATTGCATCTTTGCCACCAACACCTCAACGATCCCGATTTCGGCACTGGCAACTCATGTTAGGGAGGCGCGCCGGTCACGATTTGTCGGCACTCATTATTTTTCGCCAGTGTCGCGAATGAAACTGGTTGAGATCATTCCGGCGTTCGACACGTCATCAGAGACCCTCGACTTCGTAAAGCATCTATGCTCAGAGGCAGGCAAGACACCTGTTGAGATCAGGGACGTGACGGGATTTGCGGTCAACCGGCTTCTCCATATCTTCATGATCGAGGCTGTCCGCCTCGTGGAGGAGGGGGTCGCGACGCCCGAACAAATCGATACGGTATGTCGTCTCGGGCTCGGGCATCCGATGGGACCTTTCGAGCTGATGGACGCGACCACATCGAGTCTGTGCTTGCAAGCACAAGAAATTATGCATGAAGCCTACGGCGAGCGCTTCCGGCCACGTCCCTTGATGAAGCAGCGAGTCCGCGCAGGTTTGGTCGGCGGCGCGGGCAGACCTGGTTGGAGATCGTCCGGTAGTCGCTAGGGAACTCGATGCTAGTGTCTGTTCAGGTGCGTGCGCTCGGCTCAAGCGCCGCACGGCATGTATGGCCACTTGGCGCAAAATCCTCCGTCAAGCAGCATGACACTGCCTTTGTCCTGAGCCTCAATGACGATCTCGGCGCGACCGCAGCTCGGGCGCGACCAAATCGGCACCCATGTCGGGCCAAGATTGCGTTTTCCGAAGATGGACATTGGGACGTAGCGGGCTCCGCGGATGATCTCCCATCTCGATCACGGACCCTTAGCGTTCAGTCCAGCAACGGTGGCGGTTTAGCAGCTTCATTCTGCCGCAGTTCTCCTTTCAAGATCTTACCGTTCGCGTTGCGTGGCAGGGGCAGGGTACGCAACGTGATCGTTTCCGGCACCTTGTAGTCCGACAGCCGCTCGACGCAGAATTTCTTGATGGTTGATTCCGCGAGCACGGTTCCTTCGGCGACTACGACCTCGGCGTGCACGCGCTCTCCAAGAACGGGATCGGCACGACCAACGATAGCGCATTCCAGGACGCCATCGAGACTGCAGAGCACGTTCTCGACCTCGGCACTGAACACCTTGAAGCCGCCGCGGTTGATCATGTCCTTTTTGCGATCGAATACGCGCACAAACCCCTCGGCATCCATCGTGCCGATGTCACCCGAACGCCAGAAGCCGTCGACGAACTCGCTTTGGTTTGCATCGGGCCGCCGCCAATAGCCGGGGACCACCATCGGGCCAGCGATCCACAGCTCGCCTGGCGTACCGCGAGGGACCTCGATCCCTTCGTCGTCGACCACCTTGATCCGGCCGCATGGAACGGTCATGCCAACACTGTCGATGTGTCCGCGCCATTGCGTTCCCGGCATGATGGTCGCCGGCGAGGTCGTCTCGGTCGCGCCATAAGCGTTGAGGAGTTGGAGGTGAGGCAATTTCACCGCCAGCATCTCGATTGTGGCCACGGGCATCGGCGCGCCGCCGAAACAACCGATCCGCCAGGCAGACAGATCGTGATTCCCGAGCTCCGGCGACATCACGCATAGCGTATAGATGGTCGGAACGAGGATCGAATAGGTGATCTTCTCGCGGCTTGCGAGAGCGAGAAAGTCCGAAGTCTTGAACGCCTGACGCATCAGCACGACGCAGCCGCCGACAACCATGATCGAGAGCGCGACCCCGACCAGCCCGGTGATGTGCGACAACGGGACAGCAACCAGCGCGCGGTCCCTCTCGTCCAATCCATGACAGCGCGCGAAGGTGAGGGCGGAGTGGATGATGCCGAGATGCGTCAGCTGCGCACCCTTCGTGCGCCCTGTGGTGCCAGACGTATAGAGGATAATGGCAACGTCTTCTTCCGACAGGTCCGCGGCTCGGGCTGTAGACGCGTTCGGGGCAAGCAGATCGGCAAACGGCCTTGCATCGGCAGCCGCCCCGCGGATAGCAAACCGGTGGGTGAGCGAGGGCACGTCTTGCGGCGGCGGAACGGCATCGACGAGATCGCTCTCAAAGACCAGTGCCTTGGCGTCGCTGTCATTCAGTAGGAAGGTCAGCTCAGCCCGTCGCTGACGCGTGCCAATCGGAACCACGATGACGCCGATCCGGTTGCAGGCGATCACGCAGGCCAGGAATTCCCAGCAGTTTCCCAGGAACAATGCGACGCGGTCGCCGCGCGCCATGCCGAGGCCGGCGAGATTGGCGCTGATCGCGCCGACCAGATGATCCAGCTCGCGATAGCTAATCGCGCGATCCTCGACGATGGCCGGTCTGTGTGGAACGCGATGCACGAGATCGTTGAACATCTCCACGAGCGTGGTAGGCCGTTCGGGGAAACACAGCATCATCCGGCCATCATAATGCATTTCGGCACGGGGCGTTCCGCCCAAGCCGTTGTCCGTCCAAATACCGTCTTGCATCTCGAGTTTCCGTCTTCACTGTTTCATCCGCGAGAGCACTCGTCCCCGCGCTCAGGCATTCATCTTTTCCAGCAGCCACTGCATTGCCTAAGGCCTTTCTTCTTTATCAACGCGGCTAACTTCGGCGTCTTGAGCCTTTCTGATCATCTCCACTACATATTCGGTGGTCGTTCTATGATGGGCGCGTAACAGCGCGCACGCCAAATCCGCATCGCGGGCCACGGCGGCGTCGACGATGGCCTTGTGCTCAGCTCCGACATCGCGTTTTCCGGAGTTGGCACTGAAGACGATGGAAGCTGCCTGCCTATATCTCGAACTGTGTTCAATAAGTGTTTGAATGAAATGCAGCAGCCATTTCGACCCGCACGCGGAAACAAGATGGAAATGAAATTTGCAGTGCTGTGCTTCCCAATCCGGATTGTTCGCCAAGGGTTGGCCGCTGAGTCGTAACTGGATATGTAGCAGTGCATGATAGGAGGAGATGAGATCGATCTCCCATTGAAGAGATCCAGTTTCTATCGACTTGCGCAGCGCGATACACTCCAGTTCGGCACGCTGTGTCTGGACATCCACAACCTCCTCGTCCGATATTTCGGCAACCCTGAATCCACGTTGATCCTCCACCGTGATGAAGCCGGTCGATGACAAGCGTGACAGCGCCTCGCGCAATGGAATGGCACCCGCATCGTAACGCTCAGCCAAATCCCTCATGGTCAGTCGGGCGCCGGCTTTGAGGGCCCCACTCAGCACATCCTGGCGCAACCTCTCGGTCAGGATGGAGGCCATGGTCCTCTTGCCGCCAGCGACGGCTAAAGTCTTAACGGAAGACATATGTCTGGTTCCAGTTTATAGAATCTGGCCAATTGCATACATTGACCGAGGCATCCCTATTTAGCAATTTTGCCATATTCCATCACCTTCAGCTGTGGGATGAGCGGCTTACCCCGGATCAGCGGCGGGCTCGGAAGCTCCTCCAAGAAGCGTATAATATACGAACCTCTAAATATATATAATCATGTTGACCGCCTTTGCGGTCAGCACTACTGTAGGGAACGGATACAAGCCCGCATAATCGGGACGCAATCGGATTGCTCATGCGGGCGAACATTGTTTTCGCCCTTCAGCTAGAGCCCGCGACAGCAGTGCCGACTCACGTCAGGTCGCTGAGCAACGACTGTCTACCAGGGAGAACCAATGCGTCTTGTTTCATATTATCCTGAAGGCCGAGCGATGCGCCGCAAGATTGCGATGGGCGTACTCGTGGACGACAAGGTCGCGCCTCTGACTGACATCGATAGCTTCTACGACCACGTTCCCAAATGGAAAGAGCGTGCCCGTTCACAATTCAAGGGCACCATGTCTCTTGCCGAACTCGATTTGGCGCCTCCAGTGCCGATCGGCGCCAAGATCATTTGTGCTGCGATCAATTATGTCGCGCACGGGAAGGAATCGAACCTTCCTACGCCCGAGTTCCCGAATCTTTTTGCACGGTGGACATCAGAATTGGTCGTCGACGGCTCGCCGGTGCCGGTCCCACGGGCGGAGCCCGAAGGCCTAGACTGGGAGGTGGAGTTAGCGGCGATCGTCGGTGACACTCTGATCGATGTGGAGGCCAGAAAGGCCGAGCGCTCGATGCTTGGTTACACCGTCGCGAACGATATTAGCGCGCGGGCATCACAGGTCCAAATGACCAAGCTGTCTACCGGCCAGTGGTGCCTGGGCAAGAATCCGGACAAAAGTGGTGCGATCGGCTCCGTCGTGGTGACAGCCGACGAATATAGCTATCGCGGGCAAACGCTTGAGACTCGCGTTAACGGACAGACGATGCAATCCGGGACTACCGACGACATGGTCTTCAGCGTCGGCGATATTGCCGCTTTTGCATCGCGCCATGTCACTCTGAGGCCGGGCGATGTCTTACTCACTGGAACGCCTGATGGAGTAGGTTACAGCCGCAATCCCCGAATTCTGATGCGGCCAGGCGATAGCGTCACAGTGAGCATCTCAGGCTTGGGCAGTGTGACCAATCCAATCGTCGATGCAAGCCACCGCGGATAATCACCATTAAGGAAAGGACGCCAATGGGCAGACCCGCAGAAGCAGGACGTGTTCTCATGAAGGTCGAGACATTGCTGCCCGACAGCGCGCTTACCCGCGAGCAGATTATCGAGCGGAATTTGCGCGCGGTCGAAGCTCATTTTCACAACGAAAATCCTGAACATATCGATGAGGCAATTGCGCTGTACGCCGACAAGGTCACTTGGGAGGCACCTAACCGCGGGATCGTGATGACCGACAAGAGCGAGATCCTGAAGGCGTATCACGGAATTTTCCGTTCTGTTGTGTACCACAGGACTACTCCGATCCGGCGCTTCGCCACCGAGACGTTCGTGTTCGACGATCAAGTTAGTGTTGCGACGTTAGTTGGAGATGAAATGCCTAATGTCCCCTTTCCAATTGGAACCCGCATGTCGGTGCGGCTGACCCATGTGTTCCAGATGAAGGACGGCAAGATCGAACGCGAGATCGCATACGAGATGTTCCGCAAAGACGGCGCCGTCAATGATCACGATTTCATTCCAGATAACTCGATGACGATCACTTTTCCGGAAGGTGACGCTGCAGTGGTGACCCGGCTCAAATAAGCTCAC
Source organism: Bradyrhizobium sp. LA6.8 (assembly GCF_040547935.1). Taxonomy (NCBI): domain Bacteria; kingdom Pseudomonadati; phylum Pseudomonadota; class Alphaproteobacteria; order Hyphomicrobiales; family Nitrobacteraceae; genus Bradyrhizobium; species Bradyrhizobium sp. LA6.8. The sequence goes on from NZ_JBEPQQ010000014.1 coordinate 82,854, forward strand.
ATCGACGAAGCATGCCTTGCTATTTGGCTATCTGAAACGAGAGGGGATCGGGGTGGTTGAGCAGCGATTCGCGTGCGCTTCGACGTCAGTCCGCGCACTGCCTAAAAAGCCCGAGGTGGGAAATGTCAAACAAGGCTGTCAGCCTGCTTGCCGCCGCGCTCATGATTGTCAACGCGCAGATAGCTCGTGCTGAAAAGAAATACGATTCTGGCGCGAGCGACACCACGATCAGGATCGGAAATACCGATCCCTACAGTGGACCCAATTCGGCCTACGCAATCATTGGCCACATCCAAGCCGCTTATTTCAAGATGATCAATGAGCGGGGCGGAATCAATGGCCGCAAGATCGAATTCCTCTCTTATGACGACGCCTATAGCCCTCCGAAAACGGTCGAACAAGTTCGCAAGCTAATTGAGGCCGATGAGGTGCTTCTGCTGTTCAGCCAGATGGGCACGCCTACCAATTTGGCCATCATCAAGTATGTTAACGCCAAGCGCGTGCCGCAGCTGTTTATTGCTGCAGGCGGCACCCTGTTCGGAGATCATGTACAATATCCTTGGTCGATGGGCCTTCAGCCGCACACCCAGGGCGAGGCTCACCTTTACGGCCGCTACATCGCGGAGAACTATCCCAACGCCAAGATCGGCGTACTGTTTCCGAATGATGGGTTCGGACGCGACAACATTGTCGGGTTCAAGCACGGCCTCGGCAAAGCATCATCGAACATTGTTGCCGAACTGACCTACGAGTCCACCGAGCCCACGATCGATTCGCGCCTCGTGGAGATGCGCGCAGCCGGCGTCGAAGTGTTTGCCAATCTTACTCCAGCTAAATTCGCAGCTATGGCGATCAGGAAGGCTGCCGAGATGGGCTGGAAGCCCGTACATATCCTGCAAAGTGCGTCGGCTTCAGTAGGTTCTGTGCTCAAGCCCGCTGGGCTCGATAACTCGAAGGATATTCTGACTGCGCACTACACCAAGGATCCCGACGATCCTAACTGGGCGGACGATCCGGGCATGAAGGAATTTCTCGCCTTCCTGGCCACGTACATGCCCCAAGAGAACAAGAGCAATGCTCTCTTAGCGTATGGATTCATGTCTGCCCAAGCGCTCGTGCACGTGCTCGAACGATGCGGCGACGAATTGACCCGGGCGAACGTCTTGAGGCAGGCAGAAAGTCTCGATCATCTTGAGCTCGGGCTTCTGTTGCCGGGCATTACCCTCACGACGTCGCCCATCAATCACTATCCGATTAGACAAATGCAGATGCATCGGTTCGACGGTTCGAGTTGGTTGCGGTTCGGCCCTATCCTCAACATGGACTAGGGCGGTTGGCTGGCCGCGCTCGCTTTGTGACGTGCACATGATGAAAAACATCCGGCTACGGGGCTGCTGTTTGATCATGTCACAGAACAATTAGGCAGGCCGACTTCCAGGCCTATCGCGCTCCGGCCGCCGTTCATCAAATGATTCAGTCCGCGTCTCTCTCATCGAGCACACGACCTACTCCACCGAAGCATCCTCAAATGGCATCGCCTGGGTCTGCCAGGATTCGGGCGGCGCAGGGCCCCAGCCGCCTGCGAGGAGCTTGGTCATTTCCCAGCGGATCGGCTCGTCCTCGATGTCCATGGTTTGGTAGTGGGTGTTGAACAACTCGATGCGATGGCCGTCGGGATCGCGCAGGTAGACGAAACGCGCGTAGCCCGGGGCGAAATGCCGGCACGGGCCGAACTCAATGTTGCGGCCGTAGCCCTTTTCCGCCAGCAGATCGCAGATGAACATCAGGTGGTGCGCTTCCGGCACCATGAATGCCGCGTGGTGCAGCCGCGGCCCCTGTCCCGGCACAAAGACGATGTCGTGCGGATTGCCCTTGCGCTGCAGGAAAACGAAGTCGGGTTCGTTCGACCCTTCCAGCGAGACGTATTCGGACAGCCGGAAACCCATGCTATAGTAAAAATCGAGCGCCCGAGCCACGTGCGGCGTGACGATCTGGAAATGATCGAGGCGCTGCGGACAGGCACCGTGGAATTGGCTGGCTTGCAAAATCAGCCGTTGCCGCGTTTCCATGGTGGCGCAGATTTCGAGCGGCGAGCCGACGGCGTCGTTGACATGCAGCGTACGGCCCTGATGCGGCACCGCCACCCACGATGGCACCAGGCCCGCTTTGGTGAAGTGCTGCGCGGCGATCTCAAGGTCCTCCTCGGTCAGCACGCGGAACGCGACGCGTAGCGCGCACGGCGCCTCGCCCTGTTCCAGTACTAGGCTGTGATGGCAGGCCTCTTCGAGTCCGCGGAGATAGAGCCGGCCGTCGTCCTCGCCGCTGACCACGAAGCCCAGCGTGTCCACATAGAAGGCCTTGCTGCTTGCAAGATCCTTGACCCGCAGCACGACGTGGCTGGCACGGGTAATATTGAAAGGTGGCCGGTAGACTGGCTTCGGGATCGGCATTAGATGGGGCCTCCGCTGATGTTTTCGTAGTTCTGAAATTCAGACGAGCCCGCGGTATGAGCCGCCGTCCAGTTGCAGGTTCTGCCCGGTGATGAAACCGGCCTGAGCGCTGCACAGATACGCGCAAGCATCGCCGAACTCCTCCGGTCGCCCGAACCGCTTCGCCGGCAGCGATTCGGCGATCCGCGTGCGCGCCTCCTCAAAGGTGATGCCGTGCTGTTTCACCATCCGCTCGGCCATGAAACGCTGGCGGTCGGTATCGATGCGCTCGGGCAGTAGGTTGTTGATGGTCACGTTGTCGGCAGCAACGCTCACCGACAGCGCCTTGCAGGCGGCGGTAAGCCCGGCGCGGGCACCGCAGGAAAGCTCCATTGACGGGTGAGGCGACTTCACCATCGCGGAGGTGATGTTGACGATGCGTCCAAACTTGCGCTGCCGCATGCCGGGCAGCACGGCCCGGATCAGAAGCAGCGGCGCCAGCATGTTCTGATCGACCGCCTCGATCCAGTCGTCGTGGCCCAACTCGACGAAGTTGCCGGGCGAGGGACCGTGATTGTTGTTGATCAGGATGTCCGGGTCCGGGCAGGCCGCGATCAGAACCTCACGCCCGCTCTCCTCGGCGATGTCGGCCTGCAGCGCCGTGACCTTCTTTCCGACCGCGCGTTCGATTTCCGCAACCGCATCGACCAGTCGGGCCTCGTCGCGGCCATTGATGAAGACCCGGCAGCCTTCGCGAGCCAGCGCGATTGCGCAGGCAAGCCCCAACCCCTTGGAGGACGCACAAATCAGCGCCGTCCGCCCTTTGATGCCCAGGTCCAAGACTGCCTCCAAATATATATTGCTAGCCTAAATAACCATGAATATAGATATTATTGATAACGATCAACTGGCTTTTTTCGCGACGGGCATTTCCATGAAACCTGTGGTTCCATCAGAAACGCTGGCCACGGCGGCATATCAGAAGCTCCGTGCCGAAGTGATCGGCGGCATATTTCCGTTTGGCCGGAAGCTAAAGATCGGCGCGCTGTGCGAGCGCTACGGGGTGAGCGCCGCGCCGATGCGGGAGGCGCTCAACCGGGCGGCCAAGGATGGCCTGGTCCAGCAGTCGGACCAGCGTGGCTTTTCGGTCGCGCCCCTCAGCGTGGAGGACCTCGACGACCTGTTGCAGACCCGCCTGGTGCTGAATGAGTATGCGCTACGCAAGTCCTTCGAATTCGGCGGCCACGAATGGGAAGAACAGGTCATGCTGGCATGGATGCGGCTGGATCGCATCCCCTACAACCCGGTCTCGACCGAGGCGGCCTGGGAGCGCGCACACCGGTTGTTTCACGCGAGCCTGCTGTCTGCCTGCCGCGCGCCGCGCGTCATCGCCTATTGCGACCAGCTGTTCGACAGCAATGACCGTTATCGCTTCATGGCGCGGACCTCGCGCACCCGCGCGCCGCGCCGCAATGACCACAAGCTGATCACCGATGCCGTGATCGCGCGCCGGCCGGACGATGCGGTAGCGCTGCTGAGCGAACATTTCACGGAAACCGCCAACCGGTGCAGGGAGCAACTGATGCTTGAAGGGCGCGCCCAGCCACCCGCACGCTCGCGCTCGTGAGCGCGACTCCCACGAGCGACAAGCACTGCAGCTGGCATCACCATGTCGCAGCTTTTATTGGAGCCGCCGCTGTGTCGGCACCCCGAGAATTGATCATGAATCGCTGTGCGGTTCGGCTGGCCCCTTACTACCATCGAGACGGCGGCGCCGCGCGCGCCACCGTCGATAACATTCGCAGCGTCAGACTCCGCGATGGAATGGGCGTCTCCAGCGCCGCCGCCGCGCTCTGGCGGCAGTGCTGGGAAAGGTTCAACGCTTTGAGCATCGACGAGAAAGCCGCGGCACGATGACGGGAGCAAGCCAGCCTGGTCCGCCAATGGCTTCGCCACCGCCTGACGTGGCGGCGAAGATACGCGCCATCGGCTCGGTGATCGACCCGGTCGGCACGGCAATGATCTACGCGGAAGCGCTGGCGAGCCAGCCGACGGAGGGCGTCGACCTCGCTCGCGATGTTCGATACGGCGATGCGGAGCGGCTTGCTCTAGATATCTATCGGCCGGCGGCGGCGCGGCGGACAAGTCCCGTCGTCATCTTCTTTCACGGCGGCGGTTACAGCCGCGGCGACAAAGCGGACCGCAGCAACATCGGCTATTTCTTCGCGCGTCACGGCGTAGTCACGCTGATCGCAAACTACCGGCTGGCTCCGCGGGATCGATGGCCATCAGGCGCGGAGGATGTCGTGGCCGCCCTGCGCTGGGCGCAACAAAACGCGGACAGCCTCGGAGCCGACTCCGGGCGCATCGTGCTGATGGGAGAGTCAGCCGGGGCGGCCCATGTCGCTCTGGCCGCACTGGTCTCCCGCTTTCACGACGGCAAGCCGCTCGGCGCGGCGGGTATCGTCCTGGTCTCGGGTTCCTATGACGTTGCGCTGGAAAAGCGGGCGGCCAGCGCATTCGGCATCCCGGCGCCCGATCTGCGAAACGAGGGGTATTTCGGCGCGGATTTTTCGAAGTATCCTGACATGGCGACGGTCCGCCTGATCGATGCTACTGACGTGGCAGCGCTGATCGTTTACGCCGAACATGATCCAGCCCAAATGCAGGTTCAGGCAGGCGAACTTTTCGCCGCCCTGGCCGGCAGGGCCGCGATCTGCCCGCAATTACTTAGGGCGATCGGGCACGGGCACATATCGCAAATCTGCTCGTTCAATACCGACGACACCAGTGTCAGTGAACCGGTGCTCCGTTTCGTGCTGTCCGCCGGCAACATTCCAGAACTTGGCAACACGCCATCAACGACTGACAGATCGATGGAACAGCTTTTCGAACTCGAACAGCGGCGATGCGCAGCCCTGTCCAATGGCGACATCGCGGCGCTCGGCGAACTGCTGACCGGCGGTTATCGGCATATCCATGCATCCGGTCGGATCGATGACCGGCACGACTATCTGTCAGGAATCGCCAAGAACCCGCGCAGAGTCACGCGTTCAAATCTTGACATCCGGATTTACGATGATACCGCGATCATGACCGGGAACCAGCTTAACGAATTCGCGAGCGGGAAAATCATGAATGGCTGCTGCCAGCAGGTCGCCATCCGAAGGAACGGCAAGTGGCTGTACGTTTCCGGGCAGCTCACTCAATATTGACGCATAGCGGCATCGGACGAACTTGCGATACGGCTGCGACCGACGGTCGGAGAAATCTTATTGGGCTGGCAGACTGCGTCCAAAAAAGCATCGTGCAGTCGGCGAAGGGGCGCGCGCTGTTGCTGCTTCGGCGCGCGTAAGCCCGCTGGTCAGACGCAGCCCGTCCGACCAAATCAGTGCTGCCCGTTCGAAACTCGGGAATCCGCAGGATTCCACTTCCGAGTTTGTCGCCGGCCAGTTTTAGAATTAGAGGGGCATGTCGTTCAGTGACCAGGAATGGAATCGCTGCCGGCATAGATAGGTAAGCACGACGGCAACGCAGATTCCGATGGCGATCGGTACAGAGGCGATGGCAAAAAATTGGTCTCCGGTGACATGCCGTCCCATCAAGAAGCCGCCAAAGAGTGGACCGAATATTGAGCCCAACCGGCCGATCGCCATCCCCCATCCTATACTGTTGCCACGTATCGGCGTTGGGTACAGCATGCCGAATGCGGAGTTGATCGCGGACTGTGTTCCCGACACACAGATACCGGCAACAAAGATCAGCCAGGGAAGCCGGCCGCGATCGACATATCCAATTGCGGCAATGACCGGCACCGCTATCAGGTAGAAAATGGCGACTGCCAGGAATCCGTAGCGGCTAAATACCAGCGTCATAACCAAGCTACCGACCAAGCCTCCCAGGGCAAAGAAAGTGACAGTCAACGCGGCGCTCGCTGGCACGAGACCCAGATCTCGCAACACGGTCGGTGCCCAACTCGCGATCAGCAAATTTGTGAACAGGCCGATGGCCGCGAGCGCCCAAAGAAGGGGCGTTATTGCATGCATCCCATTCCGATACGGCACGATGGGAGACAGAGAGGCTTTTGCGTCCGGAACATGCTGAACGATGCGGGTCGCATCATCCCATGCGACGTTTCGATCGATCGCACGAGCCATCTTTAATACCTTGGAGCGGCGTTTGGGGTCGAGCGCAAGGAACTTGATCGATTCCGGCAACAGGAAGACTAGCGCGAGTGCCAGCAGGATCGGGCAGGCACCTCCGACATGAAAGAGGATTGGCCATCCCAATTTCGAAACAAGATAGGCGGCGACGAGGCCGGGGACCAAGGCTCCGACTTGAACGCCAAGTTGGACGATAACGAGCAATGACCCGCGCGATGCGCGCGGAATCGATTCGGACACGAGAGCCGTGACATTTGGGATGATGCCCGCCAAACCCAATCCTGCAACAAATCTCAAAACGAAAAAGTGAGTTGCGGTATCAGCAAATACGGTCACCCAAGTAGCCGCGCCGAACAGCAACGTTGCAGCCACGACCAGCGGCTTCCTGCCAAATCGATCCCCCAGATATCCGGCGATCGGTGTTCCGATCAGCATGCCGATCAGGCTCGCGCTCAGAATCCAACCCATAGAGCCGCGATCGATATGGAATGCGTTGATGATCTCCGGCGCTGAAAATCCCATGACGACGAGATCGAACCCGTCGGCAATCATCGTGATCAGCGGCCAAATCACCAGGTTGATATGAAATGCGCTTATGGGGCGATCGTCGACAAATTGGTCGAGATCGACAGAATTCGGATCGTTCAGTTTAACTTTCGCGCTGCGGATGCTGGCGACGCCGCCTGTCAGTTTCATGAGGTCCCTCCCAGGACTTCTCTTGCGTTTCGTCTTGTTGCTGGCCGACAGGGGCGCGGGCTTTCTTATGAGCCTCTGCGCCGAACGCAATCTCTCGTCGCGGAACAACGAGAGTCAGAGTCTGCATTTCCTCAAGTCGTCGGCCAATCGTTTCTTCCCAATCGTCGTTCTTGCTCGCTTGCGTTAAGTTGTCAGCAGTCCGGGCGCTCGCTCGCGGCGGATTGCGTCTCATCCTGGGGCAGGAGCCGCGCCCTGCAGCGATCGGCCGTTTCCTGGAAATGCCGCTTCAAATGCGCGACAGCTTCGTCCGGCTGCCGCGCAATAACGGCGTCCGTGATCGATTTGTGATCATCAAAGCGAGGCTCCTTGGCTGGAGCGGTCCTCGCCATGAACCGGTAGCGATCCGCGCTGTCGAACAGCTGGTCACAATAGGTGATGATCCGTGGCGCTTTGCATGCCGAGATGAGTGATCGGTGAAAGACACGATGCGCGCTTTCCCAAGCAGGATCGATCGCCCCCGGTGTGTAGGAAATACGAGAAAGGCGATGCCACGAAACCAGAACCTGCTCTTCCCATGCAGCTCCACCGAACTCGAAGGAGCGCCGGAGGCCGATTTCATTCAGGAGCAGGCGCGTCTGAAGCAGGTCGTCAAGATCCTCCACACTCAAGGGGGCGACGGAGAATCCGCGCTGTTCCGATTGGCTGACGATGCCGTCCTTTGCAGCCCGATTCAGCGCCTCGCGCATAGGCGCAGTACTGACCTCATAACGTTCACAGAGCTCGAGAATCTTGAGCTTCGCGCCGAACGGAAACGTCCCCGCGATCACGTCAGTGCGCAGTTTCAAATACGTGGCCGTAGCCAACGTCTCGGTAGAGAGGGCAGTTTTCATGGGGTCATAAAAAAGAAAATGTTTGTCATCACCAAAAAATATAGATATTACTGCCATGAAAAGTCAATAATATATTCCGGTGGAACAATGGATCCGGGACTGGGTGGAAGGACGGTTATCGTCTGCGCGTCTTCCAAGGATTTGGTACTTGCCTGTGCGCCGCCGCTGGCGCCCGCGTGGTGCCGCGTTCTCACCAGCGAGCGAGCGGCAATCCAGCGCGCTGACGGGCTATCCGAGGCGCATATCACCATGGAAAGCGGCTCGGTCGAATCTGGTGGAGGCGTGCCCCGAACCGGACATCGACAACGATCGCGGCCGGCGCCCGGCAGTTTTGTCCGCCCCAACCACGCCGCATGGAGCGCGACGATCGAGCTGAAGATACTCGCGCCTTTCCACGTTGCCGGTTGGTATGCGCTCGCGACAATTCGGGTGGACCCTCGATATAACCTCGGCGATTGTGAAAGCGACGTATTCGATCCTAGAGCTTTCTCCGGCGCGCGAGCGGGACTGATAGCTGCTGCGAAGACTCTCTCGCGAGCGTTGGCCGCGAACAATGTGTCGATCAACAATCTGGTGCTCGACACCGATCGCCAGAAATCTGGCCGAGCGTAATGGCCCAGCACGGTATCACCATGGTTGAACCGCGCCCGCATTGCCAGTTCGCTGCCGGTCAAGAGTTTGTGCCGAGGAATTCGACGACACCTTCGCGTCCCCGTGCAGCGTGCAGGCAAGGCATGACCTAATCCGAGTGTCGGCTGGTTTGATGCTCATGATTCAGAATTTCACGGATGTACAGAGAGCAAGATAGCGGAGGCAATATTGATAAGTCGGGAAGAAACGTTCGCTTTGATCATCGGTGGCGGACCGGTCGGTCTGTCACTCGCTCTCGATCTCGGCCGGCGGAATGTCCCCACGATTCTGGTCAACCAGGGGACGGTGACGGCGCAGCATCCCAAATGCAATTACTCCAATACGCGCACCATGGAGCACTTTCGTCGGTTGGGCATTGCTTCAGAGGTTCGACGATCCGGACTGGGTGCCGACTTTCCGCGTGCCGTATCGTTTCGCAATCGCTTTACGGAATATGAACTCGGCCGCATCGAGCTGACGTTCCTAAAAGAGAGCGTTTGGCCGGGCCCCGAATATCCGCACAACATTTCGCAGCTGTTCTTGGAGCCAATACTAAAAGCCCATGCTGAGACACAGGACGGCATCGATATACGGTTCGGCCACAAGGCATTGGAAATCACGATGGACGAAGACGGCGCGACCGTCTTGGTCGAAGAATTGAAGAGTGGCGCAAGATACGTTGTCCGCGCCGCCTACGTCATTGGATGCGACGGCGCAAGTAGTCTGGTCCGTCAGACCATCGGTTCGAAGCTCGTCGGCGAAAATGGTTCGATCGTCCGCAATTTTGTTTCCGGCACGATGATGGCTTATTTCATACGATCCCCCACGCTTTACGGAAAATCCCGCGCCACGCCGGCCGTCTTGACATGGATCGTCAATCATGACGCACGCGGCTTCATCATGTCGCAGGATGGCCGTGAGAAATTCATCGTTCATTATCAGGTTCCGCCAGGTGTTGATTGGCAGAACCTAAAGACCGAAGATGTGATGGCACGGATGTTGGGCCCAACCGCAGATTACGAAGTCCTCTCCTCGGGTCCGTGGCGGGGAGGACTAGCACTCGTCGCTGACAAGTACTCTGACGGACGCGCCTTTATCGCCGGCGACGCCGCCCACCTATATACCCCTCTCGGTGGCTTCGGCATGAACACCGGAATCGGCGATGCTATTAATCTCGGCTGGAAACTTGCCGCGATGCATCAGGGCTGGGGCGGGCGCCACCTCACCGAGTCGTATGATCCCGAACGTCGGCCGATCGGCACGCGTAATTCTCAGATTGGAATCCACTGCGCTGCGCGTAAGGACAAGTGGCACATCCCTGCCGACATCAATGAAGACTCCCCGACGGCCGAAAAGTCGCGCGCGTCCTTTGGCGCCTTCATTGCGGAGGACGACAGGGACGAATACGCGACGCTGGGAATACAACTAGGCGAGCGCTATTTCTCGCCAGTGGTCGTTCCGCCAACTGAGTCACCGGCGGTCGATTCTTGGGATCGATATACGCCAAGCGACGCGGCTGGCGCACGGGCACCTCATTTCTTGCTCGATGAACAAACATCGGTTTATGACGCGTTTGGGTTCGATTTTGCGCTGATTGCGTTTGCAGGGGCGGACAGTGAGCCAATCGAAAGAGAAGCTGCGTCTTGTAAGCTGCCAATCCGCACTGTGCGGTCGGCGAAGCTGGATCCGCAGTACAAACACCTACTCGTCCTTGTTCGGCCCGATGGGCACGTCGCTTGGTCAGGCGACCGGGCCCCGGCCGATGCTCGCGCACTAATCGACCGTATCCGCGGCGCCATTTCTTGAGCGGCAGCACGCGGCATGCGAGCGGCGAGCAAAGCCATTGGCCTTGCACCAATAGAATGATGGGAGAAGACGATCGATGCAGGTATTTCAAACTGACGTGCTAGTCGTTGGAGCTGGGCCCGCCGGCTTGACCGCGGCGGCTTTTCTCGCGCGCTACAATATCGCCGCAATTACGGTCACGAGATATAATGGCACCGCCAATTCTCCGCGCGCTCACATCACGAACCAACGTACGGTCGAGGTGCTTCGTGATCTCGGCATCGAAGACGAGATGATGGCCGAGGCTATGCCGCAGGATTTGATGGGGACGCAGGTTTTTGCAACCGCGTTCGCTGGGGAAGAACTCTGCAGGATGATGACGTGGGGCGCAGGAATCGACCGAAAGGCTGAGTACGTAGCGGCCAGTCCGAGCAGCATGTGCAACATGCCACAGCATCTGTTGGAGCCGATGATCCGACAGGCGGCGGAACGACATGGCGCGGACATGCGGTTCGGTGCGGAACTGACTGAAATTCGACAAGACGCAAACATCGTTATCGCGCGTATCCTGGAGCGGGCGACGGGTCGCGAATACGAGATCCACGCCAAGTATGCCATCGGATGCGACGGCGCGCGCAGCATTGTGGCCGAGCAGATTGGCTTTGAAATCGAAGGTGCGATGGGGCTCGGTGAGGCTTTCACCGTGTGGCTCGATGCTGATTTGTCCCGCTATACGAAACATCGGTCCGGTGCGCTCTTTTTCGTATGTGAGCCGGGAAGCGATGTGTGGTTAAGCGCATGGACCTGCGTGAAGCCTTGGACGGAATGGAATCCCTTGTTTCTCCGATTTTCACTCGACTCATCGGACATTTCTGAAGATGAGGTCCTAAAAAGGGTCCGGTCCGCTATCGGCGATCCGTCGGTTGCGGTGAAGATCAAGAAGATCAGTACCTGGAAGATCAATCATGCCGTCGCGGCTGGGTATCGGATCGGGAGAGTGTTCTTGGCTGGAGATGCGGCCCATCGTCATCCACCGGCCAACGGTCTGGGCAGCAACACGTGCATTCAGGACTCGTACGATTTGGCTTGGAAGCTTGCGTTCGTCTTATCGGGCCGAGCCGGAGAAGGATTGCTGGAGACATACAATGCAGAGCGTCAGCCCGTCGGACGTCAAGTGGTCGATCGTGCAAACAAGAGCGTCGCCGAGCTCGGACCGTGGGCCACCGCGCTTGGACTCAAGGCAGGTCAGACCAAGGAAGAGGCCTGGGCCAACTTGGATGAGCTTTATGGTCCAACCGAGACCGGGGCCCGGCGTCGGCATGAACTTATCGCAGGCCTTAAGCTGATGGATTGGCAATTTAATGCGATCGGAGTCGAACTGGGGCAGCGGTATCAATCAAAGGCGGTCGTTAGTGACGGAACGCCATTCCCTGCGTACGATCGTGATCCCGAACTGCACTATCATCCGACGACGCACCCCGGCGCTTATCTACCACACGTGTGGCTTGAGCATGAGGGGCGGAAATTGTCGACACTAGATCTCACGCGGTCTGGTCGTTTTGCCCTAATTACCGGTATCGGCGGTGACGCTTGGATCAAGGCATCACAGGAGGCCAGTGGTGAACTGGGCGTCGAGATCGCAAGCTATAAGATCGGTCCGCGTCAAACGTACAATGACCCTTTGGGGGAATGGACGAGACGGCGCGAAATCGAAGACACCGGCTGCATTCTCGTGCGGCCCGACGGTTATGTCGGCTGGCGGTCTATGAAGGAGGGAGCCGCCCCTACCTCCGAATTGCGTAAGGCTCTCAAGGCAATACTTGATCGATGAGGTTTCTCGGTAGTCGCCTTGAACGAGCGGTCGACGCCCTTAAAAAGGCGTCGGCGGCAAGAACAGTAAATCGTCGTTTATGCATGCTATAGCGCAGAACCCCGTCGCCTCAGCGTTCTCGGCGCCGCTCAGTGCGTTCGGGGCGTAACGTCGCAATGTGCTGCGACTAGGGACGCTTCAAACAACTAGACGCTTGCCAAGCATTCACGCCCTCAACCAGATCATAAGATCTTGGGTCTGTTTGGATTCATCGGGAGATTATCACGCCTGCGGCGAGATTGGATCACGGAGGCGAAGCTCTGATCGGTTGTGTCGACGCATTGCGATGCGCTTGAACTCCTTGAGCCTGCCGAAGAAGTCCCCGATGAGGTGCCGCCATTTGTACATTTCCTGATCGATTGCGAGAGGCTTTGCGTGACGCGGATGCTGGGAACTGAGGACATGGCCGGGAAAGTGACATCTCTGATGAGGATAGGTGTGACCTTTCTAACGGTGGTCTACACTTCTTGTCGGCGCAAGGTAGAGATGGCACCGCGGGTGCAAAGTAGAAATGTCACCCAGGATGGCCGGCGAGGAGGGCGGGCGGCGCGGAGCTGGGCGGGATAGCGCAGCGACGACCGCCCGGATGAGGCGCGATTATGTGGCCTTGAATATGTGTCGGTCGGCCTGGCCACGCCGACGCGGCGTCTTCTGCGAACGGCCTTCATCGCGCAGCTGCTGCTGTTCGGCGATGTAGGCTAGTACCTCGCCCAGCCGCTTGTTCTCGACGATGGCCGCCTGGTTAACCTTCTGCAGCTTGTCAAAGGTGCGGTAGGGCAGGTCGCGGCCCTGGTGCCTGATTGCGACCCGGCCATCGGGATAGTCGACGACGGTAACGCGCTGGCGGGCGAGGGGTCGAGTGATCTCGTTCGGTTCCAGCATGAACAGGACCTTGTCGTACTGCACCGTCAGATTGTTGCTTAGCGTACGCTCTTCCTTCCACGCAAACACATCGGTCAAGGGCGGGAGATCCTCGGCCGGCCGATGCCCATCCTGATTGGACTGAGGAAGCTTGCCGAACCGTGTGTTGTAGTTCGCCAGAAGCCCCGGCAGGAACGCGTTGGCAGCCTCGAGGGTCGAGATCCCAGCGAGCCGCAGCTCCTTGACCAGACGGTCTTGCAGCGTGCCAAATGAACGCTCAACGCGACCCTTGGCTTGTGGGGTGTTGGCGCAGATGATGTCGATGTTGAGCTCGTGCAGGGCCCGCCCAAATTGTGTCATACCGTCGCCGCCCTTGGCCTCGCGGTTGTTTACGCGGAAAATCGCGTGCTTGTCCGAATAGAACGCGATCGGGCGACCATGGCGCTCCACATATGTCCGGGTCTCGCGCAGATAGTCGAGTGTCGATTCCGATGGCACAAACGCGGCGTGCAGAATCCGGCTGGTGGCGTCGTCAAGATAGGCAATCAGCGAGCAGGCCGGCCGGCGGTTCTCGAACCAGTGGTGCTTGGAGCCATCGATCTGAATCAGTTCGCCGATCCGCTCCCGGCGGTTGCGTGGCTGATGCATCGAGGGCAGGCGGCGTCTGTGATCGATCCACAGCCCATCCTCAATCATCCACTTGCGCAGTGTCTCGCGCGACACCAGGCAGTTGTGGTGCTCGTGCAACTTCTCGGCCGCCAGCGTCGGCCCAAAGTCCGCATACGGCTGGCACCCGGCTGTTGCTGGGCTTGCCCCGGCGCTTCGACGCCAAGCTGGCGGCACCGTATTGCCGCAGCCCTCGCAACAGCCGAAACACCTGTCGGCGATGCAACTGAAGCACGCTGGCCGCCTCGGCCACAGTCAGTCGTTTGGCTTGCACGTCCAGAAGCACATTGAGCCGCGAAAACTCGGCTTCGCTCATCGACACCACCACGATTGCCGTTCTCCGCAACTGCATTCCAACTGAGGAGTGCCATCTCAACTTTGCGGAGGGGTGTCATCTCTATATTGCGGCTACACTTCTTATTCGCATAATGAAGATTATGGAATATATTCCTACTTCCCGAAAGTACTATGCTTCTCTTTAGCCCCGTAAACAATCGAATCTGCCTGGCCCTGGTTGCCTCACTCCGCGGCTTCAGCAGGTGAGCTTTTCAGCTCCGCAAACTTCGCGGCCATGGTCGGATTGCCCCGGGTCAGCTTCTTGATCGTCACATCCTGGGCCTTGTCGTTCGCGAGGCGCAGGTTGCGGTCCGCGCCGATCAACGCATCCTTCGTCTTCTGCAGATGATCGATGGACTTATCGATCTCAGCGATCGCCGTCTGGAAGTGCCTGGAAGCAAGATCGTAGTTCTTCGAGAATGCAGTCTTGAACGTCTCGAGCTGGCTCTCAAACTGAGTGATGTCGATATTCTGTGCCTTCACGAGCGCGAGCTCGGTCTTGTACTTGAGCGAGTTGACGGCCGCATCGAGATCGACTCCAACGTCGTCGAACGCGCGATCCGGCCGATCGCCCTAAATCGCAAAAACGCACTCTTCGCGGGCTCCGACGGCGGCGGCGAGCATTGGGCCGTCATCGCCTCGCTGATCGAAACCTGCAAACTCACGGGTATCGAACCTCACGCGTACCTTGCCGACGTCATCACAAAGATCGTCAACGCTCACCCGAACAGCCAAGTCGACGATCTGCTGCCATGGGCCTATCCCATTGCCCCGGCGCTTAGGGTCGTGGCCTGAGAACGACGCTTACGATTCTTTCTGGAGCCGTCCTCGCCTTTGTAATCAGCATTGGGTTGTTTGGCACGCCAGTGCTCCTCGGCATGACCAAAGAAATCTACCTGATCACGTCGCGGATCTACCTAGAATTACAGCATTTTCCACCGAGCTTTGGGATAGTTGCAGCGCTCGCAATCTACCTGATGTTCATGTCGACGCTCGCAAACATATTGCAAAGCATTGCACTGCGTGGACGTTCTTTCGTCACGGTAACTGGCAAGGGGTTCCGGCCAGAATCATTGAGCTCACTGGCGGTCGCTATGTCGTCGCTACGATCATTTGGTTCTATCTCACGCTCACCGTCGTTGGACCAATCGTCATCATCACCGCGGCAGCTTTTTCGACGTTTACGTGGTCAGGCCGGTTCACATCGGCCAACGTTTCCTATTTGTGGCAGTCAGAAGATGTGCGGGCGACAGTCGTCAACAGCCTGTTGATCACGGTCATCGCTGCAACGGCGGCGACGGTGCTGGGACTGGCGGTTGCCTGGATCACGACGCGGACCCGAATGTGGGGGCGTCGGCTCGTTGAACGCAGGCGCGCCACTTCCTCTGGGCTCAGCACCACCGGCAGCTTGCGCGGCTCTTGAACGACATGGGTGTGCTCGACGATCTCGTGGCGCTTGAGCGTGACCTTGAAGAAGAACCGCAGCGTCGAGACGGTCTGGTTGATGGTCGGCACGCCGACACCGCTCGATGCCAAATGGAGTTGGTAGCGCCGTACATCCTCGAAGCTCGCCGTATCCGGCGATCGCCCGAGGAACACCGCGAAGTTCTTGACCCTCTGCACGTAGTCATGTTGGGTCTTCGGCGCGAACTTGCGGATCGTCATGTCTTCGATCATGCGCCGCCGCAACGGGCTCGTGGCCTCGTCGGTCATGGGGATGCTCCTGTCTTGGGTGAAGGTTGCGAACCCCTCATCTCAAGACAGGACGCCTCGTTGCGCTATCCTCTCAG
The DNA here is from genome assembly GCF_040547935.1 of Bradyrhizobium sp. LA6.8. Classification (NCBI taxonomy): domain Bacteria; kingdom Pseudomonadati; phylum Pseudomonadota; class Alphaproteobacteria; order Hyphomicrobiales; family Nitrobacteraceae; genus Bradyrhizobium; species Bradyrhizobium sp. LA6.8. The sequence goes on from NZ_JBEPQQ010000014.1 coordinate 98,970, forward strand.
CCGTGCTGCCGGCCGTCGTGCCCTACCGCGCGAGCGGTTTAGTCCAATGACCCAAAGCGGCCCTCGCGGTGGCGCTCCCGACATTCCAAGCTGAAGCCAGTCGTTTAATCCGAAGCGCCATGACGCCTTATCTCAATCCGCGCATGATTGAAATGAATATATCATGTTGATTATAGGTTGTACCGGTGCCAAACTCCGATGCCCTGATCACCGTCCATTTTTGCTAAAGCTTTCCTCACGCTCGTAGTTTTGAAAGCAGCTGTCCGACTGGCACTCCTGTTTCGGAGAGAAAAAAGTGGCCTTGAGTAAAGTTTTCAGTCTCGACGATCCGGCGGCCTGTCAGGCGGTTTTCCCTTCTGCCGATGTCCAGCTATTTCCGACAGGAAAGGGGAATTTCCATGCCGGGATCACGCAAGTCGGCATGACCCGCATTTGGACGCATCGAATTCACATATCGCTGCCCCAGATTAATACTGTCGCAGCTAAGCCCGGCCGCAAATCGGTTGGCTTTCTTACCGAATGTAATTCATCATCTTTGCTGGACTGTGGCCTGGAAGTTCGGCACGGCGACATCGTCATCAACAGGTCCGATGTCGTACACCAACGATCGGACGCGAACTTTCATTATGGCACGGTGTCCCTTCCGACAGACGATCTCGCCGCTGCTGCGGACTCAATGCTCGGTCGTTGCCTGCCGGAGACATCTCACAAGTCCATTGTCCGCCCGCCTTCTGCGTTGATGTCTCGACTGTTAGACCTGCACAAGATCATCGGGCAGCTCGCTCGCCATACCCCGGACATTCTGGAGCTCCCGGAGGTGACGCGGGCGCTGGAGACTGAGTTAACTCGTCTCCTGGTGAGCTGCCTCGCCGAAGGCCATGGCCTGGAGTTGACCACAACTCATTGCCGTCAGGAGAGTATGCTCAGCCGTTTCGTGGAATTCCTAAAGGCAAATCCCGACCAGCCGCTCTATATAACCGATATTTGCGCCGCCCTCGGCGTCGCGGAGCGAACACTTCGCGCCTCCTGCGAAAAGCATCTCGGCATGGGACCCATCCACTATCTGAATTTGCGTCGAATGCACATGGTGCGGCGGGCGCTTCGGCATTCGGACCCGTCCAAGGCTACCGTCACGAAGATCGTGACCGACCATGGCTTTTGGGAACTTGGGCGTTTCTCGGTTGCGTATCGCACGCTGTTTGGAGAGCTGCCGTCCGCGACATTGCGGCAGCCAAAGTACAACGCCGCCATGGTCTCTTGTCCCTCGCAGCCGCTTCCATCTCCGCTGAACGTTGGACGATCTGCCTGACTGACGGTGCACTGCATCAATCCGAATGGCGGCGGCGCGAAGTGGACGTTTGCCGGCCGCGCGCATGTCGGTAGTACTGACCGAAGCGGCTCCCGTTTCACCCGCGACATTCTGGTCAGACCAAGATCGTCTTCATCCGGCAGACTTTAACGTTCGCTACGACGCGCCCAATTCAAGCCGCATTTGAAAAGCCGATTGTTGTTTGCGAGATACACAAGCTGTGGGCGTCGAGGTGTAGGCTTGGGTTGCAAGTTGGAAGTCATTCGCAGGCAACATCGTAGCGCGATCGCGAGAAGCTCTTCTGTTCTGGAAGATCAGAGCGACGGGGATGGAGAAATGCAATGAAGAAGACTTTATTGGCTGCGGTCGGGCTAGGAGCATTGATGATGGCAGCTCCCGCGTCGGCCGCTGATCTGGCTGCTCGTCCTTACACCAAGGCGCCACCCATGGTGGCTCCCGTCTACGACTGGACCGGCTTCTACATCGGCGCGAATGCCGGGTATGGATGGAGCAATCGGTGCAACGACGTTACCGCGATCAATGGCGTTGGCGTCCTTGACGCCGAAGGTTGCCGCAATGCGGGCGGTGGCGTTGTCGGTGGCCAGATCGGTTATCGATGGCAGTCCGCCAACTTTGTGTTCGGGCTGGAAGCACAGGGCGACTGGGCCAATCTCCGAAACTCGAATGACAGCCTGTTCTTTCCAGGAAATACCTGGACCTCGAAGACCAATGCTTTGGGTCTTTTCACAGGTCAGGTCGGTTATGCCTGGAACAACGTTCTTTGGTACGTGAAGGGTGGCGCTGCAGTCGCTAACCAACGGTGGGATCTCTTCAATACGGCGACTGGCGTTGGCATCAATCAGGCAGAGCGGACACGTTGGGGCGGCACGGTCGGAACCGGCATTGAGTACGGCTTCACACCGAATTGGTCGGTCGCCCTTGAATACGACTATCTCTTCAGGGTCAGCAATAGCACCACGTTCCTGACGCCCGCGCTGGCACCTGCCGTGACCTCGATCACCGCTAATACGAGATCGGATGTCAATCTGATCACAGCTCGCATCAACTACCGCTTCGGAGGTCCGTCGGCCTCGAGATACTGATCTCGTCCCTAGAGACTTCTAGAACGCCGGCGCGACCGCCGGCCTTCTAGAAGTATGCCCGCGTCGGCACGCTGCGCCCGCGCCCTCGTCGAGGAGCCACAGAACATGCTGTCGGCTGCAACATAAGATTTCCGGAGAGTGCTTCATTAGACTCTTGAGTTGCCGAATAACAAATGCGACGCCGTCGTTTCATATCCACACTCTATCTTTGCTAAAAGATCAGAGCGTCGCGTCAATCGGTTCAATCCGCCGCACAAGGGGACATGAAGCCCAGCCCCCTGATGGGGGCTTCTGACCCACAACGATAATTGCCTCCACCCGACGCTATTCCACATCTAGTCCAAGTTCGCGGACCACACGCTTCTCGCTTTCTACCGTCTTCAAGGCGTAGTTTCGATAGGCTTCGCTGCTCAAGTACCAAAGGTTCTGATCGAGGCGGGCAAGGACGTCCAGAAACGATGGCTCTGACATTCCTGCGCGAAATGCATCGTGCAGGTTGCTGACGATACTTTCATCCATTCCCTTGGGGCCCGCTATTCCAAACGGCCCGCTCGCGACCAGATTGATTCCTAAGTCCTTCAATATCGGCACTTCGGGCCAATTCTTCGTGCGAGCCTCGCCGAAGAATACCAGTTGTTTGAATTGGCCGGCATTCACTTGCGGGGCCCATCCGGTCGAGTCCGCTATCGCGTGGATATGCCCGCCGAGCAGTGCATTGATCGCGTCGGCTATGCCCTTGAAAGGCACGCTGATCCATTCAATATTTTGCTGTTTCGCGATTTGACGCATAACCGTGTTGGGCAGGCTGTTAGGAGAGGTTATCCCATAATTGATCTGGCCCGATTTTGCTTTTGCGTCTGCTAGGAATTCTAGAAATGTTCGCCAGGGCGCATCGCTCCTCACCGCGACGCCAAAGGTGTAAGCACTTACGCCGATGATATAGCTGAAGTCGGTAGCCGGATCGTAGCTTGTCCGACGAATTGCGGAATCGCGGAACATGACGAACGGAATTTGCGAAACGGTGTAGCCGTCCGGCTTGGCAGTCGCAGCCATCATCGCCGGCCCCAATGTGCCGCCTGCGCCGACGCGGTTCTCGATCACGATCGGCTGTCCCAGATGCTTTTCGCTCGCGGAAGCAAGGGCGCGGAGCACGACATCAGTCGTGCCGCCGGCCGAGAACGGGACGATCAATGTTACCGGGCGCGTCGGGAAGACCTGTGCTGCCCCTGATCGGTCCGATATCGCAACTAGTGCAGCTCCCGACGCGGCACACAAGAATTGGCGGCGCGAATTCAACGACTTACCTCCACCTAACTGCCTGACAAAGCATTCGAAAATTACGCAGATCACCAAGGCGGCCGCTTGCGCTTTCCGAAAATGGGCATTGTGGTGCCAAGACACCTTCAGCATAATTGATCAATTGCAGAGTGGAAACCCGGCCATTCCCTCGGCTCATGGAGGATAAAAATGCCTTCGAGCAATTTCCTGACCTTTTCCGATCCGCTGCCTTATCAGGCCGCTCTTTGGATTTCAGATATTGAAATCGTCCCGACGGACAAAGGTAAATTCCACGCCGAGTTGACGCAAATCAACTTGGATAAAATTTGGATGCAACGCGGCCATGAAAACCTGCCGCAGGTGGTGGCTGGAAAGGTCACGCCCATCCGCAAAGCTATCACGTTTCTGACCAAGGAGCAGGATATGATATACTGCGGCCAGTCTGTCCTGCCTGGAAGCATTATCGTTCACAGGACCGACTCGCAGCACCGACGTAATGCCGCAAACCGAAATTGGGGGTCGATGTCCCTGGCGCACGACGACTTCCACGCCGCCTGCAAGGTCATCACAGGTTGCGACATTCAGGATGAGTCATTGGCATTGGTTGTGAGACCTGATCCCGACCTCACCTCGCGCTTATTACATGTGCATGCGACCGTCGAGATGATAGCGAAAACGTCTCCCGGCATTTTTGTTATGCCAGAGGTAGTTCGGTCTCTGGAACAACAATTGATTCATCTTATGATCCGATGCCTGGCCGACAGCGTCTCTCTTTCGATGAGCGCCGGTAGTTGGCGTCACGACCGTATCATAGCGCGATTTGAGGAATTCCTCGAAGCCAACTCAGATCAACCGGTCTATCTGGCAGAAATTTGCGCAGCACTGGGAGTTGCGGAGCGCACTCTTCGGGCTGCCTGCGAGGAGCACCTGGGAATGGGTCCGATCCGCTACCTGACCCTTCGCAGAATGCACCTTGTACGTCGCGCACTCTTGCGGGCTGATCCGTTGAAGGCCACCGTTACCCAGATTGCAACGGATTACGGCTTCTGGGAACTGGGTCGCTTTTCGGTAGCATACCGTGTCTTGTTCGGAGAATTGCCGTCGGAATCGTTGCGAATGCCCGCGGTTGAGCGGTCCAGGCTTGTGGACCGCCCGTCATCTCTGGCCGATTTCGTTGACCGGCATTGATCCGCAAAGTTGCTCATACCAATGGTTTGTGCGGTCTCGGCAGCTTTGATCGGAGCATCCTTCCGAGACTCGCCTCGAGCCTCCTGGATAGGCACCCTCGAAGGACCCTTCTCGGTCAAATCGCGCTCAATGTTTGAGGAAGCGCCTTTGGCGACATTGATACGGCCGTCAGTCGACCGATGGTTTTTGGATCGCGCAAAGCCGCCCTAACCACCGGTGCCGGTAAACAGCGGCTCGTACGCCGCGACTGTCGCCCGTCCTCAGGACCAGTATGCAAAATCGGCAGTGTATGAGAATTGCAGGCAGCCACCGCAATTGCATAGTCGAGGCGACATCATCGTGGCAAGGTCAGCGGAACAACACGTCATCGAGAACGCATCGAGTCAGCATTTGGTTAGATCTATCAAATCAATTGCAGAAGGGCCCTAAATGCGAGAGGCAAGCCTGACCGCGGTGCGGTGCCACGAACTCGCGAAAGCACTGCTTGAACAGGCTGCTTGCTTACCGCATGTGTCGGAGAGGCGAAGTCTATTGCAACAGCGACAGGCTACCCCTCCTTTCCGACACTAAAGAGTAGACCGGACATGACGAATATCTGGGGAGCGAAACTTGAACTGGAGGAAACAAGAATGCTTATTTCGGCACGGCCCGTCTCGAGACTTGTCTATGTCGCTCTCGTCGCGCTGCTTGTATCCGTTGCTTCGGCTTACGCTCAACAAACGACAGGGCAGCTATTGATATTGTCGGGATTCAGTCCCGTTGCCGCCACGACACCCGATATGGTGTCACGATTGACGACGTTTCCTGCACACCAATTCGTTTCGCGGAATAAGCAAGGTCGCACGTACTACGTCTATGCGGACCTTTCGGGATGTACCTGCGCTTATGTCGGAGAAAGGGCAGCGATGGATAAATATCGCACCAGTTTTGCGGCTTTGCCGGCAGACACGCTATTACCCGGCTCGTCCGGCGGTTTTACGAACCCCGAGCAGAACATGATCAACAGCATGGAAGAGGATGAGGCGGGAGCCGACGTATTCGCTCCCCGTTATTGAACTTGGGATCTTGAGCGAACCAAATTCGATAAATCAGCGCGACATCCGCTTACAAATGGGTCTCATCGTAGCATCAATGGGGATACAGTTTGTACTGGTTAGCCTGAAGGCAATGTTTGAAACATAAGTCACTGCGGACGGCGGAATTGCGAATGCCATGCTTAGTGCCTGGCACTAGCACTCCAAGGTTCATCGTGATATTCATCTCAAAGGGCTAAAACATGCAATGTAGCAAGCCATCATTCCTCACCGTCTGTGTACTCGCCGCAGCGTTCTTCCCATTGGGTTCAGGAACACTCGATGCGCGCGACGCCCCCGCCACTATCGCGGGGGCTCAGATCGGCAAGCAGCAATGCATAAACACCTGTCGTGCACGTTATCGCGACTGTCGTCGCCTGAATCAGTTGCCATCGTTCGAATGCCGGGGTGTTTACCGGGACTGCACCCGATACGCCTGTACTGGTTTAGGACCAGGATGACCGACGTGTCTTTTTCAAGTTCAAGCGGCAACGCGAGCCCGACGTTTTCATTCCTCCAAGACCGCTGACCGCGTCGACGATCTGACGGAATGATGGTTTTTGAAGATGTTTGCCGAAAGTCACTTTCCCGTTCTGCTGGTCTTGTCGGTGGCCGTTGCCGGACCATTGCTTGCCGAACTTCCGGTGGGATTTCGCATTCCTGCGGTGGTCCTCGAAGTCGTGTTGGGCATCATCATTGGTCCTCAGATGCTGGGGCTGGTGCACTTCGACGGCATCGTGGCTTCGATGTTCGCGTTCGGAATGGCCGGAACCCTGTTCATGGCAGGCATGGAACTCGAGTTCGAAAGAATTCGTGGTCGACCCTTGTGGCTGGCGGTTGTCGGGTGGGGAATGTCGGTCGCGCTTGGGCTTTCTGCCGCAGCCGGGCTTCATGCAAGTTCGCTCCATGACCCGATGATTGTGGCGTTAGCGCTGGCGACAACCGCCTTGGGCACGTTGCTGCCGATCTTGCGCGACGCCGATCAACTCGACACGCGCTTCGGACGACTTTTTATCGCTGCAGGTACGATGGGCGAGCTGGGGCCGATTGTGGCGATGTCGTTGCTCCTTAGCCAGCAGTACACCACCTTGCAGGAGTTTGGCTTCCTGATGGTTTTCCTCGCGGTCGTGGTTCTAACGGCCGCAGTCAGCTTCGGACTACGGCCACCGCGCGTATTGGCGCTTCTGGGCCGCTCGATGCATGCGAGTTCGCAGCTCCCGGTACGTGTGACCTTGCTCTTGTTCGCCGCTTTTTTCGTACTTTCGGAGAGATTTGGGTTCGAAAGCATTCTGGGCACGTTTGCCGCGGGAATGGTGGTAGGATTGGCGACCCAAGGAGCGGAAGGCAAAGCGCCGCGGATGAAGATTGATGCCATCTTCTTTGGATGGTTCATTCCGTTCTTTTTTGTCGGTACCGGCATTAAATTCGATCTCGCATCGATAACAGGCGGCACCTTCACGATGTTGTTGGTCCCGATTTGCCTTGCGCTCTTTTTGCTCGTGCGCGGCGCCCCCGTGTTTCTGTATCGCAGCGATCTAACGACCGCAGAGCGCACTTCCTTTGCGCTCTACAGTTCAGTCGCCTCGCTTTCGTTGGTGGTGGTCATCACAGAGATTGGCGTCCGAGCGAAGACCATGAGCCCTCTGATGGCTTCAGTGCTCGTGGGCGCCGCCGTTCTGTCCTTACTGCTGTTTCCAACGATTGCGGGGTACCTTCTTCGTCAACACCAGAGCCGGTCTGGGTGAACAGGGCCCGGAAATCTAGATCAGATGCGAATGACCCGAAGGGAAAATCCGTCGCTCAATAATCTTGCCATTTTTGCATAGCGCCATACTTCACTTGCCATCATGCTGTTCGTGGTTTGGCGACGGAGGCAAAAATGAAACTGTCAATCGCGTTGTCGGCGTCGCTAATAATTGTGTTCTTGGCTGGAAGCACTAGAACGGGCAGTGCCGTGGTTTATTGCCAACACGCCGGTTATCCTGCCTATTGCGTCGTACGACCAGCGATCGTAGTGGCACCAAGCCATGAGCCTCGCAAAATCCCACCCTCAATCGATACTCGCCCGAGCGGCCTTATTAGGCAGGACTTATTCGATCGAAGCAACCCGAACAACCTGCGGTCGGATTGGCCCAGCCCATCTGCTCAACCGGGCCAGTTCTGAAAAACGCCTGCGGCGCGGTCGCGGCCTTTCGTCTGAGTTTGACTTGCCCCACCAGTGCGCCCGATGCAGTGGCATGTCTTAGGAATACACCGGAAGGTCCCGAACTCAGCTCTGGGTCAATCGCGTCGGATTGCCCAAGTGCTTTCGAACACCCCATCAAACCTTCAATCAAAGCGCCAACTGTGCACCACCAAAGCCGAGGAATGCACTGGCCTACAACATTGCAAATAGTCTTATTCAAACTGCTTGAATTCGAGGCATAGCGTCACCTTCCGGCGTGGCGCCAGCAATTCCCCTGCTGGCCCTTTTGAGGGATGCCGACGGGCCCCATTATGTCTGGTTGTGGGGTTAGACCAGACGTGAGCTGCACCTGTCAAAACGACGCGATTGACCCGCAGCGTACGCGGGCACATTTCAACAAGTCAAGGAAGAGCCCTCATTGATGCCTGCTAGCGCGCCGTTTTTGCATAGTCCTCCGTCGAAACTCCGCGTAAAGGTGCGTGGCGGAGGCGCAGGTCTGATTAATCGCGATTGGATCACACCAGCCGTGAGGAAGGGAAGAGAATGTCACATCGAACCGTTCTGGCACTCGCTGCCTCCGCCATTTTCGGCATGGGATTCATGTTGACTGTTTCAGACGAGGCGTCCGCACGCGGTGCTGGTGGTTTTCGCGCCGGTGGCTTCCGCGCCGGTGGCTTCCGCGCAGGTGGAGTTCACGCTGGTGGCTTTCGGGCAGGCGGCGTTCGGGCAGTTGGCGTACGTGGTGGTGTCTACCACGGTGGTGTCTACCGCGGTGGCTTCTACCGCCCGGGTGTGGCGGTGGGCGTCGGTGCTGCTGCGGTCGGTGCTGCTGCGGTCGGCGCCGCCGCCGCGGGTGCTTACTACGGCTCAGGTTACCCCGGCTACTATGGCGCTGCCGCCCCGATCGCTTGTGGATACGGCTACTATTATTATCCACCCTACAACCGCTGCGTACCGACGCCGTAGTCGTGGCACTTCAGGCAGCCATCCGGAGAAGCCGATTCGGATCGACATGGAGAAAAACTGCAAGCAGATATGCGCTTTCGAATAGCGCGTACAAAATGTATCGCATCACGTGAGATATCCATGGACCGCCTGGTCACAATCGTTCTGAACAACTGGATCACAGGGATCGAATACCGCGAGTCCAAGAATCCCGGTCTCGCCGCATCGGCTTCAAACATGAACTGAGCCCGAACCAGGTTATCACGAGAGCAGGCTACAAATTCTGACGATCATGGATCGCAGTACCAGTGATTAATTTTCAGAAACGGAAAGTTCAGTCATGTTGAAATGCATTATTGCGCTGGTCCTTTTTACGCTCGCTGCCGCCGCTTCTCCAGCGCGCGCCCAGGGTCCACCGACGACCAGTGCCGGCACGCTCACTTGCCAGATGGCGCCTTCGATCGGCTTGATTTTCGGATCGCGACAGCGGATGGCCTGCCGCTTCGCTCCGAACGGATCATATCCACCAGAGGCCTATGTCGGCGTAATGGGCACGATCGGTCTTGATATCGGCGTCACCGCAGGCGGTGTTCTGGCATGGGGCGTTTTGGCTCCGACGGCAGGTCCCATGCGAGGAAAATTGGCTGGTACCTATGTCGGCGCGAGCGGCGCTATAGGGGTCGGCGTCGGCGTGGGCGCCAATTTTCTGTTAGGAGGATCCAACCGTTCGATCGCGTTGCAACCGCTCTCGGTTGAAGGCTCCGTCGGGATTAATCTGTCTGTTGGAGTTTCCAGTCTCACGCTTGCTCTGGCCCAGTAAGGACAACTGCGAACAACACCGATCAACCGGTGTTAACCCAGCTGCTCGGTTCCGAGCCAATCATCAGAGGATGTTCGATGAAGTTCACATTGCGCTTGCTGACCAAGGTCGGGGTGCCCTTGTTGGCCATACTGTCAATCAGCTCCGTTTCGGCGCAGTCCAGCATCGGAAAAACGATTCTTGAAAAGCTGGCCGTGAAGGTCTCGAAACTCGAGAGCGTCTGCGCCAAAGACATCAAGAAGTACTGCACCACGGTGACGCCCGGCGAAGGACGAATGGTCTACTGCATGCAGGCCCATGAAGACAAAATAAGTATCAAATGCGCCTTCGAACTGGGAGATGCTGCGGCGAACGTGCAAACCACGGCTGACGCCCTCAAGGACGGTGTTACCGCATGCAAAGCGGAGATAGCTAGTGTGTGCGGGAAGATCGTACCGGGCCAGGGGCGCATCGCCACGTGCTTGCTCGACAACAAATCTACGGTTTCGGGCGGCTGCGCGGAAGCCATCAAGAAGATCGAGGCCATGGCCGCTCAATAGCAACACACAGACCGTCCAAACCTCAAGAAACACAGTTTTGAGCACGGTAGGATTTGATAATGATACCGTTGACGCCAAGACGCGCAACTATCCGGATATGGCCCAGATTCCGGGCGGCACCTTCGCATGGGATCGGACGAGCATTATCCCGAAGAAGCCCCGTCCATCGCGTTACCGTCAGTTCGTTCCTAATCAACCGCACGCCCGTCGCGAACCGGCAATTCAAGGCGTTCATCAAGGCAACCGGTCACGCAAGCCTCGCAGATCAATTCGCGACGAGGGGCAAGCGGCGTAGGGTAGCAGAAGGCATTTCTCCGAAGACATTGCGATAGTTTACCGAGAAGCGGCCGAGTTCAACGAATTGATGGTTTCTGGCGATCTCTGCGACACTTGTCGTCTCCGGATCGGCGCGCAGCAATGCAGAGCGAGCCATATTCAACCGTCGCAGTACCCAATAGCGGCTAGGGCTTGTGCCCAGAAATTCATTGCAGCACATCCGCAGAGTTCTCTCGGGCACACCGAGTGCAGCGCAAAGTGCTGATATGTTGAGCTGCCGGTCGGTATGAATGGCCAAAGCATCCTCGAACCGCACCATGATTTCCGCATGATGCCGACGGGTTTCTGAATGATCCTCTGCACCGTCGACCGTAAGGCAATTAATCAGGGCATGCAGCAATTCCTGCTCCAAAGATCGCACGACTTCCGGATTCGTAATCAATTCAAGACGCGTTTCTGCAAGACGGCAGGCATTCGAGTGAAGTCGCAGCAGGCGAGATGCGACGACGCTCGACGGCCTCAGCACACGACTGAATGTCGGGGCTGACATTTTCGAACCGGTCAACTTCGATCCGCAAAACGATAGCTGCTCGGACGGCAATGAGATAAGGCCCCACTTACCTTCGCCGGGCGTCCATTGGTGCGTTCGCTCGCCGCGACTATGGAAAACGATGTCGCCAAACTGCAACTTAAGCCCGCTCCATATCAAGGGCGCCGTGCTGGTTGGAAATACAACAACTACCCGCTCCGGCGGCAGCGACACAAAGGCGATACTCGGCAAATTCGCGGATCCGCGAAGCACACGCAGATCGTGCAAGTTCAACCAGGTCAGGCGAGCCTTGAATTCGCCGCCGTGGGTGACGACGAAGCGCACACTCGCACCTTCGCTGCTCAGACCGCCAATGCCGGCCTGATAGAAATCCGGGTCGGAAAATGTGGCTGTCCCGTTTTCCGCCATCCACTTCCTCCTGCTGGAAGCGCAAATGCATTTGCGAAACGCGATCATTAAACAGGTAGGATGCACGACCAGGCTTCCTTCTCGCTATGCAATTTCGGAAGCCGAAACGCAAAAACGCAGGTCATTTTGTCGCTCCGGAGAGTGCGAACATGCCTATGCTCGCTCGACGCAAATTTTGAGGCTCCTCGTATTCGATGTCCTTGCCGTTTTTGCATAGGCTGGTGCCGTCCTTTGCAACATGATGGCCGCAAGACCAACCAGGTGACGGCGCCTGCCGCCGTGCGGTTGCGTCGATTTCGACCGCGTACGGACGTTGGAGGCGACACATTGAGCCAAACTAAGAAGCCTCCTCCAGTTCGTGCGCTGGGACAAATCGTCGAGAGTGGCATGATCCGCGGCTTTGGTTGTTTGAGAGCGGCCTTGAGTAAAAGCTGCTAGGGTTCGCGGGAAGTAACCCCGGGGAGTGGCAATGGATTCGTCGTTTGGGATCTTGGACGCCTTTGCATTTTTGGTCTTCGCCATTCTGATCTTTGTCACAGTGGCGATCATCGTCAGTTTGGGGAAATTACCTGGTCAACTCGCGAGGAAATGGCGGCATCCGCAGGCTGCCGCGATCAACGCTGCGGGCTGGATCGGAATCGCGACGGGCGGCCTGCTTTGGCCTATCGCGTTTATTTGGGCGTTTATGACGACGCCAGAAAGCCACGCCTCTGACGCGAACCCCCGCCCATGATTGCAATATTGATCATAGTCTATACCGCCGTCATCCTTGTTCTGTTCAAGATGATGCATATCCGGCCGACGGCCAATATCATTGCCAGCATGATCGTTGTCGGCGTGTTCATGATTGGCGGCGTCGTGGTGGTCTGGACACAGGCCGCTCCGATCACTGACAAGATGGTGACCAGCCAATACGTGGTACAGCTCGTCCCTTACGTGAAGGGACAGGTCAAAGCGATTCATGCCCAGCCAAACCAGCGCTTGAAGAAGGGTGATTTGCTGCTGGAGATTGATCCCGCGCCGTACCAATATACGGTCAACCAGGTCGAGGCGCAGTTGGCGACGTCGAGGGCCAACGTAAAACAAGCCGAAGCCGCGCTGGTAACCGCAACTGCCACTGTCCCAAGCGCACAGGCCAATCTCGTCAAGGTCAAGGCGGCCGACGAGTTAGCGAAGACGCAAGAGCAAGTCGCCCTCAACATCCAACGCCAGGACAAAGCCGCTATCAGCGTGCTCAACGTGGCCAAAGCGACGCAGGAACGCGAAGAGGCGGACGCCGCCGTTCAGCAAGGCGAAGCCGCCCTTGCGCAAGCGCAGGCTTCTGCGCAACAGGCCGAAGCCGCCGTGCGCACGGCCAAAAGCAACGTTCCGGCCGTCGAAGCACAATTGGATGAAGCGCGCTTTAACCTGACGCAATGCAAGATGACGGCGCCCGATGACGGCTACGTCACAAACTGGCAGGTTCAGATCGGAACGATGCTGGTGCCGATGCCTCTTGCCGCCGCTGGAACGTTCGTCAATGTGTCCGATACCGCCGTCGCCGCCGTGTTCCCACAGAACTGGCTCTCGAACGTCGAACCGGGCGACGACGTCGAGATGGTACTTAATCCATACCCGGGCCGCCTTTTCCTGGGGAAAGTGGACTACGTCATTCCGGCCACTGGAGGCGGTCAATTCACAACGAGCGGGACCATCCCGAACGCCGCACGAATTGGATCCGACGGCCTTTACGCCGTGCGGATCAATTTCAGCGACGAGGCTGTAGCCCATAAGCTTGCGCTGGGTTCGGGTGGATCGGCTGCCATTTACACGCGGAAGGGCAAGGCTACCCACGTCATTTCAAAGGTCACCATCCGGATGAAGAAATGGCTGCTGTACGTCATGCCTTCGGTGGAAAAGCCGCCATCGTAACCTGCAACCCAACAATAAATGGGTGTATACGAGCTAAGCATTGCGTGGGGAGAAAGCCTTGGAGGCGTCGTATCAGACACCGTTTGGGCGACGATGCATTATCGGCGCCGTTCTCTGGCCCTCATTTCGGTGGATGCGTGCGGCTGCGCTTCTCCTGCCTACCGTGTCATGTACGATTGGGCCCAACTTTACAGCGCCTTTCGCTCCGCTCGCCGACAATTTTCGTGACGTAGATAATCGCTCCGTCAAGGCGGGCCCCCTCGAGTACGTACACTGGTGGGAAGGCTTTCGCGATCCAACCCTCAACAAGCTGATCCAGATCGCCTACGGTCAGAACCTGACGCTGCAGAGCGCAGGCACGCGGGTGCTTCAGGCACGTGCGGTATTGGGGATAGCCATTGGCATAAGCTATCCCCAGGTGCAGCAGGGAGTGGGATCGGTAGCCTACAACCGAAGCAGCGCAGCGACGCCGCTGGCAGGGCCAAATGCGACACCTTCGTATTTTTGGACCGATACATTGGCTGCACAGGCAGCGTGGGAGCTGGACTTCTGGGGTAAATTTCGCCGCGGCGTCGAATCGGCCGATAGTGTGTATCTGGCGTCGATCGCGAGCTACGACAGCGTTTTGGTCTCGCTGCTGGCCGATGTGACCGCGACTTACATCGGCATTCGCACGACGGAGCAGTTGATCGGTATCGCGCGTGCCAATGTTCAACGGCAGGAACAGGCACTTCGCATCGCGAAGGCAAAATTCTCCGGCGGCGGGACGTCCGAACTTGACGTCTTTCAGGCGACAAATGTTCTGGAACAGACGCGGGCGGCGATTCCCCAATTGACGATCCAAAAGCAGCAGGGCGAAAACGCTCTTTGCATCCTGCTCGGCGTTCCGCCGCAGTCGCTCGGCATGTTGCTGTCACGAACAGTCGGCAGGATTCCGTCGCCGCCCGCTTCCGTCGTGGTTGGCATACCCGCGGACTTGTTGCGCCGGAGGCCGGACGTCCGCGCCGCCGAGCTCGCCGCTCTGGCGCAGAGCGCACAGATCGGAATCGCCACGACGCAACTCTATCCCGCCATCAGCATTACGGGCACTTTCGGCGGCTCGGCCAGCACCGCCAACGGCCACAACCTTGGTCAAGTGGTCGGTTGGAAGGGTGTGGCCTATGCCGCGGGCCCGTCGTTCCAGTGGAATCTCCTGAACTACGGGCAAATTACCAACAACATTCGTTTGCAGGATGCCAAGCTGCAGCAGTTGCTGATCGACTATCAGAACACCGTGTTGAGCGCACAACAGGAAGTTGACAACGGGCTTGTGACATATGTGAAATCACGAAGCCAGGCCGCCTATCTCCGTCGCAGCGTCGAGGCGGCGAATGGCGCCCTCAGGATCGGGCTGGAGCAATACGAGCAAGGGGGGACGTCATTCACCACGGTGCTGACCGCAGAACAAAATCTCTTTCAGGCCCAGAACGGCCTGGCCGGGGCCTCGGCCAACGTTTCGCTTGGCCTAACCGCTGTTTTTCGGGCGCTTGGCGGTGGATGGCAGATACGAGAAGGCAACAATTTCGTGAGCCCGGCAACGGTCGACCAGATGCGAGCGCGAACCGACTGGGGCAGCTTGCTTCCGCCGCCGAACGCACCACAACCGCCTGATCCCGGCCTCCCGGGCCCAGAGGACATCGGGCCCACAGTCCGGCCGCCGGAATGGTGAGCGCCCAAAGGGCACGAGCACCCAATGGTACGATCGGTATCGTTCGATTTTCAACCGGGCGCTAGATCCCGTAACGTCGGCATATAACTCTGAGCCTGGAAACGCATCCAGTACAGGGACTTGCTCCAGACGGGGTCGCCTCAACCTCGATGCCCATCACATATTCGCCCGGACCGCACTGAGAGCTCGATTTTCCCGGCTTTGCGCTTGTCCATGGTCCCTGCGTGACACCGGGTGGGTTCGCCATCGGCACGGTTGTCTGCGCGAACACGGCGGAGTTCGACGCGATCATGGCAACGACCAAGGTTGCGAATTTCATCAGCACACCTTTTTGCCTATCTGCGGTTTGGTATCTCGACTAAGGGCCCAAATTCGCTCGACACCAAGCTTGGCCGCGTTGACTGGCTACCGCCAGACTGTCCGCAAGCCGTGGCCGACCCTCAACCATATTACGTCGCCAACGCTGCCATCCGCTTCCGTGCTCCAGCCACTGATCATGAACACGGGTGGTAGAGCCGTCTTCAACTCCGGGACGGCAGCATCGGACGCCAACAATTGAAACGCGGGCGAGAAGGCAGCAACCGCCGCACCGGCAACGAAGACCCGACGATCGACAATCATGCGGCTGCCCCTTTTCCGGTCTGCAGTGACGTCTTGGCAAACTGTGAATATTGGAAAGCGCGTGAGCTTCCCCAGCGCTTTGTCGCTCTTGCATGAAGTTGCGCCGCGGCTTCGCTCTCGCCTGCTTCACGAGCAATAGCGTAAGTCTGCTCAAATGCACGAAGCGTGGGGCGGTTCGCGAGATTGATTTGCGCCAGTTCGAGTGCGCGCAGGGGATCACAACCGCTGCCTATGTAAAATTCGGCGCCGTGATCGGCGAACGCCAACAGATGCTTTTCCAGCAGTCTTTCGAACCCGGATCGAGCGGTCTCCAGATGCGACGCCGCCTCGTCAAATCGGCCCTCAGCGTTCAGCACATCGGCCAGTCTCCACGACGCTTCCGGGTCGCCGCCGGCGAGCGCCAGCCCGAGCATCGCCTCCGCCTCGCCTGCCCGCCCCGTGGCCGAACAGATTTCAGCAAGATGTACCCGCGCTCGCACATAACAAGGCAAACTGACAACCGCTTTGCGATACCAGTGCTCGGCGCGTGACGGCTGCGGTTCCGGAACGAGTTCGCCCCAAAGCATGCCCAGCTGAAAACTAACCCAGGCGACCGGGAACGGCGAAACATCCTGGTATTCTCGCAAGGCCAGTCGATAGATTTCGTCGGCGTCGCTAAAGTCGCCCAAATCGGCCAACAGCGCACCTAGTGCAATGCGGTCTTCAAATCGACCGGATTCCGCAACCACGCTGCGCCGCTCGTCCAACACTTCCTCAAGGTTCGTTCCGCAGGCCTGATCCACGCTCAACAAGATACGCTTTACGTCCCCATGCGGCGCTCCGCCAAGACTTGCTTGTGCGAGGTGGTGTCTTGCGTCCGAAAAACGATGTAGCGCAGAGGCGATTTGTGCCTCGATCACCATCATACGCGGCGAGGACGCGTGCAGCTGGCCGAGTTGTTCGCCAAATGCTTCCAAACGATCGAGGGCCGATAGGTCGCTGGCAAATTGTGCTGTCAGCTGCTCGTGTTCGAGCACTATTTCGGCGGCGTTTTGGCGTTGCGGATCCTGATAAAAACGACTCCAGGACCGCAACCGCGCGCTATTCAAGTTCGCAACGGCGATCTCGCCGTCGGTCGTCTGGAAACACTCGCCATCGAGCATTGCGGCATCAATCATTGTCACCTCAGAAGCGGGACTTAAGGCTGTCCAGTCCGGCCTTGAAAAGTGTCGACACGATCGTTTTCACAAGAATAGTGCCCTGCCCGTTCGGCAGGAACTGGGCGCGCCATTCCACCAAACTGCCAGCACCGTTGGGCTTGACCGAAAGCATTCCGGTGTAGTTTGCCACCGGCAGTCCGGCGATATTGGTATAGCGATAGAACCGGCCTGCGCTGTCGATCTCGTCGAGACGTTCGATGATCTGCTTGCCATCGATCGTTTCGATCGTTCGTAATTGACCTAGACCAGTTCCGGTCAAGCGAATTTCTGCGATCAGGGGATGCCAATAGCCACCAAACTGACCAATCAGCTCCCAGACCTTG
The DNA here is from genome assembly GCF_040547935.1 of Bradyrhizobium sp. LA6.8. NCBI lineage: Bacteria > Pseudomonadati > Pseudomonadota > Alphaproteobacteria > Hyphomicrobiales > Nitrobacteraceae > Bradyrhizobium > Bradyrhizobium sp. LA6.8. The sequence continues at coordinate 116,406 of NZ_JBEPQQ010000014.1, forward strand.
TCGGGCGTTGCGCTGACATCGACGGTCTCCATCACCGTTTGCAAGTCGAGATTCGGCGCCGCGAGGTACGGAAAGCTTTTGGTTCCAGGCTTCGTTGCCTTCGTTGTCCCACCTTCCAGAAATTCGCGGTCGCGATTCACGATCCACGTCAGCAGCACATCAATGACATCCGAATCGACCGTACGCCCCCCGCCCGTCTGATAGGCTTTGCCATTGATCGTGCTTCGCTCGATTTCCAGATGGCCGGCGTCGGTGATCGGCTTTGCAACATCAATCAGCAGAAAGTCGTCAACGAACATATTGGCGTTCACGGCCAGTGCGGACGGAGTCCAGTCCTGCTTGCCGTCGCGCATATCCCATTCGGCCAGGCTGTCCTTCATTCGCTGAAGAAAGACAGGCCGGAGCTTTTCGTCGATCGCGAACGGGGTCTGCTGGTTCCAGAGATCGCGGATATCGTCAGCCCCCTTCAGTCCACCATTGTTCAAGCGGATATTGGTCTGCTCGGGACGACCAACCCAGTCGATGCGCGGCGGCTCATGACCCACAAAGGCGCCCGGCCGCGGAATCGGCGTCGTTTCGGCGATCACCGCGAACAACGATCCTTTGCCGGGATCAAGTACGCGCTGCGTGTCAAACTCGACAACAATGCTCAGCACGTTGTCGTTAAGAAGCAGATTTTGAAACTTCTTCAGCCCGGCGGGAATGAGCCATGCAAGGATAAACGGATCGGAGCGCATCCCCGCGTACACGCGGTATGCCCCATCCGGCGTGGACATCCCCTTCTCATCGCCGACAACGAACCGAAGTTTCTGGCCGTCGGGAGAGGTCATTGTGCCGCGCTGGAGAGGCCTGCCGCCTGCCGCATTGCGTTCAAGGCCGTCGAACCGACAGGAAAAGCGTATTTCCGGGTCAGCCGTCTCGAATTTGGTGGCTTCGCCGATGCCGGCCACCTTCGCACGACGAACGACGATCGAATGATCGATCGCGTTAGAGAAGATTGCATCGACCCCGCATGTCGGAAAAACATTTGCGGCGAGCACGGTCCGGGATGGATTCTCCGGGCTCGTGAACGCGAATAAATCGGTCAGGTCAGCCGACGGGTCCCCAATCTGTCTTGGCCCGTCGATATGATCGGACATCGCTCCACTCCATCAATATTTGCGCGTCTCGACCACACCCTCTAGCCGAAACCGTCATGCTTAACCGAGGGCCCGGCTATTTTTGAGGAAGCTGACCTTCTGATGGACCGCCGAACGGAGTTACGCGTCCGGGCGTCTCCGGAATGGATTTCAGATATTCGACAAGCGCCCAGCGTTGCTCATCCTTTAGCAGCGGACCGATGACGCCACTGCCGCGCGGTCCTTCCTCAAAGGAATGACCCGAATTTGAGTTTCCTAGCAGCGTGGTATCCATCAGATAACCGGAACTTTGCGTTGTAACTAAGCCAACTTTGACGGGATCAAACTCCTGTCCACGATGAAATTTCTTCGTTCGCTCTTTGGCCGGAATCAGCATCTCGTAAAGATTAGGAACGGACCCGTTGTGCATGAAGGGCGGGGTTGCCCACACCCCATCTCGCGGAGCCGCCTTGTAGACCAGGTCGGGAATTGGCTGCAGCGGCGTCTCCCGATAACCGTGGAGATTCGCAGCTTGCTCTTCGGTCAGCTTCAGCTTTTCGATTGCCTTGTCGCGAACCGCGCCTTGAAGCAACACGAGAAAGTCCTTGGTGGGCAGAATCGGTTTGTTCCGGAACTCTCCAGGAAGATACTTGGCAAGTTCGCCGGTAAGCGCGAAGGGTCGCAAGACCTCGGACTGCGTGCGATCCGTACCTACGTATGTTTGCGGCGTAGTTCCGACAAGGACGAAGCGCTTGCCGTACTTGTTGGGCTCGGTCCAGCGATAGGGCCAGGCATTGTGACAACTGGCGCAGTACTCCGTAAACAAGGCTTTGCCTGCCTTCGCTTTGTCGCGGTCGATTTTGCCGAACAGGTCCTCTGGCCAACTTGGAGGCGCTAGGCGCGACAACAGGTTCTCGACTCGCTGAAGATCGAGAACGGCGCCATTTGAATCAAACAGCCCTTCGGCGGGGGTTTTGGATGACAGATCAATGGGCATATACACGCCCTCCGTCTCTCCAAAATTGCGATGAATTGGATCTTGCTGAAAGGCGGCCCACTGTGTCCATAACCCCTGCGGTGCATTCCAGAGGAAGGGGGGTTTGACTGGCGCCGAGCCAGAGGACCAGTTCTCAGGAAGTTCGGGCAGCGTTGATGTAACGCGGTCAGCAATCATGGTAAGGGCGTCCATCCTGCCAGGTCCCCAGGGTGAGAGAGTCACCGACGTTCGGGTGGCATACTGGTGAACCCGCGCGGCGTCGGGCTCCATTCGTTTGCGCAAGCTGGCCTTTGCGTCCGCGCTTGAGGCGCCTATCCGCGCCGCCAAGCGGTCAAATTTGGCTGGATCGCTCAAGGTAGCTTGCATCGATTCATCCAGGCTTCGGATCAGCCCCTGAAGATTGACCGTTGTAGAAGCTCCTCCTTCGATGCGAATGTGTTTGCCCTCGTAGGACAGCTGCGCCTCGTGACAGGCCGCGCAAGTCAGGCCGGCGTACTCCCCGGCAGGCCAGCCTTTGATTGGGGTCGCAACCGTTGTCTTGCTGATGCCGATCGGCACAGCATCCTTGTTATTCCAGTTTGCGGCCTGCGGCATCAACCCGAAAGCTCTGCTGTTCGCATCCGAGCGGAATAATTCCTGGCTGCCAGCTACTTCCAGGTTCAGGAAAACGTCATACCAAATGATCGCCGAACCCTGTGAGAAGTTATAGTACCACTCCCGATCCTCCTGCGACCACGCTTGATTGAGGAAGATGACGCGCTCCGTTGGCGCCTGTTGGGCACTTGCCGACAAGACCGCAGACAGCGCAAGCAACGATCCAATGCCCAGCTTTCGTATCGCCTTATTCATCACAGCGCTCCGCATTCATGGTTGACGCGCACAAATTGCTTAGATCCGGCAGAGATCTGCCCCGGCAAAGGAAGCAGGGATTGAGGACTCGTGATTTCCAATACTGAGGGAAATCCTGCAGCGCGACTATGCAAATTCGGCACATACCGCTGTTAGAGTCCAGACCGGGCGCACTCCTTTTGTCAGGACCGCGGTCTTCTCTCGATCTGCCGAAATTGCATAGCAATAGCTGCGATATTCAACCAATCTTTGCCGCCGGCGAAGCTTGGAGAATGCGTATCACCTCCTCTCTCTCCGCACATTGCCCGAGAGGCTCAGCCATGCGCTTTTCTTGTCGCCCCGTGGATGTCTCGTTCTTTGACACCGCACCCCTGCGTTTCAAGAATGTGGTCGAACTGAATGCTTCTCCCGCCAGGGTTTTTTCCATTTTTGAGGATGGAGAAGCCTGGCCTCAATGGTTTCGCGCAATCCGCAAGGTGGCATGGACCAGCAATAAGCCGTACGGCGTCGGTACGACCCGGACCGCATGGCTTGCGCCGGTCACCCTCGACGAGCACTTCTTCCGATGGGAGCAGGACCGCCGTTGTTCGTTCTACGTGACCGGGCAATCCATGCCGATGGCCCATGCCCTCGCCGAGGATTACCTGTTGGAGGACTCCACGCCAGGCAACACCCGATTCACCTACAGCGTGGCGCTTGAGCCGCGCCTCATGGTCGCCATGGGTGGCCCCATTTCGCGAATGTACTTCGACTCGATGTTCAAGAGCGCGTGCAAAAACCTGCAGAGTTACGTCCTGAAAGCCTGAAACTAGGTAAAACCTGGTGTGGGGCGTCTCAATCAAGGCATCAGCAGCGTGAGCCTTTGGGAAATGGGGTCTCCCGTGAAGCATCTGGGTCATGCACTCTCACAGCACCGTGCGATTTCGGCTCGATCTCGGTCGGTTCGAGGAGGCGACCAACATCTGGGGCTACCGAAGTTGCATAGCGGAAGCGGGAGGCTTCGGCCAACCTTCGACCGGCAGGAAAGGTCGCAATCGCGCGGCACTTGTGTCTGCCCGCACTCCTGCGTGCGCGAGCACTATAAGTAGATCAATTTCAGTTGAGTGCATGATGAGCACAACCATCAAATTGACCGTCAATGGCAAGGCCGTCACGTTGAAGGTTGATGACCCCAGTATGCCTTTGCTGTACGCATTGCGCGATCAGCTCGGTCTTCACGGTATGCATTTTGGCTGCGGTTTGGCGCAGTGCGGGGCCTGCACGGTGCACTACTATGGCGAGGCGCTGCGCAGCTGCGTCATGCCGGTCTCGGCCGTTGCGGACGCCGAAATCGTGACGCTGGAAGGTCTCGGTACTGTCAAAAACCCACACCCGGTCCAGCAGGCGTTCATCGACGAGCAGGCGGCTCAGTGCGGCTACTGCATCAACGGCATGATCATGCAGGCCGCCGCTTTCCTCGCGACAACCAAACGCCCGACGGAAGAGCAGGTCCGGCAGGCCCTCGCGGGCAATCTCTGCAAATGCGGGACCCACATTCGTATCCTGCGCGCCGTCATGCGTGCTGCGGAGAAAATGGCGTGACAGCGCAGATCACTTACAAGCCGCTTTCGCGCCGGGCTCTTTTGAAAGGTGGCGGCGCACTGGCGGTGACTTTTGCCGTCGCGCCGCGACATATCCACGCGGAGGTAGCGCGTCCTGCCGACAAGAGCGTCGCCGCCGATGAAGTCAACGGTTTCATTGCGATCGACGCGACGGGCGGGGTTACGATCTATTCCGGAAAAGTCGAGCTTGGAACCGGTGCCGTCACCGCGATCGCCCAGATCGCCGCCGAAGAGCTGTGCGTGGCCTTCGATAGCGTGACAATGATCCAGGGCGATACCCAGCTCACGCCCAACCAGGGACCGACCTACGCCAGCTTGACGATACAGAACGGTGGCATGCAGATTCGGCGCGCCGCCGCCACCGCGCGCGAAGCGCTCCTGCAGCGGGCCGCAGACAATCTCAAAGTGCCGAAGAGCACTTTGACGGCCCGCGACGGATCAGTCAGACCGCCCGCCGGCGGCAAGGAGCTTTCGTATGCGCAATTGATTGGCGCAGAAAAGCTTACGATGAAGATCGATTCTAACGCTCCGCTGAAGGACCCGAAAGACTATACGATCGTGGGCACTTCCGTGCCTCGCCTCGACATCCCGGCCAAGATCTTCGGGACCTTCGGCTTCGTCCAGGATTTCAAGCTGCCTGGCATGGTGCATGCGCGCGTTGTCCACCCTGCCGCCGTCGGCGCAACACTCGAAAAATGGAACGACGACGCGTGCCGGAAAATTCCCGGCTATCTACGCGCAGTCCGCAAAGGCAATTTTCTCGCCGTGGTGGCGACTGACGAGTGGGCGGCGATCAGGGCGTCGACCGCGATCGTCGCAACATGGTCCGCCTGGGCCGGTTTGCCCGAGGAATCCAAGCTTTTCGAGTGGGTACGCAACTCCAAGATCAACCGCAACGAAGTTTTGCAGAGCACCGGCAATGCCAACGAGGCACGACTGCCGGGCGGCCGAACGCTGCGGGCCACCTATGACATGACCATGAATACGCATGGATCGATTGGTCCATCTTGCGCGGTAGCGGACTTCAAGGACGGCCTTCTCACGGTCTGGACCCCGACGCAGGCGTGCCATTTGCTCCGACCGCAACTCGCCACCATGCTGCAGCTGCCACCGGCAAGTATTCGCTGCATTTTTATCGAGGGGGCGGGTTGCTATGGCCGGAATGGCGCCGATGATTGCTCCTCCGAGGCAGCGCTGATCGCAACGATGATAGGGCGTCCCGTTCGGCTACAATGGATGCGCGCTGACGAGCACGGCTGGGATCCGAAGTGTCCGCCAGTCCTGCTCGACTACAGCGCCGACATCGACAGCGAAGGCCGGATCACGCGGTGGGAAGCCGACATATTTCTGAACGAACAGCCTATGCAACGATCCGGCGCGACGCTGCTCGCTGCGACGCTCGCAAAGCTCCCGAAGTTCGGCTCAGGTCCTGGAATCTACAACGCGGGACTGGGAATCCCGTACAACCTCGTCAGCAGCAAGTTGACTGCACACTGGCTTCCGGACGAACCGTTACCCGCGGCGTGGATACGCGCGCCGGGCCGCCTGCAAAATACCTTCGCCAACGAGAGCTTCCTCGACGAAATCGCCGCCACCACGGCGAGCGACCCCTTTGAAATCAGAACGCGCTACCTGACCGATCAGCGCGGGCGCGAACTGCTTGAGCGATTGCTAAAGCTCGCGAAGTGGGAGCCGCGCGGCGCGCGCCCGCGCGATGCCGGTCCGCTGGCGCGTGGACGCGGTGTCTCCTATGTGAAGTATGAACTGGTCCGCACCTATGTCGGCGTCGTCGCCGACGTGACGGTCAATCGGACCACGGGCGCAATCAAAGTCGATCGCGTATTTGCCGTGCACGACTGCGGCCAGATCATCAACCCCGACGGGCTACGCAATCAGATCGAGGGGAATATCGTGCAGACGGTCAGCCGTACACTGATTGAGAAGGTGACATTCAGCCGAAGCGCCGTCACCAGCCTCAACTGGGGAAGTTACCCGATCCTGACCTTTCCCGGTGTACCCGATGTCGTCATCGACTTGATTGACCGACCCAATGAAGTCCCTTGGGGCGCAGGTGAACCCACGACGGCCGTCGTGCCTTCGGCAATCGCAAATGCCGTCTTCGACGCTACGGGCGCGCGGCTGCGTTCGATCCCGTTCCGGCCTGCCCAAGTCTTGGCAGCACTGAATCTCACAAAGCCCGGATAGCCGGGAAGGCTCCATGTCGACATCAGACACCGTAATCGAAGGCCACGTCTCGGCTGCCTTTAGGCGGGAAAACGTGGCGTTTCATGGCAACGACGACGAGGTGCTGGCAATAGTGGCCGAGGGCCCTCGCGGCGCAGCGTTGGTCGCCGGGATTTCGGTAGCAATATTGCTGACTATCTGGATCGCTTTCTTCTTCTTCATCTTCGTGCCGCGAGGCAGTGTCGGATGAGTGAACTCTCGCCGAACGTTATCGAACGGTCTGAACGACTGTGGTCCTATGTTGTCGCGGGCGTCGTCGGATTGGTATTCGCGGTGATCATATTCAGCAGCCTGCACCGGGCAAGCCAGCCGCCATCGAACGTTGAAACCATTGATGCCAACCGCCTGCATCTCGCCGGTGAGTTCGTCGAGGAGAATCTCGGCACGGCAGTTCAGCCTGACGGCTCCGTGATCGTGCGCGTCATTGCGCAGCAATACTCGTTCATTCCCTCCTGCATAGTCGTTCCCGCCAAGACCGCTGTCATTTTCCGTGTGACCAGCCCCGACGTCGTGCACGGATTTCTCATCATGGGCACGAACGTGAACAGCATGGTGGTGCCGGGATTCATCGCCGAGATACGGACGCAGTTCGACAACGCGGGAGATCATTTGATGCCGTGTCACGAATATTGCAGCGTCGGTCACGAAGGCATGTGGGCTCACGTCAAAGTTGTCGACCGACCGGAATTTGCCAAGTCCTATGATGGTCAACCGCGAGCGTCCTGTGCAGGGTAGCAATCGACTAGTTCTGGCGCATTTCTGGGCCGCATTTGCCGCTTTCGCCGTCGCGATTCCGCTTGGCGCGTGGCAAATGCTGGTCCGCAGCCCGCTTCATCGATGGGTAGATCCGGAACTGTATTACCGGGCCGTCACAGAGCACGGCACTATGTTCGCGTATGTTTTCCCGACATTGATCGCGATGGGATTCGGGTACGCTATTTGCGCGGTATCGCTCGGCAACCCGATGCGCGGCCTACCGCTTGCGTGGATGTCCCTCGTATTAGTGATCGCCGGGGCTGTGTTGGCCTTTGTGACGGCTGCCGCTGGGAAAGCAACGGTTCTCTACACTTTCTATCCACCAATGTTGGGAAGCCCTTATTACTACCTTGGTATCCTGGTCGCCATTCTTGGTTCCTGGATCTGGATCGGGCTGATGGTCTGGCATTTCAGGCGATGGAAGTTGGATCATCCGGGTCTACCGGTGCCGCTCGCAATGTTCGCCACGACCGCAGGCGCGTTGCTCTGGGGATGGACGTCGCTCGGAGCCGGATCGGAGATCGCGTTTCTCATTTTGCCCAACGCCTTCGGCTGGATGCAAACGATCGATCCCGGACTTGCTCGGCTGCTCTTTTCCTGGACTCTTCACGCTATCGTCTATTTCTGGCTGATACCCACCTACATATCGTTCTATGTTTTGCTGCCGCAGGCCGCCGGCGGTCGCCTGTATAGTGACAAGATGGGTCGCATTGCGTTCTTACAGCTCCTCGTTTTCTCGATGCCGATCGGCATCCATCATTTGTTTGTCGATCCCCAGATCGGTGCGGGCTTTAAGTTTCTTCATGCAGTCTTCACCGGAATGGTGGCGGTGCCAACGTTGCTCACGATCTTCACGATTTGCGCCTCACTCGAAATTGCCGGCCGGCTACGCGGCGGTCGAGGCCCGTTCGGCTGGATCGTCGCCTTGCCGTGGGATCGTCCGTTTGTGCTCGCTTCGGGGTTTTCGATGGTCATGCTGGGACTTGGCGGTGCCAGCGGCATCATCAACATGAGCTACGTACTGAATTCGACGGTACACAACACGCAGTGGGTTACTGGCCACTTCCACCTGATTTATGGTGGAGCAGTCGTTATCATGTACTTCGCCATCGCATACGAACTTTGGCCGCGATTGACCGGTCGACCGCTCGCTGCGCCGAGGCTGGTTCGGCTCCAATTATGGACCTGGTTCGTGGGAATGCTGATCGTCACTCTGCCGTGGCATCTGGTCGGAGTGATGGGGCAGCCCCGTCGCATGGCCTACTACGATTTCGGCAATTCCGCCCTGTCTTCGCAAGGCATCTGGGTCAGCGTATCCGCCATCGGTGGTTTCGTTCTTGTTTTCTCGGCACTGTTGCTGATTGGTGTTCTGCTTGCGTCCCATCGCGGCGGGCTAACGGCTACCATTCCACCTCTTAAGTTTTCGCTCGCGGTTTATCCGCCTCGGTGGCTCCCGCAATCCTTGAACAGCTTCGGGATATGGGCGTTGCTCGTCTTGGCTCTGACCGTCGCAAACTACGGCTACCCGATAGTGCAGTTCGTTTTTCTCAACAGAACTGCCGTACCCGCTTTTCAAGTCTCCACCGAATGACCAGCGGTAACCAACCATCTTCACACGATTCCCGGTTCGCCATATGGATTGGCGCTACGGTGGGACTATTCCTCCTTGCGCTCACCGTTGGTTTTGTCTGGCTTCCCTCCGCCCAACGAGACCCCGAAGGCGTCGATTTGTGGCGTGCTATTTGCCGCGCGGTCGGCCTGCCGAACGGCAATGCGCCGGTATCGCCTTCGATAGCCGGTCAACCTGCTTCGATGGTTGCCTGGACGACCGAAACAAGGCGAAATCTTGCACGGGGAGACTTAATCGCGGGAGCTGGAATCGCCAAGTCCTGTAACAACTGCCACGGCACCGACGGAATAAGCTCAGATGCGATCATTCCAAATCTGGCCGGCCAAAGCGCTACAGCGATCTACAAGCAACTGAAGGATTTCCAGAGCGGCAAGCGCGATGCCGCGGTGATGGGGGTATATGTTTCTGAATTGTCCGAGCAAAACCTGCTCGATCTTGCCGTACACTACGCATCCTTGCCCAATCCGAGCGGCGACATTTCGAACCCACATAACGTTTCCGACACGGTCGTCGGCCGCCTGACTGAGGTGGGTGACCCAATTCGCGGTATAGCGCCTTGCGCTTCCTGCCACGGGCCGCTCGGCTTCATACCTGGCGCCCCGGGGCTTCAACGCCAGCAGCGCGCCTATCTCGAACTGCAGATGCAGTCCTTTAAAGACGGAAATCGGCGCAACGACATCAGTAAGCAGATGCGAAGTGTTGCCAGCCAACTAACTGGTGAGGAGATCATGCTGCTCGCCGCCTACTACTCGAACGTAAACAACGCTGCCAGGAAGTGAGGCTGTCGCGGGTGACCATTTGTAGGAGCACCTATGTCGCGACCCGGCTTACGAGCACGCGCGCGTCGGCTGGATAGGCTTGAACTGCGCCTCCTCTTCCTAACCCATCGCATCGAATGCAGCGCGCACCTGCCCGGAAAATAGCTGGATTGAGCGGACCACGCGTTCCGTTGACAGCAGGCAACAGGCAACAGGCAACAGGGACGAATAGTTCATCGCCTGGCTCACCAAACGGCCTCCGTGAACTTTAGAACTTTTCCCTGTCCCGCCGAAATTGCATAGTCCTTGGAAGCCGAACCGATCGCGATGTTTACCTCTCCTTGTCCTGCTGTCCACGAGGGACGTCATGGAAGCTTTGCTGGGCTTTTCCCTTGGTTTCTGGGACTATGTGACCTTCCTGACTCTGTTTGTTCTCACCGCAGCCGGCCTCGGCCTCGGAGTGTTTGTCTTGGGCCTGCCTGGACGCATCGCGATCGCCCGCAATCATCCCGAGGCTGAGGCGGTTTATCTCATGGGCTGGGTCGGATTTCTTGCGGCGTCCGTGGGTTCAAGCTCTCGCCTGGGCTTTCAGGCCGACCATGGTCATCGACGTTCGCTATCTACCGCATGAACGGAAACTCGAAACTGAGGCGATGATTGAAACGATGACCGGCAACACGCCGCCGGCGATTGCAAAAACGGAAACGCAGCATGGAGAGATGCCGTCATGATGGCCGCTCTTCTCGTTCGCACTTTTGCTGGTTTTGTGTTTTGGCTTGTCTTCTTCAGGCTCAAACTCATCAGGCTAACGCCAGGCTGGGGAGTCATCTTCGGCTTCTTTGTTGTCCATCTGATGCTGGTGTTCCTGATAGGCCTCCGATTCGTAACGCCTTACTCCGTCAATGCGACCGTCGTTCAACGGACGATTCAACTCGTGCCGCGCCTACCCGAGCCCACACTCGTGGAGGCGGTGCTTGTTGATGAAGATGTCCCAGTCAAGAAGGGCCAAACGCTCTTTCAATTCGACCGCCGTCCCTACCAATACAAAGTCGACCAGATCGCTGCTCAGCTCGCTGCGGCCAAGCAAAACGTCGGCGTATTGAAATCGGACGTCGATGCGGCAGCCCAAGGCGCCAAGAAGGCCAAGGTGGAGTTTGAGTACGCGCAGTATCAGAAACGGATATTTGACAAGCTGGCCCAGGTGCAGGCCGTGCGTGAGGAGGACGTCGAGCAGTGGCTGACTCGCGTGAATGCCGCTGAAGCTACCAACGATGCAGCATTGGCTCAGCTCCAGCGGGCCACATTGCAATAGAAATCCGAGATTGACGGGGTCAATACAGCAGTTGCCAACATGGAAGCACAACTTCAGCTGGCCCGGTACTATCTGGACAACACCACTCTGACTGCGCCAGAGGACGGCCGTATGATCAATCTACAGGTTCGCCCTGGAATGGTCGCCGGGATTTACCGCGTCGGCGGGATAGCCGCTTTCATCGCAGATGCGGATCGCTACTTTCTGGCAACATTCTTTCAGGAGAACCTCAAATACGTGAAAGAAGGCCAGACTGTCGACGTTTCGCTCGACCTTTATCCCGGTCAACTCTTTTCTGGAAGAGTGGACACGATCTGGCGCGGCAACGGTATAGGTCAATATTTGCCGAGCGACGACATTCCCAAGTTCCAGCAACCGCCGCCAAACGTTCCCCAGGGACAATATGCCGTAAAGATACAACTGGACCACTCCGATCAAACTGAGTTCACGATCGGTGCCCAGGGTTCAGCCGCAATCTACACTGGGGGAGAATACGGCGCTTGGGCCGTGCTACGCAAACTCTCCATTCGCGCTCATTCCTGGTTCAACTGGCTCTATCCGATCAATTTCTGACAGGGTGCGTATCGTGACCAAATTGTCACCGCCGATGGGCCTTCTATTTTTTGGCATGCTCTTCTCGATTGTGCCGGACGTCGCGATTTCAGCACAAGCGAACGGAACGGCCTCGCATCTTCTGTCGCGGCCGGACTTGGAAGATCTGATTTTGATAACAACTGCGCCGCCTGCCACCCTACGGCATCCGGACAGAATGGCTACGGGCCAGGGCTTTTTGGTGTCATTGGAAGGAGAGGTGGCACAGCAAGCGGATATGCGTATTCGCCCTCCTATGTCGAGGCTGGCGCGAAGGGACTCATATGGTCTGACGTGAACCTTCTCCAATTTCTCGCTGATCCCGCGGCTTTTCTCACACAAAGAACCGGACACCCTGCAATCACGCGAATGATCGGCGGGTTTCCGAATGAAGCGTTACGCAAAAGCATCATTGGGTATTTGAAAACACTGAAATGATCGTACTCGACGCACGGGCGGCCAATGCCTTGCTGTTCATTTTCTGCTCTCTGACGGTCTACGCCGGGCTCGTTCCTGATGTCCGCGCACCGATTTTGACGGCCGCGATTGTCAAGAAGTGCTTCGTTTTCGTATTGCTTTTTTTGGGCCGTTGCGCACGGTCAATCCCGCGGCCGTCGCAACAATGGTTGGCATACTTTCGGTTCTACTCGCGACGCATCTTGCTGGGCTATCGGCGTTTTTGTGCACGTCTCAATCAAGGACATCCGTTCACGGGTTGCAAAGGACCCCAGCCATGCACAAGATCCAGTTCCTGCTAAAATTCACGTTCCTTCTCCTCACGCTCGTGCCCGCTGTCGCAGCGGAAAAGTTCGAGTGCACCAACCCTTTTTCACCCAGTTCTCCCGCCACACTTGAGCAAGTCACAGGTCTTCTTCCCAATGCCAACGCAATGGTCGACGTCGGCTTGCTCAACACTGCAATCAGCACCCTGCGACGGGACGGCCTGTCAAAAGTGCTTATTATAGACCATTTCATCGGCGCCTACTGCACGATGATCGCTGGCGAGGCAGGACTGACAGACTCGGAAAAGACTTCGCTTGTTCAGCGTTTCTCCGGTCAAGCTACGAGGCTGGTATATAGCCTCGAAAGCGGCCTCGACATAATCATCAATGTGCCACTCACGCCTGCTGTCGTCGACGCGGTCAACATCATCGCAAAACGCCAAGGCCTTTCAGGTCCTGCCTGGATCGAGATGACGATGGACAACGCGCTCCAACAGCAGAGGACCGCACGGCGTCAATAGAGCTCCCGGCGGAGCGACGGTTTTGAAGCGCGCCAAGTCGAACCGTGCTGCGCGAATTCCACTGCCCTGCCTGACCTATTTCGCCTGCACCCATATATTCATTTGCAGGCATGTTTGCAGGCTAACATAACTCGGCGCTCCGCCGACGCTCTCCTGCGGTATGCACTCTGCCTTGCTAGAGGCGGAAAATTTTGACCATTGGTTTCCAAGCATCTTCCGCGCCCTGTTTTCATCGCTGACGCAAGCCTTGATCGACTGATTGTTGCTAAGTCCAGTCGTTGCAGCCACGTCGAGTTTGCAGCTTTGGGTAACGTCGAATACCGGAACGCCATCGGCGACTGCGACGACCAGTTGCGAACTTAGAGCGATCATTGCGATCGTAAAGGGCATCCTCGTACTCCCTGGCTTGTTCAGCCAAGACATGCCGCAAGTGCATGTCCGGCTAGTTCATTCACTCGAAGGAGCCTCTCTTGTCTATGCATAATCCGACCCGATGGCCGCGACGCACGCTACTGCGGGGTTCGGTCAGGACTTTCTCACGGCGGTTGCCGATTTTGCATAGCATAATCGAACAGGAACGACGATTCTTCGGAGCTGAGCAGCTGCAACGATTGCGACGGGACGGCAGTTTTGCCGGACCAATCTGCTCGGCGGATGGAGCGTGCGAATGACGCGTCTGGTGCTTGGGCTACTTCGACCCTACCGCGGTTGGCTCGCGGTCGTCTTTGCCGCGATGCTGGCGGAGATCGTCGCGAGCCTCGCAGCACCCTGGCCGCTAAAGCTCGTCCTTGACGACGCGCTCGGAAAGCACCACCTGCCTGAGTGGCTGGCTTGGGCGCATAATTACGGCTTTGGACGCCATACCCTCGGCGTTGCGCTGTTTGCGGGCGTCGCCACCCTGGTCATTGCGGTTATCGGCGCGGTCGCGACCTATATTGACAATTACTACACGACAAGTGTCGGGCAATGGGTCGCCAACGATCTGCGAATTCGTATTTACGAGCATCTTCATCGGCTTTCATTGCGATTCTACGATACGGCGAAGACCGGCGCGCTGATGTCGACCATCACCAGCGACGTTGCAACGATTCAGAGTTTTGCGTCATCATCAACGCTGAGTATCATTGTGGACATAATCACCATCGTGTTCATGATCGGCCTGATGTTCTGGCTCGATTGGGATTTCACCTTGATAGCACTCGCCATCACGCCCTTTCTGCTGATGGCAGTCGTCCATTTCAAAAAGGCCGTCAAGGAGGTCACGCGAGCTGTTCGAGCCAGGCAGAGTGAAGTCGTCGCTGTTGTTCAGGAGGGACTGGGATCGGTTCGAGCCGTCAAGGCCTTCGGACGCCAGGACCTGGAAGTCGCCAATCTTGAAGCAGCGAGCCACGCCACAGTCGAAGCCGCCCTCAAGGCCCGGCAAATCAAGTCGATGCTGTCACCCATGGTCGCCATCGTGGTCGCGATCTGCACGGCCATCGTGCTGTGGAGGGGGACGTCTCTGATCGTCGCGGGCACGATGACAGCTGGCGCTCTGACGGTCTATCTTGCCTATCTCGCGAAGTTCTTTAAGCCGGTCAAGGATCTCGCAAGCATGACCAGCGCAATTGCACAGACGACGGTCGCACTCGAGCGTATCCAAACGATACTATCAGCAGATGAAATCATTCGTGAGGTCCCGAATGCGGTCAATCCAGGCCGCGTCAAGGGCGCGATCACATTCGAGCATATCGCATTTGGTTACGACGACGAGACACAGGTTTTGCGCGATGTTTCGTTCACGATCGAGGCCGGCCAGGTCGTAGGCATCGTCGGTCCGACCGGTTCCGGCAAATCGACGGTGCTGAGCCTGGTCCCGCGCTTTTACGATCCCAACAGTGGGCGCATTTTGATCGATGGCGTCGACGTGGCAACCTTAAAGCTCGACGCGTTGCGCACTCAGGTTGGCTTCGTATTGCAGGAAACCGTGCTTTTCCGCGGGTCGATCCGGGAAAACATCGCTTATGGACGGCCCGGGGCAACCGATGAAGAAGTCATCACCGCTGCGAAAGTTGCCAACGCGGACGAATTCATCGGCCGCATGCCCCACGGATACGACACGTTTGTGGGAGAGCGCGGTGACACGCTTTCGGGCGGGCAGCGACAACGCATTGGCATAGCGCGCGCGGTCATTCGCAACAGTCCGATCATGATTCTGGACGAACCAACCGCGGCGCTTGATACCGAGTCAGAGCGCCTCGTTATCGAAGGTCTGCGACAATTGATGAAGGGCCGCACCGTCATCATGATCGCACATCGCCTGAGCACTATAAGCGAGGCGGACAAGATTGTCGTTCTCAAAGACGGTGTAGTCGCGGAAGAGGGTTCGCACAGCGAGCTACTTGCTCGTGATGGCGTTTACGCCGAGCTCCATCGCATCCAGTATGAATCGATGAAAGCTTCGCCCGCCCATGCAGCCTAGCACTGTGCATTCTTGACCTCGTCCAGGAGCAACATAATGTCGCATACGCTTATTGTTCTTCCGGACGATACGGTGGACGCCATTCTGCAGCCGATCAATGCCGCGAAGCGCTCGCTGAACATCAGGATGTTCCTGTTCACGGAGCCGACACTGCTCCGTGCGGTGATCGCAGCCAAGCAACGTGGAGTCAAAGTTCGGGTGATGCTCAATCCGGCACGCCGAAACGGCAAAAGCGAAAATGAAGCGGCCCGAAAAGCGCTTCTCGCCGCCGGCATTGAGGTGCGCGATAGCAGCGCCGCGTTTGCTCTCACTCATCAGAAGTCGATGGTCATCGATGACAAGATCGGCTTTGTGGAATCGCTCAATTGGGAACCGCGCGATCTGACGGAAACCCGTGACTACGCAGTGACCACGACTAAAAAGAGAGAAGTCCAGGAAATGATACTATGCTTCGACGCCGACTGGGCTCGAAAAACGTTCAAACCTGACCCGAAATCACATCTGATTTGGTGTCCCAATAACGGTCGCGAGCGGATCGCGACCATCATTGACGAAGCGAAGAAGTCACTCTGGCTTCAAAATGAACGCTATCAGGATACAGTCATCGTCGAAAGACTGGTTCGTGCAGTAAACCGCGGCGTTCGGGTCCGGATCATGGCGCGAGCACCGCATAAGCTGTCGGGGAAGAAGCTCGCTGAAGGCATCGGTGGATTGCGCATCATGCACGACGTTGGTGCAACGGTTCATTTGTTAAGGCACCTCAAATTGCACGGCAAGATTCTGATCGCGGATGGAAAACAAGCGATAGTCGGGTCGATTAACCTTAGTCCGGGCAGTTTCGACTCAAGACGCGAGCTCGCGATTGAAACCAAGTCGAAGCGAGTATTGAAGCGTCTCGTGGAGGTTTCACGCCGTGACTGGAAGAATTCGCGGACGCTCGATTTGTCCGACGCGGGAGTATTAGCCGACCTGGAGAAGCATGGCAGCAAGGATGCTGACGTTTTGGTTCTGGGTCACCCCAAGCAAGACAGGGCTTGAACGACGGAGAGGACAATTGGTCCCTTCCTGCCGAAATTGCTTAGCATCTCACTAGACGTCTGCTTTCTTTTTCGAGTTTGAAGTGCGCAAATCCTTTGGCGAGGCTGCTCATATTCCGCGTGAATTGGCTTAAGCTACGGAAAGCTCCCACTCGCGACTTACCGAAGGAGCCTATCAGAAAGGAAACGCCTCATGTCTAACTACGATCCGAACGTAGCCGCGCCCGGCTTCTCCGCAAACGGCGTCGCGGCGATAGACGTTGGTCTTCGCGCTTTCATGTTACGTGTATACAACTACATGGCCGTCGGCGTCGGCCTGACCGGCGCGACCGCATTTTTGACTTATCAGTTCACCGGCCCCGAATTGCTTCAGAGCCCGCTGATGTGGGTTTTCATGCTGGCGCCGCTGGGACTGGTGTTCTTTATCAGTGCCCGGATCAACACGTTGTCGGCGCAAGCTGCGCGAGGATTTTTCTTCCTTTACGCGGCCCTTGTCGGGATTTCATTGTCGACGATCTTCCACATCTACACGGAGTCCTCGATCACACGGGTCTTCTTTATTACGGCGGCGGCCTTCGGCGCGCTCAGCATCTGGGGTTACTCTACAAAGCGAAACCTGTCGGGATTTGGCACTTTCCTGATCATGGGCCTGATCGGCATCATCATAGCAAGCCTGGTTAATCTATTGTTGAGATCGAGCGGGCTGGACTGGATGATTTCCATTATCGGCGTTGGTGTCTTTGCAGGCCTCACGGCCTACGATACCCAGCGAATTGGGGGGATGTACGATCGCAGCGATGACGGCACTTCGGAAGGCCGCAAGGCCGTGATGGGCGCGCTGTCGCTCTATCTCAACTTCATCAACTTGTTCATGATGATGCTGCGCCTGATGGGCGGTCGACGCTAGAGTAACGAATAATTCTCGGGGACGAAACTGCGGCTACTATTGGTGCCAGATTGCGTCGTCCGACGGTTTGGTCTGCGAAACACTCACGATGTCAGCGAGGCGGTGGACGGAATAGTACCGTATAGTCGACGATGAACTGAACTTCCGGTTGGGTATTCCGCACGTTGCCTTGCTGCCAGACATTTGCGTATTGCGCCTTAAGACGAAAGCCCTTCAGGAGGCCTTCCGTGGGACGATACTGTATCCAAAGATCCAACTCGCTTCGATCAGGTATTCCTGCGTTGGTGACAATGTCGATGGCGCCCCAACCACGCGTATACCACACTCCGGCGCTAAGCCCGGAAAGAGCCATCGTATCGAACGCGTAAGCAATGCTTCCGCCAATGGCCTTTTCGTTCGCGTTAGTGAACAGCAATTGCTGCATCGCGGTGTAATTTGGATTTGCACCGAACGGCGCATAAAGACTAGATCCCGGACCAGTCATCGACCCGACGACGGGTAACGTCAGAGCTGGCTCCGCAAATTTGAACAGGAGGATAAGTGGAGTTTCTGCCTGACGGCGGCGATAATCGCCGCGAACAGGAGAGACCATGAGCAGACGACCGCGCCGGAACCACACGCCGGCTTTCAAGGCCAAGGTGGCACTCGCCGCCGTGAAGGGCGACCGAACGATAGCTCAACTGGCCGAGCAGTTTGACGTCCATCCCAATCAGATTACGGCGTGGAAGGCCCAGCTCGAGGGCGGAGCTTCGGAGGTTTTCGGATCTGGAAGTGTGACGCCCGCCGCGCCGGCCGTGGACGTAAAGTCGCTGCACGCAAAGATCGGCGAGCTGACGCTGGAGAACGATTCCTAAGAAACGGCACCAGCTCCCGGTTCCAAGGGCTGCAGAACAAAGCCGAATATCTTGGCACGTCGGTGCAAATTGTTGATCACTCGCGTACGGTAGCGTGTCTCGTAGGACGAGGCGCCGGGATCGACGTAGTCCATTCCGTGACGGACAGCGTTGTAGAACAGGACTGCGATCTTGCGGGCCGTCGCGGTGACTGCCTTGGCCTTGCCGATGCGGGACGACAGTCTTCTATAGAAGGCGCCGAGCGCGGTGTCGGTGCGTCCTACGGTTACGGCAGCAAGGCGCATAAGAGCCGCGGCCCGACCACCGGACCGGCGCGTTCGTGACGAGAGCATTTTGCCCCCGGAGACCTTATTGCTCGGCGCCAACCCCAGCCAGGAGGTAAAATGCTTTGCACTTGGCCATGAGGTAAGGTCGTCGCCGCATTCTGCGATCAGCTTCAGCGAGAGGTAAGGACCGAGGCCGTCGATGGTGGTGACGTCCTTTCCGAGCAGCCCAAACAACGACGCGCGGACGTCGAACGCCAGAGCGTTCGCTTGATCGGTTCTGTTCCGACGCCGCGAGACCGGCGGCGCTGATCCATGATCATGACCCCTATGGATAATGAGTTCCTTCAACACAGTCTCGATTCGGACGTCGCAGGCAGATGCTTTCTCATGGTAAGCGTCGTAAAGCGCGAGTGCCTGATCGAGCGCAAACAGATGCTCCGCGCGGTAGCTTCCGGTGAGCGCCTTCGCAATAGTCTCGACACTGGAGTGGCAACTGTAATGGCGCAAACACGCCAGCGCCTCTGGATCGCGCTCGCCGGCAAGGATCGCGCGAATGATGCGCAGGCCAGTCGTGCCCGTGATGTCGGCCACAACGTGGTGGAGTTGAAGATTCATCTCGGTCAGTGCTTTTTGCATATGCTGGATGTGTGAGGCGGCGTATTCCAGCAGACGCTCACGCTGACGCACGTAGGCTCGCAGCTCCGCAATTTGCCCTTTGGGCCGAAAGCTCGCCCGCAGCAGTCCGAACGAATGGAGCCGCTGCAGCCACTGGGCATCGCTGACATCGGTCTTGCGCCCGGGCACATGCTTGGCATCGCGCGCGTTGACAAGAAACACGGCAAATCCTCGTGCATCGAGAAGCTCAAAGATCGGAATCCAATAGACGCTGGTTGACTCCATGACGACGGTCTCGACGCCGCATTCCACAAACCACTTTACTAGTTGATCGAGATCGGCCGTGAAGGTGCCAAAACTGCGTACTGGCTCGAGTACGCGATCCGCTCCTACGGCAGCCATGTGCATAGTCGCACCAACATCGATGGCAGCCGCGTTCGGGTGCACCATGGGCATGGTACGGTCGACCTTGGACTTCGACTTCTTGCGGTTCATCTCCAATCCTCCTGCTGACAGGGCGGAAGGGCTGAGTTGCGCAATTAATCAGATTCCTAAACGGGATCGCCTATGCGGCGTCACCACTCTCAAGTCCGCAACAGCTCATGGACCAGGTTTTTTGACGGGGTTAAATGCCACCAAAATCGTATCGGCCGCTCCCTTCCGAACGCAGTCTATCACTAACCCGTTTCTATCCCACAGGGGGCGTGCAGCGCCGAGATCAGTTTTTTAGAAAGCGCGCTCACCAAGGCGGGATTGCTGAGCGCAAAACGATGATCGACCGCGAGCACGATTTGTCGATCACGAAGCAAGCGGAAGTGTTGCAGATCAGCCGTGGCAGCGTCTATTACCTGCCGCGCCCGGTGTCGGACGCCGATCTCACGGTCATGCGGCGTCTCGATCGGCTGCATCTGGAGTTTCCTTTCGCCGGTTCGCGGATGTTGAGAGGCCTGCTGGCTGCCGAGGGGTGCAAGATCGGCCGCCGGCATGTCAAAACGCTGATGCGGCGGATGGGGATAGAGGCGCTCTATCGCCGTCCTCGGACCACGAAGCCGGAGCCCGGCCACAAGATCTATCCTTACCTGCTGCGCGGCATGGAGATCACGCGTCCGAACCAGGTCTGGGCGATGGACATCACTTACATCCCGATGGCGCGCGGCTTCGTGTATCTCGCTGTCGTGCTCGATTGGGCTACCCGACGTGTCTTGTCGTGGCGGTTGTCGATCACGATGGAAGCGGCCTTCTGCGTCGAGACCCTGGAGGATGCCCTGGCGCGGCACGGCCGGCCTGACGTCTTCAATACCGACCAGGGTTCGCAGTTCACCGGTGCGACCTTCATCGCCGTGCTCGCCGGCAACGGCATCGCCATCAGCATGGACGGCAAAGGGGCTTGGCGGGACAACGTGTTCGTCGAGCGGTTGTGGCGCAGCGTCAAGTACGAGGAGGTGTATCTGCGGGCCTACGAGACCGTCAGCGAGGCGCGCGACTCGATCGGCCGTCCCCATTCGAGCCTTGACGGCAGCACACCGGATCAAGCCTACTTCACCCCGCTGCCAATCCGCTTGGCAGCCTAACCCCGGCAGAAGCTCCACTTATCAACGCGGAGATTCTGTTCAGACAACCGGGACCAGCTCTCGTCCATCCGGCGTAAAGAATCTGCGCCTTTGTGGAGGCTTGAAAGGTCTCGAAGGAAACTCCTGTGAGCAGGTTGGCTCCAACGCTTCGTTGATCGATGACCTTCGCGCCGATGATCCCATTTGGAACCCCCTTCGGTTGCCTGAAATCGTAGTCGACCTGCGCGAAGCCTGTGTTGACGAAGTCTTGGACGTTGTAGTCCATGGCGGCAAGCGAGAGACCGAACCGGCCGGTATCTGATCATCCCGAAGACCGCACCATGGTTCGCAACATCGCTCCTGCCGGCGACAACATCCGACAGCGGAATGAAGGTGTTCCAGTCTCTTTGTTTCATATTCCAGAGATAACCGACCGAGTAATCGTAGTTACGATCTCTGTCCGGCAGGGAGACCAGAGTGGCGGCTTCAAACGTGTTGGGCACCATTCGGTTGTTTTGCGGATTGATGAGAGGCGTGTCCACCAATTGGCGGCCGCCTCGAACTTCCTGGTCTCCGATCTGTACGCGCCCATATCTGGCCAAGCACGGCTATCGAGTTTTGAACGGGTGCCAATAGTTTGGTGCCACCTTCATCGGAAGGAGCAAAAATCGGTTGCGAAGTATAGACGGCTGCGTGCACTCCGAACACGTCACCGATAAGCCCGGATCGAAATGCCAACCAGCCACCGGCAGTCCAAGCCTGCGACTTCGATCCATTGAAATTGTCGCGCGTAAATTCGAAGCTTCTCAGCACATATTGCAAAAATGAATCACGAACAATCGCCGGGGTTTCGGTCGAGTACTGCAGCCAGTAAATCTCATTCATGTAAAGCTGGGCGGAATTTTCCTCACAGTCCAGGTGAAGCGATCCTGGTCTGCAAGTTCAATGTGCGAGTCTGGCAGCAGTTGCTGCGCCTCTGGAGAAGTTGCTGCGCCTGTGATTGTGTGACCATCCCAGTCGATGGGACGCAAAGTGCAAGCCAGCCGACAGCGAGAAGTCCGGTGCAAGCGCGACTTCGGCGAAGATACCCATTTGAGCCGATTTGCCGCAAGTAGCCTCCTGGAGACCCGAGCACTGCGACGAGATGGCCGAAACCTATGTAATCAACTAACTAGCGACAAATCGATCAAATCACAGACGAATTGAAGCCGGCCGTCAAATCCGCCATACAACCGCGCTGGCACTGCCGTTTTGCCAGCACCTCAGGACGCCCGCGAAACGTTCGCACTCATACAGAGACGCCCTGACAAACATTGCTCATCACGCCCGGACGCGCTTCTTATCTCATTTAAACCCACTCATAAGCCGCTCTTCCTTGAGCATCACACCTATGGCATCGATAATTCGAACTTCGGGATGGGCCTTGCAGTACACGATAACTTCGTGTTCGAGTTCCTTCGAACGAGCGATATTGAAATAGTGCTTTTTTGCAAGCCCATTGTACCAGCCACTGTACCAGGTTGTGAGCCTGTCGGCATCCCCCTGCCAAGTTCCCGCAAGGGCAGCGCAGGTCAACGCTTGGACATCAATGTAGCCGTTGGCGTCCGCGAACGCAGTGAGATCTGTTTGCGCCCGAACGCCCGCACTCGCCGCAGCCAGTACTGTCGTCGCGACCAATAGCACTTTCCACATGCTGTCACCCCTGCGTCATCTGGTTTACTTCCGTTGCCGACTCAAGAGACGTGGCAGGCTCGAACAATCGGCGCTATGCACCTTCGGCAAATTTGTGCTCCCAGGCCTTCGACATACGCAACATGGTACTGCTCTGGGTGTCTGAGGGGGCCCGGGTCACCAAGCAGGTTGCTGACGAGCTGGTTTCGGTTGAAAAAACCATCAAGGTCCCACCGGGTCGGACGATGGAAGAGCCGGGCATTCGCACATGGCCGATCTCGTTCGCCGCCCGAGCATGCTCACCTTTTCGAATTTGGACGCACCTATCGGCCCAAAGCCGGATCGCCAGTGCCCGATCTAACTGCGATGGTCGTTTCTGGCGAAAGCTCCCTCATGGTCGCTATCGTGGACGATGATCCAGCAGTGCTTAGGGCCTTGATCCGCCTGCTACGTTCACACGCATTTTGCGCCCGCGCTTATGGATCAGGACAGGAATTTCTGGCGGCGTTGCTGCCTGTCTTCCGTCCGGACTGTCTGATTGTCGATCTTCCAACGGCCGGAAATGAGCTGGTTGGCGCTTCGGCGGCATCTTATGAGCAAGGGCATAAAGATCCGACAATTCTGATCACGGCGCGTGCCGAGGCAGCGTTGCGCGGTCTACAATCAATTCCAGAATTCACGAGCCAGTGCTCTCCTGCGAATATGTCGTCAGGATCGAGTTCGATGGCGTACCGCCAGGAACAAGCACTTGCGTCGGCTGCATTCGACGATGCTGTCTCATTTGCCGGCCCAGTGAACATTGAACGCACGGCACATCCGCTCGAAAACGCTTACCGCGAGATGAACTCCTGATATGCAGCCGCTCCCTGCTCGATGTCGAAGCAGGCGCGAGATTCGACCGGCGAGCCCGCATCATGATCGAAGAGTTCAATCGAGAACAGCGATGCCGAGCTGGCGCCGTCTTGCGAGCCGTCAAACATGCGAACCTCGCAGCTGCCGATGTGCGCGAGCGTGACGACCCTCGAATCACCTTCTGGAAGGCACAATAACTTGATATAGGCCCGTGCAATCCGCAGCTTTATGAACTCATTGTCGGACGTCCTGCACATGACCGCGCCTCGGAAGGTCTTCATAGTGATGGCTTCCGTCGGCGCTGCGACGCGTTGATACCGGAAAGGCCGCTGACCGGTGCGAGTGGCTCCCATAACGGTTGGCAGCGGCAAGGCCGCTGCCAACCAGGGTCTAGCCGTCTGAGAGCGGCACAGCGACGTAATGGGACGCATCGCCGGAGCGAAGACGCATCAATACGCTGTTCTTCTTGTCCGTCCGCGCGGCGTCGAGCGCCTCGCGAACGTCGCCGGGATTCGACACACTCTTGCCGGCAACCTCCAGGATCAAGTCGCCCTTTTTAAGCCCGCGATCGGCGGCCGCGCTCTTCGGGTCGACTTTCATGACAACGACGCCACCGTCCTTGCCCGCGCCGTTCTCCTTACCAGCCGGCGCGACTGTCAGGCCGAGGCGCGGAATCTCTGCACCCTGCGTTGCGCCCTTCCCGTCAACACCCAATTCTGCCTTGGCTTCCTGAACGTTCGGCAATTGGCCGAGGGTGAGGCTCACGACCTTGCTTTTACCCTTATGCAATACGTCGAGCTTGACCGTGCTGCCGGGAGCAAGGCTGCCGACTACGCGCGCCAGTTCGCGAGCATCTTTGATCGACTGACCATTGACGGCAATAATGACGTCGCCGGAATCGATCCCGGCTTTGGCAGCGGGACCATCCTTCTGAGGATCGGCCACCAACGCCCCGTTGGCCTGCTTCAGACCCATGCTATCTGCGATATCCTGGGTCACTGGCTGACTCTGAACACCGATCCAGCCGCGGTTCACGCTTCCCTTATCCTTCAGCTGCGCGATGGCGGTCTTCACGGTCGCGGCCGGAATCGAAAATGCGATGCCGACGCTGCCACCGGATGGCGAATAGATCGCGGTGTTCACGCCGACAACCTCGCCCTGCAGGTTGAAGGCCGGGCCGCCGGAATTCCCCTTGTTGACGGGCGCGTCGATCTGGATGAAATCGTCGTAGGGACCGTTTCCGATGTCCCGCCCGCTGGCCGACACGATGCCGGCAGTCACGGTGCCACCTAGGCCGAAGGGGTTACCGACCGCAAGCACCCAATCGCCGGTTCGGGCCTTGCTCTCGGACAATTTCACGAACGGGAAGTCGGAGCCGCCCTCGACCTTGATCAGGGCGACGTCGGTGCGCGGATCCGTTCCAATGACCTTGGCGGCATAAGTCTTTCCCGCATCGGTCGTAACTTCGACCTTGTCGGCGCCGTCGACGACATGGTTGTTGGTGACCGCATATCCGTCGGATGAAACAAAAAAGCCAGAACCTTGGCCGATCATTTCACCGTGCCGGCCGCCGCGCCCTGAGCCTTCGGGAGACCCATCAGGGCCGCCGAACTGGTGAAAGAAGCGCTCCATCGGCGAGCCATCGTTCTCGCCCTTCCTGCTCGTATCGACCGCCTTCTCTTTCATCGTGACCTTCACCGAGATCACCGAAGGCTTCACGCGTTCAACCACATCGGCAAAGCCCGCGGGCTGCGCGGCGCCGCCGACTTCGGCGTGCGCGGGACTACCAAGAATATCGAACCCGCCCGAGGCGGAGCTGAAGCCGTAAGCGCCGATGGACATGCCGGTCAAGACAGATGCCATCAATGCGAGTTTTCGCGCTGCGAACGGCGAGCGTCGCGGCGCCTGGAAGGATAGTGCCGTCCGGTAGTCCGAAAGATAGTCGGTCATAAAACGAGTCTCCATGGAGAACTCGGCGCGCGATAGCCCGCCGTTATGACCGGGCAATGCAGGTTTTCACATTACGCAGCGCTGGACGCAGAATTAATGATTCGAAATAACCCGCGGACCAACGTTGCCGTGCCAGCACGCCCGCGCTGCCGGCCCTGGATGCCGGCGTCAAATGGATCGACGGGCAGGCACGCGATCGCGACGCGGGGGATTGGCAGCCAAGCCGGCAGTGCCGCAATCGCTTGATATTGGACTTCCTTCTTGGCTTTCTGCCGCTTCTGCATAGCCACCCGGACAAGCCTGCCGATACGATGAGGTCGAAAGCTTTCTCACCGATGAGACCGCTTCCAACGCGTTAACGCTGGGCTAAACTCACAAGGAGAACGATATGGCAGGCGCCATGAGACTGCATCGGATGGCCGGAATGCTCGCGATGGTGACATTCTGTAATGCGAACATGGCACTGGCCCAGACGTCCCCGGTCCCCTCTTCGATGAAGACGATCGGCACACCAGCCGCAGCGGCACGACCCGAGATTGTGCCCTCGTTAATCGTGCTCAATTCGCGCGGCGCGACCTTGCAGGGAGATACCCTCACGCTAACCGGACTGGCGTCCAATTCCATCATATTCGCCGATCGTCCTGTCAGGGCGGCCGGCCATCAGCTCACCGCCGACGTCATCGCGGACTGGGGATCGGGTGACGACAGTTTTGCGAAGAATCCCCCGAACGCGACCGTGTCGGTCCTCGGCAAGGATAGCTCGGTGAAGGATGCCGTCGTCGTTCTGAGAAGCCCGAAGCTGGAGGGCGATAAGCTGACGTTCAACGTTCAGACACTCGAAGGCGATCTCAACGGCGGCGACGGAGGCGCTGCAATTTCTATCGACATTATCGGACGGCCATTCACGCCATTGTCATTCGCCGGCGTTGCCCGGCGCAGCGCGTTCCGTGGCGCGATGTATGCTGGTGCCGCCGGCGCGGCGGCGTATGGCGCAGCAGCGTATGCCGCGCCTTATGCCTACCCCTATGGGCGGCCGGCCTGCGGATACTATCCCTACCCGCCCTGCTACTGAGGCGAACGGAGTGATCTAGATTACGCGCCTACCTCATTTTGTCGAAGCAAACCGCCCGACGGACCCGTCCGCTGCGCCCTGCAAGCTATCGGCCCCTCTCGACAGGCGAGAGGGGACACTCGGGGAACACCGGTTCGACTTCGATCGGCGTGAAGAAATGTGCCCCTTGAGGCGGCGGTTATTTCGACTCATGTTCGTGGCGACGAGACCTCGGTACCGCGGTTCCACTCAATGTCCTGGTGACGTGGACCGCCAGGCAAGATCATCCGACAACACGTAGATTGTGATCGCCGCGAGACAGAGCGAGATACCGATCCAGAATGCCGGTGAATGGTGGATTCGTCGCCAGTCGCGCGGCTGCGCCTTGGATTTCATTTCGATCACATCCTACGGGCGACGATCGTCGCACTCTGTGCCTAGTGACAGACAATCTTTCCGTCCGGTTCAGAGCAGAACTCCACCTTCCCTGTCCAGCGGTCGAGCCGGTGAACCCCGATCGACGACGAGACGATGTGCCATCTGAAAAGCATCGCCAAGGATACCACGATGAGTACGACGGCGACGATAACGGTGGCGGGGATATGGAAGCCCATTGTTCGAACGCGCTCCTATCGCGGCTATGTGTCGTGGACCACGGCGCGGCCAATCGTCACTATTCCAGGGTTGCGTTGATTGTGATGACCGACGTACCCGAACCATACGCGCTCGTACCTGTCGCCCGCACCGAGAAAGTATCGCTACCTCTATAGCCGGCGCGCGACGTGTACACGTAAGACGACCTATCTATTCGTTGCAGCCTGCCGTGCCTCGGCCGCTGTGACACGCGCGAACTCAATATTTCGCCCCTGACATTCAGCGAGAATAAGCAGCTTGTCCCCGAATTTATCTCAATATAGCCGATCGAGTTGACGCCCCACCCCGATGGCGATCCCGACATTGGGCACTGAGGAGCATTCTGAGCCGCGGCATGGGTTATCAATCCTGGCGCCGTAAGGATAAAAGCCAGCACGGACATTCTTGATAGCCGCATGGTAACCTCCTTTTCATTTCGTTCCAAAAGCCGGTTCTCTGGGTGCCATCTCGCGATCAGTTCATCGGAGTCGTGACGTGGCGTGGAGCAGCCTTTAACGGCCCATCGCTTCGACACCCGAGATTTCGAGAAACGCTCGATGATATTCGACCGCAACATAGACGCATTCCAACGGGACGAGCGCTGTCAGGCGCGGACACGAAACGCCAGCATGACCAATCCTGCGCCCTGGATGAGCAACAGCACACCGAACACAATCGGTACAGCGAACGAGGCCGCGATCGGCGAGCCCAACAGCAATAGTCCGACCAACACATTGATCACGCCGAGAATAATGGGCCCAAGTCCGCCGCCCTTGAATCCTCCCACGATCTGGAGCGCGCCCATAGCCAGGCCTTGAATGCCGAGAATGATGACGATCATCGTAGGGACTGTGAACGCGGCAAATAGGGGATGTCTCAGCACAAAAAGACCTGCAAGAATGCCGACGAGGCCGCTGAGCAAGGACCATATCCAGGGAGTCGCCCGATCGACGAAGACCTGAACCAGCCCTAGCGTTCCGGTAATGAGCCAGTAGAACCCCAGAAACGTCGCCAGCGCCACGATCGTTGCGCCGGGCTGGGTCACCAGCATGAGACCCAGCATGATCCCTGCGAACCCCTGCAGCAGGAATATCCACCAGATGGTCGACCTCTGGGGCAGCAATACGGTATCGGTCATGACAGTTTCCCTCCTGAATCAGCTATCGCGTTCATCGAAAGCGAAAATGCGCCTCCAGTCGTTCTTCATGCTGACGACGATCCATTCATTCTTTCTCGCTTCATCGTAAAGCGCCGGCGTAAAGGTGCCGACCTTGCTGCCGGGAAGGCCCAGCGCCGGACCGTAGGCATATTCACGCTTCGCGTCGTCATGCAGCACAAGCATTTTCAGCCGCGCACCGGATCCGGCGGCGGTCCACTCAAGCATTTGCTGGTCGCCAACCGAGTTGCCGAAGGCGGCACAGGGTCGCCGTCCGATCATCATGTGAATGCCTTCGGGCTTGCCGGCATGGTCATTATTGAGCAAAAGCTTCGGCTCCTTGGTAAGAAACGCCTTGTCGTCCTTGTCATAACCGAGCTTCGTTCCGCCCACGGTGCCGACGACCTGTTCCGGCGGGATGCCATAGACGCGCTCGGAATACACCCGTACGAAATCCTGGCCGCCGCCGGTCACGATGTAGGTCTTGTAACCATTGCCGCGGAGGTAGTTCAGCACTTCGAGCATTGGCTGGTAGACAAGCTCTGTGTAGAGCCTTTTCCAGCGCGGATCCCGGGCGGTTTCAATCCATTGCTTCACCTCAGCATTGAATTGCTCCACCGGCATCCCAGTCAGAGTAGCGGCAAGGATCTTCTCGAGATCCTTCATCGTGAATTTTGCCATAGCCTCAAGATTGCCCGACAGCACGGTCTTGAAGGGTTCGATACTCTTGAGTTCGGGCTTTTTCGCCACCACGGCCGGAACGCGATCCAGGCAGTACATCACTTGCGAATACATTGGATGCTCGACCCAGAGCGTACCATCCTGATCGAACGTCGCGATGCGCTCCTCGGGCGTCACGAACTGGGGGCTGCCTTGCATCGTGGTAGCGCGAACGAACTCGATGATCGCCTGCTTCGCAGCTCCCTCGTTCCAGGAAGCTAGCGCGTTACCGGTCGCTGCGGTCTGCGCCTGCACCGACGTGGTCAGGAGCGGTCCAGACACGGCTGGGAGTACCGCCAACGCCGACAGGACGGTACGGCGGTTAAAGCCAATTGGCGAAATTATCGTTTCACGGGATGCCTTGTTCATTTACGTCCTTCCAGACCCATGACATCAGGCTAGTTGTTCGCGGGCGGACTCCTCAGCTTGTCCATCGCCTGCTCTACCGAGAACGAGCCGGGTTTCTGTCGTGGTGGAAACGCGACGAAACTCTGGAGATGCTGCCCCACGATGCCTTGCGCCGGAACGATCACGAACGCATGTTCGATGAACCATCTCACGTAGTCGCCGGCCTCGTGTTGCGCTCGCTCAAACGGATCCGAGCGCAGGTTGAACAACATCGGCAGGCGGAGCTGAACGAGTGGCTGTTGCCAGACACTGAAGCCTTCGGCCTTCTGTTCCAGAAACACCGCCTTCCACTGCTCATAGCGAAGTCCGGCAAGGTTGCCGTCGTCGGTCCAGTAGAAGAACTCGCGGCGCTTGTCCGGCCCGTTGGCGGAGAGCAGTTCGCGCTGGTCGTAGCCGTCGAGGTGAACCTTGAAGGTCTTCCCCGCCGCTTCATAGCCTTGCAGCAGCTTGTCCTTGACCGCGGGCTCGCCCGCGGCGGCGACTAAGGTGGTCGCCCAATCCTCCGCTGAGAATATCTCGTTGATCTCGGTACGCGGCGGCACCGTTCCGGGCCAACGGATCATCGCCGGCACGCGGTAACCGCCTTCCCAGTTGGTGTTCTTTTCGCCGCGGAAGGGCGTGGTACCGCCGTCGGGCCACGAGAACGTCTCGGCGCCGTTGTCGGTGGTGTAGATCACGATCGTATCGTTGGCGATGGCGAGGTCGTCAAGCTTCTTCAGCAACTGGCCGACCTGGCCGTCATGCTCGACCATACCATCCGGATAGATTCCAAGTCCGGTCTTGCCTTGGGATTCCATCTTGAGGCGGGTCCAGATATGCATGCGGCTCGGGTTAAACCATACGAAGAAGGGTTTCTTATCGCGATTGGCGCGATCGATGAAATTCATGGACGCGTTGAGGAATTCATCGTCAATGGTCTCCATGCGCTTCTTGGTGAGCGGCCCGGTGTCCTCGCATTTCTGCCGACCCCAGGCGCCGAAACGGGGATCTTCGCCAAGCGTGTCCGTGGTGCTGGCGACGCACTTCATGACGCCGCGCGGACCGAATTGCGCCTTAAAAGATGGATTCTTCGGATAGTCCGGATTTTCCGGCTCATCCTCAGCATTGAGGTGATAGAGGTTACCGAAGAACTCGTCGAAACCGTGTACCGTCGGCAGGAACTCATTGCGATCGCCGAGATGGTTCTTGCCGAATTGCCCGGTGGCGTAGCCCTGCGGCTTGAGCAGTTCGGCGATGGTTGGATCCTTTTCCGACAATCCCTCTTTAGCCGCCGGCAATCCCACCTTCAACAATCCGGTTCGCAGCGGGCTTTGGCCGGTGATGAACGCGGCGCGGCCGGCCGTGCAGGATTGTTGGCCGTAATAGTCGGTGAAGATGGCGCCTTCGTTGGCGATGCGGTCGATGTTCGGCGTACGGTATCCCATCATGCCGCGATTATAAGAGCTGATATTCCAGTACCCGATGTCATCGGCCATGATGACGAGGATGTTGGGTTTCTGCTGTTGCTGCGCGCAAGCCGGAGCCGCGAGAGCTGCCGCAGCGAGAGCCAGCGCGAACGGCATGCTTCTGCAAAGCTGTTTCATAATTTCCCTCTGGTCGAATTTGTTTTCCGTGACTTGTCGGTCAATCGTATGAGTCTCGCGAGAGCGCACGGACAATCGAATGGCTGCAGCACAGCACGCCCTTGCCTAATCGTGACCCCGATGGAGGCTGCGCGCTATGCAAATTCGGCACAGTGGTTGGGGCGTCATGACGCCGGTCCGGGATCGAGCTGCGCGACGTGCTCGATTGCGCTCCGTCCATTCGGACGAAATGGGCATTATTATCAAACACTAACGCCAAGCCCTCCGGAGGCGTTGATCAACTCTCGAAGAGCCCGCAAACATCGACAAGTAGGTTGCGCGCAAAGAAAATTAGGTTGTGGCAAGCTTGCTCGGGCGTCCAAGCTCAGCGTCCGAGCGACTTCGCTAGACTTTCCAAATTCTGCGGATTGACATGAATCAAGCCATGCCTCGGAGCGTCGATATCGGCGATGATGAGAAAGGCGATCGATATGACAAGGGGTAGCACGAGGTTCAGCTTCCTCTCTGCTCGTCCGCTTTTCGACCGATATCCGAACAGCACGTTGGCAACGAGCGCGATGGCAACCATCAACCACCAGACGGCTCGGGGAATACGGTTCCAGAACGCCGACTGCGTATAGCCCTGCGAATTGATCACGTCGTTCATGCCAGCGAGCACCAGCGCCGCCACCGGCGTTGGTTGTGCGATCGCCGGTTCGCGGACCGCGGCCCACAGCTCGGCCTGCAACTGACTGGTTGACCGATCGATCTGGATTCGCCTTTCGTCGTCAGGATTCATGTAGAACAGAATACGCTGATCGAGGTAGGCGCCGAGAAGTTCGCGCACCTTGGCGGCACCTGCCGGCGGAAGAAGATCGGCGCGCAGGACTTCGGTTCCGATCGCGTTCGCCTCGGCTTCCTCGAAATTCTTTCGCTGATCGTAGCGATTGCTGGCCATCGAAACGCTGAAGCCGATAACCAATGCGAGCAGCGTCAGGGTGGCCGCTAGGATGATGCCGAGATCCTCTTTCTGCTCATCTCGGGCTTTCGGATCGCGGTTGTGCAGCCACGAGCCCGCCAACGTGGCCAGCCACAGAGCGAGGAAGACTGCTATCGATAAAAGCAATGGGTAATGCGTGAGATTTTCCATACCTCTGTCCGGCTTGAGCCGATTGCGGAACTTATCGCATTTCTCGCAAACCTAAAGATCGAATGTGCTTCTGTGGTGCGGTTTTTCAGTCCGCGGCTCTACGCAAAGTGGTCGGGCGCATTTCTCCGAATATCCTGCGATACCTTACGGCGAAACGGCCGACCTCGGGGACAGGCGCCGGAAATCAGGATCGAAGGGTATCTGGAAACACTTCTCAAACAGTCGTTCGAGGATCGTTCCGTTTCCGGGGTGAGATTGGTAGCGGGAGAGCGCTACCTACGTTCCCCCCGACCGCTTTCCCCTGAGTTTATGGTGTCGGTGGCCTAGCTGCGCTGGGGCCACCTTCTCCCCTCGTGGGAGTTTCGCGCCGCGTTCTCTCAACCGGGTCCCGGTGCCAGGCGGCAAGCCGCTCGTTACCCTGCGGGACGCGGCGCATTACGTCACCACGGTGCCCAAGGCTGAGCACGACGCCCCGGAATGGCAGGCCGCCATGGAAGCGCTACTGCTGGTATCGTTGCGGGCACCATGTCGAAAGCAGCGCCGATGGTTGGCCCGATGAGGTCCGGCTCTCCGACATCGAGCCGCGCTTCATCTGTCAACGCTGCGGACAACGCGGCGCGGAGGTGGCGGCCGAAGTTTTCGCAGGCGTGCATGGGGACGAGCTGACGATAGGTCGGTGGGAAGCAGCATCAGGGAATATTTTTCAATGGGCGAAAGCAAACAGAAGCGTCGCGCGCACGCGGCCGTACTGGACGGTTGTCCGTGGTGCATCTATTGCGGCGGCGATGCGCCTGCGACGACTATCGATCACGTCTGCCGGCACAACGCGGAGCCTGAGCCCACGCCGCGACGGAAGCGGGCGAAGGTCTATCGGGTCATTCGGTGATCGAAGCATCCTCTATTGCAGAAACATGGGGACTGACGCAACCGTGGCCAGCCTTGTGATTGCCTGCGTGCTAGGATTGATCCCTTCAACTCTCCCCAACTAGCACGGGAATCACCAGATGGCTCGCAAGCCAGCCGCTCCACCGGAGATAGAGCCAAAGGTTTTTCAGAATACCGACGAAATTGCTCGCGCCATCGTGAAACTTGAGCGACGCATCAAAGAGATTTCGGATATCGATTTCGTTGCCGCCGAGCGTCATCACACAGGCGCGGACGACGCAGCAAGGAGCAACCTGCAGAAAGCGATCTTAGAGATTTACGGCCCAAACTCACCTGAATATCGAGAACATCAGCATATTGATTTTTGGGCCGGTCCTATGTTCGTGGACATGCATCCGGGTCAAATATTAGAAGGGCGCGAAAATGGTCGCAGGCAAGTCTTAGGCATCATCAGCGGGTTGATCGCGAGCCTCAAGGAAAAGCGCGAGGACCTTGAAGGTGGCGAACGACCAGCACCGTCAAGCTATTTCGAAAAACTCAATCTTCATCCCAGAATTGCGGATGTTGCCCGTGACCTGTTTCTTGACGGCCACCATTTCGACGCGGTTTTTGCGGCGGCAAAAGCACTAGTGAATTTCGTCAAAGAGCGATCAGGACGCCACGATCTTGATGGCGCGCCGCTAATGCGCACGGTCTTTTCGAAAAATAGCCCGGCGCTTGCCTTTAATGATCTCTCGGACCAGACAAAATTGGACGAGCAAGAAGGCATGATGCATTTGTTCGAAGGCGCGGTGCTAGGTATTCGCAACCCCGGCGGCCATTCGTTTCCGGAAGGTACAGAACAGCGCGCGATAGAGTACATCTCCCTATTAAGTCTTCTTGCCTATCGCGTGCAGGAAGCAAAAAAACCTTCCAAACCGTAGCTGTCAGCCGCAACAACACGGCTGCTAGATACAGTACGTCGTCAACGGGTGTTCTCCATGTGCAACCTCTACAGCATTCGCGAGCATCCTCGCGCTCTTTCCGGTAGTCAACCGCCACGTCGGCAACTTGCAACCACGCGGCGGTCTTTCCTGGACTATCCCCGGCCGCCCCTGATCCGCAACACTGAAGTTGTAACCGAGATCGATGATGCGCTGGGGCATCAATCATCAACCCCGCGCCAGCTTCACGACAGCCCGACGCACTTGATTTCAATACACCGAGCGCAGATCAACTCGCCGTCCCCGGCCGGTGGCGCAAGAACGGTCAGCTCTTCAGGCGCGATTTCTTCTTCGCAGTGATCGCAACAGGGGATTTCGAGCATCCGCGCATTTGCTTCATGCAGTTGTGGCGAGAATTCGGTAGGCTCTTGCTACACGCCTTTCTAAATGAAAGAGGAGGGCCGCAATTCTGCGCTGGACACTCGCGCGTTGGTCACAAAAGGATAGGACCAAAGGGGAGCCGCCTTATGAATGAGCGAGAGCACCAAGACGAAGACGCAAGCGAAGATCGAGGTCAGTCACAGAAATCTGGTTCGCTGTTTCACTACACTACCGCATCTGGCTTGATCGGCATCATCTCGCAGCGCGTGCTTTGGGCCACTCACGCAAATTATCTGAATGACACCGCCGAACTGAAAATTCTATCGGATTTGCTTACGCCGCAAATATCTCAAGAGTTTCGTCAATGCATACCTAAGCTGATAGCCGCAAACGCGTTTTTGCCCGGTCTCCTCAATAGCTATGGCGAGAGCATCTATGACAGCGAAGCTCGAAATGCTTGCAGAGCGGTGATGAGAGCAATCGAGGCCGTAGCGCCAATGTACGTCACGTCCTTCTGCATGCACGCTGTTGGAAGTGAAGAGAGCCGGCACGGGCTCCTCAGTCAGTGGAGGGGCTATGGTCGCGGCGGCTTCGCGATTGAATTTGACGAGAGCGAGTTGGATAGGCTCACCGTTTTGGAAAACACAAATCGATCTATTCAGATGATCGCAACTCGCAAGGTCGAGTACACAAGTCACGAGAAGGCGGCAAACAAAGATCGTTTCATCGGTCTCGGACTTGCGGCACTGAGCACTGCGTTTCGCGAAAAGACACCAAACTTAGCCGCACGGGCAGACGTTGCAGCCATTCTTAGTAATGTAGAATTCGGCACCTACGTAGGTGCATTTCTGGAAACGGTTCCGTTTCTCAAAACACCGCGCTTCCAAGAAGAAAATGAATATCGCCTCGTTGTTGCAGCGACCCGTCCGAGTAAGACTAGCGAGGAGACGCGCGCAACCATTCCAATCCATTTTCGGGAAGGAGCGGCTGGGGCGGTAGTACCCTATATCCGACTGTTTGAAACTTTGGACGCAAAACTACCGATCAAATCAATCATCGTCGGCCCGCACCGAGACCAAGAAAACCAATACAACGCCGTAAGCCTCTTGCTCGAAGAGAACGATCTCGAAGTTCCGGTGCACCGATCTGACACGACACTTCGTTTCTGATGTGCACTCTCTACAACATCAAGTCCAAGAAGGATGTCGCTGGTTTTTGCGCTTATGAGGATCGGCCGCGCCAGAGGGCCTACTGCCATCGCCGCCCGGATGAAGCGATACCGTCGTTTGCACACTGGTGATCAGGACGCCGGGCGCTAAGATCAGGAATAATTTGTGAGGCTCCGCATGATAGATTCGGTTTCCGATCCGAATGTCGCCGATCAGGAACCCTTTTTGACCGCGTGGATGAGAGCGGTTCTGATCATAGTCGTTCCGATCGCACTCTTGTGTGTGATCTTGGTATATGGATGGGGAGCTAGTCCTCGTCCCTGTAAAGTTGCGTTCCCGATGTGGATAGGATGCACACGAAGCCATGGTCCGCGGCTCATCGTCGGACATTCGGCTGGCCGCACGCAAGGAGCATTCGTTGGCTCTCGTCGCCGCGTTAAAAACGTGGTTCGAGAAACAGTTGTCGATGATCTCCAGCGGCTCGACGCTCGCCGAGGACATCCGCTATGCGCTCAATCATTGGCAGGGGCTGACCCGCTTCCTCGAAGACGGGCGTCTCGAGCTTGACACGAACCCGGTCGAGAACGCCATCCGGCCAGTCTGCCTGACCAGAAAAAATGCGCTCTTCGCCGGTCATGAAGTCGGCGCGGAAAACTGGGCCTTGCTCGCCTCGATCGTCGCCACCTGCAAGCTCAACGACGTTAACCCGGCCGCCTACATCGCCGAAACACTCGAGGCAATCATCGACGGCCATCCCCATAGCCGCATCGAAGACCTCATGCCGTGGCGATTCCGCAAAACGTCAAGCCAGCCTCAATAGGGTTGCGGCTAAGCGCTTACCCCCGGTCTGCGCGGCGCCACCATCATGGGGGCCGGCATCCGCAAACCTTCACAAAAACGGAAGTGCAGGTAATATAGATAGCGCGTCGCACAATATGCCAGAGATGCGTGCGCCTTTGGGGATCATTCTGCCGAAATTGCATAGAACAAGATGAGAGCAGCTGACAGACTGCAGGTTTCGGCCAAAACGCTGGAGGCTCTTGTGATAGCGAAAAGTAAGGCGAAGTTCGTCACCATACTACTGACTGGCGGTTTGCTCACTTGGGCAGTTGGCCCGGCTGCTGCGGATACCCTCAAGGGGAAAGTTCTCGGCGGCGGCCAGCCGATTACCAATTCGACAGTCAGCCTCTGGGCTACGAGCGCGGGCGCGCCGCAGCAGCTGGGTCAGGCCCGCACCGGAGCCGATGGCAGGTTTACGCTCAATTCAACGGGTGGGACCGGCGCTGCCACGCTTTATCTGATTGCGAAGGGCGGCCAACCTAAATCGAATGCGCAAAGTGGTGACAACCCTGCCATTGCGCTGATGACGGTGATAGGCGGTAAACCACCGGCGACTATCACAATTAACGAGATGACGACCGTGGCCTCGGTATGGACCCACGCGCAATTTCTCGACGGCTCCGTGATCAAGGGACCGCCGCTCAGCTTGCGCATTGCCGCTGGCAACGTTCCGAACTTCGTCGATCTTCAGACGGGCGGCTGGGGCACGACAATTCAGGACCCGCTCAACAGCGTCCAGACGCCAACGATGGCCAACTTCGCCACGCTCGCGGATGCGCTTGCCGGATGCGTCACGCGTGTGACGGCCGATGCGTGCCCCCAGCTCTACACGGCGGCCACCCCGCCAAAAGGTGATGCCCCGAATGACACGCTGGCGGCAGCACAGTCGATTGCGCGTGCTCCGTGGTATCAGCCCACGAGACTGTTCGCACTTCTGGACCAGTTCTATCCGGTCCCGAAGGGCAGGACCATGCGCGCCGTTCCGTACATGCCCTATCTGAACTTTGCGCCTAGCGCTTGGGTTCTACCGCTCAAATTCGATGGTGGCGGCTATCGTGCGGGCGGCAAAGCCATGTTCGACAGCCAAGGCAACCTCTGGGTCGGTGACAACTTTACAGTCGGCTGGCAGGGTCAGGATACCCTTTGGCAAGGCAACGCTACCAAGTTCGCCCCTAACGGTCGTCCGCTCTCCCCGATCACGACCGGGTTCGCGGGCGGTGGAATGCAGGGCGGCACATTCGGCGCAGCCGTCGATGCAAAAGACAACGCTTGGCTCTCCAGTTACGGCGGCAAGTCAATTGCGGTATTCGACAAGAACGGCAAGCCACTGACACCGCCGGAGGGCATTACGTTTGATGGCAAGCTAGGTCTCATGCAGGGTATTATCGCAACACCCAGTGGAGACGTGTGGGCAGTAGGCATATCAAAGAGCCAGCTCCTCCACTTCCCAAAGGGTGATCCAACCAAAGGCCGGATCGTCTGTGAGGGCCGAGAAGTCGAGCCTTGCAAATCGTTCGTTGGACCGTTCCATCTCGGTATTGATCAGCAAGATCGCATCTGGGTGACGAACGCCTTTGGTGCGCATGTGACGCGATTTCCCGCCTCCGACCCGAATAAGGTCGAGAAGTTCAAAACCGGGTACAGCGGCAGCGGTCTTGGCATCGACAGCCGCGGCAATGTCTGGGTCACCAATCGACTAGGTAGCAGGGATCGCGGAATGTTCGATATTGTCGAGGACATCGCTGTCCTGAAGATGGGCGACAACGCTGATCGGACACTCACCGAGCAAATGGCCAAACAGGTAGGCGGCCCTGACGGTGGCAGCGTCACGCTGTTGCGGCCCGATGGTACTCAGTATCCCGGTTCGCCGTTCACGGGCGGCGGTCTCCCCGGTCCTTGGGCGGCAACGGTGGATGGCAACGACAACGTCTGGATCTCTAACTTTGCCATGCCGAACAGTCCGATCACCCAGCTGTGCGGCACTCGCACCGAGACCTGTCCTCCGGGCATGAAGACAGGCGACCAGATTTCGCCGCCCGGAGGCTATGTCGGTGGCGGCCTGCAAATGCAGACTGATCTTGCCGTCGACCCAGCGGGCAACGTCTGGGTAATGAACAATTGGACGGACATTGCCAGTTGTTTCGGCGAGCCAAACGAGGCGCTCTCGACCCGTTGCGGCGGCCAGGGGGTGACTGTGTTCTACGGCATGGCCAAGCCGGTTCGCGCGCCGCAGATCGGTCCGGCGCGCGCGCCGTAGTTTCAGGCTCCTCTCGAAGCGTTCGGATGGCATCATCACGCGATCCGAACGCTTAATCAGTATGACGAACTGGTCTATCGCCGTGCGCGGCGAGCACCGAGTGTCTGTTCTCAGATGTCCGAGATGGGTCAACGATCGGGATAGGGGGACGTCTCGCGACGCCACCCCTCCCACACCACCGGGCATACGGGTCCGTACCACGGCGGTTCGATCGAATTAAGCCGGCACAGGCATGAAGATTCGGGGGAGACCAAGAGAGTCGAACACATGATTTCGTAGGGCGTGTTGAACCGCCGGGTGTCCGGACATGCGCCAGAGTCCAGTCGGTGAACCGGCAGCGACCGATGCGGCGAACTTCGCGATGCCGAAGCGGCGAAGCTCCGTGAATCGGTTATGCCCGTTCCGCCATTGCCGGCAGAGATACAAACGCAGTCTCCGGCGGATCCAGGCTTCCAGGTTCGTTAGCACGCGCGGGGTCTGACAGAAGCCGAAGTACCCGCGCCATCCGATGAGGTATGGCGTGAGGTCTGCGACCATCTGCTGCAAGCTGATCCCTCGCGTCCGGCATGTGATTTCCCGGATTCGGTTTTTGAACTTGTCGAGGGCTTTCGGCGCAATGCGTCGCTCGCTCCCGTCATTCGCAATGCTGAATCCGAGAAATTTACGTTCCTCGGGTCGCGCCACCGCGCTTTTGGCCTCGTTGACTTTCAAGCGGAGCTTGTCGGTCAGGAACCGGCTTATCGAGGCCCTCACCCTCTCGCCGGCGTGGTGGCTACGAACATAGATGTTGCAGTCATCCGCGTAACGGCAGAACCGGTGACCACGTCGAGCCAATTCCTTGTCGAGATCGTCGAGCACGATATTACTGAGGAAGGGCGAGAGCGGACCGCCTTGCGGGGTCCCTTCGTCCACCGGTCGGACCAAACCATCTTCCAATACCCCGGCATTCAGGAATGCCCGGATAAGCTTGAGCACGCGTTTATCGGGTATCCGTGCGGCGACGCGCGACATCAGGATGTCGTGGTTGACTCGGTCGAAAAATCTTTCCAAATCGAGATCAACCACTACGTTGTAGCCATCGGCGACGTAACGCTGTGCCTGGGCTACAGCCTGGTGGGCGGACCGCCCCGGCCGAAATCCGAAACTGTGCTCCGAAAACGTCGGATCCCATCGCTCTTGGAGAACTTGCAACATAGCTTGTTGAATCAGGCGGTCGACGACACAGGGGACGCCGAGTTTCCTGACCCCGCCATCCGGCTTCGGGATTTCGACCCGCTTAACCGGCTGCGGCCGATAGTTTCCGTCGAGCAGTTGAGACCGAGTGTTTGGCCAGTGCTGACGCAGGAACGCCTTAGCGTCGTCGATGGTCATCCCATCAACGCCGGGGCTTCCCTTGTTCCTTTTAACACGCTTCCATGCTCTTTCGAGGTTCTCTCGGTCGCACACCTCCTCCATCAGTTGTTCTGTGAAAGCCGAGTTTTCGGTAGCTGATTTCGCCATGAATGGTTCGGTCTCCTCGTCACCGTGCGCCGGGGCTTCACCCCGGTCCTTCGGTTCCAAGGCCAGCACTTGCTGGTTGTTCTGCCGCTTTCTATTCACGAGATACCAGTCCTACTTGCTCTCTCAATCGTTCGGGCCTTCAGCCATCGTTTCCGGCTCCGCCTATCTGTTTCTCCGCCTTTCGGCCTTGGAGTGCCTCAATAGCTTTGCCGACAGCCTGACCTAATACGCCCTCAGCTGACTTCTGCCCGGCGGTCAGACGGCCTCGCGGTCGTCTCAGTCGCCCGAGGGCGACACCGGGCAGATCTCCCGGGGTAAGCTCAATCGCCTTCGGTGCACAACCGCCGGATCTACGCTTCGCATCCTTGATGGATCTGGACTTCGCGATGTGTCGCCCGCTCGTCCGACGCTTGCGCCTCATATCCGGTTTTTGTTCATCGGCTCGCACCTTTGATCCACGCTTCCTTCAGACCCCGCCTCGCGACGGCAGCCCTTGCGTTTCACTAACCCTTCACCTCCATCAGGTTGGGTGGAAGACTTTCACTTCCGAGCTATTGAGCATGCCCGGCACACGACTAAACCGCTCGCGCGGTAGGGCACTGCGGCGGGCGTCGGGGGCAAAGGGATAGCGCAACGGGGCGTCCTGTCTTGAGATCGAGGGGTTTCGACAACCTCACTCAAGACAGGAGCATCCCCATGACCGACGAGGCCATGAGCCCATTGCGGCGGCGCATGATCGAAGACATGACGATCCGCAAGTTAGCGCCGAAGACCCAACATGACTACGTGCAGAGGGTCAAGAACTTCGCTGCGTTCCTCGGGCGATCACCCGATATGGCGAGCTTCGAGGACGTGCGCCGCTACCAGCTGCATCTGGCGGCGAGCGGCGTTGGTGTACCGACCATCAACCAGACCGTATCGACGCTGCGTTTCTTTTTCAGGGTCACGCTCAGGCGCTACGATATCGTCGAGCACACGCATTTCATTCGCGAGCCGCGCAAGCTGCCGGTGGTGCTCAGCCCTGAGGAAGTGGCGCGGCTGCTCGATGCCGCACCCGGGCTCAAGTACAAGGCGGCGCTGAGCGTGGCCTCTACGGCGCCGGCCTGCGCGCCACCGAGGTCATCTCGCTCAAAATCTCCGACATCGACAGCAAGCAAATGATCATTCACGTCGAGCAGGGCAACCACTCCTCCAGCTCTGCGAGGTCATAGCGCCGCTCGGGATGCAGCTCGATGATCTCAACCGGCACCATCTCGCCGTTTTTGCTGTTGTGGGTGCCGGGCAGACGCATCACGCGTGAGACCTCGCACACAGCAAGATCGCCGGCCATCACTTCGGCGAGCTGGCGATAGAATGCCTCCAGGCGCTCCCTGTTCTCCTGGGTGTCGACCGGTTCCTTGAAGAAGTAATAGACGTGGAAGCCGTTGCCGGAGAACACGATCGCGCTCGGCTGATACTTCAACCGCTTGAGCTGCTTCAGCACCTCGCCGCGCGGGTCGGCGCCGAGCCCGTCGACACCCTTGAAGTCGATGTCGGTGTGGCCGGCGTTGGTCTCCTTGCAATTCTCCTTGTTGCGCTTCTGCGTGCCCTCGCGCTGGGTCGAGACGCAAACGAACATGCCGCGCCCGTTGATGTCCCACTTCTCCATGAAGCCTTGGACGTGCACGAAATTGCGGCCGATGATGTGGCGCTCGGCGCCCTCTACGCGCTCATTGGTGAACGAGCAGATGTAAGCCGGCCCGGTGGCGTTGGCGAGGAGTGCTTTCAGGAAGTCGATCGGGCCGATGGCCTGCGGGTTCGTGCTGCTGGCTTGCGCGCACGCGGGCGCCCTTGTATCAGTGACTAACATTCTAAAATTCCTGAGAGGACGATTGAGAGGCGGCTGGCAGGCCGCCTTTTTCTTTCCGCGACTAGGCCACGCTGTCGACCGCGACCTGCGTCGCAACCTTGCGCCTAGCGCCGTGCAATCGCGGCACTGACCCAACCCTCAATCTCGGTGGCAACCCAACCCACGCGCTTGGCGCCGATCGGAACGCGTCTCGGGAATTTTCCCTCAGCTTCGAGACGATCGATGTACCGGCGACCGAAGGGAACGCCGTGGTCGTGCAGTTCAGGAAATAACAACAGCTTGCGAACTGACATGGTCGTGCTCCTGTTTCTAGAGTAAGCACGCCAATCCATTTGGACGTGCGCCCTGTTACGTCAGGACGCATCCTAACTAGACCTAATTCGCGCTTTGAGAAGTGAGTTATGAACAAGCACGTCGTCATGAGGCGACGTGCTGGTTCATAAGTCATCTTCGGCTGAACGGCGGGATCATCGCGCCGAAAGGTGTGTTTTGAACAGGCAGCAGCGGCGAGCAGCATGTTCTGGTTCATAAGTGGATTCTGCGAAGCAGTGCACTTTGCTTGATGCTTCCTGGTGGAGCGCAATCATCAGGATGATGAGTCGTTGACGCTAGATCGCCCGTTGCGGGCGCCGGCCGCGATTGCGCCTGACGGCAGCATGACTCCTATAATACCGCTGGATCGGCCCGACGAGGCTATTCTCCGCTATGTGCGGGAGCTTGCCAAACGGCTGGCACGAGAGGATCATCAGGTCGAGATCGCGACCCGCCAAGCATCCAACCTGTGACGAGCGAAGACGATGATCCGCGCCGCCATTTACGCCCGCTTCTCCTCCGACCTGCAAAGCGACAAGTCGATCGACGATCAAGTTGCATCGTGCCGCGACCTTTGCAGTCGCGAGGGCATGGCGGTGATCTCGACGTTTGAGGATCGGGCCATCTCAGGCACCGGCGCGATCAACCGTCCCGGCTTCCAAGCCTTGATGCGCGCCGCCGAGGCACGGCTATTCGACGTGATTGTCGCCGAGGATTTGGATCGCGTTTTTCGCGATCAGGCCGACTATCACACTGCCCGCAAGCATCTCGATCACCTTGGCGTGTCACTGCACACCGTGTCTGGCAAGGTCGGCAAGCTCGACGGCGCGTTGCGTGCGCTGATGTCAGAGATGTTCATCGAGAACCTCGTGATCCACACGCGTCGCGGTCTTGAGGGAGTGATCCGCGATGGCCGCCATGCCGGTGGTCGCGCATACGGCTATCGGTCTGTTGCTGGTAACCCGGGCGAGTTGGAGATCGTCGAG
This sequence comes from Bradyrhizobium sp. LA6.8, assembly GCF_040547935.1. Taxonomy (NCBI): domain Bacteria; kingdom Pseudomonadati; phylum Pseudomonadota; class Alphaproteobacteria; order Hyphomicrobiales; family Nitrobacteraceae; genus Bradyrhizobium; species Bradyrhizobium sp. LA6.8. The sequence continues at coordinate 159,450 of NZ_JBEPQQ010000014.1, forward strand.
CAAGAAGCCGAGATCGTTCGCCAGATTTTCGCCGATTACATCTCGGGCAAGACGCCGCGCATGATCGCGAACGATCTCAACAAGCGCGGTGTGCGGCCGCCGCGTGGGCGCCATTGGAACGCATCAACGATTAACGGCAACGTGTCGCGCGGCGGCGGGCTGATCCTGAACGATTTGTATGCCGGCAGGATCATCTGGAACAAAGTCCGCATGATCAAGGACCCGGTGACACGCAAGCGTCTCTCGCGCCCGAATCCAAAGGATCAATACAAGATCGTCGAGGCGCCGCATCTGCGCATCGTTGATGATGCGACATTCAGGGGCGCGCAAGCTGTCAAGTCTGAGCGCCGCCGTGACGCCACACCGGCGAACGCGCAAAAGGCGCGCGCGCCGAAGCGGGTCTTTTCTGGTTTGATCAGGTGCGGCTCGTGCGGCGGCGGCATGGCGTCAATCGGCAGCGACGCGAAAGGTCTCCGCTTGCAGTGCTCAACCCATAGGGAAAGCGGATCGTGCGGAAATGGTCGCCGCGTTTATCTCGACGACATCGAGGCGCTCGCCATCAAGGGGCTCCGCCAGCACCTCATGCATCCCGAGGTGATCACCGAATTTGTCGACGCCTATAACGCCGAGCGCAAGCGGCTCAAGAAAGAGGCGACTACTGAACGCGCGCAGTTGGAACGGCGGCTCGGCGAGATCGGGCGCGAGATGAAGCGTATCGTTGACTCTATCGTTGTCACCGGCATGCCGCCTGAACAGTTCGTCGCCCGGATGCAGGAGCTTGAGGCTGAGAAGGCCAAGGTCATCGCCGGGCTCGATGCCGCCAAGGAAAGCGACAATGTCATCGCCCTGCACCCCAAGGCGCTCGATCGTTACAAGCGCGCTGTTGTGGAACTAGCCGGCGAGTTCAAGCGCGGCACACCGACCGAGTTTGCGACCATCCGCGAGCTGGTGACGGCGATCATCGTGCATGCCAGCCCGAGCCGACCGGGCGGTGCTGGAACCAAAGCCAACACTGAGGATGACCGGAGTGTGCGGATCGACATCAAGGGGCGCCTTGCCGCCCTTTGCGGCAATTCGGGCCTGTTTCCAAACATGGCTATGTCGGGGGAACGTTGGTAGCGGGGGGGGGGGGAGAGGGACTCGAACCCCCGACCCCAGGATTATGATTCCTACGCTCGCTCATCTGGTCCGGTCATTGCCTCTTGTTTGGTGGCGCTCCTCTGGATCGACGCCCTGCTCCGCGCCGCGGCGCCGGCTACTGGCAAGCTCCGAAAGCTCATTCTTCAGCGCATGCCGACGGGTTTCGACAGCAGGCATGTCATGGACGAATTGGCGAACCTGGCGCGCGAGCTCGTGATCTGCTGCCACGCCAGAGCGCTGTAGCTCGGCGGCATAGTCGAGATATCGCTGCCGGATCGCATCCTGACGTGACTTAATCTTTTCGTCCCAAGGATGTTTCACAGCCTTGCCGCCCCTCACCTCCGAAAGCACATCCGTGCGGGCGAACCGATCGACATCGGGCGTGATCTTTCGCTTGCGCAAAGCGAGCACCGGCCCGCGATCAGCCTTTCGAACCCGTCCGCGTGTTCGCCGCGGCGTTGCCTCCGCCGCAATCCCGCGCAGCCGGAGTTCGCCAGCAAACCGCTCCCGCCAGGCCTGAAGATCCGCCTTGCGAGGGTTGAGGCGCTTGCCGTCATGGCCCAGCGACCGAACGGTCAAGTGCACGTGGGGATGCCTGTCGTCGAGGTGCTGGACGAAGACGTAGTCGTGATTGCCCCCGAACGTCTCGATGGCAAATGCCCGAGCCGCATCCTTGACGGCAACGGCATCGGTGCCAGCCGGCATCGACAGAATGATGTTGATCGAAAGCGAACCATCGCGGCGGCGCTTGTCGTCGAGACCGGCATCATCCTCCCAGCGTTGCTGCAGGTCTTTCAATCCGGAACGACCCGCCAGCGTCGCGCCCTGCTCTGTTTCCGCATCGAGCTCACCGTTTCGCGTGATGTATGCCAGGTGCGACTTGAGGTGCGCCACGCCCTTGGTGCGGCCGGTGATCTTGACCATCACCTCTGGTGCTCGGCCTACGATGCGCTCGAGCTTTGCACGCATCGCCGGCGTAAGGCGGCCGGGAGCGGCCGGATCGGGGATATCCCACTCCGCCCGCCGTGGGCGCCGATTCGGCGTTTCCCAGACATACGAGATCGGCGGAAGTTCGGGGGCCAGGTCGGCCGGCCGAGGGGAGGAGCGCCGACTCATCGCCGCCCATCCCAATAATCCGCGTTGCCATGTAGCGCATCCCGTAATTGCGCGAGCTCTCTTTCGATGACCAATTTGGCTTCTTGAATTGCGGCCAGATCGGGCTCAACCGCCCTGCCCTGCAGCACACTGGCGTTTGCGGCGCGCGCGATCTGGTTGATGTTGCCGCCGATCCGGTTGAGCTCGCGAACGATCGCGCGAAGCGCCTCGTGCTCACTCGGAGAATGTTGCACTGGTGACGCCAATCTCGAGCGCACCAGCGCGACGATCCAGCCGGTTCGGGTCATGCCGCGCCGATGTGACACCTCCGCGAGCTGCAGCATCTCGCTCTGGCGAAATCGCACCGTCACCTTCTCCGGTCGTCCAACAGGCAACGCCAAGATGCGCGGGACTGGTGCAGCTAGTGCCTCAGCAATGAGACGCCGCAACAACGTGGATTTGCCGCCCTGGGTAGCCGCAAAAGCTGAGAACTCCTCCGCGACTTCGTCGGAGACGCGAAGCGAGATCAGAGCCATGCTGTCCAATCCCAATCGCGATGTAATACATCGCTGGCGCGAAGCCTATCCTGCACTAGAAAACGCGAAACCTTCCACCCCCTCCGTGTTGGTTCAAACCAACATACTCGGCATCCACAGCTAGGCAGGTGCTGCAGGTGAGGCCGAACCCAGCGGGCGATCGATGCAAGGTATTCCTCTTGGAATGATGCAGCCGTCGCTGCTAATCCTTGTCCACGAATGCCGTGCGCGCGGATCGGCAACATTGGCACCGAATATGTGGACCGCGGCTTTCCAGCAGCCTCCGGCCTCTCTACAGCGCTGCGGGGGGCGCGTTCGGCCTCCGGCTGCTGCGCTGACGCGCCATCCTTCGGATGGGAAATCCGCTCCGCCGGCGCACCAACTGGAGCAGCGTTTCTGAGGGGGCTGTCTAAGACCAGCTTCATGCGACAAGGATCTCTTCGATTGTGATGGTCGATGCTAGAACCTCTTCCGCCTCTTCTGCGCCATCAACCAGCAGTACTGCGTGCCGTGAGCCTTGAGACGCGAGTCGATTGACCAGAAGACAGCCAGTGCGACCTTGGTGACGCACTCTGATCGTCAGTGATGGACTCTTTCGCTGGTACCGATCGACCGAATAGTTAGGGGGCTTTTTCGCGATCGCTGTCACACGGTCTGTCTCTCTGCGTCGCAATGCCACTTGCGGCGCTATCGAGGTTCGTGCGGGTTGAGCTCCAGGGGGTCCTTCGCCATCAGCAGGGGCGCCGCCGGCTTCGCTGCGAATTTTGCGGGCCAGCTGACGAGCGTGGGCGTCAGTGAAGCTCTCCTGTGCTTCGCATAAAGTCTCGATGGCGTTGGGCTGCTCACGCCAAGCCTGGTAGAGTTCATACACAGCACGGATTGATGAGCCGGCAAGCTTCGACCGGAGGAACTCCGGCATGCTCTGGACCGACGCGTAACGAGACACCCAGTCCCTGGGCTTACCGAGCTTGCGCGAGATGTCAGCTTGGTTGTCACCCTGCCCCAAGCGGTCCGCGATGAATGCCGCAATTTCGGGAGCATTGAGGTCATCGCGCTGGATATTCTCGATCATCTGAGCATAACGATCCGCAGACCCAACGGCATGAATGAAGGCCGGGATGTCACGGAGCCCGGCGCGCTTCGCAGCACGATACCGCCTCGCACCCATGACGATCATGTATCGGCCTTCCTCGATCGCTTGCCTCAGGACGATCGGTTGCAGCACACCATGCTGAAGGACCGATTCCGCAAGCTCCTCGAGCTTCTGTTCGTCGAAGCTGCGACGGGGCTGGTCCGGATCTTCGTCAATACGGTCGATGGGGATGCAAATCGGTTGCCCGATTGCAGCACCATCTTCCGCGGCGTCGATGAGCTGCTTAAAGCTGAGATCAAGCGCCATGTGCCGGCTCGTCCATCTGCGCGACGATCTTGGCGAGAACCTCGCGGATTTCCCGACCCGCCTCCTGCGCGGAGCGGCGCTTCAGCTTCCAGACCGGCAGGCGTTCCGCAACGGCCTCAGCGTAGCCGTCCCTTGCAACGATCTGGCCCGGGAACACATATTTGCCCGCCTCGCGCAAGAGTTGCTCAAGATGCGTCCTTTGACGGGGCGATTTCGTGTTGAAGTTAGAAGGCAGCAACCCGAGGAACTTCGTATCCTGGCGGCCATAGCGTCTCTGCACGCCAATCACGGTCTGCATCAGACCTTTGACGCCCTTGATCGAATAGTCCTCTAGATAGATGGGGGCGAGCACATGCGACGCCGCAACCAAGCAGCCGACACTGCGCAGCCCAAGTGATGGCGGCGTGTCGATGACGCAGGCATCGAACTGACCCGACGCGACAGCGAGGTTCTCTTGCAGAGTCGTTATGGCGGCCGCATTGCTGCGATCCAGATCGGTCAGCGAGCTATCGGCCGGCGCGAGCGTTAGGGACTCGTCTTCCCGAGGCACGACCCGTATCCCCGGCTTGAACAGATCCGCGGCTAACGTTGAACCAGCGTAGTGCCTCAACGTATCCGACGCATTGCTCTGCGCATCAACGTCGATCACCAGAACGCGGAGATTCGCTTCCGCCATGAACCAGGCCAAATGCACAGCAAGCGTCGTCTTGCCGACCCCGCCCTTTTGATTGTTGATGACAATGGTCTTCATCTTAAGGTCCGAAAAAGGTCTAACGGCGCTGGGGTCATATCCTCGTCCATCATGTCGTTGGGGATGTTGGTTTGAACCAACAGCGATCGCGAATCCGAACGTGGGAACGATCCCGGAATTCATCCGGCGAATCCCCTGCCAGAAGTGGCAGGTCAGCCGATAGCCATCGAGGGAATTTCTGACGAAGCGAGACGGGAATCGTACTCGTTGCTCGGCGCTCTGCGACACGCTCGCGAGAGGATCGTCACGCGAAGGCCGCTTGTGGGCTCCGGGAGCGTCGCCGCGGCGGCGCGAGTAGAGCCGTCCCCGAAAGGGGCTCGCCCAAGCAGGCAAGGCTCTAAGAGCCGCAGGAACCTTTGAATTTAAGAGCCGATCTCTTGCGGGCGGCTGTTGTGATCAGGACTGGCGCAATTGCAAGCTAAGCATTGCGACGCGCGTCCCGATCGCGAAGTCTACGTCGAGGAGAGATTCTATTCGGCAATAGGACGGGTCGCAGCATTTCCGGCGAAATGGACCTATCGATAAAATGAATCGATCTGCCCGGTCGATTCATAAAACTCATTGGACGCCGTTTCCCTCGGAAGCGAGAATCTGTCCGTGCCGAAACCCGAACCAGAACCGCTTCATCTGCGCCGCATCGATGCCGCGCGCAATATGCGGCGGTTTTATGCGCTGTCCACGCAGCCCACCTTGTTCGGAGAAATTTCGCTGATCCGCAATTGGGGCCGGATCGGTACGAGTGGCAAGACCATGGTGCAGACCTTCGATGGTCGTGCGGAGGCGATCGAAGCATTCGCACGCCTGGAGCGCGTAAAGCGGAGGCGCGGCTACGCTGCCGCGGACGGGAAAATGTCATAGCCTGACAATTTTTAGGGGATTACACCTCCTTTGATGCCGGCTCTATCTGTTCCACGGCCTTGATGTCAGACGAGCAAAATCGAAACAAGACGGAAGCTCGTCCCATGACAACTGCCAATGAGATCGCCGAAAAGATCGCAGCCGAGAACGACCTGACAAAGGTTCAGGCAAAAACCATCGTCGATAACGTGTTCAAGGCGATCGCTGATGCGGCCGTGAGCGGAGCCGAGACGAGCCTTCCCGGGTTCGGCAAGTTCAAGGATAGCCCCGCTCGTGAGGGCCGCAATCCGTCGACCGGCGCAACGATTGCGATCGCAGCTTCCAGGAAGCTGACTTTTACGCCCGCCAAAGCCATCAAGGACGGTCTCAACGGAGGAACGATCCCTAACGACGGAGCATCGTAAGACGCGGAACGAGGGGGCTTATGCCCCCTCCTCGGCTGCGAGCGCTTCGTCGCGTTGACGGATGAGTTCGGCCAGTTCGGCCTCGAGCGCCTTGCGCTCCGCTGGCGTGAACACGCATTCGCGCAGCTCGGCGCGCAATTCTTCAATGGTGTCGACAGTCATGATCGCATCTCCGGTAGAAGGAAAGCCGGCCCCGCCTTGCGGCGGAGCCGACTTTCTGGAGCCTCAGTCCCGGTTCGGCCGGGACCAGATCAGTTGGAGGCCTTCCGCACCTTCGACCTCGATCAGGGTGGCGTAGATCGGAGCCGGGAAGCTCGGATCGTCCAGCTTGACGGAGAGGTAGTCGCGCTCGGTGTCCTTGGCGGTCTTCTGCCAAGCGGCGCCCAGCTCGACGCTGCCGGAGTAGATGCGGAAGTGCGGGCCCTTGTCGAAAGGGTTGTCGACGCGGATCAGCTTGGCCTTGACGTTGAGGTTGAGCGTCTTGATGGCGCCGGAGAAGCCATTGCCCGTGGAGGTGAAGGTGCCGATGGTAGCCATTGTCTCATATCCTTGGTTTTCTCGGGCCGCCCCTATCGCGACCTCGATGGCGGTCGTGAGACCGGAGGCGATCGACCTGCACCCAAAGGGCCGAAATGAAATGGAGGGCGGCCGGCGGCGACTTTCTTGGAGCGCGAGGAATGGTGCGCAGCGCCAGGGGAAGAAAGTCGAGGACGGTCGTTGCAGGGACAAGATCGAGAGCCCGCCAAGCGGGATCGCCCTTCGGTCAGACCAGCCCCTATCGAGGACGCTGATGGGTGCGCCCATCGCGAAAACACATGGAATGAAGACAGGCGGCCCTAGTCGGTTCGGCCATTCGCATCTCAAGGCAACGAGCGTCGCAGCGAAACGTAGTTCACCTTAAGCAGGCCACCTAAGCGCCACGTCACCACCCGCAATGGAAACCGTCGCTGTCAGCAACGTCGGCGCACCTTCGAACTCGTCGCAACATCGATAACGAGGCTGGCGACATACTCGCCATCTGGATGCGACCCCGCCCCCGCATCCGTGCGCCCGGCACGCCCTGCGCGGCGTGAAACAGATGCTGGCGTCGCTGGACATGCCGGCCTGCGAGTCCGGGACGATTTCGCCGGCACGCTAGATGGAACGAAGCTGGGCGTTCGGGTTGCAACGCAACAGCGTTGGAGAGGGCTGTGAGCACAATCGGCCTCTGCAGCAATCCGGCTGCCCGGCTCGATTTTAACTCGAACGTTACTTGGCCGGCGCTCGCAGCGGGCTTTCCGCCCACTTCCGGGCGGCGGGATCGCGCAGCGGATCGTCCTCGCAGACCGGGCAGAGGTAGCGCGGCCGGCCGGGCGCGACGTCGTCTGGCACGGCCGTCATCGGCTTGCCGCACTTCGGGCACAGCTTCCGGCTGAGGTAGAGCGGAGTCATGGTTTTTGCCTGCCGAGACCAGCTTAGTTCCGCGTGCGCCGCGAGCACAAGTAGATCGACGAAAATTACCAGACCGCTTGACGCGGAGCGCGTCTCACGCTGAAATCCGATTTTCAGTGATGTTGCGAGGGTGGCGTCGTGGAAGAATTTTACAGGGGCTTCGCGCAGCGGGCGCGCGATCTGGCGGAGAACGCGGACCCGTTCACGAAGCGGCGGCTACTCGACCTAGCCCAGCGATACGATCTCAAGAGCAGACCGGGAGCCCCGGGCGGTCGGCCCCTCCCGCCGCCGCGCGCGACGCCACCGACGGCGCTGTTTTCCGGCTCCGGCGAAGCTTGAGATAATCCCAGCGCGGCCCGGTCGTCGGTTTTCTATGTTTTCATCGACCGGTCCGGGTGTCGGCCGCGCGCGGTCGCGGTGCTCGCGTTAGTACAAGCTGGCCCTACAGCACTGAGCCGCGCACGCGCGCCGCGAAGGGTCATCGCCTGCGCCGCGCGATCTCGTCAGCGACCATGCCCTCCGCCCGCACCAGCCGTTCATGCAGAGTCTCGAACATATCGAGGATGTCATCATTGGGTTCATTCTTGCCCTGCTCGATGGCTTCGGCGACGAGCTCATCGAGAGGCGTCTCCTCCAATTGGCCTTTCTCCAAGAGCTCTTCAAACAGACTGGCGCTGCTCGGCTGCGGTTGGATGCGACCGTCGGAGTTGCACCAGACTGTGAATGTCTGAAGTCCCAGAACAGCGTGCTCGACCATCTCCGCATCCAACGGAATCAGCGTCCCCCAGGCCTCGCCCGCCTCGTCCGCGAACCCCGCCACGTACATCCGCGGCTCCGCGGCGCCTTCATCCCGAGGCTGGAAGAACGGCGTGAGGATGATTGGAGGGTGTTTTGCCATGACGATCTCTCCGAACGCTTTGCGTCGACCCGGCGCAGCAGCCGGATTAGCGCGGGTAATTTGATCACACGAAAAAGGCAACCTGGGAACGGCGCCTCATCGCCTTACGCCCGCTGCTTGTCTCGCCGGCGAGAATTGATCTGCGCCATCAGGATCGGGCCAAGCGAAAATTCGCCGACCTCGGCTTTTCGCGTCAGGCCGCGCAGATAACCGCCGGCGGAATTGATCGCCGTCCCGCGCTGCAGGATACACGCGACGACAATGGCGGCGGGCACCTCGCCCATGACCTTTTGAGCCTCCTCCCAGGCGCTCGGACTGATCCCCAGCATTGATCGTACGACGGCTGCTGTGGCCAGGAAATCGCGCCAGTTCGAAACCCCACCCTTCGCATAATCGACGATGTCAGGACACGCACTCAGGACCATTCCTAACGGATACGCCCCCTCCCCGACTCGCGAGGGTTGAGGTTTGGGCTCAGCTCCCGCCGCCCTGCCTTCTTGAAGGACAGGTTCAAGATCAATAGGGGCCTCTGGTTTTGAACTCTGTATGTGGCGCTCAGAATGGGACTCATTGGCGCTCGGATTCTTGGATTTGATGTGCTCTTCCAGAAGATTGAGTACGTCGTCGGCGAGCTGCGACAACTCGTCGGCTATCGGCTCGAGCTCCTGGCGCGTAGCCGTACGCGGAATCTGGTCGACGATCGCGCGGAAGGCAGCATGCACGACCTGCCAATCGGCAGGCCCCTGCCCTCCCCTTCGCGTCGGAACGGCTTCCTCGATGCCAGTTGCAATCATCTTCGCGATGTCGCGCCGGCAGAGCGTGATGCGCTCTCGTACGAGTTTGAGCGCGCGGGCCTCGGCTTCGATATCGGCCGCCAGGCTCTCGAACTCCTCCGAGCGCACGACCAGCGGCGACAGATCGAAGCCGAAGGCGAGCTCGATTTCGCCGGCATTGTCCTTCCGCGCATAGCGCTTGCCATTCGGACTGTCGCGCCGAACGATCAGGCCCGCGTCAACCAGCACTGCGAGATGACGCCGCAGCGTCGATGCCGGCATGCCGTGCGCTCGCCGAGTGAGTTGATGGTTCGAGGGGAAGACGATCAGATCATCCTCCCCCGTCAGGGCGGTTTCGGGATGGAAGGTCAGCAGCGCGTTTAGGACCGAGAGCGAACGCTCCGATACCCCAAGGCGCGGCCGCGCCGTGCAGATGGCGTGGAAGATCTTCCATTTGTGTACGATCTTTTCGGGAGGACGCTCCGTTGCGACCATCTGGCTTGTCACATGGGCAAGCGTCAGCGATCGCCGCCCAAAGGGCGTCGTTGGGGAGTGTGATTGCATGTCTTTGCCTCATGCGGGCAAAGAAAATCTGCTCGCCGAAACGGCGCCGTTGCTAAAGACGCTTGACTGCGATTCGCGAAAGTGATTCTCTGTCAGTCGCCAAACGTGACGAGAGAAGGCTTTCGGACGGAGACGTTCCGGGGGCCTTTTTTCTTTTCCGCTATGCTCCTACGGTTAGAGGACGGAAACGCGGGTACGCATCGCGCTGCCCGACCATGAGAGGTCCGGTCGGCGCCATATCCAAAGCGGCGACACGCGTGATGTCATTCATCGGTGCGCCCCTCGCGAAAAGATCGGTAGAGTTCCGGCAACCGCGAAATCACAAAGTCTCCAAACGCAGGCGCGGCCTTTTCGTCGAGCGCTAGCGTGACGCGACCTTCGCGACGTTCAATCTTCACAATCTTCTTGCCGTCGTCATCGGCCCAAGTTGTCGGCCGTGGAGCTTTTGGCTTGCGGGGCGCGAGCGCGGCGAACGCTATCGCGAACCGTTCATCGGAAGTGGCGCGCACAAAACGATCGCTAGCAATGCTGTCAGCCAATGCCTTTTGATCGTGGCGACCTACAATCCGCTCTGCGAGCTCCATCCAGCGCCGGCGGCCGGTCTTCGGCGCTGGCCCGATCGCATCGACTAGGCTCCGTGGAAGGGTCCGCGCGACAGTGATGAGGCGGGAGAGCTCCGTCTTGTCGACGCTGAGCGCCGCCATGATGATCTCACGTTTGAATCCACGATCCTCGAGAGCGGTGGCATATGTTGCCCGCTCAATGAAGGAGAGATCCTCCCGCTCACCATTCTCCTTGCCTTGTGCTACCACCAGGTCTTCGTCGCTGAGGTCACGAACCACGGCCCGCGCGGGGCGGCCAAGTTCGGCGAGCGCACGGACGCGACGATGGCCGTAGGCAATCTGAAACCGACCTGGGCTGGTCGGATGCGGGCGAAGGAGGATCGGAACCAGTTGCCCATTGGCGCGTATCGATTCGACGAGAGCGGAGTGCTTCTCGTCGACGCTCGTCATGCGATCCGGAACTATCGAGGCATCAATCAAATCTGGGGCGATTTCAACGACGGTTTGACCGGCGGTGAGTCGTTCGGTCAAGGCCTTGGCGGCATCGCGCTCCGCGGACAACATCTCGAGCGAACGGCTCATGGCACCGACTGCCCCGCGCGACCCGTGTGTTGGTTGGGATGGTCTCCAATTGTCGCTAGGCTCACCTGACGGCTGTTCGTTGACCGCGGTCAACTTGTCGTCCATCAGCTCAGCAAGCAGGTTTTTTCGACCCATTAGGCCCTCCCCCATGCAGCCTGGATAAGGCTTTGGATTTCGCCGTTGACGCTATCCAGCGATTCCATCGCGCGGTCGTAGGTAGCGCGTGTGAACTGATCGCGGCTGACCTCATAGAGCGTTTGCTTCGTGATGCCGGCGTCCGAGATCGCCGTACTTTTCAGCATCATATTGGTGACCATGCGGTCGCCAAACAGCGAGCGCATGAAGCCGACCATTTGGGCCTGCGGTCCATCGCCGGGCTCATAGCGCGTGACGAGATAGCGCATCCAATCGTAATTCATGTTGCCGCCCGCCTTGGCGACGACGGCAAGGAGGTCGGATGTCATGATTAGGAATTGGCACATCGACATGACATCGAGCATTTGCGGATGCACCGGAATCAGAATTGCGGTTGCTGCACAGAGCGCGGAGAGCGTGAGAAATCCAAGTTGAGGCGGACAATCGATCACGACGACGTCGTAACGGTCCTGGACCGTGGCGAGGGCACGCGCAACGCGGGCGAAGAAAAGCGGGTCACCCGACTGGCGCGCAGCTAAAGCTTTCGGGGTTTCATGTTCGAATTCCATCAGTTCGATATTGCCGGGAACAATGTCGAGCCCCAAAAAGTAAGTCTGCCGAATGATCTCATTCAGCTCGCGACGCGCGTCGTCATAGCGGATGGCGCCGTAGAGAGTTCCGTTCTCTTCGACGTCAAACTCTGGCTGATAGCCGTGCAGCGCGGAGAGCGAGGCCTGCGGATCGAGATCGATTGCGAGCACTCGATAGCCCTGCAGTGTGAGATGTTGAGCGAGATGCGCGGCGGTGGTGGTCTTACCCGATCCTCCCTTAAAATTAACGACGCCAATGACTTGCAACTGTTCGCCCGCGACGCGATGCGGTCGGTATCGGCGCACGCCCTTGCCGGATTCGTCGAGATAAGCACGAAGGCTTTGGATGTCCTCGAATGTGTACGATCTTCGACCCGATGGACTGGTGTCCGGCTGAGGGCCCCTACCCTCCAGCGACAATTGGCGGAGGTAACCGTCATTGATACCGACGAGTTTAGCGACTTCGCCAGATGTGAACCGGCGAAGATGCTTGCGTGCTTTTGGCGGGAACAGCTTCGTTCGGTGGGCGTGAAGTTTCGCGGATAGTTCCCGCGCGTCTGCCGCGATCGTATCGTGGATCGCCTGGGGTGCGGCAGATGGGATTGACGCCATCGCTTGTTGGTCGTTCAGGGCCACGGCTTTCTCGCGTAGTTACGAATTTCGGATGCAGGGCATGCGCAAAGCGTGGCTACTACGCCCGATTCTGAGCGGTCGCGCAACAATTAAAGGGTAAACGAATCCTTAACCGGTCACTTCAGGTTGCCACATGCGAATGGAAAAGTTGACCGCGGTCAACTTGGGAGATTCGACGTGCCCGCCCCCTCATCCGTTTGCTCTGGCCAACTCGCGCGCGAGACCGGCCAAAGTTGACCGCGGTCAACTTTCTTGAATTGGGCCGAATCGGCCTTCATGAAGTCTACCTAAGATCGTCCATGGACGGCGCCATCAAAAGCCGTAGCTTCGATCCGCCCAGCGCAGCAGCACGCGAGCGTCGGGATCGGGCAGGCGAATGCGCTGCGCCTTCAGGCCTTGCGCAATCGCCATGCCGATGTCGGAATCAACCCAATGGCCGTGGGTCATCAGGAAGAACCAGCCGAAGGACAGGCCGACCTCACTGTCCAAGGCCTCAATCCGATCCATCAGGAGATGCACCGAAACATCCGATGACATGAGCAGCCGCTCCTTCGGGGGCTTCAGCGGCCGGGGGATGAAACCGACTTCGCGCTCGCCCCTGTGGCTATAATCTCGAACATCGAGCGCCCAATGCTCAAAGACGCGATGGGCGCGGGCGCTCGATCCCTCCCAGTCTTGAATGAAGCGCACCTCGCGCGGCACGTACTCGAACCAGTCGGGAACCGCATCGAGGAATGGCGTTTCGCGCGTTCCCTGAGGCCCGACTTCACGGATCACGCGCCGCTCGATCTCGGGCCGCTTGGCCTCCCGCTTCTCGCGCTCGACACGACTGCAGCGATCGAGGAAACTGCGGATATGGACGAATGCGCCGCCGGCGCGGTCGAGCAGGCGGTAGACTGGACCGGCGAGCCGCTCCGTCTCGGGCAGGGACTGGCTGGGCCAACTGGGATCGAGCAGATCCTCTTCGCCCCAAGGTCGATAGTCCGGATTAACGATCGGACCAGCGCGCCACTCGATTTCTCGTCCAAGTGCGATCTGGATATAATCGGCGGCCCCGGATCCGGTCGGGGCGAAGACGAAGGCGCGGGTCCCGCGCCACTCGGTGATCTGCAGATCAGTGTCTCTCAGGCGCGTCCAGAGCGCCTTGATATCCCCGCAATCTTTGACGAGTTCGGCCGTCATCCACTGCCGCAGCTCCCCGACTCGGGTGCAGTCGGGTCGAATGACCGATCGGGTGTCGCGCCAGTAATCATCGTCGACGTGGGCTAGGCTGAAATCGAAACTCGGAAAGGCCGCGGCGAGTGCGGGCATGAGATCCGCGTCGGCCGAGGCGGGATCTAGCCCTGCCAGAACGGCCTCGATTGAGGCCGCATCGGGAATGCGAAGAGGGGTGGCGCTCATAGAACGTTAACCATAATAATTTAGGCCTCCGCCGACTTCTTATGAACTTCTCCATCAGATTTGGCGAGAATCCTCGGCCTTCACGAGATGCATCCGGAATGTTGTATAAGGATACACGATACGCGCTGGAGGAGCGCCTCATGGCCTTCCATATCAAGAAGCCGGAAACCGACGCGCTGGCCCATGAGCGCGAGCAGGGCAGGCCGTCCCTGGTCGACCTAGGCGTCCAGTTTTGTCGCGATTTGAGGACAAAGGCCAATCCGCAAAACGGCAAACCTGCCGACAAGGCGTTCCGCGACAGCCTGTACGAGGAAGCAACGCCGAACTCGACGATACCGGGGTGACTCTGCTTGATGTTGGTGTCGACTTTGGCCGGAAGCTGCGTGCCCGCAGCAATGCGCGGGGGGGGGGGGCCGATAAGGTACTTCGTGACGGTCTATTCGACGACGCCTGACCTCGATCGCGTCCGCGCAGACGACCGGCGCCAACCGAAAAAACGGCGGAAGGGGAGGGGGCTGGGCTGACGTGGTCGTCTCTCATCCATCCGGGGCCTGGGCGGACGGGATTTGCAGGTGCCTTGGCGCCAGAATCGCCGATTCTGCGGGTTGATTTCCGCCCCTGTCATGAAATTTACGACCCGAGCGGGAGGATACGCACCCGCGCCCGGTCGAGATCGATGGAGATCAAGGCGCCTTCGGCGAGCTCGCGCTCGGTTTGTGCGATTGCACGGAGCACGGCGCTGCCGATCGCCACTGGCGTCAGCAAATCGGCCCGAATCTGGATGACGCTCGGCTTGCGGCGCTGCGTCGCGGCAAGGATCGTCGAAAAATCGAGGTCGTTGGTCACCACTACATGATCGTGCCCGGCCGCCCATTGCATCAGCGTGCGATCAGACGCGTCCACCGCACCCACCGCCGACCAATGCACCGCTTCGAACCCCGCGTTCTGAAGGAAAGGAACCCAGCTCGGCGACAGGTTCATGTCAATCAGGAATCGCATCAGGATGCGTGCTGCAGATCGACCTCGCGCTCCTCGGCCCGCCAGGCGGCGTAGCGCAAGGCCTCAAGCACGTCCTCGCGCGCGAGATAGGGATAGTCGGCAAGCAGCGCATCGATGCTGCGGCCGGCGCCGATCTGGCCGACGATCATGCCGACGGTAACGCGCTGGCCACGTATGCAGGGTTTCCCGCCCATCACGGCAGGATCTTGCGTAATTCGCCTAAACTCGTTCATGCGTTTCACCTCGACATCGCAACGCCAGCCTATCATAGTTGGCGCCAAGCGGGCACTCGAGATGACAGAGCATCCGGGAAGAACAGGCTCCCCCGCAACAGAGGAGGAGGGACGACCTTTGGTCGACCTCAGGGGCCTGGAAACGCGATTTCCCAACACCATCGATAAGCGGTGGTTTCGATTAGGAGAGCTGGCCGGGAACAGGCCTCGCTATGACGGAAGCCAAAGCCATGTTAGCTTCCGTTGCGCCGCTTCCTGTTAAGGTTATCAAGACCTTGCTGCCCAGCTACAAAATCCCCGAACCGCTACCTTGGGCCCAGCTCGCCGGGCCGCTCGCCGTCGCCGAGGATGCGCTCGCCCGCTTCGACGAGCGGCTGGCCAAAAGCCCAATACGCGACGGCGCGATCAGCCGGATGCACTTCACTGATGCCTGCGCCAGTCTGTGGCTCGACGGCGAACTTGTCCACCTCGACGACCTCGTCCTCCACGACGCCGGCATGGACGTCCGCGCCCCGACCCACGAGCTGACCCGGGCTCATGCCGTGCTGCGCGCCCGTCGGCGCATCGCCGAGGCGAAGCCCGATTGGGTGCTGTCCGTTGCCGGGCTCGCTGGCCTCCGCGGACGGAGCGAGCGAGAGGAGGGGACGGGCAACCGGGAGGAAGATGAGGGAAGTTTTGAGGTTGACGAGGACGCGGAGCGGGAGGAGGCGGGTTTCGAAGGACCGCTTGGCGCCATCAACACCGATCCCCACCTGGCCGCCGCCTTCGCCGCGGTCGACGCCGCGAACGCCAGGGCGGAGCGCAGGCTCGCCGACGAGGCCCGGTCGCGGCCGGAGCGGGATTCCCTCGTCTACGATCCCGACTGGGACGAGGACGGCCGCCTCGACGACTGGCGCGCCGTCGTTGACGAGACCCGCACGCTGCCGCCGACCCTGGCGGCGGCGATCGCCGCGGATGCCTGGAACGCGATCCAACCGCTCGAGCACACGCCTTGGCTCGGCCGCCTGCTCGCAGCTAGCGTGTTGCGGGCCCGCGGCAAGACGCGCTGGCATCTGCCGTGCCTGCATGCCGGGCTGAAGGGCATCTCGCGTGAGCGCCGGCGGCCGCGCGACGCCGCAGCGCGGCTTGCCGTGCAGCTCGAGGCGATGACGGCCGCCGCCGAGGCCGGCCGCAAGGACCACGACCGCTGGCTGATGACCAGAAACCTGCTCGCCCGCAAACTCGCCGGCCGGCGCGCCACTTCAAAGCTGCCGGCGCTCCTCGATTACGTGCTGACCCGGCCGATCGTCTCGGCGGGCATGATCGCCGAAGAGCTCGGGATCACGCCCCGTGCGGCCCAAAACCTCGTTGCCGAGCTCGGCCTGCGCGAGGCGACCGGGCGTGGACGCTATCGGGCCTGGGGCATCCTGTAGGACGCCGAGTTAGTGCGGTGCCCCGCCACGAAGCAGATGCCGATAGCCGTGCTCCGTCATCCAGTGGGCGCGGGCGAGATGGGATCTCCAGGCGCGGCGGGCACGATCAGGCTCTTGGGCCGAATCAAGGTGCAGCACGATCCGCGCAACCTCTTTCCAGTCGGCGCCGTCGGCTTCGGCGTCGAGCAGGCGCAGTTAGGTGACCAGGTGCTCTTCGTCGTAGCCGGTCAGAACGGAGGCGGTCGGTGCATCGCGCACCGTGGCTCTTGCTGTATCTCGATCACGCCCGCTGGCGGCTTGACATACAATGCAAATGCATTACATCGAAGAGTGTGCAACCCCGGAGCCGGCCATGGCGAAAACGGCTGAAATTCTCGAAATCCCCGCCACCATCACTGAGCGTGGCCAGACGACCGTGCCCGCGGCAATCCGGAAAATGCTCGCGCTCGGCAAGCGCGATCAGGTGGTGTTTCGCGGGCTTGCGGATGGCACCGTCGTGATCGCGAAGAAGGTGGCTCAGGTCGAGGATGGCGATCCGGTGATCGGCAAGTTTCTCTCATTTCTCGCGCGCGACATGGCGAAAGAGCCGTCGCGGATTCGGCCGGTGCCGCGCTCACTCGTGTCCCGCGGCAAGGACCTGGTCAAGGGCGTTAAAGTCGATCTCGACGCGCCGCTTGCGGATGACGAGGCGTGAGCGACAAGACGCTCGAAATCAACGGCTGGACGATCTACGCGCACCCGCTGTTTCTCGACCAGCTTGAGGCGATGATCGGCGCCGTCGAAAAAGCGCGGAAGAAAGACCCGCAAGGATACAAGAAGAAGCGCGCTACAAAACTGCTCGCGGCCGTTCTCAAGGTCGCGTTCGAAGACATTCCGAGCGACCCGACGCGCGACACCTACCGCCAGGGCGGCACGCTCGGCGACGCGTACAAGCATTGGTTCCGGGCAAAATTCCTGCAGCAGTTCCGGCTGTTCTTTCGCTACCAGCAGTCCGCGGACGCGAAGGTGATAGTGTTGGCTTGGGTCAATGACGACACGACGTTGCGCGCTTATGAGAGCGCAGACGACGCCTACGCGGTGTTTCGCAGGATGCTCAATCGCGGCAATCCGCCCGACAGCTGGACCAACCTGCTCGCGGCGGCGAGCGCAGATTCGGCGAAGCAACGGCTGGCTCGCGCCGCTCCTAAGACATAGCTCTCGCTCGGCCAGCAACCGAGCGTTCGGTGGGGTTCGGGCGTCTCGGCGGATGGTAGCGGAGCAACTCGCCACCCCGGCGCGACGCAGGATCTCGTCGCGGAGCCCGGCCTGCGCAGGGCGACCAGACAGCGACGTATTGCGCGTGGGACGTTTTGTAATCGTGCCCTGGTGCGGATCAATAAAGGTCACTCTCCTCGCTTAGATTAATGTTAGTTATCGTAGTCCAACTACGACTTTGGCCTCCAGTTCAAACTGGTCGGTTCATATCCCCGTAGCAAGGCGGCGATTCACAGGGATAAGCTAAACAGGCTCCATACCCGCGCCGGCGCCCTGAGCGTGCGCACATCTGCTGGTGTCAATGCAGAAGCGGCCCCGCCTTTCGGCGAGGCCGTTGCCGCGGGCCCTCAATCCCGGTTCGGGCGGGACCAGATGAGCTGGTGACCGTCCTGGCCTTCCACCTCGATCAGGGTGGCGTAGATTGGAGCGGGGAAGCTCGGATCGTCCAGCTTGACCGAGAGGTAATCGCGCTCGGTGTCCTTGGCGGTCTTCTGCCAGGCCGCACCCAGCTCGACGTTACCGGCGAAGATGCGGAAGTGCGGTCCCTTGTCGGAGGGGGTCTCGACCCGAACCAGCTTGGCTTTGGCGTTGAGGGCGAGGGTGCGACGCGTGCCGGTGAAGCCGTTGCCGGTCGAGGTGAAGGTGCCGATCGTCGCCATTGTGGTGTCCTTTCAGTTTCCCGGGCCGCGCCCATCGCGGCCTCGATGGCTGGCGACAGACCGGAGGCGGTCGACCCGCACCCCGAAGGGGCCGGCACGCAGTAGAGGGCAGCCAGGGCGCGACTTTCTTGTTTTGCGCGAGGAATGGACGCGCAGCGGCCAGGGGAAGAAAGTCGTAACCGGCTGTTGCGGGGGTAAGAGCGAGGCGGCGCGCAGCGACGACGCCCTTCGGTCAGACATGCCAATCGAGGACGACGTGGGTGTGCCAGAAGAAACGGCCGTGGGACGCGATGGCGGACAACGCTCCCCGCGACGTTGCAACTGATCATGTATTCCAGACCAACAGTGCCCTAAGGCCGGCGCTGAAAGTCCGTGGCGAGCCTGAGTTAACACCGCGCTTGATCAACAGCAGCATTTGGGAGCCCGAGTACGGACACCAAAGGCATCCGACAAACTCTCCGGCCACCTCTTCCAGCCGAACCCGGAGCATTGACAAGAATAGCCGCAAAAAGGGATCCAGCTCCGGTCGCAGGATACTGTACGGAGCCGGCCTCAATCGTCATTGGTAAGTTCGTCGGGCCACATCTGCGCGCCATGAAGCACGCGCAAGATGCGAACGGTTTCACCGTCGACCAGGTAGGCCGCGACATAAGGCGTGCGCGGGATGACCAACTCGCGCGTGCCAGCGACACGCCCGGGCCGACCACTGTCGGGAAAGTCGAGCAGGCGCCGCGCGGCATCGGCAATCTGTTCATCAACATGAACCGCCGCACGGGGATTCTCGGCTTCGATGTAGCTAAAAAAGCCGTCGCGATCGGACAACGCGAAGCGCGACCAGACGAGTTTCACCGTTCATGCTCCGCCGCTTTTCGAAGCGCTGCGGCACGGCGTTGCGCGAAATGCGCTTCGACCTCGGAATTATCGAGATTGGGCCGGGTATCCGCCAGCGCCTGGCGCACCTTCTCGCGAAACCAGCTATCGTAAGCTTGGCTGTTGCTCACGAGCTCCAGCGGAAGCATCCCTTCGTTGGCCGTGCGTGTCAGCAGGATCCGCACAGCGTCGGATACTGTGAGACCCATGTTTTCCAGAACCGCGGTGGCCTTTTCCTTTACGTCCGCATCGATTCGGGTTTGGACAAGGGCATTCGAAGCCATAGCGACCTCCTTTGTTCGCGGCTAATGTAATGCATTTGAATGACATGCGCCAGAGGCGTCACAGCCCCGTGACCGGGGAGCACAACGGCAAAACGGCCCCGCCTTTTGGCGGGGCCGCTGTCGCGGGCCCTCAGTCCCGGCTGGGGCGGGACCAGATGAGCTGGAGGCCGTCCTGGCCTTCCACCTCGATCAGGGTGGCGTAGATCGGAGCCGGGAAACTCGGATCGTCCAACTTGACCGAGAGGTAATCGCGTTCGGTGTCCTTGGCGGTCTTCTGCCAGGCCGCGCCCAGCTCGACGTTACCGGCGAAGATGCGGAAGTGGGGTCCCTTGTCGGAGGGGTTCTCGACCCGAACCAGCTTGGCCTTGGCATTGAGGGCGAGGGTGCGAACCGTGCCGGTGAAGCCCTTGCCGGTCGAGGTGAAGGTGCCGATGGTCGCCATTGTGGTGTCCTTTTTTCAGTTTCCCGGGCCGCGCCCCTCGCGGCCTCGATGGCTGGCGACAGACCGGAGGCGGTCGACCCGCACCCCGAAGGGGCCGGCACGCAGTAGAGGGCAGCCAGGGCGCGACTTTCTTGTTTTGCGCGAGGAATGGACGCGCAGCAGTCCAGGGGAAGAAAGTCGTAACCGGCTGTTGCGGGGGGAAGAGCGAGGCGGCGCTTAAGCGACGACGCCCTACGGTCAGACATGCCAAATCGAGGACGACGTGGGCGTGCCAGAAGAAACGGCTGAGGAACACGAATTGCGATCATCAATACCTTGACCGAGGAAAGAACCCGATCACGGCTCATCGCACACATCTGGCAAACCGCCAGGCTTGCGCGTTGAGGTACGAACCGGGAAGGCGGGCGCGCTGCTCGGCCCTCAAGAGTCACACGGCCCGCAAAGTAAACCCGCAGACCACGAGCGTGATTTGCGCGGCAAAGCGACGACCCGTGCAAAGCCAGAAGTCGTACCCTCGAAGGAAGGCAAGCAAGATCGCCGTCAGGTCGCGGTATCCAGCACGAGAAACAGAGGGCGCTGGCCGTCGAGCGGCCAAGCAAGGGGCAGCAGTCTCGGCGCTGATCGCCGGATAAGTAAGGGCCGGCAAGCGCCGGCCCCAATCACGCTGTGCGCTCATCATGCCGCTTCCTCGACGTCTGCTGCCTTCGGCTGCAGGTCGTGCAAATAGGCGGCGGCGCGTTGCGCTTGCGCAGCAGCCGAGAAGATAAAGCGCTTCTCATTAGACAAGACCTCCAACCACGACTTGACGTAGCTTGCATGATCCGGCCGCGGTTCAAGTTCGGGAACGATCCCGAGATCCGCGCAGAGGAAGCAGCTCCCGAGTTCGGCTATCAGCTCTTCGCGCGCGCGTTCGCTCCGATCCTTGCCGTAACGGCTGAGATCGCGATTAACGCGGTGAGCGGGAGCGGTCCAATGCACGGTCTCATGGGCTCTGACGGCGACATAGGAACCCGTGTCGCGAAAACTTTCGATCGGCGGCATCTGAATATGATCGGACGAAGGCGCGTAAAACGCCATCGAGCCGCCGTGCCGAACGATCGCCCCGGTGTTGGCAAAAAAAGCGTCGGCGTGCGCGTTGCGCTCGATCGTTGATGCGACGGCGGGCGGACGACCGTAGTAATGCGCGGGCAAGCCATCGATTTGATCGACGCAGAAGACGGTATAAGCTTTGAGGAAGGGGATATCCCGTTCGATTTCGTCGCCGTGAGCGTCGGTCTCCGTCTTGGTGAAGCGGCTCGCATACACCACAGTGCTGCCGGTCTCACCCTTACGGACATGCGCACCAAGTTCACTAGCCTGCTTGAACGTCATCCAGATCGGCGAGCAGAAGCCGCGCGCGATGGCTTCTGACCAAAGCAGCAAGACGTTGATGCCCGTATAGGGCTGGCCGTTGTGTCGCAGCGGTCGGGTGATGCGGCCCGCCATATTCGTGGCGGTCCAGGGTTGAACCCAGGGGCGCACGCCGCGTTCGAGCTCGGCGATAATGCGGTCCGTGATGCGGGTGTACAGGTCGCTTCGCGACTTTTCTCCGTTCCTGCTCATTATAATAACCTCCGTTCGGGAGGCCGCGCCATCACGGCCCCTCACGGGGTCCGCCACCGCCGGGCCCAAAGTCCGCGCACCCGAAGGGCCGAAGCAGAGCGAAGGACGGCGAAGCCGTTGCGCGGACATCGGGTCCGGCGCAGGACCACGCACGGGGAGGGGCCGAGGATGGCGAGCAGCACGAGCGGCGATTCCCTTTGTTAAAGCAGCGACATGAAAAAGGCCGGTCTCGACGACCGGCCCGTCACGTGGCTACTGTGGAAGAGGCGCGGGGCCGAGGCCCCGCGCCGGCGGTCAGTCGAACGCCGATATCTGCGCCTTGGCCGCTTTCCGGCCGACGGTGTCGGCCGTGTTGTCGATGGGACGCTCGAAAGGCTTCCAGGTCTCGCCGACGACCTGTTCGTAGGCGGCGACGGCGCCTTCGGCGGCCATGCGAAGCGCGTGAGCCTGCGCGCCCATGTCGGCGGCGAATTCACGCTTGCGCTGTGCCTGGCTATCGAAGCCGACCGGACCATCGAGGTCCTCATCGCGGCTGTCGTTGGCGAGCTTGGCGGTCGCATCTCGCGCTTCGGTGACTGCCCGGGTGTAGAACTGGCCGGCGCCGTGGGCCGACCCGACATAAGCACCGACGATCCGTTGCAGGTGGATCTGCATGGCGCGTTCACTCAGGCCATCCCTGAGTGCGTCGGCGGTCTCGATGACGAGCCGCTTGTGCAAGTCGCGGATGCCGTCGCTGTCGAGGACCGCAAGGCCGAAGCTCTCGGAGATGCGCAGTGTCTGTGCGGAGTCGGGGCAGACGAGGCGGACCATTTCGAGGGTCGTGCCGCGGCGGAGCGGGATGACACGGGCCGAGGAGCGGGGAGAGCGGGCGGTCTTGGTCATCATGAGATCCTTTCTCGGTTTCGCCTTGGGAAGCGATCGGGCCCTTGTCCGTCGCCCCCTCGGGTGCGGTCGACCAGAACCGGCTTCAGCGAGCCGCTTCAGGGGGCGGTGGCTGCCAAGGCGAGCATGGGTGGGTTGCGGGCGAGCGGGCCTTCAGGCCTGCGAAGAACGCGGCCCCCATCGCGAGACGGCGGCCGCCGATCGCCTCGCGACTTGCCCTTGAAGCGGATCGCGGCCGGTTCAGACCGCAGCACAAACCGAGGGAGTGACGGGCAAGGGTCAGCGGCGCGCCGAAACCGTGAGAGGTTGGACCAAACCCGCTGAAACTCTCCGCCTAGACATGAAGTGTTTGCGCGCGCGCCGCTCGCGCTCCAATTGGTGGGCCCTTCGCCTCTCACCGCCACGCAGCGGAAACGCGATGACGCGTCCGAAACTGGGCGATCGCCGTCTCCTGCCGATCGAGCTTGCGCGTGAGAGCGTCGATCTCGCCGCGACGAGCCAAGGCGAGCTCCGCGACATGCTGCTGAAACAGCCGCTCATCCGCATTCGTCCAGCTCGATGCGTTACGGCCGCGCTGCCTTCGCTTCGTCCGGTCGGTGATCGTCAGCCGTTCGGCCCGTGACGCGATCTGGCGCTCGATGAGGCCGAGACGGCGCTGCGTCTCGGCTTGCGCGGCTTCCATCCGCTGCGAACGATCCGGACGATTGTGAACGAGGCGCTTTCGGCGCTGGAGCGCGAGTTTGCCGCGCTCTATTCGCCGATTGGGCGGCCGTCGATCCCGCCGGAGAAGCTGCTGCGGTCGATGCTATTGCAGGCGTTTTATTCAATCCGCTCGGAGCGGCTTCTGATGGAGTGTGTTTCGGCATGGAATAAGGACCCCGTTTTCGGGGTGATCGGCATCCAATCGGGACCCCGAGATAAGGGTCCACAGTGGCTTCCATCGAGTCATGGAAGCCGAGGTTGGGATGCTGGTGGTGGAGACGATTGGTAAGATCCGTCGCGCCTACTTTGTTGATGGTCGTCCGATCAAGGCGATCTGCCGAGAACTTGGCGTATCGCGGAAGGTGGTTCGCAAGGTCATTCGTTCTCAAGCGACGGAGTTCCGGTATGAGCGCGAGACGCAGCCGCTCCCGAAGATCGGTGCCTGGAGTGCCGAGCTTGACCGGTTGCTGGCAGGGAATGAGAGCAAGGCAGCACGGGAACGGCTGACGCTGATCCGGCTATTCGAAGAGCTTCGCGGCCAGGGTTATGCCGGCGGCTATGATGCGGTTCGTCGATACGCACGGCGGTGGAGCAAGGAACGCGGGCAATCGACCGCAGCCGCTTATGTCCCGCTGAGCTTTGCACCAGGCGAAGCGTACCAGTTCGACTGGAGCCACGAGGTCGTCCTGCTGAGCGGCACCACGGTGATGGTGAAGGCTGCTCATGTCCGGCTCTGTCACAGCCGCATGCTGTTCGTGCGGGCCTATCCGCGGGAGACGCAGGAGATGGTGTTCGACGCCCACGACCGGGCGTTCGCCCTGTTCAAAGGCACCTGCACCCGCGGCATCTACGACAACATGAAGACCGCCGTAGAGACGATCTTCGTCGGTAAAGGCCGTCTCTACAATCGCCGCTTCCTGCAGATGTGCAGCCACTATCTGGTCGATCCGGTCGCCTGTACGCCAGCGTCGGGCTGGGAGAAGGGGCAGGTCGAGAACCAGGTCGGGCTGGTCAGGGAACGCTTCTTCACGCCACGGCTGCGGTTCAAAAACCTCGACGAGTTAAACGCCTGGCTGCTCGACAAGTGCATCGCCTACGCCAAGGCTCATCGCCATCCGGAGCTGGCCGATCAGACGATCTGGGACGTGTTCGAAGCCGAACGCCCCAAACTCGTTCCCTATGCCGGCCGCTTTGACGGCTTCCATGCGGTGACGGCATCAGTCTCGAAGACCTGCCTGGTGCGCTTCGACAACAACAAGTACTCGGTCGCAGCCAGCGCAGTCGGACGAC
>NZ_JBEPQQ010000015.1:0-178917 GCF_040547935.1 Bradyrhizobium sp. LA6.8
AGCTCCGACGACCCGAGCGCTACCAGCAGAGCACGCCGATCAAAGGGGTCCCTTTTGGATGCCGCTAGGGGGTCCCAGTCGAACGCCGATTGACAAGGAGCAGCTCGAGTGTGCGACCCACATCCGATGGAACGGCCGCCGCCCGGACCGATTGATTTGTACGGAAGGGCCGCTCTCAAGGAGCGGTCATCCGTTCGGCACGATTTGAGCGCGCTGTGACTCCGGTGGACATCGCTGGCGGCAACGTCAAGGAGGAATAGCCATGAGCGACCAAGTGCGGCAGGCCATTCATCGGACGGCGCGGATGCTCGCCCTGTACCTCGTGCTCGGCGGATCCGGCCTGGGACTCCAAAACCAGGCGCTCGCAGGCTCCCGCTTCGACGGGACTTGGAATCTGGTCTTCGTCACCCAGCGCGGCGCTTGCGACTCGACCTACAATTTTACGGTCAATGTCGTGAATGGCAACGTCAGCCACCCGAACATCCTGACCTTCAGAGGCCGTGTGACGCCGTCCGGGGCCGTTCGCGCCTCGGTCAGAGTCGGACAGAAGTACGCATCGGGATCGGGCAGGCTGTCCGGAGCGTCGGGCAGAGGCATCTGGATGCGGTCGCGCGGACGGGTCGCGCTGTGCAGGCACTTGGACCGCGCAGAGGAATTGATCCGACGCTCCGGACAGCCTTGAGCTCGACTAATGTTCGTGGAATGACGGTGGTCGCCATCGTGGCCGGCCTGCTGCCGATCATGTGGAGCACCGGCACCGGATCCGAGATCATGCAGCGCATCGCGGTGCCGATGATCGGCGGCATGACCTCCTCGACGCTGCTGACGCTGATCGTGATCCCAGCGATCTTCGGGCTGATCAAGGGCGTCGGTCTGCCGCCCGAGTCGCCCGCGGAAGTTGTGCCTCTGCCGCCGATCAGGTCCACACGGCGTCGGGAGCCGATTCCCGAGCGAGCCGAATGAGGTGAACCATGATGAACGACATGACGTCAGGAATGATGGGAGGAATGGGGCTCACGTTCGCCCTGGTCGTCATCGTTCTGGTCTTGGCGGCTGCGGCGCTGATCAAATATCTCTCCAAGGGAGATTGAGGATGCGTCGTCCCGTTCTTGCAGCATTGGCTGCCACCCTGATGTGCTCACCTGTTCTCGCGGAGCAGGATGCGGCCGCGCGAGGCGAACGGGATTTCCGGGCCTGTATGCCCTGTCACTCCCTCGAGCCGGATCGGAACATGACCGGCCCCAGCCTCGCAGGCGTGTGGGGCCGCAAGGCGGGTAGCCTGCAAAGCTTGGAGCGCTACTCCGACGCGCTCAAGTCGTCCGGAATCATTTGGGACGACCGCTCCCTTGACGCCTGGCTGACTGCCCCGGATCGCATGGTGCCGGGCAACGAAATGCCTTTCAATGGCATCAAGGATGGCCGCGCCCGTGCCGATCTGCTCGCGTTCCTTAAGGAAGCCACGAAACCCGGCGGCCCGGCCCAGCGGAATGCCCAGGCTCCGATGGGCAGTATGGGAGGCATGATGGGCGGAATGATGGGTGGGGGCGGCCGCGATCCCAACTTGAAAAGTCTCGATCCGAACATGCAGGTTAAGGCGATCACCTACTGCCACGACACCTATCGCGTCACCACCGCGGACGGCAAAACGCGCGCATTCTGGGAACGCAATCTTCGCATGAAGACGGATTCCGGCAAAGATAGCCCGCAAAGCGGCGCGCCTGCGCTCGTGCGGGAATGATGGGCGACCGCGCCGATGTGATTTTTGCCGCGCCCGCCGAGATCAGCAAGACAATCGAACCGCACTGCTAGGAGATTCCCAATGGGCTTCTACAACGACGTCATTTTGCCGCGGCTCTGCGATCTTGCGATGCGGAACAAGGATCTACTGCCCTACCGCGAGCGGGCGATCCGTGCGGCACGGGGCCGGGTGCTCGAGATCGGCATCGGATCTGGCCGCAATCTCCCCTTCTACGGGCCGGCCGTGAAGCAAGTCGTGGGGCTCGAACCCGGTCCGAAGCTCCTCGAGATGGCGCGCCACGCCCGACAGCCGGATATTCCCGTCGAATTCGTCGAAGCTTCGGCCGAGGCGATTCCGATAGAGGACCGCAGCATGGATACCGTTGTGACGACCTGGACTATGTGCAGCATCCCGGATATCGACCGCGCTCTCGCGGAGGCCCGCCGGGTGCTGACGCCGGGCGGCAAGTTGGTCTTCGTCGAGCACGGCCGCGCGCCCGAACCGCGCGTGCGGTGGTGGCAAGATCGCCTGACGCCCGCATGGAGGCGCATCTCAGGCGGTTGTCATCTCAATCGAGACATTGCTGACGTGCTTCGCAGAAACGGCTTTGATATCGAAGTGATGCACACCGGTTACATGAATGGACTGAAACCTATGACCTTCATGTATGAGGGCCAGGCGAGCCCTCGTTGATGCCGCCATCGATTCGGGCAAATGGCGTCCCCAAGCCCGCCGAACTTTCAGTTGTTCTCGCTGGCGGACGATCCCGACGGACTCTGGGTCGCGCCAACATTAGGAAGGATTTCGCGCCACGAGCTTTCGATCGACATTCATCGTCACCCGAACGCCCCGGCCGGGCGCGGACTCGACATTGAAGTCCGTTTTCGCATTTTCCTTCAACGTTTGAACAATAAGTGCGCCGATCTTTCCCGGAACCGGCCAGCAAATGCCTTCCGGCAATCCAACTCCATCGTCCGCGACGAAGACGCGATACCGGTTGTCGCTCCGGCGCAGACATTCGATCGTGATCACGCCCTGTTCGCGACCATCGAATGCACGTTTGAAGGAGTTGGTCAGGATTTCATTTACAACTAGTCCGACCGACAGCGCGGTGTTGACGGAGACAGGCGCATATTCCATTTTCTGCTCGAGCCTAATTCCTCGACGGCGCAGGTGTTCATGACCGCGGCGGCGATCTGGCTCAAGTAGTGGCCGAGGTCGATCTCATCGCCGGCGCCGTCGTTCGAAAGCGTCTGGTAAAGCAGATGCAAGGACTCGATGCGACCGGCAAGCGTCTGCAGGTTGACCTTTTCGCCCCGTCTTTCGTTGCGGGCCTCGAGCCGCATCAGCGCGACGATCAGTTGAAGATTGTTCTTCACGCGGTGCTGCAGTTCCCGGAGCAGGATATCCTTGTCGCGAATCTGCCGTGCGTACTCCTCCCGTTCCGCGCGCGCCCTGTCGGTTATGTCGATCAGCGCGGCGATGCGATAATTTCTCGGTCCCGTCCTCGTTTTGAATGAGACCGGAGAACGCTTCGACGACAAGCGCCCTTGGGTGCTCCGCCCGGAAGGTGCCGAGAAACTCTTCTTCGCTTTTCAGCACGGACAGATCCAGCGTGACGTTTGAATCGTTTTCGTCCCTGAACCCAGCCAGAATCGACCAGCCCTTGCCGCGGCAATCGTTCACGTCCTGGCCGATTAGAGTTTCAAATGCTTTGTTCGCGTAACAGATGCGCTGATCGCCGCGAAAGAACTTCGACACCACGATGGCAATGGGGATGCAATCGAGGAACTGCTTGAACTCTTCCGTCTCGAGCGCCCTCGAGAGTTCCGCCGAGTCGAAGAGATCGTTGATCTGCTGCGCCGTGGTTTCCGATGGCTCTGGATCGGGTTGCTCGGATGACATGATCGGTCCCTTTCTTCAGCCCCATGGCGCTGCTGAGGCGGCGGCACTATGGCCAGCATCTTTACCGGCGCCGGTGGGAAACGGCCAATGATGGCACAGGTGAGGGACCGGCGTCGCCTGCGTAATCGGGAACGGAAAGTCATCCCCTCGACGACCGGAATGACCGAACGACTCATGCACGAAAGCAACAATGGCGACGTTTGGGCGCGCGCGTGCGATCTGGCCTCGAAGCCGTCCGACGTGAAACACCAGGCCGTTAGCGAGCGGTCCGCCGCGAACGGAGCCGAGGAGCAGGGCTCGTATACCATTGCCGCTCGGTCGCACTGAGTGGCCGGCCTGCGCGCCAGCCCCGGTGGCTGCGAAGTCGAACAGAGGGTGCTCCGCCGGTGGCCGCCCCACCGCGCTTCACGAGCTTTCGATTGCGCTCTCCCGGAGGTTGCGCTGAATGAGAGCAATATTGCGAACCGGTTTTCAGCGCAGGTCCGCCGGTAGAGACGACCTTGTCCTCCGTGGTTTCGGGACTGGGTCGCCTGTCTTTGGGGGAATTGGGGCAGCTACTCTGACCGCTCACCTTGTTCAAGATTCCGAATCCCAAAATCGAAAAATTGCGCTAGGATCGGGCTTTCCCGCATAGGGGCATTTCATGTTCGACACCTCCACCACCGCGCTTTTGCGCGCGGTTCTCGACGAAGTCTGCGAGAGCGTTTCGCGCCGCGAGATCGGAGCGCGCACCCACGTCGCCACGAAGATACTGGAAGCCGCCGCCCGCGGAGAGGTGTCGCCCGAAACTCTCAAGCAGGTCGGGCGTCAAGCTCTCTCGCAAGCCCCGACCATGTGGCGCTGACCGGGCGAGGAGGCGGGGGTGAATTTTCAGGTCACGGTGCTGAAGATCCTGGTGAGCTACCCGGATGGATTTGCCGTGATGGCCGACCTCAAGCGCGACATGGCGATCCTGGCGACCAGCGGTCGGGACTGGGCCGACCGCACCAAGCGGCTGGCGGCGCGCGTGCCGGACCTGGACATCTTTTCGCAAGGCCTCGTCGCGCGCGAGAGTGGCGGCTGGAAGATCACTGCCGAGGGGCGGACGGTGCTGGAACTCATGGAGGCGCGCCCGGTCGCCGACCTGGCGATAGAGACGGTACCGGCCGTAGATGCGCCGTTGCCGCCGCTGCCGCAGCCGGCCGAGCGGGCGAAGCGCCGTCGCGAACGTCGCGAGCGTGCGCGCGAGGCGCGTGAACGGGCCCGGGCGAACGCTTCCTCTGCGTAATGGCGCCCTGCAGACGTTCCTGGATCGAAGCCGTAGGTCATTGCGGCGAGAGAGCGACGCGAGCCATCGCGACTTAACGCAGCGCGCATCGTGCTCTTGTACTCTCGCAACAGGTTCTTCCGTGAGAACCGTCGGCCTTCGCCTCGCCGCATTGCTGCGATCGCGTATGTCGGCATGGGACTGATTGTTATGCGATGGACTTCCATCTTTTGACCGATGCCCTTCAGGTTTTCGTAGTTGCGCGACACCGAGCTTGATTTGACGATATCACCCACGCCTGGCGCCTCCATCACCGTTGCACTGATGCAAACTTCGTCGACTTCTGCGAGACCTTGCACGCGTGCGGCGATATTCACGTCCTGTCCGAAATAGTCGATCCGGTCGTTGAGCGTCACCGCAATCGCCCGCCCCCTGTGGACACCGACCTTGAGGCCCAGCGGTCGCGAAGCAGTCCGGTTGAATCGCGACAGCTCTTCGATCATCTCGATGGAGGGCGCACACCGCGTCCTGGGGACGCTCGAACCCGGCCATGACCGCGTCGCCAATCGTCTTGATAATGGTGCCGGATCGCTCACTGATGATCCTGTTCAAGATCTCGAAGTGTTGGCGAACCAAGAAATACGCGTTCACATCACCAACGCTTTCATACAGCGGGGTCGACTGCTTCAGATCGGTGAACAGAAAAGTCATGTCTGAGACTTTGATGCTCTCGCCCTCATCCACCAGCTGCGCCTTGTAGAGTTCGCGGAAGCTCGGGGTGAGCAGCAACCGCTTGCCCGAAAAAAACGGTTCATATTCGACCAGATGGGGCGCGAAACCGAAGGGATACTGGACGAACCAGAAGCGGCCGCGATCGCCGGCCGGCCCGCGAGGCAGAGTTGATTGCGATCTTCAAGGAAGCCACCCGACTCGAGGCAGACTTCTGGGAGATGGGCTGGCGCGCGGGCCAGCGTGTCGAATAGCCCCTTTGGTAGTTGTCAGGCTCATAACCTGAAGGTCATAGGTTCAAATCCTATCCCCGATTTGAACCTACCGTTCGACAAGGTTTTGAGTTTTAGGCGGACGATCGGAGGAAATATCGCAGATTCGCTCCGTGTGGGGAAAGGCGGTAGGGTCTTCCGCCACCAATCTGCGATATTGCTTGCGATCCTACGACTTTCAGCGATTTCGTGCGCCCGTCGAAGTGGGCTGACCTCCATCAACGCGACCAAATCGTCCCACGACTCGAGGTCTTACGGGAACGTTGAGCCCCACTTGATATTGCCGGTGGCCGTCCACCAAGGCGTCGGTTCGCAACTGTAATATCTTTGGTTTTGCATGCGGCGACAGGCCGAGGCCTCACGCTCAGCAGCGGACATATGCTGCCGAAAATTACCAGTATACGCCGATCGAAAGCCGAGCTTCGCGTTGGAAGCTCATATCACGGGACCGACGCCTATTGCGGCTTCCATTTGCCGCGAAACTCTCTCGGTGTAATTCCGGAAAATCGACGGAAAGCGCGAGTGAAATGCGCAGGGTCGGTGTAGCCCGAGGAAAATGCGACATCGATAATCTTGGCATTCGTGTCGCGCAGAAGTTTAGCGGCATTCTCAAAGCGGACGCCATCGAGCAAGTCAGAATATGTAACGCCCGCGCTTGAAAGTTTGCGCTGAAAGCTCCTGATGCTGATGCCGGCCATCTCTGCGATTTCTGCGATAGTTGGAATTCTATCGTCCAGGTAGGACGGCAGCATCAATTTGACTGCTGAGACGATTTCGTGGCCGGACGGCCCAACGTCGTCGCTATGTGAAGGCGCCGACGTCTCGACGGCGAGATTGGGGAGATCCAGAAATGAAACGGGAATATCGATCCACGAGGAATCCTGATCCGACATGAAGCGGGTATTTTGCCAGAACGACCGAGTCTCAAGGCTCGGTTCATAGCGGGCCTCGAAGGCCATGGTCGCCGGAACCCAATGGGGGCCGGAAAATTGCCTTACGATCTGCATCATGTAAACATTCTGAAGCCACTGCGAATGCTCAAGATGCGGCATCTTGGCCGTGCCCGCGATCTTGCTGCAAATTCTCACGTGATCGCCGTTGCGCTCCAGCCACACACTCACAGTCGTGTCTTCAAGCGACGCCCATTTGCACAATTGCCGCAGGGCAACAAGTAGCGTCGGTGAGAAGCGGATGATGGCGCGCATCTTTTCGCTCACGTGGCAGAATTGCAGCCGGCGCGCAGCTTGAAATCCAATGTCTGTGATGGCTTGCGACCGCTGTGCGGCTTCCGCGAAACGTACCGCTTGCAGGATTGGGATATAGCGGTCGGCCTTCTCTTCCAAAGAAGCTGGAAGGCGAAACTTGGTCAGCAACGCTTCTGTTGGAGCCCCGATCTCGTCACAAATGGCAGCGACAGGAATGATGAATTGGCAACGGGTCAAAGGAATGGTCATTTTCTGTCTTTCGTGCAGAATTTGAGTTTCGGCGGCCTCTCCCGTTTCGAGATGCGGCTTGGCTGAACTGTCGAAAGCCTAACAGTTCTCGGTTGGCGCGTATTGCAAAATGTTGCCAGATGCATTTGGAGGCGGAAGGGGGGAGGGTCTGGGTTGACCGCTGGGAGCAGGCGCGCTGTTCGGTTTCGGCTTGGCGGCTTATGGCAAGACCGCTCACGATTCCCCACTCATGCTCCAGCAAGAAGAAGGCTAGACGAGGCGTCACGGCTCTTCACCAGATGTCTTCGGTCCCATGAAGCCAGTTCAAATACCTTCCCGATACTCGGTGCGGGCAGCGATTGCTGCCTCACTGTGTCACGGTGACGCAGCCCTTCTACACACAGCACTCCAACTGGGGTTGAGCCCGCGCTCGTTGCAGCGTCATCTCGCCGGAATGGGCACCAGCTACAGTGACTTGGTTGCGGAAGTGCGCCTCGATACAGCCTGCTTCCTGCTTCTAGATTCCAACGAGCGTATATCGGACATCGCCTTGCGCCTCGGCTATGCGGGAACGAGTAGCTTCAGCCGTGTCTTCATGCGTTTGACAAAGATACAGCCTGTCATCTATCGGCGGCAGCGAGCTGTTCAAAGAAATGACAAGTCCCGACTCGGCAAGGAGCCGCATGCGGGCAATCAGCAGAAGCCGTCGCGACTGGCGCGAAATGGCAAGACATCTTCCCAGCCAAGCCGGAGTAACGTCGTGCGCCCTAGACAAGGGAAAAAACCGTTCTAATGGCACTGACTGAAGAACGTTAGCGTCAGCCCGCCACCGCTACGACAGGACAAGCGATGTTCATCATTCTCGTCAGCTACCTTGTCTTGATTTGGCTGGCATTTTCGAAGTTCAAGCTGATACGCCTGACCTGGTCGTCCGGAGCCGTCGCGGCCCTTGCAGGCATTGCCATTCTCGCCGTCTTCACGTCTTCATGGCGATGCTGAATTATCTCAGCCCGAACGGGCGCGTCGTGGTCGTATCACGTGTCGTGGAGGTGACGCCGAACGTCAGTGGCGAGGTGATTGCGATCCCCGTCAAACCAAACGTGCCGATAAAGGCCGACGCGGTCTTGTTCGAAATTGACCCGACGCCGTTTCGATACAAGGTCCGTCAGCTTGAAGCTGCACTAATCGCCGCTCAGCATCAGGCTGAGGTGCTGAAGGCGAATTACGATCAGGCCAATGCCGACGTGGCGGGTCTTGAAAAGCAGGTCGCCTTTCATGAAAAGAGGCTGAACGATATTGCCTCCCTGACGAACAGCGGAGCCGCCACGTCGTTTCGTGAACAGGATACGCGCGAGCAACTCGATATTACGATTGCCCAGTTGCAGTCCGCAAAGGCGCAACAGCGGAGCGCGAGGGCCTCGTTCGAATCGTCGATCGGCGGTGTCAACACCACCGTGGTGCAGACTCATGCGCAACTCGATGACGCAAAATGGGAGCTTGAGCAGACGACGGTCAAGGCGCCCTCGGACGGCTACGCCAGCGTCGTGGCGCTCGCGGTCGGTGCGCGCGCCCTGCGGGCGCGTGCGGCGATGTCCTTTATCGTAGAGTCCGACATTTCCATTGTCGGTGTGTTTTCGCAGAATGGCTTTGGCACCATCAAGCCCGGCGCGCGGGTGAGACTCGTTTTCGACAACGACCCTGGACGCATCTACGAGGCCAGGATCACGGAGATTCCGGAGGGGGTCGGGCAGGGGCAGATTGCGGTATCAGGGACGCTCGCTCGTGTCGGATCAATCGGCGGTACGAGCGCGTATCCCGCGGTGATTTCGCTTCCAGCGGACGCCAACCGCTCCATCTTGCGCCTCGGTACGTCGGGCGCGGCGACAGTGTTCGCCGAAAATGCGGGTCCCATCGGGCTCATCGCCCGTATCGTGCTCTGGGTCCGGTCCTATGCGGCTTATCTGTAAGAATTCGATAGCGATCCGGCAGCAAGAATTAGCGAAGGCCGCAGCCATTGGCGTGAAATGGCAAGATA
Organism: Bradyrhizobium sp. LA6.8; assembly: GCF_040547935.1. Classification (NCBI taxonomy): domain Bacteria; kingdom Pseudomonadati; phylum Pseudomonadota; class Alphaproteobacteria; order Hyphomicrobiales; family Nitrobacteraceae; genus Bradyrhizobium; species Bradyrhizobium sp. LA6.8. The sequence goes on from NZ_JBEPQQ010000015.1 coordinate 9,359, forward strand.
TCGTCCCCGGTTGCCGCGAAATAGCGGCGTGAAAACCACTTCCCGGTGCTCACCGGATGCCGGCAACGATGGTCTGAGTTGGGGCGGAGAGCATGACACGGGACACAGGGATCCGGCAGCCGAGGGGCCCCGTTTGAGGGCACGACTTCGGCCTGCCGCCGTGCGGACAGGATATAGAAAGGTGAACCAATGACGATACAGCGTGCCGCTCTTCTCGCCATTGCCGCTGCTGGCATGGCGTGTGTGCCGACGTTCCTTTCCGCTCAATCGGCAGCCGAGCCGAAGCCGCACATGCCGTTGGAGAAATCCATCGGACAGTCGAAGCCCGAGGTCGTTCCGTCGTTGTTTGTTCTCAACTCCAAGGGCGCCAGCCTGAAGGATGGAAAGCTCGTTCTCGCCGGAGTTTCTCCGAGTGCCATCGTATTTGCGGATCGCCCCGTGCGGGCTGCCGGACATGATCTGACGGCGCGGATCGTCGAGGATTGGGGCAACGGCAGCGACAATTTCGCAAAGGATCCGCCGAACGCTACGGTGTCCGGATTCAAGAAGGACGGATCGGCTGTCTTCGACGCGGTGGTTGTGCTGAAGTCGCCGAAGCTCGAAGGCGACAAGCTGACTTTCGACGTCGATGTGCTCGAAGGTGATCTGGCAGGAGCGGATGGGCCGGCATCGATCTTCATCGACATCATTGGCCGGCCGCTGACGCCGCTGTCGTTTGCTGGTGTCGCCCGCAGAACGGCCTGGCGCGGCGCTTACTATCGCGGCGCTGCTGTTGCTGGGGCCGCGGCTGTCGGAGCGGCTGCTGTGGCTGCCTATCCTTATTACTACCCGCCGCGCTGTGGCTATTATCCCTATCCGCCTTGCTACTAGGGATCCGCGCGACAATTCGAAATGACCTGATGGCAAGCGCAGGCGGGGCGTCGCTATCATGAGTATACTGCAATCTTGCAGGTTCTTCGCTAGCGCGTCGATCGCAAGCGCGAATGTGCCGGTCGCAGGCGTGACTGCCGGCTGCTGCGCAAGACCGAGGCCGCGGCCAATATGTTGGTCGGTACATCACCATTAAACCGCAATGGATTTCCTGACATCGACTGCGGATAGTTTCGAAAACTCAATCGAACAGCAAAGGAGCACCGGAAAATGTTGACGAAGCGAGAGTTACTTCGCTCTACCGCGGCGATCGCCGCGCTCGCCGCCATGACGGCGAAGTACAGCCCGGCAGTTGCGCAGAACAAGGCCGATTGGCCCAGGCTGTTGGAGGCCAAGGACATCGCCGAGGAAGGCTTCATCTACGGTCTGCCGATCGTGATGAACTATGCCATCATGTACGAGTACGCGGTAGATCGGAATTCAGGGCAGTTCAAAGCGCCGTTCAACCAAATCAAGAACGAGCCCAACGTTTACACCTACAAGGACACGGCAATCGTCACGCCGAACAGCGACACGCCTTATTCCTTCGTCTGGCTGGATTTGCGGGCGGAGCCGGTGGTGCTCTCGGTGCCGGCGATCGACCCGAAGCGCTACTACTCGGTCATGCTCTGTGACGGCAACACCTACAATTACGGCTATATCGGTACCCGAGCCACAGGGAGCGATGCAGGCGACTACATGGTGGTCGGGCCTGACTGGAAGGGTGATACCCCGGCGGGCATCAAGCAGGTGTTTCGCTCGAGCACAAAGTTTGCCCTCGCGGGCTATCGCACCCAGCTCTTTGGCCCGGATGATCTCGACAACGTCAAGAAGGTGCAGGCTGGCTACAAGGTGCAGATGCTCTCGGCCTATCTGAAGCAGACGCCGCCAGCGGCCGCGCCAACCATCGAATTTCCCAAGATCGACAAGGAACTCGTGAAGACCAACTTCTTCGATTATCTCGACTTCGCTCTGCAATTCGCGCCGGCGCAGGGTAATGAGAAGGAGATACGCGTCAAGCTGGCGCGCATCGGCGTTGGTCCTGGGAAGAGCTTCAACTTCAAGGACCTGCCAATGGAGCATAAGCTGGAGCTCGGCCTCGGCATGAAGGAGGGCCAGCGAAAGGTCGACGAGGCCGTCGCCAATGCAGGCAAGGCGATCAATGGCTGGCGGGTTAGCGGTCTCCCAGGAGATAGCGCCCACTACAATGGCGACTGGTTGAAGCGTGCCGTCGCCGCTCAGGCCGGCATTTATGGCAATGACCCGGCGGAAGCGACCTATCCGTTCACGCGGGTTGACAGCGACGGCCAGACGCTTGACGGCAGCAAGCACAATTACACACTGACCTTCCCGGCGGGACAACTGCCGCCGGTGAACTCCTTCTGGTCGGTGACGATGTATGACGGCAAGAGCCAACTCCTGGTCAAGAACCCGATCAATCGCTACCTCATCAACTCTCCGATGTTGCCGGCGATGAAAACGGACGCAGACGGTTCTCTGACGCTGTACATTCAAAAAGACAGCCCCGGCGCGGACAAGGAAGCAAATTGGCTTCCGGCGCCGGCTGACAAAATCTATCTCGTGATGCGCCTGTACTGGCCGAGGCCCACGGCACCTTCGATTCTGCCGCCCGGCAACGGCACCTGGCAGCCGCCTGCTATCAAGCGTGTTTGATGGCATCTGGACCAGTCATGCGGCCCTGAAGGTTGCTTGAGCGTCCGAACTCGTACTGGCGTCGTTGGCCGGCGCGAGTCCGAGCGTGACTCACGGGCTCTCAAGCACAATCGGAAGGGAAGATGGTGAGCAACGGGCGGAGCGCTGATCCTCGCGGCAATACTCGGCTTGGCGGAACAATCGGCGCCCACAGATCGACCTTTGCGCCTGCGCAGACAGCGAAGGAGCCCGCAGGAAACCGGGTGGGAGGACTCTTCCGTTGGCGGCTGCTAGCGACGTAGCATCACACAGCCTTAGCTTTGACGAATATTCCGACATGGTTGTTGGAGCGACGGGGAATTTCCTGCTGACTAGTGCCAGTCAAGCTCCCTGGTCGGTCGATCATTGCAAATTGGGCTCGATCGTCTTGCAGTTTGGCCTGGAGGGTGGCTCCAAGATCTTGCACGGCATTTCGTGTCCAGATGCTTTGAGCTTTATCTTTCAGGATGAGAAAATTGCTGATCGCCTGATTTTTGATGGTCAAATCCTTCAGCCTCACGACTTCGTGGTGCTTCCGCCTCGGAGCGAGTTTACGTTCGCGTCGTGCGGCATCCATCGTTGGATGTCGATTTCGATGCCTGTTGGGCTCTTTGAAACATTTGTTATCAGGACCGGAAGAAGCGATCTTACATGGCTCGAGAAAGAGAAGTGCGCCATTTCGTCCCCGAAACAATTTCTCAATTGCTTGACTGCGGCAACAGCGAGCACAGCGACCCTCGTGCGCAAGGAGCAAGCGCCGACGCTCCACGGATTTGGTATTGATCGGTTGTTAAACGCATTGATCGGTGCAATTGCGGGCTCGGACAACGAAATGTGTCTCCCAACGGAGAAGTCCCGATTGTCCAGCGACACCGTGGCAAAAGCTTTGAAGTATGCCCGTGGTCAGAAATGGGGAGGGCTTCAGGTTGCTGACCTGGCCCTCGCTGCTGACGTAACAAGCCGGACGCTGTTGAGGACGTTCCGGCAGCAGCTGGGCGTCGGGCCGGCAAGCTATCTTAAGCTACGTCAACTCAACAAGGTCCGCCGTGCACTCCGCGGAAAATGTGTGCCGTCAAGTAAAGTCACAAACATCATGAGCGAACACGGCGTTACTGAATTCGGTCGTTTTGCCTCGGAATACAAAGCCCTTTTTGGAGAGCGCCCATCGGAGACGGTGGCGAGGTCGCGGGTGCAAAGAGCGGGATGACGCGATGCGCTTGAGCCGGCATCATCGGCCGCAGCGCGCAAATTCGCTAAGTGCAATTCGCGCCTCCGAGCGCGCCTAAAAGAAGCGCGGACGCAACCGCCTGCGAAATGGCATTCGACCACATGGTAGGCCGCCTTGTTCAGTGACCGGTTTCCGACGAAGCATGTGGCTTCAAGACTGGCCTTGAGGTCGGTTGATGCTGCCGAAACGGAAGCGTCGCGCTGCAGTGTACCGAATTTGCAACGGGCCAACTTCTTTCGAAGGTTGTCCGATTTTACATAGCGACCGGTAGTTGACCCAAATACTTTCGGTACAGGCCCGCGAACTTGCGGCTGATGTGTGTTTCCAAAGGATTCAAAAATGAAAAAGATCGTACTCGCCGCTGCTGCGTTCGCTGCATTCGTAGCCCCTGCGTTCGCTGCCGACCTGCCGCAGCGAACTTACGCCCCGGTCAAGGCCCCCTTGATGGCTGCGGTCTACGACTGGACCGGCTTCTACATCGGCGGTAACGGCGGCTATGGAACGAGCCGTAATTGCTGGGGTGTCGTACCGGCAGGTGGCGCGGTCATTCCCGACGGTTGCCACAGTCAGTCGGGAGGCGTCATCGGTGGACAGGTCGGCTACCGTTGGCAGGCTGGTCAGTTTGTGTTCGGTCTGGAAGGCCAGGGCGACTGGGCAAGCATGCGCAGTTCACACGTGAGTGTTGTTGATCCGCTTCTTGCCGATTCTTCCAAGGTTACTAGCTTGGGCCTTTTCACCGGCCAGGTTGGCTACGCCTGGAACGCAGCGTTGCTGTATTTGAAAGGCGGCGCGGCGGTGACGAACAACAACCTTCTTCAAGCGACCACGTTTGGAGGCGTTGGCCTGAACTATGCGACCTCAACCCGTTGGGGCGGCGCCATCGGCGTTGGGTTCGAATACGGCTTCACGCCGAACTGGTCGGCCGCCATTGAATACGATCGCTTGATCATGGGTAATGCCAACAATTCCTTCTCGGTACCGGCAGGCGCTGCTGCTGTGGTCAATCGGATCAGCCAAGATGTGGATCTGATCACCGTGCGAGTGAACTACAAATTCGGTGGACCCGTCGTTGCGGCATACTGATCTTTGCTAGCTAACGCAAAGGCCGGCTTGGCAGCTGGCCCTCGTCGGCCTCTTGGCCATTTTGGAGCGGAGTTTTCGTGATGAACGACATGAAGAAGTTTATTATTGGAGCAGCGTTTGCTGCAGTCAGTGCTACCGGCGCCTTTGCGGCAGACCTTCCTGTGCAGGCCTATAGGAGCGCGCCCGTGGTGGCCCAGGTCTATAACTGGACCGGCCTCTATGTCGGCGTGAACGGAGGTTACGGCTGGGGCTCGCAAGATCCGCTGACGCTCGTCTCCAACAGGTTCGACCGTACAAGCTTCAATATCAGTGGCGGGATGCTCGGCGGCACCATGGGCGCCCAGATCCAGCAGGGATATGTGGTGATCGGCCTCGAGGGTGATCTCGATTGGGCGAACATCAAGGGCAACGGCATCTCAAATCCGGCTATCGCTGGCATCGGGCAGGGTATTACGCTCGATATCGCGTCCAAGGTCAGCGCCATTGGAACGGCAAGAGCACGCGTTGGCGTCGCTTTGAATAACTCGCTGTTCTACGTAACCGGCGGTGCGGCATTTGTGAAATCGAGCGCCAATGGCACCTCAGTTGCGGGCTTGCCTTGCGGTACGCTTGGTGTGCTCCTGAATTGCGCGGCCTCCGCCTGGCGCCCTGGCATCGTTGCAGGCCTGGGCATCGAATATGGCTTCACACCTAACTGGTCCTTGAAGGGTGAATATCTTTTCACGCAGGTGGTCGGCACGGGCGTAAGCACTGACAAGCTCAATACCTTCCGCGGCGGCATCAATTATCGATTTTGAAATGGAAGATGCGGGGAGGGTTTATTATGAGTCCTAAGGCATTGGCTCTTTGTGCAACGTTGGTTGCACTTGCCGGTCCTGCTTCGGCCCAGACGCCGACATGGACCCAGACTGGTATGCTTAGCTGTAGGCTTAACCCGAGCATTGGCTTCATTATCGTTGGACACCAGTCGATGGAGTGCCGCTTCGTGCCATCCATGCCCGGTCCCCCACAACTTTACGAGGGTGCCCTCAACACGGTGGGAATTGATATTGGGATCATCGGTGGCGGCGTCTTGGCGTGGGGCGTTCTGGCGCCCAGCGCCGGCGTTCCTGCCGGCGCTCTGGCTGGCACCTATGTTGGTGCAAGCGGTGATGTGGCGTTGGGCGTTGGTGTTGGGGCAAACGTTCTGGTCGGCGGATCCAACAGAAGCTTCGCACTGCAACCTGTGTCAGTCGAGGGCTCGGTCGCGCTGGATGTCACACTTGGTCTGTCAGCGCTTCAACTGCGATCGGTTCCTTGAGCAAAGCGCGCCTGCCGCGGAACACCCAAGTCGAACAAGAGATAGAGGATTCAGAATGCGGTATTGTTACCTTCTTGCAGTTGCTATGACAATCGCTTGCTCCGGTGCTCTCGCCCAGACGCCGCTGTCGACCTACGTCGACAGCAACGGCTTCATCGATGTGCAGAAACTGACATGCGCCCAACTCGCGGGCACCTACCAGGAAGACGCGGACGCCCTGACGTCCTGGTACAGCGGTTGGTACAACGGTCTGGCCAAGAAGCACTACCTGGATCTCAGGAAGGGAAAGGTCGTGGAGCATGAGGTGATCCAGTACTGTAAGGCAAATCCTGACAAATTCATCATCGAAGCCATCGCTGTCGTATTCAAGGATGAGCGGGCGAAACTGGGAGTTCGGATGAAGGCCGATTGAGAGAAGAGCGCCATTCGTTAGGTCTAGTGTTCGATGATAGGAGACCTGCTGATGTTGCCCATTGCGAAGCGTACAGTTGCCAACGGGCTATTTGGTGGTTCAAACCGCACCATTGCACTGCAGCCGCTCTCGGTGGAGGGGCAGGCGGGCATCAATGTTTCCTTGGGGGTATGCGGCCTGATCCTGGCGTTCGTATCGTGATGTCATGAGCACGCTCGCAATCAATCTGTGGCCGCGATGGCTCAGGATATTGATTGTCGGAGCAGCCACGGCCGCGGCGATCGGCAGCGGATGGTTCGCGTATCGGTACTTCGCAAAGCCTGTTGTGCTCACCGTGGCTGCCGGGTCGGCCGATGGCGAGTCGCTGGCGCTGATCTCGGCGATATCAGCGCGCCTGTCGGCGTCGAACTCTCATGTCCTGTTGAAGGTCAGCGATGCCGGAAGTTCAGCGAAGGCCGCCGAATTGTTGGCGGCGGGCAACGCCAATCTTGCAGTCGTTCGCGGCGACACCAGAGGCCTGGCGGACGCGCGGAGCGTTCTGGTCCTGACCCATGGGGTGGTCCTGATCGTGACGCCCGCGGCTGTCAGCGCCGACAGCCTCGGTGACTTGCACGATACGACCATTGGTGTCGTCGGCGGCGCCGTCAACGCTCCGACAGTTGAGGCCCTCAAGCAGGTGTATCAATTCGACCGCGCCAAGGTCACCTTTCAGAATGTTGCCATCAACGACGCTGCGGCGTCGCTCGCATCAGGAAAAGTTCACGCGTTGCTGGCCGTTGTTCCGCTAACGGAGAAATACCTCGCCAAAGTCAGGCAGTTCTTTCACCAGGAACGCGCTAAAGGGTCGGGGCCAAAACTGATCGAAATCGAGTCGGCTGGCGCGGTCGCCAACATCGCGCAGTATTACGAGAGCTATGACATCCCGAAGGGCACCTTGCGGGGCGCTCCGCCGGTTCCCTCCGATGACCTGACGTCGCTGCGCTTGTCGTATTTTCTCGTCGCCAACAAGTCAGTCAATGTCGACGCCATTACCGATCTGGCGCAGTCGCTGGTCGATGCAAAACGGGATCTGCTGTCACAGTTTCCGATATTGTCCCAGGCCGCGGCGCCGAGCACGGATGCGGACGCGTTGATCCCGATCCATCCGGGGGCTGCGACCTATTACAATGGCAACCAGCAGAGCTTCTTCGACAAATACGATGACAAGCTTTACTACGGGTCGCTGCTGCTCGGCTCTCTGATCTCCATCCTCGTGGCAGCCTGGCGTTTCGCCCGCTCAGGCAGCGGACCGGAAAGTATGCTGGAGCCGCTTTACGAGCTTGGCAACGAAATCAGGATGGCGAAGAGCGAGGCCGAACTGGACCAAATTGAACGGAGAATTGACGGCATCCTCAAGACTGAACTCGCCAGAAATGCAGGCGGTGAGGGCGCCGACGGCGCCGAGATGGCCGCGCTAGGTCTTGCCTCTCAACGGCTCCAATATCTGATGAGCCATTGCCGGATCCGGCTCGGCCACACATCGGCTCGCCCGGCGAGCAACTAGCGCGTGCACGAACACTCACCCTGCTGGGCAAGCGCCGCATCCTTGATCTGGATCAGCGCGGGCGGCGACTATACTCCGGCCGCCATGTCGGCTTGCTCGTCGCACGAGCCGTGCCAGGCATACTTCCCCGTCCGTGCAATAGGGATCGCTTCGCCGTTCCGGCCATCAAACGTGGGATCGATTCCTTCCATAGATGACCGTCCGTTCCGAAAAAGCGGCGGTGTCCTCAGCGTTTGATGGACGATCGATAAAGGCATTCCGACAAAGAGAAATTCTGTAGTGATCTCAATCGCCTGGAAAGCGGGCAAAACGTCCGAATGAGTGCTGAAAGCACTCCGGAAATTCGAAGACTTCCAAGCTGAATACCGCAAGTCGCAGGGATCTCAAGCCGCTGACTCGAAGAGTAATTTGAGATGGTTGCAGGTCCGGGATTTGAACCTGTCGGAGACGCAGGCAGGCTTTCCGCCTCTCGAGACTCGACCAACGTACGTGCGTCGCCGGCCACAAGGGCCGTCGTTGTCGCACTGGCAAGCACCTCGGTTGGTGTTGGAACTCCCGACCGATACCTGAACTCCTCGTTCTGGTATTCGTGCGTCTCGCCAAGCAGAAGAGCAGCCGCTACATCGAAATCTATCAGGCCGCTGATGCATTTGTTCGGCCGGCTGTCATTTCGTCTCGTGCGCGACGGCCTTCGCACGCGCAGGTGAGGATTTCCGCGCGCCGGGGCCCGGATGCACGTGGACGGCTTTTGCGCTCAGCGGCTCACCGCATTCGGAGCAGACCATGACGGGGTCGAACATCTTGTGGCAGTTCTTGTGTTCGTGCAGCAACGGCCGTCCGCGCGAGTCGACCATGTGGATGTTGCCCCAGTGCACGATCGACATGATGATCGGATAGAGGTCGAGACCCTTCTGCGTCAGGATGTATTCGTAGCGCTTGGGTGCATCCTGATAGGGAATTTTGCGAAGCACCCCGAAGCGAACGAGTTTCTTCAGCCGGTCGGCTAGCAGGTGCCGGGTGACGCCAAGCGACGACTGAAATTCGTCGAATCGGCGAATCCGAAGAAAACCTTCGCGCAGGATGAGCAGGCTCCAGCGGTCGCCGATGACCGCCACGGTGCGGGCCAGCGAGCATGGCTCCTCTTCGAGAGCATCCCATTTCATCAACGTCTCCGACGAATCTGCGGCATCTACGAGAGTAAATTTTAAATCAGAACTCGCTGCATTTCAATAGGATGCGGCATTTTCCGCGAGATTTTCGATGTTGAATGATGATTATCATATTGACAGTTCTAAACTAGAACTTTAGGACTCGCGCAACGGTCAATCAGGTGGCGAACGACCACCGCCATCGAAGGGAAGGGCGTTCCATGGCAGCTCCGCTCAAGGTCGAGTTTCACTTCGATTTCGGCAGTCCCAACGCCTACCTCGCCGAGCTTGCACTGCCCGCCATCGAGCAGCGAACGGGAGTCAAGTTCGACTACGTGCCGGTGCTGCTCGGCGGCGTCTACAAGGCGACCGGCAACATGTCGCCCGCGGAGTCGCTGCGCGGGATCAAGAACAAGCCGGAATACAATGCGCTCGAGACCGAGCGCTTCCTGCGGCGTCACAACATCACGACGTTCAAGTCGAACCCGTTCTTCCCGGTCAACACGCTGATGCTAATGCGCGGCGTCGTTGCGGCCGATTTCGAGGGCCTGTTCGAGCCCTATTTCCGCGCTGCGTATCACCACATGTGGATCGAGCCAAAGAAGATGGACGATCCGCAGGTCTTCCGCGAAGCGTTCCTGTCATCCGGGTTGGACATCGACCGCATCACCGCCCGCGCCCAGCAGGACGACGTCAAGAAGAAGCTGATCGAGAATGCAAGCACTGCCGTGGCGCGCGGTACGTTCGGCTCTCCGACGTTCTTCGTCGGCAGCGAGATTTACTTCGGCAAGGACAGTCTGCGCGATGTCGAGGATGAAATCCTCGCGCAATCGACCGCGCAGCAGCGCAAGAGCGCCTGACCGCGCGGGAGGCATCCAGAACGAACCGAGCCCGCAAAGGGCCTTTCAACGGGAGGTGTCATTGTCGAACTGGCAGCAGGCTGCGGCCGAAATAACGAACGCATTGCCGCATCGCATCCATGAGGTGGTGGACCACTATGTTGACGCCACACCTGACCGAACGGCTCTGATCGAAGACAATGCCACTCTGACCTATCGCGAACTCGACCGGGCGGTTGGTGCCACGGCGGACGCGCTCCGCGCGCTCGGTATCCGCGCTGGCGATCGCATGATGATCGTCAGCGAGAACTCGATCGCGCTCGCCTGCCTCCTGTTCGCTGCAAGCCGCCTCGATGCCTGGGCGATCGTCGCCAATCCGCGGCTGTCGCCGCGTGAGCTCGATCAGATCAGGGATCACAGCGGCGCCCGGCGCATGTTATTCACGGCCGAGATTTCCGAAGAGGCGGCCGCGCACGCGATGCGTTACGACGCTCGGGTGCAGGACGTCGGGCCGCTCCGCGACATCGGCGTTTCTGCCCTGAACCGGGAGACGCAGGCCGAGCCGGTCGAGGCCGACGGCGCGCGGCAAGTGGCGGTCCTCATCTACACGTCCGGTACGACCGGAACGCCGAAGGGCGTCATGCTCACGCACCGGAACCTGCTGTTCTCGGCCAGGACCACGGCGACCTTGCGCAACATGACGGCGGACGACGTGCAATATTGCGTATTGCCGATCTCGCATATTGTCGGCATCTCGCTGCTGACGATGACGCTGATGGTCGGCGGCGTGACCCGGCTGGTTACCAAATACAATCCCGCTGCACTGGCCAAGGCGCTGGCCGAGGAAGGCATCACGCTTCTGAACGGCGTGCCCGCCACCTACCAGCGGCTGCTGGAATACATGCAGATGGCGGGCTTACAGAGGCTGGAGCGCGGTGCGCTGCGTCTGATGAGCGTCGCCGGCGCCCCGCTCGACCTCGAACTCAAGGCGAGGGTCGAGAACGAGCTCGGTCTTCCGCTCGGCAACGCCTTTGGCATCACCGAATGCTCGCCCGGCATTTCCGGTGTGCGGCCCGCGGCGCCGCGCAGCGACAATTCTGTCGGCACCCTCGTGCCGGGTATCGAAGCCAGGATCGTGGCGCGGGACGGCGCTATCGTGACGAACGGCGAGATCGGCGAGCTGCATGTCCGCGGACCGAACGTCATGCGCGGCTATTACCGCGCGCCCGACCTCACGGCGAAAGCGATCGACCCGGACGGGTGGTTCAACACGGGCGACCTCGCGCGCTTCGAGGGCGATGCGATGTTCATCGTTGGCCGCACCAAGGAGATGATCATCCGTTCTGGCTTCAACGTCTATCCGGCAGAGATCGAGGCGGTGCTCAGCACCCATCCCGACGTGGTGCAATGCGCCGTGGTCGGGCGGCCGGTCGTGGGCAATGAAGAGATCGTGGCCTTCGTCCAGCTTCTCAAAGGCTCGTCGGCCACTGCGCAGGACGTGATGGCGCATGTCGCGCCGGAGCTCACCTCCTACAAGCGGCCGTCAGAGATCATCCTCATGGACGCGCTGCCGGCCACTTCGACTGGCAAGCTCCTGAAGCACAAACTGGCGGAATCGCTGCGCAACTGAAGCGGGCGAGATCGCCTCAATAACTCACAAGGCTGGAGAAGTCCCTTGCAGAAGAGAAACAGGACGGTTGCGGTGATCGGCGCCGGCGACTTCATCGGCGGCGAGATTGCCAAGAAGTTCGCCTCGGAAGGCTTCACGGTCTTTGCTGGTCGGCGCAACGGCGACAAGCTCGCGCCCCTGGTTGCGGACATCGAGGCCGCCGGCGGCGAGATCCACGCCCGCTCGCTCGATGCGCGCAAGGAGGAGGAGATCATCTCCTTCCTCAATGACGCCGACAAGCAAGCGCCGCTCGAGGTCTGCATCTTCAACATCGGCGCCAACGTCAACTTCCCGATCCTCGAGACCACCGAGCGGGTGTTTCGCAAGGTCTGGGAAATGGCCTGCTACTCCGGCTTCCTTGCCGGGCGCGAGGCAGCGCGGCTGATGCTGCCGCGCGGAGGCGGCAACATCTTCTTCACCGGCGCGACTGCGTCCTTGCGCGGCGGTTCCGGCTATGCCGCCTTCGCCAGCGCCAAGTTCGGCCTGCGGGCCGTCGCGCAGGCGATGGCGCGCGAACTCGGACCGAAGAACATCCATGTCGCGCACCTCATCATCGATTCCGGCGTCGATACCGAATGGGTGCGGCAGCGCCGGCTCGAAGCGCTCGGCCCCGATGCGCTCGACAATCCGGACCTGTTGATGCCGCCCGCGTCGGTGGCCGCGTCCTATTGGCAGCTCTACCAGCAGCCCAAGAGCGCCTGGACGTTCGAGCTCGAGATCCGTCCCTTCGGCGAGAAGTGGTAGGGAGCGCATCCGATGGAGCTCGCGCTATCCCCTGAAGACGCGGCGTTTCGCGACGAAGTCCGCGCCTTCATCAAGGACAATTATCCGGCCGCGATGCGCGTCCCCAATCCGGAGACCGACCTTTCCAAGGAGCAGATGCTGCTATGGCATCGCATCCTGCACAAGAAGGGTTGGATCGCGCCACTCTGGCCCAAGGAGCACGGCGGGCCTGGTTGGTCGATCACCCGCCGTTTCCTGTTCGAGCAGGAGACCAGCCGTGCCGGCACGATGCCGCCCCTGGCGTTCAGCGTCACCATGGTCGGCCCGGTGATCTACACCTTCGGCAATGAGGGGCAGAAAAAGAAGTTCCTGCCGCGCATCCTGTCGGGCGAAGACTGGTGGTGCCAGGGCTATTCCGAGCCGGGCTCGGGCTCGGATCTCGCCACCGTCCGCACCAAGGCGGTGCGCGACGGCGACCACTACATCGTGAACGGCCACAAGACCTGGACCACGCTGGCCCAGCACGCCGACTGGATCTTCTGCCTGGTCCGCACCGATCCGACGGCCAAGCCGCAATCCGGCATTTCGTTCCTCCTGATCGACATGAAGTCGCCGGGCGTCACCGTGCGTCCGATCATCACCATCGACGGCTCGCACGAGGTCAACGACGTCTTCCTGGAGAACGTCCGCGTTCCCGTCGAAAACCTGATCGGCGGGGAAAACAAGGGCTGGACCTACGCAAAATTCCTGCTCGGCAATGAGCGCACCAGCATGGCCGGGATCGGCCGCTCGACGCGCTACATCGAGCGGTTGAAGGAGATCGTGAAGGCCGAGATTCCGGAGGACGATCCGGCGCATCTGGAATTCATCAGGGACATCGCCCGCGTCGAGCTCGACGTGCTGGCGCTGGAAGCGACCGAGCTACGCGTCGTGGCCCAGATGGCGCGCGGCATCGATCCCGGGCCGGCGGCTTCGCTGTTCAAGATCCGCGGCACCGAGATCTTCCAGAACATCACCGAATTGACTCATCGCGCGATCGGCAATTACGGCCTGGCGATCCGCGAGCATCCGGTCAGCGCCAACCATTTCATGCCGGGTCCGGACTACGGCCACACCGCGGCGGAGAAATATCTCAACGCGCGCAAGCTCTCCATCTACGGCGGATCGAACGAGATCCAGCGCAACATCATCGCCAAAGCAGTGCTCGGTCTCTAGCAATAGCGCCACAAGAGGATCGGATGGATATCCAGTTCACGGAAGAGCAGGAATTGTTGCGGTCCAGCGTCCAGCGCCTGTTGCGCGACAAGTATGATTTCGATGCGCGCCGCAAGATCGTCGCGAGCGAGGACGACATTGGCCGCAAGCAATGGGCGGAATTCGCCGAGCTCGGCCTGCTCGCCGCGCCGTTCTCGGAAGATGTCGGCGGGCTCGGGGGCGGACCGTTGTCGACCATGATCATCATGCAGGAGTTCGGCCGCCATCTCGTCGTCGAGCCTTTTGTCGAGACGGTCGTAGTGGCCGGTGGCTTGATCGAGCAGGCGGGTTCCGACAGGCAGAAGCAGGCCTACATCGCCGACATTATTGCGGGAGCGAAGCTCTGGGCACTGGCCTGGACCGAGAAGGGCTCGCGCTTCGATCTCGCCACCGTGACCACGACGGCGCGCCGGGACGGCAACGACTATGTTCTCACCGGCGAGAAGACCGCGGTGCTGGCCGCACCCTGGGCGGATTATCTCATCGTCTCCGCCCGGACCTCGGGCCATCGTCATGATCGCGGCGGCGTCAGCCTGTTCGTGGTCGATCGCCGCGCCGCGAACCTCGATCTGCAGAGTTTTAGGACCATCGATGGCCGCCAGGCAGCCGAGGTTAGCCTTCGGGGCGTGCGCGGGGAGTTGTTGGGCAAGGAGGGCGAGGGCGTTGCCGCGCTGGAGGCCTGCCGCGACCGCGCGATCGGCGCGCTCTGTGCCGAGGCGGTCGGTGCGATCGGTGAGCTGAACGCGGCGACGCTGGAGTATTCCAAGACGCGAAAGCAGTTCGGCGTCACGATCGGCAGCTTCCAGGTCCTGCAACACCGGATGGTCGACATGTTCATCGCGCATCAGGAGGCGCTGTCCCTGATGCAGCATCTCAGCCTCAGCCTTGGCGAGGATGAGGCCGGCGTCTCGCGGCTCGCCTCGGGCGCCAAGTCCAAGATCGGCTATGCCGCAAAATTCGTGGCCGATCAGGCCGTGCAGTTGCACGGCGGCATGGGCATGACCGACGAGCTCAATGTCGGTCATTACTTCAAGCGGATCTCTTCCATCAATATCCAGTTCGGCGATCCCGCCTACCACGTGTTGCGTTACGCGCAGCTCGACGCGGCCGCCTGAGACAGAGAGGCAAGCATGTCGTCACCCGAAGCAGTCATCGTCTCCACCGCACGCACCGGCGTCGGCAAGGCCTATCGCGGCGCGCTCAACAACACTGACGGACCGACGCTCGCCGGCCATGTCATGGCCGAGGCGGTGAAGCGCGCCGGCATCGCGCCCGGCGAGGTCGAAGACGTGGTGATGGGCTGCGCGATGCAGCAGGGGACCATGGTGATGAACGTTGCGCGCAAGGGCGCGATCCGCGCCGGGCTTCCGGTGACCGTTGCCGGCACGACGATCGACCGGCAGTGTGCGTCCGGCCTGCAGGCAATCGCGGTGGCCGCCCGCTCGGTAATGCTCGACGGCGTCGAGATCGCGATCGGTGGCGGCATCGAGTCGATCAGCCTGGTGCAGAACGACCACATGAACCGCTTCCACGCCGTCGACGATGAGTTGATGGCGATGAAGCCGGAGATGTATATGTCGATGCTGGAGACTGCCGAAGTGGTCGCCGAGCGTTACAAGATCGGGCGCGACAAGCAGGACGAGTACAGCCTGGAGTGCCAGCGCCGGGTCGGCGCCGCGCTGCAGGGCGGCCGCTTCAACGACGAGATCGTACCGATCACGACCAGGATGGCCGTGGTCGACAAGGACACCAAGCAGGTCAGCTATCAGCAGGTGACACTGAGCCGGGATGAAGGTCCGCGGCCGGAGACCACGGCGGACGGCCTCGCCAAAGTCAAGCCGGTGTTCGAAGGCAAAACCATCAGCGCCGGCAACGCCAGCCAGCTTTCGGATGGCGCTTCGGCCTGCGTGATCATGAGCGACAAGATCGCGGCACAGAAGGGTTTGAAGCCGCTGGGCATCTTCCGCGGCTTCGTCGCCGCTGGCGTCGAGCCCGACGAGATGGGCGTCGGCCCGGTCGCGGCGATCCCGAGGCTCCTCAAGCGCCACAATCTCAAGATCGACGACATCGATCTCTGGGAGCTCAACGAAGCCTATGCGGTGCAGGTGATCTATTGCCGCGACAAGCTCGGCATCGATCCCAACAAGCTCAACGTCAACGGTGGCTCGATCGCGATCGGCCATCCCTATGGCATGACGGGTTCGCGGCTGACCGGCCACCTCCTGATCGAGGGCCGGCGGCGCAAGGCGAAATACGGCGTGGTGACCATGTGCATCGGCGGCGGCATGGGTGCCGCGGGCCTGTTTGAAATCGTCCACTGATCGGAAACGGAGTTTTGGCGTGAAAACAGCAATCACTGAACTGTTCGGCATCCAGCATCCGATCATCCAGGGCGGCATGCATTATGTTGGCTTCGCCGAGATGGCGGCGGCGGTGTCCAATGCCGGCGGCCTCGGCATCATCACCGGCCTGACGCAGAAAACGCCGGAGCTCCTCGCCAAGGAGATCGCGCGCTGCCGCGACATGACGGACAAGCCGTTCGGCGTGAACCTGACCTTCCTGCCGACGCTGTCGGCGCCGCCCTATCCGGAATACATCGCAGCCATTCGCGAGGGCGGGATCAAGGCAGTCGAGACCGCGGGTCGCAGCCCGGAGGCGTACATGCCGGCGCTCAAGGCGGCCGGCATCAAGGTGATCCACAAATGCACCTCGGTACGGCATTCGCTCAAAGCCGAGAAGATCGGTTGCGACGCCGTCAGCGTGGACGGTTTCGAGTGCGGCGGCCATCCCGGTGAGGACGACATCCCGAACATGATCCTGCTGCCGCGGGCGGCGGATGAGCTGAAGATCCCCTTCGTGGCTTCCGGCGGCATGGCGGATGGACGAAGCCTCGTCGGGGCGCTCGCGATGGGCGCCTCTGGCATGAACATGGGTACCCGCTTCGTCGCCACCAAGGAAGCCCCGGTCCATGACAATGTGAAGCGGGCGCTGGTCAAGGCGACCGAGCTCGACACCGTGCTTGTCATGCGTGCGCTACGCAACACCGAGCGGGTGCTGAAGAACAAGGGCGTCAACGAGCTGCTCGAGATCGAGCGTGAGAAGGGCGCAAGCCTGAAGATCGACGACATCCTCGACCAGGTGGCTGGCGTCTATCCCAAGGTGATGGTCGATGGCCAGATGGATGCGGGTGCGTGGAGCTGCGGCATGGTGGTCGGGCTGATCCATGACATTCCGACGGTCAAGGAGCTGATCGATCGCATCATGGCGGAGGCCGAAGCGATCATCCGCCAGCGGTTGACCGGCTTTCTCGACGGCGAGATCGAGACGCAGCGGGCGCGCGCGGTCGCCTGACGAGCGGCGAAGAGCACGCCAAGACCGGGGATAGCTGGCGGCGTCGGGATGCTGACGCCGCGGCGGTGCGGAGAGAAGTAAACCAGGGAGGAAGAGCATGCCCGTCGTTGGTAGCCATCAATATCCCACCATGGAATCCGTGATCTACGGCAAGCCGGCGGCCGAGGCGCTGCGGGAGGAGGCCGAACGGCTGGGCGCCAAGCGCGTCTATCTGATCGCGAGCCGCACGCTCAACACCACGACCGACGAAATCGAGAATATCCGGACGGCGCTCGGTGAACGCCATGCCGCGACCTTTGACGGCGTGCCGCAGCATACGACCCGGGACGTGGTGACGCAGATTGCCCGGCAGGCCAAGGATGCCCAGGCCGACCTGGTCGTCGCTATCGGCGGCGGCTCCGTGGTCGATGCGGCAAAGATCGTGCTGATGTGCATGGAGCACGAGATTTTTGGGCCGATGGGGCTCGATGGGTTCGAGACCACGCCGGACCGCCGCTTCGGGCCATTCCGAACCCCGAATGTGCGGATGATCGCGATCCCGAGCACGCTCTCCGGCGGCGAATACAATTCGGGTGCGCTGGTCACCGACACTAGCCGCAAGCTGAAGCAGATATTCAATCATCCGATGATGATGCCGCGAAGCATCATCCTCGATCCCGCGATTACCAAATACACGCCGGAGAAGCTCTGGCTGGGTTCCGGCACACGCGCGATGGACCATGGCATTGAGGCGATCTGCTCCAGCCGTCCCAATGTGCTCGTCGATGCCGTATGCCAGCAGGGATTGCGCTATCTGTACGACGGGCTTCGGCGCACCAAGGACAATCCAAACGACGAGGCGGCGCGGCTGAGCTGTCAGTTGGGGTCCTGGATGTCAGCCTTCGGCTTGCAGTCGCGCGTTCCGATGGGCGCCAGCCATGCCATCGGCCATGTCCTCGGCGGGACCTGCGATGTTCCGCATTATTTCTGTACGGCGGTGATGATGCCGAGCGTGCTGCGGTACAATCTGCCGGCCACGCAAACGGCGCAGAGATCGGTCGCCGCCGCACTCGGCGCGCCCGGTCGCGATGCGGGCGAAGCCTTTGCAGCCTTCATCGCGGAGCTCGATCTGCCGCGGCGGCTCGCCGACGTCGGCGTAGCCGAGGACCGTTTCGAGCTCATTGGCAAGAACGCAATGTTGTCGATCTTCACGCGGGCCAATCCGCAGCCGATCCGTGAGCCCGGCGACATCGTCAAGATACTCAAGCTGGCGGCCTGACGCGGCCGCTGAATGTCTGTCACGCCTTGCGGCAAGCACCACGTGCGTAAATCAATAGTGGAGGGAATCTGCGATGTCCTGGAGCACGCGACTCGCCTGCGCACTTGTGATTGCGATTTCTACTCCTTGCTGGGCAGGCGATGCGTCGGGTGTCACACCGACGAAGATCAAGATCGGCGGCATATTTCCCCTGAGCGGACCGGCGTCCTCGATCGGTCAGGTCGGACAGGGCGTGCAGGCCTACGTGCAATCGATCAACGATCGCGGCGGCATCAACGGCCGCAAGATCGACTACGTCATGATGGACGATGCCTACAGCCCGCCCAAGGCCTTCGAGCACGCGCGAAGGCTGGTGGAGAGCGACGAGGTCGCCTTCATGTTCAGCCAGCTCGGCACGGCGGGCAACTCGGCGGTGGCCAAATATCTCGCTACGAAGAAGGTGCCGACGATTGCGATCGTCACCGGCGCGAGCAAATTCACCAACGTCAAGGACTATCCGCTGACGACCACAGGCCTCGTCAGCTATGACACCGAAGGCAAGATCTACGCAAGATACCTGACGCGTGCATTGCCCGCGGCGAAATACGCAATCCTCTACCAGAACGATGATCTCGGTCGCGACTACGTCAACGCCTTCAAGGCGGTGCTGGGCGCGGATTTCGACAAGCGTGTGGTCACCGCCAGCTACGAGGTCACGGAGCCGACGGTCGACTCGCAGGTCGTCGCACTCAAGAGTTCCGGCGCGCAGGCACTGTTCGTGGCCGGGACGCCGAAATTCGCGGCACAGGCGATCCGTCGCGCAGCCGAGACCGGGTGGAAGGCGACGATCCTGATCAACTTCCCTTCGTCTTCGGTCGCGGGCACGCTGAGACCGGCGGGCCTGGAAAACTCCATCGGAGTCATCGTCGGGACCCCGAACAAGGATCCGAATGACCAGAAATGGACTGACGATGAGGCGGTCAAGGCCTATCGCACCTTCTTCGAGCGATATCTGGTTGGCTCCGACATCACCAACACCAGCTATCTGACCGGGTACCAGCAAGGCATGGTGCTCGAGCAGATCCTCAGGCAATGCGGCGACGATCTTTCGCGCGAGAACATCATCAAGCAGGCAAAGTCGCTGAAGGACTTTGTTTTGCCGACCGCCTTGCCCGGCGTCAGGATCAATACCAGTGAGAGCAACAACATGATCTGGACGCAGCTTCAGCTTCAGCGCTGGACCGGTTCCCGCTGGGAGCCGTTCGGCGACATTCTCGACGCAAGCTCGGAGTAGAGCATCCGGCTGCTCCGACGCTTAGGCCGTGAGGACGAAGTTCATCAGGAGAAATCCACGATGGCCGACTTGCGCATATTCTCCTATCTGCCGAACCCGCCTGTCTGGAAGGCAACCATTGCCGCACGGTTCTGCGGTGTGGATGTCGAGGTCAGAGGGGCGCCCGCCAGGGAGCTCAAAGGCTGGCTGTGGGATTATGACGCACGTCCTCTGGTCGAGGAGGAACGCCAGTCGCTGTCATCTCTCGCACGAACGGGGCGGGTCGGGCTGACCGGCGCGCAGCTCTTCAAGACCGATGCTTTTTTGGCGGCGCAGCCGTTCGGCAACGTGCCGGCCGCCTTCGGGCCTGCCGGCAAGGTCGGAATCTTCGAATCCAACAGCATCATGCGTGCTGTGGCGCGCCTTGGCGAAGCGACGTACCAGCTCTACGGAAGGGACGCCTATGAAGCGTCCAGGATAGACGGCTTTCCCGATGTCAGCCTGGTCTTTGCGAGGGACAGATCTATCTCCTTGCGCTGTCGGCCGGCACGGTCGATGCGACCATTCACGCGCGCGCGAAGGAGGCGTTTGCGATCTATGCGTCGGGGATCGAACAGGCCTTGTCGCCGCGGCGGGATACGCTGGTGGGGAACGGGATCACGTTGGCCGACATCTGCTTTGCCGCCGAACTTGCGCTGTTCGCGAACGAGCATGCGTGGGTTGAACAGTTGAACAGACTGAGCCTCGACAAGATCCTGCACGCCGGTGTTCGGAGTGAGTACCCTCTGGCGTTCGCTCATTTTGACCGGCTCGTCGCGCATGAGCACTTCCGTCCTGATCTCGGGCCATATGTCGAGAAGTTGCTGTCCAGGGCTGCGGCGTAAAGGCCGCCGGCTGCACGAAGGAGGTCTGCCCGCATGACCGCGCCAGTTTGCCTAATCTCAGGTGTCGGCCCCGGTACGGGCTCGGCCCTTGCCAGGAAGTTTGCAGAGGGCGGCTATAGCGTAGCGCTGCTCGCGCGGAACGAGGAGCGTCTTGCGACGCTCGAAGCGCAATTGCCTGGCGCGAAGGGATTTCGCTGTGATGTATCGGATCCCGCGCAGGTGGATGCGGTGGCATCCGCTGTGGAGCGTGATCTCGGGCATCCCGCCGTCGTCATCCACAACGCCGTCGGCGGTGCCTTCGGCACCTTCCGGGAGATTGACCCGGCGATCCTCAATCGCAATTTTCAGGTCAACACGATGGGGCTTTTGTTCCTGGCCCGGCGATTTACCCCAGCGATGGTCGCAGCCGGTGCGGGGTCTATCATTGCGACCGGCAACACCTCGGCGCTACGCGGCAAGGCCGGCTTCGCCGGCTTTGCGCCGACCAAGGCGGCGCAGCGGATTTTGGCGGAGTCCATGGCCCGGGATCTGGGGCCGCAGGGAGTCCACGTTGGCTATGTCGTGATCGATGCCGTGATCGACCTCGAATGGACGCGAAAGCGGTGGCCGGAGCGGCCGGACGGCTTCTTCATCAAGCCGCAAGCGATCGCCAGCGAGATCTGGCACCTCGTACACCAGGATCCAGGATCGCAGCGCATGGTCGTTTAACGTTGAAATTCGGCCCTTCGGCGAGAGCTGGTAGCGGGCGTGCAAAGCAGCAAGAGCCGATCTAGCGCGATCGAGCTGTCGCGGCTCCTTCTGACACAATCTGCGGCCCGTCCACCCCTCCGGTCTGCCATCATGATCCAGCTGTTCCGACAAGACGAAATTCCACTGCGGGTTCAATGAAGGTTTATTGACGCATGTGTCGGAACGACCGTTGATTTTCAAACTAAATCACACCTCTCTTTCATCAGCGGGTCCTAACTGCGCTTTGCCTTTGTTTCTGCACCCTTCACACCAACGAGATACTGCGCACAGACCCACTGGTACAGGTCGCCTACGTGCGCGTCGTAGATTTGAATATCGGGGCGAGCAAATCGGACATCTGCGCGATCAGAGTGGTCACCATTTCAAGCGCGCCAGCAGAACTCGAGCCTGCGAGCGCGGATCGGTGTAGAAACCGCTATGGAAGACGTTGAGTCTAGCGGTCGTCCGGCGGCTGATCGCTAAAGGGAACAACACCACGGTCGGGGTTCGAGTCCTTCCCCCTTTGCTGAAGGCGGTTGACGCCTCGCGGCCAATCGACCGCGTCACGGTAGCGTTGGTCAACGTGATTGAATGATCGCGATGCAACGTTTTCGTTGAAAGCGCGATCGACCTGCGGGCCGTTGCAAGTTTGCCTATCGCTTTTCCGATGCACATTCGGATTTGCTCTCCGCCGCAAATCGGTCGCTTTACGAGTAAGGCGGAGAAATCAGAGTTTTCATCCTGTCGTCAGCAGCAGTGTGTTTGGGCCGCTCCACCCCTGCGACCCGTCGAACCCCGCGAGTTGGCGTAGGTCCCCGCCCAGGCAGCCTCCTACTCGGCCGGCGCAAAGCGCGACAGCAACGCCTAGACGAAATGGCGGTCAGCCTCGGCCCAGTATCGGCTTGCTCACCTCGACAATGATGGAACGTCGGCTGAGGCGTTAACTCACAGGCTTCCGTCCCGCGCGTTCAAGTCGGTGAAACGGCCGGCCGATACCGGCCGATACGGCGGAAGAGCCACAGGACGGCAGGGCAAGCCAGGAGCACGACGGCGCCGAAGTCGAGCGCGGCGCTCGCGGAGCCGACCGACGTGGAGAGCTTTCCTCCGACCGCCGGTCCAGCCAGCATGCCGGCGTAGAAGACCGTGTAGAATACTCCCATTCCGATCGGCCGCGTCTTCTGCTCGAGCACACGCGCAGGCAGGCTCATGATCGCACCGGCGGGCAAGCCGCAGAGGATTCCAAGGGCAACGACGATGGGAAGCACCGTGCCGCTTCGCGACAGGAGAAGTGTCAGGAGGGCGAAGGCGATGCAGCCTGTGACGAGGATGGCCTCGCCGCGCTTGGTCCGATCTGCGAGGAAGCCGCCGAAGGGAACCGAAAGCGCGGCGAGCCAGAGCACGATACTGACGGTTGATCCGGCTGCTGCACTGGACCAGCCTTGTTCAACGAGCATCGATGGGCCGAAACTGAAAATCATCGCAAACCCGATATTGTAAAGACACCAGATCAAGCCGGCGGCAATCACGGCGCAGATCGTGTCGGCGGTCAGGTTACTGCGCTCGCCTTCGACCGCAACGGACGCATCTGGCGCGCGATAGACTAACGCGATGAGGCAGAGGCCGATCAGGATCAACCCTGCGACGGCAAGGTTGACGGCATGGAGCCCGAGCATGGCTCCGATTGCCGGCAGCAGCATGAGAGAGAGTGCGATGCCAGCCGGCCAAGAGTTGATGAAAATGGCCATCGCAGTGGCGATTTCCCGACCGGCAAACCAGTCCGCGAGCATCTTGGTCATCAGAACGTTCAGGAGAACACCGCCGATGCCGGCAGTCAGCCGGCCAGCGATCTGCACGCTCCACGACGTTGACGCGGTCATCAGCAGTTCGCCTGCCAGCATCATCAGGAGTCCGGCAAGGACCGTCACCTTGTCGCCGTAGCGGCGGCCGATCTCGCCGCCGGGCAGCGCAAGTACCGCGCCCGGCGCAAAATAGAGCCCGATAAGAACACCGATATCGGCCAGACTCGCATCGAGACTCTGGCCGAGCTGTGGCGCGACGGCCGCGACGCTCTGAAACTGAAAGGCGATGGCGGCACGAGCGACGAACAGGGCAGCAAGAATGGTCCAGCGGCTTCGCATTTGGATTTTCCCCGACGCCGTGAACTATACCGTTGGCTTGATATTCTGGTTCAGGCGGAAGAAATTAGTCGGATCGTATTTGTTCTTGAGCGCGACAAGGCGTGCGTAATTTTCACCATAGGCGTCACGCACCCGGTCCTCGCCCTCATCACCCAGGTTGTTGGCATAGACGCCCCCGGTCGAATAGGGCCTAACGGCGCTCCACAGCTCGCGCGCCCAACGCACGTTCGCGTCGTCATCGGCCGGATCGTCCCAGATCGCGATCGGAAAGCAGTCGAACGCCGCATCGCGGTTTGCGTAGGGTGAGTCCGATACCGGAACCCGTGCAATTGTGCCGCCGACGTGCTGGAAAACCAGCAAAGACGAGGTGTTGGGGGCTATCGCATAGGCGTCGAGCAGCGCGTCGATCGCACCAGCACTGATCTCGCGCAGGAACTGCGCCTTCCAGTAATAGCGACGTCCTCGCGGAAACAGGGCATCGCCGCTCGACTGAATCTCAACATAAGGGACAGTTGCGAGGCGCGTCTCAACGGGCGAGCCGAATTTGGCGATCGGTGAAAGGGCGCGCTCACCGTCATGATGCGAACCAACATAGCAACCGGAGATGCTGAAGAACCGATCGCCCGACGGCAGCCTTACGAGGGCTGCATCGACGTTTATCTCGTCGGCAGCGCTTCGGGCGAATTCATCATAGAACCGCATGGCCTCGTGCGCCTGATCGTAAGGATGAAGCGCTGACGCGACGAGCAGTGACCTGCCGATCGCATGCAACTGGTATTCGAACGCAGTCACGATGCCAAAATTGCCGCCGCCGCCTCTTAAGCCCCAGAACAGGTCGGGGTGTTCGGTCGCACTAGCCCGTAGGATCTTTCCCTCGGCTGTCACCACGTCGGCGGCAATCAGGTTGTCGCAGGTCAGTCCGTATTTGCGTCCGAGCTTGCCGAAGCCGCCGCCGAGCGTGAGTCCCGCGATGCCGGTATCGCTGTTGACGCCCATGGTGGTCGCCAGGCCGTGCTCTTGTGTCGCCCTGTCGAATTCGCCCAGATCGAGGCCTGCCTCCGCGCGCGCGGTCCGACGGACCGGATCGACGTCGATGCGTTTCATCCGCGACAGGTCGATGACCATGCCGCCGTCACAGACCGACAGGCCAGCGACATTATGGCCTCCGCTGCGAACGGCCACCGGGAACGCGCGGGATCTCGCGAACGTCACGGCCTCAACCACATCCTGGGCATCCGCGCAGTAGGCGATCATGGCCGGCTTTTTATCGATAGCGCCATTCCAGACCTTGCGCGCCTCGTCGTAGCCGGCGTTCCCCTCGATGACCACATTGCCCTTGAGCCGTAGCTGTGGGGTGGACCGAGGTTCGGAGTGCGATTTGCCCATCAAGTCGTCATATGTCTGCCGCCGCTCCATCCGATTTGCTCCGCGCCACCAATGCCCATGCCATCATCTCACGGAGCGCCAAATCGTTTCCTGAATCCGATCGGAAAAAGTTGCAAATTTCGCTAAAAATGGTGTCTCTAGGCAATGGCGACGATCTACGCGTTTGGTCCATTTCGTCTTGAGGCAGACGCTGACACGCTGTTTCGCGGGGCCGAGCCGGTTGCTCTCGGAGGGCGAGCGGTCGCGCTACTTCGGCTGCTTCTGGAAAAGGCGGGTAAGCCGGTTGCCAAGGACGCATTGATGGAGGCGGCCTGGCCGGGGCTGGCGATCGAGGAAAGCAATCTGACCGTGCAGATAGCGGCTCTGCGCCGGGCGTTTGCAGCCGTCGAAGGGGGCAGTACCTGGATCGAGACGCTGCCGCGTCGCGGTTACCGCTATGTCGGCCCGCCGGCCACCAACTTGTCCGATGCTAGCCGGCAAACATGGCTCCTGTCCGCGACCTCCGACAAACCATCGATCGCCGTGCTGCCATTCTTGAATTTGAGCGGCGATCCCGCGCAGGACTACTTTTCCGACGGGATCACAGAAGACATCATTACGGAATTATCGCGTTTCCGGTCCCTCCTCGTCGTGGCCCGCCATTCCAGCTTCGCTTACCGGGCCAGGTCGTCCGACATCAGAGAGGTCGGCCGCCAACTCGGCGTGCGATATGTAGCGGAAGGGAGCGCGCGCAGGATTGGGAAGCGGGTGCGGGTGACCGTCAAGCTTCTGGATGCTGCGAGCGGCTTCACCCTTTGGACCGAGCGCTACGACCGCGAGATCGAAGACATATTCGCCATCCAGGACGAAATCGTAGGCAAGATCGTTTCGGCGCTGCCCGGCCGGCTTGAGGACGCGGGCCGCGAGATCGCGAGAGGCAAGCAGACCTCGAACATCACGGCCTACGATCTCGTCCTATTGGGGAACGAGAAATGGCGTCAATTGACCGTCAGGAGCATGGAGGAGGCGCGAGGCTACTTCCAGAAGGCCATAGGGCTCGATCCAGCCTATGCTCGCGCTCACGCCAATATTGCCTGGACGGTAGTCTGCGCCGCGTTTCTGGAATCACCCGCCGCGCCCTCGCTGGATGAGGCTCGTAGCGAGATCGAGATCGCGCTCGATCTGGATGAGCACGACGCCTGGTCGCACAGCGTCTTCGCACAGCTTCTTTTCCTGCAAAACCGTGATCAAGAGGCCGAGACTCATTTCAAACGCGCTCTGGCGCTCAATCCGAACGACGCTGATGTCGCCGCCGCTTTTGCAAATATTCTAATCTACTGGGGGCACTGGCAGGAAGCGCTTACATGGATCAAATCGGCCAAACGGCTAAACCCATTTCCACCCAATATCTACCATTGGTACCACGCGCTGGCTCTTTATTCGGCTCGCGAATACGAACAGGCGATCAAAGTTCTCAGGGAAGCGCGATCGAGCGACCGCTGGTCGCGCGCGCTCCTTGCGGCGTGCTACGCGCAAACAAATCGACCGAGAGAAGCAAGTTTCGAAGCGGACGCATTCGTTCGAGAGAGATATCTGGAATTGACTGAGAATGGTGAAGCTCTGCCCCTAAACACGCTCGAACTCGCTCGGATGCGCGCCGATAGGTATAGAGATCCCATCGACCGGGATCATTTTCTCAACGGACTTCGCAAAGCCGGCCTAAGTGATGGACTCTCCAACCTTGTATAGCGCCAACGTTGTTGGCAACGGCGACGGACGTTGCGGAGAGTACTCCGATCGAGTGACGCACCTTTTGCGCTAGTCGCCTGATGGCAGCGTTGTCGATGACGGTCCATTGGACGGGACAGACTTTCGTCGAAGGCGGAATTCCATTTCCGGCGGTAGCTCAAACGGTGGGTTTTGGTCTAAGAAGATCGAAAATGCATTATCTTTCAATGGGGATTGACTGACACTCTCTCCGCCATGTGTACGATTTTGTGCGCCAACCTACGATTTTTGGGCGCTTTCGTGCGCGATAGCGCGCTCTTGGGCCTCGACGCTTGCGCGGGGCACAATAATGCAGGACTGGATGCTCATACATTTGTGGTTCAGGACAGAACGCAACCGTGCGATCAGAACGGCCGGACACTCTTAGTTTCAGGAGTCATCTCGAACAAGTCGCCGCAGCGCTCGGCGTCGTTTCTGGTGCGGTGCCGCTTCGGAGTTGCGAGGGGCCGCTTCTGGCGCAAATCGGACATTCACGCGTACCGTTCTCTCAAATTTGTTTTCACTGATCATTATAGAAGATGCTGCGCGGTAGCGCCGCTTGTGCTCATCAAACTTTTGCGTGCAGCGGTGATAAGGAACATCTTTGGCGATAACAGCTATGTTGCATTTATCGCTTTGCTGAATTATGACGTCTTTAGGGGAATTGCAGTCTCCCCTTGAGGCTTCGGTCCAAGAACTGTGCATCGCTCGACTTGTCGAGGAATTGCACACATGGACGAAACCCGGCCTCCCATTCCTCCCATTGATTTTCTTTTGCGGTCTGCTTCTGAGCGGACGTCTGCGGATGTCGCTCCGCCACCAATGGCGTCGGCCAGGTCCGACGAACCCTCGGCTGTCGGGTGGCAAACCACACCCCGAGCCGGCAACGCCTCCCTTCAGGGGCGCAAAGCCGTGAAGACGTGCTCTTCCCTCTGCCTGCTGCCGATTTGCGTGCTCTTGTTTGCGTGCGGACCGACGGCATCGCGCAGTTCGGCCGATGCCATCATGTTCGATATGGCAGAACGGCTTGCCGATTTCGATTTCATCGCCTCAGGCGACGGCGGCCCTGGCAATTGGTCGGTCGTTGATAACGACGCCGGTCGTGGGTTGGCGCAGACCGGCCCCGAGCCAAATGAAAACCGTCTGGCGTTCGCCTTTTACCGGCCCTTCTCCGAACGTGACGTCTACGTGTCGACGCGCTTCCTGACCAATACCGGCAAGAACGACCAAGCGGCCGGCCTGGTCGTTCGGTTCAGATCGCCTGGCGACTACTAGGCCGTTCGCGCCGACGCGCTCGAGAACAAAGTCATCCTGTATCGCGTCGCCGCCGGGCGGCGAGAAATTATCGGAGGCATGGACGTCAACGTGTCGGGCGAGGCGCGGCATACGCTCGGTGTCGCTGCCAACGAGCACCGCCTCACGGTATTTTTCGACGGCAAGGAGCTTTTCGTCGCGAACGACAGAAGGTTTCCGGGTCCTGCCGGGAAGGTCGGCTTGTGGACCCAGGGCGACAGCATGACCCTGTTCGAAAGCCTCGAAGTATCAACCATCCATTAGTTGAAAAATCCAGACGACCAAAAGGAGAATTACGATGCGCTACCAACTGGCACCGCTTCATTGTCGTCCCTGGACGTTGAACGGGATCTCCGCACGCCTCATCGAAAGCCACTACGAAAACAACTACGGCGGGGCCCTCAATCGCTTGAACACCATCTCCGAGGAGATTGAGCGCCTCGATCTCGGTGACGCTCCCAACCCGACTCTCGCCCGGCTGAAGCGCGACGAGATTGTCGCGCTCAACTCGACGCTTCTGCACGAATTGTATTTTGCAAGCCTCGGCGGCGACGGACGCGTCGTGCCGGACGACCTTGCAAGCGCGATCGCAAAGGA
This sequence comes from Bradyrhizobium sp. LA6.8, assembly GCF_040547935.1. Taxonomy (NCBI): domain Bacteria; kingdom Pseudomonadati; phylum Pseudomonadota; class Alphaproteobacteria; order Hyphomicrobiales; family Nitrobacteraceae; genus Bradyrhizobium; species Bradyrhizobium sp. LA6.8. The sequence continues at coordinate 37,793 of NZ_JBEPQQ010000015.1, forward strand.
TTTTGGATCGGTGGATCGCTGGCGCCAGGAGTTCGTCAGCATCGCGTCCGCGCTGGCCGGCGGCTCGGGTTGGGTGCTGCTGACCTATGTTCCGCGAGACGGTCGGCTCATCAATTAGATCGCGTCGGAACACAGTCAAAGCATCGCTGGCGGCGTCCCGATCCTCGCCCTCGATATGTACGAGCACGCCTTCCACCTGGCGTTCGGCGCGAACGCCGGCGCCTACGTAGCCGCCTTCATGCGCAACATCGATTGGTCCGCCGTGAAGCAGCGCTACGAGGATGCCAGCAAGGTCGCGCCACCGCGGCCCCTCGAGCAAAAGGAGTTTGCCGACGTACCGTCGATCTCCGTCGAGGAAGTGCGGGAGATGATGAAGTCGGGGACGCCGGTTCAGATCATCGATACGCGCCCGAAGCACTACACCACGAAAGCCCAGGACATCATGGACGGAGCCGTATGGCGCGACCCCGAACGCCTCGACGATTGGATCGGCACCTTGTCGAAGACCGAACCCGTCGTCACGTTCTGCGTCTACGGCTTCCACATCGGGTGTCAGACGGCTTCGGCACTACGCAAGGCGGGATTTGATGCCCGGTACATGGCGGGCGGACATTACGCCTGGAAGGCAATCAAGGGCCCGGTGAAACTCTTCGAGTGACCCGGTCGGTCCGATAGCGCGGGTACCCGCCCAATGCCTTACCTTCAACGCCGCAGCGCCATCATCGCAACCATGCTTTTCTTCATTGGAGTGAGTGACATGTCAAACCATGCGATCAGCTTCGAGAGCACGCAGACGGGTGCCGCCCCCGAGGGGTGGACCTCGACCCTCACGGGATCGGGCGACCCAAAATGGACGGTCGAAAGCGACGAGACGGCGCCGTCGAAATCGAAGGTGCTCAGGCAATCCGGCCGGGCGACGTACCCGCTGCTGCTGAAGAACGACAGCAGCATCAAGGACGGCTTTGTCGAGATCAAATTCAAGGCCGTCGCGGGATCGCAGGACCGCGCCGCCGGTATCGTCTGGCGGGCAAAGGACGCGAACAACTACTACGTGACCCGGGCCAATGCCCTCGAGGACAACGTCGTTCTCTACAAGACCGTCAACGGCGTCCGAAGCCCGCTCGACATCGTCGGCCGCAAGGGAGGATACGGAACCGATGTCAAGGTTCCGGCCGACACCTGGCACAGCCTGCGCATCGACTTCAGCGGCTCGCGCTTCCGCGTCTCCTTCAACGGCAAACAACTGTTCGAGGTCGAGGATTCAACCTTCGCCGGCGCCGGCAAGATCGGGCTGTGGACCAAAGCCGACAGCGTGACGCTGTTCGATCAAATCACCTACGGCGAAGCGAAATAGGCAGGGGAGAGTGACCGGCGCTTTTAAGCGGACTTTTCAGCGGGAATTCGATCGAGGCGTAATCGATGTCGGTGATCGGTGAACAGGCGAGCGCCTCCCATCACAGCAGCGAGGGTTCCCAATCCTGTTCCACCGGCGATCAAGAACATGATTAAGAGCTGATATTTAACAGCGTCTACTGGTTCGAAGCCCGCAAGAATCTGGCCGGTCATCATACCCGGCAGGGAAACAAGGCCGATCGCCGCCATGCTGTTCATGATCGGCATGAAGCCGCTTCTCAACGCGTCCCGTATGACCGGCAGCAGGGCCTGATGCCGGGTGCCGCCGAGTGCGAGACAAGCTTCTACGGCGGCTCGTTCGCGCACCAGGCTATTTGTCAGTGCGTCCAGACCCAGGCTTATCCCGGTCATGGTGTTGCCCAGGATCATGCCCAACAAAGGCAGCGCATAGCGCGGGTGATACCAGGGATCCGGGCGCAGCTCGGTCAAAAGTGCAAACATCGTGACGGTACCGGCGGCGAGCAGCGTGCATCCCGCGCCCAAGCCGTAGCTCCAAATGGCCGGTAGGCGCCGCTTCTGCCGCGCGACGATCTCCCGCGAGGCGAAGAGAACCATGATGAAGGCGGCGAGGGCGGTCCAGAGCGGCGACACCGCAGCAAACAAGAACGTCAGCACGTATCCAACGAGAACGAGCTGAAGCACCATCCGCACGGTCGCGATGGCCAGTTGTTTTTCAAGCTTGAGGCGGAGGACAAGCGAGAGAGCGCCGTCCATGACGACAAGGAGGGCGGGCAGCACCAAATCACCGTATGCCAGTTGGATGTAGGTCACGGCCGATTTTCCACGATGCTACCATCGGCACTCATCGCAAATATTCTCGCCCCGATGCGGCGGGCTTGAGCGTTGTCGTGGGTGCTCCAAACGACGCTCGTTCCATCCGCAATGCGTTCGGCTATCAAGGATTCCACGGCCGTAGCGGATGCAGAGTCGAGCGCCGAGGTTGGCTCGTCCAGCAGAAGCACGCGCGATCGCAGCATGAGCGCCCGCACAAGCCCCAATCGCTGTCTCTCGCCGGTCGAAAGTCTTTGGATCGGCCAAGGTCCGCAGTTGTCCGGTAGCCCTAAGCGCGTGACCAGGGGTAGGGCATCATCCCAGACCGTGAAGTGCTCCTGCACGATGTCCGACCACCAGCCAGGCTCGGCGGCGAGGTAGGTCACTCGCTTTCGCCAGGCGGGGGCCGGCATCGCCTCCCTGAGCGCTCCGTCCAGCTTGACAGTTCCCTCGTTGGGATCGAGATCCGCGATGGAGCGAAGCAGCAAGGTCTTCCCGACCCCGGAAGGCCCTTGCAGGGCGACGCATTCGCCGTCCTGCAAGTCGAATGACACGGAGATGTGCAGGCGCTTGAGCCCGCTGACCGTCAGCATGGCGTCAATGCTTGCGCTGCAAGCGGTCGGCAACTCGCCTCGCGATCTCCGCCGGCGCCTCGCCCGGGTAAGGATGCACCGAGCTGACGTTGATCTCACCGAGCACGTAGCTGTTGCTCCCATCAGCCTGGACGGGGCCGAGCATGAAGTCGGCGTCCCAGATCATGGGCAAGTCGTCTTGCGCGATATCGAGCAACGAGGTTAGCTGCGGCGTCCACTCGTCCTCCATCAACCGACGCAGCCGCTGGAAGCGCGGGTCTGCGTTGGACGAATAGAGCCGTGGTCCAGCCTCGGAACGCGCGGCCGGCGAATCGACCAAGGCTTTGACTTTGTGGTGGCCGAAGCCGGCGCAGCGATCGCCTGCCATGTAGCAACGCACGACGCCCTCGCTCAGGCGAGGCTGGAACGGTTGGTCGATCACGCTGCCGTTCTCGAAATACTCCGCGCAGCGACGGAGAAAATCGTCCAACGACAGTTCCTCGGGCGTGTCCTTGGTCGCGTCCAGCACCCTTATCGTGGAGGAGGCCGGCAGACTCTCGACCTTCCAGACGCCTTGGCCGCCATTGCCCCGGTTGCGCTTGATCACGCGCGGACCGGCGGCGAGCCGCGTCGGTAACTCGGCGCGCATCGCCGCAGCGGTTTGATACAGCGCCGTGTCGCTTCCCCAGCCCATCGAGCGGGTACGGTACAGAACCTCCTTGGTGCCCATCTTCAGGATGACATCGGGATGGGCACTGACCCAGACGCCATGCGCCGCGACGTCCCGCAGCAGGGCGTCGAGAGCGGCGCGGTTTCGGCCATCTTGAATGGGGTTGACCCAGACGAGCACTCCATCCACTGTGAGCAGTTGTTCCCGGACGGCGTCCGCAAAGCACTCGTCGTAGATCGTGGGACGCGCATCGACGCCGACGGCGGCGAGCGCTTCGAATACGTCAACAAAGCGGCTGATTTTCGGGGGAGTATCTCGACGCGCGACGGCATCTCCTCGCGAGAGGATGGCGACGGTACGTCGGGGAGAGGGTCGTTTTTCGGTGTCCATGCGCGAGCTCCACGAATTGCGTGCTGCGCAGAGCTTGGACCGAAGTCTCACGGGGAGTCTGCTTTTCCCCTCGGAGACACTCTACGTGAATCCGTCCGGACGTTTCAAGATGTCCGCCGCGGCGAGCCGTCGAATGGCCTCGATGGTGCCAGCAGGCTGTTCCGAATCGTGGTTCCGATAGGGATTGAAATCTTCGTGACGTCGTCTCGATGATTCTCGGAGCGCTCGCGAAGACGCGGGTTGACAGTCCGGCCGTCTGGGCTTTTATTCGGGGCTCGGGGATGTGCGATCTCCCCGCGAGGCGACATGCCCAAGTATCGCGTCCTGGATCACCAAGGGCGCAGCATGTCATCATCATACACCACGATTTCACCCGACAAATTGTCTCGACTGATAGGTACGGCGGCGGCGCCGACGCTTGTCGACGTTCGCATCGACGAGGACTTTTCGGCCGACCCGCGACTGATTCCGGGGGCCGTGCGGCGCTCGCACCTCGACGTTCAGGATTGGGCGTCTCGCCTGACGGGCAAATCGGTGGTCGTGGTCTGCCACAAGGGCAAGAAGCTCAGTGAAGGCACCGCGGCATGGCTGCGGTGCAGCAACGTCGCCGCCGAAGTCCTCGAAGGCGGCCACGTCGGCTGGAAGGAAGCGAACCATCCGACTGTTCCGGCCAGCAAGATCCCTAAACGAGACGGGCGAGATCGCACGGTGTGGGTCACGCGAGCTCGTCCGAAGATAGACCGGGTCGCCGGCCCATGGCTGATCCGCCGTTTCGTCGATCCCGCCGCCGTTTTTCTGTTCGTGACGCCTGCAGAGGTGGACGCCGTGGCCGAACGCTTCGACGCCACGCCTTTCGACGTCGAGAACGTGTTCTGGAGCCATTGCGGAGAACTCTGCACCTTCGACGTGATGGTCAAGGAGTTCGGTCTGTCGACGCCGCCGATGGAGCGGCTCGCGACGATGGTCCGCGCCGCCGACACCGGACGTCTCGATCTCTCTCCGGAGGCGCCCGGGTTGCTCGCAGCCTCGCTCGGTCTATCGCGCATGTTCGACGACGACCTCGAACAGTTGAATGCCGGCTTTCTCCTCTACGACGCGTTCTACAGATGGTGTCGCGACGCGACGAAGGAGACCCACAACTGGCCGACCAACAAGGTGAAGCAATGACCGATTTCGCGGCAAACCAGAAGGTCGGCGCGCAGGAGCACGCGCACGGCATCTCCTTCAATGAGGCGCTTCTCGTCTGGATGCGGGTCGCGATCCTGAGCTTCGGAGGGCCGGCCGGCCAGATCGCGGTCATGCATCGCATCCTGGTCGAGGAGAAAAACTGGATTTCAGAGAGCCGATTCCTTCATGCGCTGAACTACTGCATGCTTTTGCCGGGTCCCGAGGCGCAGCAGCTCGCCACCTACATCGGCTGGCTGCTACACCGGACCACGGGCGGCATCGTGGCGGGAGGTCTGTTTATCCTGCCCGGCATTTTCGCGATCATGGGGCTCAGCTACATCTATGCCGCCTACGGCAATGTCGGATTCGTCGAGGCGTTGTTCTTCGGCCTCAAGGCGGCGGTGCTCGCCATCGTGATCCAGGCCGTGGTCCGCGTCGGCAAGCGCGCGCTCCGCAATCCGATCATGGTTGCGCTGGCGGCTATCGCCTTCGTCGCGATCTTCTTCTTCGGGGCGCCGTTTCCGCTGATTATCGCCGCCGCCGGCCTCATCGGCTTCGTCGGCGCCCGGCTTGGCCGGCCGGAGTTCGCTGCGCTTGAACATGGCGGCAAGAACTCCGCCGTGATCGACAGCATGCTCGGCGAGGGGTTGCCTGATCACGTCACGCCAAATACCGCGCGCACGCTTCGAGTGGGCGCCGCCTGGCTTGCGATCTGGCTCGTTCCCGTTTTCGCGATCCTCATCGCGCTGGGGCCGAACGACGTCTTCAGCCAAATCGCGATCTTCTTCAGCAAGATGGCGATGGTGACGTTCGGCGGAGCGTACGCCGTGCTCGCCTACGTCGCGCAGCAGGCCGCCGAATACTATCACTGGGTGACCCCGCGGGAGATGCTCGACGGTCTCGGCATGGCGGAAACGACCCCCGGGCCTCTCATTATGGTCGTTCAGTTCGTGGGCTTCATCGCCGCCTTCCGCGAGGCGAGCGGGTTGTCGCCGATGCTGGCGGGAACGCTCGGCGGACTTCTGGCGACCTGGGTGACGTTCGCTCCCTGCTTCCTCTGGATCTTCGTCGGGGCGCCGTACATCGAGGCGCTGCGGGGCAACAAGGCGCTCGCCGGCGCGCTCTCGGCCATTACCGCCGCCGTCGTCGGAGTGATCCTCAATCTGTCGATCTGGTTCGCGCTCCACACGATCTTTCGACAGACGGTCGCAGTGCACGAATTCGGGCTGTCGTTCGACGCGCCGGTGCTGACCAGCATCGACTGGCCGGCGCTCGCCCTGTCGCTCGCGGCAGCCACGGCCATTTTCCGCTTCAAGGTCGGGATGCTCGTCGTTCTGGCCGCTTCCTGCATCACGGGGGTTCTGTTGCGCTTGGTGGGCGTCATCTAGGGGCAGCACAGACCGACTTCACCTGGGGCTGGGACATGACCAGGAGAACGAACATGCGGACACTGACGATATATCGGGTAGCCACCTTGCTGGTGGTGATGGCGGGGCTGTCGCCTGCCCATGCCCTGACTCAGGAAGAGCTCGTCGCCAAGATTCAGGCGGCCGGCTACTCGCAAGTCAGCGACATCAAGTCGACCGCGGAAGGCACCACCGCGAAGGCGGTGAAGAACGGTAAGGAAGTGCGGCTCGTCGTCGACAGCAGCGGCCAGATCAAAGAACAAAAAGACTGAGCAAGGAACATCGCGATGAGAATAGCAATCTTGGCAGTGATCGGCATCGGCGCTTGTATCCTAGCGCCGACTTCGGGACCGTTCATCCCGGCGGCCCATGCGCAGAACGTCGACTGGCAGAAGGTCGATGAGACGCTCGGCCGCAAGCCCGCCATCTCGGACGACGTCCACCGCTTCGGTTTCCCGCGCACAGACCTCGCGGTGACTCTGGACGGAGTGACGATCAAGCCGGCGCTGGCGCTGGGCGGCTGGGTCGCGTTCAAGCCCGCACATGGCGGTGCCATGGTCATGGGTGACCTTGTACTGCTCGAAACCGAGATCAATCCCGTGATGGCGAAGATGATCGCGAGCGGTCTCGAGATCACCGCCGTGCATAATCACCTGCTGCGGGCGAGTCCGGCGACCTTCTACATGCATGTCGCCGGCCATGGAGACCCCCTCAAGCTCGCCTCGGCCATCCACGACGCCCTGGCCGAAAGCAAGACGCCGCTAACCGTCCCGGCGCCGGCGAGCCCGCCGCCCGCCGTCGATCTCGACACGGCGAAGCTCGACCAGATCATCGGCGTTAAGGGTCAGGCCAATGGAGGCGTCTACCAGTACAACGTGAAGCGGCGCGATCCGATCACGGAGGACGGCATGCCATTGACCCCGGTCGGCGCCATGGGCGTCGCCATCGGCATCAATTTCCAGCCGACGGGGGGAGGCAAGGCGGCCATCACCGGCGATTTCGTCCTGACCAGCGACGAGGTCAATCCAGTCATCCTGGCGCTGCGGACGCACGGCATCGAGGTGACGGCGCTGCATAGCCACATGCTGGACGAGCAACCGCGGCTTTTCTTCATGCATTTCTGGGCGAACGATGATGCGGTCAAGCTCGCAGAAGGCCTGCGCGCGGCGCTCGACAAGACCGCCAGCACGAAGAGCTGAGCCAAAGAGCGAACGGAGGATTCGAAGATGCCCTACCAAGCCAAACCCATGCCGTTCGATCCGAAATCGATCAGCGGCATCTCCGAAAAAGTGCTCGTCAGTCACTACGAAAACAACTACGTCGGCGCCGTCAAGCGGCTAAACGCCATCGGGGCGCAGCTCGCCGAACTGGACTTCGCCCAGGCGCCGAATTTCGTGATCAACGGTCTGAAGCGTGAAGAGCTGATCGCGTCCAACTCGATGATCCTATATGAGGTCTACTTCGACGGGCTCGGCGGCGCCGAGAGCCCCAGCGGTGCTCTCGCCGACGCGATCACGCGGGACTTCGGCAGCATGGCGCGCTGGCGAGCGGAGTTTTCGGCGATGGGTAAGGCGGAAGGCGGGGGTTCGGGGTGGGTGATACTTTCCTACTCACCCCGCGACGGACGGCTCGTCAACCAGTGGGCCGCCGATCATACGACGACGCTCGCCGGCGGTCGTCCGGTCCTTGTGCTCGACATGTATGAGCATGCCTATCACATGGATTTCGGCGCAGCTGCAGCGCGCTACGTCGACGTCTACATGGAAGCCATCCGGTGGGACAACGCTGCCGGACTGTACGAACAGTACACCAGGCAAACCTGAGAAGCACATGATGAGGAGACCACTAATGCGAAATCGAATTGCAGGGCTGTTCGCGCTGGCTGCTCTGTTTGCAGGCGGACAAACTGTCCAGGCGCAGACCTGCAAAGTGTGCGCCGAGCAGCGGGCCGCATGCATGAAGAACTATGCGGGACCGGCATGCAAGACCGAGTACCAGATGTGTCTCAAGTCCTGCAAAAAGTGAGGGCGGTCCGGTGAGCAACTTGGCTACGACGTGTCTCATCGCGGCACTCGCTACCGGTGTGGGCGGCTTGGTCGCCCTCGATGGCTTTGTCGCGGCCGAGACCCTTCGGACGTTGACCGGAGGGCAGATTCGCAAGGCCTTCACGGGAAAGCAGCTTACGGATGAGGTTCACTATCGGTTCGTCTATGAGGGCGATGGGACACTGCGGAGTTACTCGATGGGTGTGAAGCAGGTCGGCAAATGGCGTATTGAGAAGGATGAGCTCTGCCTCTTTCTCAAAGAAACGGAAGATAGCTGCTATCGGGTTACGCAGAGCGGCAAACACTTCGAATTGACGCCGACCGGGCTTGGCGGACCACTCGACGGTATCTTGGAGCCCGCATTTCACGGTGATGGTGACAGGTGATGACGACGACAACGACGAGCATCGAGCGCGGTAGGATGGGCGAGCTTGTGCGCTATTTCCTTCGACTTGGCTTCTCGGCTTCGGCGGTCCCGTGGCCCGGGTCGGCCAAATGGAGCGCGAGCTCGTCGACGGCAAAAAGTGGCCGACCAAGGGGCAGGCGCTCGAGGCTATCGCAATCTGCCGGTCGGTCGGCCTGATCGCCTATCCGGTGCTGCAACCCGACTTCGGTGACGGTGCACTAGGTGAGCGCAAGGGAGCACAGATGTCCCGCTGGTTTCGGTTATTGGTCGTGGTGCTGACCGGCATTGTGCTCGACGGTACCGCGACGTCCGCTCAATCGGAAGACGGCGGCCCCCTTCAACTTGAGGCCAAGATCCCGCTCGGCCACGTGCGTGGGCGTATCGATCACATGGCGGTTGATCTGAAGCGACAACGATTGTTTGTCGCCGAGCTCGGCAACGACAGTGTCGGTGTCGTCGATCTCGCCACGCGGAGCGTGATGCGCCCGGTATCCGGGTTCAGCGAGCCTCAAGGTGTTGGCTATGAGCCGTCTACCGATATGCTTTTTGTAGCCAATGCGGGGGACGGCTCCGTCCGAGTCCTCGACGGCAATGACTATAAAGCGAGGGGGCAAATAGAGCTGGGCAGCGACGCGGACAACATCCGCATCGATGCGGCTGCGCAACGCGTCATCGTCGGCTATGGCGATGGCTCATTGGCATATCTCGATGCCACGACCCACAACAAGGTCCAGAGCACATCGCTGAAAGCGCACCCGGAAAGCTTCCAACTCGATCCGAACTCCGGCCGAATTTTCGTTAACCTTCCCAATGCTCGCGTCGTGGCGGTGGTGGACCGGAAGTCCGGAAAGCAAGTCGCGAACTGGCCAGTAGACAAGGGCGGCAACTATGCGATGGCTATCGACCTCGAGCGAAATCGGCTCCTCTTGGCGTTTCGCAATCCGCCGGCGCTCGGCGTTCTGGAGCTAGCCGACGGCAGATCGATCTCGACCGTCGACACCTGTGGAGATGTCGACGATCTCTTCGTCGATGCCAGGCGCAACCGCACGTATGTTAGTTGCGGCGAAGGTTACGTCGATGTGTTTGAAACCAACGGCACGGCGTACCAGAGAATCTCGCGCGTTCCGACCGCAGCGGGCGCGCGAACGTCGCTATTCATTCCGGAGTTGAATCGGTTGATCGTGGCCGTCCGAGAGAGCTTGGCTGAACCCGCTGCGATCTGGATTTTCAAGCCGGTACCCTGAAGAAGCTGGCAGCCGGGAGTTCGGCATGTCCATGCGCAATCGACTTACGCAACGGACCTCGAAGGGCCTTGGAGGGGCATGGGTCGCCGCGCTGTGCCTGATGATGTGGTCCCGGCCCGTATCGGCGTATCGTCCGTTCGATGGCACCGATGCCGCGGTCGCGGCGAAGGGCGAAGTGGAAATCGAGCTACAGCCTGCCGGTCGCTTACGTGATGAGAGCGGCACCAGCTTGATCGCACCGGCCGCTGTGATCAACTATGGCTTGACCGCTGATTGGGAGGCCGTGCTCGAAGGCATTGGTCAGACGCCGCTTTCGCCATCTGGATCAACGAACGTGACCGCTGCGGGAGCGTTCCTGAAGCACGTACTGGTGCCGGGAAGCCTCCAGGATAAGACAGGCCCGAGCGTTGCGACCGAGTTCGGTGTCCTGTTGCCCGACAGTACCGGCGCTTCGGGTGTGGGCGCAAGCTTGGCCGGCATTGTCTCCCAACGCTGGGACTGGGGAACGATCCACCTCAACGCCGAGACCGCGTTGACCCGCGATCATCGCGCTGATGTCTTCGTTGGCGCGATCCTCGAGGGACCCTCGAGCTGGACAGTCCGTCCGGTCGCGGAAGTCTTCTACGAAAATGAATTCGGCAAGATGGCGACGGTATCCGGCCTAGTCGGCTTAATTTACCGAGTGAGCGACAATCTCAGCTTCGACGTGGGCATCCGTCACGCGTCAACGAACGGGCACCCCGTGAACGAAGTCCGGGCCGGTCTGACCTTCGGCTTTCCGCTGTCAGTTATCGGAGGGCGCGCCTCGCATCGAGGCCCATCGCCGGGCTTGCCGAGATAGCTCAGCGATCCAGACGATCAGGATGTGCACGCCAGTCGCGGCCGACGGTCTCATGATCCTTGTCCGCGCCGACGGACCCAACATTGTCGCGATTGCCTTCCTGCGCCTTCCAGTCTCGGCCGATCGTCTCGTTCGCGGCGCGGTTCCGGTCCTGTTCGCGAGCCTGATCCGCCTGCGCGGGCGTTTGCGCTGGTTGCACCGCAGTTTGTGCCTGCGTCGGTACCGTCATTGCCATAAACGCGAGTGCGCCTACGAATGTGGAGAGCGTCGAAGTCGGTATTGAACTCTTCATGGAAATCTCCTCGCTTGGTCCTTGAAGCTAACGGAACGGTTTCGAGTTTGTTCGAGTTTCACGCAGAAGATTCTCTCGGTGCGACGCGTCTGGGGATCACGGGATCACGATGTGCACCTTGCCGTGCTCATCCGGTACTGTTACCTTGAAGTTCCGGGGACGGGCAGACTCCCCGACAGACGGCTTCCGTCCAAGCTCTGCGCAATGCTCGGTATTCGAGGAGATTGCGCATGGACGACCACCTCCCTGACCATAAATCGAGTTGGACGCGCGTGCTTTCGTAGCGCAACGAGCGAGCCGCTCATGTGTCAGCGCAGCGCATTTGCGCAACCGCGCATTCGAAGCCTTCCCGCCGGATGGACGTCCATCCAAGCGTTTGGGGGCCCGACCAATGGATGGTCTTTTCTTCGTCTTTGCTCTCGCAGCGCTCGTCGGCGGCCTCGTTAGCGGTTTTTCCGGATTTGCGATGGGCTTATTTGTGTCGGGCGTGTCGCTGCTGTTGTTCGCGGGTGCGTCGTTGATCGCATCGACGCTGCCTTTGTCCTTCCACCCGTTCTAGAGAACCACATGCCCCTGAAAACGCATGGCGTCATCGCCATACCGAACGGCTTGAACAGCGACTTCGATCACGCCGCGTTCGCCCCGAAGACACGCCGAGTCTTTATCGCCCACACCGTGCGAGACTGCCTCGAAGTCATCGATCACGACTCGCAGTCGCACGTTGCCACCTGCCGGGCTTTCCTGGGGCCGCCGGGGCGGTCGCTGACGAGGGGGAATTCTCGCGACCAACCGCGGTGCCGCGACGATCACGTGGCTGGACGCTGCGACCCACGAACTTAAAGGCGTCTTTCCGTAAGGGCAGCGGCCCAATGGTGCCGCCCTCGTCAAGCGCAAGGGCATCGGGATCGTGGCCTGTATAGGCGACGCCCAGCAAGGTCCATCGCTGCAATTCATCGATCTGAAGGAGATCAGGCAGCGGGCGATCGACCTGCCGGGTCGCCCGCGGTGGTGCGTGACCGACGCTGCTGCGGAGCGGGTTTTCGTCTGTATCCGTGAGCCATCGATGATCGTGAGCGCTCGACTGCCCGATCTCGGCGACGTCATCCATTGGCCGCTGCCATCAGGCGGCGCCACGGATTGGATATCGATCACTTCAACCACAGGCTACGCTGCCTGCGACGACGGCGCCCTGGTGGAGGTCGACAGCACCTGCGGAAAAATTATGAACGTCTGGCCGATCGCCGGCCCTCCCGACGTGACGTTCTTCAACCAACACTCCGGTCGCGCACACGTTGCGATCGGAGAGCCGGGCGTGATCGAGACGATCGATCCGAAGACTGGTGAACATATTAGGACCCCGACGGCATCGGGAGCACACACCACGGCTTTCGTGGCGCCGGATCGGCTCTACGTGATTTCGCCGAGCCACGGGGTGTCATCGTGCTGGAGGACACCTGACTTTTCATGGCAATGGCGGACATACCGGCGCTGGCGCGTTGGATCACGGCCGCCGCATGTGGAGATCGTCGATGACGAACGCGTGGGCGTGGTTCTGCTTCTCGCTTTCCAGGTGCGGATGATCGGGAGGCAGGTTTGCGTGTTCGTGCCTGATCACGTCCGGATCCGCTGCGGGGCCGCCAAGCGAGGCCCGCGCCGGCGAGCGCGACGATGGCGAGCGCAAACAACGTCCCAGCGAGTCCGATCGCCGGGCCTAGCCAGCCCGCGAGAGGGTAGGTCAGCAGCCAGCACAGGTGCGACAGCGCGAACTGAGCGGCGAACACGGCCGGTCGGTCCGCAGCGCCGGCCGACCGGCGCAACAGGCGCCCGGACGGCGTCATGACGGCCGAGTATCCGATCCCCAATAGTGCCCACGTCGGCAGAAGCGCGTACCTGACGCCTCCGTTACCTCCGGATATCGTCATGATCGATCCGAAGACGACCAGCACTGCAGCCAGCATTCCCGCCGACGAGAGCATGATCCTTCGGTCGGGCAGCCGATCGAGCAGGCGAGGCAGCAGGAGCGCGGCCGCCATCGAGCCGCCGCCGAAGCAGGCGAGTGCGAGCGCGACGTTGCCGTCAGTTCCGCCCAGCGCGCCCTTCACCAGGACCACGGTGTTGACGAATACCATCGATCCAGCTGCGGCGACGGCGAGATTGAGCGCCAACAAGCCGCGCAAGCGGGGCGTCGCCAGGTAGATGCGCATGCCGCGCGTCGTATCGTCGTAGAAGCCGTGGCGGCGACGCGTTGCCGGCGCTTGCGGAATCGTTACCGAGACCACCAGCGCGGCCGAGCAGAAGAAGCCAATCACGGTTCCGAAGAAGAGCCCGTTGAAGGTGACCAGGGTCAGCAAGGCGGCCGCAAGCGTCGGGCTCAGAAGACTTTCCAAGTCATACGCCAGGCGGGACAGAGAAAGCGCCTGCGTGTAGTCGCGCTCCTCCGGAAGCACGTCCGGGATGGTCGCCTGAAATGTCGGAGTGAAGGCGGCAGACGCGGACTGCAGCACGAAGATGAGGACGTAGACCTCCCAGACTTGGTCGATGAAGGGCAGCGCGATCGCGACCGCGGCACGGGTCAGGTCCATCGCCACCAGGAAGGTTCGCCGCGGCAAGCGGCCTGCGAGACCGCCTACGACCGGCGCGACGAGCACGTAGGCGACCATCTTGATGGCGAGCGCCGTCCCCAGCACCGCCCCGGCGTTCTCGCCGGCGATACGGAACGCCAGCAACCCCAGCGCTACGGTCATCAGTCCCGTCCCGATCAACGCGATGACCTGGGCGGCGAACAGATGACGGTAGGTGCGGTTAGCAAGGACTGACAGCATGGGCCGTTACTCCGCTGCGCGGTCGTGGATGAGGGGCGCGACCGAGCCGCTGCGCCTGCCCGCCCGCGGCGGGGACGGCGAAGCGGGCGTACAACGCGGGTAGAACGACCAGCGTGAGCAGGGTCGCGGTCAGGAGCCCGCCGATCACGACGGTCGCCAGCGGCTTCTGGACCTCGGCGCCCGTACCGGTCGCCAGCGCCATCGGCACGAATCCGAGAGAGGCGACGAGCGCCGTCATCGCGACGGGTCGAAAGCGGGTCAGCGCCCCCTCGCGGATCGCCGTTCTGTGATCTACCCCCTCGAGGATCAGCCGCCGGATCTGCGTCAGCATGACCAGACCATTCAGCACGGCCACGCCGGACAGCGCGATGAAGCCGACGGCCGCCGAGATCGAGAAGGGCATACCGCGAAGCCACAGCGCAGCGATTCCGCCGGTCAGCGCGAGTGGAACCGCGCTGAAGACGAGCGCCGCGTCCCGTGCCGAGCCCAGGGCCCCGAACAGCAGCATGAATATCAGCGCAAAGACGCCGGGCACGACGAAGACGAGGCGCTGGCGCGCGACCGCGAAGTTCTCGAACTGGCCGCCCCAGGCGAGATAGCTACCCGGCGGCAGCTTCACCTGTTCGGCGACCTTCGCTTGCGCCTCCGTCACCAGCGAGCCGATGTCCCGACCTCGGATCTCGGCCGTCGCCACCACGCGGCGCTTGCCGTTCTCGCGACTGATCTGGTTGTAGCCGACGGTCTGATCGAACGAGGCGACGTTCCGGAGCGGGATGGACGCCGCGGGTGCGTTCGGATTCGCATGCGGGAGCGGGACCGGCAGCTCCTCGAGCGCCGGGATGCTGTCCCGCAATTCGTCCGGAAGCCGCACCACGATCTTGAAGCGTCGGTCGCCCTCGAAGACCAGACCGGCGTCGGTGCCTCCGATCGCGGTCGCGATCAGGTCCTGCACCGAGGCCAGACTCAGGCCTCGCCGCGCGATCTCCCCCTTGTCGATATTGATATCCAGGAACGGGAGACCGGTCGTCTCCTCTGTCTTCACGCTCTCGGCGCCGTCGATCTTGCGGATGACGTCGGCGATCTGGCCGGCGGTCTTCTGCATCCGCTCGAAGTCGTCGCCGAAGACCTTGACGGCCAGATCCTCGCGCACGCCGGCGATGAGCTCGTTGAACCGCATCTCGATCGGCTGCGAGAAGCCGATCCTGTTGCCGGGCAGCTTTGCGGTCACCTCCTCTATCTTCTTGATCAGATCTCCCTTCGTCATCGAAGGATCGGGCCATTCGTCCTGCGGCTTGACGATGATGTAGGTGTCCGACGAGGACGGCGGCATCGGGTCGGCGGCAAGATCGGGCGTGCCGGTGCGCGAGAAGACGAACGAGACTTCTTCCAGCGTGCTGATCTGCTGCTCGATGAGAAGCTGCATCCTCTGCGACTGCGCGAGCGCGGTCGACGGCACGCGCTTCACCTCCATGACGATGTTCTTCTCGTCGAGGGTCGGGGTGAATTCTTGGCCGAGACGCACGAACAGGAGCACGGCGCCGACGAAGAGAAGCCCGGCGCCGGCGACGACGGGCAACGGCCTTGCGATCGAGCCCGCGAGGAGCGGGGCGTACCAGCGCTTCAGCGTCCGGACGATGACGTTCTCGCGCTCGGTGACGCGTCCGCGGATCGCGATGGCGACGGCCGCGGGGACGAACGTCAGCGAAACGACGAAGGCTACGGCCAGCGCGATCATCACGGTGAGCGCCATCGGCTCGAAGGTCTTGCCCTCGACGCCGGAGAAGGCGAGCAAGGGCGTGTAGACCAGTATGATGATGATCTGACCGAACACGGAGGGACGGATCATCTCGACGGTGGAGGCCGTCACGGTGTCCAGGCGCTCCTGCAGCGACAGGGCGCGGCCGAACTCGCGTTGGCGCTCCGCGAGGTGCCGGAGGCTGTTCTCCGCAATGATGACGGCACCGTCGACGATGAGGCCGAAGTCTAGCGCACCGAGGCTCATGAGGTTCGCGCTGATCCGTCCCTGCAGCATCCCGCTCGCTGTGACGAGCATCGTGACCGGTATGACGAGGGCGGTGGCGAGTGCGGCGCGGAAGTTTCCCAGCAGGACGAAGAGCACGGCGATCACCAGGAGCGCGCCTTCCGCGAGATTCTTGGCGACCGTGTGAATCGTCGCGTCGACCAGTTGGGTGCGGTTGAGAACCGTGTGGGCGTAGATTCCTGGGGGCAGCGTCCTGCCGATCTCCTTGATCTTGGTGTCCGCCGCGGCCGCTACCGTCCGGCTGTTGCCGCCGATCAGCATCAGCGCGGTGCCGAGAACGACTTCGCGCCCGTCGACGCTCGCGCTGCCGGTTCGGAGTTCTTTTCCGATCGCGACCTCGGCAAGGTCCCTGACGCGGACCGGCACGCCGCCACGCGTCGCGACGACGATGTTCTCGATGTCTTCGATGTTCTCGACGCGGCCGGCGGCGCGTACCACGTATCCTTCCCCGTTCTGTTCGATGTAGTTCGCGCCTCGGCTGGCGTTGTTGGCCTCGATCGCGTCGATGACTTGCTTCAAGGACAACCCGTAGCCAACGAGCTTCGCCGGATCGGGCTGCACCTGGTACTGCTTGACGAAGCCGCCGATGGCGTCGGCGCCGGCGACGCCGGGCACGGTCTTCATCTGCGGCCGGACGATCCAGTCCTGCACGGTCCGGAGGTAGACGGTGCGCTGGAAGTCGTCGGTCAGTCGCTCGCCTTCCGGAGTGAGGTAGCTCCCGTCGGCCTGCCAGCCTGGCTGCCCGTCACGTATCGGGGCGTGGGTGCCCGGCTTTTCGTATTCAACGGCCCACCAGTAGATCTCGCCGAGGCCCGTCGAGACCGGACCCATCCGGATGTCGACGCCGGGCGGCATATTGGCCTTGGCTTCGTTGAGACGCTCGGAGACGAGCTGCCGCGCGAAATAGATGTTGGTCCGGTCGGCGAAGACTGCGGTGATCTGCGCGAAGCCATTGCGCGAAAAAGAGCGTGTCGACTCCAGACCGGGCATGCCGGCGAGCGCCGTCTCCAGCGTGACCGTGACCTGCTTCTCGATCTCGACCGGCGTCAGTGCGGGCGCCACCGCGTTGACCTGCACTTGGACGTTCGTGACGTCGGGCACGGCGTCGATGGGAAGCTTGGTCAGCGACCAGAAGCCGGAGGCAGCCGCGGCCAAGGTGATCAGCACGACAAGCCATCTACGGCGCACTGAGAATTCTACGATGCGTTCGATCATCGCTCAGTCCTCGTCGCCGGGCTTGGATACCTCCGCCTTGAGCGGGAAGGTGTTCGAGGCGGCGACGGTCTCGCCGACAGCCAGGCCGGAGACGATCTCGACGACCGGTCCGTCCCGTCCGCCGAGCACGACATTGCGCGCTTCGAAACCGCCCTTGGTCCGGACGAAGACGGCCTTGCGCCCAACGACGGTCTGGATCGCGGCGAAGGGGACGGCGACCGCCGCATCATGCCTTTCGACGGCAATGTTCGCCGTGACGAAGGAGCCGGGGCGCCATCGGCCGCCGGCGTTGTCGAGCGAGACCACGACGCGGGCCGTGCGCGTGTCCTTGTCGAGTAGCGGGCTGACGAACGTGATCTTGCCCGAACCGGTCTCCGCGATTCCACGTACGGCCACGGCGACATCCTGGCCCTCCCTGACCAGGGGCAGGTCGATCGACGAGACCGCCAGTTCCACCCAGACCCGGCTGAGGTCGACGATGACGAAGAGCTCGGTCTCCAGACTGTCTCGTCCGACCGCGGTGCCGAGTTCCACCTTTCGCTCGACGATGCGTCCGGAGATGGGGGCGCGGACGTTCTGGCTGCGCAACGTCCCATCCGGCGCCTGCGGTAGACCGGCGATCTCCGCATCGCTGACGCCGAGCGCCATCAGCTTCTGGCGAGCGATGCCGAAGCGCATTTCGATCTGCGCCGCCGCGTTGCGCGACTTGATGTACTGCTGTTCGGGGACGGCGCGGCCTTCCCATAGCGATTTGTCGCGCGCGGTGAGGTCCTGCTGCAGTTCGTTCGAGAGTTTGGTGGAGAGAAATTCGCTTTTGGCGTCGGCGACCTCGCGGCTCTCCAGAACGCCCAGGATTTCGTCTTTCGCGACGTCGTCGCCGATGTTCTTCCGCAAATCCGCGACCGTGCCCGAAACTTTGATGGAGACGTGCGCGACCCGGCCTGCATCGGGAACGATCGTGCCGGGGACCGTCAGCCGCTTGGCAATCGAAGCAGGCCCCGCCTGACGGACTTCGATGCCGGCGAGCTTGATGCGTTCGTCGTCCATGACGATGGCCGCCCGCTTCGCGGAACCCGACTGCGCGCTTGCCGGCACGATGGCGCCTGCAATCGCCGCAAGCGTCACGACGAGAATCGTGGAAGCCGTCCGTACACGCAGGACCATTTGCTGCTCCGCTACAGGTAGCGCGAGATCGCCTTGAACTCGGCGAGAACGCTCTTGGTCGACTTGCCCGACCCGCCGTTGGCGGCAGCGTCCAGGCAGTTGTCGACGTGATCGTGGATCAGGGTCTTCTTCGCCTCGGAAATCGCCTTCTCGACGGCGTGCAGTTGCTGCGCCAGGTCGAGACATGGTCGACCATCAGCGAGCATCGCGATGACTTTCTGGAGGTGCCCGTCGGCCCGCTTCAGCCGCTTGACGATTTCCGGGTGGCTTTCGTGGACGTGGTCCTTGCTCATGGTCCGATATCCTATCCTCTGGGAGGGGATACCTGAGACCAAAGGTTCCTGCAACGAGCCCGTGGGGCCGCTCGGCACGGCAAATCGACGCGGCCGCGGTTCAGATCATCAATTCGTGCAGGCCCGACCAGCCCGTGTAGAGGCCGACCAGGACGATCAACGCGGCGGAAACATAAGGCGCGCGATGCGCGAAGCGGCTGAAACCACTCCAGTGGCGTTCGACGTGCCGGATGCTGAGAGCGGCGACGACGCCTGCGGATACCATCGTGATGGCCAGGCCGATGCCGAAGCAGAGCACCAGCACGAAGCCGAGGCTGAACTGCTTCAACTGGATGCAGAGCAAAAGAACGGTGATGGCCGCCGGGCACGGGATCAGGCCGCCGGTGAGACCGAACAGTACGATCTGCGGCGTGGTGACGGTGCGTCCCGCGAAGCGCTTGCGGATGTCGGCGGCATGAGCGCGGGCGTGCGCGTCGTCCTGTTCGCCGAGATCCATGTGGTCGTGATCGTGCTCCTCGAACAGCACCTCGGCGACGTCGCCGGCGAGCGCGAGGCGCGCCTTGAAGGCGTGCGGCTCCGGTATCTCACCGAGGCTTTCCACGTATCCGTCGCGGTCGGCGAACGCGAAGGTCTGCTCGGTGCCGTCGGCGCGAACGGTCGTCACCCGGACGTCGGCGGAGGATAGGCCGCCGGCCTTGCTGCGGATCCGCCAGCGCGGCGGAACGCCTTTCTCGAAGATCTCGATCGACAGAGTCCGGCCCGCGAGCGTGACGACCTGCGGTTCGTCGTGATGATCGTGAGCGTGTTCCTCGTTCTGCTCATGCCAGGTGCGCCAAACCATCCAGGCGGCGACCCCGAGGATGACGGCCGCGGACACGATCTGAAGATAGGCTTCGCTGCGTTCTCCGGAGAGATCTTGGCCGAAGTAGAGGCCGAGAAGGGCGATCGCCCAAACGACGGCGGTGTGCGAGGTCGTCGCCGACAGCCCGAGAAGCACGGCCTGGAAGACCGTGCCGCGGATCGCGACAATGAAGGCGGCCATCATGGTCTTGGAGTGACCGGGCTCAAGCCCGTGCAGCGCGCCGAGCAGGATGGCGCTGGGGACGAACAGCCAGGTGTGTGCGCTGCTCTGCTGGAGCAGTTGCGACAGATCGATCATGCGATTCACTTCAGGTAGGTTCTGACGACGTCGATCAAGTCCGCGGCGCCCTTGGCCTTCTCGGGATCCTTCTCTCGATCCGGATCCACGACGTGATGCCGGATGTGGTCTTCGAGAAGTTCAGTGGTCAGACCGCCGACGGCGCCCCGGACCGACGCGACCAGCATTAGGACATCCGTGCAGCCGAGTTCGGCCTCCAGCGCACGCTCGATGGCCTCCAATTGTCCTTTGATGCGTTTCACCCGCGCCAGGAGCTTCGATTTCTGCTTGATCGTATGTGACATGACCATAATATAGGGGGGTATCCTATTGGCGTCAAGTTGGAGCGGTCCATGGCGATCGGATCGTGGTCTGGGAAGTTGAGTCTGGGACTACAGCGTGTTTCGATACTTCGGTCGTCGGCACGCGGTGCTTTGCTGTATTGCGCCCTTCTGATGTGTTCGACACTCGAGGCCAACTCCAGAGGCAGCGGCGTTGGCAAAGACGACCCGTGGAATCCCCATCACATCGACGGGCTGCCCGCCGAGGTCAGGCAGTACATCGCCGCGATTTGCAGAGGGCCGGCTGCCGCCCAGCATGATTTCGCCACCTACCTCCCTCAAGAGAAGCGCTGGCGCATCAACCTCGAGTACCTCCACTGCGACGGTCTGGAGGACAGATATCGGCAGGGTGGTCAATGCTTGGACGTCGACTTCGTCGAGGTCGGGTCGCACTTTCGTCTCGCCAGCAAGCAATACAGGAGCTGCGGGTTCTGAGCAGGACGTTTTACGGTCGTCGCAGGTCCAACCACGCCAGCGTTCTCTTACTCCGCGCCACGTTGCCCTGCGAAGCCGCGCTATGGCTCTTTCATGGCGTCGACCGCCGGCGGAAATTTAAGGGTTGGGCCAGAACTCGAATGAGTCACTAGATTCGGCGACTGACGGCGATCAGGCCGTGCGGTGCCACTGCAAATTGCCTTTGGCTAGTCGCTTGACGGCACTGTTTTCGATGACCGATTTATTGGACGGGCTTTTGTCGAAGGCGAAATCCCCTTTCCCGGTAGCTCAAACGGTGGGTTTTGATGTAGGAAGGTCGAAAATGCTTTATCTTTCAATGGAGATTGACTGACACTCTCTCCGCCACGGACCCGCGCAAGCGCCTTGGAAGAATCCGCGCAGCAAGGTCTGGTGGTTTCGTCGCCGCGTTCCCTCGAAGTACCGAGTTCTCGGGCTTCCCGCCGAGATCAAGCTCTCGCTCGAGACCAAGGACTGGGACGATGCCGACGATCTGTGTCAGAGCATAAACCTCGATATCGAGCGTCGCTGGAAAGCCGGTCTCGAGAATCTAGAAAGACCGCCGATTGACACTCGCGCTCCAATTGGTGGGCCCTTCGCCTCTCACCGCCACGCAGCGGAAACGCGATGACGCGTCCGAAACTGGGCGATCGCCGTCTCCTGCCGATCGAGCTTGCGCGTGAGAGCGTCGATCTCGCCGCGACGAGCCAAGGCGAGCTCCGCGACATGCTGCTGAAACAGCCGCTCATCCGCATTCGTCCAGCTCGATGCGTTACGGCCGCGCTGCCTTCGCTTCGTCCGGTCGGTGATCGTCAGCCGTTCGGCCCGTGACGCGATCTGGCGCTCGATGAGGCCGAGACGGCGCTGCGTCTCGGCTTGCGCGGCTTTCATGCGCGCGAGTAGGAGGCGTTGGTCTTGACGCTCAATCATCGCTCCGTCCTCACGGGCCATAGAGGAGGCGGACTCGTCGGGAGTGTTGTCGTCCGGGAGGGACACCGCGGCGATGGATGAAGCGACGTCGTCGCCAGCGACGCCCCGCGCCGAATCGATGCCAGCGTGCTTGCGCATGCCTGGCGTAAGGATGCCGTCGAGTGCGTAGGCGATGGCGCTCTCGGGATAATGGTGCACGTGCATGAGGAGATCGACGGCGACAAGGCATTCATGGCTGAATCTCCTTTCTGTCGACGTCAGCCGGGCAGGGCTTCGGCGCGTGGATGGATACGCGCACGGCGCACCTCCAAGCATCGGTGCCGGTGAAATGCCGTCGGAGCCGCGGATGCCAGACGACGAGGACCGGCGTTTCGCCGTCCTCGGCAGTGGCCGTGCGCCAGCCGAAAGCTTTGGCAATGAGGCGCCATGGCATGGATCACCTCCATCCGACGATGTCGGAGGGGCCGCCGTAGACCTGGTGGCGCGCCTCATCGATCACGAAGCCGAAGCGGCTGACCTGATATTCGTCGGAAGGGACGAGGAAGCGACGCTCCTCAGTCCCGGGCCCGCGCTTGCCGCCCGGCGTGGCGACAGTTTCGACGAAGCCGGCCGCGTGCTTCGAGGTGATAGCCGACACGACGATCCAGTCCCGCGCGTGCGCCTGCTCAAAGGCGCGGCGGTCCTTTTCGTAGAACTCGCCCGGCTTGAGGATCGCGCCGAAGATCGTCTCCCAGGCGTCCGGCCAACTGTCCTTGATCGTTCTCTCGGCGCAACGGCGTTCGAACGCCGTGAAGACATGCGGGAAGGTGATCGCCACGATCGCCCATTCGGCATCTTCCTCGTACCAGCCACCCTTCGAGCGAAGCATGGGGTGGACCTTGCGGTTTCGCTGGGCCGAGAGCTTGAAACCGCCGTGCCCAGCCGCGGAATGCGCCGCAACGCCTTCAGCGTAGACGGTCGCGCCCTGCGAGGCGCCCCAAGGCGTGTGGTCGCGCGAATGGACTTCGACGCGACCGAGCATCCTGCGCTCGCGTTGATGCTCGGCGTTTTCGAGCACGCGGGCGCGGAATGCGACCTCGTCGGCGAGCTCACCGGAGTGTCCGTAGAAATTGGAGCGCGTCCATTCGCCCATCGGGCGAGAGATGCGCCAGCCCGTCACGAGAAAATGCCGGCCGTCACGGATCGGCGCCATCGCAAAGGCCGTCTCGCCGACAAGCGCGACGAGAAGGCCGTCAGCGCTGCGGCCAAAAGAGACGCCCTGGGTTTCTGGGGCTTGGTCGGAAGCGGGAGACAACGCGTTCATGCCGCGGTCCTCCCCTCGATGATGTCGGCGCCTGCCTCGTCGGCCGTCACTTCTTGCAGCACGGCGTGCGGATAGCCGTGGCGTGTCAGCCACTCCTTCGCGTCCGCCTCGTTCGTGGCGAGATAGACGAGTTCGGCGTCATCACCGGCGCGGTCGAGCACGCGGACCGAGCCGATGGCTGGACGTTCGACGACGGTGAAGTGGAGCTTCGACTCGAGCGAAAACGTCCGGTGGACGCGGATGGCGATGACGCCGCCGGCGCCATAGTCGACCTCGTGCAGGGTGAAACAGGCCGACAGCGAGACATTGCCGACGCCTCGTCCGCCCCGCTTTCGGATCAGGCGGCCCCCGCTATTGCTGGACTGCCAGGCGGCGAGTTTCTTCCTGAAGCGCGCCGGCGGCTGCGGCGTTCCGTCGGACCAGGCGATAATCGAGCCGATGGGTGCGTTGTCGAAGATCGTGTGCGCGGACATCGTGTCCTCCTCAGTTGCGTGTGCGTGGAAACAAAGCCGCCGCCGGCTGGGCCGGCGGCGGTGGATCATTCGAAGAACAGGCGCGTTCCTCTATTCGGCCGCCTCCCTGAATGCCTCGGTTTCTTCGTCAGAGAGGTCATCTCCCATGCCGGCGGCGTCCTCTTCAGCCTCATCGGCGTCTGCCGGCGTCTCGCTCGACGATAACCATTGCGAAAGCTTCACGGCGTCCGGCGCGAAGAGCGCTGCGGGATGGACGAAGTGGCCTTCCTTGAAATGCTCAACGAGGGCAGCGCGCGTGTCCTTCACCCGCTGGCGCGGCAGGACTGGCGTCTCCTTGCACGACGCCTCGAGCGCTGTGCGCGACAGGCAGGAGAGGAAGTTCTCCGTGCCCATGTTCGGCAGGAAGGTGTCCGCGCCAATCACCTCGCCGGCGACGCGGGCGACGATGCCGCTATTGGTAGCGTTCTCCCGGCACGAGAATACGTCGACCAGCATGGTGCGCGCCGCGACACGAAGCGTGTCCATGTCGAAGGAGAGCTTGCCGGCGCCGTCGAACAGTGCCGCCGCGTTCTTCGCAAGCCGGCTGTGGCCGTAATAGGTCCCGCCGCTTCCCGTCGTCACGGACACGTTCTGGCCTGCGAAGGCGAGGATCAGGAGCGCCATCAGCGTGTCGTCCTCGATCGGCGTCCGGCCGAGCGCCTCGCGCAGCGCGTCGGTGCGGTAGTCGCCGATCATCTCGACGCCCTTGCGCGTCACGTCGGGACGTGGCTTCGAGACTTCGCCGACATCGTCCGGAGCGTTGTCAGAACCGGAGCCGGTCTTACCCTTCGGATTCTTCGCCGCAGGCATACGGTAGTGCACCGTCTGCACGCGGCCGTCGCGGTCGAGATACATCGCGGTGCAGTCCGACTTCGCCGGCTTGCCGTGGACGCGCTCGGCCTTCGGCGGCAGCTTCACCTCGCCGTAGTTGGTGGTCTCGGCGATAATGTCTTTCTTCGGCAGGTTGGCCGCCATCCACTCCTGCTGCGCGCCGAGGAACGCCTCGACGTCTGTGGTGTAGCGGCTGTCTT
Source organism: Bradyrhizobium sp. LA6.8 (assembly GCF_040547935.1). Classification (NCBI taxonomy): domain Bacteria; kingdom Pseudomonadati; phylum Pseudomonadota; class Alphaproteobacteria; order Hyphomicrobiales; family Nitrobacteraceae; genus Bradyrhizobium; species Bradyrhizobium sp. LA6.8. Next base: position 62,253 of record NZ_JBEPQQ010000015.1, read on the forward strand.
CGTCGGCGGGAGCGAAGAGATCCTCGACCCAATGAATGCCGTAGGCCTTCGCGAGGTCGTCGCCGAAGCTGGCGTGACGAGCAAACATCCGGGTCTTCTGCAACGCCTGTGCGACGCTCCACCACGAGACCTGCGGATCAGCCTTCGACGGCTTGTGCTTCTTCCAGACCTCCTTCTGCTCATCGAGCGAGGCGGCAGCGATCGTGCGGAGCTGGCGCTCGTCGGGCATGTCGCCCTTGGCCATGTGGTCGAGCATCGCTGGCAGCACGTTGGCCAGCAAACGAAGTTTCCTGATCTGACGCACCGGCAGCGCGAGCGCGACGCCGATCGCCTCCTCCGTCCAAGCGAGCGCGACCAGACGCTCGATTGCGCGCCACTGGTCGATCGGGTTCAGCGCCTCGCGGGCGATATTCTCGACCATCGAGCGCATGGCGCCGTTATCGTTCGCCGCCTCGTCGACGAGCACGTCGATCTCCTCGAGGCCGGCGGCGATCGCCTGCTTCACGCGGCGGTGGCCGGCATTGATGACGTAGCCGTTGCCGCCGCCTGTCTCAGGCGTGATGACTGGCGGCTGGACGATGCCGACGGCCTTGATCGTGGCGAGCAGTAGAGCGTCGGCCTGGGGAGTCGATTTCGTCTGGCGCATGCGCTCGGGGTTCTCCTTCAGCGCGCGCGGATCGACCTTGATCAGTTGCATGGGAAGGCTCCTTTTGGGGTTGCGGACCGGCGTCGCCGGCCCTTGCTCGTCTTCTTCCCGAAGACACCCCTGGGCCCTGCGGAGCGGACGGGCCGGTGCAACTGCGGCCGTGCATCCCTGGCCGGCAGGCCGAGCGGGGCAAAGCCCTGCGCAGGACGACGGGCAGGGATCGCGCAGGCGGCGGTTGAGCGCCAGCGTCGGCGGCCCGCCCGATCTGCGAGCGGGCCTTCTCCCTTCCTCTCTCCTCCCTTTTTTCATGCGGCCGCGGCCAGCTCACCAGAGCTTTCGCTGTCCTCCGCCAAGGCCTTCTCCACCTCGCCCAACTGCCGGCGCTTTTCGGCAAGCTCGCCGGCGAAGGCGAAGTCCCCGCCATCGCGGGACTCGTAAGACGCAAGCCGTCGGCGGGCGTCGGCGAGGCGCTGGCGATAGCGCTCCCGTTCGCCCTCGAACTCGGCCAGCGCGTGCTCAAGACGGGCGATTGCGCCGATCGGCGTGACCGTCACCGGCAACTCGATCTCGTACTCGGCGCCGGTTCGCTGCAGCATGGTGGTGTAGCGGTAGCCGTCGTGACCGATGCGCTCGCCGCTGTACGCGACGCCGAAGCCTCCGATCGAGGCGATGACGGTCTCGCCCTCGTACTGAAGCTGCACCAGCGTCAGGATCTCCTTCATCAGCGCGCGGCCAGCGAGCTTGCGCTCCGCGTAGGGCGTTCCGGTCACCGCCGCGGAGAAGGCGTCACCGGCGGTCGGGACACGACGCTTGATGTCCCGGCCGATCTCGCCGATGCGACGGCTGGAGAGCTCGATGTCGCACTCGGCCTCGCGCATCTGCCGCCGCACAGCGTGCTGGTGGTCGATGTGCGCAGCCCTCAGCCGTTCGAGCCGCGCGATGTCGGCTTCGAGGCCAGCTTTCTGCATCAAGCGCGGGTCACCCGACGCGATCGCCTTTGCCATGGCGAACTGGTTGGCCTGGCTCTCCCCCATGTCCTCGAGCCGGCGGATCGAGGTATCGCCGGAGAGCGCGGCGGCGATAAAGCGGGCCTTGCGCTCGTTGTTCTGCCACATCTGCGCATCGAGGCTGCCTTCGGTCCCATAGGCGAAGATGTCTATCTCATCGTGCTGGTTGCCCTGCCGCACGATGCGGCCCTCGCGCTGCTCGATCTGCGACGGAAGCCAGGGCACGTCGAGGTGGTGCAAAGCCTTCAGGCGAAGCTGCGCGTTGACGCCGGTGCCCATCGTATCAGACGAGCCGATCAGGAAGCGGACCTTGCCGGCGCGCACATCACCGAACAGGCGCTGCTTCGCCTCCGACTTCTTGTAATCCTGCATGAAGGCGATCTCGCCCGGTGGCACGCCGAGACGGACCAGCTCGTCGCGGATCCAGCGGTAGGCGGAGAAGCCGCGGCTCTTCTCGACGCTGATGGTGCCGAGATCGGAGAAGATCATCTGCGCGGCGCCGGGCAGCTCGAAGGGCTTGCCATCCGCGCGCGTGTAGCTGCTCTCGGCTGTCTCGCTCCAGATCCGGAAGGCGTTGCCGACGAGCAGATTCAGCTTGTTGTCGGCCTCGTTGTCGCCATCCGGATCAACCAGACGCAGGTCGATTGCAGCGTGGCGGCCGTCGGTGATGACCGAAAGCAGGATGTCATCGCCAGGCTCCGGTGCGCGGTCGCGCTCCTCGATCGCCTTGATGCGCTCGCCGAGCCGGGCCTGGTAGCCCTTGAACGCCGGCGATGGCTTCGCGGTAAGGATCTGCCGTTTGCCGGTCGAGACCGCCGGCACCTTTACGCACTGGCGTAGGTCATCCGGCATCACCACGTCCGCGAAGGAGCGGAACATAGCGATGAGCTCCGGCACGTTGACGAACGTGGCGAAGCGCGTCACGGGCTTGTACTTCCCGGAGGGCTGCAGCTCAAGTTCGGTCGTGACGTCGCCAAATGTGCTCGCCCAGGCGTCGAACTCGTGCAGGCCGCGCTCGACGAGCGCCTCGTAGCCGAGGTAGCGCTGGACCGAGAACATCTCGCCGAGCGTGTTGGTGATCGGCGTGCCAGAGGCGAGCACGAGCGCGCGGCCAGGGTTCTTCGTCTCGATGAAGCGGGATTTGACGTAGAGGTCCCAGGCGCGCTGCGAGCCGTTCGGATCCACGCCCTTCAGCGTCGACATATTGGTCGCGAAGGAAAGCTTCCTGAACTCCTGCGCCTCGTCGACGATGATCTGGTCGACGCCAATTTCGGAGATGGTCAGCAGGTCGTCCTTGCGGATCGAAAGCGATTCCAGGCGCTCCCGCAAGCCCTCCTTCAATCGCTCGAGGCGCTTGCGCGAGACGCGATCGTCACTTTCGACCTTGGTCAGCAGTGCTTCGTAGAGCTCGAGTTCGTCCTGGATCAGCTGCTGCTCGAACGCCGACGGCACCGCGATGAATCGGAACGCGCTGTGCGTGATGATGATCGCGTCCCAGGTTGCAGTTGCCGCGCGCGACAGGAAGCGGTGTCGCTTGTCCTTGATAAAATTGGTCTCGTCGGCGACGAGGATGCGGGCGTTCGGGTAGAGCGCCAGGAACTCGCGCGCGGCCTGCGCCAGGCAGTGCCCCGGAACGACCAGCATCACCTTGGCAACGAGGCCAAGCCGGCGCTGCTCCATGACGGCGGCGGCCATCGTCATGGTCTTGCCGGCGCCCACCGCGTGCGCCAGGTAGGTCGAGCCGGCCGAGATGATGCGCCAGATGCCGCGCTTCTGGTGCCCATAAAGAACGAAAGCGCCAGAGGCGCCCGGAAGCTTCAGGTGCGAGCCATCGAAAGCTCTCGGCGCAATGTTGTTGAAGCGGTCATTGTAGACGCGCGCAAGACGGTCCGTGCGATCGGGATCGGACCAGATCCAGCGCAGGAACGCGTCCTTGATCTTCGAGAGCTTCGTCTTTGCGGCTTCGGTGTCGACGACATTGAGGACGCGGCGCTCGCTGTCGCCATCCTTGACCGTGTCGAAGATCTGGGGGACGCGGCTGTTCAGCGCGTCGGCGAGAAGCTCGCCGGCGTGCCGGCGGTCGGTGCCCCACTCCGACGTGCCGGCCGCCATCCAGGCAAGCTGACGTGCCTCCACGGTCCACGATGCGAGCTCCGGCATGTGGTGGATTCTGATCTCGGCGTCCATGGTTTCCTTCACGAAGGCGACGACATCGGCGGCCGGAATCCACGGCGCGCCCAGACGCGCGGTGATGTCGGAGGGCTTAAGGTCTGCGGGCTGCACGCCTTGCAACGCCGTAAGGTTCGGCTCGTAGGAAGGGTCGAGCGCGGCAGCGGCCTCCGCAATCTTCAGCTTGTCCCGCACGTGGCCAGAGAGGTAGGCGTCGGCCGTCTGCCACGAGCCGTCAGCGGGGTCGCGAAAGATGGCGCTGCCGAGTTCGGCGACGACGTCGTCGCGGTCCCGGTGCAGCAGCTCGGCGATGTGGTCGATGTCGACGCGGCCGCGCTCGTTAAGGACGACGGCGAGCGCGTCTGCCGCGCTGGTGATTTCCGGGGCTGCCGGCGGCGCGATCACCCGCTCAGTGAAGATCGGCCCGGGCTTCGTGGTGTTGGTCTCGAGGTCGTAGTCCTCGATCGAGGCGACCAGCCAGCAGTCGGGGTCGTCGAGGAAGGGCTGGATGTTCAGCCGGCGGTGCGTTTCGCGCACCTCGCCGGTCTCCTCGTCCTCGGCGGTCGAGACCTTCGTGAAGTTGATCGGGCCGAAGTCCCGAACGAAGTTCGACCAGGCGATGCGCAGCCTGACCTGGGCGTCCTTCCACGGCCGGTCGAGCTCCTGCGCCTTCAACACCTCGCGCACGGCGTCGCGGACCGGAATCAGCTTCCGGATGATGCGCACGTGCTTTTCCGGGATGCCGTCGGCGCTGCGGCCCTTGCGCGCTTTCACCGCGACCGGGTCGCCGTCCAGGACCTGCATCAAGCCGTGGGCCTTGTCGAAGAAGTAGCTGCCCTCGCGCACGTGGCTATCAGCAGGCCACTCGGCGTCAGATGGACCGCCGGCTTCTTCCAGGTCGGGATCGATCACCTCCGGCTCGCCGTCGTAGACGGCTTCCGGAAGGAGGTCGATCGCGGCTTTGAGCATCGCTTCGAGATCCTCGTCCTCGCGCGGCAGGCATGTGTAGGCCTCGCCGAAAGGACCGGACGCGAGCGCGTGCGCGCCGAGCACGAAATCCGGGCGCTGCGCGAACCATCGGTTCACGCGGATCGCGCTCTCGTCTTCCGCCGCCAGCCGAACCTCGTCGAGGTCGAGCCACGACAGGTCGCCTTCCGCGTCGCCGATCTTGCGCTTGCGGAAGAACAGGATGTCGACGACGACGTCGGTGCCGGCGCTGGCGCGGAAGCCGCCCTCGGGCAGGCGAATGGCTGCGATCAGGTCGGCCGACTTCGCGATGTGCTGACGCGCCGATGCGTCCGCCTTGTCCATCGTGCCGGAGCTCGTGACGACGGCGGCGAGGGCGCCGGGCTTCAGGAGGTCGATTGCCCTTGCGATGAAATAGTCGTGCAGTCGAAGGCCCATCGACCTGTACAGGCGATCCGAGCGCACGGTCCGGTCCGAGAATGGCGGATTGCCGACGGCGAGGTCAAAACTCGCCGGCAGCTCGGTGCGCGCGAAATCGCCTGTGACGATCCGCGCCCGCGGCTGCAGCAGCCGGGCGATGCGCGCGGTGACGGGGTCGAGCTCGACGCCCGTGACGTGGGAGGTCGCGCGTAATTCGTCCGGCATCAGCGCCGGAAACAGCCCGGTGCCCATGCCCGGCTCGAGCACGCGGCCGCCGCGCCAGCCGAGGCGCTGCAGGCCCGACCAGATCGCGCGGACGATGAACTCAGGCGTGAAGTGGGCGTACTGGGTGCACCGCGCAAGCGAGGCGTAGCCGGCGTCGTCGACCGCGTCCTCAAGGTCGGCGCCGATCTCCCCCCAGCCCTGCGCGAACTCGGATTCACCCGGCTTGCGGAAGACGCCGTTGGCGAGCTCGGAAGCGCCGAAGCCCGTGAAGCGGATCAACTGCCGCTGCTCGTCCGGCAAGGCGGGCCGCTGCTCCGCCTCGATCTGCGCGGCGAGCCGGATGGCGGCAACACTGTCGCGGGCGCGCTGCTTCCAGCCCGTTGCCAGACCGCGCTCGCTGGCGAGGTGGACGTTGTCGCCGCGCATACGCGTCTTGGGCGCACAAGGCCGCACAGGTGCGAGCGCCGGCGCGGCGGCGGCCGGCGGCGGCGGGTCGCGGTCATGGTCGTCGCCGTCCAAGTCGGCGGCGAAGGCGGTGACGCCGAGGCCGAGGCCCGACGAGAGGGCGGTGATGCCGAAGAGGTCGATGGTGAAAGGGTCGTCCTGCGCCATTGGAAATGTCCTTCTGCTGGGCGCGCGCGACCGCGCCGCCGTCGCGAGCTGCGGCGGACGGCACGGCGTTGCGGGATTGACGAGAGAGCCGGCGGGAGCCCGGGTGCCGAATTGCGCAGCCCGGCGCAGGGCCGGGCTGTTCGCAGCTTGAGGAGAGCGGGTCCGGCTAGGCCGCGACCGCCTCCGGCAGGTGGCGGAGCTGCACCGGCAGTTTCGCTGCGATCTCCATTTCGGTGAGGTCATCCAGCAGCTTCAGCGCGGTGCCATGCTGGCCAGCGTAGACGAGCACGGTGCGGCGGCCGCGCACGGCGGCGGGCCAGCGCTCGCCGGCGTAGCCGCGATAGTCGTCATGCGTGCTCGACCAGATGTGCTCGAGCCGCTCTTCGCGCGTCATCGCGCGGACAGGACGCGACTCGCGCTCGATGATCGCGGCCTTCATCCGCTCCGGCGACGCTCTGTCCGACAGGTCGCAATAGCCATGGAACCAGCGCATCTGGCCGTCAATCGACAGGGACAGGAAAACGCTTGTCACGCTTGCCGTCATGAATTCGCGCATTGCGAACATGTCGCCTCGCATCCACAGTGGCGGCAGGATCTCGAGCGTGTAGTCATGCTCGGACTCAGCAATCTGGAACCACTCGCCGGCGAAGAAGTGTCCTGCCTCGCCCTCGGCCATGGCCGGATTGCCCCGATGGCGGTTGAACATACGGTGCATCTCGTGGCGCGTCGCGACGCCTTCGAAGATTTTGCGAATGGTGGGTAAGATGTGCATTGGCGGCTCCTCTTGGCCTGGCCGGACTGAAGCGCGAGCGATCCGCCTGATCTCCTCGTCACTTCAGTCCTTCATCACACCTCCTCGGCGGCCGCCTCACCGGTCCGGCGAGTCAAGGGCCGCGGAACGCGGGCGAAGCTCACCCTTGACGCGCCGGCCGGGCATGTGGCAGCGGTTTACCCCCTTCGTTCTTTCTCCCTCCTTATTTCGGACTTCCTGTCGCATCGCTCAGGGGCATAGCCCCGCCATTGCGATCATGCGGGAGCCTTCGCCGCGCCGCCCGCGAGTTCGCGCGTCGGGCGGGCCTCCGGCATCGATTGCTCAGCTGTTCTCCAGTCTCTTCGCCAACTCCATCAGATCCTCATTCCAGTCGCCGGCGCACGGTCGCAATCGCGCATACTGCCCGCTCGTGTCCGCGGCGATGGCACGAACGCGATCGGCGTAGATGTCACCCTGTCGATTGTTGTCGGTTGCTGCCACAAGCCGGGCGTTGGCGCGCTTGGCCAAGCTGCGGATGGCTTCCTCGGTCGCCGGCGACCAGCCACCTCCGGTGCTGACATAGAGGGTATCGGGGAGTCGGACCTCGATCGCGGCAAGGCTCATGGCATCGATGGCCGCCTCAGTGATGCAGATCCGCTCGGACCCGGGCGGTCCGAAGCGGAACAGATCCTTGGCGCCGTCACTGGCGAAGCCGCGCCATGCCGGCCCACGCTCCTCCCAGCCCGTGAGCGCTCCAGCAGAATCGCTATGTGCCGCCCACATGCTGCCTTTTGGCCCCTCACGCAAACGATCGCAGGCGACCGCCTGCTCCACGATTTCAGCCGGCAGCCCGCGTTCATCGGTGAGATAGCGCCAGGCTCGCGAGCCCGAGCGCGGCTTGAAGCGATGTCCCCACCGCTCAGCAATAGACTCAAGCACCTTCAGCCTTGCCGGACGCTGCCACGCCGGCGTGCTGGGGACGAAGCCAATCGTATCGGCAACACGGTCGCATGCGTCAGAGAAACCTACAGATCCAAGATGTCCGGCGAGAGAAAATACGTCCCCTTTCGCCGGCGACAACGGGTCGAACCAGCCGCGCCCTCCGTGGATGACAATGATGATATTGCTGTCGCGGCGATACTTGATCGCGCGTCGGGTGCTTTCCTTGACATCGACCTTCCAACCGTCCTTCTCCAGCAGGGCCGCGCAGCCGACCTTTTGGCGCAGCTCTTCGATTTCTCTCTTGTCCATTTGTCTGCACCGGACTCGCGCAAGGGAGTCCGCCTCCTTCTTCTGTTGGTCTCACTCGCTCCTAGACTTCCGGAACATCCCCGACCGGCCGCGAAGCCTGCCGATTGCAAGGGCGCGCTGACCAAGGGCCAGTCGTCGCATCGTCCGACGCGGCGAAGCCTCCCTTGCAGCCGGCATGGCGCCAGCGGCAGCCGGTCACCCGGCTCAATGAGCCGGGCTCCAGGGGTCGTACTCGTGAACGATGGCGTCTTGATCGCCGTCGTACTCGCTGGAGACCATCACGCTAAATTCGTTATCAGCCTGGAAGAGAATGACCGGCACCATGAGCGTGCGGGCCAGATCGAAGGCGTGGTTCTGAGCGAGAGTGAGATTGTGCGACATTGAAGGCTCCCGTCTTGCGGCGGGGACCATCCCCGCTCGACAGGCGCCGACGTGTTCGGGGGCGGCTGCGGTCACCTCGAGAGGCGAAGCCGGAGAGGTCGCACGCTTGCGTAGCGAACCCCTTGCGGGTTGATCGTGGAAGGCCGCACCAGAACCAAGGAAAGCCCATTCGAGAGCGGGGTTGGTACTTCACCGGGAGCATGAGCCAAAACGCACATAGTTGGTCCCGCGGATAACCCAAGCGCAGGCTGCTTCGCGAATTGTTCATTCAAAGTATTGAAGGTCGTCGGCATCGCGCGCACACATGGATTAGATTCCGTGCCTATTACCTGAGTTTTTCGGATTGGGCCAAAGACGAGAGCTGCGCGATCGTCCGGAATTGAGAGAGCATAGCCGGGTTATTTTTTGGCATACTTTCGAGCCGCCTGCAGGCCCTTCGCCAGGGCTTGATTTCTCAGGGCAAGGATCGGTGCCGCCAGCAACTCGGCGCAGGGGCCTACCGCGCTCGAGGGGCGAGGGCCGAGCATGGAGACCGTCTTGTGTTCACTTTTGGACCTTTCTAAGGGAACCGATCCTTGTGTTTCGAGTCATCCCGCAGGCAATGAAGCCCAGGAGCTGGTGCTTGGATCAACCCCTTCCCATTCTGGTGGTCGAAGACGACCATTTGGTCCAAGAGATCGTCAAAGACGCTCTCATCGAAGGCGGCTTCGAAGTTGTGATCGCTTCCTCCGGCGAGCAGGCAATGAGTTCGCTCGATGCGAGCAAGCCCAAATACCGCGCCCTGGTAACTGACATCAAATTGGGTGGGAAGATCGAGGGTTGGGAAATCGCGAAGCGTGCCAGAGAAATCGATCCGGCGCTTCCGGTCGTCTACATGACCGGCGACAGCGCGGACAATTGGGCTGCCAACGGCGTCCCCAACAGCATTCTTCTGACCAAACCCTTCGCGCCGGCGCAGCTCATCACCGCCGTTTCCCAGCTTCTCAACACCGGCACGTCCACCACTTAGGGGCGCCTTAACGCCTGTCGCCCAAACCGATCGCTCGTTATGAGAGAGAGGTGTCGAGTGGCACGTCGAGTTGAATTGTAGCGCCCTTTGGTTCGGTCGCGGACACAGTGATACGCGCGTCAAGCTGGCCGACGAGGCTCTTGATCACCTTGAAGCCAAGGCTCGCGCGAGGCTGGTCAAAGTCGAAATCTTTCGGGAGTCCGATGCCTTGATCGGATACCTCGACATGAAGGTCTTGGCCGCGCTGTTCCCCGGAGACGCGGACCTCGCCCGAACCCGAAGGGTAAGCATGCTTGGCAGCGTTGGTCACAAGCTCATTAATAAGGAGTCCGAGCGGTATCGCCTTGTCGGCTGAGACCATCAGATGGGCGAACTTGCAGCTTACGTTGTGGCCTGGCGAGGTTTCCTGCAGCTTGTGGCAGAGCTCGCCAGCGAAGTCGGCGATGTCAACAAAGCCGATCTGGTTGCTTCGCCAGAGATGGTCATGCACCTGCGCTATCGTCGTGATGCGCGAAGCAGCGTCGCTGAGCGCGTTTTGAACGTCCTTCTGCGCGTTGTGGCCCTGCACGCGCAACAGCCCGACGACGGACGCCAAGCTGTTCTTGACGCGATGGCTCATCTCGCGCGTCAGCATGGCCTGATACTCCAGGGAATCGCGGAGTTGGGCGTCGGCATGTTGCCGCTCGATGGCGATGCCGAGCAATCCGGCGAAACCCGCAAGGAAATCAGCATCGGCAAGGTCGAACTGGCCTGCATCGGGACTGTCGACTTCGAGTACGCCGAACGGCAGATGGCCTTCGCCGCCTCGCGCGATCAGGACGTTAATAGCCCGTTTGACGCCATGGTCCGCCAACAATCTCGGCGTGCGGAACCGGGTTTCTTCCTGAAGGTGGTTCGAGATCACGATTTGCCCGGTATGGAACGCGTACCCCGCTGGCGATTCCATATCGATCCCAAGAGAGACGTTGCCTATCGTTTCCGGCGCCCACCCGACGCCTGCACACACCAGCAGCCGTTTTTCGTCCGGCATATATTTCAGGACCTTCGCAAACGGAGCATCGAGACCTTGCGCGCACAGTTCGGTGGCACGCTGGAGGATCTGTGTGATGTCGCGGGTCTGCAGGGCGGAACGTCCGAATTCGCCCAGCAGGGACTGCTGCCGCAAACGGTACGGAAGCTCCTCTCTCGACCTCGCGGTCGATGCCGCCGGAGAGGATACCGACTCCTTTCCCGGTGAGATGGACATAATTTGCCAGTCCTTATTGCCGATCTCGACCAAGGTCGAGCGCCTGGACCCTAGCATGCCCAGGTTTGGCGGACACAGGAATCCGGCGGGAGCGTTGCAAGTCGCCGCCCCCGGGCTCGTTAGCGCTGGAAAATCAACCCGAACAAGGGTGGGAGAGTCGGAAACCCACGTCGAGAAGCAAAATCGTCAAGTGCCGAACATCTCCAGGCTCAAGCATGCCTTCGAGTTAGGTTCTTGCATATCGGACTCACCGTTGTGGCCGAATAGATGAACGGCACGACAACGACGGCTCGCGCTCAGCGTCGCTCTATTTAAGGCTTCCGGTCGGGTGCCACGAACGGATTGGTCTCTGCACCCTCTCGACTATTTTTCTCGAAACAAGCTTCGAGACGCTCAAACGCTGCAGAACTGCCGTCCAGCGGGATACGCAGCGTAGCGCCCTCTCCGCGGACATCTAGAACGTTAGCGGATCGAAGTTTTCCGTTAAACGGACGATCGGCAAGCGCGACCGTCACACCCTTCGTTTCAGCGAGGGCTTTGGCTTCAACGGACTGCGAACCCGCGACCAAGCGGACGGGGTAGGCTTTACCCCGATCGAGCTTCCATTTCGGGGAATCCAGAAGAAGCAGAAGCCCGTCTTGAGTCCGCGTAAAGCTGATGCCGAGGCCGCCTGTTGAACGATTCATGACACAGGAATCGAACTTGTCGGCCTTGTAACTCGTCGCAATTTCCCACGAGCCAACGGTCACGGTCTGGCTGTTCTGGGATTGAGCGACGGACGACGAAGTTGGACAGATGGAAATTACCAGAAGTGAAAGTGCAAGCACCGTGCGCATGGCTTACCCTCCATTTTACGGGTCCTGGATCTTTGCGTTCGTCCGAAGCGAAGGGAAAAGGCCTTCTAGCAACATCATTGTTTTGACCATAACCGAATGCCAAATCTTTGAAGCGCGGCCAGGAGTTCCTTAGGAACAAATGGCTTTGACAGAACCGTCAATCGGTCATCCTGTGCAAACCGACTACGAACGTTATCGTCGGCATAACCGGTCGCAAGGACAATGGGCAGGTCAGGCCGGACTGCGCGAATATCTGCGATCAATTCATCGCCGCGCCGATCAGGCAATCCGAGGTCGATAATAGCGCCGGCAAGCTCGTCCTGCTCAGCGCGAAATTTGGCCCATCCCTCTGAGGCGCTGGCGGCTTCGATGGAAACGCATCCGGCGTCAGCGAGAGTGTCTGCGACAAACATTTGGAGCAGAAACTCATCCTCAACCACGAGAATTCGAGTTTCTCCCCGCTCTTTATGACGATCTAGCAATTCCCGAATTCGCGTTGCGAGTGCGGAGTAGGAGAAGGGCTTGCTGAGCAATTCGATCTGGGCATCGAGCCTGCCCTCGTGGACCAAGGCGCCGGCGGCATAAGCCGTCGTCATTAATATTTGAATGGAGGCGTGGATCGCCCGAGCGCGTTCCGCCAACACGCGTCCATCCATTCCACCCGGCAGTCCAAGGTCGGTAAACATCAGGCAAATGTCGTTCTCACGCCTAAGAATATCCAACGCGGACGCGCCATCGATGGCTTCGAACACCCGATAGCCCAGTTCCCGCAGGCTGTTGGCCGCGTAGTTACGAACGTCCGCCTCGTCCTCAACGACAAGGATCGTCTCGCTTTGTTTGCCGAGCGGCACAGCAATTGCTTGGGGCTCGGCAATAGGGGTCCAGGTGGGAACAGCCGCATCTAGGACCTTCGGCAGATAAAGTTTGGCTGACGTGCCGATACCCGGTTCGCTGTAAAGCTTCACGTGGCCGCCGCTCTGTTTGATGAATCCGTAAACCTGGCTCAGCCCCAAACCTGTTCCGCGTCCACCGGTCTTTGTCGTGAAGAACGGCTCAAAGACCTGCTGGAGCACATCGGGCGTCATGCCCATTCCCGTGTCTGTAACGGTGATGAGAACGTAAGATCCTCTGCTGACATCGATATCGCTCGTTGCGTACGCAGCATCGATCTCGACATTGTCCGTCTCGATCACAAGTTGCCCGCCCGATGGCATCGCATCTCGCGCGTTGACCGCAAGATTCAGAATTGCCGCTTCGAGTTCGGTCGGATCGATTTCAACGCTCCAGGCGTCTTCGACCAATCTGGTCCGCACGACGATCTGCTCGCCCAGCGTACGTTGAAGTAAATCGGACATCCCAGAAACAAGAAGGTTGACGTCAAGCAACTGAGGTTCGAGCGGTTTCCGCCGCGCAAAAGCCAGCAACTTCTCCGTGAGCTTTGCCGCCTGTCGCGCGCCGCGGCTGGCGTTTTCGAGCGCGCGTGACAAGGCAGGATCGGTGATGGCGCATCGGCGCTGAACGCTTTCCAGATTGCCAAGCACGACAGTCAGCAGATTATTGAAATCGTGCGCTATCCCAGCCGTCAGCTGTCCGACCGCCTCCATTTTTGCCGAATGCCTCAGACGTTCCTCGGCTGCCTTGCGGGCCGAGACATCTCGAAGGCTTGCAAGGCGGACAGGCTGACGATCCCAGGTTGTTTCGACGATCCGAATTTCTGCGTCAATTTGATCGCCATCCGGCTTGTGAATAGCGATCTCGGCCGTGTCTCCGGCGATAAACGGTATTCCGATCGGACTCCCGATTAATAGCTCGGCGTGCCGCCCGAAAATCTCCTCGGCAGCGGGGTTGGCAAACAAGACATTCCCGCCCTCGTCAATGACAATAATCCCATCGGCATTCTTCTCGACGAGGAATCTGATCTCGGCTTGATCGATGCCGCTACGAGACTTGGCATCCGCACTATTCATGGTACCGACCTTGCCGTGGGTTCACCGCTTCATTGTCCAACGTCATCATTGGTGAACACATTTGGCACGTCTTTGAAGGTTTCGCCAAAGTGCATACCGGCACCGTCGATTGTGAACTTCCGAATTTCCTTGGCATGTTCGCTGCCACGCATCTTCAGCACCATAAGACCTCGATGCATGGTGTTCTGCTCCTGGATGTAGCGCAGCAAGATGATGGAATCAGTCAACGTCGAAATGTGTTGCTCGCTGACGCTCTCGCCGCCGATGAGGGATTTGCTGGTGGCGGTGCAAAGCCCGGCGATTTCGCGCTTCTTGATGAAGGAGGTGAGGCTGATCAGAAATTCGCGGAACCCGGTATCTGGAGCGATCCGTTCCAATGCCGACAGGCTGTCCACGGCGATTCGGTTCGGCTGGAATTCATCGACCAGGCTCTGGATCGTAAGCAGATGATCGGGCAGCCCCTGAGCCTCGGGATAAAGACAGACGATTTTGAGCTTTCCCGCGGCTTCCATCTGGGCAAAATCGGCGCCCCAGCCGCTCGCGTTGCGGAAGAGCTGGCCTTTGCTTTCCTCGTATCCAAACAGAATGGCTTTCTCTCCGGCTGTTACGCCCCCGGCGAGAAAATTGGTGACGAGCAGGGTCTTGCCGGTGCCAGTGGCCCCGCTCACTAGGGTCACGCTATCGCGAAAAAGCCCGCCCCCGCACATTTTGTCGATTTCAGAATTTCCGCTTGTGACACGCACCGTGCTCGATTGCTGTTCGAGACGAAGCGAGGAAAGCGGGACGGCGACGACGCCTTGGTTCGCCAGCAGGGTGAAGGGTGCCTCACCCTCGGCGTGGTGGCTCCCGCGCATCTTGAGGACTTCGATGGTGCGGCGACGCTTTTCTCGATGAAGCACGTTGCGCAAGATGACAACGTTATCAGCAACGAATTCTTCCAAGCGATGTCGAGTGATCTCTCCATACTCACTGTTACGTTCCGCCGTCATAAGCACGGTGAGGCCGGTCTTTTTGAGGGCGCTGCTAATATGAAACAGCTCGCGGCGAAGGATCTTCGGGTCGCCAATAAAATGGTCAAAAAGTTGAGTAAGCGAATCGAGAACGACACGCTTGGCATTGACCGTCTTGACCGCGTGCTGAATGCGTGAAAGCAGACCAACCAAATCGAAATCGCCGATAATCAGTTCGTCGCTTGCTGGTGGGCTGGCGTCCACAAACCCCAAGCGGCCTTCCTTACGCCATTTCGCGAGTTCCCAGCCAAATCCCAGCATATTGGCTTCAATATCCGCCGGAGGCTCCTCAAACGTTACAAGCACGCCATTCTCACCAAACGTGGTAATTCCGTGAGCGAGAAATTGCGTGGCAAAGACTGTCTTGCCGCTCCCGGGCGTGCCGCCAACCACGGTGGTTCGGGCGCGAGGCAATCCGCCCATGACCAGTTCATCGAAGGCCTGAACGCCGGTCTGCACCCGATCCAGCACGGCAGCAACGTCGACATCCTCGGTGGTCATGCTTTTTTTCCTTCAGATTCGATACCGAGAAAATCGAGCACTCTCTCCACGTCGCTGAGATCACCGATTATCCGCCGCGGGCGAACAGGGTGTTCAAAAGCGAGGGTCGGTGTGGCGATGATCGCAGCTTGCTCGGCTAGTTCTGGATTCTTGAGCACATCGACAATTTCGACTTCCAGCTCGTTGTGCGACTTTGCGACGTCTCGCAGGCGCCGCAAATTCTGCTCCGCTCGGCGAGAGGTCGCTGACGGTCCGGCGATGTAGAGTCGAAGCACGAGGTTGGTCACGTCGGAATCGCCTTCTTGGCGCTGAAAACATCGGGCGTCGCCGATGAAGCCGCAGCGGACCTCGCACCGCGCGTGCGGACCATGGCGGCACTTCCGAATGCCACCGTGAGTCGTCTTAGAAGACACGGTGAGCCCGCTTCCGGCAAGAGAGAGAGAAATACCAACCCTACTAGTAGAGTCCGCCGCCTTGTGGCATTTGGCCCGGGCGTCTCGACGAACGTCGCGGGCTCAACGCGTCGTCTCTTGTAACCGCACGCTCGCGCGCCCAGATAACGGCCGCACTACGGCGGTTTACGCCAATTTTGCGGTACAGGGACGCAATATGATTGCGAACCGTGTTCTGGGAAAGATGGAGCGTCTCGCTCATCTGGGAATCGCTTCGCCCTTCGCAAATTAGCCACAGCACTTCGCGTTCCCGGCCCGTTAAAATATCAATGTCGGACGATCGCGGGGCCGATCGCGTGCCTTGGCGCAGAGCGCTGAATTTCTCGACGATCATACGGGTGAGCCAGGAGCTGTCGGCCATGATGGCCTCAATCGCGGCGATGAACTGCCACGGCTCCTTTTGATCGCCGGTCTGTTGAATGACGCACACCGGGCGCGGCTCATTATCAATCATGACGTCGGCGGTCGTAATGAAGCAATCCAGCGCCGGGCGCTCAGACCTGCGTATTGGCAACTCAAGCTTATGGAGGCCACCGTTAAGCCGACGGCGCAAGTTGTCGTCGATCCAGACGATTTGTCCTGAGGCATCTACAAGAATGGCGCCATCCCCGAGAGCAGAAGCGATTGGCTTCAACTCTTCATCATCTCGCGCAAAATCCTTCGTCACCTGGTCCATGACGGCTCCCTGTGTTGATAAATGACAGGAAAGAATTGGAATGTGCCGAGATAACTTTACGAGGCTAAACTGGTTCCGACCTACTAATTCCCTAGTAGATCGGAACTATTTCCGGTCTAACGGCACGGAGAAGGGCAAATCTCAATCGCTGGCCGCCCACTATCTTTGAGCAATCGGTGGACAGGCGTGAGAAATGGCCTTCAACAATTCGCTCGCTTCGGGCCAGAAATTCATTTGCGACGATCAACGCGCAAATGGTGGACTGCATTGTTGCCGCCACACGCCGCGATGGCTTAATTTACCGCAGCCTCCAGCCCGTCTGAGCTCCTGGCAAAGGGGCCTTGAGGTCGCGCACGGCTGGCTTTCGACGCCGTAACGTCACTGAACCAAGCTCCCAACGAGGCTGATTCAAGGTGGCGGTTATATTCGTTTCGGCTAGGCTAGAATCGGATGAGAACAAACGGTGACGAACACCGATGTACGCGGAAGGGCCTATTTTTCAAGGGCTTCCGAGCACTGCGCGGAGATCGTGTCCCGTTGCGTGGTGTAGCTGGCGGTGGGTCACCGCGTTCACCGGCAAGAGCCGGGCAGGTCAGCTGGCGATCGCCGGAAGGCTGACGGTGGGATCATCGCTCAACGGCGCGATGGTTTCCAGCGTCATGTAGCGGGCGCGCTGGACGGCCCATTCATCGTTTTGCTCGAGCAGGATCGCGCCGATGAGGCGGACGATGGCGTCTTCATTGGGGAAGATGCCGACGACCTCGGTGCGGCGCTTGATCTCGCCGTTGAGGCGCTCGATCGGATTGGTCGAGTGCAGCTTGGTCCGGTGTTGCGGGGGGAACGTCATATAAGCGAGCACATCGGTCTCGGCCTCGTCGAGGAAGCCGGCAAGCTTGGGCAGCTTGGGGCGAAGCTGGTCGGCGACCTTGCGCCACTGCGCTGTTGCGGCCTCGGCATCGTCTTGGGCGAACGCGGTGGCGATGAAGGCAGAGACGACGCGCCGCCCGCTCTTGCCGGCATGGGCCAATGCATTGCGCATGAAGTGCACGCGGCAACGCTGCCAACTGGCGTTGAGCACCTTGGCGACGGTGGCCTTGATGCCCTCATGGGCGTCGGAGACGACCAACTTGACGCCACGCAAGCCCCGGCGGGCGAGCTTGCGCAGGAACGCCGTCCAGAACGTCTCGGCCTCGGAGGGACCAATGTCCATGCCGAGCACCTCGCGTCGGCCGTCGTTGTTGACGCCGACCGCGACAATCACCGCGACCGACACAATGCGCCCGTTCTGGCGCACCTTCACGTAGGTGGCGTCGATCCACAGATACGGCCAGTCGCCCTCGATCGGCCGGGCGAGGAACGCCTTCACCTTGTCGTCGATCTCCGCGCAGAGCCGGCTCACCTGGCTCTTGGAGATGCCGCTCATCCCCATCGCCTGGACGAGATCGTCGACCGAGCGGGTAGAGACGCCCTGCACATAGGCTTCCTGAACCACGGCGGTGAGTGCCTTCTCGGCCATCCGGCGCGGCTCCAGGAAACCCGGGAAGTAAGAGCCCTTGCGCAGCTTGGGAATGCGCAGTTCGACCGCGCCGGCGCGGGTCTCCCATATCCGGTCGCGGTAACCGTTGCGCTGGGCCAGACGCTCGGGGCTCTTCTCGCCGTAAGCCGCCCCGGTCTGGCTTTCGACCTCGAGCTCCATCAGCCTTTGGGCAGCAAAGCCGATCATCTCGCGCAACAGATCGGCATCAGGGGTCTTCTCCACGAGCGTGCGCAGGTTCATCATATCGTCGGTCATCGGTGGTTCCTCGGTTGCGTTGGCGTGTCGCAACCCGATCCTACCGGAGAACTGCCGGTGACCACCGCAAAGCCGCCCGCCCGCTACGGCGCTAGTTGAGGCGCGCGTCCGGGCGGCTTTGCTCTACCGAGCTACACCACCGCCGGGGACACGACCCTGCGCGCGGACGGCTGCGGACGCTTTGGAACGGGCTTGAACAGCCTAGTTGGCGCCCCTGGCCGTCAATCGCTTAATACCATAACCGATTGAATATAAAGCAATTTTTGTCTTCGTGTTCGGGCGATACCAACAGGAATACCAACAAACTGACGCGCTGTCTTAGCTAGCAAAAATAATTCGCGCGCTCCCTAGCAGCAGGGCATGAGCCAAGTGGCGAAATCCGCCTCGTCCTTCGTGCGCGCTTTCTTGGCGATACTGGTGTTGGAGCTAGAGGCCATGGTGGTCCGATTGGTTCGCCCGCCCAAACTCGCCGGCGTTATGGCGATCGTTGGACAGTTCGCTTGGGCTTAGTGGTCGGCCGCGTCTACCAATCTTAGCCATTCCGCTGCCATCTCGCGCAGAATCTTACGCGATTCCCGATCATTTGTTTGTCTCGCTAACTTCACGCAATGCTCGGCGTAGCCGACGTATTCCTCGCGTTTTTCAATTGTCGGAATTGACATGGATGACCTCGCTCGATCTTGCGGTAGTCCGCGCCATACGCTGTCAAGCTTCTCGAACTTCATCAGCATTCTTCGAGCCCCCACCTCCGAATGTGTAAGATGATCGGACGCTCAATATTTGCCGAGTCTCCCGGATGTCTACCCCGGCTCACGTCGCATGATGAGCGATACATTTTGGCCGCCGAATCCGAACGAGTTCGACATTGCCGTAGCGACCCGCGCGTCTCTTGCCTTGTTGGGCACGACGTCAAACGGAATTGCCGGATCCGGAACATCGTAGTTGATGGTGGGTGGAATGCGCTGGTGTTCCAGCGTCAACAGGGTGAACACCGTTTCTATGATACCGGCGGCAGAGAGTGTGTGTCCGATCATCGACTTGTTGGACGAGACGGGGATCTTGCGGGCATGATCGCCAAAGACGGCGGCGGCGCCGAGATATTCCATCTTGTCGTTCTCTGGCGTACTGGTTCCGTGAGCGTTGATGTAGTCGATCTGATCGAAGGTCATGCTTGCATCGGCGAGAGCGTTGCGGATGCAATCGGCGATCGGAACTCCGTCCGGTTTGGGACGGGTACGATGGAAAGTGTCCGCCAATTCACCGCAGCCGGCGATCACGCCCAAGATTTTCGCGCGGCGTCCAGGCTCTCCAGCACGAGCGCGCCGGCACCTTCAGCCATCACGAATCCTTGCCGGTTCTTCGAAAAGGGCTTCGATGCGCTGCGCGGGGTCATCGTTCTGAGTGGATAGCGCCGACAGGAGGGAAAATCGCACCATTGCCTCGGCATTGATGGAACCATCGGTTGCGACGCAAAGCGCGGCGTCGGTTTCTCCGCGCCGAATGGCCTCGACGCCAAGCTGGATCGCTGTTGCCCCCGACGCGCAGGCCGTTGAGACCGAGATGGGCGATCCTTTTGTGCCGAAGGTCTCACAGAGGTGGTCAGCAACCGAGCCGAACAGATAGCGAGCGTGGACGTGCGTGAAACGCCCGCCGCCGCTGGTCTGGAGCAGGATGTCGTAGTCTATGGAGCCTGATTCGCTGGAGGCTCGCGCGATTTCTTCGCGTTGCGGCCACTCGACTTCGACCGGCGCCAGACCGAGAAACAACGGGCCTGGAAAATCACCCTTTCGTCCAATTCCCGATTGGCCGACAGCCTCTTCGATGACGATATCCGCCAGACGCTCGGCCAGCTTTGTCGACGAGAACGGCTTCACCTCGACGAAGTCGATAGTGCCGGCGATACGCGTCTTCAAACCATGGGTGGAGAACCGCCGGATGGTGCTTATTCCAGACTCTCCGGCGGTAATTTTCGCCCAATTCTCAGCCTTGCCTTCGCCAAGCGACGTGATCACGCCCATACCGGTAACGACGACGATGGGACGATTGTGGCCGTCACGCGTCTTCGTCTTCGCGCTCCGCAGCTTTGTGGATGCCAAGCCGGTTTCAAGGAGTGCCGTCATGCGACGGCCTCTATGAGCGCCATTCCCTCTCCGCGCCAATGACCGACGCCGATGGCCACTATCTGGGCCGGCATCACGCCGATCTCGGTCTCTCGGCCGGATGTGTCGTTTGGAGGGACCAACGCGCCGCGGGACACGCTCAACGAAGCAAGCGCCAATGCTAACGGGAATTGCGCTTCGCTGAGATGTCCGAAGGACGTGCCGATCGCGCGGACGGGGACATCCCCGTGTGCCGACAGGAAGGCTGCTTCTTCCTCGGTGGCAATGGCAGCGCCGGTCGCTGCCGTGTAGATCGCGGTTGAATCTTCGGTGATCCTCAGGGACGCCCAGAGGCCTTCCAGAACGCCTTCGACTCCGCCCGCGGCAGATCGAGAGGAATGACCGGAGACGACGTTGACGAGCCGTGCAAACGGCTTGGCGCCTCGGCGCTCCGCATGAGGTCTCGACTCAAGCACCAGAAATACGCCACCCGATCCCAAAGCAAAGCCACCGCCGGTCCGCGACCAGACCGATGCGAAGTCCTTCTTGAGATTGAAGCCGCCGCATTCGTAGAGCATCAGCATTTCCTTGCGCTCGCCGTTGTGCGCGGCGCCGACCAAGGCAACCTCGCTCTGTCCGGAGGCGATCTTCGCCCACGCAA
This sequence comes from Bradyrhizobium sp. LA6.8, assembly GCF_040547935.1. Classification (NCBI taxonomy): domain Bacteria; kingdom Pseudomonadati; phylum Pseudomonadota; class Alphaproteobacteria; order Hyphomicrobiales; family Nitrobacteraceae; genus Bradyrhizobium; species Bradyrhizobium sp. LA6.8. The sequence continues at coordinate 82,930 of NZ_JBEPQQ010000015.1, forward strand.
TCCGGACGGCGTCCACGCCGGCGGCTGCCTCGCCCATAAAGGTCCGCGACGATCCGGACACACCGTGGACGATCGATATGTTGCCGGCGAGCAGATTGGATAGCTGCGTTCCCCCAGGGAGGAGACGAGCCCGACGCCTGTTATCCACGTCTCGTGTCGGTCTGCCGAAAGCTGCGACATTAGCGCAATCCACAGGCAAGATCGCGGCTTCGCAATCTTCCGCGGCGGATTGCCCAGCGTTCATGGCTATGGCGCATCACGCGATCGAGCGCCGCCCGTGAACCCAAGGTCTTCTCGGGGATGCAGGCGATGACGGCGTTGCGATCCTCGATGAATTGCTCGTCGACAATCCATGTCCGCAGTTCTTCACCGGCGAGCCTTGCTGCGATCCGGTCGGGTGTCGGATCAATGTCGTGGGCGACCATTACGTTCATCACGATCCGGCCGCCCGGTGCCAGGCGGGCGCGGATGGCGTCGCAGGTCTCCGCATCAAACTCTTCCGTGAAACGGAAGCCCGGTCCACCGACGTCGATCGCAATGCCGTCGTAATATGCGCGGTCATCGAACACGAATTTTCGAAAGTCGGAGACGATGCATGGCAATTCGTCCGGAAGATCGAAATACCTGTGCGCGAGCACGAAACTGATCGGGTTGATGTCGACGATGGTCAATCTCTTGCCGAGACGCCACAGCCGTGTCGCAAGATTTCCGCCGCCACAGCCCAGGACGAGGACTTGTTCGGAGCGGGATAGGAGTTCGTCCATGAGCTTGACATAGGTGAAGACGCTTTCGCCGTCGGGCGTTGCCTGACTTTGCCTTACGCCTTCTTCGAAGTACACGCGCGTACCGTCCCAAGAACATTCGACGATATCGATCTGTCCGTTCTTTCCTTGATAACGCCCCAGCAGTTTCACGGCAGGCAACTATCCTAAGATTAGAGTATCAGAATACATGCATTAAACATCTCTTATCATGTAATTTGCGGGGCACCAACGATTTCGGGTCCTGCTGGTAATGTTTCCGCATTCTCCGATAGAAATTCGATACAAGTCTCCGGCCGCAATCCAGTTCACGCCATTGAGAATTCGGCAATGATATATTCTTTATCTAGATTGATGCTTGAGACAGTAATTTGGATGGTGTAGATCTCTCCATGAGAAACTTACCGGAGCTCGCCATTTCATGATCACGGCCAACCAACTTAGGGCCGCCCGCGCGCTTCTGAATATTGACCAGCGGCAGACGGCCGAACTCGCTGATCTTTCAGTCCCCACCATTCAACGCATGGAAGCAAGTGACGGAGTTATCCGCGGGAACGTCGATTCTTTGATGAAATTGGTTTCTGCATTGGAGAATGCCGGGATCGAATTGATCAATCCGGGAGGGCAGAGTTCGGCCGGTGGTCGAGGCGTCCGTCTCAGGGAGCACGTCACGAAGCCGAAAGTGAAGAACACGAAGCAGCCCAAGCCTTCTTCGCCGCGGACTTTGGAACGGGCGCGATGACCCCCCGAGCCATCCGAATGATGGGTTTCTCGATCGAGGATGATGAAAACGCTGAAGACAAGTGTACTCGCAAGCGGATTCTCGCGCCTTAAGGCACCTAGATGGCATCTGGGCGCCTTATGGGTGTCCGACGTACGCGCCGGAAAGATCTTCCGCATCGATCTGGACGGCAAGGTTACGATCGTCGCCGACGTACCAGATCGCCCCTTCGGGCTGGGCTTTTTGCCCGACGGTAGCTTATTGGTCGCCTCGATGACCCGGCGGCTGATCCTGAAACTCGGTGCTGAGAAGCCCGTGATCCATGCCGACATGGCCGATGTCGCATCTGGGTATCTACGGGACCTAGCCGTCGCTCGCGATGGAAACGCCTATGTGACGTCTTTCGACGCGGATGCAACAGGACCCGACGGCTTCGCGTCGGCTCGGGTCCTTCTGACAATGCCGGACGGCAATATCCGATCGGTTGCCGACAACATCGCACATCCGAACGGATTGGCAATCACAAGTTCGCATAACCTACTGGTTGCGGAGACGCTCGGAAATCGGCTTCTCGAGTTCAAGATCGGCAGCGACGGAGGATTGCTGCATCGAAAAGTTTTCGCCGACTTCGAGGGGATGAGCCCACTCGGCATCTGCGGGGACGCTGAAGGCGCCGTCTGGGCGGCTGCCGCCCGACAGTCGCTTTTTGTCCGTGTGCAACCGGGCGGGCGGATCACACATCGCGTTCACGTACCGGGCCGGCATGCGGTCGCATGTCAGTTGGGCGGACAAGACGGCCGGACGCTTTTCTGTCTGACGGTAGCCGCCAATCTTAACGACTATCCCAATCTTTACGACTATCCCAACCGTCAGCAGGCGGCCCGCGTCGAGATAGCGACGGTCGACGTGCCGGGAGCTGCGAGTTCGGTACGGTTGGCGGAAATTGGCTCGCACTAGCGTTTCGAGTTGGCTTGCTCAGTCACCACCCAATCGAAACGCAGAAAGCTGACGATGGACCTCTCGGCCGAAAAGATCTCGGAAAAAACGCCATCGCCATATACCGCTGGCCTTCTGTGTCGATGTCCGCGTTGCGGCAAGGGAAAGTTGTTTGAGGGGTTCCTGACCCTGAAATCAAAGTGCGACGTGTGCGGCCTCGATTTCAGCTTTGCCGACGCCGGTGATGGGCCTGCCATATTCGTCATCATGATCGCCGGCGCCATTGTCGTGGGAGCCGCTTTGGTCACCGAGGTCAAGTATCAACCGCCGTACTGGGTCCACGCGGTACTGTGGATCCCGTTGATCCTGATAGTCACGCTATGGCCCTTACGAGGCCTGAAAAGTCTTTTGATCGCGTTGCAGTATCATCACAAGGCGTCGCAGGGAAAGCTCGTTCCGCGAGCCGAAGAATAGCTGCCTTAGCGGATCATGCATCGACCGGCGGCGCCTCCCGCGCCACAAGCCATATATGCTCGGCCCCACTGACATTCACACATAGAATTCCAAGGGCGGTAAGCACATCCGGCCACATCGTCCCTGATGCCCAGGTCAAGAGGACGGCTAGAACGATGACGATGTTCATGACCGCATGATTGCGAATGTCGGAGAACGAACCGGCCAAATGCGCGAACAGGCCGTGCTTGGACAAGATAGGCGATGTTGGTCAGCAGGAACGCCGAGGCGGTTGCGGCCAACGGCGTCGCGGACGGGATCGCGGCGCCGCAACAGTTCGCCGCGATCATCCAAAGCAAAAACCGGTCGGAATGAGAATGATCGTTCTGGAGAATCGGGCAAATGTCTCCCGGCCCGGCATGCTCCGGTTGTATCCGGACGACATCAAGACGCTCACGCTCGTTGCTTCGAGAAAGGCGATGCTGTCCGAAAACAGCGACGCCGATCGAGCTTCGATGGCCAATATCAATTCGAGGCGGAAAAATAAAGGTTGGCCGCAACCAGAAGCGGAAAAGAACTCAAGGCCTTGCTTCACGTCTTTGTTTCCAGCGATTTCGGGCGGACCTTAAGCTTGCCTGTTTACGCCGCGACGCGGGACGATACTACCAAGTCAAAGCTCGAGCGAGATGTGAGGAGATTGGTAATGTAGAAGAATCGAACTCGCTTCTCGATATTTCGCTCCCCCAAACGAAGAAGCGACGAATTTTGTGCTTCCAGTCGCGTCATTCGAAACCCGGAGCGTTCATCGCCCAGATTGCCGCGATGAAGATGGTTTTCGCACGCGGCAGAATAGTCAATGTTAGCGCCGCCGCAGTCAGCGGCCAGACTGTTATGCTCACCCGAAGAGGCCAGCGAAACGTGGTCTCGGCATATAACGCCGACGGTACGACCAAATGGCCGACGACGAGGATTGTCAGCCAAGCCGGTCCGTCGTCGGCGTGAGGTCTTGCCGTAGTGCTCGCCGCAGGAGGTGCAGTTTTCCACCTGATGCAGATAACTCCGGAAGAGCCTCCCCTGACCGCACGCGGGACACTTTCCGGCCACTGCCCGAGCGACCGTCGGCCAGATGCGCACAGGCAAATGTGAACCGCTCGCGGACATCCGAGTTAAGTTACCCCGGCTTGAGGGCGATCGGGCAGGGAACCCGAGCACTGATCGGCTGAGGTGCTTTTCCTTCCGTTAGAACCTACGCTGACACCGCGACCACCATGACGTCCGCTTGAACGACGCTTTTGAACTTCGCAAAATTGTCCTGGAACATCTGGACAAGCTTAGCCGCAGCGGCGTCGTACGCCTCCTTGTCGTCCCATGTCTCCCGGGGCTTCAAGATACGGCTGTCGATACCCTTGACCGATGCTGGTACCTGAAAGCCAAAGTGCTTGTCGGTGTAGAATTCGCCGTCGTTGAGTGTGCCGTCGAGTGCGGCCGTCAGCAGAGCACGGGTCACCTTGATGGGCATCCGTTGTCCCACCCCGTATTTCCCCCCGGTCCAACCGGTGTTCACCAGCCAGCAGTTTACGTTGTGCTTGGCAATGAGCGAGCGCAACAGATCGCCGTAGACCGAGGGCTGCCGGGGCATGAACGGGGCACCGAAGCAGGTCGAAAAGGTGGCTTCAGGTTCGACCACGCCCTTTTCCGTTCCAGCGACCTTGGCGGTGTACCCCGACAGGAAGTGAAACATGGCTTCCGCCGCGGTCAGCTTGGCAATGGGGGGCATCACGCCGAAGGCGTCCGCAGTCAGCATGACGAGATTCTTCGGATGCCCGGCGCGCCCGGTTTTTGAAGCGTTGGGAATGAAGTGCATCGGATACGCGGCACGCGTGTTCTCCGTCTTCGAGCCATCGTCGAAATCGCAGACGCGCGTGATCGGATCGAAGGCGACGTTCTCCAGGACCGTTCCGAAGCGCTGAGTGGTCGCATATATGGCCGGCTCGGCTTCAGCACTCAGCTTGATTGCCTTCGCGTAGCAACCGCCCTCGAAATTGAAGATGCCCTTGGAGCCCCAACCGTGCTCGTCATCACCGATCAGTGTGCGTCCCGGATCAGCGGATAGAGTTGTTTTTCCGGTTCCAGACAAACCGAAGAAGATGGCCGCATCATCCTGCGGGCCGACATTTGCGGAACAATGCATCGGCATGACATTGTGAGCGGGAAGAAAGTAGTTCAACGTCGTAAACACGGCCTTCTTGATCTCGCCGGCGTACGAACTTCCCCCTATCAAGACGATCTTTCGTGAAAAATCGATCGCGATCACTGTATCGCTGCGAACGCCATGGCGCTTGGGATCAGCCTTGAAGGTCGGGCAGCAGTAGATCGCGAGCTCCGGCACGAATGTCGAGAGTTCGCCGCGGTTGGGTCTGAGCAACAGAGTGCGGATGAAAAGCGAGTGCCAGGCAAGCTCCGTGAAAACGCGCGTAGGCATTCCAAATTCCGGATCGGCGCCGGCGCGTAGATCCTGAGCATACAACGTCTTGCCGGCGGAGTGAGCAATGAAGTCCTGGTACAGTCGCGCAAATTGCGCGGGGGTCATCTTGCCGTTGTTTTCCCACCAGATGGTCTGCTCCGTCTGGTCGTCACAGACAATATACTTGTCTTTTGGGCTGCGGCCGGTGTGCACGCCGGTTTCGGCGCAGAGCGCACCGCCGGAGGTGAGCTGCGCTTCACCGTCCTTGAGGGCGCATTCGTACAGTTCGGGTTCAAGGAAATTCCAGTTCACCCCTTTGAGATCTCTGAACCCGAATTTGTCTGCCCCGAATTCCGGGTTGCGTGTGCCTTGTTCTAACATTTCGTTTCTCCCTGGGCGCGGGTTAGGACGTGCAAGTGTCGACGACGACGGGCCTATTGTCATGCCAGGGCTGACGCGGGCGCCGCAACGTCCAACCACAGCCGACGGTTTTGGAAAGCTTCGCTATGTAGCGCCGATTGGCGGCCCGGCGCCGCCTCGGCAGGCAGGCGATGAGGACATTTCGGTTTAGACGACCCGGATGGTCGAATATCCATGAAGTCATGTGACCTTCGGACAGATCGCTGCTGATCATGTCAGGCGCAGCGTCAAAATCGGTCGCGACAAGCATGTTCAGGATTGCGCGTCCGCTGGGTTTCAGCCGAGCCGTGATCGAATGACAGGTTGCCGGATCGAACTGCTCCTCGAAGCAAAATCCGGGTCCGCCGACGTCGATCGCTATGCCGTCAAAAATACGCGTCTCAGCTAAGAGATACTCCCTAAAATCCGCGACGACGCAGGGAATTTCCTTCGGCAATCCGAAGAAGCGCTTGGCGATGTCGAAGCTGACTGGGTTGTGGTCGACCACGGTCACGCTCTTTCCTTGGCGTGCCAGCATCGTCGCGAGGTTACCTCCACCACATCCGAGAAGCAGGACACTGTTGGCGTCGCTGAAAAACGCTTCCATTATCTTTACGTAGGGGAATCTACTCTCCCCGGACGTCGAGCTTTGGCTCTGGAAAATTTCGCCTTCGCGATAGAAGCGGTCGCCCGTCTGTTCGCTTTCCCAGATCGCGATCTCACCCAGCTTGCCTTTGTAATTGCCGATGATCTTCAAGGCTACTCTCGTCAAATGTGATGTGTTGTACATCAGTAGCGATCGCCCATAGATGTATACATAACGATCATATTTTCGTCTAGTCGCCTCTCCGATGCGACGAACCGTTAGTCCCGAGATTCAGCGTCACCTTCTAGATCAGTGCGTGGCGTCGACGGCGGCATGCGCGTTAGCTCCGAAACTGGCCACGCAGACGCTCAATAGCGCCGACCACAATATGGGCGCAGCCGCGTGGGGGCCGAGATGCCAGGTCATCGAGACCAGGATGCCCGGAGGCGGCTGCAGGGCAAGCGATGCGCACCCGATGGACGCAAAAAAGAGACAGATGGCGAGCGTACTGGCTGTTCGATCAGGCTCGGAGGTCGACATCAGGCGCGATGCGTGGTGGATTCGCGTGCTCGTCAACGTAACGTAGCGGTGCTTCGTCAGAGCGACCCCCGCAGCGAGCACCACGTAGATCAATGGCAGCAACGAGACCACTGACAACATCGGGGCGCGACTAGACGTGCTGGAACCATCATCCCGATATTGTGCGAAAAGGAATATCAACGGCGTCATCGCAAGGACTATTCCGGTTTGAACGCACCCTGCGATCAAGCCGGCTTGGAATAGTCGAAGGCGTCCCCAGAGCCTCAAGTGGAAGCGGCGCTTTTGGCCGCTCGATCGAGCAGGGCGAGAAGGCCCTGCAAGATCATGGTGGGCGGCGGAGGACAACCGGGAATATGAAGATCGACGGGAACCACTTGCGAGACCCCTCCTACCACTGCATAGCTGCCGGCAAAGCAGCCGCCATCCCGGGCGCAATCTCCCACGGCAACGACCCACTTCGGGTTGGGGGTCGCATCGTAGGTGCGCTCCAACGCGTCGCGCATGTTCTTCGTCACCGGTCCGGTTACCATCAACACGTCGGCATGACGCGGCGACGCAACGAACCGGAGACCGAAGCGCTCGACGTCGTAGTAGGCATTGTTCAATGCGTGGATTTCAAGTTCGCATCCGTTGCAAGATCCAGCATCGACCTCGCGTATCGAGAGGCTTCGGCCGAGACGCCGTCGCGCCGCGCGACCGACGGCAGTGGCGAGCTCGGTCACCGCGGCGTCGTCCGGTGACGGTGCTTGCTCGGTGAACGGCCGGCGAAACAGGCTCTCAAAAAGCAGCTTGCGCATCTGGTGCCGTTCCTCAGAGATCGTGGCCCGAATAGGAGCAATTGAAGGATTTGTTGCAGAGCGGGAAGTCGGCGATGATGTTGCCCTCGATTGCGGCCTCTAGAAGCGGCCATTGAAACCACGACGGGTCGCGCAGATGGCATCGTTCGACCCGGCCATCCCGCAAGCGGAGCCAAACCAGGACGTCGCCGCGAAATCCCTCGACGATCGCCATGCCTTCCCGGACTTCCCGCCGGTGCCCCGCATGCGTTCCCAGCGGGCCATCGGGAAGCTGGTCCAATATTTGGTCGATCAGCAGAAGGCTCTGTTCAACCTCGCGCACGCGGATCCAGACGCGCGCGTTGACATCCCCCTCGTTCAGGACCGGGACTTCGAAGCGCAGCGCGTCATACGGTGGATACTTAAGTGTGCTTCGCGCGTCGAAGGACCGACCGGATGCGCGGCCTATGTAGCCTCCAGCGGCATACTGCTTGGCCAATGCGGGCTTAAGCACGCCCGTATCGACCGTGCGATCCTGCAGCGATGCCGTATTGTCGTAGAGTTCGACCAAAGCAGGAAACCGCCGGCGGATGTTATCCAGCGCCGCCTGGATGGTCTCTCTCCCTTCATCGTTAAGGTCGCGGGTCACGCCACCGGGCACGATAATATCCCGCATCAGCCGATGACCGAATGCGGTATGGGATGCGCGCAGAATGCTCTCTCGCAACACGCTGCACAGAGCGTGCATCAGTGCGAAGGACGCGTCGTTGCAGATTGCGCCGATGTCGCCGAGATGATTGGCAAGCCGTTCAAGTTCAGCGAGCAGCGCTCGCAGCCAAACCGCGCGATCGGGTACGACAAGCTGTAAGGCTGCTTCGGCCGCTCGCGAAAACGCAAAGGCGTAGGCGACTGTGCTGTCGCCTGATACGCGTCCGGCGAGCTGGACAGCCCGTTCAAGATTGGCTCCAGTCATGAGGCCCTCGATACCCTTGTGGGTGTATCCCAGCCGTTGTTCCAGCCGGACCACGGTCTCACCGCTTGCCGTAAACCGAAAATGCCCGGGTTCGATAATTCCCGCGTGCACCGGACCGACCGCGACCTGATGCAGGCCGCCGCCTTCCGCCGGCAGGAAATGATAGGGCGACGCCTTCGACAATGCGTTGATGCGGTTTCCCAAGGGGAAGTGAACGGCCCAACAACCGTGATCAAGCCACGGACGAGTGTCAGGCAAGCCTTCCGCTGACAATCCAAACAGATCGTTGATGGTGTGCTCCAATCGAAGCGCCGGAGGGTGGTGTTTGCCGACTGAAGGATAAGCGCGGTCGGGGCAATCCAGGCTGACGGTGGCGACTTCTGCCGTATGTCCATCCATAATCGCCATGTGCACCGTTGAGGGTTCTCCCCAAAGGCCGAGTAGGCTCCAGCGTCCATGTGCCAGCTCGCTTGCCGCAAATGTCCAAACGGAAGCATCGACTGTAGCTCGCGGCCACGGGCTGTGTTGTTGGACCGGGCGGCCCTCCAGCATGAGATCGATCAGCGATGGCATATCCTGTTGATCTCCAAACTATCCAAGAAGGCGAGCCACGTGTTGGAACCAGGTGACGAGCGGCGCTGGAAGATAGATTCCCGCGATCAGAACCAGCGAGAGATGGGCAAACATCGGCACATAGGAAGCCTCGGCTGACTTGGTGCTGCCGCGAGGTTCTCCAAATGCGACGCTTGTCAGGCGTAACGTCAAAGCGCCGAACGCCAACAACAGCCCGAACACCAGTACAATCGCGAGCAGCGGCTGGCGTGCGAAGGTCGAGCTTACGACCAGGAATTCGCTCATGAAGATGCCGAGCGGCGGCAAGCCCGCGATCGCGACGACGCCCGTTACCAGACCCCAGCCGAGCGCCGGATGGGTCACGGTCAAGCCCCGGATCCTGGAGATTCGCTGCGTGCCCTTGATCTGCGATATATGTCCGACGGCGTAGAAGATCGCGGACTTGGTTAGGCTGTGCATCACCATGTGCAACAGCCCTGCGAAATTGGCGAGCGGGCCGCCCATGCCGAACGCGAACACGATGATGCCCATGTGTTCGATCGAGGAATAGGCGAACAGCCGTTTGATGTCGCGTCGGCGGTAGAGCATGAAAGCCGCGAAGACGAGCGAAACTAGGCCCATCGTCACCATAAGGGGACCAGGAGCGATCGCTGCCGGATGGGCGGCCAGCAATATCTTGAAGCGCAATAGCGCGTAGAGCGCGACATTCAGCAGTAGCCCCGACAGTACCGCCGATATCGGCGTCGGACCTTCGGCGTGGGCGTCGGGCAGCCATGCGTGCAGCGGCGCCAGACCGACCTTGGTGCCGTAGCCGAGCAGCAGGAATATGAAAGCGACGTTGAGAAGCGCAGGATCGAAATTCGCGGCATGTTGGATCAGAAGTGTCCAGACCATGCCGTCCTGACCCTCGCCCATGACCGGACGCGCTGCCATGTAGATCAAGATCGTGCCGAACAGGGCGAACGCTATTCCGACGCTCCCCAGAATGAAATATTTCCATGCCGCTTCCAGAGCGGCGTGGGTGCGATAGATGCCGACCATCAGCACTGTGGTGAGCGTCGCAATTTCCACCGCGACCCACATCAGGCCGATATTGTTCGACACGAAAGCTAGGTTCATGCCGAACATCATGGTCTGATACATGGCGTGGTAGAAACGCAGATAAACCGGTGTCAACCGACCAGTCTCCAGTTCATGCGCGATGTAGCTGGCGCTGAAGATGCTGGTCGTGAACCCCACGAAGGTGTTGAGTACGATGAAGACGATGTTCAGATCGTCGACGAGCACGTACGGCCCCGGCGGCGGACGTTCGATGACGAACAACGAGAGGGCCGAAAGAAATGTCGCCAAGCTCGCCACGACGTTCAACCTCGCCGTCAGCCGGTAACCCGGCAGTATGGCCAGCAACGCTGCCGAGCCGATCGGAATTATCAGGATAGCCGCCACCGGATCGAAGGAAGGTACGTTCATCGCCGTTCGCCCCGGTAGTCGTCGAGCGCAGAGACATCAACGGAATCGAAACGTTCGCGGATCCGGAATAGGAAGATGCCGATGACGATGAAGGCGATCAGGATCGAGAAGGCGACGCTGATCTCGACCACCAGCGGCATGCCCTTGGCGCCGGTTGCCGCCAGCACCAGCCCATTCTCGAGCGACATGAATCCGACGACCTGGCTGACGGCGTTGCGACGGGTCACCATGACCAGAAGTCCGAGCAGTACGACCGACAAGGCAAAAGCGAGATCCTCGCGCGCCAATGGATCGGCCTCCGCGGTCACCCGCAGCATCAGCACCATGGAGAGGGCAACCAGTGCCATCCCGGCCAGCATGGTCGGGCCGATCCCCACGGCCGCCTCGATGTCGCGATGAATCCCAAGCTGCTTGACGATGCGATGCAACGCCACCGGAATGACGATCGCCTTGAAGACGAGGGCGATTGCAGCCGTGATGTAAAGATGAGGAGCGCTCTGGACAAAGGCCTGCCAAGCGACGGAAAGCGCGAGCACCAGGGCGTGAAGCGCAAAAACGTTGAGAAGCGAATAAAGCCTGTCCTGGTACAGCATCATGAAGCTGATCAGGACGAGCCCGCCAGCCAGCGTGTGCGAGACGTCGAAGGAGAGGCTGTGCATCTGCATCAGAAGCTCTTTGACACGAACAGGAGGAGGGTGCCGAGCAGGCCCAGCATGAGGGCCGCACCGAGAAATTGCGGAACGCGAAAGACCCGCATTTTTGCCGTGGCGGTCTCGAACAGTGCGAGGAAAAAGCCGGCAGCCGCGAGCTTGATGAGGTAGGCGGCGGCGCCGATGGCATAGGACAACGGACCGGTACCGAAGACTGCTATCTTCCAGGGTAGGAACACGCACGCGATTAGCGAGATATAGAGCAATAGTTTGAGGAAGGCGCCGAATTCGATCATTGCCAGATGGCGACCGGAATATTCGAGAACCATCGCTTCGTGCACCATGGTGAGCTCCAGGTGCGTCGCCGGATTGTCGACCGGAATTCGCGCGTTCTCCGCGAGTGCCACCATGATGAGCGCGATCAGCGCCATTCCCAGCGATACTCGTAAGCCGACATAGGACGAGGCCATGAAATTCGCGACCGTCGAAAGTTGGGTCGAGCCGGCAACCAGGGCCGTGCAAAATACAAACAGCAGCATTGCCGGCTCCGCAAGCGCCGCAATCATGACTTCGCGGCTGGAGCCGATGCCGCCAAAACTGGTGCCGACGTCCATCCCGGCGAGCGCAAGAAAGAAGCGTGCACTTCCCAGCAGCGCCACGATGGCAATCAGGTCCGCCGTCCAGTTGAAGAGGAGGCCGGTGGCGAACGTCGGCACCAGGGCGGCAGCAACCCAGATCGCAGCAAAGGTCACGTAGGGCGTCACGCGGAACAGCCAGGAGGCGTTGTCCGCCAGCACCACTTCCTTGCGGAGCAATCGCAGGAGGTCCCGATACGGTTGAAAGACCGACGCTCCCTGTCGACGCAGCAGGCGGGCCTTCATCTTGCGCACAAAGCCGGTCAGCAGCGGCGCCAGCAGCAGCACCAGAAGCATCTGCATGCCTTGCACAAGAATGTCCGACATCACGACCATATCGCGAGGACCAGAAGGAGTGTGACGAGGGTCGCAAAAACCAGACTGAGATACCGCCGGATGGTCAGGAACTGCAGGCGATTGAGTTTATCGGCAGAGAAGCCAACCACGTCTGCTATCGGCTCATACATTCGCTCCCAGATCAGATCGTGCAATTCGATTCGCAGGCGCGCGGGCCTGATATCCCCGGGGGGCGGCATCTCGACATGATCGCGAGCGTGGAACACGAGCGTACCGAAAACGCGGCGAATAGGCTGAGCGAAGCTTCCGGCCGAATATTGGGCCGCGGGTGTCGGATCGGAAAAGCCACAGCCCCAGGCCGGCCCCCGCCTTAACGCACGAGAGGCAAAGCGATGAATAAAGACGACGGCCGCCGAGGCGGATATCGCGATGAACACCATAACAAGCAGCCCGTTGTATGAACTGCGACTCTCCGCAATCGGCGCGATCGAAAGCCAGGGTTCGTTGGCCTGGATCGGCATGCGGCCCCCGAGGATTTGTAGCGTGATCGGCGAAAGCGCGTCGATCACCGGCCCCGGCAGAATTCCGGCCAGCAAGCAAAGTGCGGCGAGGATGAACATTGCCGAAAGCGAGTAGCGGTCGACTTCCTCCGCGGTTTCCGCCGCCACGTCGCGCGGACGCCCGAGAAAGGTCACGCCGTAGGCCTTGACGAAACACGCCGCCGCCAACGCAGCAGCCAAGGCCAATAGAGCTCCGACCGCAGGCACGGTGATCTTCAGCGCCCATTGCGGCAACTCCGGGCTCTGCAGCACGGCCTGGAACATGAGCCATTCCGAGACGAAACCGTTGAACGGCGGAAGCGCTGAGATCGAGACACAGCCGACGAGAACGGCGAAGCTTGTGTACGGCATGCGATGAATGAGGCCACCCAGCTTGTCCATGTCCCGCTCGCCGGTCACTGTCAGGACGGCGCCGGCGCCGAAGAAAAGCAGACTCTTGAAGAAGGAGTGATTGAGAACGTGAAACAGAGCCGCCGCAAACGCGAGCGCGGCCAGTAGTTTCAGGCCGTTGGCCTGGAAGGCCAATGCAAGGCCGAGGCTTGCGAAGATGACGCCGACATTTTCGATCGTACTGTAGGCGAGCAGACGTTTGAGGTCCTTTTCCATCATCGCATACAAGATCCCCATTACGGCGGTGATGCCGCCAAGAGAAAGCACGATCACGCTCGCCCACCAGCTCGGCTGCCCCAGTAGATCGAATACCACGCGAATAAAGCCGTAGATCGCGACCTTGGTCATGACGCCGCTCATCAGTGCCGAAACGTGGCTCGGAGCCGCGGGATGAGCGAGTGGCAGCCAGACGTGCAGCGGCACCAGGCCGGCCTTTGAACCGGCGCCGAGCAACATCAGGATCAACACCAACGTGGCCACGTAGGGCGTATGTTGAGCCGTGCGAATGGCGACAAATTCGTAGTCCCCCGCCGGCCCCGCCAAAAGGCCGAAGGCCAGCAGCAATGTGAGCGTGCCGAAGCTCGCCATGACGAGATAGACGTAACCGGCTTTCGCGTTGCCCGGTTCACGATGGTGCGCCATTACGAGCGCCCAGGACGCGAGCGACATGAATTCCCAACAAAGCAGATAAGAAAACGCATCACCCGCCAGCACCACAAGATTCATGCCGGCTAGAAAGGCCGGAAAAAAGGGAAGCACGCGCTGCGGCGTCGGCTCGTGGTGGCCGTAGCCGAGGCCATAAACACTTGCCGCGGCTCCTCCGAGATTGACAACGATAAGGAAAAACGAGGCCAGCGGGTCGAGGCGGAAATGGGAGCCAAGCCATGGCAATCCGATTGGGAGGGTCAGATCGGAGGCGCTCGCCGTGGCGCCAAGCAACCAGTGGATGGACCCAGTCAACGCGATCGCAGACGCGGTCAACGTCGCGCTATAGATGATGGCCGTGGCCGTCTTTGAGCGGCTCAGAACAATCGCCAGAACTGCCGATCCAAGCAATCCGGCAACACACAGCATTTGGACAACGACAGCCGACATTATGTGCGCGCCTTCCTTCCGCTTGACGCTTTGTTTTCTGTCCGATTGTTCAAATAGATTTTTCCGATCCGGAGTTGAGTTTCAGCCGCACCCCGCGTCCCTCGGCGTTACTGACCGCCCCCTCGTCGATCAACTCAATGCCGGCGGCGTCGAGGGCTGTAATCAGCTTCACCAGCGAATCGACATTGCCCCGAACCATCGCCTCACTAGCCTCCATACGTTGGATGGTCGGCACCGATAGCCCGGACATTTCTGCGAGCCGGCGCTGATCGATACCGAGGAGCACCCTGGCCGCCCGCAGTTGAGCCGCTGTGATCACCGGATTGCCCCATCACCCCGTTTTCGACGACGACCAAGCGTCATCCTTGCATCCTAACTAGTCATGTTATATTGTCAATTAGTGATATCTAAAACATCTAATCTAAACGTTCCGCGAATTGCCGGCACCCAATCCTGGTGCGTCGAGGGACAGCATGAGTTCGACAACCGCTTACGAATTTATCGACCATACATTTGATGTGGTCGTCGTCGGTGCCGGGGGAGCCGGTTTGCGGGCCACCCAGGGCGCTGTCGAGGCTGGCTTAACGACCGCCTGCATCACAAAAGGTGTTTCCGACACGCAGCCATACGGTCGCGGCCCAGGGTGGCATTGCTGCCAGTCTCGGCAACCTCGGCGAAGACAGTTGGCAATGGCATATGTATGACACGGTCAAAGGAGCCGATTGGCTCGGCGACCAGGACGCCATCGAATATATGTGCCGGCAAGCCGTCCCCACCGTCATCGAACTGGAGCATGCGGGGATGCCCTTCTCCCGCGCCAACGACGCATGGTCAATGATGGATGGAACGCTGCATCGCTTCCGAGCGCAGACCGTCATCCGGGCGACCGGCGGTTACGGCAGGATCTACTTTTCCTGCACGTCGGCGCATACCTGCACCGGCGATGGAGGCGGCTTAGCCTTGCGTGCCGGCCTGCCGTTGCAAGACATGGAATTCATGCAGTTTCATCCGACTGGCATCTATGGGGCGGGCTGCCTCATCACAGAAGGCGCGCGCGGCGAAGGCG
Source organism: Bradyrhizobium sp. LA6.8 (assembly GCF_040547935.1). Taxonomy (NCBI): domain Bacteria; kingdom Pseudomonadati; phylum Pseudomonadota; class Alphaproteobacteria; order Hyphomicrobiales; family Nitrobacteraceae; genus Bradyrhizobium; species Bradyrhizobium sp. LA6.8. The sequence continues at coordinate 98,275 of NZ_JBEPQQ010000015.1, forward strand.
GCTACCTGGTGAATTCCGAGGGCGAACGTTTTATGGAACGCTAGCCTTCCGCCCGGGATCTCGCATCACGCGAATGCTAGCGCGACCATCGAACTCTCCACGCCTTTTTGCGCACGGTCTGGCCTGCGCGCCGGGGGCTGCAATCCGATTATCCGCAACGGCGCTCTTCACGTCCTCCTCCTCAGGGAGTCCTCGGTGGACAACCTCGGCAAGTGGGCTGCACGCCACGACCCAGCTGGCGTCATGCGCATAGAGTACGCCCGCTCGGTGTGGGCGAAGCGGACTTCGGATGACGACATCCTGCTCGGCGCCCGACAGTAGCAATATCCGCACGACCGCCGAAGCCCGCCTCACTCGTTGGGGCGGGCTATTACTGTCCCAGCAAGACAGCGCCGCACTTCAACGGGTCGAGGCTGCCGGTATTGTACCAATCACGCGCATGTCCTCGTTGCGCACCGTGACAGAGCGCCCGGTTTCTTGAGCGATCTTTCTAGCCGCTTTCATCGCGGCATTCTCATCTATGTATTCGAGCAGGATGATGCTGCCTTGCCCCGAGAACGCGGCGGGGTTCGATACGACCAAAACTATCACGGCCGCCTCCAAGTTCGTCACGGACTCAAGATCAGCATCGACGCAAGGATGGCCGAAAACATGAACAGACCAAAGATGGCGATTTGAAACAGTCGCTCGGCCTTCATTTGCGCTCCCTCGCAAATCTCTTCGATCTGCGAAACGCAGAATGGCGCGATCAGTTCCGAAGGACCTGAACACCTAACAATACCACGCCGCCTGCTTGAAAAGATTGCAGACGGCGCTGGCCTTAGCCCCAGGAAGGCGATGCAAAATCCTGGCAGAAGGTGGGTCTTACCGGGGCGAGGGAAGGTTCACAGAAAGTTTGGCGATCAGAGGCAGGCCGCGGATGCCCGCTCCAGCGGCGGCTCGGGGCCTCATCCATCCAGCTTGTAAACGTCGCCTGGCTGAAGGTTGAGTTCCTCGAACATTTTCTGCTGCTTCGGCGTCAGGGCAACATTCAACACTTCCGCAGTCGAACCTTCTGAGGCGGCGGCGAGGACCAATGTGAGCGCCTGGCCTGGCTTGGCCAGCGCAATCCAAATCTGGGTTTCTGTGTCGTCTGCAGTCACTTCAACGACAGTAAATGCGTTGCCAAATGATTCTGCCATGACCGGCTAACAGGCGTGCCTGCTTTCCTGATCTCAATCAGGAGGCCGCAATCCCGGCGAGGTCAACCATTCGCTCAGGTGCGAGCCGGTTTCGGCCTGTCTGGCCTTTCTCAGAATGAGATCCCGTTCGAGACCTGGCGGAAGCGCTTTGGCTTCTTCGCGGAGGCGCTTCGCTTCTTTAGCAAGGCGAGCTTCAAGAGAGATGGTTTGCTTGAAACGACGACGTTGCTGCATGGCACACCCTCGTCTTTACGGGTCCTAACCGTTGGGGTTTGAATTCTCGATTCCTAATATGCCGACGCCGGGGCACCGGTTCCTAAATTCAGTTTGGGCTATTTGCCGGCTGCGGCCTGACCCCAGTCCCGCCACGCCGCAGCGGCCCGCGTCTTAGCCGGCGCGGGCCTTCTACTTTTTTGGAGTGCAAGTAACGAATTGTTATAAATCGATTACAATGTCGGTTTGTGCCGCATTTGTTCGAGGCGACCGTGTATAAACCCAGCAAGTGCGTCGGCTCCAGCCGGCGAGGTTTACAGAGCAACTACTCAGGGGCGCGATTTTGCCCATTCCCGCCAACGATAACAACCGCGTTCAGCCGCGCGGCCTGCGCCGTGCAGAGGCTGCGCGGTACCTCGGAATCTCTCCCAGCCATTTCGACACCCAGCGCAAGGCCGGTGCAATCCCGGCCCCTCGCCAAATTCTAGGTGTAGTATTGTATGACAGGCGGGAATTGGATTCTATTTTCGGCGGCGCCCAGCCGGCGGCCGCCAATGACAACGCATCTGACTATTGGGACAAGGCGTGCGGCAGCGAAAACCCAAGTATGTGAATGAATAGGTGGATAGACATGGGCAACCCCGTGTCTACCTGCGCCGGCCGGGCAAGCCTCAACTCGCATTGCCCGCGCTGTTGTATTCGCCCGAATTCTGGACGGCGTACCGCGCCGCGATGAGCACCGACGCGCCAACGCCGGAGGTGCGGCGTATCAAGGCCGGCACGATTGCTGCCGCTGTCAAAGGGTACGGCGACAAGGATAAGGGGTACTACGGCAGCGCCGAATTCAAGGCGCTGGCCGAGAGCACGCAAACCACTTATCGCAACGTCCTGAACCGTTTCGTGGACAAGCACGGCGACGGCCCGATTGCTGGCCAAGCACGTCAACAACCTGATTGACGCGATGGCAGACACGCCGAGCGCCGCAAGCAATTTCAGAAAACGCCTTAAGGCCGTGATGGACTATGCGGTATCGGCTGAGATGCGCAGCGATAACCCGGTTGTTGTCGCCAAGCGCGTGAAACTCAAAACCACCGGCCATCGCACCTGGACGGAAAAGGACATCACCGCGTTTCGCGGGCGCTATAAAGTCGGCACACCGCTACGGCTTGCCTTCGAGGTGCTATTGCATACCGGCCTGCGCCGCTCCGATGCCGTGCGGCTTGGCTGGGAGCACCTGACGAAGGACGGCTTCGTCATCACCACCAAAAAGAGCCAAGGTCATGTGGAGTTATGCATTCCGGTGCACACCGACTTGGCCCGCTACATTGCCGACTGCCCGAAGGATGGCCCGGCCTTCATTGCAACCATTCACGGCCGAGCGCACAGCGAGAAAGCATTCTCGGCTTGGATTAGCGAGGCTGCGGCGGACGCTGGCCTGCCTCCACGCTCCTCTCCGCAAGGTGTGCGCAAGGCTGCGTGCCATCGCTTGGCTGAATCCGGAAGCACAGCGCTCGAAATCATGAGCATTACCGGCCACACAGATATCCGCGAAATCGAGCGCTATTGCCGCGCCGCTGCGCAGGGGTTTGGCAGTTGCGGCGATGGCGAAGCTGCAAGCCGGTTTCGATATCAGATTGCCTAACCCATCAGAGAAGTTAGGCAAAACTGCCCGCAAATCATTGAAATCATTGACGACAAAATCTAAATGGCGATCCCAGCAGGACTCGAAGCTGTTCCAGTGCAGATGACAACCGATATGCGTGCAGCTTGCCGAATGAAGGTGCAGTTCGCCGGCCTTGTCCCTGTAGGCGGCGATCTTTTCGAAACCCCGACGCAAGATTGCACCCTCACCCGGCTCGATCTCCCGAAGGGAGGTGATTTCACCGGGTGCCACATACTCCGCGAGATTTTGTGGGACGGTCAGGTTCTCGCGTAGGAAATTCCTGGCGGCCGCAAGCGGCGTACGATCCGGCGCATAAACAGACCTCCAGGGGCTGTCCTCGCCGAGAATAAGGGAGGTGTTCAGCATCGCCCCCATCACACCATGCGTCAGCCCTTGACCCGAGTCGCCCATCGCGAGGTAGATGCGCTGGCTGCCAGGCTCGAGGCCGATGAAGCCGGCATAATCACATAATCAATGGTATCGAGAACCTGACCTGACCAGCGGTGTGTGACCCTGCCAAGGCCCCGGATCAATTCGCGGGCCCAGCTTTCCAGCCGGGCAAAGCGCTGGTCGGCGTCATTTGCCTCGCCGCTCTTGCGGTCTTCGCCGCCCATAAGGACGAGATCATGATCGTCAGGACCTGGCTGCAGCCGCACGTAGTGATAAAGGATCCTCAGTGTCCCAATAGAGCGCGTCGGGGAGTTCGCCCCGTGCAATCGCGAAAGCTAGCACGTAAGTGTGGTAAGGAGCGACCTTGGAATGCAGTTGAAAGCGGTCGGCAATTGAGGCATTGGTCGCGACCACGGCGTGTCCGGCCGTGATCTGCCCTTGTGCGGTTCGGAGCGTGACGGCGCCATCCCGTTCGGCAACCTCTTCGACCGGGCTGTTAGCGAAAAAACGGACGCCGCTGGTCGCGCAAACCGCGGCCATGCCGGCGAGATATTTGAGAGGGTGGAAGGTCGCCTGGCGCGGATACCGCAGCACGTGGCGATTCTCGCATCCCTCGAGTGGAACGCCGACTAGGCGGTGGACGGGCGCGCCGACCTCGCGCACCGCTTCCAGCTCCTCATCGAGAACATCGGCCGGCATGCCGTGGCCCTGAAAGAGATACCCTTCCAGACGTCGAAAGTCACAGGCGATCTTTTCGCCCGCCTGGATTTCCTCGATACGATCGACGGCCGCCGCCTGACTTTGGTAGAACAGCTTGGCGATTTCCGCACCACGCAGCTTCCTGAATTCGCTCATCAGATCATCGCAAAGCGGCGCAAGACGCGCCGAGGTACGGGCCGTCATGCCGCTCGCGATGCCCTTGCGGTCGATGACGATCACCGACTGACCACGCTTGAAGAGTTCATAGGCGGTCGACATGCCGGCAACCCCGGAGCCGACAACGGCCACATCACAATGCACATTGCCTTTGAGCGCATTCGCCTCCGGCAATATCTCGGCATCCATCCATAGCGAGGTGCTGACCATGCAAAACTCCACAAAAAGGCAAACGCCGGCTTCATGTGGGGGTTCCTTTCTGCCCGCGCGGCAGGCCGTCGCTAATTCGTTCTTGCGGCGGGAAATTAGCCAATCTGGAAGCCGCGCGAGGGACAGTCCTTGCGCCGCCGGTGATAGCATTGGCTCAGAGGAACAAGGTTCGCACGCGCGCGTTCCCTCGCTTTAAGAACGAGGAGCGAAGCCATGGGATTTTTCACAAAAGACATCAAGACAATGGATGACCTGCTCCTGCACGGCTTGCAGGACATCTATTACGCCGAGCAACAGATCACCAAGGCGCTGCCGAAAATGATCGAGAAGGCGACCAACCGCGATCTGGTGACAGGCCTCAATATCCATCTGGAGGAAACCAACAAGCAGATCGAGCGTCTCGAAAAGGCTTTTGAGAAGCTCGGCAACGCGCCGAGCGGCACGCAATGTCCGGCGATCGACGGTCTGATCAAGGAAGCGAACGAGACAGCCGGCGAGATCGAAGATAAGACGGTGCTTGATGCGGCGATCGTCGCGAACGCGCAAGCCGTCGAGCATTACGAGATATGCCGCTACGGCACGCTGATTGCCTGGGCGGAAGAACTCGGCCACGACGATGTCGTGCGCTTTCTGACCACGAATCTGAACGAAGAGAAGGCGGCGAACACCAAGCTCAATACCGTCGCACTGCGCAAGGGCGTGAACAAGAAAGCGTCCACCGCCGCGTGATGCAAAGAGCCTCGCGGAAGCGATTTCGCCAGGCCCGCCCTCATTGTCGATGCGAAAGGCGTAATCGACTGTTGCCATGACAGATCTGACGAAACTACCGAGTTGGGCCGACGACAACAGCATCTTCGCCGTGGTCGAAACGCCACGGGGCAGCTCGTGCAAGCTCGATTTCGATCCCAAGCTTGGTGTTTTTGCCCCGGCGAAACCGCTGATGGCAGGTCTGACTTATCCTTACGATTGGGGCTTCATTCCCTCGACCAAAGCCGAGGATGGCGATCCGCTGGATGTGCTGATCTTGCATGACGCGCAGACCTATCCGGGTGTCGTGCTCCGCTGTCGCCCGGTCGGCATTCTCGAAGTCGAACAAAAAGGCAAAGGCAAGAAAGAGCGAAACGATCGGGTGTTTGCGGTGCCCGACCGATCGCCGCTCGAAGCGGATCTCAAGGATATCCGCAAACTTCCTACCCATGCGCGCGACGATCTTGAACAGTTCTTTCGGGCGACGAATGCGCTTGAGGGCAAGGAGCTGAAATTTCTCGGATGGCATGGTCCAGGCCGGGCGGCCAAAGCCATCCGGCGCCTGGCCCGCTAGAGGCGTAGGCTTGCTGAACACAGTCTGATGCTTACCGCAATCGGGGTTCGTCCGAACCCTTTGCGTGGTTCGCTTCTGTGAAAGCGCTGAGCGTCGCAGCGCGCCTCTCATAGTCCTCAGCCAGCGCCTCGATCTTCGCAGCCGCATCTCGATCATTGATGGATGCAGCCAAACGCCGACATCGCGAAGCCTCCTCAAGCAAACGGGTACGTTCGTCCGGCATTTCTGCTTAACATGCAGGCCGGCGACTTGTTTCAGGTCTCGGAAGGAACGTTTCGCCTTCTGTCAGCTTGGTGGGATCGGTCTATTTACGTGCGTAAATCTCATGTTTTCAGCCAACGGTTCATCCAACGACCACAGCCGCGCGTTAGGTTACCGAAAGCTTGCCATGGCAGAGCAGGATCGCGCCAAGGCAGCTATCCTCAATCGCATCGCGGATGAAGCGGAACGCGGCGTGCTTTGCACGGCAACTGCCGCGCCGCTGCGGCCGGCCACGCAGAATTAAGCGTCGATAAGGCCGACGGTTGCCCTTGGTACCCCGAGAGGACCCAGTCGGCGGTCGGAGCTGCGCGCTGTCACGCTTCTCAAATACCTAATGGGCAATACTGGATCACGATCGGTTCGTGATGAAATCCCGTCGACTTCTCGTCGGGAACCGTGGTCAGTCGTCGACGATCCAGCTCGCAATGATACTGACAACTGGTGCCACCTCGATCTGCAAGCTGAAACGCCGGGTATAGAGATTGATCAGCGCGTCGTGGCTTTCATCGGACGAGCTGCAGAGCGCATCCTCCGCCAGGATGACGCGGTAGCCGGTATCGACGGCGGCCAGCACCGTCGCGAGCACACAGACATCGGTTTCACCGCCAGAGACGATCAATGTCTCGACATGGTGCTGATCGAGGAAGGCTTGCAGCCGGCTATTGGAAAAAGCGCAGTAGGCTTGGCGATCGATTACCGTGGCAGGCGGCACGAAGCGCGCCAAAGGAGGCACGAGCTCAAGCAGCCTCGGATCGACCTGGTCGCGTGTCACGCATTCCCATTTCTCGTAATAGGCTTTCCAGACGCCCCGCGCCTCGGCCTTGTTGCGGACCGGAATGAAGCGCGTGAAAACGGTGCGCTGCGGGGCATGCGCAGTCAGCTTGAGCGCTTGCGGTAACGCACGTTCCATCCAGGGCGTTGCCCATGGGGCACCCGGGGCGAACAGTCCCTGCATGTCGATGCAGAGATGAATGGCGTGCGGACCGGGAGATGCGATCAGTTGGCCCATGACTAGCCCGATCTTCCCTGATGGCCAAATCCCATCAACCGCCGCAGCATGCGCTCGAGCGCGGCCCCCATCGCCAGACCCGCAAGCACGTCGCTTGCCCAGTGGGCCAGCAGGAGCACGCATGTCGACACCAGAACCGCCCCGATGGCCCACACAAAATTGCGCGTAGTGCGCGGCAGGACCGTGGCGGCGGAAGCGAGCGCTCCAACATGCACGGCGTGGCCCGATGGGAACGCATCGAGAGCGCGGCCGGAAAGCGGGATACCATGCAGGTGGCCGCGCACGGTGCGCCGGTCCGGCCGCACCTGATCGAAGTGCGCTTTCAAAAGGTGAGGCAGCAGAACCGTAGTGAACGTCGTCAGCAGCACATGATTGCTTGCGTGACGCTGTGGGAGCGGTTTGGCGCGAGACCAGAGCCACCATCCCAGGGCGAGCGCTGTCAGAACATGTTCGTCTGCTCCCCACGTCAGGGCGGCCGAGATCCGTTCCGGCAGCGGACGGGTGTTTCGCGCTATCGCGCGCGCGAGTTCGATATCGGCGGGTAGTGGACGCACTCTTACAGTCATCGACTGTCTCTGCCTCCCTTCACACACTCACATTACCGCCCTGCAGCAATTACCGAAAAAACGATCGGAAAGGTAGAGCCCTCAGTCTTTCAATCAGCAGCCTCGAAAACCGTTCCCTGACAGGAACCGTGCGCAGGAGGGATGCGTTGGAAGCGAAGGAAATCAATTGAGGAGAGTGCCATGGGCTTTGGACGAGGCGCATTGTTGTGGTTGTTGGGCGTACCGCTGCCGATCATTCTGTTGCTCGCGATCTTCTGGCACCATTAGAGTTAGTAACCACACGAGGACCATCGAGCTGGATGGGCCGGCGCAGATATGACCAGCGCATCCAGAGCTTAGGCTGCGCGGGATTTCTAGTCCTGCATCGAGCGTTGAGTCCGAACCGGTGAACCCCTCACTGCTTCTCGGCGTGGCCAACGGGACCCTCCTGGGGCTGCCCCAATCCCGAGGAGCACATGGCAAGATCCGACGCGAAAGAGATGAAGGCGCAGAGCAGCCTTCTGAAGCGGCTTGGTCCCGGGCTGATCACGGGCGCATTGGACGACGAACCGTCAGGTATTGGTATCTACAGCCAGGCCGGCGCGCAGCTTGGCTTTGGCATCGGCGGACGATGCTCCTGAGCTATCCCTTGATGGCGCGGCAATCCAAGAGATTTCGGGCCGCATTGGTCGCGCTTTACTGGAGCGCGGTTATCAACGGGGTGCTGGCTCGTGATGACCATGCTGATGTTGCTGGTCAGGAGGCGTGACGTGATGGGAAAGCTTGTTGTCGAAGGCTGGCTGTACTGGCTCGGCTGGGCATCAACCGCGGCAATGGCCCTTTGTATCGTTGGCATGGCGATCAGCATGCTGATGCCAGGATCGTGCTAGATGCCGCTCATCGAATCGAAGAGCACGGGGGAATGGTGGACTACGCGCTGCGCTTTCTGATTGGCGGTTTGGTCGTCTCGCTGTTTGCAGCGATAGGCGACGTACTGCGCCCCAAGAGCTTTGCGGGATTGTTTGGCGCCGCGCCTTCCGTTGCGCTCGCGACGCTGGGCCTTGCATTCTGGAAACATGGCGGCGAATACGTTGCAATCGAAGGTCGCTCGATGGTCCTCGGCGCTTTCGCGCTCACAGCTTACAGTCTTGTTGTCTGTCAGTTGCTGATGCGGGCCAACTGGTCCGCGCCGAAGGCCACCCTCGTCGCTCTCGCGATCTGGCTTGCGGTGGCGGCAGGCCTCAAGCAAGTTCTGATTGGGTGATGGTCATGGTGGTCCATTTCAAGTTATCTGCGCTAAGGCAGGGACGGCCTTACGAATATGTCGTGCGTTTTGTATTGGGCGGACTGGCGACCGTCGTGGCGGGCCTTGTGGCCGATTGGGCCGGGCCGGTGGCCGGCGGGCTAATGTTAGCCTTTCCAGCGATCTTCTGCGCGAGTGCCACCTTGATCGAAAAGCATGAGCGCGAGCGCAAGCAACAAAAGGGCCTGCGTGGCGAAGAGCGCGGCAGGAGTGCGGCGGCGCTTGATGCCGCCGGGGCCGGCTGGGGAAGCCTGGGCCTTGCTTGTTTCGCGCTCGTGATCTGGTGGCGGGCGTCCGACTCACGGCCCGCCCTCTGCCTCGCCGCTGCTTCGCTGATCTGGTTCGCAGTCGCCGTCTTAATGTGGCGCCTGCGGCGCGAATTGCGCTAAGCGGCGCTCTCGTCATTCGGTGAAGGTGCCGGATTTCTCATCAAGGTTGAGCGCGGGATCCGGCTGTCTGAGCTCACGCTCAGCTTCAAACCAGAACTGGTTCTGTTGCCCCTCGGTTTGCCGGCAGCCTCCCAAAGCTCGTGGGCGCGCGGGCGTATCTCTGCTCCTCTGTTGGCTTTTCCAGGCTGTCCTTCCACGATCGTTGCGCAAGCGCAACGCGACCATCCGTTGTGGGTGTGATTCGGCGCAGGGGTCAGGCCGTTGCAGGTATCGGCAGTAACGTTTTGAAGGCAATTAACAAACGCCGGTCGAGATGGGGTCACCGTCGGCGCCGATCGGGACCCCCACCCCAACATAGATTCCCCTATTCGCCACAAAGGATTATCGGCGTTAGTTCAAGGGGCTCAGTTCGACGCCGATTCACAGCAAAATTTCTTGCCGACTTGAACCCGCGTGCATCCACGACCTTGATCGACAGCAGCGTCGCGCCGATCGGACCAACGCCCGGGATAGCCGCCAGCCGTCGGCTCATCTCGTTACTCCGGTGTAATTGCATGAGCTTCTTGTCGAGCTTGGCGATCGGGTCATCGACGCGCGCCAGTTCTGTTGCCAAAGCGTCCACCAACTCCTTCGTCAACTCGGGGACTGTCGCGTCAGCCCGAATGTCGATCAGCAATTGTTGGAGCCACGAAAGCCCCTTGGGCGCTGTAAAGCCGAACTCCGCAGCGTAGCCGCGGATCGAGTTGGCGAGTTGGGTTCGCCTGCCGATGAACTGGTTGCGCACGCGCGCCAGCATCTGTGCACCTTGCTGCTCGGGGCTTTTGACAGGCACAAAGTTCTTGCGCAGTTTCGGCCGGCTTGCCACCTCGCAAATCGCCTCGGCGTCCGCAGCGTCGGATTTTCCGCGCTGCACATACGGTTTGACATATTGCGGCGGAATCATCGCCACCTCATGCCCGAGCGATTGCAGCTCCCGCGCCCAATAGTGCGACGCCCCGCAAGCCTCCAGTGCGACAAGCACGGGCGGCAAACGACTGAAGAACTCCAAAACCTGTCCGCGCCTCAACTTACGCGGTAAAACCGGCTGCTCCGTCCCGTCAACGCCATGCAGCTGAAATACACTCTTTGACGTATCCAAACCGATGCGAACAATCGTTTCCACGGGCGGCTCCTTCGTTTGGGGTCAGGGACGACCTCATCTTGCCACGCACTGTGGCGGAAGGGGGCCGTCCACCCCAACACGGGAGCCCGGTGCGGCACTTGCCGCACGCGCTCAAACGAAAAGCCAGGGAGACTAAGTTCAGGGACTGGGTGTCTGCGCGTCAAAGATTCGAACCAAAGGCGCCCAGTCTGTCCCTCGCGGGCTTCCGGTTGGTCATTGCTGACCACGCCATGGGGCTTCCCGTGTTGCGTACGCTTTCCTTGTGTACATGCTGTCGCCACTACCCCGGCGCAGCGGCTGGGCGTACTCTTCGCTCTGCTTCACCCAGCCGTATCAGCCTTCCCCGAAAGGGTTGTCGGGTCGGCCTGCGCATCGTCCTTTTCGAGGATTGCTCAGCGTTCACTCGCGTTACGGCCTGCACACTCGCGCTATCACCAATTCGTGACACGCTAATCGAAGGCTTCAGCCACTTCGTTACCTCCATGACTGCTCCGATTGCTTCCGGCTGGAGCGGTTGCCGGGTGGGGTTCGCACCCACTGGAAAGCGCCGCCTTGTCACGGCGCACACCCAGAACAGACATTGCTGACCGATCACTCCTGCGAGGTTGAATTGTCGCCATCGCCATGTATAACGGCGTTCGGGTGCTCGCTGCATGGAGCAGCGACAGGCTGAGCGATGGTCGGGCCGCCACGCGGAAGGCGTGCGCCCCATGAATGATAGCCCTTCATTTGACGATCTGCCGAAACCCCAGCGGCTCGCGGAACAGGCCCTCAGCACCCTTCATCGGTTCCTGCATGTCGAGGCCGTCAGCGGTGCCGCGCTTCTCGTTGCCGCCGCCGCTGCACTAATCTGGGCCAATTCTCCGTTCGCTCATAGCTATTACGCGTTTTGGGACCTTCCGCTCACAATCGGTGTCGGCGAGTACGTTTTTTCCCGGTCGCTGCATTTCTGGGTCAACGACGCGCTGATGACAGTCTTCTTCCTCGTCGTGGGCATGGAGATTCGGCGCGAGGTCTATGAAGGCGCACTGAGCAGACTCGACCAAGCCATTCTGCCGCTGGTCGCCGCGACTGGTGGCGTCATCGTTCCGGCGCTCATCTATCTGAGTCTCAACAGCGATCCGGCTAGAGGGCAAGGCTGGGCCGTGCCAACCGCGACAGACATCGCCTTTGCCGTCGGGGTGCTCGCGCTGCTTGGACGAACGATCCCGGTCAATGTGCGGGTCTTCCTACTTGCTCTGGCAATCATCGACGACATCATTGCCGTACTGATCATTGCCCTCTTCTACACCGCCAGTCTTCAGCCTGGCGGTTTCATCATCGCGTCAATTGGCGTTCTCGCGGCTTTAGGATTTCAGCGGATCGGCATCGGTTCCGCGCCGTTTTACATACTGCCCGGCTCTTTGGTTTGGATTGGGTTCATGATAGCTGGGATCCATCCAACCCTTGCAGGTGTCGTGCTCGGGCTAATCACTCCGGCACGCGCCATACCTATGCGGGAGCCGCCGCTGGAAGTCGTGTCGCGAGTGCTGAAACAGTTGCGAAGCAGCGATGCGGTGAAGGCAAGGGATCCGCACCTGTTGGAGCAACCGCTGCGAGACCTTCGCGTAGCTCACCGCGAGTTATTGCCGCCGGTGTCACGGGTGCAGATGGCAATGCATCCGTGGGTGGCTTACGGTGTCATGCCGATCTTCGCTCTCGCGAATGCCGGCGTCAGCTTAACGGGCGCTGATCTCTCCGCAGGGGGCCATCTGGTGATGATTGGCACTGCGCTTGCTCTGGTTGCTGGGAAACCGCTTGGCGTTGTCGGCGCGACTTGGATCGCGGTACGACTGGGCTGGTGTCGCCTGGCTCCTGGAGTTACGTGGGGTGGCGTCTGTCTGGTCGGCCTGCTGGCTGGTATCGGTTTTACCATGTCGATCTTCATCTCGATGCTCGCCTTCTCCGATCAAGGATTATTGAGGGCGGCGAAACTGGGCGTACTCTTCGGTTCGCTTGTCGCCGCCACACTCGGCCTTGGCTGGGGCGCGACCTACGTTCGACGTCAGTGAAAGCAGCTCAAATGTCTTTCAAAGCTCCCCGCGTATCGTTTGTATCGTTTGCCGTCGAGATTCTGCCCTCTGGGGTTACCCAAGTGATGATCATAGAAACTGGCTTGCACCTAAATCCGAAGCATTCCTCATACAATAATTCCGCCGTGGAAGCTCTCATTTCGGCCGCGCAGCAATATGTTAGCGCCAACATAGAAGGTCCTGCCGCTATTCGGCTTGTTTCGACTCAAAGCGGGGAGATCTGACTGTCTGCTACCGCTGTTCGTCAGGCATTGGCTCTATAGGCTTCGCTATCTCGTCAAAGGTTTGATCCGCCAGTAGATCATCAATGAAACATGATGAACTCATATTCTTGCTTTCAGTAGTCATGGGCCTCCTTGTGATCGGCTACTCGCTCTACGTTCTCTATTTCATTTTCGGTTGAGAATGGACCTTGTGGTTCCCTTGTTGCGATGTTTGGAGATGTCGGCTGTTGTGCTCATCGCTTCCGTTGACTCGATGCAGCTACATGTCGGTTCATAAGGGCAGACCGGAAGTTTGCGGCCGAGCGCCAAACCGCCGCTCAAGACCCAGAGCTGACTTTCTTAGTCTGTTCTTGAAACGTGCCGACGCTATGTTCCCATACACAGGGCGGGCGCTGGCCTGTTTCCGACCTCAGTGGCCTAGTTTGAAAATCACGGTGGCCTGATTTGAAATGTTCACTTCGGAACTGAAGGCCGCTCATCGGCATATTAGGAATCGGAATTCAAACCACACGGTTATGACCCGAGGTAGTGCCCATGCAGACGCGCCGACGATTTAAGCAAACCGTTTCCCTTGAAGAACGCGTTGCCGAAGAAGCCAAACGCCTCCGCGAAGAAGCCGAACTCCTGCACCACGGACCTGTACGTGAAGCCGCTCTCCGCGAGGCCCGCCAAGCCGAAACCGGCTCTCACATAAGCGATGGCTGAGATCGCCCGGGCTACAGCCACCAAAATAGTAGGCCCCAGGCAGCCGCGAGTTGCCCCGCGTATATCCGAACGCGGCCGTTTGTGGTCATTCGCAGTCTACCCGCTAGAAAGACCATGTAGCCCAAAGCAATGAGCCGATCACTGTGTGCGGCGGGGATTATGGGCGCGCGGCCGTTTGGGGGCACATTGCCAACCACAAGCAGCGAAGCGAACTCTTCAGCGGTTAGGGCGTCTGTTTTCCGGGCCATCCCTCACACTGAACCGCATCGACAATCCCGCCTGTTCAATTTTGCTCAAGACAGGATCGCCTTGGCCCATTTCGGACCCTTTCCTTAGTCCCCCGGATGTCTGCTATCAGGGTAGACTGAGAAATGATGTCTGCGCGGCCAGCCCTTCGGCCGGTCATGCTCTAGTCTCGGGCATAGACCCGCGACCGGAGCCACCGTTGGCTAGCGTCTCCGCACATTCGGGTAACGATCGTTGCCGCATCTGGGTCACAGGCGGCTTCCGAAACGAACCCGCGCAGGCCTTCGCGGTTCTGAATCGCCGGCCATCCGCCGTTGAGGATGAGCGCCGTGGCGCCGAAATATTGCAGAATGAACCAGACCCGCGCCGCCTCGGTCATGCGCCCATCATCATAGACGATAGCCGGCACCGAGCCGTCCACTCCAGAGCACCTATCGCTGTTTTCCAATAGCCAGTGTTCTCGAAGGAGGCCTCACCAGATTTCGCCGCAGCTTCCCAGACTTCGATCGGTACGCGGGCGGCATCTGACCGATGCCCCGCTTCGAAACTCGTTATGTCCCGCACGTCGAGGAGGCGAATCTTGCCGAGACCGGAAAGTGCAGCGGGTTCAATTACGGGGTCACTGGGCATGGAGTCTCCACAGAGCATGACGTTCAGATCATTCGTGACAAGGGACCGGCAAACGCCAAAAGCACCACCACGACCCAGGGCGGCCACTTCCAAACTGTGAGGAGCAGGAAGCCCGCGAGCGCGAGGGCAAAATCGCGCGGCGTCAAAACCGCACTGGTCCAGACCGGGTTGTAGAGCGCCGCACCGAGAATGCCGACCACGGCTGCATTGGTGCCGCGCATGGCGGCCTGAGCGGCGGGCCGTGTGCGCATCGCATCCCAGAACGGCAACATGCCATATACGAGCAGCATGCCTGGAAGGAGCAGTGCGACGAGGGCAATTGCTGCACCGGCAAAACCGTTCGGCGGAGGACCGGTCACTGCGCCAAGATAGGCGGCGAAGGTGAAGAGTGGTCCCGGCACGGCCTGAGCCAGCCCGTAACCTGCCAGAAACGTCTCGTTGCTGACCCATCCCGGCGTGACGACCTCGGCCTGAAGCAGAGGCAGCACGACATGGCCGCCGCCAAAGACCAGCGCACCCGATCGGTAGAACGCGTCGAACAGCGCGAGCGCCTGCGCGCCGGTCACGCGCACGACGATCGGAGGAATCAAGAAAAGTGCGGCGAATAGAACCAGCGCAATAATGCCTGCGCGCCGGGTCACCGGAAAATTCAGATGTCCGAACACCGGCGCGGCTTCACCGCGGCAGAGCCAAAGGCCCGCGCAAGCGCCGAGCGCGATGGCCGCGATCTGCCCGAACGATCCAGCGAAAATGACAACGATCCCAATCGCGGCGAGCGCGATGCCGGCGCGGGTGCGATCGGGGGTGAGGGTTCGCGACATGCCCCAAATGGCCTGCGCGACCACTGCGACCGCGACCAGCTTGAGCCCGTGCAGAAAACCTTCAGCAACCGGCCCCGTAAACACGGCGGCGCCCATCGCAAAAGCGAACAGGATCAGCGCCGAAGGCATGGTGAAGGCGAACCAGGCCGCAAGCCCGCCCAAAAGTCCGTTGCCGCGCTGAATGCCGAGGGTAAAGCCGACCTGGCTGGAGGCCGGGCCCGGTAGGAACTGGCAAAGCGCGACCAGATCAGCATAGGACGTCTCGTCCAGCCATTTGCGGCGTTCGACGAACTCGTGGCGGAAATAGCCGAGGTGCGCAATCGGGCCGCCGAAAGATGTCAAGCCCAGCTTCAGGAAAGCCGCAAACACCTCCGCAACCGAGCCCTTCGCAGATTCGCGGCTCATCGGGCAGCTCCGGCAACGAACGTCAGTGCTTCATGGCCTCGCCGGTGAACTCGCGAACCCGGACTTTGGCGAGCGCCAGTCCCTGTTTGCCCAGCTTGGTTGCCTTGTAGAGCTTTCTGGCGATACGTCCCTCGCGCTGCACGCGCGACGTCAGATACCCCTTGCGTTCCATCGCATGCAGCATCGGGTAAAGGGTGCCAGGGCTGAGACGGTAGCCGTGGTGCGCCAACTCGTCGATCATCCACTGCCCGTAGATTTCGTGTTCCGCGGCGTGATGCAGAATATGCAACCGAATGAAGCCGGTGAGGAGATCGTCGAATTTCATTGCTCAAATTCATGTGATTCGGCCCCAATATCGTCCAACGATATCGGGAACCGATACTGTCGCCAAGCGTTTCCGCCATCAGCGTAACGCAAGGAGAACGATAATGGCTTCAGCGCCCGACCGAAACCCACAACATCACACCCAGAAGATGAAAACCCGCCTGCAGGAGACCGTCACCCATTTGCGGGAAGACATCCAGAAGGTCGACGAACCGCAGCTCAAGGCAATGTTTGAGACCTCAGCCGAGGTGCTCGGCGGCCTGATCAAGGCTTTCGGCGATTACGAAAAGAAGAACGAAGCGGCCTGGCGCAAGACCGCATAAACGATCTCGCCCTATTCACACCGCGTTGGCGGCACTGAAAATGACGATCAGGTCGGCTGACCTTTCCAGCACCAACGTTTCCGGCTGGACCATCCTGGTGCGGCTTCTGGTCGGCATTGTCTTCCTGCCGGAAGGGATTCAGAAGCTGGCATTCCCGGATCTTCTGGGAACGGGACGCTTTGCCAAGATCGGGATTCCCTTCCCCGATTTGATGGGGCCTTTTGTCGGCGTCGTCGAGACCGTATGCGGCTTGCTCATCATCATTGGGTTCTTCACCCGTCTCGCGGCAATTCCGCTGATCATCATCATGATCGTGGCCCTGATCTCGACCAAGCTTCCGATCCTGCTCGGACATGATGTCGGGATGTTTCACATCGCCAGCGACATCAAGCGCACCGGTTTCTGGAGCATGATGCACGAAGCGCGCGCCGATCTCACAATGTTGCTCGGCTGCATCTACCTAGCCATTGTCGGTGCCGGGCCGTGGTCGGTCGATTGGCTGAGGAAGGAATAGCGCGCCATGGTCAGATCGGGCCTCAGTTCGTCGTCCGCCTTCAACTTCGTGCTGACAATGGGGGTCGTGAACCTGTTCGGCGACATGACCTATGAGGGCGGTGGGGCCATCAACGGCCAGTTCATGGCGACGCTCGGCGCCAGCGCTGCCGTCGTCAGCATCACCGCGGGGCTTGGAGAATTTCTGGGCTACGCCATACGCTCCGTCTCCGGCTATATCGCAGACAGGACCGGGCGCTACTGGCTTGTCACGTTTGTCGGCTATACCATCAACCTGCTCGCCGTTCCTGCAATGGCGCTCGCCGGAAACTGGCAGGTCGCTGCCCTTCTCATCCTTGCTGAACGCATCGGCCGTGCCATTCGCAAGCCTACGGTCGAAGCCATGCTCTCCTATACAACGGGCAAGCACGGCAAAGGATGGGTGTACGGCGTGAACACAGCGCTCGATGAGACGGGTGCCACGCTTGGCCCCCTGATCATGGCGCTGGTGCTTTTGTTGCACGGCGATTATCGGACCGGCTACGCGCTGCTTTTGGTTTCGAGCGTGTTCACGCTCGGTGCGTTGACCGTTGCGCGCATCAACTTTCCCGTTCCTTCGCGTCTGGAAGAGGGAAGAACGGCACGAGCGGGCGGGTTAAGTCGATCCTATTGGCTGTATATGGTAGCGGCAGCCTGCTTCGCGGCCGGGCTGATGAGCTACGAACTGGTCGCTTATCACCTGGTCACGGCCAAGATCGTCACCGAAAACTGGATACCGGTCTTTCTAGCGTTTTCGACGGCATGCGGCGTGATCGCCAGTCTCGTTCTCGGCGGTTCTGGTCGGAATGGTGTTCTGGGGTATTGGATACGCAGCGCAGGACACGTTGCTCAAGGCACTGGTGGCCGGCGTGCTGCCCGAAGGCAAACGCAATCTGGCGTTCGGTCTGTTTTATACAGGGTATGGAGTGGGGTGGCTGATCGGCAGCGTCGCGACAGGGCTGCTGTATGACCAATCGCGGGGGGCACTTGTCGCGTTCGCAGTAGCCACCCAGCTCATCTCCCTGCCTCTGTTTGCAATCGCTAACCGACAGGAGCCATCGTCGCGCTAAGGCGCTCAGGTTGTCGCATAGGTGATCAGTCCAGCAAAACCCTCGTCCATGTGGTCTTGATGATGGCAATGGAACAGTGTGTCGCCGCGATCATTGGCCACGAAGTCGATCTCCGCGGTGGAGTAGCGCGGCATGCTGATCGTGTCCTTCATTAGCCCCGATGTGGTCTTGTCACCAACCTTGGTGACCTCGAAACTATGTCGATGCAGGTGAACGGGATGCTCATCGCCGCTGTTATTGTTCATAACCAGGCGATAGCGCTTGCCGCGCTGCACTTTGAATAACGGATTGGTATTGGGCCAGGATTTGCCGTTAATGGTCCAGCGGTTGTAGCCGCCACGGCCTCCCGGGATTTTCTCGAACTTCAGATTGATGGTCTCGTCCGGCGCCGCGGCCGGATTGCTCCGACCAAAGGCGGTGTAGTCCCATGCCGCTTTGGAGAGAGGAGACCAGACCGGGCCTCCGCTTCGATTTTCGTACTCGACGACAACGCCCATACCCATGTTGCGGTCATCATCGTCTGTCGATCCAAAAACCCAAACGCCGGGATTGTTCATTTCAACGATGACGTCCGCACGCTCGGCCACGTCCATCTTCAACACATCCACGGTTGTTGGCGCGGGCACGGGATTGCCGTCCAGTGCGATAACGGTGAACCGATGTCCCGACAGCGCCAGTGAAATGCCCATGCTGCCGCTGGCGTTCAGCATTCGGAACAGCACCCGCTCGCCCTGGCGCACACGGATTGGCTCACCGTGCCCCAGCATCCGATCGCCGAGAGTAGCCGAACGATACATAGCCTCCAACCCGTTATCGGGTGGCGGCCCCTTGTGCATGTCCTGCATACTCACCCAGGAGCCTTCCCAATGATGGGCGGCGAGCATGACCTCGCGGTCGTATCGACCGCGATCGCCCGCCGCTGGATCGATAATGAGGAAGCCGAACTCGCCGGAATACGTGCTGCGATTGAGGTCCGTCATCGCCATGGCGTGGCTGTGGTACCATCGCGTGCCCGAGGGTTTGGGTGCGAAGCTGTAGAGCAGCGACTCCCCGGGCGCGATGATCGGCGACCCCTCTTCGATGGCGCCGTCCTGAAGCGGCGGGACGAACAGCCCGTGCCAGTGGATCAGGTTGGGATAGCCGGAATCGTTGATGACATTGATGGTTACTGGCATGCCCTCTTTTAGTCGGAGCGGCGGTCCCGGAACCGTATTGTTGTAGCCTGTGGTCTGGATGACCCTGCTCGGCCCTATTTCCAGAGAGATAGGGGCAATCCGGATGGTATGATCGGCAGAGCTCTGCGCAGCTTGTGCGCAGCAAGACCGGTTCGCGACCGCTGCCAAACCCGCAGTACCGGCTCCCAGCAACAGTGCTCGACGACTGAAGCGCGTTTCCCGCAAAAAACGGTGATCGACTGAGTGCTGGGGCAGCCGGTCGGCGGAGGATGTCATCCTGCTTTCTCCCTCGTCAGGCGAAGAAACATCTGCCATCATTATCGGTTTCCGATACCGTCAGTCAAAGCACGAGACGTTTACTGGCCGCTCCCCAATAGTGCGCCCAAAATGCTGATGGCCCCTTATGTGGTACCATCTCATCGTCACGTTGGTTCGAATGGAATAGAGGCGAGTTCTGCAATCGATGCTGACCCGACGCCAATTTACAAATGGATCTGCCGCAATCGTATCGGGCGGTCTCGTCGGCGGAGTCATCGGCGCTCACGTCGCGCAAAGCGAGTCGGTGCGCTTCAACACGCGCTTGCCCATTCCTCTGCTGATCGATGCGGCCAAGCAAGGCAACGCAGTAAAACTGAAGGTCGCGTCCGGACGGCATTCCTACCTCCAGGGCAAGCCGACACGCTCCTATGGCTATTCGGGACCCGTCCTCGGACCGGTCATCCGCCTGCGCCGTGGCGATGAGGTGGAGATGACGATCGAGAATGCGCTTGACGTTGATACGACAGTCCATTGGCACGGGCTTCTGGTGCCCGGGAATGTTGATGGCGGACCGCATCAGATCATCAAGTCGGGCAGTATGTGGCGCCCGAGACTCAGGATTGAACAGCCAGCTTCAACTGCATGGTTTCATCCCCATCTGCACCATGACACGGCCCGGCAAATCTATATGGGTCTCACCGGACTGATCATTGTCGACGACGGCTCGGACATCAGCCTCGGTCTGCCGCACACATACGGGTTGGACGATTTATCCATAATCATTCAGGATCGATCGTTCGATACCGACGGGTCGCTTTTGTACGATCGCGATCCCGATCCTCAAACGATCCAGTATGGCAGCCGGGGCAGCACCATCATCGTCAATGGCGTGGTTCGTCCCGTCGCCCAGGTCCCATGCAGTTTGGTGCGGCTACGAATTCTCAATGCAGCCAACGCGCAAAATTTCGACCTGCGGTTCAGCGACGGTCGCGAGTTTCGTGTCATAGCGTCAGACGCCGGATTCCTTTCAGCGCCGGTCGCGGTGAAGCAGCTCAGAATTTCTCCCGCGGAACGATTCGAAATCCTAGTCGATTTCGCCGACCGCAAACCAGTCATGCTTGAGACCGGCCCTGACACACTCATGGGTATCTTTGGCGCGGTGTCGCCGGACGGGAGCGCCGCGTTTGTCTCGATCCTGCGCTTTGAACCGACGGCGGCGGCGGCAACAGTAAGAGATTTTCCGACGCATCTAGTTGAGCCTGCTGCAGCCGATTCAGCCAAGGCCGTTCGCCGCCGCCAGTTCGTGCTGGACAGCGGGATATGCGGAGGTCAACGACCGACGGAAATGGGCATGCTGCCCGGCATGTGCATCAACGGCAAGACCCATGATCTGGCCCGTATTGACGCCGAGACCCAGCTTGGCACACTTGAAGCCTGGGAAATCGTCTCGGTCGGCATGGCTCATCCGTTTCATGTGCACGGCGCGTCATTTCGGATTCTGTCGCTGGCGGGCGCGCCACCTCCTGCTCATCTAGCGGGGTGGAAGGATGTGGTTCTCGTCGAGGACAAGGCCGAACTTTTGGTTGCCTTCAATCACCCCGCGACGCGGGAGCATCCTTTCATGTATCACTGTCACATTCTTGAGCACGAGGATGCCGGGATGATGGGGCAATATGTCTGCGCCTGAAAGGAGGCCAAAATGAAAAACGTAAGCGTCCGCTACATTGTGGATGACGTCGCCGCGTCGATTGAATTCTACGTCACGCATCTCGGCTTCACGTTAGAGCAGGATGCTCGGCCGGCCTTTGCCTCCGTTATCCGCGAAGGCCTTCGATTGTTGCTGAGCGGTCAAGGTAGCTCCGGAGCGCGCCCCATGCCGGATGGCCGGCGTCCGGTCCCCGGTGGCTGGAACCGGATCCTGCTTACGGTTAGCGATATCGAGGCGGAAGCAAATCGACTGCGCACAAGCGGGCTGGGCTTTCGTAACGAAATACTGAAAGGGGTAGGCGGTTCGCAACTTCTGCTCGACGATCCGTCGGGCAATCCGATCGAACTGTTTTAGCCGGGGCATTAATGTGTGCGGGGAACGCGCTGCACGGGATTCGGCATATCGTCCCGCTACCATCAGACCGTTCCTCGAACGACTGTTCTGTTCCGATGACAGAGTTGCTGTCCTAGTGGCGAAGATGTTGAGTGATGATAGCTGGGGATAGCATCCGACTGGGCTCGAAGGGTGTCAGACCATGGTTGAACAATCGATGGCACCCTTTCCTCGGCGAGCACGGTTTTTCCGGTAGTTGTCGGTTTTTGGTGCGAAGGCGCGGTTGGTTTGGCGAGCACTTGACCACTCACCAGATCGCGGCGGCCAAAGCGGCGAGCAGCGCTGGCGGCGCCACCAACAGACCGAGCCGCAGGAAGCGCCAGGCGCTGACATCCATCTTCTCCCGGCGCAGGGCCACCAGCCAGAGGATGGTGGCGAGTGAACCCGTGACCGACAGGTTGGGTCCGAGATCAACGCCGATCAGCATTGCGCTCATCACGGATGCAGGAAGGTGATCGTTGGTCGCTACCGATCCTGCGACCAGGCCGACCGGCAGATTATTCGCGATATTGTCGGCGATGCTAGTGGCGATGCCCACTGCCCATGCCGACTTTGCTACGGAATGGTCGACCGAGCCGCGAAGCATCTCACTTAGATGCGAGATCGCACCGATGCGCGTCAGGGCTTCCACCATCACGAACAGGCCGGCCACCAGCGGCAGAACACTCCAGGAAACACCCTTCAACACGGGCCACGGTGATTGACGGCTC
Organism: Bradyrhizobium sp. LA6.8; assembly: GCF_040547935.1. NCBI lineage: Bacteria > Pseudomonadati > Pseudomonadota > Alphaproteobacteria > Hyphomicrobiales > Nitrobacteraceae > Bradyrhizobium > Bradyrhizobium sp. LA6.8. The sequence continues at coordinate 120,393 of NZ_JBEPQQ010000015.1, forward strand.
AGCAAGAGCACGGCGACAGTCGTGGCCACCCCGCAGATGAACGTCGGCAATCCCGATCGAACGTCGAGCGCGGAGGCCCCGATGAGCACGATGCCGATGGTGGCGATACCGCAGGCGGTCAGCCGACCGCCCCGGCTGAGCCGGGCGTGCGTCACCCGGCGTTCAATGTTTTCGGCTTTCAGCGCGCGGTGCTGAGTCAGCCGCAGCACGACATAGGTGACCGCGATCGACGCCACGGAAGGCAGCGCGAACTGGCGCAACCATTCTGCCAGATGCGGCATGCGTTCGCCGAACACCACCAGATTGGCGGGGTTCGAGATCGGCAGCACGAAGCTCGCCGCATTGGCGATGAAGGCGCAGACGAACAGATAGGGCAGTGGCGAAGCCCCTGCGGCACGGGTTGCCGCATATACCGCGGGCGTCAGCACGATGGCTGTGGCGTCGTTTGACAGCAGGACCGTGACGATCGTGCCAACCAGGTAAACCAGCAGGAAGAGCCGCTGCGGCGAGCCCCGCGCGTATTCGACCGCGAGCCCCGCAAGGTAGTCGAACAGGCCCTCTTGCCGGGCGAGTTCCGCGATCAGCATCATGCCGGTTAGGAATAGATAAACGTCGAGACCCTTGCGGATTCCATCGAGCGCGCCGTCCCAGGGCAGAAGCCCAAAGAGCACCAGCGCAACGGCGCCGGCCAACGACCAGATGGCTTCTGGCAGGCGAAACGGCCTGACGACGACCCCCGCGGTAGCCAGGATGATGATGCTCGAGGCGATGGTTGTTTGGTACGCAGCGACTAGCAAAGGAGACCTCGATGGATGTGGTGACTACTCCGCCGCGACGCCGGTGGTCGATCCCGCCACCCGCTGCCAACGACGCGACCTTCGACTAAAATTGCGAGTTTCCGGCAAGGTCAGGAAGCAAATCGCCGCTCCAATGGCCGCCACCGCGCCGAGCGTGAGGAAAGCTGCGCTATAGCCCGCCCCGACGACGACCAGTCCCGAAAGCGATGTCGAGAGCGCCGCGCCTATGCTCTGTGCCGTGATGACCGCGCCTTGCGCGACGTTGAACCGCCCGGTGTTGCGCATGAGATCGGCGACGATGACCGGAAAGATAGCGCCGAAAATTCCAGCTCCGACGCCGTCGAGAAGTTGCACCCCGACGAGCCAAGCGGGATTGTCCGACAGGGTGTAAAGCGCGCCACGGATGGGCAAGATCAGGAGCGCGGCGAGGAAAAGCCGCCTGTGACCCCAGTCATCGGCTTTCGCACCGACCAACATCGCCATCGGCACCATCATGATCTGAGCCGCAATGATGCAGGCCGACATCAGGCTGGTGCCGAGATTCTTGTCCTGAAGCGCAAGCTTCTGGCCCACGAGGGGCAGCATCGCTGCATTCGACAGGTGGAAAAGCGTTACGCAGACTGCGAAGATCAGCAGCGGCCGGCAAGTCAGGAGGACGTTTAGCCCGGCTGGTTGGTCTTGCACCTGCGCGGTCCCAGGCCCGACGTCGTGCAGCCCGCGCGCGAGGTCATGGTCGATGGCGCTTTCCGGTATCGCCCATACGCTTACGATGCTAGCGAGCGACATCATGGCCAGAAGGTAGAAAACGACGGTCGGACCGAACAGGTAGGCCGAAAGACCTGCGATCGCGGCGGCCGTAGCATTGCCGGCGTGATTGAAAGTCTCATTGCGGCCGATCCGCGCGGTAAAGGCACGATGGCCGACGACACCCAGCGACACGGCGGCAATCGCTGGCGGGAAGATCACGCCCGCCGCGTGCGCAGCGCCTTGCGAGATCGCGACCGCCCAAAAGCTCGGAAACATCGGCAACAACAGCGACGCCAACGTTACGACCAGGGCGGCAGTCACCATAACGAGGCGCTTGGCTTTCGTTGTGTCGATTAGCGCGCCCGCCGGTGTCTGCGCGACGACACCAGCAAGGCCAGCGATTGACATCACCATGCCGATCCGGGCTTCATCCCATTTTTGCTCGGTCAAGAGATAGATCGCGAGATAGGGCCCCAGCCCATCGCGAACGTCGGCGAGGAAGAAGTTGGCGGCATCAAGCGCGTGGTTTGCTTGTCGGTTCTGATTGGCTCTTTGCGCCATTTGGCAAACCTCGAGGTGATTCCGGCATCTTCTCCCGACGGGCATGCCGGCTTTAGCCGTGTGCCGCGTGATCGTGCTTAGGATGCTTGGGCTTCGGCCTCTCGACCGGCCGAAGCTCATCCATTGCGATGCCGATCGCTCCCACCGCGATGACGCGACCGTGCCCGGTCTCAACGCCATCGCCGCTCGCGGCAACTCTTGCGCCCGGCGCGAGCAGTACGGCAATCCGCTCGGCCTCCTTCGGACCGATGCACAGAATGTCGCCGTCGGTCAGAAGCGCGCCGCGAAGGTCGCCCTTCGGACCGAACAGCGAGAGCCGCACGATTCCTTCGACCTTCATTTTTCGATGGTCCGGCTTGCGGGATTTGCGGTCGTGAGGCGGACCCTTATCAATGATCTGCGCTCCGTTCTCGGCACTAACGGCCACTGCCGCAATGAGCTTCGCGCTGCGCGGCCGCACGCCGCGCACGCCGACCTTTCCGCCGATCTTCACATGGCGGGTGAGCTCGTCTTCCAGGTGCGGGGGCGTGTGAACGAGGATGGGCGCGTGTTTGTAGTCCTGCATGACAAAGCCATCGACCTCGCCATGAGAATTGAGGATGAAGCGTTCGACAGTGCCGGCGACTTCCGGCAGGCTCTCGGGGTCAATCCAGTGCATCAGTGTCTCCTGTTTGGTCTGTTGAGTGCGACTTGCCGGTGTGATCAGCCCCGCGGCGGGGCAGGCGGCCCAAAGCCGGGCGGCGGGGGAGGCGGACCGGGCCGGTCGGGGCCGTCCTTGGGGCCTCGTGGCGGACGAGGCCCGGCGAGTTCGGTCATCTGATCCGGCGAGCTACCGAGTGCGCGCACGTCGATCACCCTGCCAAGTGCGGTATCGAGCATGTCGCCGCGGACGGAAACCATTTGTCCCGGCCGCAGCCACCCTTCGAAGCGCTCTGCCTCGGGTGGGGAAAGGCGGAGCACGGTGCCGTCCTCGAGCAGCGCCCCATTCACTTCACCCCGCTTGCCGTGCAAGGTCGAGGCAATCCTGCCGCTGACGGCTTGTGTGTCCCCGCCGCGATCGCGGCCGCCGCCCGGCGGTCCGTTGTCGACGACGCTCTTGCCGGTCGCGACATTCGTGATCGCCGTTGCATCGATCAGCGGAATGGCGCGTGCGCGCAGCCCCCTGATCGAAACCGCGTCGCCCGGCCGGATAGCGAAGACGATCTGCCCAGTGAGATGCGGCGGCAGCTTGACTTCCGTACCGTCGATCAGAATCAGGCCGTCGACGTCGCCGCGCGGGGTAAGCGTGTACTGTCTGACCGTGCCTCGTGTTTCCGGAAGCTGCGAGGAATCCCACACTGTTCCCACGGTCTAAGCGCAGGGGCTCGCACCCACCGCGGTCGTGGCGAGAAGCGCATACCGCAGCATACGTGTTTTGTTCATCTGAAAACTCCCTCAAGTTTGCGACGAAGTCGCCGATGCCTAGGGTTCAGCAACCGCCGTGCCAAGCGATGACATCGTTGATTTTGAAGGAGTTTTCTTGAGCGCGGCGACTTTAGCTGTCGTCTTTCCCGACGGGGGGTGTCGCCTTTCCTGACGGCTCGCCGTCAGCGAGACCATAGCGCTGCATCTTGGTGTAAAGCAGCTGGCGGTTGATGTTGAGACGGCGCGCGGCTTCCGTCCGATTGCCGCCGCAGGCTTGGAGCGCTGTTCGGATCATGATCTCTTCCAGCTTTGCCACGGCTGCAGGCAAGTCGGCCTCGAGCTGAGAGGTGGCCGTCGGGGATTGTCCTCCCCCCGCGCCGGTGTCGATATCCAAGGCATCGATGATGTCGCTCCTCGTCAGCACGCAAGCGCGTTCGATGACGTTGCGAAGCTCCCGAACATTGCCGGGCCAATCGTATCGCGAGAGCGTCTCGATTGCTGCAGGGGTTAGCTGCTTGCCCGAAGATCCGAACGAAGCGGCGAGAAGAAAATGCTCGGCCAGCGGCATGATATCGGAGGGCCGCTCGCGCAACGGCGGAATCGCGATCGGCACGACATTAAGGCGATAGTAGAGATCCTCGCGGAATTGTCCGGCTGCCACGAGCTTTGACAGGTCCCGGTGGGTTGCCGCGATCACGCGTGCGAAGATCGGGACCGGCTTGCCGCCGACGGGTGTGATGATCCGCTCTTGCAGGGCACGAAGAATTTTCGCCTGCATGGCAAGAGGCATGTCGCCGATCTCGTCGAGAAACAGTGTTCCGTTCTCAGCATCGCGGAAGGCGCCGGCGCGGTCGCTGGTCGCGCCGGTGAACGATCCTTTCACATGGCCGAACAACTCGCTTTCAAGCAGGTCCGCGGGGATCGCAGCGCAGTTGACCGCAACGAACGGATGATCCTTGCGCTGGCTATGAACGTGCAGAGCGCGAGCCACCAGTTCCTTCCCCGTACCCGTCTCGCCACGGATGAGAACCGTGGCCTGGCTGTCGGCGGCAAGGCCGATCGCTTTCTGCACACGCCGCATGCCGTCACTCAGCCCGACGAGCGCGTCTGGGCTGCTTTGCCTCGTGCTGAGCGCCGAACGCGTGCGCGAAGGCAGGCGATCGAGCAGGGTTCTCAGTTCGTCTCGTCCGATCGGCTTGGTGAGATGGTCGAAGGCGCCGAGCCGCATGGCTTCGATCGTGTTCTCGGCGCTCGCAAATGCGGTTAGCACCACGACCGGCGGCGCAGCGGCCTGCGAACGTATGCGGCGGAGAACGTCGATCCCATCGAGCCCGCCCGGCATCCTAAGATCAAGGAGCACGGCATCGATTGCCCCCGAGAGGGCAGCCAGTCCTTCTCGGCCGGAGGATGCCGTCCGGGGCGTGTGGCCGAGATCGGTCAGCGTCTCCGATAGCCCATCCCGCAGGGCTGCGTCGTCATCGATGATCAGGACGGTCGCCATGGCACTTCGATCTCAAAGGTGGCGCCGCTGTGACTGCGGGCAAGCCGGGCATCTCCATGGTGGGCGCGGGCGATTTCACGGACAATAGCAAGCCCGAGCCCCGTCCCGTCTGGCCTGGCCGTTACGAACGGCTCGAACAGGCGGTCGCGAACCTCCTCGTTCACGCCCGGGCCGGTATCGCTCACGCGCAACAATAGCTTGTCTCCTTGACGAAGAGCATCCACGCAGACCCGTCCGCCGCCGGGCGTATTCTGGATGGCATTGAGGATCAGATTGTCGAGAGCCCGCTGCATCTGAAACGGATCAAGCTGAGGTAACGGACTATATTGGTCCTCGGTTCCAGCCTTCAAGGACAGCCCCTTGGCAGTTGCCAACTCCCGGTGGCTCTCCAGGGTGCTCTTCAGGAAGGACGAAAGTTCGACATCCGCAAGTTTCGGCTCGCTGGCCTGGGTCATTGCAAGAAGATCGTGTAACAGACGGTCAAGCCGGCCCACCTGGTGCAGGATTGCTTCGAGCGCATTCGCTTTTCGGGCGTCATCGCTGGCGGCGAGCGCATTCTCGGCTTTCAGCCGCATCGCCGCAATTGGGTTGCGGATTTCATGGGCAAGCCCGGCAGAAAGCCGCCCGACGGCGGCAAGGCGCTCGGCACCGGTGGCGCGCTGTCGCTCGTGCGCAAGCCTCTCGCCCGTGTTGTTCAATGCGTCCACCAGCCGGTCGAGTTCTTGTTCGCCCGTCCGCGGTAGCGTCGGAAGATCGACCAAACCGCTCTTGCCTTTGCCGAGCGTGTCCTCAATCAGCGCGATCTTGCGCGACCAAGAGAGCAGCACGCGCGCGAGCCATAGCGCGGAACCGAAGATCGTCAGGACCAGCACGGCCAGACCCGTGAGCAACTGCTTGTAGGCGGGCCCTTCGGCTGTAAACGTTCGAGTCATGGTCCAGGCCGTAACACCTTGGAGGGGCCCTCGCAGCGGGCACGCCTGCACCAGCAGTACTTGTGACCGACCGGTTTGGCGAATGATGGCGGGGCGGCCGACCGCAAGGCTTCTGCGTTCACCTCGCGGATGGTGTCCGATTCCGCTGCCGGAAGGTCGGTCTTTGGGCCGGTGCCTTCATAGGTGGGGAATGCATAAGCGAGCGACCCTGTATCGGCCTGCCAGACTCCGCCCTCGACACCCACGGCATTAACCAGGGCTGTGCGGACCAAGGTGACGAACTCCTGTTTCAACCGGTCGTCGATCGGCCCGCCGGACCAGCCCGAGACGAAGAACTGGTAGCGGTCGGCGATGTCGCGGCAAGCGCGCGCCACCAATTCCTCCGACCGGGCAACCCGTGCATCGGAGGTCTGTCGGAACGACTCGAACAAAAGGTAGGCGGTTGTCGCGCCCGAAACGACCAACATGATCCAAAGGGCAAGCAGCCGGGACCGAAGAGATCGCATCAAAGCTCCGACCCAATTGAAGCAGTCTACCGTCTGGTCGGATCCTACCATCCAGACGGTCCTGAAGCGACCGTCTGAATTAAACACCTTAGGCGGACGGATTTCTCGGGGCGATTAAGGCCGAAGGCAAGGATCGGTGCCGCCAGCACCTCGGCGCAGGGGGGCCTACCGCGATCGAGGGGCGAGGGCCGAGCATGGGAACCGCGGGTGGGGTCTTGTGTTCACTTTTGGACTTTTCTAAGGGAACCGATCCTTGTGTTTTGCGTCATCCCGCAGGCAATGAAGCCCAGGAGTTGGAGCTTGGATCAACCCCTTCCCATTCTGGTGGTCGAAGACGACCATATGGTCCAAGACATCGTCAAAGACGCTCTCATCGAAGGCGGCTTCGAAGTTGCGATCGCTTCTTCCGGCGAGCAGGCGGTGAGTTTGCTCGATGCGAGCAAGCCCAAATACCGCGCCCTGGTTACTGACATCAAATTGAATGGGAAGATCGAGGGTTGGGAAATCGCCAAGCACGCCAGAGAAATCGATCCGGCATTTCCGGTCGTCTACATGACCGGCGATAGCGCGGACGACTGGGCCGCCAACGGCGTCCCCAACAGCATTCTCCTGACCAAGCCCTTCGCGCCGGCGCAGCTTGTCACCGCCGTGTCCCAGCTTCTCAACGCCGGCACGTCCACCACTTAGGGCGCCTTAACGCCTTCGCCCAAATTTCATTTGATTGTCAATCGACGTGGCTGCCGACGCTGATCGGCACAACAATCGCTTCGATCCGCTTGGCGTTGCGGGGCCTCCTTCGGCGCCGATTCACACAAAGCATGCGTCCGTCGCGCCGGAGCATGATCCGGCCGCGGCCGGATGGTTCGCGCATCTCGCTTGTGGTTATCAGCCGCGGATTGGATCGTCGGAAATAGGACGCTGCGCCGTTTTTCGACATCCCTCGATCGCGAGGGACTGCTATTGGCGCATAACTACCAGGGACTTAGTGGAAAGGAACTAGGTTTCTTTGTCGACGTTAGTACTGCGACCCAACCATACAGAGACATCAAGCAACGCAGGGGACAGCCATGGACCAGGTGGTGAGCGATGATGCGCGCGATAATGAGCGACGGGAACAAATTGCTTCAGCATTGAGCGGCGGCGTTATTCTTGCCGATGCCGATGGACAGATCGTTTGGATGGACGAGAAAACACGCCGCCGTGTGAACGGCGAACTGCAGGAATCTGGTCCTGCCGCTCCAAAAGTCTGATTCGATAGCGATCGACTGCTTCGTGGAGGCTGCCAGTTTGACGATTAATGGCGAGCCGTCCGTCGTCTGCGTGATTCAGGAAACCAAGGAGGCCAACCGTGACCTGTTGGCGGCGTTCGAAGCGGTTTTGGCCGATACCTCATCGTTTACTCGCAATGTCATCGACAAGCTCAGAGGTCTCCGCCAGACGGCTCAAAGAACCATACATCTCAAGACCTGGACTTTCTCAGCGAGCGGGAGCGCGAGGTCCTTGCCCTGATATGTCAGGGAAAGAGCGATATCGACATGAGCGAACATCTGAAACTGTCGGAAAATACCGTACGAAATCACGTCGCATCGCTCTATCGGAAGATTGGCGTCAACCGTCGCAGCGCTGCGATCATATGGGCGCGTGAGCGCGGCATCACGGCGGATGCACTGGGCGCCAAACGACGCAGCCGCCACCCGCTCGATTTCCGGGATCAGGAAAGATGATGCGCTACTAGGAGCTTGGTATTTTTCGCTCTCTTGCGCCGCAATGGAACCTATTGTTTCCTGCATCACTCATCGTATCATTTCGATGAGGCTTTCCGTCCCCCGAACCGCCGCGGGGGACGGTGCCGCAAGAACGGGCGCCGTGAGAATCCCTGCGGCGTTGTGGACGAGGTATGTTGGGGCCAATGGGAACGTTAGCGAATTTACCTCTCCAGTGCGCTGGGCATTCGCGCTACCGAAGTAGAGCGTGCTATCCGGCCGGATAAGATGGACCGCCGGCTGGGAGAAGCTCGCGGGCTCTTCCACGCCGATCAAGGTCCTTCTGCGCCTGGCGCGCTCGAATCGGGCCGACGTAGACTCACCGATCTGGCGCCAATCGACCACCCTTCCGCACTTGGGCCGGCACTGCCGATGTCCTGCTGCGCACCTCGCGTAGACATCGGAGAATGGCCAAACATCCTGGAATAGGCCCGCGAGAAGGCGGCGGCACTCCCAAAACCCACACGACGAGCCACCGATTTCACGTGCCCGCCGCGCATAAGTTGCCGCTGGCCGAGCGTGAGGCGCCAGGCGTTCAGATAGGCGGCGGGCGTCGTGCCTAGGACTTTAGGAAAGAGCTCCATGAACCGGCTGCGCGACATGCCGGCGATTTCGGCCAACTGCTCGACGCTCCAAGGTTTCGCCGGCTCGTCGTGTATCGCGACGATTGCCTTGTGCAGGGAGGGATGCGAAAGGCCGGCAAGGAGACCCGGGTTCGTCGCGGCCGTGTCGATCGCTTCCCGCAGCACCAAGAGCACGATCAATTCGCAGAGCCGCTTCAGGGCGACCCGCCGCCCGCAGCGATTGCCCTGTCCCTCGGTAACGAAGGCCTCGACCAAGGCCTGCAAGGCTGGGCGCCCGTCGAGGTCGACATCGACCGTTTCAGGCAGGGCATTCACCAGAGGGTTCGTTGTTCCTCCGAAGTCGACCGCCGCGGCGACGAGCAGGTCGGGATCGGCGAGGGTGTCGCCTCGCGAATGGAAGAGCACCCGCTCCGCCACGCCAGCCTCGCCGGCCACGACAAGGTTGGCTGTCGCGCCCGGTGCTTCGGTCGAAACCACGACCACCGACAGGTCGAAGGTCTCGAAGAAAGCGGCGAGCCGGTCGCGTTTCGCGGCAATTGGACTTTCAATCATGTTTTCTGGATATTTCATATCTTAAAATCTGGCAGAAAGAGCTCGTTGTCGCAAGAGGCCAGGAGATGGCCCCCTCGCAAAAAGGACCTCTTATGCTGATCCCCCGCCAGAAGGCTCCCGAACTTTCCGTCGAAACGCTCGACGGTGGCCTCTTCGATCTCGCCAACGAGGCGCCACAGCGCTTCACGCTCGTCTGCTTCTACCGCGGCCTGCACTGTCCGATCTGCGCCAACTATCTCAAGGAGCTGGAACGCCATTCTCCAGCCTTCGCTGAGCGCGGCGTGAGCACGATTGCGATCAGCTCCGACAACGAGGAGCGGGCGCGGGCAATGGCCGAGAAGGTGAGTGCCTCGAAGCTTCGCTTCGGGTATGGACTTAGCCTTGCCAGGGCACGCGAATGGGGCCTCTACATTTCCGCCTCGTGCGGCAAGACCTCAATTGGTATCGACGAGCCGGCGCTCTTCTCCGAACCCGGCGTCTTCCTGATCCGACCCGCGGCCGAACTTCGGCGAGATGGTTCAGGCGTTCGACTTCATCATCAAGAACGACTATCCGGCGCGCGGCGAATATATCGGCGCTGTATGAGAATGCCGAACGTCGGGCTCGCTGGGCTGCCGCAACTTGCCGCTCTAAATCGCCCAAGCCCGTGTCAGCGCAATTTCGGTTTCAACGCCAGCGTGAGCACAGCGGCTAGAGCAAGAGACGCTCCAACGCCGATCACGCAAGCGGTCCATCCCAGTGAGTCAAAGAGCCGGCCTAGAACCGCGGTACCGACAAGCCCCCCAAGGAAGTAGCAGGCGAGATAAGTGCCGCTGGCAATTCCCCGGCTCTCGCTGGCGGCCTGGCCGACGAATCCGGTCGCTGCGGCCTGCGCAAAGAACGTTCCGACGCCGACCAGTACCATTCCAGTCAGAACTTGAGGCAGATGCGACGTCAGCATCAGAGGGAGGCCAATCACGGCAACGCCGAGGGCGGTCCAGATCGTTGGGCGAGTCCCGAGCCACGCGACGGCCTTTCCTGCGAGCAGCGTGGTGAAAATCGACGGCAGAAACACGAAGTAAACAAGGCCCAGGTCCATCATGCCGACCGATAGTGGTGGCCGTACCAAAACGAAGTTCACGAATGTGAAAGTACCGATGAAAGCAAACAGGATGCAAAAGCCGAGACCGTAGGCTGCGCGTAGCCGAGGATTTCGCCAATGCGCGAGCATGGCGCCAAGTGGCGAGTCGATTGCCGTCATCGCCTGCATTGGCTGCACGCGATGTATGGAGAAGTAGACCAAGGCAGCGCCGGCGAGATTCAGGGTCGCGAAGAAATAGAAGTTCCAGGCCAGGCCCAGACTGTCGGCAACTGCGGCGGAGACCAGCCGGCCAATGAGATTGCTGGCAACGTTGCCGGTGATGTAGGCGGCAAACGCGCCGCCGGCGTCCATAGCACTGCACTGCTCACCAAGGTACGCAAACGTCAAGGTAAATGCGGAAGCCATGCACAGACCCTGCGCTACGCGCAGTATCGTGAAGACGGTGATATTAGGCGCGATCGCAAGCAGGCTTGTGGGGATCGCGAGTAGCGTCAGGCTGAGAAGGATGCCGAGTCTTCGGTCAATGTGCGGGCTGAAGAAGCCGACGACGAGACCTGCGATTGCCATTCCGAATGTGCTGGCATTGACTGCAAATCCCATTTCCGCCGGGGTCACGCCGTAGTGGCGCGTCAGGGAAGGGAGGATCGCTTGCGTTGCGAACAGATCGACGACGGTCAGGAATGCGGTCAGTCCGATCACGAGGTAGCGAACCACGAGGCCTGACGAATGCTCCTGCATCTTGATCGCAACCGACTTCATGCGGGCGGACATTTCGGTCATTGCGCGACCTCTCATAGGGCTTCAAAGGAGGATGTGACGCCCGGCGTGCGGGGCGGCACGGGGGATCCCGGGTCATCACATCCGGTAACGAGGCTGGGGCTGGGAGCGCTCGTTACATGTTGTGGTCGCGCGGATCCTTGCGGACGTCGCCGACATAGAGAATGACGGTCTCCTTGCCGAGGTTCTTCCACCAGTGCGAGGTGCCGAAGACCTCAGGGCGGAGATCGCCGGCCTTGTGCACGATCGGGTCGATGCAGTTGGAGGCGTATTCGACGATCTCGCCCTGCTGCACGAAGATCAAAGCCGGGCGATCGTCATGGCTGTGCCAGGGCACGATGCCGCCAGGCTCGATGGTCAGCTTGCGGAAGCGCAGCTCGCGGCCCTCGATGTGCGCAGGCTGCTTGCCAAGGTCTATCGAGCCGAGCGTGACGTCGGTGACGCCGACCGGCTTGTAGTCGACCATCGGCTGCGCGTTCGGCTTGACCTTGCCGGCCGGGCACTCGCCCGCGAGCACGGGCTGCATGGTGAGCGTGAGCGCGCCGATGAGGGCAAGGCCAGGCCAGACAACGCGCGCTAATTCGAAGTTCTTGAACATAGGGAGGTCTCCTCTGTTGGCCGTAACCTCACTGGTCGCCGGCTATGAGATCAGCTTCGCCGAAGTTGAGCGTTCCTTGAAATGCCGTGTGTCTTTCGAAACGATAGCGAGCCGCTATGCGTGCCCAGCATGTGCTTGATGTCGGCCGAAAACGTCGGATAGGCGTAGACGTTGTCGCGCAGTTGCTTTGCGGTGATGCCGACCTTGATGGCGAGAGTGAAGACGTTGATCAGCTCCTGGCCGGCATGGCCGACGAAATGCGCGCCGAGGATGCGATCTGTGGCGCGATCGACGATCACTTTCGACCAGGCGATGGTCTCGGCATATGATCGCGACGAGAACCAGTCGCGCATGTCGTTGACGTGAACGTCGACTGCATAGCCAGTCTGCCGCGCCGCTTCCTCGGTGAGGCCGACGGCGGCGGCGCCGGCACGGTGTAGACCGACGTCGCCATGCCCGCGTAGTCGGGCGTGTGTTTCGGTCCGTCGACGATTTTGCGGCCGACTATGTCGCCTTCATAGGTTGCAATCGGCGACAGTTGCGGCGAGATCGGCATGGCATCGCCGCAGACGTGGACTCGAGGGTTCGAGGTCGAGCGCAGGTGTCGATCGATGGCGATCCGGCCGTTTACGTGCTCGACCTGACCTCTCGCCAGATCGAGTGAGTCGACATTGGCGATCCGGCCGGCGCCGTTGACAACACGATCGGCTTCGAATGACTGTTCGATACCACCATGGGTGAAGACCACCCGAAGCCGACCGCCGGCCGCCTCGATCCGCTGGACGGCGACGCCGGTCCTGATCTTGATGCCGATCCGCTCACTCTCCGCCTGCAGTTGCGCGACCGCATCAAGGTCCATCGCCGGGGGGAGCTGCGGCAGCGCCTCGAGAACCGCCGCGGCACCGGCGCGTGCAAAGACATGACCGAATTCCAACGAGATCACGCACCGCCGATGAAGACCACGGATACCGGCAGCTCGTGATCGCTCAGCATCTCGTCCGAGGTGATCATGTGCTCGGCGCCAGGAATTGGCAGCGATCGCGGCTTGGATCCGGTGACGATCACGACATGCCGGGCCTCGAGCACGCGATCGCCCGACGCGGATTGCGTTGGAGGCGACGACGGCGCCATGGCCCCCGATCACGTCGACGTTCCGGCGCGCCATCGCGCGGGCGAGGTTCGTAGGAATATCCTTGATCATCGCCTTCTCACGGTCGATCAGCGCGGCCCAATCAAGCCAGGGTTTACCGACCGTGATGTCATGAGCGGACGCGCGTTCGATGTCGTGCAGGGCCTGACCTGCCGCGTTCAGAATCTTCTTGGGTGTGCAGCCACGGTTAGGGCGAGTGCCGCCAAGATCGCGAGGCTCAATCATCGCGACCGAAAGGCCGGCGTTGCCGCCGCCCAGGATCACCACGTCGAATGTCTCGCTGGTCATAGGACGGGTCTCCAATGCCGGATGAGAGCGTCGCTTGGGCGACCGGGCCGCGCTTTCGATGCGGTCCGACGCCGGGGCATTCTTCGCTGCGTGCTACTTGGTTGTGATGGTGGAGGTGATGGACTTGACCACCATGGTCGCCATCTTGAACTGCGCTTCGCGATTCCCGATGTTGTGCCGCTTGGCGATCCAATCGAAATCGGTCCATACGGCCCAGACGTCGCCATTGTCGTCTTGCGTGAGCAGCAGGCGAACCGGCCAGTCCAGCCCCGCGTTGGGGTTAGCGGTGATGAATTGAGTACCGAGCGGCGGATTGCCGAAGATGAGCAGGGTGGAAGGCCGGAGCTTGATGCCGGCGTCAGCGGCAAGTTTCGACTGATCGACCTCCAGGAAGAACTTGATGCCCTTGGCGGCAATGTCCGACTTGATGCGGTTGATCGCTTCCGACATTGGTACCGCGCTCTTCAGGCGGACGATGCCATCATCGCTGTCGGCCCGCGCGACGGATGTCGCTGCCGAAAACAAGAGGAACAACAGCAGAAGCGAGGTCGCGAAATTTGTAAGACGTGAGGTGATGAGACGATTCATGGCGTTTCCTCCTCTAAATGGGCCGCTCGGGATTGCGTGCAGGATGGGCGCCGACTTCAAGGAGGTGAAATGCCGTCTGGCTCTTGAGGCGATAGCCCCACGCTATCGCGTGCGCGATAGGCAGCGGCTATCAAACCGATTGGGCATCGGCATTTCCGTTCCTCTGTGAACGGGCATTCGATGGCAGAGCGCCCGATCAGCGGGCGTTCATGTCAGGAGGAACATCCAATGACGAAGCTGCCCAAGAGCCTCATCGCCGCCGGCGCATTTGTGATCGCCACAGCCGCATTCGCGCAGACGCCGTGGGAGTTCAAGTCCGGTATGGCCTATCTCTATGATGGGCCGGGCAAAATGTCGGCCATGGCCTTGGCCTCAACTGAGAAGAACCACGAGTCCATGATGAAGCACGCGAAGAAGGTGCCCGAGAATACGGTGTTCTTCATGGACAACGGCTCGCTTTACTACACCTCCGGCAGGCTCGATCCGACCGGCAATTTTTACGTGAACTGACTATAGCGCCTCGCGCGATGGTCGCCCCTTGCGGGGCGGCCGAAATGCGAAATAATAGGTCCAACTCCTGTGCCGGAGCGGAAGATGACGTCCCTTTCACCAGTCGATGCCGAACGGCTCAAGCTTGCCTTCCAGCGCTGCCGTGACATGGAGGGAACGCTGAACGAGCAGCTTCGAGCCTATGCCGATGCCGGGCGCGAGATCTTTCCGGCCTATGGCGAGGCGGTCGATCGCCTAGTGGCAAGACTTACCGAGAACGGCGGCGGCGAGGATGCGCCGCGTCCGGGCGAGGTGATGCCGCCCTTCATGTTGCCCGACCACAAGGGGCGGCTGGTCACGCTGCCGTCGCTGCTCGCGCGCGGCCCGGTGGCGGTCATGTTCTTTCGCGGCCATTGGTGCCCTTTTTGCCGGCTGAACGTGCGCGCGGTGATCCAGGCGCAAGACCGCATCAGGGCGATGGGCGCGCACATCGTTGCCATCATGCCGGAGACGCAGGAATTCACCGGAACTTTCAAGGCGGATTCCGGCGCGCCGTTCCCGGTGCTGACCGATCTCGACAACGGCTATGCACTGTCCCTTAACCTTGCAATCTGGCTGGGAACCGAGATCCAGCGGCTGTTGTCCTATCAGGACATGGCGCGCTTTCACGGCAATGATGGCTGGATGTTGCCGATCCCGGCGGTGTTCGTCGTCGGTCGCGACGGCCTCGTGAAAGCACGCTTCGTCGATCCCGACTTCCGCAAGCGTATGGAGATCGATGATCTACTCAAGGCGCTGGAGCAGGCGAGCAGGGAGCATTGATCTTCACCTCGCCCCGCTTGCGGGGAGAGGAGTCGGTAAGCGCTATCCCGCAATCTCGCGCCAGTCCGCGCCGCGCAGCATGCGCATCACGGCTGATGCGACGGCGGTGCGCTGGCGGCCGGCGACGCCGTAGAGATTGACGGTGCGGCGGGCGTCCAGTCCTGCAACCGCAGCCCGCTTCAGGCTCGCCGGCACCGGCGAGGTGTGCGGTACCATAGCGACGCCGATGTCGGCCTCGACCAGCTCGATTAGATCGCGCTCCGAGGAAATCTCGTGGCTGTGATCGACGTCGATGCCGTGCTCGCGCAGGCTCGCCGAGATGCGCTTGGCATGCTCGCAATAATTCCGGCTGAGCAACTGCTCCGAGCGCAGATCGTCGAATTCGATATTGCTGTGTGCTGCCAGCCGATGGCCCTTGCTGACGACGAGCTCAAAATCCTCGGTGAACAGCGGCCAGACATCGAGCCGCTCCCAGGCCTCATCGATCTCGGCGGCGATGCCGAGCTCGGCCTCGCCCTTCTTCAAGTATTCAGCGACCTCGCGGCCCGAGCCACGCAGGAAGCGGAATTCGAGCCGGTTGAACTGGCGCTTGATCTGGTTGAGATGGGGAATGAGCAGCGCCAGATCGATCGAATGCGTCAGCGCGACGCGCAGCGCGCCGATTTCGCCGCTTTTGAACGAGGAGGCCAGCGACCGGGCACCGGCCGCGGCCTCGTAGCATTGCTTCAGGAGCGGATGCATGCGTTGGCCGAGCTCGGTCAGCTGCGCCGCCGGCCGCTCCCGGCGGAACAGGTCGCCGCCGAGCTCCGCCTCGAGCTGCTTGATGGCGCGCGTCAGCGAGGGCTGCGTCACATTGCACTCCTCGGCGGCGCGGGTGAAATTCAAGAGTTGCGCCACCGCGAGGAAATAGCGGACCTGGTGCATTTCCATGGATTGGCTCCCGGCAAGATCGACCCGGAATCTACCCGATAGGGGCCGCGAATGACATCCCAACCGCAATAGCGTCCACGTATGGTTTCGGAAGCCAACCGGCATTTCCGTTTGAGCAGGCGATCCCTCAGAGTTTGCGAAAGTCAGAGGTCGGTCATCAGGCCGGCCATCGCCAACGGAGGGTTTCGGCCATGGACATTCCCCTCAAACCGCAGACGTCTCAGTCCTTACGGGCACTTGCCGGCAGGGTCGCTCTGGTTACGGGCTCGACCAGCGGCATCGGGCTCGGTATCGCGCGGGCGCTGGCCGCGGCCGGCGCCGACGTCGTGCTGAACGGCCTTGGCGTTCTCGCCGAAATCGGGAAGGTACGCGAGCAGATCGCCGCCGAGTTCGGCGTCAAGGCGAGCTTTTCGCCGGCGGATATGGCCAGGCCGAACTCGATCGCCGAGATGATCGCCGCCACCGTCGCACAATCCGGCCGGCTCGATATTCTCGTCAATAATGCAGGCATCCAGCACGTCGCGCCGCTCGAGCAATTCCCTGTCGAGAAATGGGACCAGATCCTCGCGATCAACCTGTCGTCGGCCTTCCACACCACGCGGCTGGCGCTACCGGCAATGCGCCAGAACCGTTTTGGGCGGATCATCAACATCGGCTCAGCTCACGGCCTCGTCGGTTCGCCCTTCAAGGCGGCCTATGTTGCGGCTAAGCACGGCATCGTCGGCCTCACCAAGGTCACGGCGCTGGAGACGGCCGAAGAAGGCATCACCTGCAACGCGATCTGCCCTGGCTATGTCTACACACCGCTGGTGGAAGCGCAGATCGACGGCCAGGCCAAGGCGCACGGCATTTCCCGCGATCAGGTGATCCGCGACGTGCTGCTCACGCAGCAACCCAACAAGCGCTTTGCCACGGTGGAAGAGCTCGGCGCGCTCACCGTGTTCCTATCGACCGAGGCTGCGGCCTCAATCACCGGAACCGCGCTGCCGGTCGACGGCGGCTGGACCGCGCATTGATGGGCACGCGTAACAAATCGCAGCGATTTGCGAATATTCGACAGCTGCAAGCTCACCGGGAGCAGAACATGAACGGCATGCAAGGCAATACGCAGAGCATCAGGTCAACGGACCTGCCGGGCCAGGTCGTGCTGGTGCTGCAAGGCGGCGGCGCGCTCGGCTCTTACCAGGCCGGCGTCTACCAAGCGCTGCACGAAGCCCTAATCGAGCCGGACTGGATCATCGGCACCTCGATCGGCGCGATCAACGCCAGTCTGATCGCCGGCAATGAGCCACAGGCCCGGCTCGCACGGCTCAAAGAATTCTGGAAGCGGATGGAGCAGAATCCGATCTGGAATCTGCGCACCGCCTTTCCGGGCTTCAACGAGAAGCTCGCCTACTGGTCGACCGTCACCAACGGCATTCCTGGCTTCTTCCGGCCCAACCCGCTGGCGCATGCCGGCGATTCCTATCCGCTCGGCGCCGATCACGCGGGCTTCTATTCGACCGCTCCGCTGGAGAAGACGCTGCGCGAGCTCGTCGACTTCAGCCTGGTCAATCGCTGCACGCCGCGGCTCACCGTCGGCGCCGCGCATGTGCGCACCAGCCAGATGCGCTATTTCGACAGCCGTGATGGCGAACTGACGGTGAAGCATGTGATGGCGTCCGGCGCGTTGCCGCCGGCTTTCCCGGCGGTGCGGATCGACGGCGAGTTCTACTGGGACGGCGGCATTCTCTCGAACACGCCGACGGAGGCCGTGTTCGACGACAACCCGCGCCAGAACTCGCTGATCTTCGCGGTGCACTTGTGGAATCCCGTCGGCGCCGAGCCGACCACGATGGCGGAGGTGCTGAACCGGCACAAGGACGTGCAATATTCCAGCCGGATTGCGAGCCAGATCGCGCGCCAGCAGCAGGCGCATCGCCTGCGCCACGTCATCAATCAGTTGGCCGCGCGACTTCCCGAAAGCGAGCGCAGCAACCCGGCAGTGCGCGAGTTGATGAGCTACGGTTGCCCGACCCGCATGCATGTAGTGCGGCTTCTCGCGCCGCAGCTCGATCACGAGACCCACACCAAGGACATCGACTTCAGCCCGTCCGGCATCATGCGGCGCTGGGACGCCGGCTATGCTCACACCAGGTCTGTGCTCAAACGCAAGCCGTGGGTCGGCGAATTCGACCCCCTGTCAGGCGTGGTGTTGCATGAGCACATGGAAGAGATGCCGATGGCGGCGGAGTGATCGCACAGCCGGTTCAGCTGTTCGAAGTCGGAGGCTGGTTGAACCTATTGAAATTGCAAGAGAGAAAAGTAGCATAGCCTCCCACCGCATCAGGTCTGGGCCACCTATGTTTGCTATTCCGCGGCGCTATAGCCATTTCGTTTTTGGAGCCATCCAGTCTGGCTTGACTTGCTTCATTGCCGCAGGGATCGCGAGCAATCCATCGATTGCAACCGGTCATTTCCTTTGGAATTGGTTCGCCTCGTGGCTGATTTCGTGGGCAGCGATGTCGCCGGTGGTTCTGCTCGCCGCGCCCGCAATAAGGTCGCTATCGCTCGCTCTGACGCGGGACGAGCCTGCGAGCTAAGTGAAACTGGGTCGCCGCTATTCCACTGCGAGACCGATGCGCAGATCCGACCTTGGCCCGCGCACCTACGGATTCAATTTTTAAGCGCGCGATTTATCCGGCAAGACCATAAGTTTGCCCACCAAGTGATCGAGCGAGACGCGCCCCGGTCCGTAAGCCATGATGGCGAGCGCCATGGCCGCCCAGGTGATGTGAACTGGCCAGCCGTCGGGCACGGTGAGCTCGACGATGACGGTCATGAGCAGCAGTCCGAGCGCCGCGAACCGCGTGCCGAGGCCGAGGACCAGCAGGATCGGAAACAGGATTTCGCCACATCCCGACACGAACGCCATCACCGTCGGCGTCGGGTAATGATAGGGGCCGCCCGGAAGATGCAGCATGAACTCGTCGCTGAACAAAGTCACGGCGGTATTGCTCAGCTTGAGGAAGCCGTCCCATTTGAGAATGCCGGAGCGCCAGAACGGCACCGCCAGCGCCACGCGCAGCACGAGCTGGACGATCGACGGGGCGGCGATCGTCTGGACCAGGTGACTGGCCTTCTCGGCGAAGTGCCCGAGCGATGGCTGGCCGCTGCCCGCCGCGATGCGTTGTTCCGTCATCTTGCGTCTCCGGAAGTCACCGAGGTGAAGGCGCCGGCCTCGATCAGGCCGGCGATGTTGGTGGCAAGGTCGAAAGCCGGGAAATCCTCCAGCGCCGCCGCGGCAGCTTCGCCGAGAGGGCGTCCCGACGTCAGGCAGGCCAGGAAGATCGCGCCGCCAGGCGGAAACCGTCGCACCGTGACGTCGAAGTCCGGTCGCGTGATCAACGCGTCTTCCGGCGTCGCGGCGTCGATGGTGCCTGCGGGTTCCGTCCCGCGGTTGGCGGAAAAGATCGTCACCGCTGCGGAAGACGAGCGTATGATCCGCGTCGCCGGGTGCGTCGTGAAGACGAGATCGGCCAATTGGTCCGGCGCGACTTTGGACAAAGGGATCGGGGAAAACGCCGCGGCGTCGGCGGCGTGATAGGCATCGAGCCAGGCCCGTTCGATCCGGGCGACGTCGGCGAGCCAGGGCAACGATTGCGCGTATTCGTAGCGTTCGATGAAGGCCGGAAAATCACGACCGTATTCGAACAGAAGCGGTGATGTCGGCGGTGTCTCGCGGATGTGGAAGCGCGCCATGGCGCGGAAGAAATCGGCCCCGGTGATGCGCTGCACCGCCGGATAGGTCGCGGCGAGCGCGTCGATCAGGCTGACCGTGACATTGTTGCGGTAGACGTTGTAGCGCTTGGCCGCCGCCTTGCCGTTCGGCCCGGTGACGACGGATGGCACCTCGTGCGCAGGATCGAGCAGCGCCGGCGCGAAGGCGGCCGCATAAGAGGCGTGCTGCTCAAGCGGCATGGCGATCCCCCACGGTATCGCAGCAATCGAGGATTGCCTGGGCTGCCTCCGCCTCGGCTTTCAAGATCGGCCAGTCCGGGATCTTGCTGTCCCACTCGATCAGCGTCGGAATGGGGCCGCAGCGCGCGATGACGATTTCGAACAGCTTCCATACGGCGTCCGCAACCGGACCGTCATGGCTGTCGATCAGCAGCACGTCGCCTTCGTCGTCGCTCTGCTCGGCATGGCCGGCGAGATGAATCTCGCCGACGCGCGCAAGCGGGAAGTCGGCGAGATATTGCAAGGCCGAAAAGCCGTGATTGGTCGCGGAGACGAAGACGTTGTTGATATCGAGCAAAAGGCCGCACCCGGTGCGCTGTGCGACGCTGCGGATGAAATCGGTCTCGCTCATGGTCGAAGCGCGAAACGCGACATAAGTCGACGGGTTCTCCAGCAGGATCGGTCGCCGGATCACCTCCTGCACCTCGTCGATATGATCGCAGACGCGATCGAGCGTCGCTTGTGTGTAAGGTAGGGGCAGAAGATCGTTGAAATAGCTGGTCTCATGCGTCGACCACGCCAGATGTTCGGACACCAGCGCCGGCTGATAGCGTGCGACAAGACCGCGGAAGCGCGCCAGATGCGCGCGGTCGAGCGGCTCTGGCCCTCCGATCGACATGCAGACGCCGTGCACCGAGACTGGATGATCGCGGCGCAGGCGTTCCAGCGTTCGATGCGGCGGACCGCCCGCGCCCATATAGTTCTCGGCATGGACTTCGAAGAAGCCGCGCTGCGGACCCTCGCCGATAATTGCGCCGAGATGCTCGTGCTTGAAGCTCGTCCCGGCGACGCCGCCGAGGGGCAAGGAAAAGCGGAGGGGAATAGTCGCAGACGCCCGAGCCTTGATCGCCGCGTTCATGTCGCTCCCTCCGCTGTTGTGGTGATGTGTTGAATTGCCGTGTCAAACCGGCTTCAGCGAACCCTTCTTGCCGCCCGGCAGTTCGATACTAGTGCAGGTGCCGCCCTGGACGAATTTCCACGCGTTGCCCTGGAAATCGACCGTCGAGGTGCCCTGACAGGTCGTGCCCGGTCCCGCCGCGCAGTCATTCTGGCCTTTCAGCGCGACGCCAAAGCACTTCTCCTTCTTGGCGGCGACGGCCGCATCGGCCTCCGCCTTGGTCAGGGGGGCGGCGGAGGCCAGTGTCGCGAGCGCGGTGGAGACGGCGCCGGCGAGGACGAGCGAACTGATGGTGGTTTTGGCAGACATGAGAATTCTCCTCTCGGGGTTGCTTCGCCTCGACAGGCGAAGGCGCATGGCCTCATTCGTTCCCGCTGCAGCCTTCGTTACCGGGTCAGCCGCTCACGAGTCTGTGAGACCGTTGCGCGCCGCGCACGACAGGGTGCGCTTGGGGCGGATTAGCGGGGAAGCGGCCGGACAAGGCCAATGCCTTATCCCTATCGAGACGTTAGCCAGCGGGCATTGGAGGGGGCTTCGGGCATTTGCGAGATGTAACGAACGGGCGCGCACCGCGTATAGCCATACCAGTTGGCGTCGCCATCGCCCCAGCTTGCGGAGTGGAAACAACAATGATGGCCAGTCCCGGACGACGATATGGCCCCAACCCGCTTCAACCGGTCGCCAAGCGGCTCACGGTCAGCATCCGACTTGCGGTCTCGGCGCTGGTCTTGACCGCGATCCTGCTGACCGCGGCACTGTCCAGCCTGTTGTGGTGGCGGACCGCGGAGGCGACCAGCCGGCAGTTGGCCTCGACCATCAACGCGCAGATCGTGGCCGCCGTCCGCAAGGAGGTCTCCGCGATCGTCGACGAGGCGCGTGCCGCCCACACCGCCATTCGCACGCTGTTCCTGCAAAACGTGCTCGACACCCGCGAGGCGGACAAGCGCGAATTCGTGTTCCTGTCGCAATTGCAGTCGCAAGCGACGATCTCCTGGGTCGCCTTCGGCTGGCCCGACGGCGCGTTCTTCGCCGCTCACAAGCTCGGCGACCGCCGCATGGAAATGATGGAGATCTCGCTGACCGATCATCCCGGCCAGCGCCGGATCGACGAATATGACGTGGTACCGGGCGATATCGAATTCGCCAACCGCCGTTTCGAGCCGACCGATTTTCGCGTCGCCGAACGGACCTGGTTCAAGACCGGTCTCAAGGCGGAGGAGCCGGAGTGGTTCAAAGTCGCCGATCACCCGATCGGAGAGCGGCCGTCGATTGCGTATGCCGGGCCGATCGACGTCTACCAGGAGCGTCAGGGTGTGCTTGCAGTCATCATCGAATACACGAGGCTCGCGCGTTTTCTGTCGCAGCTCGAGGTCGGCCATACCGGAACCGCATTCATCTTCGATGGCGCCGGCGAGCTCGTGGCGGCGCCGGACAAGGACGCCGACGAATTGCATCCCACGCGTGGCGAGCAGAAGCTGCTGCCGCTGGCACAGATGGCGCTGGCAAAAGCCGGCGCCGAGGGCCGCAAGGAGGCCTGGCGAAGCCGGCTTACCTCAGGCGGCGCAGCCTATGAAGTCGCGCTCACGCCGTTGCCGTTTCCCGGCTGGCGGCTTGCAACCGTCATTCCAGAGGCCGAGTTTCTCGGACCAGTCGAGACGACGCTGCGACGATTGATCATCGGCCTTGCCGTGGGCGCGGTATTCGCGGCGTTGGCTTCGGCGGTGCTGGCACGTACGGTGATTGCAGCACCCCTGTCCCGCGTCGTTGGCGAGATCCGCCACGTCGAGACCTTTGCGCTGGAGCTGGTCCGCCGGCATCCCTCGCGGCTCAAGGAGATCGCGAGCCTGTCCGGGGCCATTGCTGAGATGGCTGCGGGGCTGTCCGCCTTCCGCAAATTCATCCCGGCCGATCTCGTCCGCGGGCTGTTGCGCCAGGGCGTCGAGGCAAAGCCCGGCGGCGCCATTCAGGAGCTGAGCGTGATGTTCATCGACATCGCCGGCTTTACCGGCCTGTCCGAACGCATGGGCGATCGCGTCGTGCCGCTGTTGTCCCGCTATCTCGATCTCGCCTCGGAGGCCATCGTCGCTAATGGCGGCACCATCGACAAGTTCATCGGCGATGCCGTGATGGCGTTCTGGGGCGCGCCGCAGCCGCAGCCCGATCACGCGCTACTGTGCTGTAGCGGGGCGCTGGCCTGCCGCCAGGCGATCGAGGACTCCGGCTTGGTCGATGACCAGGGCAAGCCGCTCCAGATCCGGATCGGTATCAATTCCGGCCGCATGCTGGTCGGCAATATCGGCTCAGAGCTGCGCCTGAACTACACCGTCATCGGCGATGCCGTGAATGTCGCGAGCCGGCTCGAGAGCGCCAACAAGAGCTACGGTACGCAAATCCTGATCGGCGAAGAGACCGAACGCCTGGCGCGCGGCGCGATCATCACCCGCGAAATCGACAGCATCGCGGTCTATGGACGGGAAGAGGGGCTAGCCGTTTACGAACTGGTTGATCTTTCAGAGGAACGCGAAGCGAGCCGCCGCGCATCCTGGATAGCACACTATGAGCGAGGGCTCGCGAAATATCGAGATCGGGACCTGACTGGCGCGATAGTTGAATTCGAGGCTGTACTGCGGGACCGACAGCAAGATCAACCTGCCGAGGTGCTGCTAGAACGCTGTAGGCAGTTGCAACGGAGGGATGCACCCAAAGACTGGCAACCGATTGCGGTGTTGAAGTCAAAATAGTACTTGCGCGTCGTGGCGGTGGCGGTCAGATTCGAACCTTCCAAATCTGCTTTCGGTGTAGAGGCTACATTCGCCGAACTGACCAAGCCACTCGACACTTCCATACGCTGCTGCCTATCGCGAGAAACGTTTCCCAACGTTCCCGAGCCAGGGCACAAGACGCCTTAGACGCAAATCGCAACCTGGAGCGAATGTCGGTATCGGTGGTTGGCCTCCCCGCAACCACGCTCCAATGCGACGACGTACTCCGGTTACGGCGTCGTGATTATTCAGCCGCGCTCGAAGGCGCGACCGGTGCGAACGCATACGCGTTCTTCTGCACGAACTCTCGAACGCTCATCGGGGGTATGCCGGTCAGCCCTTCGACATCCTTGCTGAACCGATCGTACCTGTTGTCCCGATGGAGTTGGGCCATTGTCACGACGTGCGAGATAACATGAGGTGGTATCTCGAAGGCGGCAAGTTGGTCCTTCATCATCTCGGGCGGAACGTCAACATACGAAATCGTACGGCCAAGCGCGGCCGAGAACTCGCGTGCGACCGCGTCCAAGTCCTGCGAAACATGGCCGGTCAGGTGATAGGTCTTGCCGATATGCTCTGTGGGATCGCTCAAAATTTCAGCGATCACTCGAGCGACATCGAAGGCGGCAATCGCTGAGTTCTTTCCCTTTCCCAAGGGCGCCATAATCTTATTCTGCATGGTAACGCCCGTGACGCTTTGAAGGAAAAGTCCTTCCATGAACGCAGTTGGTCTTACCTCCACTACTGGAAGCCCGGACCAGGACAATATCTGCTCCGCCAACCAATGCTGCTTTTGTTGGGGCTGGCGGACGTGTTGAAGATGTCCATCTCGTTGACGGTCATCTGGGAGAGATTGACGAATGCCTTCGCGCCATGGTGCTTTGCAACGCCAGCGACGTTGGCAGCGGCTTCGAGATAGCTCGGCGAGACCGACATCCCGAAGAAGACGTTCGCACCCCTCGATCGCCCGATGTGCTGCCGTAAGATCGAGCAGATCGCCGACCACGACCTCGGCGCCTAGATCCCGCAGTGTGGCGGCCCGCTCGTCGTCAACCCGAACCTGTGCCCGTACCCGGACTCCGTGAGCGAGAAGCAGCTCTGTCACCATACGGCCCACCGAGCCGATCCGCCCCGCCGCCCCCGGTCACGAGGATCGGAAGTTCTTGCTGTGTCGCGTTCATCTTCGCCTCGCATTGGAATGCACATGCATTGCCGCACCACGAAGCCTCAAAGCCGCGGGTCGATCGGGAATATGACGTCGCCCCGTCATCCTTTGAGGAAAGCCAACAGATCTGCGTTCACTTGGTCCGCGTGGGTGACGCACATGCCATGCGGAGCGCCAGCATATTCCTTCAAGCTTGCGTTTGGCAGAATTTTCACCGAGCGCCGGGGGCAATGTCGATAGGAACGATCTGATCGTCATCGCCCTGCAGGAGCAGGGTTGGGATGGTCATCTTCTTGAGATCATCCGTAAAATCGGTCTCGGAGAAGGCCTTGATGCAGTCGTACTCGCCCTGGAGGCTTCCCATCATGCCCTGAAGCCAAGAAGAATCGATCTGGCCCTGCGAAATCTTCGCGTTGGGGCGGTTATAGCCAAAGAACGGAATCGCCAGTTCTTTGAAAAACCCAGCCCGATCGGCTACCAGGCTCGCGCGGAGGCCGTCGAAGACACTCATAGGCGCTGTCGCGGGTGTCTGCACCATGTGCGGAGGCACCGCGGAGATCAGAACCGCTTTCGACAGACGCGACGTGCCGTGACGGCCGACATAACGGGCGACCTCGCCACCGCCGGTCGAATGACCGACCATCGTCGCGCCCTTGATGTCAAGTGTTTCAAGGAGGCCGCGAGATCATCGGCGTAGGTATCCATATCGTTGCCGGTCCATGTCTGGTCCGATCGGCCATGGCTGCGGCGGTCATGGGCGATGACGCGATAGCCGTTGTTCTGCAGGAACAGCATCTGGGCGTCCCAGGCATCGGCGGTGAGCGGCCAGCCATGGGAGAAGGTCATGACCGGACCGGCGCTCCAGTCCTTGTAGTAAATCGTCGTGCCGTCTTTCATCGTTACCGTCGACATGTGATCAGATCCTTTGTGAGAAGCGTGGTGGGCGGCTGGTTTGGCATCGCTCGCCGTCTTGGCGAGCGTCACCTTCGGGAGGCCGAGAGCCGCCACAACACCGCCACCAGCGAGGAGCAGATGGCGTCGTGAGGTCGCGGAATTGATGGGTGCACTGGTCGTCATGTCGACTCCCCGGTTAAGGACTCTGCTGAGGGTGGCCAACCAGCACGTTGAAGTCCTCCGTGCTCATCCAGTAGCAAAACGGGCTCTCCCGTTCGCCTCACACACGACATGCCTGCAGATTGATCTTCTAAGCTGACAACGTCGTTCCTCGTCAAAATTCGGGCAACGCCGATCGACTGATTATCGAGAAACAGCTTCGATGCTGCCGCATAGTTGTTTTCGTTTACGAGATCACGGAATCGCAAAGCATTAGGGAGTATTCGAAAGCCGCAAGCTTCTCCCATGGCTTTGAATGTCGTTTCTGCTGCCAGGCCAGTTGCCGAGGTTGAGGCCATGGCGGCGACCGCGATCCATCTGGAGTAAGAAAGCATGCCAAATACCTCGCTGCGTTGCCTAGGCGGCAAGCACCGCCCCGAATGTCTTCTGAGAAATCTCCAGCCACCGCACCGGCGTCGCGAACGCCTCGCGCCACCGCCAAGGCTCTTGGTCACTGCGCATTTACGACGCGTCGCCGATCATCGATATCCGCGACGTCATCGACGGAAGCGATCGCCGGGTGCGGTTTGCGTTCGCGCTTGCGCTTGTCGATGGCCCAGAAATCGAGATCGGCAATAACCTCGCCTTCGCCCGATCGCAGCGGTGCGCCCATGAGTTTACGCTCTGGAGAGACGATCGCGGTGAAGCAGCCGCTGGAAATCGGCTCGATTCTGCTACCGGTGTCCTTCATAATCCGGGCTTGCTGCTCGGCATTCAGCCACGCTGTCGCACAGACAACGAAACACCCGGCCTTCAGCGCGTGTTGGCGGATATTGATGGCTATCTGCTCGGAGAAGCCGTCGCCGGCGAACGAGCCGGGATACATGGCCGAGTGGATCTGCTCGCCATCGGCCATCAGGGCATAGCGGGCCAGCGGGTTGTAGTGCTCCCAGCAGGCCAGTTGACCGATGCGCCCCACGGCGCTGTCGACACAGCGCAGCCCGGAGCCATCGCCCTGACCCCAGACCATGCGTTCATGATAGGTTGGGGAGATCTTGCGGCAGTGCTGAATGACTACCTGAATTCACGCAAGTTTCTGTCGTCGATTGTTGCCGATACCAACAGAAATACCAACAAGCAGACGTGCCGTATTAGGTGGCAAAAATAAAACAGCAGGCTCCCCGGCAGCAGGGCAGGCACCATGCCGTTCCGGTCTCCACAATGTCCCGACCGGAATCGAACCTGGCTCTGACTCGAAATGCCGGAGGCTGGGACGATTTCGGGGGCGACTCTGTTGCCTGGACGCGAGACCGACGCCAAATGCGCTGATCGTGCGCCGCTGATCCGCGATCTGCTGGACGTCCAATGACGATGGCGTGCCAATGTCCGACAACACACCGAACGCGGCTCTGCGGACATGGGCTGCGATACTGCCCCGGCGGTGACCATTGCGCGCACGGTTTCCACTCGACCGCGTCGGCCCCGCTCAACGAGGAGGTCGCGTTCGACGGCGTTGTAGTGGAAGTCCAACTCGCCCACGACTCTGAGAGAGAAGCGCTGGTGGCGCGACGAGGTTGTGCGGCGCCGGCTTGGCAGGGGCCGACAAGAACAAGATCCGCGGATCTATAACTGTGCTGCCTATTGGGCCGGACGCATGCGTTTAATGCAGCGTTGGACTGATCGCCTCGACAGCCTGCGCGACGGTGCGCCCGCCGTCCCGCTGCGCAGATCGGCGGTCTAGCTTGCTCTCGCTTCGACCCTCGGCAGCGAAGCATGATATTCATCCACGCTGTCGAGGTCGATCATGGTCTTACCTCCCATCTTGTAGGCCCTGATCCTCTCGTGGGCGATCAGCAGCTCATAAGCCTTTGCCTTTCCGAATTTGCCATAGCGGCAACCATCCTTGAACTCGACGAGCCGGCGCCGCTTGTTGTCATGATTGTCAACCACGGTTCCTGCGTGTGCTTCGATGATTTTCCGCCACAATCGGATCAAGTCCCGCTGAGCGAGATCGGCATAGGCACTTCCATGGCGCGACCTTGGTGTCGATGCGGGGTTACCAGGAAGGCACTGCTTTTGTGGTAGCTGATGAGGTTCATGCTGACTTGTTTCGACGCCATCTGCGCGTAGCCCAATTGCCCGAATGCGTCGATCTATGTCGCCTGCGGTGCCAAACAAAGGGCTCTCTGATGCCGCGACTAACTCCTGCGCGCTGTAGCGTAGAAATGGGACAGACCGTATGCGCTGTTGGCAAGTTCGTAACACGCCGTCCCCGTGCTCACTTCGCCCCGTGTGCAAAGAAAAGACGAAAGTCGGCGTGAAGGCGCGCCAGCGCCCGGCCCGGGGCCTTTCCAAGCGTCTGGATGCCGCGCTCGTCGTGGATGAATTTGGCAGCACTGGTGGTCATACCCGCCGCCAGCAGCGCATCAATGCGTGCTTGAACCTCGGGCAGGGACCGAATCTCTCCGGCATCAAATCGCCGGCAAAACTGACATCATGAGCGAGTTCACGGACCAGCCTATAGAGTCAACTGATGGAGAGTTGCGCCTCAATGCGGCTGTGCTAGTACGCCCACTCTCGAATCGAGGAGCTAAAAGTGACGAAGAAGGCAAAGAAGACGGCTACGAAGAAGAAACCAGTGCGTCGCGAATACACAAAGGCTGACGTGAAGGAGCTGCGCGCTCATTCGAAAGCGAAGACTCCGGTTGCAAAAATTGCGAAGCTCACAAAGCGCTCCGAAGGCTCACTCCGCCAAAAGGCGCTCAAGCTTGGAATCCGGCTCGGTCACCAGCGCTAGAAGGCGGCATCATGACGCTCTTCAATAGAGTGTTCTCGACGAGAACGTTGTTGCAAATCATCTGCGTTCTTGTCGCTGTTGTCGCAATGAAGTTGTTGGGCGCTCACTATGACTTTAGCTGGGCAGCCGCAGTTGCGGTTGACTAGAAGAGCACCTTAGCAGGCTGAGCAGAAAAGAAGTACGCCTAGTGGCGAGCTATCACGCGGCGTTCAAGCGTACGAAGTAATGGCGCCTTCAGAGCCGCAGGGCGAAGGAGCCTAGTCAAAAATCTAGCGCGGGCAATTTCCCGATATATGTGCGGCAGGACTCGAACCAGCAACCACGCCGTTATGAGCGGCGGGATAATGGCCGCCGCCGTTGATTTTCCTGCGCTTTACGTGGAATTCGGCCACGTTCGTTGCGCTTCGTGCGGGTTGTTTCTGGTGCGAAACTGGTGCGGTTCGTCCGCAGTTGAAACTTGGATTTAGGGCATATGCTGTTGGTGATAACGTGAGAACGCAAGACAGTCCCGGCGACCGACGGCAAGCGAATTTCGTGCGCCATGGTGCCGGCTGATCGCGGCGGCCTGTCAAGGTCAGCCTCAACCCGGTTCGCAACGCGCTATCGGTAGCGAGCCAAAGACGTTCATGGGAAAGCAAGCCAGGCGAAAAAGATCGTGAGTTTCTTCGAGCGTCTAAAGACAGAAGCATCCGCCGAGTGGCGGGCCTACACCGAGCATCCCTTCACGAACGGGTTGGCAGACGGCTCGCTCGCCGAAGCGGCGTTTCGTTACTACCTTGCTCAGGACTACCTGTTCCTCATCGAGTTTGCTCGCGCTTACGCGCTCTCGGTCTACAAGTCGCCCAAGCTTGCCGACATGCGTGAAGCGGCGGCCGGCCTCTCGGCCATCCTTGATGTCGAGATGAATCTATCGCGTTTGGATCGCCGAGTATGCCGGCGAGCCATACCAGGAGGGCGCGGCGAAGGCGCGGGCGCACCTGGAGCGTCTCGCCGATCTCTACGCCACGCCGGCCCGCGAGGCAGAACTGATTGCGATCTTCAAGGAAGCCGCCCGACTCGAGGCAGACTTCTGGGAGATGGGCTGGCGCGCGGGCCAGCGTGTTGAATAAGAATTTAGGCTATCGTCAGGCTCATAACCTGAAGGTCATAGGTTCAGATTCTATCCCCGCAACCAAGATTGATACTGAAAACCCAGCAACCTCAATGGATTGCTGGGTTTTTGTTTTTAAGATCGAACCGTTGCCCTAGCAAAATCAATGACTTGCTTTCGTAGGTTCAAATCACCCGCAACCAGTTGCGGAATGCATAAGCGCGTCGGGCAAACAGCGACGATTGCGTATTCCTTGATGTTGGGGAGGAGGACGGATCGTTGACGCGCAATCCGATCATCCTTGTCGTCGAACAGTGTGAGGGAGGCGAGGCCGCACAGTCCCGGCCGGCCCATGGGGCGTGAATAGAAGTCTCGCGCGGCCTGCCGCGCGAGTATCCTGACCAAGGCGACAAGGCGTGGGTCGGGCTTCGATGAGGTGGGCAACGCAAGCTCGTTGGGCGCCTTGAAGCCCACACCGATTGCTTTGGGTGCTGTTTTTCCGGGTCTTTCGATTGCGTGCCCGAACACTGCGCGCATGATTGCGTCCTCCGTGGCCACCCCGCATTCATCCGAAGAGCGCGGTCGCGTGGACTGGCGTCAGCTCCGTCGGAACGTTCATCCACGGCAGTTTGACGTTCTACAGAGTCCGGTTTGCGCCAAGTGCAGCAGCCAACAAGAACGAAATGACCAATGCTCTGCCCGCAGGAGCATCGGTCACTGTAAAGGCCCGGCAAGATCCAAACCGATCCCGCCGTTGCTCAAAGTCAGATGGTCGGACTGACCTGAGCAGAACTCATCGTTGCGTACGGCCAGCCACCGCCCGACACTTTGTCCAGGGAGCTGTCGACGAGCGCATCCTTGTCAGGCGCCGTCGAGATCTGGGATGCATTGTTCTGAGCCGTGTCCTTGAGAGCTTCGGCTTCACCTTTTGAATTCGTATCCTGCGTGTCGGTCATCTCAATCTCCAAATTCATCAATGCAAGTGTTGTATTCGACGTTGTAGCTGCTCGCTAACCCCCTGGGCCGTTGACCGAGTAGGAGGCTCGCGCTGCTGAACTGAACGGCCAAGAGCCGCCTGACACATCGTCCAGGGAGCTATCGCTCAGCCCATCTGCCGTCGTCGAGATCTGGGATGCGTTGTTCTGAGCGGCGTCCTTGCTGCTCCCGAGAGGCTCCGCCGTCGCCGTTGAATTCGCATCCTGCCCATTGGTCATCTTCAATCTCCACTTTGATCTATGTTGATCAGTCAAACCCGACGTCGGAACCCTGCGCTCGGTGAATTTCGGGGATATGGCGGTCCGAAGGGACCGCGGTCTCTGAGCTGTGTGCTCAAAAACCAATCATGTCCGCTTCCCAGGAATGGAGCGAAGCGGACATGCCAAACCAGGCCATCATGCCCGGAACGTCACCATGCCCCGTGGGTGGGAGGCACGCGACCGCCGGACACATCGTCCAGCGAGCTGTCGTTGAGTGCATCCTTTTCAGACGTCGAGATTTGGGGTGCCTTGTTCTGAGCGGCATCCTTGAGGCTTTCGGTCGATTCGGCCGGCGCTTTCGAATTTGTGTCCTGCCTATTGGTCATATTCAATCTCCACTTTCATCAAAGCTGATCGGTTAAACCCGACGCGGCAATCTTAAGGTGAGAAACCGCAGCGAGATTACCGAAGCGACCACGTGCAAAAAATACGGCAGGTGGCGTATTTCGCATTAAAGTGATCTGGCAAATAGATTTGTGGATCCAGATCCTGGCTTGGCGTTGATTGAGATCTTAAGGCCGTTATGGGCGGGTGCGATACATGGGTGGACTGGTGAGGACGATCATTGCTGACGATCACGCCGTCGTTCGGGAAGGCCTGAAGCAGCTTCTGTCGACCGTGGACGGGCTTGCAGTCAGTGGAGAGGCGGCGGACGGTGAAGCCGTTCACCGGTTGCTGAACGAAAGCTCCGCCGATCTTCTCATACTCGATCTCGGCATGCCCGGTGTGAGCGGATTTCAGTTCATCGCCAACCTGAAAGCCGAATGGCCGGAGCTGCGCGTTCTGGTCCTCACCGCCAATGTTGAACCACGTTCCGTCCGGGCCGCTTTCTCCGCAGGCGCGAATGGCTATTTGACCAAGAGCGGCGATCCTTCCGAACTCATCTCTGCCATCGATGCCATCAAAAGAGGCAATGCCTATGTGGCGGAGGAGGTTCGCTTTGCGGTGGACCAGCATGACGGCCCGAATGAAACCCCGGAGCCCACGGCTGCGATAATGTCTCCGGTCGCGCTGACAAGGCGCGAGCGGCAAATCCTGGGGATGATCCCTCACGGCGCAACCAACCGCGACATCGCCAGCCGTCTCGGCATCAGCCCGCTGACCGCCCGGAAACATCGCGAGAATCTCATGCGGAAGCTCGATCTGCACAGCGGCGCCGAATTGACTGCCTACGCGGTTCGTCTCGGCCTTCCAGCGGGCTAGCGCAACGGCAACTCGCAAACGAAGCCGCCGCATCTGCCGGCGCGCGGAGAGGTTTCGATGCAAGAAGACAAGATACGCGCGGCGCTCGTCGAGCTTTTGTATCGCAATTCCTATGGGGTGGTGGTCGCCAACATCCTCATCTCCCTGGCGGCGGCGTACGTCCTGAGGAGCACGGTATCGGCGAGCTGGTTGATCGGATGGCTCAGTGCAGTGTATCTGCTCACCGCCACACGCGTCCTGGCCGCGCGCCGGTTCTTCAGCCGAGATCGAGAGCCTGGGTCCGTGTTGCGATGGGCCTGGCTTGCGGCTGCGTTTTCCTGCGTGTCAGGCCTGCTGTGGGGAATGCTCGGCTGGGTTGGGTTCCTTCCCCAGGAGCCTGTTCTTTTTTCATTCACCGTCATTGTCTTGACCGGTCTGATCTGCGGCACGGTGCCGTCGCTCTCGGCGTTTCCGCCTGCTCTCGTCGGCTCGATCATCGCTACGGTGCTGCCGATCACGGTGCGCTCGATCACCAATGGAGGTGACATCTCCGGCGCATATCTCTCTTTGCTTGCCGGGCTTGTGACCATCAATTTCTATTACTGCCGCACAACGTACCGCATGCTGCGCGAGTCCATCAGGTTGCGCCTGGAAAATGTCGAGCTCGTCGGTCACCTTGAGGAAGAACGCGACCGCGCACAAGCCGCTGATCGTGCCAAAACGCGTTTCCTTGCGGCCGCCAGTCATGACCTGCGCCAGCCGATCCATGCCTTGAGTCTGCTGATCGCCACGCTCGCGGCGCTGGGTCACCGCGGCGCTGTCCAATCCGGCGATGCACGCGATCTGGCCGGCAAGGCAAAATCCATTGTCGGCAACCTCAGCGCCCTTCTGAATGGGTTGCTCGACATCTCCCGGCTTGATGCCGGCGTCGTCACTGTTGCGAGGGAGACGGTGAATCTGTCCCAACTGTTCGACCATCTCAGCAACGAATTCGCTTCAGTGGCGAAGGATCGCGGCCTTGATTGGCGCGTTGTTGAAAGCAGTCTGAAGGTGGACAGCGATCCCATGATGCTGAAGCGGGTCCTGGGCAATCTGCTGTCGAACGCCTTTCGATACACGGGATCCGGCGGCGTTCTGCTCGGCTGCCGCAGGCGCGGCGCTGCGGTGGAAATCCAGATATGGGATACCGGACCCGGCATCCCCGCAGATCAGCAAGCAATGGTCTTCGAGGAGTTCGTGCAATTGCAGAACCCGGCGAGGGATCGCACGCTAGGCCTTGGCCTCGGCCTCGCCATCGTTCGCCGCACCGCCTTGCTGCTTCAACATCCCCTGAAGCTCGTCTCCGTCACCGGGCGCGGTTCGATGTTTTCGGTGACGGTTCCGCAAGCCAGTGCGGTGGCAACTCCTTTGCCCGATAACAAGGCATCGCCCGCAGGCATCGCCGTCAGCATCATGGTTGTGGAAGACGAAGGGGATGTCCTCGATACCATGGTGCAGTTGCTCACGCTCCAGGGGCATCGCGTGTATGGCGGCCGATCTGCCGCCGAGGTGCAACAGATTCATGCAGCGGCGATGGTGGCCGGCGATGCGCCGGTCGATCTGATCATCGCCGACTATCGCCTCGGAGACGGTGCTACGGGGCTGGATGCGATCGAGGCTCTCTGCGCCCATCTCGGCCGCGCGGTCCCCGCCGTCATCGTGACCGGAGATACCTCGCCGTCGCGCATCCGGGAAGCCACCGCCGGCGGTCATCGCATTCTGCACAAGCCGGTCACCGGCGAGGAATTGCACGAAGCGATCGTTGCCGCCTGCGTCGGCGGCAAGGAATCGATCGATAGTGGTCGCTAGAAGGATGTGTGACTGCCCCGAGCTTGGCGATCGTCCCGCCACGGCTGCGATTGTGTCTCGGCGCTGATCTCCACGCCACCATCTGCTGGGCGGGCCCTTCGACATTGGCCTGCCTGCCGGCGACGAAATACGACATCTGCCGTATCGCTCGTGAATCGACCCGGCGATATCTTTCGCCCCGACTGGACGCGCTTGGACAGCAGCCGGTTGGTCAGCTTGACCGGCGCGGCCTCCGATTGGCGCGCTCACATCTCTGTTTGGAAGCGCAGTTGGGTCTGCGGGCTGGAAAAGAATTGCCAACAAGAACCACTTCCGACCCGAAAGTGCGCCGGCGCGGCTTGCTCGCAAGCACCGCACTTGTCGGCGCGATCGTCTCCACCTCCCTCGTTGTTGGCGTCGTCTCCACCTTCGCCGCGGGTGGCGATGGCGGCGGCAATGCCGGATCGGGTGGCGCAGACAGCACGACGACCGCGGGTGGCAACGGTGCACCGGGGGTGGCGGCGGGACAGGGCGGTGGCGGCGGCGGCGCCGGCAGGGGGCCCGGACTTTTCGGCGCCGGCACTGGTGGCGGCGTTGGCGGAACAGGCGACAATGGCGCCGCGGGTGGCGCCGCGGGCAGCGATACGACAGCGGGCAGCGATGGCAGCGCCGGCGTGGCGGCCGGCGATGGCGGCGGCGGTGGCGGTGGCGGCGGCGCAGGGAATGCGCTCGTCACCGGAAGCGGCAGTACGATTGGTAATTTTACTGCGAGCGCGGGTGGCAAGGGCGGCGACGGAAACGGCTCTGGCGGCGGCGGCGGAGGAGGCGCCGGCGGTGCTGTCTTCATTATATCCGGCTCGGGCTCGATAAGTGTCTCTGCCTTCTCTCAGAGCCTGGGAGGCGCGGGTGGCGCGGGTGGCGCAAGTGCGGCGGGGCTGGGCGGTTCGGGCGGCTCTGGCGGTGCAGGCTTTATCCTGTCGACCAGCACCGTGGCGCTGGCCGCGGCTTCCCTTGTCGGCGGCGGCGCAGGTGGCGCGGGCGGTGTTGGCGGCACGGGGACAGGCGCTGGAGGCGCCGGTGGAGCCGGCATTTGGGCCGGTTCCACAACCATCAACAATTTCGGTGGCACGATTACCGGCGGCAATGGCGGTGCGGGCTCGACCAACGGTGCCGGTGGCGCAGGCATCATCGGCTCCGACCTGACGATCACCAACACCGGAACCATCGCGGGCGGACTTGCCGGCGACAGCGTGACGCGGGCCAACGCCATCACCTTCACCGGCGGCACCAATACGCTGGAGCTGCGGGCGGGATCGACCATCACCGGCAATGCGGTGGCGTTCAGCAGTGCCGACACGTTGCGGCTCGGCGGCAGCACGAATGCGACGTTTGACGTGTCTACGATGGGCGCGGCAGCACAGTATCGCGGCTTCGGCATTTTCGCGAAAGCCGGCACCAGCACCTGGACGCTGACCGGCACGAGCGCCTTTAGCGGCACGACCCTCGTCAGTGCCGGGACGCTGCTGGCCGGCAATGCCGGCGCGTTCAGCGCCACCAGCGCGATGACGATCAATGGCGGCATCGTCGATCTCGGCGGGACTGCGCAGACCATCAACAATGTGGCGCTGGCGGGCGGCGTGTTGAGCAACGGCGCGTTGACCGGCGCGGTGACCTCGACCGGCGGCACGCTGAGCCACGTCGGCGGCAGCATGAGCCTGACGGCGAACGGGGGTGTCACCAATATCATCACCCTCAACACGTATACCGGCGCGACCACGGTGAACAACGGCGCAACCTTGCTTGGCGCCAGCCCCGATGCGTTCAGCGCCGCCAGCGTGACGACGATCAACACCGGCGGCACGGTTGATCTCGGCGGTTTTGCGCAGACCATCAACAATGTGGCGCTGGCAGGCGGCCGACTAAGCAACGGCTCCTTGACCGGCGCGGTGATCTCGATCGACGGCGATCTGGTCGATGTCGGCGGCGGCATGAGCCTGACGACGAACAGCGGCACCACCACCCTTGGCGGCACCAACACCTATACCGGCGCCACCACGGTCAACAACGGCGCGACCCTGACGGGCTCCGGTATCAACGCCTTCAGCGCCGTCAGTACGACGACGATCGCCATCGGCGGCGTCGTCAACCTCAACGGCTTTTTGCAGACGATCAATACGGTGGTGCTGGCGGGCGGCCGGCTGGGCAACGGCGCGCTGACCGGCGCGGTAACCTCGACCGGTGGCACCATCGCCAGCGTTGGGGGCAGCATGAACCTGACCGCGAATGGCGGCACCACCATCTTCCTGGTCGGCAACGCCTATACCGGGGCCACCACGGTCAACGACGGTGCCACCCTGTTCAGCGTTGTCGACAATGCGTTCAGCACCGCCAGCACGATGACGATCAACACCGGCGGCACCGTCAATCTCGGCGGCACCGCGCAGACGATCAACGCGGTGGAGCTGGCGGGTGGAACGCTCAAGAGTGGCTTGTTGAACGGCGCGGTGACCTCGACCGGAGGCACGCTCGACGGCCTCCGCGGCGGCATGAGCCTGACGACGAATGGCGGCACCACCACCGTCACCGGCCCCAATGCCTATACCGGTCCCACCACCGTGAATAGCGGCTTGTTGTCGGTCAACGGGTCGATCGTCAGCGACGTGACCGTCAATGCCGGCGGAACGCTCGGCGGCAACGGCACTGTCGGCAACACCACCATTAACGGCGGCGCGTTGGCGCCGGGCAATTCGATCGGCTTGCTCACCGTGCAAGGCAACCTCGTCTTCACCGCGGCTGCGAGCTACATGGTGGAGGTTTCGCCCGTCAGCGCCGACCGCACCAACGTCACGGGTGCGGCGACGCTTGGCGGCGCGACGGTGAACGCGAGCTTTGCGCCGGGCACTTACGTCGCCAAGCAATACACGATCCTCAATGCGGCAGGCGGCGTGAACGGCACATTTTCGTCGCTGGTCAACACCGATCTGCCGTCGGGCTTTACTTCAAGCCTCAGCTACGATGCCCATGATGCCCATAACGTGTATCTCAACCTCGTGCTCGCCTTCATTCCGCCGCCGGGTACGGGGCTGAACGCCAACCAGCAGAATGTCGGCAATGCCCTCGTCAATTCTTTCAACAGCACTGGCGGCATTCCGATCGTGTTCGGGGCGCTGACGCCGGCAGGGCTGACGCAGCTTTCCGGCGAAGCCGGCACCGCGCCGCAGCAGACCACCTTCAATGCGATGAACCAGTTTATGGGCGTGATGACCGATCCGTTCGTCGCTGGACGCGGCGACGGCGTCCCGGTCGGCGGGACGGCTGTCGGTTACGCCGATCAGGGAGCCTTGGCGTATGCGCAAACCCGCAAGCCAAGTGACGCCTTGGCTGCGATCTACACCAAGGCGCCGCCGCGCGCGCCTACGTTCGAACAGCGCTGGAGCGTGTGGGCGGCGGGCTTTGGCGGGTCGCAGACCACCGACGGCAATGTGGCTCTCGGCTCGAACAACACCACAAGCAGCATCTATGGCACGGCGGTCGGCGCCGACTACCGTTTCTCGCCGGATACGCTCGTCGGTTTTGCGCTCGCCGGCGGCGGCACCAATTTCTCGGTTGCAAATAATCTCGGCGGCGGTCGCTCCGACCTGTTCCAGGCCGGTGCGTTCATTCGGCACAATATGGGTGCGGCTTATCTGACCGGTGCGCTTGCCTATGGCTGGCAGGACATCACCACGGATCGCACGGTGACAGTTGCCGGCGTTGACCGGCTGCGCGCCGAGTTCAGGGCCAATGCCTGGTCAGGCCGGCTCGAAGGCGGTTACCGCTTCGTGGCGCTAGGTTTTGGGCTCACGCCTTATGCCGCTGGACAGTTTACGACCGTCGACCTGCCAGCTTACGCCGAAGCGGCCATCGTCGGTAGCAACATCTTTGCGCTGACCTACAATTCGAAGAGCGTCACCGATAGCCGCAGCGAACTCGGCCTGCGCGCTGACAAATCCTTTGCGATGCAGGCCGGCATCTTGACGCTGCGCGGGCGCACGGCGTGGGCGCACGATTTCAACGCGGACCGTTCGATCGCGGCCACCTTCCAGACGTTGCCCGGCGCGAGCTTCGTCGTCAGCGGCGCGGCGCAAGCGTCCGACTCTGCGCTTGCCACCGGCGCCGTCGAGATGAAATGGCTGAGTGGCTGGTCGACAGCGACGACATTCGAGGGAGAGTTCTCCAACGTCACGCGCTCCTACGCCGGAAAAGTTGTCGCGCGATACCAATGGTGACCATCTGCGTATCGTTTGTGGGCATCCGGGGACCGCGCAACGGGCCGCCTACAAAAAGGAAATTTGGACATGGCAATTACCGATAGCTCCCACACCCGGCGACCATCGCCACCTCTCAAGGCGTGGACAATCGCCGTCCTGGCTGGCTTCGGCATTTTACACGTCGTCGGGGGATACGTGCTGCATCACGCGTCGAGTATTCGGCCCATCGAAATGGCAGCAACGGCGATCCACGGCGATTAGTTGGATTGGTCGTTGTCGCTCGAGTGAGTTCAGGCGACCTCATGTTGTCCTGCCATTTGACGACGATCACCATTTTTGAGGAAGCGGTACTATGTCAGACATAGCGGCCTATTTGGTACTGAGTGGGGCGGTTTTCGCGGGCGCGTTCGTGTCCGGCCTTTCCGGGTTTGCGTTCTCGGCGGTCGCCGGCGCCATCCTGCTACACGTTTTTCCGCCCATGGAAGCTGTGCCATTGATGATGGCTTGCAGCATCACCGTGCAAGCGGCCACGCTGATTGCGCTACGCAAGAGCATGCAATGGAAAACCAGCCTCGTTTTCATCGCTGGTGGACTATTAGGAATTCCGATCGCGGTCTATCTCCTGCAGAAGGTGGATACCGGGATCTTCAGACTGGGTTTTGGAACTCTCTTATCCCTTTACGCGACATATGCCTTCTTGCGGCCGACGCCTGCCTTCTCGCGTCGGATGGAGAGCCGGAGCCGGAACGTGCTGGTAGGGTTTGGTGGGGGACTGGTCGGCGGGTTGACCGCGATGCCCGGCACACTTCCTGCGATCTGGTGCGACATCCATGGTCTCCCCAAAAATCAGCAGCGCGGCCTGGTTCAGCCCTTTATATGGGTGATGCAACTGTTCGCCCTCGCTCTCATGCTTTCGCACCACAGCCTCTCGTTAAAGGTCTTGATCGACTTTGGCATTTCTCTGCCCGCCTTAGCTGCTGGAACGGCTGTGGGTATCGTCCTGTTCGGACGGATCAACGAATCAGCCTTCAAACGTATTATCCTGGGCTCGCTGCTGTTTTCGGGACTTTGCCTTGTGATCTAGCAGGGGGGCTTTGTGGAAAGGTGTGAGTGGCTTCTGGCAGGACATCTCACACTTCGCCGCCACCTGCGGCGGCGCAGGGCGTCTCGACATTAGCCTCCTGACCGACGACGAAATACGGCATTTGCCGTATCGCCCAGCGACGGAGATAAAGATATGAAGCTCGGTCATGGGGACGAATGTCGTCTCGAGCATTCGCATGAGACGCTTGGCATTGATGAAACCGGAGATGGAATATGACCGTTGCGCAAGATGCGAATAAACAAGGGGAAGCTGAGGGCCTCGCGGACGCCGCTCAGGACAGAAGTTCCCAGACGTTGTTGACGTCTGAAAAGGATGAGCTCGGCGATAAGTCCCTGGACGATGTTTCAGGCGGCAGCTCTGGGCGGCCATTCACTACCACTGGCAAGGGGGGCTAGAAGGCACCTGAGCCGACGACGGCTCGAAGAGGTCACCTCTGCCGCCGCCCATCGGTCCGGAAATGGTCCATCTCGATATAGGCATGTCCGCTCTACCCATTCCTGGAAGAGCGAACATGCAGTGAGCGCGGGTTGCAATGTCGGGCCCCGATCAGCATGGATGAAACATGGAGATTGAATATGACCAACGGGCAGGACACGAATCCGACAGGGCAGGCCCAGCCTGGTGAGAGGCCCAAGGACGGCGCCGCGAACACGATCTCGTCGACGTCTGACAAGGATGCACTCGGCGAGGGCTCCCTAGACGATGTAGCAGGGGGCGCTTGGCCGAGCAGCACCACTAAAACCACGGTCGTCCCTCCGACTATCTGACCTCAGGGTTCATAGCGTGACCGGCTTGGATATTGCCGAGCCTTTGCGATGACCGATGGTCCCGCGCGCGGGGCGTCGGTCATTTTGCCTTTGGTGCGCCATTGCGGCGGCGGCATTTGACCGCCTCGAGACAGCCATGCCTGCCAATCAGGCATTGTGCTTCGTATGACGCGGCGGGCTGCGGCCAAAGCGAGCGGACGATGTCGAAAAGCTGTTCGCGTGGCCCGATATGAGCGAGTTCGGCGTGGCTGCACGAATGCCAGGCTGCGAGCTGAAGGTTTGGGTTTCAAAAAGCGCGCGGTCAAAGAATTTGCCAGCGCGGGCAGGCGATATCCTGCTTGAAAAGATGAAAGCATTCCGGCTCAACTTGAGCCCAGCCGAAGTGGGTTCGGCATTTGCGGGAGCCTGTGTGAAGCGGGGGACGGAGCGAATCTTTCGGGACGCGGCCATCGAGCGGCTTTCGAATCCC
Source organism: Bradyrhizobium sp. LA6.8 (assembly GCF_040547935.1). Taxonomy (NCBI): domain Bacteria; kingdom Pseudomonadati; phylum Pseudomonadota; class Alphaproteobacteria; order Hyphomicrobiales; family Nitrobacteraceae; genus Bradyrhizobium; species Bradyrhizobium sp. LA6.8. The sequence continues at coordinate 161,083 of NZ_JBEPQQ010000015.1, forward strand.
GAACAGCTCGATCATGTCGTCGGCGTCACGCGCCCGTTCGACTGGATGGCCGCAGCGGCGCTGGCGCTGGGTCTTGCCGTGCTGCTCGCCTGGAGCGTGCTGGGCCGCATTCCGACCCGCGTGTCCGGCGATGGCATTTTGTTGAGCAGCGGTGGTCGCCTGGTCGACGCCGTGTCCGCGGTCAGTGGAAGGCTAGCCTCGCTCGACGTCGGTATCGGCGACGAGGTCCGCCGTGATCAGGTGATTGCCCGGGTCGCGCAGACCGAGACCGAGCAGCGGCTTCAGCAGGCGAGGGACGTCCTGCGCGAGCGCGAGCGCGAGCATGCCGAGCTCACCGGGGCGATCTCGCGCGAGATCGATGCCAAGCTTGCGAATTATGCGGCTCAGGAAGCCGGCCTTGCCAACGTGATTGCGGCCGCCGAGCGGCGCACCGCCTATCTCACAGACGAGGTGGCCAAGCTCGAGCCTGCCGCGGCAAACGGAACCGTCACGCGCAGATATCTCGAGGACCGCCGGGTCGAGCTCAACAATGCGCGGGAGCGCATCACCGACGCGAAGAACGACATCCTCAAGCTCAACGCGCAGCGGCTGGATCTGCAGAGCCAGCGTGAGCGCGATCGGCTGCAGTCGGAATTCAAGGTGAACGATGCAAGGCGGACGGTCGAGCAGATTGCAGCCGACCTGGAGCGGGGGTCGCGGATCGTCAGCCCCGCTGATGGCCGCGTCGTCGAGGTCAAGGTATCCGGCGGCGCCGTGCTGACAACGGGGATGCCGATCGTGGAAATCGAGACCGCGGGCCAGGTTCTGGAGGCGACCGTCTATATGCCGCCGGACCGCGGCAAGAACATCAGGCCGGGTATGGAGGTTCGTGTCGAGCCGACCACCGTCAAGCGGGAAGAATACGGCGCGATTGTCGGCAGGGTGGTGACGGTCTCGGATTTCCCTGTGACGCCGCAGGGCATGTTGGCGGACCTGCACAACGACGCGCTGGTGAAGCGCTTTTCGCAGGACGGCGCGCCCTATGCGGCGAAGGTGACCCTGGAGCGCGATCCTTCTACCGCCAGCGGGTATCGCTGGACCTCCGGCAAGGGGCCGCCGATCCTGCTCTCGAGCGGCACGTTGACCCGCGCCGAAGTCACGACGCGCGAGCAACCGCCGATCGATCTGGTGATCCCGCTGATGAAGCGGCTTAGTGGCATTGGTGGCTAGGAATACCAGTGCATGACCGGGTTATCGCATCAAGCTGACAATCGGCCGGGTTTGCTCGATCGCCTCGGCAACAAGATCGGCCGCATGCGACGGCGCCGGGTCACCCCCACGGTGTTCCAGATGGAAGCACTGGAATGCGGCGCAGCCTCGCTCGCGATGATTCTGGCCTATCACGGTCTTTGGGTGCCGCTGGAAAAGCTGCGCGAAGCCTGTGGCGTTTCGCGGGACGGCAGCAAGGCCAGCAATGTGCTGAAGGCTGCGCGACAGTTCGGATTGACCGCAAAAGGTTTCAGGAAGGAGCCGGCGACGCTCCATGAGCTGCCGATGCCCTCGATCATCCACTGGAACTTCAATCATTTCGTGGTACTGGAAAAGCTGGATTCGGATTGCGCCTATGTCAACGACCCTTCCGTCGGGCGTCGCAAGGTCGGCCACGAGGAATTTGACGCAGCCTTCACCGGCGTGGTCCTGGCGATGGAGCCGGGTCCCGGGTTCAAGGCAGGCGGCCGCGAGCCCGATTTCTTTCCGCTGCTGCTGCGGCAACTGTCGAATTCATTCGGGGCGGTGGTGCTGCTGGTTGCACTCAGCATGGCGCTCGTGGTGCCTGCCATACTGGTCCCGGCATTCGCGAAGATCTTTGTCGATGACGTGTTGATCAAGCGCGCCGAGGGCTGGTTCACGCCTTTATTGATCGGCATGGGGATCACCGCGCTGGCGCGGGCGCTGATGACCGCGTTTCAACAATCGTTGCTCCTGCGCATCCAGACCAAGCTCACGGTGACGATGGTCAGCCGGTTGATCTGGCACGTCCTGACCCTTCCGATGGAGTTCTTCACTCAACGGCGTTCGGGCGATCTCGCCAACCGCGTCGCTGCCAGCGAACAGATCGCCCAGCTCCTTTCGAACGGGGTGGCCGCCAATGCGCTGAATCTGGTCTCGGTCATCTTCATCGCCATCACGATGGCGTTCTACGACGGCCTTCTGGCCGCGATCAGCGTCGCCATGGCTCTGCTCAATGTCGTCGTTCTCAGGCTGGTTGCGCGCCAGCGCGAGAACCTCAACCGCAAGCTCGTCATCGAACGGGCCAAGCTGAACGGAAGCACCATCGAGATCATCCGCACGATCGAAACCATCAAGGCCGGCGGTCTGGAGGATGACGCCTTCGCGCGCTGGGCGGGATTTCAGGCAAAAGTCCTGAACGCCGAGCGCGATCTCGGCGTCTACTCGACTTTCCTGGACGCCTGCCCGATCTTCCTGACTGGATTGACCATCGCGGTCGTGCTGGGCGTGGGCGGCTTACGGATAGTCGATGGCGCATTGACCATCGGCGGCCTCGTCGCGCTGCAGGCGCTGCTTGCGAGCCTGGTCGAGCCGGTCAACGCGCTCGTACAGCAGACCACTGCGTTCCTTACCATCAAGGGCAATTTGTTCCGGATCGAGGACGTCTTCAACTATCCCGCCCGTCCCTTGGTGCCGATTGAGCACGCGCCGGCAGGCATGCCGCCGAAGCTCTCGGGCCGGGTCGAGCTCAAGGATATTTCGTTCGGCTATTCCGCGCTCGAGCCGCCGCTGATTGAGGATTTCTCGCTGGTCGTCGAGCCCGGCCGCCGGGTGGCCCTGATCGGGTCATCTGGCAGCGGCAAATCCACGATCGGACGGTTGATCAGCGGGCTCTACCGGCCGTGGTCCGGCGACATCTGCATCGACGGCTGGCCACTTGCGGAGATTCCCCAGGAGATCTTCACCAACTCGGTCGCCTATGTCGATCAGGAGATCCTGCTGTTCGAAGCGACCGCCCGCGATAACCTCACGCTCTGGGACGACACCGTGCCCGAAGCCAGCGTGTCGCGCGCGCTGAAAGATGCGGTGATCCATGAGGAAGTCGCTGTCCGCGCCGGCAATTACGATTGCCAGATTGCCGAGGACGGCAGGAATTTCAGCGGCGGCCAGCGACAACGGCTTGAAATCGCGCGGGCGCTGGTGGGCAATCCTTCCGTGATCGTGCTCGACGAGGCGACTTCAGCGCTGGATCCGATCGTCGAAAAGGCAATCGACGATAATCTCCGGCGCAGGGGCTGTACCTGCATCATCGTCGCCCACCGGCTCAGCACGATTCGCGACTGTGACGAGATCCTGGTGATGAACAACGGGCGGGTCGTGCAGCGGGGGACGCATCAGGAGCTGCTTGCCGAGGGCGGCGAATATGTCCAGCTGGTATCGGCCGAATGAACAGTGCGTATCAGCCTCCACATCTCGAAATCCCGCCCTTGAGCGAAGTCGCCTCGTCCGCCCCGGTGGCGCTCGAGAGCCATCGACCGCTACCGATCGATGACGTCGATCGCGTCCTTCACGTCGTGCGTGGCTATGTCGACATTTTTGCGGTGAGGGAGACTGCCGCGGGCGAGCCGAGCCGGCGGCATCATCTGTTTCGGGTCGAGCAGGGCGGCGTCGTTTTCGGCCTGCCCGGTATCTGCGATGCGAGCAGCAATTCGCTTGCCGCTATTGCGGTTGGCGGTCTCGAGACGGAGATCGTGATCGGTCGTCGCGGCCGTTTTGCGGATCGGGACAGGATCGACGCATGGACTGCGCAGGTCGCAGGACTCATCGCAGCCTCCCCTGCAGGAGCACTCGTGCAGCAGGCCGCGATCGGATCGCAATACACCCTGGCGTCGACGGAGTTTCTCCGGTTGTCCGGCCGGCGGGTCGGCTGGATTGGGATCGAGCGCGGGACCATCGGCGTGATGGCGATGCCGGAGAGCGATGCCTCAGACGTCCCCGTGCCGATGCCGCCGGGAACGTGGATCGTCGCCCGTGAGGAGGCCACCCTGACGGTTCGGGAGAGCGGGGCGTTTCCGCTTGCCGAGATATGGGCCGGCCTCGATCGATTCCATGTACGCGTGATGGAGAGCCTGCGTCGCAGGATCGACGAGGACGCCGTCGCGGAGGCCGAGCGCCTGCGCCAGCGTTCGAATCTCAACCGGATGCGGACCAGAAGCGTTGTTGGTCGTCTTGCCGGGATCATCGCCGCCGAAGCCGGATCGCAGTCCGGCACGGTTGGCGCCAGCCATCTGCTTGCCGCCTGCCGGAAGGTCGGAGATGCCATGGGCATATCGCTCGAAGCTCCGGCCAGCATGCTGTCCGGAAGCGACGATCTCGCGAACGCAACGATCATCGCAAGGGCGTCGCGGGTGCGGAGCCGGCGCCTGTTGCTGCGAGCGGAGTGGTGGACAAACAGCGCCGGTCCGTTCGTTGCGTTTCTCGGCGAAGACCGACGGGCTGTCGCGGTCCTGCCGGGGCCAAGCGGTCGCCACATCATCGTCGATCCCGGTGCCGGCACGCGCCGCGACCTGACGCGGGCGACCGCATCCGAGCTGGCTCCCGAAGCCGTGACGTTCTATCGGCCGCTGCCGTCGCGGGCCCTGATGGTTCGCGATCTCTTCACATTCGGCGCCGCGATGGTTCGGGCCGATCTCCTGCGCATCATGCGGGCGGCCTTGTCCCTCGGCCTTCTCGCGCTGGCGCCGCCCCTGGTCACCAAGCTTCTGATCGATTCCGTGCTGCCGCGCGCGGAAGCCGACCAGCTCCTGATCTGCACCATCGCGCTCATTGTCGTGACTTTGGTCGCCGGCGGATTTCAGATGATGCAGGGGATCGCCATGCTCCGGCTCGAGAGCCGGCTGGATTGGGCGTTTCAGGCGGCGGTCGTCGACCGTCTGCTGCGGATGCCGGTCGCGTTCTTCCGCGACTTTTCCGTCGGCGATCTCGGCGACCGCGCGCTTGGGATCGAAGCCGTGCGCACGATCGTCACCGGCCGCGTCATTCGCGGATGCTTGGCCCTGGTACCCTGCTTCTTCAGTTTTGCCGTGATGCTGTACCTCGATGTCAGGCTTGGCATGTTGGCTGCTGCACTCGCCGTGCTGCGCGTCGCAATCGTGGTGGCGATCAGTCTGGCCCGGCTGTCGCATGAACGCGAGAGCCTTCATCTGCAGGGACTGCTGGAGGGATTGGTTCTGCAGTTTATCACCGGCGTCGGAAAACTGCGGATCGCCAATGCGACCATGCACGCGCTGGCCATCTGGGTCGAGCGCTTCGCCGAACAGAAGCGCAATTTCGTCACGTCGCAGCGCGCGCGAAATCTGCAGAAGAGCCTCGAAGCGGCATTTCCGCCATTGGCGACGCTGCTGATCTTTGCGGTGGCTGAGAATGTGTCTGGCCTCAAGCACGACCTCGGCACCTTCCTCGCGTTCTATGCGGCATTCGGCCTGTCGCTCGCTGCGGTCGGCGAGTGGGCGCAGGCCGTCGGCGAACTGCTGGTCGCCATCCCGAGGATCGAGCGGCTCCGGCCGATCATCTCGACGGCGACTGAAATCAGCGACGACCGGAAATCGGTCGGCGACATCAGCGGCGCGATCGAGTTCGCCAATGTGTCGTTCCGCTATGGTGGCGACGGGCCGCCGATTCTCGACGACATCAGCCTCAGCATCGGCGCAGGCGAGTACCTCGCCATTGTCGGCCCGTCGGGAAGCGGGAAATCGACACTTTTCCGTCTGCTGCTCGGCTTCGAGAAGCCTCAAGCGGGCGTAATTTTTGTCGACGGTAAGTCACTCGAGACTATCGACATTGGACTGCTGCGTCGGAAGGCCGGTGTCGTGCTGCAGAATTCCAGGCTCGCATCCGGCAGCATCTATGACAACATCTGCGGCGGAGCCCAACTGTCGATTGACCGCGCCTGGGAGATTGCACGGCTGGCGGGACTCGATGCCGACATCGAAACCATGCCCATGGGCATGCAAACGATCATTGCCGAAGGCATCAGCCCGCTTTCGGGCGGTCAACGCCAGCGACTGCTGATCGCGCGGGCGCTTGCCCACGGACCGAAGCTCCTGCTGATGGATGAGGCGACCAGCGCGCTCGACAATCCGACCCAGGCCGTTGTCAGCGATTCGATATCGCGGCTCAATCTGACTCGCATCGTCATCGCACACCGGCTCAGCACCGTTCAGTCGGCGGACCGGATTGTCGTCCTGGGTGGTGGGAGGATCGTACAGACCGGCACCTTTGCCGAGCTGATGGCGCAGCCGGGCCTGTTTACGGATTTCGCAGAACGTCAACTGGCTTAGGGAGCCGATATGCGCAAGGTCCTCTTCATATTTGGCGTGCTGAATGATTCCGACATCGACTGGATGGCGCGTACCGGCTTCCGCCGCGGAATTGGACGACAGGAAGTCTTGATCCGGGAGGGCGTGCCGATCGACGCGATGGTCCTGCTGTTGCAGGGAAGGATGGGCGTGAGCGTGTCCGGCGCCGGTGAGATCGCCCAGCTCGAGGCCGGTGACTTCATTGGCGAGATGTCGCTGGTCGATTCGGTGCCGCCCTCGGCCACGGTTGCTGCGAAGATCGATTCCGTCGCCCTTTTTCTCGACAAGAAAATCCTGCTCCGGAAGCTCGCGGGAGACCACGCGTTCGCCAGCCGATTTTATCGCGCTCTCGCAATCCTGCTGTCGGATCGCCTGCGGGCCACCGAGCGCAGGATGGCCTACGGCGAGCAGGACCATGGACTGGGTGACGAAGCGATACGCCTGAAGGATGAGCTTGATCCTGGCGTCCTCGATCAGGTGTCGGTGGCAGGCGAGCGATTTGACCGTCTGCTCAAGTTTGTCGAGCAGGTCGCGATGAAGGGTGCCAAATCCTGAGGTCGAGGCAGGGCCTTTCGGAATTTCCCGCTTACCGACGACGAAGTACGACATCTGCCGTATCGCTCGCAAACGAATCCAACGGTACCTTTCCCCCTCAAGCGCACCAAGCAAAGGAGCATTTGATGACGGACGACAAGTTGCATCAACAAGCGAACAGCGCTCCGACTGGGCAGCAAGTGAGCGAGCAAAAGATCTCGTCAAACTCGCATAAGGATGCGCTCGGCGACAGCTCGCTGGATGACGTTTCAGGCGGGCTTTGGCCGTCTGTAATGTCCGGCAGCACATACAACCGGACCATCTGATTTCTTGCTGACCAACAACGCGCGTCATCCGATGGCGTGATCGAAGAGTTCGGCCCGGCCGCGGTGCATCGGGCCGGAAATAGCCATCGCGTAAATACTCGCTTCTCCGCTTTGCCCATTCCCGGTGGAAAGGGCGTCAGGTCATCGTGCGCCCGACACGGTTCGAACGTGTGACCTCTGCCTTCGGAGCAAGATAACGTACCCATCCGAAAAATGCGATAGGGCACGCTATGCTACGCTATCCACCTGAAGCAACTGGGTATTCTCAACAACAACAGCGACGTTCCTATCCGAAACCCCGCACCGATTTTCTCCCGCCTGCTTACGCGTTGCTTACTTGGGAGATCGCGCCTGGAACGAAGGAACGTCATGGTCAAGATCACGAAGAGGGTTGTCGAGGCGGCGGATGCCCGAGAGAAGGACTACCTCATCTGGGACGACGAGCTACCGGGCTTTGGACTCCGGGTTTTTAGCTCCGGAAAGCGCAGCTACGTCATCCAGTATCGATCGAGAGGTCGGTCTCGTCGATACACAATTGGGCTTCACGGAGCCTGGGCACCAGAGACGGCACGCCGAGAGGCAAGGGTGCAACTCGGCCGGGTCGCTGGGGGTGATGATCCCGTCGAAGATCGCCAACTCGATCACAAGGCGATCACTGTGAGGGAGCTGTGCACCCGCTATCTCGCGGATCTGCAGGCCGGCCTCATCCTTGGGAAAGGCGGGCGACCGAAGAAGGCCTCAACGATCACCACAGACACGGGCCGCATTGAGCGGCACATCATTCCGCTCCTAGGAACCAGGCGGGTCAAGGATCTCACCAAGACCGACATCAACAAGGTCCTCAAGGACATCATGGCCGGAAAGACCCGGGTGTCGGTCAAGACTAAGAAGCTGCGCGGCAAGGCCATCGTCCGGGGCGGCGCTGGAACGGCCACGCGTACCGTGGGCCTTCTCGGCGGCATCCTTACCTACGCCGTCGAAGCAGGGATCATCGAGAGCAACCCGGCCCATGGTATCCGCAAGCCAAAGGACAATGTGCGAAAGCGTCGACTATCGGAGGCGGAGTATCGAATACTCGGTCGGATGCTCCGCGACGCCGCCAAGCAGCAGAAATACACCACGATCGGGGACATTGTCCGTCAGATTGCGCTGACCGGCTCCCGGCGAAGCGAAATGATCGGCTTGAAATGGACGGAGGCTGATACCGAGGCGAGTTGTTTGCGACTGGAGGACAGTAAGGAAGGTGAATCGATCCGCCCCGTAGGATTGCCTGTCGTCGAATATCTCGAGCAGCGTCGCACCGACCATGTCGGCACATTTGTTTTCCCGGGGCAGGGCGAGGACAACGCGTTCGGCAGTTTCCCGAGCCATTGGAAGCATATCTTCAAGGACTCCCCGCTATCCGATGTGACGCCGCACGTCCTCCGTCACAGCTTCGCGAGCATGGCCAACGATCTCGGCTTTACCGAGGTGACCATCGCGGCTCTGGTCGGTCATGCCAAAGGTTCGGTGACGAGCAAGTACATCCATACGCTTGACACCGCGCTCATCATGGCTGCGGACACCATCTCGGGCTATATTCAGGGGCTCCTTGACGGCATCGAATTCAAGCAAACCGCCTACGCGTTGGACCGCGATTCACGAAAAGCCGCGCTGGCCCGCTTCTTAAAGAAGGCATCCAACGGCGACCACGAAGACGGCGAAGAGGATCGCCGCTTGGCCGCCTAGGTATAATCGGCGCTTAGTGGGGTTGCAGGCGACTTATCCCCAAAGAGAATGCGCTCCGTAGATGCCAATCCTGACAGAAAACCTCGGCCAGACCCAAAGTCAGGCAGTCGCCACCGCCTCCCGTCGAGCAATCCTGCGCAACACCTCCGGGGGCACACCGAAGGCCCGGAGAAACGCCCGCCGCATGCGTTCGCGGTCAGCAAAACCCGCTTCCTGCGCTACGACGTTAACCGTGTGCCGCCCTTCCTCCATCATGAACCTGGCAGCTTCCAGCCGAAGTCGCTCGACAGCCTTCGCCGGGGGCTGACCCGTCTCGGCCAGAAAAGAGCGGCTGAACTGACGAGGGCTGAGGTTGGCGACGGCCGCAAGCTCCTCGATTGTGAGCGGATTCCGCAGATTTTGACGGATGTACGCCACGACCAATTCTATGCGATCGGATTTCGGCGTCATGTCGAGGAGAGCGGAATGCTGTGTTTGTCCGCCCATCCGACGTTGATTAATGACCATAAGCTTGGCAGCGACCTTCGCAACTTCGGGACCCAGGTCCTTATCGATCATCGCTAGGACAAGGTCGATTCCTGCGGTCATTCCAGCCGACGTCCAGATCGGACCGTCATTGATGTCGATCCGGTCCTCCTCCATCCTGACATCCGGAAACCGAGCCTTGAAACTTGCCGCTTGAATCCAATGCGTTGTCGCACGGCGACCATCAAGAAGTCCGGCTTCAGCGAGAACAAACGCCCCGTTGCAAAATGAAGCGGTGCGCCTCGACGCCCTCGCAGCTTCTTGCACGAAGGCAATCAAGTTTGCGCTCGATGGGGCCATTTCGAACGCGGTGATCGCGCCGACAATAATTGTATCAAAAGCCGGATCGCCGAATGCTTCGGTGTCAACGGTCAAACCACAGGAAGATCGAACGGGACCGCCGTGCTCTGACAACAGATGGAGGTCATAGTGGGTATCGGCCGGAGGCGGCTTCGCAAGCCCGAATCCCGTCATTTCGAATGCCGTCATGGGCGCAAGACTCAAGAGCTGGAAGTCGTGCGGGACAATGAGACCTACCCGATGCATGGCTGCTCCTACTGTCCGAAATGTGGATGATAGTCCAGACGGGTATCATCCAGGAGGCATGCTCTGCTGTCGAACCCGGATGCTCACGCACGGGCCGGATGGCCGAGAGCGCCGTTCGGCCCCGCATTGAGAGCCAGACTCAAGCCTACATTTTTTATAGCCCAAGTCAGGCAGCCGCCACCGCCTCCCGTCGAGCGTTCCTGCGCAATATCTCCGGTGGCACGCCGAAGGTCCGGAGGAACGCGCGCCGCATGCGTTCTCGGTCCACAAAGCCCGTTTCCCGCGCCACGACGTTAACCGTGTGCCGTCCCTCTTCGATCATGAACCTAGCGGCCTCCAGCCGGAGCCGCTCCACGGCTTTTGCTGGTGACTGGCCGGTCTCAGCCAGAAAGGCGCGGCTGAACTGGCGGGGGCTCAGGTTGGCGACCGCCGCAAGCTCTTCGATCGTCAATGGGTTCTGCAAATTTTGGCGGATGTGCGCCAGGACCAATTCGATGCGATCGGACTTCGGCGTCATATCAAGGAGTGCGGAATGCTGTTTTTGTCCACCCATCCGACGCTGGTTCATGACCAGAAGCCTAGCGACCATTTTCGCGGCTTCGGGACCGAGATCATTATCGATCAACGCCAGAACGAGGTCGATCCCCGCGGTCATTCCCGCCGAAGTCCAGACCGGTCCGTCATTGATGTAGATGCGGTCCTCCTCCGCCCTGACATCCGGGAACCGAGCCCTGAAACTATCTGCATGAGCCCAATGCATCGTCGCGCGTCGACCATTCAGAAGGCCCGCTTCAGCCAGCACAAACGCGCCGCTGCAGATCGAGGCGATCCGCCTGGATGCTTTGGCTGCCTCCTGCACGAACGCGATCATGGTCGCATCGGACGAAGGCATGTCCATCTCGGTGATCGAACCCACGATAACTGTGTCGAAGGCGGGATCTCCGAACGCCTCGGTTTGCAGCGTCATTCCTGACGAAGACCGAACCGGACCGCCATGCTCTGACAACAAATGGATGTCGTAGCGCTGGTCGGCGGGAGGCAGATTGACGATTTCGAATGCCGTCAGAGCCGCAAGGCTCATCAGCTGAAACCGTTGCGGCACGATGAAACCGACCCGATGCATTTTCGCTCCTGTGGCACGAATGGTGGCAAGAACGACCTACGTCAGCCCCGCCGTAATCGCTAGAGTCCGAGCAACAAATCTCGCACTGGCTCCTCGCCGCTAAGCGACACCCATGTCAGCGCTTCCGTGAGGAAGAAAGGATGATGCATGTCTTCCGATCACGCCGCCTTCGTCGAGCATCGCATTTCTAGGGGCGAAGGAAAAGTCTACGCTCGAGATTATGCGGGTTCTGGCCCGGCCTTCGTACTCATGCACGGCTTCCCCGACAATCTGCACATCTGGGACGACCTGATTCCGCACTTGGTCGCCAGCGGGCGGCGCGTGGTGACGTTCGATTTTTTGGGCTTTGGCGCCTCCGACAAGCCCGCCGGCACCGTCTATAGCTTTAAGCAGCAACTTGGCGACCTTGAAGCGGTGGTCGAGGGTCTGGGTCTGGGGACGATCGTCCCGGTCGCTCACGATTCCTCGGGGATGGCGGCGCTCAACTACGCGCTCACCCATTCGGACGGTGTCGATTCCGCGATCATGCTCAACTCGGCCTATAGCGAGGACTCCACGGTTCTTTGGCCCGAGATGATCACGCTGTTCGCGACCCGGAGCATGCAGCCCCTGGCCATGGCGATCGCCCAGAGCCCCGAACAGTTTGGCTGGCTGCTGAGATGGCAGCAGAAGAAATTCCTGGATTCTTTGCCCGAGGCGCAAAAGTCCCATTTCAGCGCGTTCATCGGTCCGCTGATCAGCGACAACTTTATCGTCCAACCTGGCGCCGGTCCTGCCTTCGTCCAGTTGGCGGCGGAATTCTTCGATGAACATGCCCGAAACGCAAAGCATCTGACGGCGCTCAAGACGCTGGATATTCCAGTCAAGCTGATCTGGGGACGGTACGATCCTTACTTCCCCGCCGCCATGGCCGAGCGGCGCCAGTCTCAGCTCAAGAATGCGTCCCTCACCGTCATACCGGCAGGTCATTGGCTGCAGGCCGACGAGCCCGCGCAAGTGGCGAAGGCGATGCTGTCATGAGCCGCGTCCTCGACAAGCTCGCTGTGAACGCGACCCGCATGACCAGGCTCGCCTGCTTCGGCGCCCTCGTCGCGATGTTCGTAGCGATCAGCCCGGCCACTTCGTCCGCTCAGTCGGCACCATCTTCGGGCCTTGACGTACCGACCACCAAGCTGCTGGCGATCGGACCTTCACAGCCAAAGGGACGCCGGACCAGTGGAAGCCGCTCCTTCCTTCTGAAGTGCGCGACACCGTACGGCTCTATCTCGCTGGGAGAATCGACCAATGGTACCTCAAGCAGGACCAGAGCGGTGTCGTGTTCATGATGAACGTCACCGATCCGAAGGAGGCTCTGGAACTGCTGGGCAGGTTTCCTTTCGGCCAGGCGGGGATGATGGAATTCCAGATCATCCCGCTCGGCCCGATCGCGCCGCTTCGCGTGCTTTTGACCGAGCCTGCGAAGTAGTTCGCGGCGCTCCGGACCAATCTATCAAAAGGAATTAGCAAAATGCCCGACAACAAGAATCCGCGCGTTCATGCCGAGATACTGCCCGCGCTTGCCGCCGTCGTCGTTCCGACGACCAAGATCCTGGCGATCGGGTCGGTCACGGCCAAGGGCACGCCCGCGGCAATCGCACCGGTTCTGCCCCATGAGGTTCGTGCGACGGTCCGCAATCATCTCGCTGGAAAGATCGAGCAGTGGTTCTTCCAGACGGAGGGCTACGGCGTCGTCTTCATCGTGAACGCGACCAGCACTGCGGAAGCGCACGAACTCCTAGAGAAGCTTCCTCTTGGTGTGGCCGGCATGATGGAATTCGAGCTGATCGCTCTCGGCCCGCTTGCGCCGCTCGCCATGCTCATCGGTGAGCCTCCGCGTTCGTGATGCGATCCGCAAACCGCGTTGGGAACTTGGTAGCGCCCCAGACTCCGTCAGACCGCATTCGTAGCTTCGTGACTACCCGATCGCTCCGCTTCGGATGCTTTTTACGGATACTGCGAAGTCGTTCGTGGTCCCCCTACCGATATGCCGAGAGCAAGCAGTAAAATGCCTGACGTCAAGAATCCGCGCGTCCATGCCGAGATATTGCCCGCGCTCGCCGCCGTTGTCGCTCCGACAACCAAGATCCTGGCGATCGGCTCGGTCACGGCGAAGGGCACACCCGAGGCGATCGCCTCGGTCCGCCCCCATGAGGTTCGCGCCACGGTTCGCAATCATCTCGCTGGAAAAATCGAGCAGTGGTTCTCCCAGACAGAGGGCCGCGGCGTCGTCTTCATCGTGAACGCCACCAGCACGGCAGAGGCGCACGAACTCCTGGAGAAGCTTCCACTCGGCGTCGCCGGAATGATGGAATTCGAGTTGATCGCTCTCGGGCCGCTTGCGCCGCTCGCCATGCTCATCGCCGAACCTCCGGGTTCGCAAAGCGATCCGCGGGTTTCGTTGTGAGCTTGGTGGCGCTCCAGGTTCCATCGCCAACCGATTGAGGTCGACCGGGGTATGGTGAAGCCATGTCGGGGACCAAAGATTACATCAACAACCCGCCAAAAAGGACCCGCCACGATGCCTGTTGTCAAAGCCGCGGCCGTGCAGATCAGTCCCGTTCTCTACAGCCGGGAAGGCACTGTTGGCAAAGTGGTCAAGAAAATCATCGAGCTTGGGCGCCAAGGCGTCCAGTTCGCGACCTTCCCGGAAACGGTCATTCCTTACTACCCCTATTTTTCCTTCGTCGAAGCGCCCTACCTTATGGGCGCGGAGCACTACAAGTTGCTCGATCAGGCTGTGACCGTGCCGTCTGACGCCACCAGGGCTATCGGTGAGGCCGCAAAGCAAGCCGGCATGGTCGTCTCCGTCGGCGTCAACGAGCGCGATGGCGGCACGATCTATAACGCGCAACTCCTGTTCGATGCCGACGGCACACTCATCCAGCACCGTCGCAAGATTTCTCCGACCTATCATGAACGCATGGTCTGGGGTCAGGGCGATGGCTCCGGGCTGCGCTGTGTCGACAGCGCCATAGGGCGCATCGGTCAACTGGCCTGCTGGGAGCATTACAACCCGCTGGCCGGCTACGCCTTGATGGCCGACGGCGAGCAGATTCACTCCGCTATGTATCCTGGCTCGTTCGCCGGCGACGGTTTCTCCGAGCAGATTTCAGTCAATATTCGCCAGCACGCACTGGAGGCCGGGTGTTTCGTGGTCTGTGCGACCGCCTGGCTGAACGCTGAGCAGCAAGCTCAGATCATGAAGGATACCGGCTGCAGCATCGAGCCGATCTCTAGCGGCTGCTTCACCGCGATCGTCTCTCCAGAGGGCGCATTGATGGGCGCGCCGCTGCGATCGGGCGAAGGCGAGGTCATCGCCGATCTCGATTTCTGGGCTATCGACAAGCGCAAGCGCCTGATGGACTCGCGCGGTCACTACAGCCGCCCGGAACTGCTCAGCCTCCTGATCGACCGTACGCCGAAGTCCCATGTGCATGAGCGCAACGCGCATCCAGCGCTGAAATCCCTAGACCCGGCCGATCGGCTGGAAGAAGTCGACTCGCGTCTGGTAGTGGCAGCTACCTCATGACTTCACGCCGGCATCTTCTTCTCACTGGCGGCGGTCTCGTCGCCGCGCTCGGCCTCCCGAAAGCGGCGCTCGCGGACGCGACGAAGGTCGCCAGGCCGCCAGCCCACCAACCTGCTCACAAAGGATCAAAGCTCATGACGACCGCGACAATGAAAGACGGCGCGAAGATCTACTTCAAGGACTGGGGTGCCGGTCCGGTCGTAACCTTCTCCCATGGCTGGCCGCTCACCGCAGACGCCTGGGACGCCCAGATGCTGTTCCTGGCGAACCACGGCTACCGCGTTATTGCTCATGATCGACGCAGCCATGGTCGATCGGATCAGACCTGGACCGGCAACTACATGGATACCTATGCCGACGATCTCGCCACACTACTCGAGACGCTCGACGTCAAGGGTGCGACGATGATCGGCCATTCGACCGGTGGAGGCGAGGTGGCGCGCTATATCGGCCGCCATGGCACATCGCGTGTATCGAAAGCAGTCCTGATTTCCGCGGTACCTCCCCATATGGCGCAGACGCCCACCAACCCTAACAGCGCGCCGATGAGCGTCTTCGACGGTCTGCGCGCGAGCCTGCTTGCCGATCGGGCGGGGTTCTTCAAAGAACTGGCAATGCCGTTCTTTGGCTATAACCGTCCCAATGCAAAGGTTTCGCAAGGCCAGATAGACTCTTTCTGGCTTCAGGGCATGATGGGGAGCCTCCAAGGCGAGCATGACTGCATCAAGGCCTTCTCCGAGACCGATTTTACGGATGATCTCAAGAAGATGACGATCCCAACCCTGCTGCTGCAGGGTAATGACGATCAGATCGTTCCTATCGACATCGCGTCCCGGCGTTCGGTGAAGATCCTGCCAAACGCGAGCCTGAAGGAATATGCCGGTGCTCCACATGGCATGTGCGTCACCCACGCCGATCAAGTGAACGCAGACCTGCTGGCCTTCCTCAAAGGATGACGGGGACGAAATCCTCCTGCCGATCGACCGGCGGCAAAAGCGGATACGTCGCGCGGCAAAGCATATTCATTCTGAGTGAGGCGAAAGATGAGCAAGGCACAACACGAACTTCCGATTCTGGTGACCGGGGCGGCTGGACGGATCGGCTCGGTGGGCCGCTGCGTGACGGAGCTGCTTCTCGCCCGTGGGTTCCGGGTACGAGCGCAGGTTCGTGTGGACGACGAGCGGGCCACAAGGTTGCGCGCGCTCGGTGCAGAAGTCGTGGTTGGCGATCTGCTTGATCTTATGGCGGTACATCGGGCGATCGAAGGGTGCGAACGTCTCTGCTTCGCAATGTCGGTCGCGCCGACCTATCTCGAAGCGGCTGTCAACGTCGCCGTCGTCGCGAAGCACCGCGGCGTAAAGGCGTTCGTCA
Organism: Bradyrhizobium sp. LA6.8; assembly: GCF_040547935.1. Lineage (NCBI taxonomy): Bacteria > Pseudomonadati > Pseudomonadota > Alphaproteobacteria > Hyphomicrobiales > Nitrobacteraceae > Bradyrhizobium > Bradyrhizobium sp. LA6.8. Next base: position 177,151 of record NZ_JBEPQQ010000015.1, read on the forward strand.
ATCTCTCCCAGATGACCGTCAACGAGATGGACATTTTCAATACGACCCCTAGCCCACAGCAAAAGCAGCATTGGTTGGCGGAGCAGATATTATCCTGGTCCGGGCTGCCAGTGGTGGAAGTACGACCAACGGCCTTCATGGAAGGGCTACTGCTTCAAACCGCGAAAACCGTCTCCATGCAGGACAAAATCATGGCGCCCTTTGGTAGGGGCAAGAACTCAGCCATCGCTGCAGCCGATGTCGCTCGGGTGATCGCCGAGATCTTGAGTGAGCCCGCCGAGCATATCGGCCAGGCCTACCATCTGACCGGCCCGGTTTCGCAGGACATGGACGCGGTTGCACGCGAGTTCTCGGTCGCGCTTGGTCGCACGATCTCGTACGTCAACGTTCCACTTGAGGTCATGAAGGGGCAACTCGCCACCTTCGGAATGCCGCTTCATGTCGTTGCGCACGTGGCGACCATGGCGGAACTACATCAGGACAACCGGTACGATCGGTTCAGCAATGATGTCGAAAGGCTGACCGGCATACGTCCGATGAGCGTTCGGGAATTCGTGCAGAAGAACGCACATGCGTTCGCACCGGTCGCGCCTTCGAGCGCGGCTGAATAAGCACGGCATCGTAGACAGGGGTCCGGCTTCGCTAAGGAGCGTGGTTGCGGGGCCAAGGCGAATCGCGGCCATCACGCTCGCGCCTCTAATTCTACCAGGCCGTTCATCACGAATGAGCCTTATCACGTCGCGCTTAAGTTGGCGGTCGATGTATGGCCCCTAAGTGCGACGAACTTTGGAGATGCAGGTTAGAAGTTCAACGCGTTTGCGATGCGGACCAGGGTTGCTTTCTAGTCACATTGAAGTCATTCATTGGATGAATCTCATGACCGACCTTATGATTTTCGGAATCAGCGTCGCGTTCAGCTTTGTAGCTTGGGGAGCGGTTTGCTCCCGCTACATTTGGCCATTTGTCCGATCCCGCTCATTGCCCGACGCGGCCACGCCGCTGCTTTATCTCAACGTATTTCGCTTCGTTGGGGCGTCTTTCTTTGTTCCTGGTGTCGCGGGCTCATTGCCCAGAGCCTTCGCGGCGCCCGGTGCTTTCGGCGACTTGTTTGCAGTTGTACTCGCTGGGGTGGCCCTAATGCTCCTGCGGAGACCGGCCGGATACGCCGCGCTCTGGCTCTTCAACCTGTGGGGAGCGGGCGATCTTCTATTTGCATTCTACCAAGGCCTCTTTGATGAAGACTTTCACCCCTCGGCACTGGGCGCCACGTTTTACATTCCGACCGTATATGTGCCCCTTCTTCTGTGTGTACATTTTATGCTTTTCGCGCTTCTCCTGAAGGCCCGGTCAATGTCGACCAACGCAGCCGCCGGAAGCTAATAAGGTGAGTCCGCGAAGGAGCGCTTCTGGCGGATATTGTTGAAAAAGTCTATTTGGCGACAAACGAAATTTCTCAGGGCCGCCGATGCATTTCGCATCCAGGGACCTGGGCCCACATCGTTTCACACCAAGACGGCCACCAGCCTTCGTACCAGCGCTGAAGAGCGCTTTAGCGTTAGAGACGGCCAAGAGTGGACATTCGCGCGGTTTCGATGTCGTTCGGGTTTCGTTTTTCAACAGTATCGGCGCGAAGCGGTCGTTGTGGATGTCTCGCTAGCTCCCGCTATCCTGACCTAGCCCGGATATCTCACACGGATCGAGCGCATCGAGGCGCCGAATCAGCGAAAGTTGTTTTGCGAGAACGACTTTGAGATGATTCGAGAGGCG
>NZ_JBEPQQ010000016.1:0-114165 GCF_040547935.1 Bradyrhizobium sp. LA6.8
AAGCTCGGCTGTCCCGTCCGCTTGACCGCCATCGCTACCCTCCAAGGCTTTGCCCTAGGGAATCACAATTGACGAATTACGCAACAGGCCCACAAGGGGAGAAGGAAGAAGGCGCGACCTACTCCGACATCGGCTTGTCTGAGATGTCCCAGTCCTTGCCGCTGAAGGTGGAGATGAAGAGCGTCTTCATCGGCGTGTAGTCCTCGGGCGTGTAGCTGTAGGTGACGCCGTCGAGGAAATAGGGCGAGTGGAAGCCTGCGAGCGTGGACGCCTGCTTCAGCACGTTGGCGCGGGTGAGATCGTCGCCGCAGCGGCGCAGGATCTCGCCCATGGTGACGGCCTGGCCGTAGCCGGCAAACGCGATGGTGTTGTCTTGATCGATCGCCGGCGTGTACTTCTTGCGCAGCTCCTCGAACGCCATCACGTCGGGGTCCTTCTCCCATTTGGGCAGGCCGACCTCCTTGTTGTAGCGGATGGCGACGATGCCGGTGGCGTTCTCGAGGCCTGCTGCGTTGAGGATCGAACGACCGGTCGAACCGGCTGACAACAATTGCAGCGGCTTCCAGCCGAGCTCGGCCACTTTGCGGATCGACTGCGACGACGCCTTGCCGGTGGAAATGTTGTAGAAGACGTCGGCGCCCGATTTCGAGAGATTGATGAGCTGGGAATCGACGGTCGGATCGGTCAGATCGTAGGTCTGCTCCATGATCACCTGCGCGGTGCCCCCGGCATCCGCCAGCACCTTCTTGAACGGACCGAGGAAGTCGCGGCCGAAATCGTCGTTCTGGTAGAGGATGCCGACCTTGGCATTCGGCTTCACGCTGAGGACGTGCCGCGCCAGGATGCGCGCTTCGGTCGGATAGAGCGGCAGGCCCGCCATCGTCCATTTGAACTCTTTTGGATTGTTCCACTTGGACGCGCCGGTGTTGAGCAGCAGTTGCGGCACGCCCTTGGAATTGAGATATTTGTGCACGGAGGTCTGCGGCGCGGTGCCGAGCGAGCCATAGAGCGCCAGCACCTCTTCCTGCTCGACCAGGCGCCGCGTCGCCTCGACGCATTTCGGCGCGCTGTAGGCGTCGTCCATGGTAAGGAACTTGACCTTGCGTCCGTTGATGCCGCCCTTCTCGTTCAGCATCTGGAAATAGGCCTCGCCGATGCGCCCCAACACCCCATAGAGCGAGCCGGGACCGGAATGCGGCACGGTCTGTCCGATCTTGATCTCGGTGTCGCTGGCGCCCGCATCGTATTTCTTCTCCGCGGCCCAGACATACGGCGCAGGCAAGGTGGATGCAGCGACGGTGGCGAGCGCGCCGGCGCTGAAATCGCGCCGCGATGGATTCTTGGTCATTATTTGTTTCTCCCTAGTGCGCGCATTGTGCTGGCAACGCAGCACGGCTCGCAAGTAGGAAGACGCCGCTTTGCGACGCAATGACGCTTAAATCGCGGGGTTTTTAGCGCCTAAACTCAAGTTTTCTCGGCGACGACGACGAGGCCGCGCACCGGCTCGTTGTTCTCGATGCGTGGCGATGCCGGCTCCAATGTCAGCAGCTTGAGCCCGGCCTTCGCCATCGCGTCACGCACATATTCCGCCGAATGGGCATAGCGCAGGCCTTCGCCGAGCACGATGCCGCTGCCGTCATGCGTCTCCAGCGTGAAAGCGAGCACGCCGCCGGATACGAGCACGCGCTGCGCTTCCGTGAGCACCGGCGCGAGATCGGAGAGATAGACGAACGCATCTGCGGCGACGACGAGGTTCGCGCTCGTATCGCCCTTGGTGCGCAGGCCTTCGATCATGTCGGCGACCTCGAGCTCGGCATAGAGCTCGGTGGCGCGCGCCTCCTTGATCATGCCGGTCGACAGATCGATGCCGATGAAATGATCGACCTGCTTGGCGAAGGCGGCGGCGGCGAGCCCGGTGCCGCAACCGAGATCGATGGCGCGCTTGAACAAGGCCGGCTTCTTGGCGACGACGCGCGCGGCCACCACCGCCTTGAAGATCAGCGACGGTGCGCGATAGTCGAGATCGTTGATCAGCGTGTGCTCGAAGCGCGGCGCATATTGATCGAAGAGGGCCTGCACATAGGCCTTGGGCATCTCCGCCATCTGCGCGTCGCCGAGCCGCATCAGATGCAGGCCGGCGCCGTGCTGGTCCTCGGGGTCGCAGTCGCATGCTTTCCGGAACGCCGCGATCGCCTTGTCGCGCTCGCCGAGCTGCTGGCGTATCTCGCCGAGCGTGAACCACGCCGAAGTGAAGTCAGGCGCGAGCTCGATCGCCTGCTCGATGAGGTCGGCGGCGGCGGGCAGATCGCCCTTGAGCTGGAGGTCGCGCGCGAATTCGAAACGGCGGTCGGCCATGAGATCGCCGGAGGAGTGGAACAGGCGCAGGGGCATAGGAACTCGGCTCGTCATCGTCGGGCTCGACCCGGCAATCCATCAAAAAGGGAACTGTTTAAAAGGATGGAGGCGCGGGTCCCGCCTCCGCCAATTGGCTTCGGCGGGCTTTTACACCGCCGGGCCGGCGAAGCCTAGCGGAGACGGCAAGCCCGCGAAGACGGGTTCATTTGGGGTGGCCGCTCCCTATATGACGCACATGCGTCCGCAAGACATCCTGCTGCCAACTGCTGACGGCCTGTGCTGCAAGCCCGGCAACTTCCACATCGACCCTGTCCGCCCCGTGGAGCGGGCCGTGATCACCCACGGCCATTCCGACCATGCCCGCGCCGGCCATGGCGCGGTGCTGGCGACGCAGGAAACGCTGGACATGATGCAGCTGCGCTATGGCGAGAATTTTGCCGGCTCGACCCAAGCGATCCGCTATGGCGAGGAGATCCGGCTCGGCGACGTCCGCGTGACGTTTCACCCGGCCGGTCATGTGCTGGGCTCGGCGCAGATCGCTGTGACCTGCAAGGACACCTGCATCGTCGCCTCCGGCGACTACAAGGATGCGCCCGACCCGACCTGCACGCCGTTCGAACTCGTGCCCTGCGACGTCTTCATCACTGAAGCCACCTTCGGCCTGCCGGTGTTTCGCCATGGCGATGCCGCCGGCGAGGTGAGGAAGCTGCTGGCCTCCGTTGCATTGTTTCCCGAACGCGCACATCTCGTCGGCGCCTATTCGCTCGGCAAGGCGCAGCGCGTGATCGCGCTGTTGCGACAGGCCGGCTATGACGCACCGATCTACCTGCATGGCGCGATGGAGAAGATCACCGAGTACTATCAGAGCCGAGGGATCAATCTCGGCGAGCTCAAGCCGGTGCTGGGCGTCAAGAAGGCGGCGCTCGCCGGCACCATCACGCTGGCGCCGCCGTCGGCCACCTCGGACCTCTGGACGCGGCGCTTTCCCGACCCCGTCACCGCCTTTGCCTCGGGGTGGATGCGGGTGCGTGCCCGCGCACGGCAGCGCGGCATCGAGCTGCCGCTGGTGATCTCCGACCATGCCGATTGGGATGGCCTCACCAAGACCATCGCCGCGACCGGCGCCGGCGAAATCTGGGTGACGCACGGCCAGGAAGATGCGCTGGTGCATTGGTGCAAGTCGCAAGGTCTTCGCGCGCAGCCGCTCGATCTCGTCGGCTATGGCGACGAGGAGGAGAGCGAGACGCCGCTTCAAGATGAGGCCGAAGCATGAACCGCTTCGCCGAACTGCTGGACCGCCTCGCCTACGAGCCCGGCCGCAACAACAAGCTGCGGCTGATCACCGGCTATTTCCGCGAGGTCGGCGATCCCGACCGCGGCTACGCGCTGGCCGCGCTGACCGGCGCGCTGAGCTTCAAGCATGCCAAGCCCGCGCTGATCCGCGATCTGATCGCGGCGCGCACGGATGAGGTGCTGTTCGGGTTGTCCTACGATTACGTTGGCGATCTCTCGGAGACGGTGGCGCTGATGTGGCCGCGGCGCAGCGCAAACAACGAAGAATCTTTTCCGGGCTACCCCTCTCCCCCGCCCTCCCCCGCAAGGGGGGAGGGAGCGCAGCGGGGCGCGCGGCGGCCGGTGAGCATCACGATTGACAGTGATTCAGCGAGTGATGGAGGCACCACTCTCTCCGTTCCCTCCCCCCTTGCGGGGGAGGGGCAGGGAGAGGGGTACCGCGGGCGGGATGCTCCTGAGTCCACACATCCAGGCAACCACAACAACCCACCACCCCCAACCCTCACGGACGTCGTCACCACGCTGCGCACGCTCGGCAAGACCGAGCTGCCAAAGCAGCTCGAACGCTGGCTCGACGAGCTCGACGAGACCGGCCGCTGGGCGCTCTTGAAGCTCGTCACCGGTGCGCTGCGCATCGGCATCTCCGCGCGGCTGGCGAAGACCGCGGCCGCTGCGTTCGGCGACAAGGACCCGCATGAGGTCGAGCTGATCTGGCCGGGCCTCAGCCCTCCCTATCTCGACCTGTTCGCCTGGCTCGAAGGCCGCGGCGAAAGGCCGGTCAATCGCGATCCCGCGCCGTTCCGGCCGGTGATGCTCGCGCACGCGATCGAGGACACGGATTTCGCCACACTCGATCCCGCCGACTACATCGCCGAATGGAAGTGGGACGGCATCCGCGTGCAGGCGGTGGCGGGCCGCGATGAGCGCGGGCAGATCACGGCGCGGCTCTATTCGCGCACCGGTGAGGACATCACGGGGAGCTTTCCGGACCTCGTGCCGTCGCTGCGGCTCGCAGGCGCAATCGACGGCGAGCTTCTGATTCTGCGCGAAGGCCGCGTGCAGAGTTTCAATGTTCTGCAACAGCGCCTCAACCGCAAGGTCGTTTCGCCGAAGCTGATCAAGGAGTTTCCGATCCATTTGCGCGCCTATGATCTGCTCGGCGACGACGAGAACGATCTGCGCGAGCTGCCCTTCACGGAGCGGCGCGAACGGCTGGAGACGTTCATCGGCAAGCTCGACGATCCCCGCATCGACCTGTCGCCCACCGTGCCCTTCGCAAGCTGGCAGGCGCTGACCGCGGCGCGCGCCGATCCCGCGAGTGCCGGCGCGGGCGAAGATGCCGATGCCGTCGAAGGCGTCATGCTGAAGCGGCGCGATGCGCCTTACCTGCCGGGGCGGCCAAAAGGCCAGTGGTGGAAGTGGAAGCGCGATCCGCACATCATCGATGCCGTGCTGATGTATGCGCAGCGCGGCCACGGCAAGCGCTCGTCCTATTACTCCGACTACACGTTCGGCGTCTGGACCGAGGGCGAAGCCGGCGACGAGCTGGTGCCGGTCGGAAAAGCCTATTTCGGCTTCACCGACGAGGAGCTCTTGCAGATCGACCGTTTCGTCCGCCGCAACACCACCGAGAAATTCGGCCCCGTGCGCCACGTCGTGCACGAGCGCGACAAGGGGCTGGTGCTGGAGGTGGCGTTCGAGGGGCTGCAGCGTTCCCCGCGGCACAAATCCGGCGTCGCCATGCGCTTTCCCCGCATCAGCCGGCTGCGCTGGGACAAGCCGCCGCGCGAGGCTGACCGGCTGGAAACGCTGGAAAAGATGCTGAAGGCTGACGAATCCCTACCAACAATTAAGGTTGCGGCTTCCGCCGACAGCCATTGACGAGGGAATGCGGGTTCCCCATGTGCCCCGCCGTGACCTATAATGGGGTCGAATCCCCGCGAGGAGTTTGAGATGGTCCAAGACGTCAGAGATTTGCCGGCCGGCCGCAGCGATGGGCTGAACCGCTTTCTCGGCGGCTCGCCGCTGGCGGTCGCGTTTCGCCTGGTCCTGCTCTCGATCCTGGTCGGCGTCGTGCTCGCCGCGATCGGCTTCGATCCCTGGAATATCATCTACAGCATCCGCTTGCTGTTCCAGCGCCTCTGGGATCTCGGCTTCGACGCGGTGAACTGGCTGTGGCGCTACTTCCTGCTCGGCGCCGTCATCGTGATTCCGATCTGGCTGCTGTCGCGCGTATTCGGCGCGCCGCGCAACAGGTAAGGATTTGGGAGCCCGCAGCCGATGCAATTGCGCTTTGTCGGCTGCGGCGACGCCTTCGGCTCGGGCGGCAGGCTCAACACCTGCTTCCACATCTCGGGGCGCGCGGCCAACTTCCTGATCGATTGCGGCGCGTCGGCTCTGCCGGCGCTGAAGCGGCTCGAGATCGACCGCAACGAGATCGACCTCATTCTCATCACGCATTTCCACGGCGACCATTTTGCCGGGCTGCCGTTTGTCCTGCTCGATGCGCAATTCTCGCGGCGGACCCGGCCGCTGACGATTGCGGGCCCGCAAGGCCTCGAGATGCGGCTCGGCCAAGTGATGGAGGCGCTGTTCGAGCACTCCTCGAAGACCAAGCAGCGCTTCGAGCTGAACCTCATCGAACTCGCACCCGGGCGAAGCCAAACCTTTGGCGGGGTGAATGTGACGCCCTACCCGGTGGTGCACGGCGAATCCGGCGGGCCGCATCTGGCCTACCGCGTCGAGGTTGAAGATCGCACGCTCGCCTACAGCGCCGATACCGAATGGACGGAGGCGCTCATTCCGCTGGCGCATGGCGCGGACCTTTTCATTGCGGAAGCCTATATGTACGAGAAGGTGGTCAAGAACCATCTCAGCCTGAAGACCTTGGAACAGCACCTCCCCGCCATCGGCGCCAAGCGGCTTGTCCTCACCCATATGAGCGACGACGTGCTGTCGCGCCTGGACGACGTACCGCATCTCGCCGCCGAAGACGGCATGGTGGTCGTGTTCTGACATGCACGCGCCCGTTCATCCCAGGATCGGCTCTCGCCAGGTCTTCACCATCGCCGGTCCCGCGATGGTCGCGAACCTCACCACGCCGCTGATCGGCGTAGTCTCGACCACCGCGATCGGGCGGCTCGACGATGCCGCGCTGCTTGGCGGTGTCGCGATGGCCTCCGTCATCTTCGACTGCCTTTTCTGGCTGTTCGGCTTCCTGCGCATGAGCACACTCGCCTTCACGGCGCAGGCGATGGGCGCGGGCGAGACGCGCGAGCAGACCGTGATCCTGGTGCGCGGCTTCATCGTCGCGGGCCTGATCGGCGCCGCGCTGATCGTGCTGCAACTGCCGCTGGCCGCCGGGCTGTTCGACCTGATGGGCGGCAGCGAAGGCGTCACGCGCGCGGCAAAGACCTATTTCATGATCCGGATCTGGTCGTCGCCGTTCGCCTTCGCCAACTACGTCATTCTCGGTTGGCTGGTGGGACAGGCGCGCGCCAATCCGGCGCTGCTGCTGCAGGTCGTCATCAACCTCATCAACATGGCGGCTACGATCTTGCTGGTGCTGGTCTACGACACCGGCATTGCGGGCGCGGCGATCGCCGCACTGCTCTCGGAGACGATTGGCTTCGTGCTCGGCGTGATCGTCTGCCGGCGCTATGCGGATGGCGGCTTTGCGGTGCCCCTTGCGACGCTGTTGGACCGGGCAAAACTGATGCGGCTGCTAGCGGTGAACTCCGACATCATGATCCGCACCGCGGCGCTGATCGCCGTGTTCCTGTTCTTCACCGCCAAGGGCGCACGCGCCGGTGACGTCACGCTGGCGGCGAATTCCGTGCTGAACAATTTCCTGCTGGTCAGCGCCTTCTTCCTCGACGGTCTTGCGAACGCAGCCCAGCAGCTCTGCGGCCGCACGTTTGGCGCGCGCGATTCCAGGGGCTTTGCGGACTCGACCCGGCTGGTGCTGCTGTGGGGCCTCGGCTTCGCGCTGGTCGTCGCGGTGCTTTTCGCGCTGTTCGGGCCGAACCTGATCAATGTCATGACAGCGAGCGAGGACGTCCGCCACGCCGCGCGCGAATTCCTGCCGTTCATCGTGCTTGCGCCGATCCCCGGCGTGTTCGCCTTCGGCTTCGACGGCATCTATGTCGGCGCGACCTGGGCGCGCGAGATGCGCAATCTAATGCTGTTATCGTTCACGATCTTTATCGGCGCCTGGTGGGCGCTGCAATCGTTCGGCAATGCCGGGCTGTGGAGCGCGCTGATCGCCTTCTACGTCGCCCGCGGCGGCTTGCAGGGCGCGCGCTATCCGGCGTTGTATCGGGCGACGTTTCCGAAATCGTAGATTCGTAGCCCGGATGGAGCGCAGCAAAATCCGGGATCTTCGTGCTCGCGGAAAGATTCCCGGATTGCGCTGCGCTCCATCCGGGCTACTGGACGGTGGCTACATCCCCGGCCAGTCTTCCGCCGTCAGCGTCGCCGCATCGGCACCGACGATCTCCGACAGCGAATCCCGCCCTGTCCGCAGCAGCGTCGAGGTGAGGTCGCGCTTGATCTCGTCGACGAGGCCAAGGCCCTTGTAGACCAGCGACGAATAGAGCTGGATCAGGCTCGCGCCGGCGCGGATCTTCGTCAGCGCGGCTCCGCCCGAATCCACGCCGCCGACGCCGATCAAGGGGAAGGCGCCCTCGACGCGCACATAGGTCTCCGCGACCATGCGCGTCGACAGGCGGAACAGCGGCCGGCCGGACAGACCACCCTGCTCCTTGGCGCGCATTTCCTCGCGCAGCGTGCTCGGCCGCGCGATCGTCGTGTTCGCCACGATCATGCCGTCGACCCGGCGCGAGCGCGCCACCTGCACGACGTCGTCGAGCTGGGCGAGGCTCAAATCAGGTGCGATCTTGAGCAGCACCGGCGTGTCGCCGGCCTTCTGGCGCACCCGCTCGCGCGCGTCGATCACCCTGGCGAGGAGATCGTCCAGCAGCGCGCCTTCCTGCAAATTGCGCAGGCCCGGCGTGTTCGGCGAGGAGACGTTGACGGTGAAATAGCTTGCGACCGGCGCAAAGGTCTCGATCAGCTTGACGTAATCGCCAACGCGATCCGGCGAATCCTTGTTGGCGCCGACATTGACCCCGACGATGCCGCCGTGCTGCGCACGCGCCGCGAGCCTACGCAGCGCGACTTCAGCGCCGTCATTGTTGAAGCCCATGCGGTTGATCACGGCCTCGTCGCGCTCCAGGCGAAACAGCCGCGGCCGCGGATTGCCGCTTTGCGGCTTCGGCGTCACCGAACCGATCTCGACGAAGCCGAAGCCGAGCCGCAGCAGCGCATCCGGCACCTCGGCGCTCTTGTCGAAGCCCGCGGCCATGCCGATCGGATTGGGGAAGTTGAGCCCGAAGGCACGCACTGCCAGCTTGGGATCGTCAGGCCGCGGCTTGACCGGCGGCAGGAAGCGCAGGCCCTGGATCGCGAGGCGATGCGCATCCTCCGGATCGAGCCAGCGCAGCACCGGCAGCGAAAAGGCGTCGAAGGCGCGGATCACGGCATAAGCTCCGGAACGTCGTGGCCGCCATCGGAGCGCATGTTGAGGTTCATCACCGACAGCACCGCGCCGAGATCGAGCTCGCCATAGAGGTGCGGAAACAGCTCCTCATTGCGCGAGCGCTCCCAGCGCAATGCGCTGCCGAGCGCGTCGCCGTCGACCTCGACCAGGAACAGCGCGCGCTGCCCGAAATAGTGCTTGCGCAAGGTCTCGGGAACCTGGGGCGCGGTCGAGAAATGGATGAAACCGTCGCGCGAATCGTCCGCGCTGCCCCGGTAGACACCCTGCCGTTCCGCCTCGCGCCAGGCCGAGGCCGGACAGATTTTGTAGATCTTGACCACCGCTCACGCAGCCCTGTTTGCTCTTTGAGTCTTTTGGGTTTTTTCGTCTCGTGCGGGTCCTCAAAACCCGGGCGCGACCGTAATGGCCGCCCCCTCCGAACTCAAGGCTTAGAGCCATTTCCGTTCCGATGAAATCGGAACGGGGCTTTAAATTCTTGTTTTGACGCGTTTTCTTGACGCGAACCGGTATCCGCTTCGCTTGAAAATGCTTCCCCCACCACCCCTTGCGCGAAAAACGGAAAACCGGTTGATTTGAGGACAGTTTTCCTGAGTTGCGACGGGCTGGACCTTCCATGGTCAGACAGGCCAAAGCGCAGAGGATACTGACTCACGACCAGATCTGGGGAGCGCTGGATCGGCTGGCGGAGCGTGCCGGCCTGTCGCCGTCCGGCCTCGCCAAGCGGGCCGGGCTCGATCCCACCACCTTCAACAAGTCCAAGCGCGTCACCCCCGACGGGCGTGAGCGCTGGCCATCCACCGAATCGATCGCGAAAGCGCTGGCGGCGGCCGGCTCCTCGATGGACACCTTTGCCGGATTGACCGGTGACGACGCCAGCGACGGCCACTCGGTGCCGCTGCTCGGCCTCGCGCTAGCCGGCGCGAGCGGCGCTTTCGACGAGTCCGGCTTTCCATCGGGCAAGGGCTGGACCGAACTCGCGCTTCCCACCGCCGAGGACAGTCGCGCTTTTGCGCTGGAGATTTCCGGCGATGCGCTTGCCCCGGCCTATCGCGACGGCGACGTCATCCTGATCTCGCCCCGCGCACCGATCCGCAGAGGCGATCGCGTGGTGGTGAAGACCAAGGCGGGCGAGGTGACGGTCGCGACGCTGAAGCGCCGCACGGCAAAGGCACTGGAATTGCAGCCGCTCGATGCATCGCAGGCGGAGCATACGATGGCGCCGAGCGACGTCGGCTGGATCGCGCGAATCGTGTGGGCGAGCCAGTGATTGCGTCGTGACCGGACCATGACGCCGGCCGCGCCGCTTCTCGCCTCGGCGACCTTGCGACTCACCGTCCCTCTCGCATAGGTTGCGGCCGATTTTTCCGATCAAATTCATCACAGGGGGATATGATGAATCGCCGTCACGCATTGAAGGCCCTGGCGGGTCTCGCGCTTTGTCCGCTGTGCAAGCCGGCCTTTGCCGCCGAAGGCACGCATTGGAGCTACGAGGGCGCCGGCGGCCCGGCCAAATGGGGCGATCTCGACGCGGCGAACAAGGCCTGCGCGGTCGGCCTGCAACAATCGCCGATCGACATCGAGGGGACGATCAAGTCGCAATTGCCTGTTCTGAAGCTGAACTGGGGCAAGAGCGCCGACACCATCGTCAACAACGGGCACACGATCCAGCTCAACTTCGCCGAAGGCAGCACGCTCACGCTCGGCGACGTCAAATACAAGCTGCTCCAGGTGCACTTCCACCGGCCGAGCGAGCACATGATCGGCGGCAAGAACTTTCCGATGGAAGCGCACTTCGTGCATCGCAACGATGCCGGCGGGCTCGCCGTGGTCGGCGTGCTGATGGCGGAAGGCAAGCCGAACACGGCCTTCGGCAAGATCGTCAAGACCATGCCCGCGGCGGAAGGCCCCGCGGTGAAAGCCGACGCGGCCATCGATCCCCACGCCATGCTGCCGCACAGGCTGAGCTACTTCCGCTACTCCGGCTCGCTGACGACCCCGCCCTGTTCGGAGGTCGTCGAATGGCTGCTGCTGACCGACCCGATCCAGGTGTCAGCCACCGACGTCGCCGCGTTCGCAAGGCTCTATCCGATGAACGCGCGCCCGGTGCAGAAGGACAACCGGCGCTTCGTGCTACGCTCGATCTGAGGCGCGCTTCAAATCTGTAGCCCGGACGAGCGTAGTGACATCCGGGCTACGGCATCTACTACGCGCTTCGCGCCAGCGCGCCGTCGATCATGTTCACCGCGTTCTGCACGCCGTAGACCGCGACGAAGGAGCCGAAGCGCGGGCCCTTCTCCTGGCCGAGCAGCACCTGGTAGAGCATGTTGAACCAGTCGAGCGTCACGCCCGGACGGCCGTCCTTGCCCTTCTTGACCTGGTCGAGGAACGGCTCGCGGCGGCCGATCTCGTAGACGACGTTCTGGATGTCCTCGGCCGAGGATTCCTGCGGAAGCTGCGACAGCGCATCGCGCAGATCCTGCAACGCCGCGCGCTCAACCTCGGTCGGCTCGCGGAACTGCTTCGTCGGCGCCACGAAGTCACGATAGTAGTTGATGGCATAGCCGACCATCGCATCGAGCTTCGGATGCGTCTGCGGGCTGACGCCGGGACGATAGCGGCCGATGAAGCCCCACAGCGTCTCGGCATTCTCCGCATTCGACGACGACACCAGCGTCAAGAGGAGCTGGAACGTGACGGGCACGTCGCCCTTCGGCGGATGGCCGTTGTGGATGTGCCAGACCGGATTGCCGAGCTGCTGCTTGCCATCCTGCTTCGCAAAGCCGTCGATGAACTGCTGGTAGTCGTCGACATTGCGCGGGATGACATCGAAATACAGCCGCTTGGCCGCCTTCGGCTCGCGATACATGAACAGCGACAGCGATTCCGGCGACGCGTAGCGCAGCCATTCGTCAATGGTAAGGCCGTTGCCCTTCGACTTCGAGATCTTCTGGCCCTTGTCGTCGAGGAAAAGCTCGTAGTTGAAGCCTTCGGGCGGCGTGGCGCCGAGCGCCTTGGCGATCGCGCCTGACAGCTTCACGGAGTCGATCAGGTCCTTGCCTGCCATCTCGTAGTCGACGCCGAGCGCGACCCAGCGCATCGCCCAGTCGGCCTTCCACTGGCACTTGACGTTGCCGCCCGTCACCGGCGTCTCGACTTCCTGGTTGGTATCGGGATCGACATAGGTCACGGTGCCGGCCGCGACGTCGCGGCGGATCATCGGGACCTGGAGCACGACACCGGTGGTCTTGCTGATCGGCAGGAACGGCGAATAGGTCGCGCGGCGATCGGGCCCGAGCGTCGGCAGGATGATTGCCATCACCTTGTCGTAGGCCGCGAGCATCTTCAGCAACGTCGCGTCGAAGCGGCCGGACGTGTAGTAGTCGGTCGAGCTCGCGAACTCGTAGTCGAAGCCGAAATGATCGAGAAAGGCGCGCAGACGCGCGTTGTTATGGTGTCCGAACGACGGATACTCGTTGGAGAACGGATCGGGCACCCGCGTCAGCGGCTTGCCGAGATGCGCGGCCAGCATCTCCTTGTTGGGGACGTTGTCGGGCACTTTCCGAAACCCGTCCATGTCGTCGGAGAAGGCGAGCAGGCGCGTCTTGATCTTGTCCTCGGTCAGCACGCGGAAAGCATGGCGCACCATCGAGGTGCGCGCGACCTCACCGAACGTTCCGATATGCGGCAGGCCGGACGGGCCGTAACCGGTCTCGAACAGCACCTCGTCCTTCGGGCTTTTCTTCAGCCGCGCGACAATGGCCTTCGCCTGCTCGAACGGCCAGGCGTTGGATTGTTCGGCGAGCGCACGCAGGTCGCTCGGGTTCGCGGCAAGATCGATGACAGACATTCAGGGGCCTCCGGGCCGCGGAAAATAGCGATTTCCGGGCAGAATGCAAAAGTAGCAGCGCCTTTATCGTGGAATCGTAGGGTGGGCAAAGCGAAGCGTGCCCACCACTGCCAAAGACGGTGGGCACGGCGCTAGCGCGCCTTTGCCCACCCTACGGCACTAAAACGGGCTCACCGAAAAATACCGCAGCCACAGATCGGTGTAGCGGCCTTTCTCCCAGACGCGGAACAGGGCCCAGTTCAGGGCCTGGCGCAGCACGTCGTTGCCCTTGCGGACGGCGATGCCGATGCCCTCGCCGAAGAAGCGGCTCTCGACGAAGGGACCGCCGGAGAAGGCGCAGCAATCGCCGGAATCCGTGCCGTTGATCCAGAACGCGAGCGAGATGGCGTCGCCGAAGATGAAGTCGACCTCGCCCTTGCGCAAGGCGGCGCGCATCGCGTCGTCGTTGGGATAGGGATGCAGCTCGGCGTCGGTGAACATCGCCTTGAGATACGCTTCGTGCGCGGAGCCGGCGATGACGCCGACTTTCTTGCCCTCGAGATATTCAGGCCGGATCTCCGGCATCACCGCATCCTTGCGCGAGGCGAAGCGCGCCGGCACGCGATAATAGGGGTCGGTGAAATCGACGCGGACGCGGAGCTGCGGACTCACCGCCATCGAGGCAATGATGGCATCGCCCCGGTTGGAGGAGAGCGCGTCGACCAGGGTCTCGAAGCGGCGCATCTGCACCGTGCAGGTGACCTTGATCTCCTCGCACAGCGCGCGGGCGAGATCGACGTTGAAGCCGGCCGGATTGCCGTCAGCGCCGGTGTAGTTGAACGGCGGATAGTCGGTCTCGGTCAGGAAGCGGATCACGGTCAGGCGCGACAGGTCGGGCCGCTCCGGCCGCCGCCGCGGGTCCCAGAAGCCGGGCACGGCCTGCGGGGCCGCCTGAGGCGCGACCTGTGGCGTGGCCTGGGATGCCGCCGGAGGCTGCTTGGCCGGGGCCTGGGCCTTTGCGGAGGGCAGGCCTGCGAGCAGACATGCGCAGGCGACCAGCCCGGTCAGGACGCGGCGCACGGTTTTGGACGATTTTGCCTGTCGTGACGGGGCCATCGGCGGGAAATGAACGAATTTCGTTGGGATCGGAAGGCGTTATAGACCATCCCGCCGGGAACGCGAGCGCCGATTGCGGGATGGGTAAAGGTCTCTCAGCCGTCATGCCCGGGCCCGTCCCGGGCATCCACGGACTTTCTCGCCCGCCCAAGAACGTGGATGGCCGGGACAAGCCCGGCCATGACGATGTGGAGAGGACTGCGCCCGAAAGGGCCCTCAGAGATACCGCTTCAAATCGGCCGCGGCCTCTTCCGGCGTCCGCTTCATGTTGAACGGCGATACGAACCGCCCGTCGCGGTCCATCAGGTAGATCAGCGCGGTGTGGTCCATGGTGTAGTCGCCGTCCTTGGTCGGGACCTTCTTGGCATAGACCCGGTAGGAGGTGATCACCTTGGCGGTCTCGGCGGGGTCGCCGCTGAGCCCTTCGAGGTGCGGGTCGAAGCTCGACAGATAGTCCTTTATCGTCGCCGGCGTATCGCGCTCGGGATCGACCGAGATGAAGACGGCATTGACCTTGTCGGCATCCTTGCCCATCGCGCGCAGCACCTCCGAAATCTCGAACAACGAGGTCGGGCAGACGTCGGGGCAATGGGTGTAGCCGAAGAAGATCAGGGTCGGCTTGCCCTTCAGGTTCTTGTCGGTGACGGCCTTGCCGTGCTGGTCGGTGAGCTGGAACGGGCCGCCGATCGCGGCCGGCTGCGCCACCTTGCTGACCCCGCCCATCGCCCAGAACACGATCAGCAGTCCGACGACGAGGCTTGCAGCGAAGGCGGTCGCGATCACCAGCGGACGGGCAGTGGAGCTCATGAGCGGAAAACTTCCTGTCGCAGGTCAGAAGCAGGCGGCAAAGCCGGTCCTGATCATTTCGAAGAACACCTGGCTGCCGTAGTGGAACCAGAGCGTCAGCGCGCCGAGCACGACCAGACCGCCGATCCCCGCGCCAGCCAACAGCAGCACGAACGGCAGCCGGCCGGCAGTGGGCGAATTGTCCTGTAGCGGTTGGGCCGGGTGCAGTGGTTGAGCCATAACAACGATCGGGGCGAAGGCCCCGGTTCCCTTGCCATTCAAATAGGCGTTGGCCCGGGCCCGGGCAAGCGCCGCGGGTGTTCCAAGGAATACTTCACGGAGTCAGATCGCGCCGATGACGTCAGCGAAGCAGCTGGCCCCGAGCGGACTCTAGCTCTTCCGCTTGCGGGAGAGCCCGGCGCAGGGGTCGGTTGGTCGAGGCCTGCGCGTCGAGGTAGCAGGGCTTGTACATGGCCTGGAGCTGCTTGCCCCTCAGGAAGAGCATGTGCGGGGTGAGGCCGCCGCGCTGGTTGATCCAGCGCTTCACCTGCGAGGGATACATCGCATAGAGCATCTGGGTCGCTTCGGGATTGGTGACGGCGCGGCCGTTGGTGCCGAAATCCCAGGCGGCGTGGAAGCCGAGCGTCGCGTGCGAGGTCACACAGATGCGGTCGCGCGGGATGGCGCCGAGGACGATGGTGCAGGCCGAGGCACAGAGGCCGTCGATGATGACGGTGTCGCCTGACTGGCGCAGATCCTGGTATCTGTCGACGTAGGTTCCGATCCGGCCACCGCGGTCATCCGCAATCCGAACCACTGCGTGAGAAGCCCCCATGCCCGCGATCAGGAGAACCGCCGCGAACAACCCCGTCAGAAACTTCATTGTCCCCCGCCCCAGTCGAATTCGAATCTGCGTGTCAGGTGGTGATGCGTTGCTAGCGTCTGTCGTAACCGTGGTTTTGTCTAGGCACGCCGGCTGGCTCAAAACAAATTCAAATCCAGTGTTGCGCCCGCGCTGCACCAGGCCCGACTCGGTCCCAAACCGGAACAAGTTAACGATGTCTTACGCGCCAAGCCCTTGATCTCAGTTGCAACGGCTGGCTTCAATCCGGACAACTACAGGGGGGGAACCTATGGCGGAAGAGACAGACGTCATCGTCGTCGGCGCGGGACTATCGGGACTGGTGGCCGCAACCGAGATCGCCGACGCCGGCAAGCGGGTGATCGTGGTCGACCAGGAAGGCGAGCAGTCGCTCGGCGGCCAGGCGTTCTGGTCGTTCGGCGGCCTGTTCCTGGTCAACTCTCCCGAGCAGCGCCGGCTCGGCATCAAGGACTCCTTCGATCTCGCAATGCAGGACTGGCTCGGCACCGCCGGCTTCGACCGCGACGAGGATTTCTGGCCGCGCCAATGGGCCGAGGCCTATGTGGCGTTTGCCGCAGGCGAGAAACGCGACTGGCTGCGCGCGATGGGGCATCGCATCTTCCCGGTGGTCGGCTGGGCCGAGCGCGGCGGCTATGACGCGATGGGCCACGGCAATTCGGTGCCGCGCTTCCACGTCACCTGGGGAACCGGCCCCGGCATCGTCGAGCCGTTCGAGCGCCGCGCGCGCGAGGCCATGAAGAGCGGCCGGCTGACTTTCAGGTTCCGCCATCGCGTCGATGCGCTCTCCATCACCAACGGCACGGTGGACGGCATCAGCGGCGCCGTGCTCGCCCCTGACAATGTCGAGCGTGGCAAGAGCTCGTCGCGCAACGTGGTCGGCGAGTTCGCGCTGAAGGCGCGGGCCGTGATCGTGGCGTCCGGCGGCATCGGCGGCAATCACGAGCTGGTGCGGCAGAACTGGCCGAAGCGGCTTGGCGAGCCGCCGAAGTTCATGATCTCCGGCGTGCCGGAGCATGTCGACGGCCGCATGATCGGCATCACCGAGAAATCGGGCGCGCGGCTGATCAACCGCGATCGCATGTGGCATTACGTCGAAGGCATCCAGAACTGGAATCCGATCTGGCCGCGCCACGGCATCCGTATCCTGCCCGGCCCGTCCTCGATGTGGTTCAACGCAACAGGCACGCGGCTGCCGGCGCCGTTGTTTCCCGGCTCCGACACGCTCGGCCAGCTCCAGTACATCATGTCCACCGGCTATGACTATTCCTGGTTCATCCTGACCCAGAGCATCATCAAGAAGGAATTTGCGCTGTCGGGCTCGGAGCAGAATCCTGATCTGACCGGCAAGAGCTGGCGGATGACCCTGCGCCGCGCCACCAACAAGGGCGCGCCAGCGCCGGTGGAGGCATTCAAAAGCCATGGTGTCGACTTCATCGTACGCGACAAGATCGAGGATCTCGTCGCGGCCATGAACAAGCTCGCCGGCAGCGACCTCCTCAAGCTCGAGCACGTCAGGATGCAGATCGAGGCGCGCGACCGCGAGATCGCCAATCCCTACGTCAAGGATGCGCAGGTGATGAACATCCACAATGCGCGGCGCTATATCGGCGACAAGCTGATCCGCACCGCCTCTCCGCACCGCATCCTCGATCCCGTGCACGGACCGCTGATCGCGGTCAAGCTCAACATCCTCACCCGCAAGACGTTGGGCGGTTTCGAGACCGATCTCGACTCGCGCGTGTTCGGCAGCGAGGGCAGCGTCATTCCCGGCCTCTATGCGGTCGGCGAAGCCGCAGGCTTCGGCGGCGGCGGCGTGCACGGCTATCGCTCGCTGGAAGGCACCTTCCTCGGTGGCTGCCTGTTCTCGGGCCGCAATGCCGGCCGCGCCGCGGCGAAGGCCGTGGGCTAGATCATGCGGAGGTGGATGCAGATCGGGGCGCTTCTTGCGGCATCGGCCGCAGCCTCGGCCGCATCCGCCGATACGATCGACGTCAACGGCGTGAAGCGATCCTACACCGCGCAACTGCCGGCGAAGCGGCTGGTGCCGCTCGTGGTCGTGCTGCACGGCAAGACCCAGCGCGGCGCCGACATGGTCGCGCGAACGGCGTGGCCACAGGTCGCGAAGCGCGAAGGTTTTGCCGTGGTCTTTCCTGATGGCCTCAACCATGCCTGGGCCGATGCGCGGACCAAGGCTGGACCGGCGCTGCGTGGCCCGCCCGAGGGCACCGACGACATCGCCTTCATCGCAAAGCTGGTCGAGACGCTGGTGACGAACGGCACGGCGGACCCGAAGCGTGTCTATGTCGCCGGCATCTCCAATGGCGGCGCCATGGCGATGACGCTGGTTTGCGCGCGCGCCGATCTGTTTGCGGCGGGCGCGAGCGTGATCATGAACCTCACGGATGAGGCCGCAGTCACCTGCCATCCATCGCGGCCGCTGCCGATGCTGCTCATCAACGGCACGGCCGACCCGCTGGTCCCCTACGAGGGCGGACGCGGATCGAGCTATTATGCCGCAGACGGGTTCTGGTCCACCGAAGAGACGCTGGCCTTCTGGCGCGAGCTCAATGGCTGCGAGACCGACGACGCCGAGGTGACCGATTTGCCCGAGAAGGCGCCCGCGGACCAGTCCACGGTCACACGGATCTCCTCACGCTGTCCCAAAGGGCACGACGTCGTGCTCTATCGCATCAACCATGGCGGCCACCGCATGCCCGGCTTCGCTCCGGATGCCCGCTTCCCGAAGGTTGCAACCAGCCTGCTCGGGCCGCAGAACCGCGACATCGACGGCGCCGAGACGATCTGGTCGTTTTTCAGTCAGTTTCCGTGAACGACGCGTGCGTCAGCGGGCAACGCATGCGTGCCTGGCAACGCATGCGTACCGGGCAACGCATGCGTGCCCGGGGTGGCAGAGCAGGGGGCGCTGGGTTAGACAGAGCCGCCATTCCCACCAGGAGATCCCTCAATGAGCATTCAGCGTTTCGAAACCGGCCCGCGCATGAGCCAGGTCGTCGTGCACGGCAACACCGTCTATCTCGCCGGCGTCGTCGCCAACAAGGCCGCCGGTGAAAGCGTCACGAAGCAGACCCAGGACATCCTGGCGACCATCGACAGCCATCTCGCCAAGGCCGGCACCGACAAGTCGAAGCTGCTCTCGGCCACGATCTACATCACCGACATGAAGACCTTTGCCGAGATGAACGCGGTGTGGGACGCCTGGGTCTCGCCCGGCAACACCCCGGCTCGCGCGACCGTCGAAGCCAAGCTCGCGGCGGCTCAGTACACCGTCGAGATCATGGTCACCGCGGCGAAGTAAATTCGCGCTGAAATTGTTGCGAACGTCCGAAGCGCGATGAGAGCATCATCGCGCTTCTTTTCTGCGTGCGCATGACCTCCGAGGTAATCGATCTGCGCGTGCGAACCTTCGATAGTCGAGACAGCCGAACACGGCGCCATCGAAGGAGAACACCATGACCGACCCCGTCACCATCGCCCGCCGCTACATCGAGCTCTGGAACGAGCGCGCCGCAGGCCGCCGTCGCGAACTGCTCAGCGAAAACTGGACGGCAGATGCGAGCTATGTCGATCCCCTGATGAAGGGCGACGGCCGGGACGGCATCGACGCGCTGATCGCGGGCGTGCAGCAGCGTTTCCCCGACTTCAAGTTCACGCTGATCGGCGAGCCCAACGGCTACGGCGAGCATGTCCGCTTTTCGTGGGGCCTCGGTCCCGACGGTGTCGACAGCCCGATCAAGGGCACCGACTTCGCCGTGCTTAAGGACGGCCGCATCAGGAGCATCACGGGATTTCTGGACCAGGTGCCCGCGGGCGCGTGAGGGCGTTGCCCGTTGCTGTGCCCTCTCCCCTTGCGGGAGAGGGCAACTCCGCTCGTAGACAGAGGCTCACTGGGTGAGGGATATCTCTCCGCGAGTGAATCTCTCAAATTCGAGTTTGCTGAAATAACCCCTCATCCGGCGCTTCGCGCCACCTTCTCCCACAAGGGGAGAAGGGGCAACGAGTTCGCGGCTTACGCAATCGACAACCGATACGCAGCCTTCGCATTCGCCCCGAACGCCTTCTCGCGCACTTGAGAACCCAGCTTCGCCAGGCACGCTTCCAGCGCCCCCTTGATCTCGCCATAACTCCCGGCAAGCAGGCACACCGGCCAGTCCGAGCCGAAGATCAGGCGATCCTCGCCAAAACATGTTGCGGCATGTTCGACGAACGGAAACAGCCGCTCGGCATCCCAGTCACTCCACACCGCTTCCGTCGCGAGGCCAGAAATCTTGCACCAGACATTACCGCAGGCCGCGAGAGCCGCGATGCGATCGGCCCATTCGGCGCTTCCGCCATCGGCGATCGGCGGTTTTGCGGCGTGGTCAAGCACGAAACGCGCTTGCGGAAAGGCCTGCGCAGTTGCGATCGCGGCAGGCAATTCGCGGGTGCGGACGAGAAAATCGTAGGCGAGATCGCGGGCGAACGTTGCAGTGAGGCCGCGTTGAACGTCCTCGCGCAACAACCAGTCCGAATCGGCCTCGTCATGCACCTGGTGACGAATGCCGACCAGCTTGTCGCCGCCGGGCGAAGCGCGCAAGCGGTCGAGCGTGTCGCCAAGCGCACCGTCCGTCAGATCAGCCCAGCCGACGACGCCAATCACCGAGGGCGTCGCATGCGCGATCCGCAAGAATTCCTCGGTCTCCTCCAGCGTGGAGCGGCACTGCACCACGATGCTCGCGTCGATGCCGTTTGCTTTCAACAGCGGCGCGAGATCGGCGGGGCCGAAGGCGCGGCGGATCGAGGCCAATTCCGGCGCGTCCATCCAGGGATAGTCGGCGCGCGACGGATCCCAGAAATGCTGATGGCCGTCGATGATCATGCCCTCACGCTCCGCCCGGCAACGGCGCGCGTGCGTCGACGAGTTTGCGCGCACGCAGCTCCTGCCAGAAGGCTTGTGGCACCGCCTTCTCCGACATCGCGATGTTGTCGGAAACTTCCGCGGCGTTGCGCGCGCCCAGCACGGCAATTGTGACCGCCGGATGGGCCATGCAGAACTGGAGCGCGGCGGCCTTCAGCTCGGTCCCGTGCTTGCGGCAGAGCTCGTCGAGCTCGAGCGCACGCGCGATCAGCGCCGCGTCGGCGTCCTGATAGTTGAACTTCGCGCCAGGATGCGGATTGGCCAGAATGCCGCTGTTGTAGATGCCGCCGAGCAGGATGCCGATGTTCTTCTCGCGGCAGACCGGAAGCAGCGCATCCAGCGCACCCTGGTCGAGCAGCGTGTAGCGGCCGGCGAGCAGGAAGCAGTCGACCGGAACGGCCTGAGCAAAACGGACCAACATTTCCGACTGGTTCATGCCGGCACCTATCGCCTTGACCGTACCGTCGGCGCGCAGGCGCTGGAGCGCGCGGAAGGCGCCGGCCACGGCGTCGTCATAGTGATCGTCGGGATCATGCACGAGCAGGACATCGATGCGGTCGAGCCCAAGGCGCGTCAGGCTCTCCTCCACCGAACGCATCACGCCGTCATAGGAGAAGTCGAACACCGGCCGTTCGCGCGACGTACCCTTGTAGTGCGCGTCCTCGGCGGCCGCGCCATCAGGCGCGCGCAGCAGACGACCGACCTTGGTCGAGATGACGTAGGAGTCGCGCGGCTGCTGCCGCAGGAAAGCGCCGATCCGCCGTTCGGCGAGGCCAAAGCCGTAGAGCGGCGCGGTATCGTAGAAGCGGATGCCGGCCGACCAGGCGCGCTCGATCGTGGCGAACGCATCGGTATCGCTGACGGCGGTGAACAATCCGCCGAGCGGGGCCGAACCGAGACCGATTGAGGTGACGTCGACGGAGCCGAGCCGCGATCGTTTCATTCCCATTGCCTTCCAAAAGTCTTCCTTCCAACCGTCCAAATCATCTCTCCCGCTTGCGGAAACCGCAAGCGGGAGAGGATCGCAGGAGCACGGGGCTGGCGACGCTCCTACTTCAACATCTGCGCAACGTTGTCCTTGGTCACGAGATCGAGGCCGGTATAGACGATCTCGGGTACCTTCTCGCCCTTCTTGATGGCGAGCAGCGTATCCATCGCCTTCTCGCCCATCTCGAACGGACGCTGGCCGACCAGCGCATTGGCGTAACCGTCGCGCAGCAGTTCGAGCTGCATCTTCAGCGTATCGGCGACGACCAGCGTGAACTTGCCGGAGTCGATGTCCTTCTTGTTCCTGGAGGCGAAGGCCTTGAAGCCTTCGGGAGCGAACATCGGCCAGCCGCCGATGGGAACGATCGAGGCGAGGTCGGGCGTTGCGGTGCGCATATCCGTCATCTGCTGGACCGCCAGCGCCGGATCGTCGTTGCAGAAGGTCGGCGAGCCCGCGACCTCGGTCCATTTCGAGCCCTTCAGCGCCTCGCGGACGCCGTCGACGCGCTCGGCGAGATTCTTGGCGCCCGGACCGCCCGAGACCATCGCGTATTTGCCGCCATCGGGCCGCAGCTTCAAGAGCTCCTTGCCAAGCGCGACGCCGAACTCCTTGTTGTTGGTGCCGATATAGGCGATCCGCTTGGAGCCAGGCGCATCGGCATCGAAGGTGATGACGGGGATGCCGGCCGCGGTCGCCGCCTCGATCGACTTGGTCATGGCCGCAACGTCGGCGACCGAGATGGCGAGGCCGTCGACCTTCTGGGTGACGAAGTCCTGGATGATCTGGGCCTGCGTCGCCGGCTCATGCTCCACCGGCCCCTTGTAGATGCACTCGATGTTGCCAAGCTCCTTGGCACGCTTCAGGCAGCCGTCGCGCGCGAAGTCGAAGAACGGATTGTTCATCGCCTTGGGCACGATCACGAAACGGTAGTTCGCGGCAAACGCCGGCGTCGCCATCATCGCGACCGCGATGCCGGCAAGAAGAAGTTTCCTCATTGTTTCCTCCACCCTTCTCTGGCGCCCATCCTCTTAAGATCGTCCGGGGAGCGGACAGGCGACATTTTCGGTGCCCTCCCGGAACGACGTCAGTTCAGATCATCCGCGAGCGGATGCGATCGACCAGCACCGCCAGGATGATGATCACGCCAACCAGCGTCTGCTGCCAGTACGAGCTGACCTGTGCCAGCACGAGGCCGTTGCGGATCACTTCCAGCAGCACGCAGCCGACGATGGCCCCTAACGGACCGCCGATGCCGCCGGCGAGGTTGGCACCGCCGATGACGGCCGCTGCGATCACGTTGAGCTCGTAGGACGTCGCCATGTTGGCGGGCGCCGATCCGAGCCAGCCGGAGATGATGATGCCTTGCAGCCCTGCGGCAAGCGCGCAGATCACATAGACCTCGATCTTCACCCGCACGACCGGTATGCCCGTGAGCTCGGCGGCCTTCTCGTTGCCCCCGAGCGCGAACACGTGGCGGCCGAACGAGCTGTGGTGCAGGACCACGGCCATCGCCAGCGCGAGGACCACGAGATAGATGAAGGGCACGGGCACGCCGAGCACATCGCCCGAGGTGAGCGCGTAGAAGTAATCAGCGTCCGGCCCGCCCGGAAAACTGCCGCGGCCGTTGGAGACGACGTAGCCGAGCCCACGCACGATCGAGAGCATGCCGAGCGTGGTGACGAAGGGCGACAGGCCGAGCACGGCGATACAGAAGCCGTTGACGAGGCCCGCGATCAGCGCGACGCCGAGCCCCGCGAGGATCGAGATCAGCAGGATCAGACCCGGCACGTTGGCCAGCACGGTCTTGCCGTCAGCGGCCATATGCACGAACAGCGAGCCCGCGGGCGAGCCGGGCGCCGACAGCTCGGTCATGACCATTGAGGTGATCATGGCGGAGAAGCACATCATCGAGCCGACCGACAAATCGATGCCGCCGGTGATGATCACGAAGGTGACGCCGAGGGTGGCGATGGCGATGAAGGAGAAATTCTTCGCCACGTTCTGCATGTTGCCTTCGGTGAAGAAATAGGGACTGGCGAAATGCATGACCACCAGCAGCATCGCCAGCGCGAGCAGCACATAGCCGGTCTGGGAAGCGAAGATGCCGCGCTGCCACCATTTGATCTTGCCGACGTTCGAGAAGCTGACCGGGGATTCCAATGGCATGGCCATCACGCCGCCTCCTTCGCGCCAGTGATCAGGGCGGTGACTTCCTCGGGCGACGTCTGGTGGATCGGCTTGTCGGCCCGCTTCTCGCCGCGGCGCATGACGATCACGCGATCGCACACCGCGAACACGTCGGGCATACGGTGCGAGATCAGCATGACGGCGACGCCCTGCTCCTTCAGCCGGTGGATCAGGCCGAGCACCTGCTCGACCTGGCGCACCGAGATCGCGGCGGTCGGCTCGTCCATCATGACTAGCCGCGCGTTGGACAGCCGCGTCCGCGCGATCGCAACCGCCTGGCGCTGGCCGCCAGACATCTGCTTGACGAGATCGTCGGGGCGCGTCTCCGAGCGCAATTCGCCGAACAGCTCCAGCGCACGCGCCGCCATCGCCTTGTGGTCGAGCAGTGCGAGCGGGCCGAACCTGCGCTTCAGCTCGCGGCCGAGGAAGACGTTGGCAGCAGCCGTCAGATTGTCGGCAAGCGCGAGGTCCTGGTAAACGACCTCGATGCCGACGCCGCGGGCATCGACGGGCCGGTTGAAATGGACCGCGTTGCCGGCAAAGCGGATCTCGCCATGGCTGGGACGGAAATTGCCGGCGATGATCTTGACCAGCGTGGACTTGCCCGCGCCGTTGTCGCCCATCAGGCCGACGACCTCGCCGGGCTGGACCTGCAGGTCGACGCCGTGCAGCGCGCGGATTGCGCCGAACTCCTTGCCGATGCCAGTCAGCTCGAGGACCGGTGTCGCTTCAGCCTTTGTCATCAGCGGCCTTCCTCAGACGTAGCGGTTTACCAGGGATTCCAGATATTCCTGCCGTCCCGAGCGCGGCCGCGGGTCGAAGCCGGGGCTGAGCGCACGGTCGGCAAGTTCGGCGAGCGAGCGCTGGCCGCCGAGAATGGCCCGGCCTTCGGGTGCCGCCCATCCCTCGTAGCGCTGCGCGAGCGGTGCGGTGAGGGCGCCGGCATCGAGCATGTCAGCGGCGGCGAGGAACGCGCGCGCGCAGGCATCCATCGAGCCGACATGGGCATGGATCAGATCGTCGGGGTCGATCGACTGCCGCCTGATCTTGGCGTCGAAATTGAGCCCGCCCGAGGTGAAGCCGCCGCGATTCAGGATCTCGTGGAACACCAGAGCCAGCTCCGGCACGTTCATCGCGAACTGGTCGGTGTCCCAGCCAAGCAGATCGTCACCGCGATTGACGTCGAGCGAGCCGAAGATTCCGAGCGCCTCGGCGAGCGCGACCTCGTGATGAAAGGAGTGGCCGGCAAGGATGGCGTGGTTCTGCTCGATGTTGAGCTTGACGTCGTTCAGGAGGTCGTAGCGTTCCAGGAAGCCATAGCAGGTGGCGACGTCGAAATCATATTGATGCTTGGTCGGCTCCTTCGGCTTCGGCTCGATCAGGATCGGGCCCTTGAAGCCGATCTTGTGCTTGTGCTCGACGACCAGCGAGATGAAGCGGCCGAGCTGGTCGAGCTCGCGCTTGAGATCGGTGTTGAGCAGCGTCTCGTAGCCCTCGCGGCCGCCCCACAGCACGTAGTTCTGGCCGCCGAGCCGGTGCGTCACCTCCAGCGCGGCGCGGACCTGGCCGGCGGCATAGGTGAAGATTTCGGGGTCCGGATTGGTCGCGGCACCAGCCATATAGCGGCGATGCGTGAACAAATTGGCCGTGCCCCAGAGCAAGCGGACTTTTGCGGAGGCCATCTTCGCTTCGAACAGATCGGCGACCGCGTTGAGATTGGCGACGGACTCGCTGAGCGAAGTGCCTTCCGGCGCCGCATCGACGTCGTGGAAGGTGAAGAAGGGCACGTCCAGCAGGCGGAACAGCTCGAAGGCGACATCGGCCTTGGCGCGTGCCTGCGCCATCGCATCAGCACCTTGATGCCAGGGGCGCAGAAAGGTCTCGCCGCCGAAGGGATCGCCGCCCGGCCAGCAGAACGAATGCCAGTAGCAGACCGCAAAGCGCAGATGATCCTCGAGCCTGCGGCCATGCACGAGCCGGTCCTTGTCGTACCAGCGGAAGGCGGGCGTGTTTCCCGCATCCTTGCCGCCGAAGGCGACAGGGGCGCTTGCATCGAAGAATTTGGCTGGTGCGTTCACTTAAGACTCTCCTTCAACGCAGGATAAAGTTCGCGCCATCGCCGATAGGCGTCGTCATAGGCCGCAGTGACGGATGCGCGGGGCGCAAAGCTCGCGAGCCGCCGCGGGCGCTTGCACACTTCCGCGGGATCTTCGCCGGTGGCGGCGAGCCGGCCGAGCCTCGCGGCGCCGAGCGCCGCCCCGACCTCGCCTTCCTCGACGCGGTGGACGGGAATGCCGAGCACATCGGCGCAGATCTGCGCCCACAGCGGCGAGCGCGAGCCGCCGCCGACGAGATCGACCTCCGCGATTGGCCCGCTGGCCGCGCTCAGCGCCGCGAGGTTGTCGCGCGCGGCGAAGGCGACGCCTTCCAGCACGGCCTGCACGATCTGGCTGCGCCCGGTCGCACCGCGCAGGCCGACGAAGGCGCCGCTGGCGGCGGCATCGTTGTGCGGCGTGCGCTCGCCGTCGAGATAGGGCAGGAATTTTATGGAGCTCGGTCCGTCGACACGCTCGCCGAGCGGCGCCAGGAGCGCGGCCGCCGGCGTCTCCATCACGCCCGCGAGCCAGGCCAGCGAAGCCGCGGCCGACAGCATCACGCCCATCTGATGCCAGAGGCCGGGCAGCGCATGGCAGAACGCATGCACGGCCGACGCCGGCGCCGGTGCAAACCGATCGGTGACGCGGAACACCACGCCGGAGGTGCCGAGCGACAGGAACGCATCGCCCGGCGCGATCGCGCCGAGCCCGATGGCGCTCGCGGCATTGTCGCCGGCACCGCCGGCGATCACGACATCATTCGCCATGCCCCAGCGCCGCGCGAATTCCGGCGCGAGCACTGCGCTGACCTCGCTGCCCTCGACGAGGCGGGGCATGTGGTGGAGATCGAGCCCGACGGCATGCAGCAGCAGCGCCGACCAGCGGCGCAGACCGACATCGAGCCACAGCGTGCCGGCGGCGTCGGACATGTCCTCGACCATCTCGCCGGTGAGGCGATAACGCACATAGGCCTTCGGCAGCAGCACCTTTGCCACGCGCTCGAAGATCTGCGGCTCGTGCCGCGCGACCCAGAGCAGCTTTGGCGCGGTGAAGCCGGGCATCGCCAGATTGCCGGCGATCGTGTGCAGCGACGGGCAGCGCCGCTCGAGCGCGACGCATTCGGCGTGCGAGCGGCCGTCGTTCCACAGAATAGCGGGGCGCAGCGGCCGTCCATCCTCGTCCAGCAGCGTCGCGCCATGCATCTGGCCGGACAGCCCGATGCCGCGCACCTGCGCGACCTCGCGCGGATGGCGGGCGGCGAGATCGTCGACGGCGCCAACCGCCGCGTCGACCCAGGCGTCGGGATCCTGCTCGGACCACAGCGGCGCGGGATGCGACAGCGCAAGCTCGCGCGCGGCCGTCGCGACAATTGCGCCGGTTTCGCTCACGAGCACCGCTTTCACACCGGATGTGCCGATGTCGATACCGAGATACACGCTATCCTCCCTTTCGCCTATTGCGGTGCGCGATCTCAGAGTCGCCCTTTCCGCATCGGACCGTTTCGAAATCCACCCGCCCCTAGGGCAAATTGTCCCGCATCACGATGTCGATCCTGATCTTCTCCTGTTCGCGCAAGATCGGCTCGCCGCGCGCAAGCGCGAGCAGCACGCGCACGGCGGCGCGCGCTTCATGCCCGGGGTTCTGTGAGATCGCGGCATCCATCACGCCCTGCAACAGCAGCCGGCGCGTCAGTGCGGTGACGTCGTGTCCGACGAACACCACCTGCTTGCCGCGGCCGGCATCGCTCAACGCTTTGGCGACGCCTTGCGTGCCGGCGCCGACGTTATAAAGGCCGACAATGTCAGCATGCCTGCCGAGCAGCTGCGCCAGAACCTGTTCCGAACGGCCGTCTTCGTCGCGCCCTTCCAGCGCCGGCAGCACGCTGAGATCGGGGAATTCCGACGCCATCACCTGGCTGAAGCCGAAGATGCGTTCGGAATGGTCGCGCAGGCCCTGCGAGCCCGCGACGATCGCGACCTTGCCGGACCGTTGGCCGACCAGCCGACCGACCAGCGCGCCGGCGGTGCGTCCCGCCGCGATGTTGTCGATGCCGACATAGTGGTGGCGACGCGAGGACGGCACGTCCGAGACCAGCGTCACGACCCTGGTCCCGGCGTCGACGAGATCGTTGATCGCGGCGCGGACCCCGGGATGGTCCAGCGCCACCACGGCGACGCCGTCGTAATCGCCGGACAGCGCCTCCAGCGAGGCCGCGAGCACCGACGGGTCGAACACATCCGTGGCGACCACCTCGACGCCGAGACGGCGGGCCGAGAGCCAGGCCGACATCTCGCCGAGATAGGCCTCGATCTGCTGCATGAAGGGGTTCGACCCCGCCGGCATCACGAAGGCAAAGCGGCGGGCACGGCTGCGGGCGAGCTCCGCGGCGGCAACGTGCGGCTGGAAGGCGTTGCGCTCGATCGCCGCCTTGACGCGCCGGACCGTATCGGGCCGCACGCCCGGACGGTTGTGCAGGACGCGGTCGACCGTCGCAAGGCTGACACCCGCCTCGCGGGCGATGTCCTTCAGCGTCAGCGCGGTCGCGGTGAGAGTATCGGCCATGGCTGAAGGTTATCGAGGTGTTTTGAGGTACGCAACTCATTTTGAGGCGCAGGGCGATGTTTTCGGGCCCGGGTTACACCGCGCGGCCTCAGCCGCCGGTCAGGTCGAGCGTCAGGAACAGGCTGTTGGGATCCTCGACATACCCCTCGAACGGGCCACAGAGCACAAAGCCGTGTGCCTGATAGAGCGCATGCGCGGGCTTGAAATAGTCCCAGGAGCCGGTCTCGAGGCTGAGCCGCTGCAAGCCACGCGCGCGGGCCTCAGCGATGATGCGGCGGAGCATTTGGCCACCGAAGCCGCGCCTCCGCGTGGCTTGCAGCGTGTGCATCGACTTCACCTCGCCATGGTCGGCCGAGAGCAGCTTCAGCGCGCCGGTGGCGACCAGCGTCTCGCCGTCCCAGCCGGTCCAGAACGCGACGTCGCTCGCGCGGAGCCCCGCGAGATCGAGCGCATGGGCGCTGCCCGGCGCGGTCTGCGCCCGCGCAGCCGTGACGTGATGGTCGAGCAGCGCAATGACGCGCGGATCGAAGGTATCGCCGGTGCGGACCTGCATCGTCACGGCCTCACCTCACTTGAAAGCCGCTTCTGCATGAGGACCATATCGAGCCAGCGGCCGAACTTGCAGCCGACCTCAGGCATGCGGCCAACCTCGGCAAAGCCGAACGACGCGTGCAGCCCGGTCGAGGCGGAATTCGAGGCCTCGATCGCGGCGACCATCGTGTGCTTGTTGAGCGCGGTAGCGCGCTCAATCAGCGCGGCCATCAGGCTGCGGCCGACGCCGAGCCGATGATGTTGCACGCCGACATAGACCGAATTCTCCACGGTGTGGCGATAGCCGGGCCAGGGGCGGAAATCGCCGAATGATGCGAAGCCGACGACGTCCCTGCCCTTCATCGCGACCAGCACGGGATAGCCGGCCGCTTGCCGTGCGCGCATCCACTCGCGCCGCGAAGCCAGATCAGCCGGTCCGTCGGTCCACACCGCCGTGGTGTTGATCGCGGCGTAATTGTAGATGGCCAAAATATCTTCGGCATCCTCCAGCGTGGCGTCCCGCACGATCAGCGACATCACATTTTCCCGTACGATGTGCCGCGCCGCGTGATGATGACGTAGCGCGCATCCTGTTTGGTTTCGTTCTCGAAGGTCACCGCCCGCATCACGTCGAAATCGAGACAGTCGCCATCGCGCAGCCGCACGGTCTTGGCGTCGATGTGCACGCAGACCGCCCCCTCCAGCATCAGGAGCTGCTGGGTGAACGCGTTGCGGCCCCAGGGGCTGTAGGAGACGCGCGCTCCGGCCGGCAGATCGACGACGATGATCTCGATGCCACTTGCCGCATCCGGCGGCGAGGCGTGCCGCCGACGGTAGCCGCTGTCGGGATCGCGCCAAAGCGGCTGGTCGGCAAGCCGCATCAACCGCTCCGGCGGTTTCTCGGCGAGCGCGACGACGTCACTGAGGGTGACATCGAGCGCCGCGCAGAGCTTGTTGAGCAGCGCAGCGGTGGCGCTGCTTTGCGCCCGCTCCACCCTCCCGATCATGGCCCGGCTGACACCGGAGCGCGTCGCGAGTTCGTTCAACGTCATGCCCGCCTGCGTCCTCAACGTCTTCAGGCGACGACCGATCGCGCGGTCGAGTTTCTGCTGGTCCATGGCTTTCATCCGAATATTGCCCGACAGGAGGACCGCACCCATCAGGGCGGGAGAAGCTTAAGCCGGGCGGGGCGCGCATGCCGGATGCGAAGAGCTAATATATTAGAATTTTTGCGCGGCAAATTCCCTGGCGAATTGCCACAGCCCGCCTGGACATGGCGGGCTCGGCAAAGTGTCCTTGGGGAAATTCGCTAGACAAGAAAATCCGGCGCCGCGCCATGGGCTTGCGGGATCAAGGATCCAGGCGCGAGGTGAAGTGTCATCGCATGATGATCCGCATCGGTCAGTGTCAAAATACCGGTCTGAGCGTCAAATGCCGCGTTCACCTTGGTGTCGAAGCCATCCAGCACCAACGTTGTGCCTGGCGTATAGTTTGAGATGACGCCGGATGTTTGTTTGGCATCGGGTCCGAAGACAAATGAGTCCGTACCCGTCAGAACGACATTGCTGCTTAGATTGCCAGTGACCACCAATGTCCCGTTGTTGACGTTGACAGCGCCAGTCCCGCTTAAATTATCGACCTTGAGCACGCCACTATCCAGGACAGTGCCGTTGTTGACGAGGTTGCCCGAAACATCCACCTCACTGCCGGTGTGCACATTGACGATACCGCCATTGGTCAATCCATTCTTGAAGTCGATCGTGCCGGCCTGATCGGCGGTGATCGTTCCAATGGTGTTGAAAACGGCGTCGTCGAAATCGAGCGAGCCGTGCACGGCTTCGATCAGGCCGCTGCTGGTGACGGAATTGCCGGTGTTGACCGCAAGCGGCTGGGACCCGTTCGCCTCGAGCGTGCCGGAGAAGCCGATATCCAAGGTGAGGCTGTGATCTCCGTTTCCGATCGTGCCGGCGCCGTCGATCGTGCCGCCGTCAAGGTCGAGCGTGTGATGCGCACCGCTGTTCAGGATCGAGGAGCCCGGATCGAGCTTGATCTCGCCATTGCCAATGACCGTGGCGTCGCCGGTCAGGATGACTTTCGCGAAATTGAAGAACTCGATCTTGCCGCCGTTGTTCAGCGTGCCGCTGACAAACAGACCGCTTGCGGCACTGACGTCAAACACGGCGCCGGCCTTGAGCGTCACATTGTTGAAACTGTTGGCGCTGCCTGCAACGGATTCGATGAGTCCGCCTGATGTCGCATCCAGCGACGTCCCGTCGAGATGCACATTGTCGAAGGTGATGGTGCCGCCATTGGCGACGATCGCACCGAGGGAACCGCCGGCGATCGTATCGTTCACGAACGCGAGCATCGCCTGGGTCTCGCTCAGTGAACCGAGATTGTTGATCGTGCTGTTGCTGATCACACCGGCGCTGGCGGTCTCGTGCAAATTGCCGGTCACGCTGACATTGATCGTGGCCCAGTCAATCGACGTGAAGCCGGTCGAGCCGGTGACAGTCAGAACGCCACCGCCGCCGCTGGTGTCATTCACGTCAGTGACCGTGATCGCGACGTTCTTTGTCGTGATTTCCGTCCCGTCGCTGACCGCGACGGTGACGTCATAGACGTTGTCGTGGTTCGCGTCTTTCGGCGCCTCGAAGTCGGGCGCGGACTTGAACGTCACACCGCCCGTCGCCGACACGTCGAACAGAGCCGCGTCAGTGCCGGACAGCGAATAGGTCAGCGCGGGACTGTCCACATCGGTCGCCGCGACGTGGTAGGCGACGCCAGAGCCATTCTCCGCGAAGCTTGCCGTCGTGCCCGAGCTGATCACGGGCGCATCATCGATTCCCGTCAGCGTCACGGTGATGCCCTGTGTCCCGTAGAAGCCGTCGAGGACCAAGATGAAGATGTCGGTATGGGTCTGTCCGGCCGCGAGCGGAGCGATGTTGGCATGAGAGACATCATAGCTCCACGTCACCTTGCCATCGGCAACGTCGATGGTGGCCGTGAGTGTGCCGAGATTGCCGTCTTGCGGTGCCACCGCGACCGTGTGGGCACCGGCAAAGAAACCCGCCTGCGATGTCGAAACATGGGCAGCGCCATTGTCCGTCAGCTTCGCTGCGGTGAAGGAAGGCGTAGTAAGATCTCTTACAAAGATGTCGTAGGTATGGTTGGTATCGCCCGGCACCAGAATGCTGGATAAAGACTCGAATGCCACCTTGGTGCCATCAGGCGAGAACACGGGAAGCCGGCTGCCGCCTCCGAATTCCCACGGCCTGCCCCCATTGGTCGAGACGGCCGTGATGGCACCCGTGGCCAGGTCCTTCACATAGACGACCTGATCGGCATTGACACCCGGCACGAGATTGGTGGCACTGGAATAGAACGCAATCTTGGTGCCATCAGGCGAGAACACGGGTTTCTGGGCTTCGCCGTTGTTCTGCGGGACTCCGTCGGCATCGGTCGATACCAGCGTGACCGCGCCTGTGGTCAGATCCTTAATGACGATGTTGCCGATTAGGTTGTTAGAACTACCCGGCACAAGATTGTCGGCAAAGGTATAGAACGCCACCTTGGTGCCATCTGGCGAGAACACCGGGTCGAAGCTGCCGCGATCCCCACGAGCGCCGCTGGCGCTCTCCGACACCAGTGTGGTGGTCCCGGTGGAGAGGTCCTTGATGTAGATCTCGGTGGTGTCGCCGCGCACTGTGGCCGACCCGAACACGATTTTGGTGCCATCGGGTGAGAACGAGGGGGGGAAGGTAAAGCCATTCTCAAGCCCGCCGCCGCCGGGTCCTCCGTTGTATGGACTGGGCGCCACGAGCGTTATCGCGCCAGTGGTCAGGTCCTTCACGAAGATGTCGCGCACGTGGTCGGTATCATCAGGCACGAGATTGTCGGCATCGGAATAGAACGCAACCTTGGTGCCATCAGGCGAGAATATCGGGTTGGTGGTCGATAAGCCGTCCGCCTGTTCCCCACTGGCACTCGTCGATACGCGCGTGAGGGCACCGGTGGCCAGGTCCTTCACGAAGATGTCGGCGCCCGTTGCGAACGCCAGCTTGGTGCCATCGGGCGAAAAAATCGGCTGGTAGCCACCCAGCTGAACCCCGCTGGCATCGGTCGACACGAGCGTGATCGCCCCGGTCGAAAGGTCCTTCACGAAGACGTCGGGTGCACCGTTGGTATCGCCGGGCACCAGATTGTCGGCATAGGATGCGAACGCCACTTTCGTGCCGTCGGGCGAGAACGCTGCCTGGACACTCGCGCCATCCGCCTGCGCCCCGGTTGCGCTGGTCGACACGCGCGTGAACGCATCGTCGCTGCCACCGCCAGCGGTGAAAACAGGTGCTGAATTCGTCATCAATGCCTCCGTTTGCCCGGCAACAGGCCGGGTCCGAATGTTTTGCACGACAATCAGAAACAGAAACGCGGCACCAATGAGTCCCTGCTGTCCAAGGCAAGTTTAGTGCCCCTAGATGACGAACGCTTGATGCAGCCGCGAAGGATCAGATGAAGGATCAGATTGAGCGTCGTTGGCTGCGCCGCTGCACGACAGGCAATCAAAACTGCGCCAGCAGTCTTTCACGATACGCAGCCGCGCCGAACTGCGAGAGCGCATAGCATCCCTCAGGGTGATCTCGTGTCGTCGGGATGAATAAGCCGCTCCATTCTGAAATGCAGCGCGAGCGGTGATCCGTTACATCACCAAGAATTGCCATCGCCAAAAATTGGCCACTTTAACCGACGCTGGGGAGACCGACGCCATTTGGCGGATCTTTGGCCCCTTCATGCTTCCGGCATACGCTAAAATGAACTTGGCCATGGGTCGGAGAAACATCCAACACGCCAAATCAGCGGCCATCAATTTTTGAATGGAGCGGGCGAAGGGAATCGAACCCTCGTATGCAGCTTGGGAAGCTGCCGTTCTACCATTGAACTACGCCCGCGAATGCGCGTCTCGCGCCAACCCTGATTAGCCGAGACGGCGCCGCTCGCCAAGCGTTTTGGCGCGGCCGGCCGGATGGTTGTTAATGTCCTGGCAAGATTCCAGGTGCGCCGGATTGTGGCGGTGTTATGATCGCGCGTCTGGGGAGAGACGTGCACTGAGTGGGGCGTGTGCATGGTGGGGCGTGGCTACGCGATATTCAACACGGCCATAGGGCGCTGCGGCATCGTCTGGAGCAGCACCGGCGTGGTCGCCGTGCAATTGCCGGAGGCGCGGGAGATCGATACCCGCCGCCGGATTTTCGCGGTCCATCCCGAGGCGCGCGAGCAGCAGCCTCCGCTGAATGCCGAGCTTGCGATCGAGGGCATCGCAGGCTTGCTGCAGGGCGGCGACCCTGATTTTTCCGAGGTCAGCCTGGACGCCGGCGGCGTCCCCGGCTTCCACCGGCGCGTTTATGAAGCCGCCTGCGCCATTCCGCGCGGGGAGACCCGCACCTATCACGAGATCGCCAAGGCGCTGGGCGCCTCCGGCGCCGCGCATTCGGTGGCGCAGGCGATCGCCAAAAATCCCTACATGCTGATCGTGCCCTGCCACCGGGTGCTGGAGGCCGGCAATTACGCCGACCGGCTCTCGCCTTACGGCGGGGTGATCTCCAAGCGGCGGCTGCTGGCGCTCGAGGGCGCCCATCCGGTCGCGAGCAAGACGCTGTTCGAGGTGCTGCTGCCCGTTGCCCCACCGAGGCCCAGCTAAGGCGCGATCGCAATCGCACCTTAGCTTTGTTTTTTTGGGCATGATCTTGTCGGACAAGCGCTACACACTTGTCCGGATCATGCCTAGATAGGTGGCATGGACGCGACCACGCTGCTGACCACGCAATCGATCACGGTCTCCGAGTTTCGCTGCGATGCGGGACCGGACGACAAGCCGTTCGCGGAGTGCCGCACCGGGCATTCCATTGCCTATGTCCGCTCCGGCAGCTTCGGCTGCCAGTGCCGCGCCGGCTTCTTCGAGCTGGTGGCGGGCTCGATGCTGGTCGGCGCTCCCCGCGAGGAATACACCTGCACGCATGAGCATGTCAGCGGCGACGTCTGCCTGGGCTTCTTCTTCAGCGAAGACCTGGTCGATGCTCTCGGGGGACGACGCGAGATCTGGCAGGTCGGCGCGACACCGCCGCTGCCGGAGCTGATGGTGCTGGGCGAGCTCGCCCAGACGGCGGCAGATGGCAACAGCGACCTCGGTCTCGACGAGGTCGGTCAAATTCTCGCCGGCCGCTTCATCGATGTCGTCTCGGGCAAGGCGCGCAAGCCGGCCACGCCCACCGCACGCGACCGCCGCCGCGCAGTCGAAGCCGCGCTGTGGATCGACGCCAACTCGCATGCCGAGGTCGACCTCGAACAGGCGGCGCGGCAGGCGGGCCTCAGCCCGTTCCATTTCCTGCGGCTGTTCTCGGCCGTGCTCGGCGTCACCCCGCATCAATATCTGGTGCGCTCGCGGCTACGCCACGCGGCGCGGCTGCTGACAGATGATGACATCGCGGTCACCGACATCGCCTATGACGTCGGCTTCGGCGATCTCTCCAATTTCGTCCGCACCTTCCATCGCGCCGCCGGCGTGTCGCCGACGAAGTTTCGGCAGGCGTCGAAGGGCGAGCGCAAGATTCTCCAAGAGCGCGCGACCCTCAACTGAATAGGGTCGTCTCCGGCGCGCGCCAGTTGCGGCGCGCTTTGCAATGGAGACGATCATGTACGACCACATCGGACTGCGTGTTGCCGACCTCGACGCCGCCACGCGCTTCTACACCGCGGTGCTGGCGCCGCTCGGCTACGCCCTGTGCTCGAGCGGCGACGGCTATGCGGGCTTCGGGCCGAAGGGCGAGCCGGCGCTCTGGCTGCACCTGAACAAGGGACGCAAGGCCGACGGCGCGCATATCGCGTTTCGCGCCAAGGACCATGATGCGGTCAAGGCATTCCACAGCGAAGGCTTGAAGAGCGGCGGCCGTGACAATGGCGGCGCCGGCCCGCGCAAGGACTATAGCCCGACCTACTACGCGGCGTTCCTGATTGATCCCGATGGCAACAACATCGAGGCGGTTTGCGTGTGAGCGTCGGCCGCCATCGCCTCACACGCTGTCATGCCCCGGCTTGACCGGGGCATCCAGTACGCCGCGGCTTCTCGATTCAATCACAGCGGCCTCTGGAATACTGGATCGCCCGACCAAGTCGGGCGATGACACCTGAGATGATGGCTCGCTTGTTTCTCCAAATTATAGGAATCAACCATGGCCTCCATCCACAACGACATCCCCCTCCCCGTTCCCGCCCGCGACGTCTGGGACGCCGTACGCGATTTCGGCGCGCTGCCTCAGCGACTGGCGCCGGGCTTCGTCACCGCCTGCACGCTCGACGGCGATGCACGCATCGTCACCTTCGCCAATGGATCAGTGGCGCGCGAGGTGCTGGTCGATTGCGACGATGCGCGGCGGCGGCTGGTCTACGCCATCAACAACGAGCGGCTCAGGCATTACAGCGCCTCGGTGCAGGTGATCGCCGAGGGCGAGGCGAACTGCCGCCTTGTCTGGATCATCGACATGCTGCCGAACGAGCTTGCGGCTTACGTCCAGGGGCAGACCAGGGACGCCGTCGCCGCGATACACCGCGCGTTCCCGGCTGTGGCTGCGTGATCTTTCGCACAGAGCCCCGCCCTCGCCGGCCCTAACCATGGCCGCGTGCGTCCGGTTGGCTCCGCTCTCCCGGCGGAGCCACGCACGCGAGGAGCAGGCCATGAGAGGTGCGGATAAGGTGATCTGCCAGGCGGCCGCCGTGCTGCTGCTATTTTCGATCTCGAGCGCGCCGGCAAAGGCGCAGTTCCTCGGCGGCGGAGGCGCCGGCGGCGAGGACATGATGACCCAGATGGCGCCGATGCTGGAGATGATGAAGGCGAAGATGGGCAAGCGCCGCTTCGCCATGCTGATGCAGACCATGGGTCCGATGATGAGCCGCATGATGGAGAACGGCGGCGGCGGGCTCGGCGGCATGATGGGGGGCGGCGGCAGCCTGAGTGGCGGCAATTTCGGCGGTGGCTTCGGCGCGCCGAACTACGGCGACTACACGCCGATGGGCGCAGGCGGCACCATGCCGATGGGGCTCGGCGGCATGGGCGGCGGCGATATCATGGGCATGCTCGGCGGCTCCGGTGGCGGCGACATGATGGCGATGATTCCGCAGCTGATGCGGCTCGCCAATGTCGGCGGCGGTGGCGGCCATCGCCGCCACAGGCACCGCTAATCGGCAGCCGACAGAGCCGGCCTGATCGCAGGCTTGCTCTCGCGCGGCCCCCAGCGTGTCAGCACCACGCTGGAGCACGAGAGCAGGCCGAGCACGACCATCGAGCTGGCGGCCAGCCAGAAGAAGCTCTGCGCGGTGGCGTCGTGCGTCGACAGCCACCAGCCGATCGCCGCGATGTAGATCAGGCGCGCGGTCTGCGCCAGCACCGGCCCGATCACCTTGGCCGCGCCCTGCGACGAGAAATACATCGTCGAGGCGAGCCCGATGAAGGCGTAGAACGGCGCCACCGTCGACAGATATTCATGGCTGGTCGCGCGCACGGTGGCGCTGTCGGTGAAGATGTTGACCCAGAGATCTGGGAACAGCGCGACGAGGCACGCCGGCGCGCCGACGGCGACGAACGCGCTCGCACCGGCGATCCAGGCGATGCGCCGGGCGCGCGCGATGCGGCCGCCCCCGACTGCCATGCCGATCATCGGCACCGAAGCGATGCCGAACGAGAACGCGATCGAGGTCAGCAAAAATTCCAGCCGCGCGCCGATGCCGTAGCCAGCGAGGATCGCAGTGCCGAACTTTGCGAGCATGTGGGTGAAGATCGAGATCGTCAGCACCGATTGCAGCGGCGAGAAGCAGGCGATGGCGCCGACCTTCAGGATATCGAAGAACATCGCCCATTGAACGCGCAGCCCGCGCAGTTTCGGTACGATTCGGGCGCGGCCGGAGAACAGGTACCAGCCCATCACACAGATGTTCATGGAATAGGCGATCAGCGAGCCGGCCGCGACGCCGCGCATGCCGAACTGCGGCACGGGCCCGAGCCCGAGGCCCAGCGTGCCGCCAAGCACGACCTGCATGACCGCGGAATTCAGCATCAACAGCGAGGGCAGCTTCATGTTGCCAGTGCCGCGCAACACGCCGGCCATGGTGTTGAGCAGCCACGGCAGCACGGCCCCGCCAAAAAACACCTGTGTGTAGGCGACCGCATGCGTCAGCACATCCCCGCGTCCGCCGAGCATCTCCAGCACCTTGGGCCCGAAGATCAGCATGCCCAGCATGAAGACGAGGCCGAAGGTGATGCCGATCAAGAGCGCATGCGCGGCGAGCGCGCCGGCGCGCTCGCGATCGCCTGCGCCGAGCGCCCGCGCGATGGCCGACGCCACGGCGCCGCCCATGGCCCCGCCGGACATCGTCATGGTCAGGATCACTGTCGGAAACACCAGCGCCATTGCCGCCAGCGCTTCGACGCCGAGCCGGCCGATATAGGAGGTCTCCGCGATCACCACACAGGTGCCGGCCGACAGCGCGACCACGTTCGGCCAGGCGAGGCCGAGCAGCGTGCGCAGAATCGGCCCGTCCATCAGCGCGCTTCGTACCGGCCGCGGAGGCGGCGGCAACGGACGCTCTTGTTCATCGACCGGGATTTCGGCGATGTCGGACATGTCCTCTCCCGGGCGCAGGCCATTCGCGGCGCGGCAATGCGTAGGTGTGCCAATAAATTTCTTCGCGCGGAAGGCGCGGCGACAGGCTTAGCACGGCAATTGCCGATTCCTCCTGCGCCGGATGCAGGCGTGCCCTGCGGCAGCGCATTTCAAGTGGTGGAATTACTCAATGGTCCACACCAGCGGCGGCCGACCGCCCGCTGTCGGGCGCAGGTGCACGCCGATGTGCCGCCCGCATCCGGCAGCGAGCCCCTGGAACAACCCTTCCAGCACCCTGGTGCAGGCGCGATGATAGTCGGCGACGTCATCCATCAGCTTCCAGCTCTGCTGGCGAAATTCAAACGTGCCTTCTGATGCCGTCGTCTCGGCAGAGTCATCCTGCGCGGCAAACAGCGCATTCAGGAACGCTGCGAACTCGCTGGCGCCACCGCGGCGCATGGACAGCGCTGCCGCGACCTCGTCAAAATACTGCATCCCAATCAGCTTGCCGGTGAGGTGCAGGAGATAGCCGGCGTCTTCCGGGCCGAACAATTGCACCATGACGGGCGCGGCGGTGCGCACATATTCCATCGCGTAGTTGCGGTAGGCTTTTTCCAGCCGCGGCTTCGGCCAGCTCGCGACGGGCAAGGCAGGCGCGGTCTTGGCGTCGAACAACGGCGCTTCCAGATGGCGCGCGAACACCAGGCGTTGATCCAGCTCGAGCGGGTGGTCGTACTGATGATAATAGCCTTCGAGCCCGTCCTGACCGTCGACGCTCTGCTTGGTGCAGACGAAGCCGAGCCTGGTATCGCCGAGCGCGACGCCATTGTTGGCGTGCCAGCCGCGCAGCATCGCGCGCGAGACCTCGCCCGGCACGCCGCAGATCGCGGTGCCCTTCCAGATCCAGCGCGGCGGCGGATAGCGGATCCAGGCTTTGTGGTCGCTCTCATACATGTACTCGACATGCACGCCACCGATCCAGTTGGAGAGATAGTGATATTGCGCGGCGGCCACCGCCGGCGGCAGATGACTGAGACCGAGCTTTTCGAGCCCCGGCAGGAAGCGCTCCTGCTGCTGGCGGCGAAACACGCGGAAGACGAATTCGGCGGCATCCGCCGTGCCGCGCCGCGTGACGACGGTGAGGATGAGGCCGGTGAAATAGGCGTGATAGAGGTCGGCGACCGCACGCCAGCGCTTCCATTGCGCTTCCTGTGCTGCGTCTGTTGCGGCGGTCATGTTCGCTCCCGATCGTTGTTTTGATCGAGTGTGTCACTGCGCCCTGTACGAGGCAACCTGACGCTCAAGCAGAGCGCCCTGCACGCCAGCCCGTCAATTCCGCATCACGAATTTTGCGCAAGCCTGGCCGCGCGCTCGCGCTCGACGCGTTCGGTGACGTCGCGCGCCATCGCGACCGATCCGACCACGGCACCACCGGCATCGCGCACCAGCGCGAAGGTCATCTCGATATAGAGCTTGCGTCCGCTTTTGTGCAGCGCGCGGGTCAGCGTCGGCTTGCCCGCAAGCTTCATCGCCCCGGTGGCAAGCGCAGCTTCGAAGCCCTTCCAGTGCGCGGCGCGCAGATGTTCGGGAATGATCAGATCGAGGTTCTGGCCGAGCGCTTCGGCGGCGGAGAAGCCGAACAAGGCGGTCGATGCACGATTCCAGCGCGTGATGGTGCCAGAGCGATCCGAATAGATCAGCGCGTCCGCGACGTCGTCGAGGATTCTTGCGTCGAGTTCGGATTGAACACTCATCTCGCCACCTCGCATACAGCCCGGATTTCAGCTTGCATCCCGACACACATTCGGTGTCATCGCCCGACTTGCCGCCTTCGCTAAGGCTTAGGCGGCCGAGT
Organism: Bradyrhizobium sp. LA6.8; assembly: GCF_040547935.1. Taxonomy (NCBI): domain Bacteria; kingdom Pseudomonadati; phylum Pseudomonadota; class Alphaproteobacteria; order Hyphomicrobiales; family Nitrobacteraceae; genus Bradyrhizobium; species Bradyrhizobium sp. LA6.8. The sequence continues at coordinate 40,604 of NZ_JBEPQQ010000016.1, forward strand.
GAGTTCTTGGCCCGGCGAAGCCTTGGCGGAGACGGGATCGGGCGATCCAGTATTCCGAGACGGCAGTAGGTAATCGAGAGGCTGCGGCGGACTGGATGCCCCGGTCAAGCCGGGGCATGACAGTAGGGTGTGTAGCTACACCCGAAAATGCTTCGATAGTTTGAGGCCCTGCGCCTGGTAGTTCGAGCCGATGCGCTGGCCGTACATCGCGTCGGGGCGCGCCAGCATCTTCTCGTAGACGAGGCGGCCGACGATCTGGCCGTGCTCGAGGATGAACGGCACCTCGCGCGAGCGCACTTCGAGCACCGCGCGCGATCCCTGCCCGCCAGCGCCGGCATAGCCGAAGCCGGGATCGAAGAATCCGGCATAGTGCACGCGGAACTCGCCGACCAGGGGATCGAACGGCACCATCTCCGCGGCGTAATCGGGCGGCACCTGCACAGCTTCCTTGGAGGCGAGGATGTAGAACTCGCCGGGGTCGAGGATCAGGCTGCCGTCGGGACGCGCCGAGATCGGCTCCCAGAAATCCTCCACCGCATAGCCGGAGCGGCGGTCGACGTCGACGACGCCGGTGTGGCGCTTGGCGCGATAGCCGACGAAGCCGTTGGCCTTCTCGCCGGAGAGATCGACGGAGACGGCGACGCCGCCCGTGAGATCAGCATCGTCGAGATCGACGAGACGCTCGGTTGCATGCAGCGCCTCGAGCTCGTCGATGTTGAGGATGGCATCTCCGGTGCGGAAGCGCACCTGGCTCAGGCGCGAGCCCTCGCTGACCAGCACCGGAAACGTCTTCGGGCTGATCTCGGCGTAGAGCGGGCCGTGATAGCCGGCGCCGATCATGTCGAAGCGGCGGGTGCCGTCGGCGATGACGCGGGTGAAGACATCGAGCCGGCCGGTCGAGCTTTTCGGGTTGGCGGCCGCGACGATCTCCGGCGGCAGCGCCAGGCTTTCCAAGAGCGGCACGATGTAGACGCAGTTGGTCTCCAGCACCGCGCCATCGGCGAGGCTGAACTCGTGCAGCTTTAACTCGTCGATGCGCTCGGCGACGGTCGCGCCGGGCCCCGGCAGAAAGCTGGCGCGAACGCGATAGGCGATGTCGCCGAGGCGAAGGTCGAGGCTCGCCGGCTGGATCTGGCTTTCGACGAAGTCATAAGCGGGCAGGATGAGGCCCGCCTTCGCCATCGCCGCGATCATGCGGTCGGGCAGGATACCATTGGCGTCGGCGGCAACCGTGAAGCTCAACCGGGGGTCCTCGTCAGGGGTCAAATGCATCCGGACATGCGGGAAATAGCAGCCTTTTACGGCTATCCGATGGACGCCTTGACGGAAAGGCCATTGCGGAATATGAGCATCACTTATCCCGTGGTGATTTGAGCCGGCCGGCTTGCAGCCACGTTAAATAAGTCGCTAAACAGGCCGGGGACCTCTGTGATCCCGGCCCGTGGAAGTTATCCAGGCCGGTTTTTTTGTGACCATTTTCGATGGTCACGCAGAGGAGGTCCTATGTCGAAGTCCCCGGCGTCCACCACGCAATACCGTCCCGAAACCCGCCTGGTCCATTCCGGCACCCTGCGCTCGCAATATGGCGAGACGTCGGAGGCGCTGTTTTTGACCCAGGGCTACGTCTACAACAGCGCCGAGGAATGCGAGGCGAGGTTCAAGGGCGAGGACCCCGGCTTCATCTATTCGCGCTATTCCAACCCGACTATCTCGATGTTCGAGCGCCGCATGATCGAGCTCGAAGGCGCCGAAGCCGCCCGCTCGGCCGCGACCGGCATGGCCGCGGTGACGACCGCGATCCTGGCGCCGCTGAAGGCCGGCGATCATGTGGTGGCCTCCCGTGCCCTGTTCGGCTCGTGTCTCTACGTCATTCAGGATCTCTTGCCGCGCTACGGCATCGAGACCACACTGGTCGACGGAGCCGATCTCGACCAGTGGCAGCGCGCCTTGCGGCCGAACACCAAGACGTTCTTCCTGGAGAGCCCGACCAACCCGACGCTCGACGTGCTCGACATTCCAGGGATCGCCGAGATCGCGCACAGCGGCGGCGCGCGGCTCGTCGTCGACAATGTGTTCGCGACGCCGATCTGGCAGAGCCCGCTCGCGCTAGGGGCCGACGTCGTGGTCTATTCCGCGACCAAGCACATCGACGGCCAGGGCCGTTGTCTCGGCGGCATCATCCTGTCGTCGGAAGCGTTCATCGCCGAGCACATCCACAATTTCATGCGCCAGACCGGCCCATCGATCTCGCCGTTCAACGCGTGGGTCCTGCTGAAGGGCCTGGAGACTCTGGGCGTGCGCGTGCGTGCGCAGACCGAGACGGCGGGACGCATGGCCGACGTGCTGGCGAGCCATCCGAAGATTTCGCGGCTGGTCTATCCCGGCCGCGCCGATCATCCGCAGGCAGATCTCGTGAAGAAGCAGATGCGCGGCGGCTCGACGCTGGTCGGCTTCGAGGTCAAGGGCGGCAAGCAGGGTGCGTTCCGCGTGCTCAACGAGCTCAAGCTTGCAAAAATCTCGAACAATCTCGGCGATGCCAAGAGCCTCGTCACGCATCCGGCGACCACGACGCATCAGCGCCTCAAGCCGGAAGACCGCGCCGCGCTCGGCATCAGCGAGGGCTTCATCCGCTTCTCGGCGGGGCTCGAGCATGTGGATGATCTGATCGAGGATCTGACCGCGGCGCTGGAGAAGGCGTGAGGGCTTCACGAGCTCGGAATCGTAGGGGGGCAAAGCGACTTGTCCGCCGTAGCTCGAAGAGCGAAGGCGGAAGCGTGCCCACCATTCACGATCATATCGCCGATAGATGGTGGGCACGGCGCGCGAAGGGCGCGCCGTTGCCCACCCTACGGAAGCTCACATCGGCCGATACGTTCGCACGTCCGCGGGCACGTTGACGCCGAGCTTGATCTGGCCGACGGAGCGGATGATGTCGTCGCCGAGGATCTGCGCGAAGCAGGCATAGCCCCAATCGTTCATATGCAGGCCGTCGGCGATCACGAAACTCTCGACCGGGATCGATTGATTCTCGTGCCAGTCGCGCATCACCTCGAAGCGGGGGAAGATGCCGACGTGACGGAGCTCGGCGACCTTGCCGAGCAGGTGCACCATCTTGCCGGCGCTCTCCTTGCGCTGGTTGACGGCTGGCGAATATTGCGGATCGACCAGCACGATGTCGGCGCCGCCAGCGGCCTGGATGCGGGAGATGCCGTCCTCGACCATCTTGGCGGTGTCGCCGGGATCGAGATTGCGCAGCACGGCGTTGGTGCCGACCTGCCAGATCACGAGATCCGGATGCACGTCGATCACCTCCTTCTGGAGGCGCTTCATCATCTCGGGCGCGTCCTCGCCGCCGACGCCGGCGTTGATCACGGTGATGTCGGCGGTCGGATATTGCCGGCGGAGCTGCGCGGCGAGACGGTTCGGATAGTTGAAATCGGGCGAGCTCGCGCCATAGCCTGCCGTCGACGACGAGCCGAACGCAACGATCACGACGGGTTTGCCGGCGACGAGCTTGCCCGCGACATGCGGCAGCGAGCCCATCGCCTTCGAGCCACCCTTCGGCGTGAGGCAGGGCACGCGGCTGAAAATGTCCCCGGCGGATTTCGCGACCTGCTTCACCTTGTCGATGGCGCGGGCGGTCACGCCGCGCTGCTCGTGGGACGTCGCGGCGACGGTGGTCTGGGAGGGCGAAGCGGAAGCCGGACTAGCGGCCTGCTGCGGCGCGGGCGTCGCCTGCGTGGCCTGCGCCTGCACTGGTGCCAGCGACACCGGCGTCAGGAGCAGCAGAGCCGCCGCGGGCGCAGCCAGCCATGTCGTCAACCAAAAAGGGCGGAGAGAACTCATTAACGCTAGACCTCAATTTTGCTGCTGGGCCGGCCCCAGATGGGCTGCGTCGATCACAAACTGTGCCAACGCCCGGCCAAGGCAGTCATGGACCTGTTTCGCCAGCTCTGGCCCGCGGGACGGGCTGAACAGGTCGAACTGACCCTGATCATTCCACTGCCGCATGATCGCGAAACGGTCGAACAGCGGGATGTCATGCTCCTGCGCCACCACCCGCATATTGTCGAGATAGGGCGGCACCGAGATCATGGTTTCGGTACGCGGGCTGTACTGCAAGTTCATCAACACGACGTCAGCCCCTGCTTTTTGCAGCGCGGAAACCCCTTCGGTCACCGCCCCGCGAAAATCATCGGGATCAATCGCTCGGATAGCATCCACAGTCCCGGTCTGCCAGATGACCAAAGTAGGCCTTTTTGCTTCCATCAGCTTAACGAAGGTGGCGGCCGCCTCCTCGGCCGTCTTCTTGCTCTGTATTTCTACGGAGACGTGCACAGTCTCCGACGGCAGCAGCCTGTCCTGCAGGATGGCCTGCATGCGCGCCGGATAGGAGCTGTCCTCTGAGGCCGGAATCGTGGTCGAACGGCTGCCGATGACCAGGATTTCCAGCGGTTTGCCGGCCTTGATGGCATCGGCGACCCTCGGAAGCTGGCTTTCAGTGGTGAGCAGATAGGATGGCAATTCGCAGGCCGGGGGCGCGGCCGGAGCAGCCGGCACGGCATCGCCCGCGCGCGCCAGGGGCGCGGCGAGGTTACCGCACAGCAGGACCAGGCTCAGGAGAACCTTCGCCTTCATCAGCCCCCTCCCGCCAGATCGGCGTTGCCGACGGCGTTTTTGGTTTTCGCACCGCTCTTGTCAGCCACGCGCTTGTACCACGAAATCACCCAGGCAACGCCCCACATGATCAGGATTCCGGAGAGACTAATCAGCGCATGCATGGCTGCGCCGCCGGAGACTTCGGCCAGGATGAAATGGCCGGCGAAGGCGAGGAAGACACCGAGACAAAAGATCTCCAGGGAATGCTGGCCGCAGAGGATCAGCGGCCGCAGCCAGGGCGATTTCAGGCCCGGCCATTCCCGGGGCAGGAAGCGAACGGTGAGCGCGGCGAACGCCAGGAAATGCGTGAAGCGCAGCACGTCGAGATCGGCCTTGTCGATCGGATACATCCACTGCTCGAGCCGCCTCGGCATGAAGTGGGAGAGCTGCGGCACATACCAGGTCAGCGTCACGTAGAACGCCGCGACCAGATAGGCGATCGATATCCACATCGTGACGCGGGACGCCAGGATGCGCGACATGCGTCGCGCACCTCCGAGCGCACACCATGCACCGAATACGAAAAGCAATTGCCAGGCGAAGGGATTGAACGCCCAGAAGCCGTTCGGATAGGCCGACAGATAGAGGTCGTATTCCCAGGTCACCGCGTAGAGCAGAACCGAGAGGCCGAGCGTCACGTCGGGCCGCCATTTCATCAGCCACAAGATCAAGGGCAGCGCCAGCATCAGCACGATATAGAGCGGCAGCACGTCCATGTTGACCGGACGAAAGCGCAGCAGCAGCGCCTGCACGATCGTGACGTCGGGCTGCTTGAGGAAATCCATGATGCCCATCTCTTCGGTGTAGAGCGGGTTCTCGAACCTGGTCGCAACGTAGGAGATTTCGGCGAGGAAGATCGTGAACAGAAAGACGTGGGCGACATAGATCTGCCAGACGCGCCGCAGGATGCGCGCGGTGGCGACGACGAAGCCGCTTTCGAGCATGGCACGACCGTAGACGAACGCCGCGGTGTAGCCGGAGATGAAGATGAAGATCTCGGTGGCGTCGCTGAAGCCGTAATTGCGGATCGTGAACCAGGTCAAAAGGCTCGGCGGCAGATGGTCGACGAAGATCAGCCACAGCGCGAGCCCGCGGAACAGGTCGAGCCGGAGCTCGCGCTCGCCGATGGCGGGCAGCGTGATGGCCGGCGCGGCGGAGCGCGGCTTCGCCTCCGCAGGTCTGGCCTCCGCAGGCTTGCCGGTTCCCGCGATCGTCGATCCCGTCACTTGGTCGGCAATGGTCATCGGGGGTTCGAAACCCTTCCGCAAATCGCGACGTGTCATGGAGTGTACAGGTCCGGCCGTCGTCTCGCAAAGCGGCCGGATCACATTGGGTCTACTTCCTCGGCAATTCTGGCGGCACGATGTCACCAAAACCGCCTGCGGGCGTTGGTTCCCGGCCGGGTTTTCGTTATGATGGCAGCCATGTATCGCGCCGTGACCCGCCAGATCGAAGTGACCGTCGAGCCGAACTTTGTTCCGGAGCAGTCGTCGGCTGACCGCTCCCGCTATTTCTGGTCCTACACCATCGTCATCACCAATTCCGGCAACGAAACCGTGCAGCTGAAGACGCGGCACTGGATCATCACCGACGCCACCGGCCGCCAGCAGGAGGTCAGGGGCGAGGGCGTCGTCGGCGAGCAGCCGACCCTGGCTCCCGGCGAGCGCTTCGAATACACCTCCGGCGTGCCGCTCGCGACCGCCTCGGGCTTCATGACCGGCCGCTACCAGATGGTCAGCGAAAGCGGCGAACGCTTCGAGATCGACGTGCCGACATTCTCGCTGGACAGCCCGGACAACAAGCGGGTGTTGAACTAGCGCGGTGCCGTAGGGTGGGCAAAGGCGCAAAGCGCCGTGCCCACCATTCCAAACGTGGCGCATAAGATGGTGGGCACGCTGCGCTTTGCCCACCCTACGGCTGGATTGCTTCGCTGCGCGCAATGACGGAGGATGCGACGCCTACGCGTCTTCCGCGCCCGCCTCGTGCGGCGTGAACTGGTACACCGACGAGCAGAACTCGCAGGTCACGACGACCTTGTCGTCCTTGACCATGGCGGCGCGGTCGTCGGGCGAGAAGCTCTTCAGCATCGCACCAACCGCGTCGCGCGAGCAGGAGCATTGCGCCTTCAGCACCAGCGGATTGAACACACGCACGCCGCGCTCGTGGAACAGGCGGAACAGCAGCCGTTCGCCGGAGAGCTCGGGGTCGATCAGCTCGACGTCCTCGACGGTCTCGACCAGCGAACGCGCCTCGACCCAGGCGTCGTCTTCGGCGACAGCATGCACCTCCGCGCCTTCGGGCGCATCGCCGGGATGCAAATCGGCCTGCCGGGCGCGCTCGGGCGCCTTCGGCAGGAACTGCATCAGCATGCCGCCGGCGCGCCAGCGATGCTTGCCGCCGTCGTTCGAGCGCCACTCCTCGCCGACCGCGAGACGCACGCGCGTCGGGATCTGCTCGGAGCGCAGGAAATATTCGTGGGCGGCATCTTCCAGGCTACCGCCGTCGAGCGCGACCAGGCCCTGGTAGCGGCTCATGTCGGGACCCTGGTCGATGGTCATGGCGAGATGACCGTTACCAAGGAGCGCGCCGGAATCTTTTGTCTCGCCGAGGCGCTCGGCATCGTAGCGCGCATAGGCGCGCAGGCGATCCGGCGCCATGTAGTCGACGACCAGGAACGACACCGGACCGTCGGTCTGGGCCTGGAGGATGAAGCGGCCCTCGAACTTCAGCGCCGAGCCGAGCAGCGTCGTCAGCACGATGGCCTCGCCGAGCAGCTTGCCCACGGCAGGGGGATAATCGTGCTTGGTCAGGATCTCGTCGAGCGCGGGACCGAGCCGCACCAGGCGGCCGCGCACGTCGAGTGCGTCGACCTCGTAAGGCAGCACGGCGTCATCGATGGGAACCGCTGATGGTGCGCGAACCGGGCCTTCAGGCCCGGTATTCATGTCAGGGGATTGGGAAACCATGGCGCTTTATCTGGGGTCGATGGAGGAAAATGGAAGAGGGCTCAAGGGTGGTGTGTTCCGGATGCACTTATGATCGCACAGGATCCTGCAAATTCGATGTCGTCCCGGCGCGCGCAAAGCGCTGATACGGGACCCATAGCCACAGGATTACGCGATAGCCCGCGTAGCCCGGATGGAGCGTAGCGCAATCCGGGACCACTCCAACTGCGGACACAAACCCGGATTTCGCTGCGCTCCATCCGGGCTACAAGTGAGATTACTTCACCGCGTCAAAGCACCAGGCCAGAATGCCCTTCTGCGCATGCAGGCGGTTTTCGGCCTCGTCGAACACGACCGATTGCGGGCCGTCGATCACTTCGTCGGTGACCTCCTCGCCGCGATGGGCGGGCAGGCAATGCATGAACAGCGCATCGGGCTTGGCCAGCGACATCAGCTTCGAATTGACCTGATAGGGCTTCAGCACGTTGTGACGGTGCTCGCCTTCCTTGTCGCCCATCGACACCCAGGTGTCGGTGACGACGCAGTCGGCCCCCTTCACGGCGGCCTCAGGATCGGTGCCGAGCACGATCGGCGCGCCGGTGGCCTTGATGAAGTCCCGCATCACCTTTTTCGGCGCAAGCTCCGGCGGCGTTGCGACATTGAGCTTGAACTTGAAACGCTCGGCGGCATGCGCCCAGGACGCCAGCACGTTGTTGTCGTCGCCGGTCCAGGCCACCGTCCTGCCCTCGATCGGGCCGCGATGCTCTTCGTAGGTCATGAGGTCGGCCATCACCTGGCAAGGGTGCGAGCGCCGTGTCAGGCCGTTGATGACGGGCACCGTCGCATATTCCGCCAGCTCCAGCAGGGCCTCGTGATTGAGGATGCGGATCATGATGGCGTCGACATAGCGCGACAGCACGCGCGCCGTGTCGGCGATGGTCTCGCCGCGGCCGAGCTGCATCTCGGCGCCGGTCAGCATGATCGGCTCGCCGCCGAGCTGGCGCATGGCGACGTCGAACGAGACGCGGGTGCGCGTGGAGGGACGCTCGAAGATCATCGCCAGCGTCTTGCCTTCCAGCGGCTTCACCGGCTGGTGCGCTTTCTGCTTCGCCTTCATGGCGGAGGAGGCCGCGAGCATGCTCTTGAGCTCCGACAACGGGAGCTCGTTGATATCCAGAAAGTGCTTCGGGGACTTGCTCATCAGCTTGTCGCCCGCTTGGTCTGACTGGACGAGATCGCGGCGCAGGCGCGTTCGAGCCGCCCGACGCTGTCCTCGATCTCGGCTTCGGTGACGATCAAGGGCGGCAGGAAGCGCACGACATTGTCGCCGGCGCCGACCGTGAGCAATTTTTCGTTGCGCAATGCCGCGCCGAGATCGCCTGACGGCACCACGGCCTTGATGCCGATCAGAAGGCCTTCGCCGCGCACTTCGCTGACGATGTCAGGATAACGATCGATCACGGAGGCGAGCTTCTGCTTGAGCAGCAGCGACATCTTCTGCACGTGATCGAAGAAGCCGGGCTTGAGCATGACGTCGAGGACGGCGTTGGCAGCCGAGATCGCGAGCGGATTGCCGCCGAAGGTCGAGCCGTGCGAGCCGGGCCCCATGCCGGCAGCCGCGTCCGCGGTCGCCAGCACCGCGCCGATCGGGAAGCCGCCACCGAGCGCTTTGGCCAGCGACATCACGTCAGGCGTGACGCCGGTGCGGCGATGCGCGAACAGATCGCCGGTGCGGCCCATGCCGGTCTGCACCTCGTCGAACGCGAGCAGCAGGCCCTTCTCGTCGCAGAGCTGGCGCAACGCCCTCAGGAAGGCGGGCGTTGCCGAACGCACGCCACCCTCGCCCTGGATCGGCTCGATCAGGATGCCGGCGGTCTGCGGACCGATCGCCTTCTTGACGGCTTCGATATCGCCATGCGGGACCTGGTCGAAGCCGTCCATCGGCGGGCCGAACCCCTCGAGATATTTTGCCGAACCGGTCGCGGCGAGCGTTGCCAGCGTGCGGCCGTGGAAGGCGCCTTCGAAGGTGATGATGCGGTAACGTTCCGGATGACCCTTGGAGAAGTGATGATGGCGGACCAGCTTGATCACACCTTCCAGCGCTTCGGCGCCGGAATTGCAGAAGAACACGAAGTCCGCGAAGCTTTCATTGCACAGACGCGCGGCAAGCTTCTCGCCGTCCGGGCTCTGGAACAGGTTCGACATGTGCCAGAGTTTGGTGGCCTGCTCCTGCAACGCCTTGACCAACGCAGGATGAGCATGGCCGAGCGCATTCACCGCCACGCCCGAGGTGAAATCGAGATAGCGGTCGCCATTGGTCGCAATCAGCCAGCAGCCTTCGCCGCGCTCGAAACCGAGGTCGGACCTGGCGAAAACGGGGAGCAAATGCGGCGCTGCGCTGTTAGTCATGACGATCACTTGAATGTTGCGGACGGTGTGAGCGTGCATTGCGCAACGCACCATTGACCGGCCCGGAAAACGAAACGTGCCGCCTTTTAAGGGCGGCACGCGAGACTATCTTATGCCTGGTGAAACCGGTGTCAATGCCGCCCGGAAAGCCTCGCGAAACGCAGAATCCGTAGTCTTGCGGTGGCGATTTTGCGTATTTCCGCCACGGAACATGTGGAAGCGAGTCGGCGGACTCTTGCGCGTGAGTCACGCCATATTGTAGCGTTTGGCTTGTCAGATACGACATCTCGTGCAGCAGTTCTGATCCTCTAAGTCCTCATGTACCGGCGTAAGCGTTCGGGCGCATCTGGTGCGCCCGGCGAGCCTTAAGGGATTCTGGCGGCACGGGTTTTTCGAAGCTTAGGCATTCGCCGTGCGGCCGCCAGGATGGCAGGCGCCGGCGAAGGAAAGGGTGCAATGACCGTTTTGACCTGGTCGGATGATCGCGTCGAGCAGCTGAAAAAGCTCTGGGAGGCCGGACTTTCGGCCAGCCAGATCGCCGCTGAACTCGGCAATGTGACCCGCAATGCCGTGATCGGCAAAGTGCACCGGCTCGGCCTGTCGGGCCGCGCCAAGAGCCCTTCGTCGGCAGCGCCGCGGCCGCGCAAGGCGCGCCCCGCCCAGCACATGATGCGGGTGACACGCCCGATCGCGCGCGGCAACACCGCGCTGGCGCAGGCCTTCGAAGTCGAGGTCGAGGCCGAACCGGTCACCTACGACAACGTCGTGCCGATGAGCCAGCGGCTGTCGCTGCTGGAGCTGAACGAGGCCACCTGCCACTGGCCGGTCGGCGATCCCTCGAGCCCGGATTTCTTCTTCTGCGGCGGCAAGGCGCTCTCCGGCCTGCCCTACTGCGCTCAGCACTCGCGCGTGGCGTATCAGCCCGCGGCCGATCGCCGGCGCGCGCCGGTGAAGCCGGGTCCGCGCTGAGGTCGTTCTGAGCTCGGAAAGGAGCCGTCACACGATGGCGGCTCAACAAATCCGATGTCGTTCCGGACAAGCGCGCCTCAAACGCGCGCAGATCCGGGACCCTTAACCACCGCAAGATGTGGCTACGGGGACTCGGAGTTACCTTTTGGCACAATAATCACTCGCGGTGGGTGTCCCGGACCCGCGCTTACGCTTGTCCGGGACGACACCGAGACTGTGGCCGCAGCTCACCGAGCTTACGCCTGCTCCGCCTTCGCAAAGCGATCGTCCAGTGCGTAGCCCGCGCCGCGGACGGTGCGGATCGGGTCCTGCTCGCGGCCGAGATTGAGCAGCTTGCGCAGGCGGCCGATATGGACGTCGACGGTGCGCTCGTCGATGTAGATGTCACGGCCCCAGACGCTGTCGAGCAGCTGCTCGCGCGAGAACACGCGGCCGGGATGCTCCAGGAAGAACTCCAGCAGGCGATATTCGGTCGGGCCGAGATCGATCGGCCGGCCCGAACGCGCCACGCGACGCTTGTCGCGGTCAAGCTCGATGTCGCCATAGGCGAGCACGGTGGCGAGCCGCTCCGGGCTGGCGCGCCTGAGCAGGCCCTTCACGCGTGCCAGCAGCTCCGGCACCGAGAACGGCTTGACGATGTAGTCGTCGGCGCCGGTCGCAAGGCCCCGCACCCGCTCGCTCTCCTCGCCGCGCGCGGTGAGCATGATGATCGGGAGCTGCTTGGTCTCGGGCCGGGTGCGCAGCCGCCGGCACAGCTCGATGCCGGAGAGGCCCGGCAGCATCCAGTCGAGCACGATCAAATCGGGGATGTGCTCCTTGAGGCGGGTGTCGGCATCGTCGCCGCGCATCACCGTCTCGACGTCATAGCCGTCGCCTTCGAGGTTGTAGCGGAGAAGCTCGGTGAGAGCTTCCTCGTCCTCAACCACCATAATGCGTGCGCCCATGGTGTTCGTCGCTCCTTAAGTGTTCGGGACCGTCGTGGCGAAGGTCGTCATGTCGCCCTTCGGCCGCTTGTCAGTGATCGCCTGGCCCTCGATCATGTAGAACACGGTCTCGGCGATGTTGGTGGCGTGGTCACCGATGCGCTCGATGTTCTTGGCGCAGAACATCAGATGGATGCAGAACGAGATGTTGCGCGGATCCTCCATCATGTAGGTGAGGAGCTCGCGGAACAGCGAGGTGCAGATGGCGTCGACTTCCTCGTCGCCCTTCCACACCGCCATTGCCGCCGGCAGATCGTGCGCGGCATAGGCGTCCAGCACCGACTTGACCTGCTGCTGCACGAGGTCGGTCATGTGCTCCAGGCCGCGGAACAGCTTGAGCGGATGGAAATCCGTCTCCAGCGCCGCGACGCGCTTGCCCATGTTCTTGGCGAGGTCGCCGATCCGCTCGAGATCGGTCGCGACGCGCATGGCGCCGACGATCTCGCGCAGATCCACCGCCATCGGCTGGCGGCGCGCAATGGTGAGAACGGCGCGCTCCTCGATCTTCTTCTGGAGCGCGTCGAGCTCGGCGTCGATGGTCACGACGCGCTGGCCGAGCGCGACGTCGCGGCGGATCAGCGCGTCGACGGAATCGACGATCATGCGCTCGGCGATGCCGCCCATCTCGGCGACCAGGCGCGTGAGCTCCTGGAGGTCGGTGTCGAAGGCCTTTGCGGTATGTTCAGAACCCATGTTCCGTCTCCTCAGCCGAACCGGCCGGTGATGTAATCCTGCGTGCGCCGGTCGGTCGGCGACGTGAAGATCTTGCTGGTGTCGTCGAACTCGATCAGCTCGCCGAGATACATGAAAGCGGTCTTGTCGGAGACGCGCGCCGCCTGCTGCATGTTGTGGGTGACGATCGCGATCGTGTAGTTCTCGGACAGCTCCTGGATCAGCTCCTCGACCTTGGCGGTCGAGATCGGGTCGAGCGCCGAGCAGGGTTCGTCGAACAAGATCACCTCGGGCCGCACCGCGACCGTGCGGGCGATGCAGAGGCGCTGCTGCTGGCCGCCGGAGAGCGACAGGCCGGAGGCGTTGAGCTTGTCCTTGACCTCGTTCCACAGCGCGCCGCCGCGCAGCGCCTTCTCGACGCGGTCGTCCATCTCGGACTTCGAGATCTTCTCGTAAAGGCGGATGCCGAAGGCGATGTTCTCGTAGATCGTCATCGGGAACGGCGTCGGCTTCTGGAACACCATGCCGACGCGAGCGCGCAGCAAATTGAGGTCCAGCTTGGGGTCGAGGACGTTGGTCTGGTCGAGCATGAGCTGACCGGTGACGCGCTGGCCCGGATAGAGGTCGTACATCCGATTGAAGATGCGCAGCAGGGTCGACTTGCCGCAGCCCGACGGGCCGATGAACGCCGTGACGCGGTTGGTGCCGAGCGCCAGATTGATGTTCTTCAGCGCGTGGTGCTCGCCGTAATAGAAATTGAGGTTGCGCACCGTCACCTTGGCCGGAGCTTCGGGCAGCACCGGCGCCTGCGGCAAACCACCGGCCGCGCTCATCGATACGGAAAGATCACTCATTTTGCGGTCCTCTCGGCGCTCAGAATGCGCGCGCCAATATTTAGGGCAAGAACGGTCAGGGTGATGAGCAGCGCGCCGCTCCAGGCGAGCTGCTTCCAGTAGGCGTAGGGGCTCTGCACGAAATTGTTGATGGTGACCGGCAGGTTCGCCATCGTCTTGTTCAGACCCAGGCTGAAGAACTGGTTCGACAGCGCGGTGAAGAGCAGCGGCGCGGTCTCGCCGGCGACGCGGGCGGTGGCCAGCATCACGCCGGTGATGAGGCCCGAGCGCGCCGCGCGATAGGCGATGCGCTTGATCACCAGCGAGCGCGGCAGGCCGAGCGCCGAGGCCGCCTCACGCAGTGCGTTCGGCACCAGCAGCAGCATGTCCTCGGTCGTGCGCAGCACCACCGGGATGACGATCACCGCAAGCGCGAGGCAGCCGGCAATCGCCGAGAAGCCGCGCATCGGAACCACCACCGCACCATAGATGAACAGGCCGATGATGATCGAGGGCGCCGAGAGCAGGATGTCGTTGATGAAGCGGATCACCGAGGTCAGGCGGTCGTTGCGGCCGTACTCGGCGAGATAGGTGCCGGCGAACAGACCGAGCGGCGCGCCGATGCCGACGCCGAGCACGGTCATGATGATCGAACCCACGATGGCGTTGCGCAGGCCGCCCTCGGTCGAGCCCGGAGGCGGCGTGTCCGCAACGAAGAGCTCCAGGTTCAGGCCGGCAATGCCGTTGTAGAGCAGCGTCATCAGGATCAGCGCGAGCCATGTGACGCCGAAGGCAGCGGCAGCCAGGCAGAGCACACGGATGACGATGTCCATGCGGCGGCGGCGTGCGTAGATCGGGTTCATGTTACTTCCCCGCCTTCTTTTCAAGACGCATCAGCATCAACCGTGCAGCCGCGAGCACGAAGAATGTCAGCACGAACAGCAGCAGGCCGAGCAGGATCAGGCCGGACTGGTGCAGGCCGTCGCTCTCGGCGAACTCCGATGCGATCGCCGCCGAGATCGTGGTGCCCGGGGCGAAGATCGACGACGAGATGCGGAACGAGTTGCCGATGATGAAGGTCACCGCCATGGTCTCGCCGAGCGCGCGGCCGAGCGCCAGCATGACACCGCCGATGACGCCGACGCGGGTGTAGGGGATCACCACGCTGCGCACGACTTCCCAGGTGGTGCAGCCGACGCCGTAGGCGGCTTCCTTGAGCACCGGCGGCACCGTCTTGAACACGTCGACCGAGATCGAGGTGATGAAGGGCAGCACCATGATGGCGAGGATCAGCGCCGCGTTGAACAGGCTGAGATAGGACGGCGGGCCTGCGAAGATCGCGCCCAGCACGGGGACGCCGTCGAAGATCTTGATCATGAAGGGCTGGAACGTGTTGGCCAGGAACGGGCCGAGCACGAAGAAGCCCCACATGCCGTAGATGATCGAGGGAATGCCGGCGAGCAGCTCGATCGCCATGCCGATCGGGCGGCGCGCCCATTGCGGGCAGAGCTCGGTCAGAAAGATCGCAATGCCGAGACCGACCGGAATGGCGATCGCCATCGCGATGAAGGAGGTGATGAGCGTGCCGTAGATCGGGCCGAGCGCGCCGAGCACGGGCGGATCTGCCGACGGCGCCCAGCGCTGCGTCCACAGGAAGGCGAAGCCGTATTCCTTCATCGCCGGGAACGCGCCGACGATCAGCGAGATGATGATGCCACCGAGGATGAGCAGCACCGAGATCGCGGACAGCCGCGTGATCCAGTAGAAGGTGAGGTCGCCGAGCTTGAAGGCGCCCAAGGCCTTGGCGCGGTCATACGGTCCGGCGTCGTCGATTACATCGCTCTGAACGGCCATCTCTGCCACGCCGATCCCCTGTGCCCGTTTGATATGCGCTTGTTGTCGGTCTTGTTGTTGGTCTTGCGCTCCGGATGCGGCGCGAGGCCGATCCGGAGCGGAGGTCTTGTGAGATCCCGGCGCCCAGTCCGGGACACAGAGCGCTTAGCTCTTGATCTCGGCAGCCCAGGTCTTCTCGATCAGCTGGACGACCGGGTCCGGCATCGGGATGTAGTCGAGCTCTTCAGCCGCCTTGCCGCCGCTCTTGAAGGCCCAGCGGAAGAACTTGATGGCTTCCTGCGAGGCTGCCTTGTCGGTGGCATCCTTGTGCATGAGGATGAAGGTCGCCGCCGTGATCGGCCAGGACTTGTCGCCGGGCTGGTCGGTCAGGATGACGTAGTAGCCGGGAGCCTTGGCCCAGTCGGCGTTGGAAGCCGCGGCCTGGAAGGCCTCGACGGTCGGCTGCACCGGCTTGCCGGCTTTGTTGACGAGACCGGTGTAGGTCAGCTTGTTCTGCTTGGCATAGGCGTACTCGACGTAGCCGATCGAGTTCTTGGTCTGGCTGATGTTGCCCGACACGCCTTCGTTGCCCTTGGCGCCGACGCCGACCGGCCACTCGACCGCGGTGCCCTCACCGACCTTGCTCTTCCAGTCCGCGCTGGCCTTGGCGAGATAGTTGGTGAAGTTGAAGGTGGTGCCCGAACCATCCGAGCGGCGGACCACGGTGATCGCGTCCGACGGCAGCTTCACGTTCGGATTGAGCTTCTTGATCGCGGCGTCGTCCCACTTGGTGATCTTGCCGAGATAGATGCTGGCCAGGGTCTCGCCGTCGAACACCAGCTCGCCGGGCTTCACGCCCTCGATGTTCACGACCGGAACGATGGCGCCCATCACCATCGGCCACTGGACGAGGCCGTCCTTTTCGAGCTGCTCGGCCTTGAGCGGCGCGTCGCTGGCGCCGAAGGTCACGGTCTTGGCCTGGATCTGCTTGATGCCGCCGCCGGAGCCGATCGACTGGTAGTTCAGACCGTTGCCGGTCTCCTTCTTGTAGGCGTCAGCCCACTTGGAATAGATCGGGAACGGGAACGTCGCACCGGCACCCGTGATGTCGGCAGCAAACGCCGCCGTCGCCGATGCGGCGACCAAGCCGGCAGCGACGATAGTTTTGATGAAATTCATGGTGGTCTCCATACAGGGGAGCGAAGCGCCATCCGCGCCCGATCGCGCTCCCCGTGCCGCCCCTTTAGGAGCGGTCGGCTGTGCTTTTACGAAGGTTTCGTGACAGCTGGATGACACGGCCAAGCGATTGAAATCGCTTGAATATCAGGTTGGAGCCGCGGTCTTCGCCTGGGGAAAACAGGCCGTGAATACGGCGCCCTGCTTGGGCACGCTCTCGATCAAAAGCCGGCCGCGATGGCGGTTAAGAATATGTTTCACCAGCGATAATCCGAGCCCCGTCCCGCCCTGCGAGCGGCTGTCGCCGACGTCGACCCGGTAGAACCGCTCGGTCAGTCGCGGCAGATGCTCGGGCGCGATGCCGGGTCCGAAATCCCGGACCAGGACCCGGATTTCCTGAGTTCCATCAGTGGCTGCCGCGGCGGCCAGCGACACGATGACACGTCCGCCCGACGCCCCGTATTTGAGGGCGTTCTCGATCAGGTTCTCGAACAGGCGAAGCAATTCCTCGCGGTCGCCCGCAATCATCACCGGAGTCTCAGGCAGATGGGTCTCGACCTCGACCTGGCGCTCCCGCGCCAGCGGCTCGAGCCCGTCGGCGACCTGGAAGATGATCGGCAGCAGGTCGACCAGGGTGTCGGGCCGCACATGGGCCGACAGCTCGACCCGCGACAGCGAGAGCAGATCGTCGATCAGGCGCGCCATCCGGGTCGCCTGATTGTGCATGATGCCGAGGAACCGCTCGCGTGCCTTGGGATCGTCCTTGGCCTGGCCCTGGAGCGTGTCGATGAAGCCCGACAGCGCGGCGAGCGGCGTACGCAGCTCGTGGCTGGCATTGGCGACGAAGTCTGCGCGCATCTCCTCGACCCGGCGCAGCGGCGTCTGGTCGTGGAAGGTCATCAGCATGCATTTGTCGGCGCCGCCGAAGGAGGTCGGCACCGGCACCGGTGTGATGGTCAGCTCCATCCAGCGGTCGACCGGCACATGGTCGAGATAGGTCGTGCGCCGCGGCTCGGTGGTCGCGATCGACTCCCGCAGCGCTGTGATGATCTCCGGCGAGCGCAGCGCGAACTGGGCGAGCTCGTTCTTGCGCAGTGCCGGCGCCAGCTGGGCGGCGGCGGCATTGAGATGGATGACACGCCCGGCGCGGTCGAGCAGCACCGCCGGATCCGGCATGCCGGCGACGACCGCGGCCACTGCCGCGCTCTCGACCGGGTTGACGCGGCGGGTGTCGTCGCGCGAGGCCGCATTGTCGTGCAGCCGCCAGGGGATCAGCGCCGCGGCCGCGATGCAGAGGAACACCGTGGCTGCCCGCATCACCGACAATTCGCCGAGCGAGACCACCACCGACAGCGCCAGCGCCGCGGCGATCAGGATGACGGTCGAGTGCCGCAGCCGGTCGGACCAGGGCTGCGCGGAGGGAGAAGATGGGGCGTCGATCGCCATCGGGGCGGGCTTCTCCTAAGGGATGCGCCGGTCAGGCGCCGGTGTCGCTGCGCTCTCTCACATAGGCGGCTTCACGCGCCGGGCCGGGGTCGAGCTTGAGCGCCGCCTGCTGCAAGCGCTTCGATCGAGCGCCGATTATAACCTCGCGAAACGTCAGCAAGATTACAGATATGACGAAGGGGGAGAGATAATAGAGGACGCGGAACAGGAGCATGCCACCCAGCAGTTCTTCGCGGTCCATCTGCCAGAGGCCAACCAGCATGGCGGCATCGAACACGCCGAGCCCTCCCGGCGAGTGGCTGGCGAAACCGAGCAACGTCGCCGAGACGAAGATCACCGCCACCACGACGAAGCCGAGATTGGGCTCGTCCGGGACCAGCACGTACATCGCGAGCGCGCAGAAGCCGAGATCGATGATGCCGATGGCGATCTGGAGCAGCGTCAACGGGCCGCCCGGCAGCACCACGGTCCAGGGCCCGCGGCCGACCACCCGCGGCTGGGTCCAGACCCAGACCACATAGGCGACCAGCCCCGCGATGATCATCATCGCCAGCATCCGGTTCAGCCAGGGCGGAAGCTGGTCGATCGAGGCAGCGGCTTCCGGATGGTAGGAGATGCCGAGGCCGAGCACGGCGGCATTGCCGAGCCAGAAGGTCAGGCCGGCGAGAAAGCAGATCTTTGCGACGTCGATCGCGTTCAGGCCATAGGCCGAATAGATGCGGTAGCGCACCGCGCCGCCGGTGAAGACGCTGGCGCCGACATTGTGGCCGATCGAATAGCTGGTGAAGGCGGCGAGCGCATTGATGCGGTAGGGCACATGGGTGTGACCGATCGCGCGCACGGCGAACAGATCGTAGAAGGTCAGGGTGAAATAGCCCGCGGCCACGAACAGCGCCGCCATCGCGATCTGGCTCGGCTCGGTGCTCTTGATCGCTTCGAGGACCTCGTTGACGTCGATGCCCCGCAGCATGTGGTAGAGCACATAGCAAGCGATGCCGATGACCGCGACGCTGATCACAACTCCAAGCTTATGCAGGACTTGCTTCTGGCGCAGAAACGTCATCGCCCTGCGTATGGCTTCCAGCATCTAGACCTCGAACAACGCTTCAGCGGCCGGGGTGGCCGGCGGACAGGCGGACGACGCACAGGCATTCAACGAACCCTTGCCGCCGGCTCCGGCATCGCGCATGCCCCATGCCCTTCCACTAGCGCGTTTTGGGGCGGAGTGGAATTCAGCAATTCGAACAAAAACTCGTGCCTTCAATATTTTAGGCAGGGTTGCGGGCTCCTGATGCACGGATTGGCGCTTTCGGCGGCAAGACTGACGCGAATCTCCATGGCAATCCTGCGCAGGCGCCATGAAGTTTTGATGATTTCGACCGCACAATGTTCCGTCACGACTTAAGCCGACGTCAATCTATGGGCCGCCCCCGCCTGGCGAAAGAGGGGGTGGCCGGCGCTGTTGTTCAGGGATTTCAGGTGGGCCGAAAGGCCGCGGCGAGGGTGGCGGCCTCAGGAAGCGATCGGAATCCGCCCCGGATCAGTGCCACGCCGAAGTGACGGCGGCCACGATTTCGTCGGTACCGGGAAAGTGGCCCTTGCTGCGGCTGGCGACGATGCTGTCGCCGACCTTGACCTGGAAGATCCCACCCTTGGCGGGCACGAGAGCCGCCTCCAGCGCCAGATGCTGCCGCAGCGCAGCAGCGGCGTCCTTGGCGCGCTTCTCGTAGCCGCAGGGACGGCAATAGATGATGGTCACATCAGCCATCTCGCCCGCCTTCAGGCAGCACGCTGCTGGCGCACGGCTTCGATGCCGGCGATCCAGCCGGCGACGGAGCGGCCGATCGCCTCGGGGTGATCCTCCTGGAGAAAGTGCAGCCCGGGTCCGAGGCGAACCAATGCGCAGTGCTTCAGCGAGGCTGCGAACCGCTCGGCGAATTCGGGCGCGACGAGCGCGCCGGGCGTGCCCGAGAACAACAGCTTCGGATAGGACGATGCAGCCAGCGCCGCATGCGCGGATTGGAGCGTCTCGTAGACGTCGGCGGGCTCGCCTGCGATCGGCAGTTCGCGGGGGAAGGCGAGAACGGGCCGGCGGCTCTCCGGCGTTGGGAATGGCGCACGGTAAGGCGCCATCTCGTCCTCGCCGAGCTTGCGAACGATGCCACCGGGCAGCACGCGTTCGACGAACGCGTTCGCCTCGAGGATCATCGCTTCGCCCTCGCCCGGCGTCCTGAATTTGCGGAACGCCGCCCTCGCCGCCTCGGCGTGGTCCTGCTCCTCCGCGACCTCGGTGTGGTGAAAGTCCTGCCAGGTCGGCATCGGGCGGATGAACTCCATGAAGGCAAGGCCGCGTACGAAATCCGGCCGGCGCGCGGCGAGATGGAACGCGAGCGCGGTGCCCCAGTCCTGCGCGACGAGATAGGCCGATTTGATGCCGCGCTGTTCGATGAATGCATCGAGATAGCGGACGTGGTCGACGAAGCGATAGCCGATGTCGGGCTTGCCGGACTGGCCGAAGCCGACGAGATCGGGCGCGATGCAATGTGCGACCGGCGATACAAGCGGCAGGATGTCGCGCCAGATATGCGACGACGTCGGGTTGCCGTGCAGGAACAGGGCAGCGGGCGCATCGCGATCTCCCGCCTCGCGATAGGCCATCGTGCTTCCCAGCACGGACGCTTTGAGAATCTCGATTTCAGTTGGCTTGCTCATGTCAGCTCCCTGAAGACGGTTTGAAAGGCGATGGTCTTGAAACGTTCGAGGGCGTTGGGATTGCGGTCGACCTTCATGCGCAGGATCGCGCCCTGCCAGGACGCGAGCAGGAAATCGGCAAGCTCTTCGGGCTCGAAATCGGATGCGATCTCGCGGCACGTCTGGGCGTCCCTGATGCAGGCGGCGAACGGCGCGCGCCATTGCGCGAAGATTTCGGCGAGACGCGCGCGCAGCATTTCGCTGCTGGCTGATGCCTCCAGGCTGAGGTCACCGATCAGGCAGCCACGGCCATAGCCGTCGACCTCGAGCCGGCCGGTGATGATGTCGAGATAGCGCCGCAGCCGCGCGCGCGGCGTCAGCGAGGTGTCGTCGAGCGCCTCCGCGACCAGCCCCCTCGTGGTGTCGAAGTAGCGGTCGAGCACCTCGGAGGCGAATATCTCTTTGGAGCGAAAATGGTTGGTGAAGGACCCCTGCGGCGCGCCTGCCGCAGCGGTGACGTCGCGCACGCTGGTGCCGTGATAGCCGGTCCTGAACATGACCTTCAGGCCGGCATCGAGGATGGCGTCTTTGAGTGAGGGCTTTGGCATAAGGAAAACAATACGTACGTACGTATTAATGTCAAGCGCATTGCGATCGTTCGGCAATTTGCTTGCCGATCAAGCCGTTATCGCAATGTTGGATAGAGGCCCGCCCTCCGAGCGAGCCTGAAGATCTAAGCCGCCGGCTGGCTCCGCGAGACCACCCTGTCGCGCAGCCAGGCGCCGATGGTGCAGCCGACGAGGTAGCAGGCGAACATGACCAGCCCGAGATCGAGCCAATAGCCGAAGCGGCCGGGCACCACATGCGCGAACGAGGCTGCGACCAAGGCGGCGGCAAGCACGGCGAGCCAGCGCGCGGTCACCTTCGAGGTGCCGTTGCCGCGCTGGACCACCGAGATCCAGCCCATGCAAAAGCCCAGCAGCAGCGAGCCGATCAGCCAGCCCAGATGGAACGAGACGAGATAGGGCATCATCACCTCACCAGAAATTCGATGCGGCGGTTCTGCGCCTTGCCTTCGTCGGTGTCATTGCCGGCGAGGGGTTGCGTGGCGCCATAGCCGACCGGAGTGAAGCGGGTGGCCGGCAGCCCGGCCTTGACCAGATAGTCGATCACGGCCTGCGCGCGCTTCTCCGAGAGAGCCTGGTTGAAGGAGTCCTCACCGTCGGCATCGGTGTGCCCGGCCACCTCGATATTGGTGGTGGGGCAGCGCAGCGCCGTCTCGATCAGGTGGTCGAGAATGCCGGCGGAATCCGGGTCGATGTCGGCGCGTTTCGTTGCGAAGCGGATCTTGCCCTTGTTCAGGAGCTCCGTGAACAATTGCTGGCAGACCGTGCCGTCGACCGGACCCGCGGCAGGCTTCACCGTAATCTCCGGCTTGTACTGCCAGTTCTTCGGAAAGTCCTTGCCGAGGCCTGCGCGGATGTCGTTGGCGGCCCCTTCGTAGAGCGCATCGCCCGACAGCTTCACCTCGCGATCGGACACCACGAGCGTACCGGTCGACAGCCGCGACAGCCCGCCGAGCGCTGCGACCACGGCAGTATTGAAGGAGCCGGGTGCGCCGACGCTGGCCTTGAGATTGTCGACGACCTTTTCGGTGAAGAACTTTCGCGAGGCACTCGTTGCAATGGCCGCGTGCACGTTGTTGTCAGGCACGTAGCCCGTCAGCGTCACCGTCGCAGCAACCGGGTCCTTGTAGGCCTGGAAGATGTAGGGCGGCGCCTTGACATCGTTGGCGGCGACCGAAAAGCCCTCCGGCAGGTTCTTGAGCGCGGCCGCGATCGCCTCACGGCCGCCGAGGTCGCGCGCCATGCCCGACAGATTGACCTTGGTGTCGGTGATCGTGATCTTGCCGTCCTTGAGCTTGCCGATCTGGTCGAGCAGCAGCATCGCGGCCGCCTCGAACCGCGGCGGCGCGCCGCGCGCGAGACCCATCTGATCGGCGACCTCGGTCCCGTTGACCTCCTTGCGCGCGGCCTCGGTCAGGCGCGCCTTCATCGACGGCAGGGGCGCGGAGCCGGACAGCGTCACCCGCACCACGTCACGCTCGGCATTCCAGACGAAGGGCGTTGCTTCGGGAACAAGGCGGGTCCGGTCGTCGACCAGGCGCACGCCCGGGACGAGCTCGACTGCCATCACGGCATCGCGGCGCCCCTCCTCGGAAAAGGCGTCCGCGGCCAGGCCGACGTCCCGGCCGTCGACCGCGATCCGGGTCTTGTCCAGAACGGTCTCCTTGAGCGCGGCCGAGCTGCGGGCGGACAGGTCCGCCTCGACCGGCAAGGTATTATTCCAGGCCGCAAATCCCCACATGACGGCCAGGGGGATCAGCCCTGGCCACCATTTGCTGGCCCACCTGAAAAGCTTCTGCATTCAACGACCCGAACTCTGGAACCGGAGACAAAACAAACCCTTGGCGGGCTGTCAAACCGGAAATGATGCCCTTCCGAAGGCCATGCGTCGACAATTGGAATAACTTTTTCTTCAAGAGTTCTTCCGTAAGTTGAAAGTGGAATGCCAGAGTTCGCCAGCCGGTCATGAAACAACTCCGAAATAACGTCATCCGCGCCGGGCTGGGGGCACTCTATTTCAGCGGGGCGCACCACCTGTTGCGCCCGCTCTTGTCGGGCGTCGGCGCCATTTTCATGCTGCACCACGTGCGGCCGGCCCGCGAGGCTGCGTTCCAGCCGAACCGGCACCTCGAAGTGACCCCCGATTTCCTGCGCGCCACCCTGAGCCATTTGCGCTCGCGCGGGATCGACATCGTCAGCATGGACGAGCTGCATGAGCGGCTGGTGCAGGGCCGGTTCACCCGCCCCTTCGCCGCCTTCACCCTCGACGACGGTTACCGCGACAATCTCGAATTCGCGCTGCCGGTTCTGCGCGAATTTGACGCGCCCTTGGCCGTCTATGTCGCGAGCGAATTTGCCGAGGGCACCGGACGCCTGTGGTGGACCGCGCTGGAAACCGTGATCGCCAAGGCCGAACAGATCGACATCCAGATCGGAAATTCCGCGCTGCGGCTGGACGCAACAACCCCTGCCGCAAAACAAATGGCGTTCGACCGCCTGCACGATTGGCTGCGCGCGCTGCCGGGCGAACATGATCTCAAGCGCGAGATCGAGGCGCTCTGCGCCAGATACGACGTCGACATGGCCGCGCTGTGCCGCAGCCTGTGCCTGTCCTGGGACGAGGTGAAGGCATTTGCCGCCGATCCGCTGGTCACGATCGGCGCGCACACCATCAGCCATTGCAATCTCGCCAGGCAGAGCGAGGGGATCGCCGCACAGGAGATGGCGGTAAGCCGCGCGCGGATCGAGCAGGCGCTCGGCCGTACCGTGCTGCACTTCGCCTACCCCTATGGCGACCGCGAAGCGGCGGGCGAGCGCGAATTCGCTCTCGCTGCATCGGCCGGCTTCAAGACCGCGGTGACGACCCGGCCCGGCATGCTGTTCGCCGAGAACGCCGGCCACATGACCGCGCTGCCGCGCGTCTCGCTCAACGGCAATTACCAGGACGCGCGAATTTTGCCGGTGCTGACCTCAGGCGCCGCGACCGCGATGTGGAACGGCTTTCGCCGGATTGCGGCGGCCTGATCCACCACTCAGACCTCATCCTGAGAAGCGCTCCGTAAGAGCGACGGCGGAGATTGACTCCCCTCTCCGCCGCGCTCAAAACGGCGTCAACCAAGGGAGGCACCATGTTCAACGATCTGTTCTCGCTCAAAGGCCGCGTCGCGCTCGTGACCGGCGGCTCGCGCGGCATCGGCAAGATGATCGCGGCGGGCTTCCTCGCGCAAGGCGCGGCGAAGGTCTACATCACCGCGCGCAAGGCCGGGCCGTGCGAGGCCACGGCGAAAGAACTCTCCGCCCAATATGACGGCGAATGCATCGCGCTGCCGATCGATATCTCGACCATCGAAGGCTGCGACAGGCTGGCCTCCGAGATCATCAAGCTGGAGCCGAAGCTCGACATCCTCGTCAACAATGCGGGCGCAGCCTGGGGCGCGGAGTTCGACGAATTCCCGGAGAGCGGCTGGGACAAGGTGATGGACCTCAACGTCAAGTCGCTGTTCTTCCTGACGAAGGCACTGGCAAAGCCGCTGCGCGCGGCGGCCTCGCACGAGCGGCCGGCCAAGGTCATCAACATCGCCTCGGTCGATGGCATCTTCGTCAATCCCAGCGAGACCTACTCCTACGCCGCCAGCAAGGCCGCCGTGATCCATCTGACGCGGCGCATGGCGACTAAACTGATCAAGGACAATATCAACGTCACCGCGATCGCGCCGGGCGCGTTCAAGTCCGACATGAACCGCGCCGCGCGCGACCATGCGGACGAGGTCGCAAAGCGCATTCCGGCGCGGCGTATCGGAACCGATGAGGACATGGCCGGCGTTGCGATCTATCTCGCCTCGCGCGCGGGCGATTACGTCGTCGGCAACACCATCGCGGTGGATGGTGGCGTGGTGTACGCCAATGCCGGGCTGGAGATCGCGGGGTAGGCGGGGCGTTTCAGCACAGAGCGCGCGTCACACTCCGCAGTCATGCCCCGGCTTGACCGGGGCATCCAGTACGCTGCAGCGTCTCGATCTATCTCTGCCGCCTCTGGAATACTGGATCACCCGCTTTCGCGGGTGATGACACCATTTGCATTGCGCGAGGGTCGAACCCTGACTCTTACGACTCGATCTTCACGTACTCGAAATCGCCGGGCTTGTTATCGATGCCGACCTTCGGTGGCGAGATCCAGGAGGCGAACTTGCCGGTCTCGGTGACGGGCTGCATCAGCGAGGTGATGAAGTCGCCATCGGCGGTCGAGGGCAGCCACTCGTCCTTGCGCTTGGCCCAAATGGCATCGTCGATCAAAAGACCATCCGGCGTCGCATGGATGCCCTTGAACTCGCCGATATGGCGATGGAAAGCGACGTTGGGCAGTTTGAGCTGGAAGTTATAGCCCGCGGTCGAGATCACCTTGTTCCAGCGCAGCATGCCCTTGACGCAGTCCTGGCTGTAATCGTCGCGCAGGCGCATGTTGAGCGCGGTCAGCGCCGGCTCGTCGACCAGCTTGATCTCGCCGTTGATGAACTTGAGCACCGGATAGGTGGCGTTCTTGAGCTGGTGATCATCGTCGATCTGGGTCTCGTGATAGCGGCCCTTGATGCCGGTGTTGAAGGCGTTGGCAGCGTTGGTCGAGACCTCCGAGCCGAACAGGTCGAGCGACAGAGTATAGTGCAGGTTCAGCTTCTTCTGGATCGTCGGCAGGTCGATCACGCCGAGCGCACGGACCTTTGCGATGTCGGTCGGATCGGTGATGCCGGCTTCGCGCATCGCGTCGCAGGTGCGCTGCACGACGCGGGTGATGCCGGTCTCGCCGACGAACATATGGTGCGCTTCTTCCGTCAGCATGAAACGGCAGGTGCGCGACAAGGGATCGAAGCCCGACTGCGCGAGCGAGTGCAGCTGCATCTTGCCGTCGCGGTCGGTGAAGTAGGTGAACATGAAGAAGGACAGCCAGTCCGGCGTCGCCTCGTTGAAGGCACCGAGCATGCGCGGCGCATCGGCATCGCCGGAGCGACGGCGCAGCAAATCGTCAGCTTCCTCGCGGCCGTCGCGGCCAAAGTACTTCTGGAGCAGATAGACCATCGCCCAGAGATGGCGGCCTTCCTCGACATTGACCTGGAACAAATTGCGCATGTCGTAGAGCGAGGGCGCGGTCTTGCCGAGGTGGCGCTGCTGCTCGACGGAAGCCGGCTCGGTGTCGCCCTGGATCACGATCAGGCGGCGCAGCATGGCGCGATACTCGCCCGGGACTTCCTGCCACGCAGGCTCGCCGAAATGCTCGCCGAACGGAACGACGCGATTTTCCTCCTGCGGCGCAAGCAGGATGCCCCAGCGATAGTCGGGCATGCGGACATAATCGAACTTGGCCCAGCCGCGCGGATCGACGGAATAGGCGGTGCGCAGATACACCAGCGACTCCTGAAAGCCTTCCGGCCCCATGTCGCTCCACCAGTCCATATAGCCGGGATGCCATCCTTCCAGCGCCTTCAGCACCTGGCGGTCTTCGGCGAGATTCACGTTGTTCGGAATCTTGGTCGAGTAGTCGACGTTCATGATGTTCATGGCCGTGCTCCTTGCGATCTCTTTCCGTCATGCCCGGCCTTGTGCCGGGCATCCACGTTCTTGCTTCCTCGAGCGAAGGACGTGGATGGCCGGGACAAGCCCGGCCATGACGCAGTGAATGCCGTTAGACTCTCGTCATATCGAATTTCGGCTTCTGGCCGCTGCCGTAGCGGCGCAGTGCGCCTTCCTCGCCGACCGCGTTCGGGCGCTGGAAGATCCAGTTCTGCCACGCGGTCAGACGCGAAAAGATCTTCGATTCCATCGTCTCG
Source organism: Bradyrhizobium sp. LA6.8 (assembly GCF_040547935.1). Lineage (NCBI taxonomy): Bacteria > Pseudomonadati > Pseudomonadota > Alphaproteobacteria > Hyphomicrobiales > Nitrobacteraceae > Bradyrhizobium > Bradyrhizobium sp. LA6.8. The sequence goes on from NZ_JBEPQQ010000016.1 coordinate 67,665, forward strand.
GGGCCGACGAAGCGCAGGCTGGCTTCCATGCCGGTGAGGCTGTCCGGCGAGAAGCTGGCGCGCTCCTCCAGGAAGACGCGCACCTCGTCGTCCCAGTCGATGTCGTCGAGTGCGAAGGTGACGAGGCCGAGCTCTTCCGCCTGCTCGGCGTCGAGAGCGGTGCCCATGGTGGCTTCCGCACGCTCGATGTCGGACGGATCGGCCTGGAAGCGCGATTCCAGCCGGGTCAGGCCGTGGCTCATCGGATACGGACCGAAGTTCATGGCCGACAATTCGATCGACGGCGGCGGACGGTTGTCGCCCTGGCGCGCGCCGATCAGAATGTAGGAGCGGTCTGCGGCGAAGACGAGCTCGGCGAGCGTGCCGGCAAAGCAGGAGCCGGGCTCGACCAGCGTCACCAGCGTGCGCGAGGTGACGTCGATGCGCTTCAGCACGCGCTTCCAATAGTGCCTGATTTCGTTGACCAGCCAGTGCGCCTTGTTGGCTTCGAGGAAGCCATCGGATGCCAGCACATGGGCGCGGTCGCCATGGCTCTTGAAGACGAGCATCGCAATCTCGAGCTCGTTGATGCGCAGATGCAGGATGGCGTCGTCGAGCTCGCGCGCGACCTGGAGCGGCCAGAACGAAGGACCCTGCGCCATCATGCCGTCGATGTCGGCCGGCGGCGCGGCCTCCGGCGCCTTGATCGAGATGGTGGCGATGCGCGCCGTGCGATCGATGTCGACGCTGACAAAACCGTAGCGGATGCTGGTCTCGTCGATGGCGCGCCTGAGCGGCGTCAACGTGATGCCTTTGCCGCTGCCCTTGCGCTTCGACTGGCCTGCGAACTCCTTGGCGCGCTCGGCGATCTTGGCCTCGAGCTTCGAGTTCGGCGCGATCTCGTCGACGAGACGCCACTGCACGGCGCGCTTGCCCTTCACGCCTTCCTCGATGGTGCAGAAGAAATCGGCGTGGTCGCGGCGCACCTTGCGCTTGTCGACGACGCGGGTGAGGCCGCCGGTGCCCGGTAGCACCGCGAGCAACGGCACTTCCGGCAGCGCAACGGCCGACGAGCCGTCATCGGCGAGGATGATGTGGTCGGTCGCGAGCGCCAGCTCATAGCCGCCGCCGGCGGCCGAGCCGTTCACCACCGTGATGAAGCGCTGGCCGGAATTCTCCGACGAATCTTCCATGCCGTTGCGGGTCTCGTTGGTGAATTTGCAGAAGTTCACCTTGTGGGCATGGGTCGAGCCCGCAAGCATGCGGATGTTGGCGCCGGCGCAGAACACGCGGTTCTTGGCCGAGCGAATCACGACGACCTTCACCTCGGGGTGTTCGAAGCGCAGGCGCTGGACGACGTCAGCCAGCTCGATGTCGACGCCGAGATCGTAGGAATTGAGCTTGAGCAGATAGCCCTCGAACAGGCCGCCGTTCTCGTCGACGTCCATGGTCAGGGTGGCGACGTCGCCATCGACCGCGAGCTTCCAGTGCTTGTAGCGGGACGGTTCGGTCTGGAAATCGATGAATGTCGCGCCGCCTGCGAGGCGCCGATCTTCCCCGGCCATGGGCCACCCTTGAGCTTGGTTATGCGTTTTGGCAGTAGCGTTAGATGCACAATAATGCATCTTTTTGAACGCGTCTAGCCCTTAACGGCCGCCGCATGCACTTTGTTTCATGAGGCCTATTGAGACCGTACGATGGCGCCGAGGGTGATCCAGTCCGCCTTGGAGAGTTCGGAACGGCCCAGCTTGGCCTGGAGCAGAGCCGTCAGCGCCGGAATGGGGAAGCTCTCGACAAAGCCGTCGCCGCCCGCGGCCGCCTTGCGCGAGTTCAGCGCCCGCAACTCCGCCTGCGCGTCGCCGAACAGGCGCGCGGCCGAATGCAGGCGTTGCATGCGCAGTCGCAAATTGGCATTGGCGATGTGAATGCAGGCGCGCAGCAGGATGCGCTCGCGGCCGCCTTGCGGGGCTGCGGCCCAGACCGCTTCCAGCACCTCCTGCGATTCCCAGAAATAGCCGCGGTCGTTGAGCGCGAGCCCGTAGCGCAGCGCCGGATGGCGCGCCGGCACGTAGCCGCGGAACGCCGGGGGCACCAGTGCTTTGGCCAAATCAAGCGTCTCGTAATCCGCGTCGACCCCGTCGGTCTCGCCCGGCACATAGGCCCATCGCGGCCACGGCAACGGGCCACTCGCATCCGAAGGCACATTCATGGATGCGCCTCCGCAGGATCATGCGGCGCGTCCCTGAAGTCCCTGATCGTCGCGCAGGGCCGCTCTTGCAAATTGCTCAATCGCGTCAAGCGTCGCCCCCGGCGCTTCACGATGCGGGGAATGTCCCGCGTCTGAAATAATTTTCAAATCTACCGGACAATAACACTCTTCCTGCGCAATATCGACCTGTCGCAATGTCCCATATTGGTCGTCCTTGCCCTGCACGACCAGGATGGGAACGCGGATGTAGGCGAGGTATTCCGAGATGTCCCAGTCGCGGAATTTCGGATCGAGCCAGGCGCCGTTCCAGCCGTAGAAGGCGTTGTCGACATCCTTGTGCCAGCGCGCCAGCTTCGCCTTGAGGTCGGTGGTCTCGAAGGTCGTCTTGATCGCTGCGATGGATTTCACCGAGATATCCTCGACGATGAAATGCGGCGCCATCAGCACGAGGCCGTTCAAGCGGTGATCCTGATGCGCACCGGCATAGATCGTCGCGATCGAGGCACCGTCGGAATGGCCGAGCAGGAGGCCGCGCTTGAAGGAAATCGCATCGAGGATCTTCGGCAGCACATCCAGCGCCTCGCGCTGCATGTAATCGAGCGGCCGCGGCAGCGTGACCGGGCTCGACTGGCCGTAGCCTGCACGCGAATAGACGAAGATGCCGGCGCCGGTGGCTTGCTGGAGATTCTCGGGCAAGTCGCCCCACAGGCCGACGGAGCCGAGGCCTTCGTGCAGCATGACGATGGTGGGGGCGTCCGCCGATTGCGGCGCGAGCCATTTGTATTCGAGGCTGGCGCTACCGATGGTCAGGAAGCCGGTGGGGGTGAGGTTGGTCATGGTCGTATTCCTGTTCGCTCCGTCTGTACCCTCCCCTGGAGGGGGAGGGTCGGCTCACATCGAGCGCAGCGAGATGTGAGACGGGGTGGGGTGACAGTCTCTCGGCGGATGCGGTGCCCGAGTGGAGAGATCACCCCACCCCGCTTCGCATTGCGCTTCGCTCCATGCGAAGCGACCCTCCCCCTCCAGGGGAGGGTCAGCAAGCGAGCCCGCCGCTTGCACGCTCAATTCGCCCCTTCCCGCAACTTGAACCGCTGGATCTTCCCGGTCGCCGTCTTCGGCAGCGACTCCACCACGTCGATCCAGCGCGGATATTTCCACGGGCCGATCTTCTGCTTGACGTGCTCCTTCAGCATCTCCTGCAAGTCCGCCGTCGCCGCACCCGGACGCAGCACGACGAAGGCCTTCGGCTTCAGCAGGCCTTCCGGATCGGCTTCCGGCACGACGGCGGCTTCCAGCACGGCGGGATGCGTGATCAGCGCGCTCTCGACCTCGAACGGCGAGACCCAGATGCCGGACACCTTGAACATGTCGTCGGCGCGGCCGCAGAAGGTGTAGCGGCCTTCGCCATCGCGGACATATTTGTCGCCGGTGCGGGTCCACGGACCTTCAAAGGTGCGGCGGCTCTTGTGGCGCTGGTTCCAGTAGCCCTCGCCGGCGGAGGGCGCATCGACCAGGAGCTCGCCGACCTCGCCGTCGGCGACATCCTGGCCGGCCTCGTTGACGAGCCGCACCGCATAGCCCGGCACCGGCTTGCCAGAGGAGCCGTATTTGATGTCGCCGGGCGCGTTCGACAGGAAGATGTGCAAGAGCTCAGTCGAGCCGACGCCGTCGAGGATGTCGACGCCGAAGCGCGCCTTCCAGCTGTTGCCAATGGATTCCGGCAGCGCCTCGCCGGCCGAGGTGCAGATGCGGAGCGACTTGCCGCCGCGCTCGGCCTTCATCGTCTCGTCGTTGAGCATCGCCGCGAACAATGTCGGCACGCCGAAGAAGATCGAGGGATTGTACCTGTTCATCAGGTCGAACATGCGCGCCGGCGTCGGGCGCTCGCTGTTCAACACCACGGTGGCGCCGACCGACATCGGAAAAGTCAGCGCATTGCCGAGGCCATAAGCGAAGAACAATTTTGCCGCGGAGAGGCAGACGTCGTTCTCGCGGATGCCAAGCACCTGGCTCGCATAGGTGTCCGCGGTCGCCTGCAAATTCGAATGGATGTGGCGCACGCCCTTGGGCATGCCGGTTGAGCCCGACGAATACAGCCAGAACGCAGGCTCGTCCGGATGCGTCGCGGCGGTCGTGAACTGGTCGCTCTCGCCGGCGACCTCTTCCGCGAGCTGCTTGTGGCCGTTCATCTTGGCGCCGGAGACCACGACGTGCTCGAGATCCGGCATGCGGCCGACGACGTCCTTGATGACAGGGTAGAGCGCTTCGGAGACGAACAGCACACGCGCGCGGCAGTCGGCGAGGATGTAGGCGTATTGGTCCGCGGTCAGCAGCGTGTTCAGCGGCACCGGCACGATGCCGGCGCGGATCGCGCCCAGGAACACGATCGGGAAATCGACCGTGTCGAGCATGATCATCGCCACGCGCTCCTCGCGGCGGACCCCGAGCCGGCGCAGCATGTTGGCGGCACGCCGGGTCTCGCGCTGGAGCTCGCCATAGGTGAGCCGCGAGACGGTGTCGTCGAAGACGAGCTTGCCGCCCCTGCCGTCCTCGACGTTGCGGTCGAGTAGCCAGGTCACCGCATTATAGGATCCCTCGCTCACGGACTTCTCCCCCGGATTTAGAATTATAATTCATAGAAAGACACCGCAGCGGCTTGCTGTCAATGCTGGCAGGCATTATGTTTCATTAAAACGCGCCGCAGGGCATCAACTAAAGAAGGCCCATGATCTGCAGTCCATGACCGACAGTCCCGACGCCGAATCCCGATTTCTCGAACAGCTCGGCCAGCGCGTGCGCACCATGCGCGCGCTGCGCGGCATGTCGCGCAAGGTGCTCGCCAAGGTATCGGGAATTTCGGAGCGCTACATTGCGCAGCTCGAGAGCGGCAAGGGCAACGTCTCCATCGTGTTGCTGCGCCGCGTCTCCGATGCGATGGGCGCGCATCTGGAAGATCTGCTTCCCTCGGCCGATCCGACGCCGGACTGGCAGATGTTTCGCGATCTCCTGCGCAAGGCGACGCCGGCGCAGATCGCTCAGGCCAAGGACGTTCTCGCCGGCGGCAGCGCGTCGGCGCCGCGGCGCGCACCGTTCTGCGGAATTGCGCTGATCGGCCTGCGCGGCGCCGGCAAATCCACGCTTGGGCGGATGCTGGCGAAGAAGGTCGGCTGGAGTTTTGTGGAGCTCAACAAGGAGGTCGAGCAGCAGAACGGGCTCTCGGTCGCCGAGATCATCGCGCTCTACGGCCAGGAAGGCTTTCGCCGCATGGAGCAGGCGGCGCTGCAACAGCTGCTCGCGCGCAACGAGCTGATGGTGCTGGCGACCGGCGGCGGCATCGTGTCGGAGCCGTTGACCTTCGACCAGATTCTGTCGTCGTTCTACACGATCTGGCTGAAGGCCGAGCCCGAGGAGCACATGGCCCGCGTGCGCCGCCAGGGCGACCTGCGCCCGATGGCGGACGACCGCTCCGCAATGGCCGAGCTGCGCAACATCCTGCTGAGCCGCGAACCGCTTTATTCGCGCGCGACGGCTGTGGTCGATACGGCGGGGCTGTCGGTCGATGCAGCGGCTGCACGGCTGATCGACGCGGTGCGGCCGGTGCTGCAGAACGAAGCGCGCAGCTTTGGGCTGCGCAGCGTGGCGTTGTAGGGCAATCCGCGCGCCGACCTCCGCTGCGTTCCCTCCCCCCTTGCGGGGGAGGGTTAGGGAGAGGGGTCCACACGGGGACTCCATCGATCGCGCAACGCGCTTCTTCTTCGCGACAACCAACACCATTTCCTGGGCGACCCCTCTCCCCTGCCCTCCCCCGCAAGGGGGGAGGGAGCAGAGCTGAGCGCGCAGCTAAGCCATGCGTCCCCTTTCCGTTTCGCAAAGGGAGACGATATGAAGAGCCTTGCACCAGACAGGACTCACGATGACCTCCAGCGACGTCACCACCTCCATGTTCGAGCGGATCGGCGGCAGCGGCACGATCGACCTTCTGGTCGACCGCTTCTACGAGCGCATGGACGCGCTGCCGGAGGCGAAAATAATCCGCGCGATGCACGCGGATGACCTCGGACTGATCAGGGACGTGCTGAAGCGCTACCTCACCGAATGGACCGGCGGCCCAAAACTCTATTCCGTCGAGAAAGGCCATCCGCGGCTGCGGCAGCGGCACATCGGCTTTGCCATCGGCGACGCCGAGCGCGATGCGTGGCTGCTCTGCATGCGCGGCGCGCTGGAGGAGATGGTCACGGACGCCGCCGCGCGGCAAGACCTCGACAAGGCGATATCGGGCCTTGCCGACTGGATGCGCAATCGGCAGTAGTGACACAGAACGCGAGGCGGGGACGAGGTGGGTTACGCCAGCGGACTGCGCTTCGCGCAGCTGCAGCCTAACCCACCCTACGCATCCCGGCCCTGTCATTGCACGCGTCAAACACCGAGCGATCCAGCGCCTCGGCCACAAAGCCCGCCACATAGATCAACGCCAGGATCGCCGCGGAGATCGCGACCGTCTCCCCATGCGCGAGCCCCCACCGCAACAACCGCTGCAACAATGTCGGCGGCGGAAAGCGGTAGGTCCGGCCCTGCGGCGTGATCAGGTCAAACGATCGAACCGACCGCGAGCGCACGGGGATCTTGCTGGGCAGCATCCGGATTTCTCCTCTCCAGCTCCTCTATCATGCCGCGCGCGATCTCCCGCTCGCCCATGATGACGACATCCGCCCCCAGCCCCTTCAAATGATCGACCTCGGCATCCGCATGCGCTCGCGCGATGATGCGGATGTCCGGATTGGCCGCGCGCGCCTGCTGCACGATCTGCCCCGCCTCGAACGCCTCGGGGATCGCGATGACGAGATGCCGCGCCCGTGACGGATTGGTGGCACGGAGAATTTCGGGCTGCGCGGCATTGCCCATGACGGTCTCGATGCCGCCCTGCTTCAGCTTCGCCAGCGCACTCTCGCCGACCTCGGCGACAAGGAACGGCAATTGCCGCTGCTTCAGGGCATCGCCGACGAGCGCGCCGACGCGGCCATAGCCGATCACGATCGTATGGTCGGTCAGGTCCGTGGTGCGGATCGGTTCGGGCACGGCGGCCGCGGCCTGCGGTGAATCCCGGCGCGGGTCGAGACGCGGCGCGAGCCAGGTGGCGGCCGCGAACATCAGCGGGTTGAGCATGATGGAGAGGATCGCGCCGGCCATGATCAGGTCGCGACCGTCGCTGGGCAGAATCTGCGAGGCGACGCCGAGCTCGGCCAGGATGAACGAGAACTCGCCGATCTGCGACAGGCTCGCCGAGATCGTCAGCGCGGTCGCGACCGGATGCCGAAACAGCACCACGATCATGAACGCCGCGAGTGATTTGCCGAGCATGATGATCGCCAGCGTCGCCAACAGCGGCCAGGGCTCGCGGACCACGCTCATCGGATCGAACATCATGCCGACCGAGACGAAGAACAGCACTGCGAAGGCATCGCGCAGCGGCAGCGATTCCTGCGCGGCGCGCGCGCTGAGCGGCGATTCCCGCAGCATCATGCCGGCGAAGAACGCGCCCAGCGCCAGCGAGACGTCGAACAGCTTCGTCGCCCCGAACGCGATGCACAGCGCGATCGCAAGCACGCCAAGACGGAACAATTCGCGCGAGCCGGTATGCGCGATGTAGTGCAGGATCCAGGGGATCACCCGGCGCCCCACCACCAGCATCAGCCCGATGAACACGATGATCTTGGCCAGGGTCAGCATCACGATGCCGGCAAGCCCGAAGCCGGCCTGCGCGGCCAGCGGCTCGAAGGCCGGCTTGTCGCCGCCGCCCTGAAGGCTTGCGATCGCCGGGAACAGCACCAGCACGAGCACCATCGCGAGGTCCTCGACGATGAGCCAGCCGACCGCGATGCGGCCGCGATCAGTCTCCATCAGGCGCCGCTCCTGCAGCGCGCGAAGCAGGACCACAGTGCTCGCGACCGACAACGCCAGTCCGAACACGAGTCCCGCACCGACGCTCCAGCCCATCAGCCATGAAAGGCCGAGCCCCATCAGTGTGGCGACCGCAATCTGTACGACGGCGCCCGGAACGGCGATGTGCCGGACGCTCAGCAGATCCTGGAGCGAAAAATGCAGGCCGACGCCGAACATCAGCAAGATAATGCCGAGTTCGGCGAGCTCGGTCGCAAGTGCCTGGTCGGCGACGAAGCCTGGCGTGAACGGGCCGACGGCAACGCCGGCAAGCAGGTAGCCGACAAGCGGCGGAATGCGGAACCGCTGCGCTATAGTTCCAAGTACGAAAGCTAGTCCAAGTCCGACGACGATGGTGGCGATGAGAGGTGTGTCATGCGGCATTTTTGCCTTTTGACACAGCGCGCGCGCCGGCGCACCGCGACCAAGTGAGGCGGCTCAGCGCGCGACGCCTGCGGCAATCGCGCCGTCAGATCGACCAATAATTTGGGTGCGCGTAGGGTCGCGAACGATCGCCCCAGTCGAATTCGTCGCCGTCGAACTCGCACGGTCCGCTGGCGAGTTCGTCCTGCGTCACTTCGACACGAAAAGCCTGCCGCGCGGGATCGTATTTCAGCGCGCCCCACTGCACCGGATAATGGTGGTGCGTGCCGAGCAGCCCGCCAGTCCTGATCACGGCGTAGGCGACCGTGCCGGTCACCTTGTCGAGCATCAGCCGCTCGATCGAGCCGAGCTTCGCGCCGTCGCGCCCGTAGACGCAGACGTGCTCCACGCGATCACTGGGAACCATGGTGTGTTTCATGGCGTCCTCCCTGTTGTCTTGCGTGACGAGATTATAAGCCCGCGGACGCGCGGCGCCAACGATCGTTGCTAGAACAGCTGCGACCGCACGGACTCCGCGCCTTCGCGGAGCAGCGGGAGCAACCGGTCGATCAGCTCCCCTGCCGGCACGCGGTCGACATGGGCGCCCATGTTGATCGCGGCGACGATCACGCCGTCGTAGCGGCGCACCGGAACCGAGATCGAGCGGAAATGCGGCTCTGCCTCGCGATCGACCAGCGAATAGCCCTGGTCGCGATCGGCTGTGATGCTGGCCAGCAGCGCCTTGGGATCGGTCACCGTCTGCGGCGTCAACATCTCGCGCTTCATTGCCTTCAGGCGTGCGGCAAGCGCTGCGTCATCGAACTGCCCGAGCATGGCACGGCCGACCGAGGTGCAGAACGCCGGCAACCGGTAGCCGATCTCGAGCCCACCCGAAAACATCCGCGCCGGGCTGCTGCGCGCGACAAACACGACGTCGTCGCCGTCGAGCACCGCGAGCGAGGAGATTTCCTGCGCTGCCGTGGCGACGCGATCGAGCACCGGCTGAAGCACGGCGACGAGCTGGCTGGAGCGCAGGTAGGACGCCGCGAGCGTCAGCACGTGCGGCGTCAGCGAGAACAGCTTGCCGTCGCCGGCGACGAAGCCGCCGCGCTGGAGCGTGAACAGCATGCGCCGTGCGGTGGCGCGCGGCAGCTCTGCGGCCCGGGCGAGATCGCTCAGCGTCATCGGACCGGTGGTCGTGCCGAAACATTGCAGCAGGCGCAGGCCGCGATCGAGGCTCTCGACGAAATCCGTCGACCGCTCGTCGTTTTCGCTGCGCTTCAGCTTGGGCATAGGTCCGGGAACATCCTGCAAAATATTGCTTGCCGCCGGACCAAGGCATGGCATAATTCGCCCATTCGTTCAATAGGCGAACAAACGCCTCTCCGATAAAGGACGCCCGCCATGATGAGCCAGGAGCAGAACGACCTGATCACCCGTACCGGTCCGAAGGACCCCTGCGGCAAGCTGATGCGGAGCTATTGGCAGCCGGCGGCGCTGGTCGACGAGCTGGAGGGCGCGCGCCCGATCCGCCCCGTCAAACTGCTCGGCGAGAACCTGGTGCTGTTCCGCGACGAAATCGGACGCTACGGCCTGATCGATCGTCACTGCGCCCATCGCGGCGCCGACCTCGCCTTCGGACGTCTCGAACATGGCGGCCTGCGCTGCGCCTTCCATGGCTGGCTGTTCGACGCCACCGGCCAGTGCATCGAGACGCCGGCCGAGCCGAAGGACTCAAAACTCTGCCAGAACATTCGCCAGCGTTCCTATCCCGTGGTCGAGAAGAGCGGCATCCTCTGGGCTTATCTCGGCGAGGGTGAGCCGCCGGCCTTTCCGGAGCTCGACTGCTTTGTCGCGCCCGGCACGCACACTTTTGCGTTCAAGGGCCACATGGCCTGCAACTGGCTTCAGGCACTGGAGGTCGGCATCGATCCCGCGCACGCCTCCTATCTGCACCGCTTCTTCGAGGACGAGGATACGTCGACGGCTTACGGCAAGCAGTTCCGCGGCGCGTCCGCCGGCAGTGACCTGCCGATGACAAAGATCCTGCGCGAGTACGACCGGCCGATCATCAATGTCGAGCACACCGAATATGGCCTGCGGCTGATCGCGCTGCGCGAGATCGACGAGGAGCGCACCCATGTGCGCGTCACCAACCAGCTCTTCCCGCACGGCTTCGTCATCCCCATGAGCACGGAAATGACGATCACGCAGTGGCACGTGCCGGTCGACGACGAGAACTGCTACTGGTACGCGATCTTCACCAGCTACACCAACCAGGTCGACAAGCAGAAGATGCGCGACCAGCGGCTCGAGCTCTATGAGCTGCCCGACTACAAATCGCGCAAGAACCGCGGCAACGATTACGGCTTCGATCCGCACGAGCAGGCGACCGCGACCTACACCGGCATGGGCACCGACATCAACGTGCACGACCAATGGGCGGTGGAATCGATGGGCGCGATCCAGGACCGCACCAAGGAGCATCTCGGCTCGAGCGACAAGGCGATCGTGCAGTACCGCCGCCTGCTGCGGGCTGAGATCGAGAAGGTCGGCGGCGGCGAGAAGCCGATGCTGTTCCTGGACGAGAGCAGGGCGCGCAGCATCCAGGGACCGGCCACCATGGACGGCATCGGGCCGACCCAGGGTTGGGAGCTCTACTGGATGGAGGTCGACGTCAAGCGCCGCCGCGGCGCACCTTGGGCCGCGCCGGTGCCGAAGGAGATCGCGGACAACGTGCACCGGCTGACGGCCGCGGAGTGATAATGCCGTCAATCAGCGGCGGGCGCCACATATTCCACTGTCATGCCCCGCGAAGGCGGGGCATCCAGTACGCCGCGGCCTCTCGTGGACACGTCGCCGTCTCTGGAATACTGGATCGCCCGCCTTCGCGGGCGATGACAGCACGGACTGAAGGAGCAACCGAGTGACTTTCGTCGCGCGTCATGCGCTGTGGTCGGATGAACAGAGGGACGCCGCAGCGCGCCTGCGCCGCATCGTCGAGGAAAAGAACCTCGAGGTCATCCGCCTCGCCTTCCCGGACCAGCACGGCATTTTGCGCGGCAAGACCATCATCGCCGCCGAGGCGATCGCCTCGCTGGAGAGCGGCTGCTCCATCACCACGACCATGCTCGCCAAGGATACCTCGCACCGCACGGTGTTTCCGGTGTTCACGTCAGGCGGCGGATTCGGCATGAAGGAGATGGAGGGCGCGGCCGACGTGTTGATGGTCGCCGACCCAACCACGTTCCGCGTGCTGCCATGGGCGCCTGCGACGGGCTGGGTGCTCTGCGATCTCTATTTTGGCGACGGCCGTCCCGTGCCGTTCGCGACCCGCGGCCTCTATCGCAAGGTGCTCGATGATCTCAGCGGCCGCGGCCACGATTTCGTCGCCGGCCTCGAGGTTGAATTCCACATCTTCAAGCTCGACGATGCGCATATGCGGCCCGAGGATGCCGGCCAGCCCGGCACGCCTCCGTCGGTGAGCCTGCTCAGCCACGGCTATCAATACCTCACCGAGCAGCGCTTCGATCAGATGGAGCCGGTGCTGGAGATCCTGCGCCGCGATATCGTCGCGCTCGGACTGCCCTTGCGCTCGGTCGAGGTCGAGTTCGGGCCGAGCCAGTGCGAATTCACCTTCGCGCCGAGGAAGGGGCTGGAGCCCGCCGACAACATGGTGCTGTTCCGCTCCGCCGTGAAGCAGATCGCGCGCCGCCACGGCTATCACGCCACCTTCATGTGCCGGCCGAAACTGCCGAACGTGTTCGCGAGCGGCTGGCACTTGCATCAGTCGATCGTCTCGCGCGCGTCTGGCGAAAATCAGTTCATGGCGAAAGACGGCAGCGAGCCGCTCAGCGCGTTCGGCCGGGCGTACCTTGCCGGCCTGCTCGACCATGCCCGCGCCTCGACCGTGTTCACCACCCCGACCATCAACGGCTACAAGCGCTACCGCTCCTATTCGCTGGCGCCGGACCGGGCGATCTGGGGCCGCGACAATCGCGGCGTGATGATCCGCGTGCTCGGCGGCGCCAATGATGCCGCAACGCGCCTGGAGAACCGCATCGGCGAGCCCGCCGCCAATCCCTATCTCTACATGGCCTCGCAAATTTTGTCGGGCCTCGACGGCGTCGACCGCAAGCTCGACCCCGGCCCGTCCGCCGACACGCCCTACGAGACCAAGGCGCCGGCGTTGCCGAAGAGCTTGCGCGATGCGGTCGCCGCGCTGAAGGACGATCCGTTCTTCCGCGAGAAGTTCGGGCCTGAGTTCGTCGACTACTACACCCACATCAAGAATGCCGAGATCGACCGCTTCCTGTCAGAGGTGACCGACTGGGAGCACCGCGAATATTTCGAGGTGTTTTGACGGAGATACGTCTCACGCCCGCGTGAGGCGACTTCGTCCGGCCTGTTCCGACGACATCACGGCGCTCGCCGACGAAGCCATTTTCCCTGTCCCTCGAAAACGGCCGGAAAGACTGGGGGCCTAATATCGCGCGTGTGATCAACAGTGGAGTTCGATCATGTGGGTTCAATTGTTCAGCCTGATCTACCGCCTGTCCTGCCGGACCACCCTGGTTGAAATCGGCACCCACCACCTGGCGCGTTAGTCGCCGGCGCCAGCGATTTGGGTAAGACATATTGACCGGATAACCGGGGTTCTCATGGGGAAGCTGGTTCACCAGCGATAGCCGAGAGTTGCGATGACGGTCAGCGGCGCGCCGCGGTAGCAGTAACCGACCTGGCACGTGGTGTAGTGCAGGTTGAACAGGTTCTTGGCATTGACCTGGAACTGGAGGCCCTTCAGCTCCTTCGCCGCCTGACCAAAATCATATTTCAGCGCCGCGTCGATCAGAGTTACCGAGCTGTTCTTGAACGTGTTCGCATCATCGCCATAGCTCCAGGACATGTAACGCGCGCCGCCACCGACGCTCAATCCTGCAAACGGTCCGGCCAGCGGCAGGGCATAGTTCGCCCACAGCGTCGCGGTATGCGGGGGATTACCCGAGGGAAACTTGCCGATCAGCGAGTCGTCCGCGGCCTGCTTGGTCACCATGTCGAGATAGGTGTACGACGAGGTGATGTCGAAACCACCGCCCAGGCTTGCAAGCGCCTGCACTTCGAAGCCGCGGCTTTGAATCTCGCCACGCTGGACCGTCACGCCCGTCCCCGTCGTGACCAGGCCGCCGTCCTGGGTCAAATCGAACACCGCCGCGGTAATGAAGCTCCTCGTGCCCTGCGGCTGGTACTTCACACCGACTTCAGTCTGCTTGCCGGTGGTCGGCTTGAAGAAGGCGCCCGACGGATCGACGCCGAGATTGGGAAAGAACGAGGTCGAATAGGCGACGTAAGGCGCAACGCCGGAATCGAACACATAGGTCAGCCCGGCTCGCCCGCTATAGGCCTGATCGGACTGCGTCTGCCGGGTCAGCGCAAACAGATCCTCACCCGTGGTGCTGACCCAGTCGCTGCGGCCGCTCAATGTCAGGATCCAGTGATCGAGCCTGGCCTGGTCCTGAACATACACGCCGGACTGGGTTTGCCGCTGGGCTGTCGAGGACGAGATCGCGGGATCGGGAATGGATTCCGGCGCGTAGACCGGCGCGGCCAGGTTGAGATCGGAGACGCCGAAGCCGAATCCCTGCTTGTCGTTGAACTTCGACGAGGTGTAGTCGGTGCCGATCAGGAGTGTGTGCTGCACGGGCCCGGTCGATAGCCTGGCCTCGACCTGGTTGTCCATGATGGCAGATTGCAGCGTGTCGTGGACGTAGCCGGTGTAGCGCGAGACGACATTGCCCACGGGAGCGCCGAGAAAGCCGACATAGCGGGTGACCGCATCGACATCGACGTAACGGAATTTCTGGCGGACGGTCACGGCGTTGTTGAACGCATGCTCGAACAGATAGCCCACGCGTCCCTGCTCCTGGTCGAGCGAATTGTAGGACGGACTGCCCGTGAAGATGTCCGTGGTGGTGCCGGTGCCCGTGGAATAGGTGAACATGGACCCGGGCGTCTTGGATTTCTGATAGGAGCCGAGAATCGTGAGGGTCGTCGACTGATCCGGCTTCCAGGTGACGGCGGGCGCGATGTAGGTCCTGTTATCCTTGCCGCCGGGCACGAACACGTTCGCGTCACGCATCACGCCGGTCAGCCGATACGAAAATTGACCGTTGGCATCGACCGGACCCGACAGGTCGAAATTGCCCTGAATGCGATCGCGGTCGCCGAACACCGTCTGTACCTCGTGAAACGGCTGGCTGGTCGGCAGCTTGCTCGAGAGGTCGATGAGTCCGCCGGGCGAGCCGAGGCCATAGAGCGCCGAGCTCGGCCCACGGACCACCGTGATGCTGTCGACCCCATAAGGCTCGGTCTTGAACACGCTGAGACCGGCTCCGACGAGCCGCAAGCCGTCGAGATAAACGCCGTTATAAGTGATGTCGAAGCCGCGGATTGCGATCGCGTCGAAACGCGGATCGTAGCCGGAGGCATCGATGCGGACGCCAGGTTCATAGCCAACCGCCTCCGTCAGCGTCTGGACGGCGCGGTCGTTGAGTTCCTTGCGCGTCACGACCGAGATCGACTGCGGTGTCTCGAGCAACGGCGTGTTGGTCTTGGTACCCGCCGAACTGCTGTCTGCAACATAGCTGCTCTCGCTCGACGCGTTGGCGCGACCGGCACCGGCCTCGCGCACGCCCGAATTTCCGGCTGGCGCGGGCCGGGCATTGCGTTGCGTCGCGACGCGGCCGCGCGACGACTGCGAAGCTCGCTGGGCGGGCTGGGTGCGCGGACGCGCCTGGATCGGTGCCTCCACCGTGACGGGAGGCAATGTCGCCGCGGTCGACGTCGAATTGGTCCCGGAGGTCTGTGCGACCGACGGCGTTGCGTGCAGGACTATTCCCAGCCCGGCCGCTCCCAGACCAGTTCTCGCCATCCGTTCCCAGCCGAGCGTCCACCCGTCGTTGCGCGTCATTGTCTTCCCCGAGTTCCGTGTTCGAACAACCCGGGAGTAACCAGATCGAGGCGCACACCGCCTTTGCGCGCGCGCAAATCACCTTTGATCGCACGTGGAGGCGTTCAAGTTCACTGACAGCGGCTCGGCGAATAGCCGAAGTGCCTGCGGAATGCCGTCGCGAAATTGGCCGGATGGGCATAGCCGACCCGAAAGGCCGCCTCGGTGACCGACAACCGTTGATGAATCAGAAGGTCACGTGCGGCATCGAGTCGGCGGGCCCGCAAATAGTCGATCGCGCTCTCGCCATACGCCATCTGGAATTTCTGGTTGAAGGACCGGCGGCTCAGCCCCGCATTCCGCGCCAGTTCGTCGATGCTCCAGGGATAAGCGAGATCGGCATCCATTCGCGCCTTGACCGATTGCAACCGCACCCGCTGGAGGTCGGCTGCAGGATCGGGCGCGATCCCGCGCTCGCCGAACAAGGCGTGGACCACGATCTCGGCGGCATGCGCCGACAGCAGCAATTGCGTCGCGTTTCCGGCCACCGGTGGCGAGAACATTTCTGCCGCGAGGGCCTGCACACGCGGAGACGCCGTGAGAGAGACGATGGCCGTGCCCAACGCGTCGGTCTTGAACAGCGCCCGAACCTCGTCGCCGAGTCCAAGCCCGTCGATGGAGGCTTGGGGAAGCGCCAGGCCGATCGCAGGACCTTCGCCGCAGCGAACCGAGCCTCCTACGGCGACGGATTCGCGCACGGCAATCGCCGTCATCTGCCCTGCACCGGTTGTGCGCGTCAGAATGCCGCGGCCTGCGCCTTCATCGAGCGCAACGGAGATGAACAAGCCCGGCCCTACGATCGCTGGCCGATCGGGATCGGCGCGAAACTCACCTCTGATGAACACACAGCCCGGGAAATCCAGCCACTGAGGCGCTGTCGAAGCGCCTCGCTGTGCGGAGCCGATGATGTCGTCGTCAGGCCGTCCGGCAATTTGATTGTAAAAGTCCTGCATCGAATCCGCTACGCCGCGACATTGGCGGCTGGCGGCGGCGCACTCAAGACCTCTGCGTACAGTTTGGAGAGCTTCGAAACTGACGTCCTCGACGAGGTTCTGCGCGCGCGGCGATCTGCACGGCAGTCAGATCCAGGAGCGCGTCAGATGCCCAGATATTTGTGCTGGAGATCCGGCTCGGCCATCAGCGCGGCGGACGTGCCGCTCCACACCGTCTTGCCGCGCTCGATGATGTAGTGGCGATCGCAGATGCGGGCGAGGTGGTCGACGTTTTTGTCGACGACCAGGATCGACTGTCCCCGGCTCTTCAGCAGCGACAGGCAGTTCCAGATTTCTTCGCGGATCAGCGGGGCGAGGCCCTCGGTCGCTTCGTCCAGGATCAGCAGCTTCGGGTTGGTCATCAGCGCGCGGCCGATCGCGAGCATCTGCTGCTCGCCGCCGGAGAGCTGGTTGCCCATGTTGGAAGCACGCTCGGCGAGGCGCGGAAACATCACGTAGATGGCGGCGAGCGTCCACGGATTGCTGCTGCCGAAGCGATCGGCCGCGGCCGCGACGAGATTTTCGCGCACGGTGAGATTCGGGAATATCTGGCGCCCCTCGGGAACGAGGCCAACGCCGAGTTTTGCAATTCTGTAGGATGGAAGCTGCCGCACTTCTGCGCCGGCGAAGCGGATCGTTCCGGCGCGCGCCGGTGTCAGGCCCATGATGGAGCGGATGGTGGTGGTCTTGCCCATGCCGTTGCGGCCCATCAGCGAGACCATCTCGCCCGGCTTGATCGATAGCGACAGGCCGAACAGCACCTGGGATAGGCCGTAGCAGGTCTCGATGCCGTCGACGTCGAGCAGCGTGTCAGCCATCGCCTTTTCAGACATGGTGCGTCACCACATGCTGGTCGCCGAGATAGGCGCGCTTGACGTCCTCATTGGCCCGGATCGCGGCCGGATCGCCCGAGGCGATGACGCGGCCATAGACCAGCACCGAGATGCGGTCGGCCAGCGCGAACACCGCCGGCATATCGTGCTCGACCAGCACGATCGAGACTTCCTTCCGCAGCTCCTGGAGCAGTTGCACCATGCGCTGGGATTCGGTGACGCCAAGACCCGCCATCGGCTCGTCCAGCAGCAGCAGCTTCGGCTTGCTCGCGAGCGCGACCGCGAGTTCGATCTGGCGGCGCTCGCCATGGCTGAGCCTGGACACCAGGACATCGGCGCGATGGCCGAGCCCGACGCGGTCGAGCGCGGCATGGGCGGCATCGCGCAGGCCCTTCTCCTTGCGCGCATTGGCGAAGAAGCGGAACGAGTGGCCTGCATGCGCCTGCGCCGCCAGCGCGACATTGTCGGCGGCGGTGAAGTCGAGCAGCAGCGAGGTGATCTGGAACGAACGGGCGAGCCCCAGCGCGCAGCGGCGATAGGCCGGCAGATAGGTGATATCGCGGCCGCCGAGCGAGACGCTGCCGGAATGCGGTTCGAGGTGCCCTGTGAGCTGACTAATCAGCGTGGTCTTGCCGGCACCGTTCGGGCCGATGATGGCGTGCAGCTCGCCGCTAGCTACGTCGAGCGAGACGTTGTCCGTCGCAACGATGCCGCCGAAGCGGCGCACCAGTTTTTCGACGCGGAGCAGCGGTTCAGCCACGATTGAGCCTCCCGAGCAGGCCCATGATGCCACCGCGGCCGAACAGCACGATCAGCAGCAAGAGCGGGCCCATGATCAGCGCCCAGTATTCGGTGATCTGCGACAGGAATTCTTCCAGCAGCAAAAACACCACCGCGCCCATCACCGGGCCGAACAGCGTGCCCATGCCCCCCAGGATCACCATCACCATGAGGTCGCCGGAGCGGGTCCAGTACATCACGGCCGGGCTGATGAAATCGGTGTTGTTGGCGAGCAGTGCGCCGGCAAGGCCGCACATCATGCCTGAGATGACGAAGCAGACGAGCTGGTAGCGTTTTGCCGGAAAGCCGATCGCCTGCATGCGCTGCTCGTTGGAGCGCAGGCCCTGCAAGACGAGGCCGAAGCGCGAATTGGCGATGCGCCAGATCAGGACGATCACGGCGAACAGGCAGGCGAGGCAGAGATAATAGAACTGCGTGCGGTTCGACAGGTTGATCAGGCCGGAGAAGTCGCTGCGCTTGTAGACGGTGAGACCGTCATCGCCGCCGTAACGCGCGAGGCCCGAGGCGACGTAATAGGCCATCTGCGCAAACGCCAGCGTGATCATGATGAAGTAGACGCCACGCGTGCGAAGCGAGAGCGCGCCGATCACCAGTGCATAGATCGCGGAAGCTGCGAGCGCGACCGGGAACTGGATGAAGCCGGAGCCGACGCCTTCCTGCGCGAGCATGCCGACCGCGTAGCCGCCGATGCCGAGATAGGCGGCGTGGCCGAAGCTCATCATGCCGCCGAAACCCATGATGAGGTTGAGGCTCGCGGCCGCCAGCGCCAGGATGACGATGCGGGTGAACAGCGTTAGGATGAAGATGTTGCCGGACAGCTGCGAATAGAGCGGCAGCAGCACAAGGCCCGCCAGCATCAGGGCCGTGACGGCCTTGCTCACAGTGAAAGCCTTCATCGACGGTTGGCCGGAAACAGCCCCTCCGGGCGCACCACCAGCACGATCGCCATCAGCAGATAGATCAGCATGGACGACAGAGCGGGCGCGGCGGTGGAGGCGGCGGCTCCGCTCAGCACCTGCCGCAACAGGTTGGGCAGGAAAGCGCGGCCGAGCGTGTCGATCATGCCGACGAAGATCGCGGCGAGGAACGCGCCGCGGATCGAGCCGATGCCGCCGATCACGATGATGACGAAGGCGAGGATCAGGATGTTCTCGCCCATGCCGATCTGCACGGTGAGGATCGGCGCCTGCATCAGGCCGGCGAGGCCGGCGAGCGCGGCGCCCAGGCCGAACACCAGCGTGTAGAGCAGCTTGATGTTGATGCCGAGCGCGCCGATCATCTCGCGGTTGGAGGCGCCGGCGCGGATCAGCATGCCGATGCGGGTGCGCATCACGCCGAGATAGAGCAGCAGCGCGACCAGCAGCGCCACCACGATGATGGCGAGACGATAAGCGGGATAGTGGATGCCGGGCAGGATCGGCACCGGCACCGTGAGCCAGCCCGGCAGCGGCAGCGCAAGCCCGGCCGGCCCCCAGATCAGCCGCACGGCTTCATTGAAAAACAGGATCAGGCCGAAGGTCGCGAGCACGTGGTCGAGATGGTCGCGCCCGTAGAGATGCCGCAGCGCCGACATCTCCAGCACGATGCCGAGCACCAGAGTCGCGCCGAGCGCCAGCAGCGCACCGAGCAGGAAGCTGCCGGTCCAGGCCGCAAAGGTCGCGGCGAAATAGGCGCCCATCATGTAGAGCGAGCCGTGCGCGAGGTTGACGAGATCCATGATCCCGAACACCAGCGTCAGGCCGGCGGCGAGCAGGAACAGGAGCAGGCCGAACTGCAATCCGTTCAAGAACTGTTCGACGACGAGCAGCATCAAAACTCTTTCAGGCGCACGCGGTGTCGCGCCGATGTTCGAACTCGGTCGCCATCAGTGAAAGAGCTCCCCCTGCCTCTTCAAGGCGGAAAAATGGGTAATGGCAGTATCGTTCCGAGGCAAGAGCGATTCAACACCAGACATGCACTTTGTTGCATGCCGGTGCATGCGATCGAAATTGGCCTTGCAAGAAGGCTGCCGCACAGGATGGGTCAACCTGCCGCACCCAAACGATCGCCCTCCCCCAGGCATGCCTGGGAGAGGGCGCGAAGGTCGACGGAAGTCGGAGAAGGCGTCTAGTGCGACGTCATCTGCCGGGGGAGATCATCCGGCTCGGCCAGCACGCTGTTGGCCGTCGAGGCTTCCAGCGCCGCCATCCGGAACAGATAGGCGAGCGTTGCCAATCCGGTGTCTTCCGCCATCTGCGCCAGCTCGAGCGCCATGTCGGACATGTAGCCGAGATTCTCGTCCTTGGTCTGCGCCATGATCTGGCTGTCCCGCATCATGTTCGACATTTCAGGCGCTCTTTCGTTGCGCGGCAGCAAGGCCGCAGAGGTTGGCACGGGCGACGGCGTCCAGACGCGGGCCGTCCTGTTGTACGATCGAATCCATGCCGATGCGATCATGCAGGGCATCGAGGGTCTCGCGGCGAATGTCGATGGTCGCCGCCATGGTCCAGGCGTTCTCCACCAGCTCGGGCAGACCAAGCGGCGTCACGACGAAGCCGGCCTCATGGAAGCGCGGCAGCCACCAGGTCTCCATGATCGCGCTGACCTGCGCGATTCCCTGATCGAGGCAGAACTCCTGCACCGCTGCCATCAGTTGCAGGTTGAGAGTGCCGTCGCGGCGATCGCGCACGACAAAGTAGCGCGACCATTCCCAGACCAGCGGATTCGCAGGGCAGCCGCGAACCGATGCCAGATGCGGGAAGACCTCGCTCATCATCGAGGGTTTGGTGGTGGGGTAGAGCCGGTGACCGCCGACGACGCGCCGGCCTTCCAGCGCGAGCAGATAGACGGTGTCCTCGTCGTCGTAGGAATCGACCTCGCGGCAATCAGGCCGGCGCAGCGTCTCCCAGTGCCGCTCCTCGACGAAGATGTCGTGGCGTAGTCGGAAGTGCTGCTCGAGTACGTCTTCGTAAAGGTGGCGATTGACCGAAGAAATTGCGTGAATCATGAAAACCCCCATTCAGCCGGAATGAGGGGCAGCCTCTGCGAAAAGAGGCAGGTTCGATATTGGGAAATTTCCCAGTACGTCGCTTAGGGATTGATGAGCTTGTTGCGAATCGCCAGTGCAACCGCATGCGTACGGTTGACGGCGCCGAGCTTGCGCGCGGCGGTTGCAAGATGCTCTTCTGCGGTGCGCTGCGTGATGTGCAGGATCTCGCCGATCTCCCAGGCCGACTTGCCCTGCGAGGCCCAGGCGATCACCTCGCGCTCGCGCGGGGTGAGACGCGTCGACAGATGCGGCGCCGGATCCAGCAGGCGGCGAATATGGTCGAAGCCATACATTGCCATCAGGTGCAGTGCCGGCTTGCTGCGGGGATTGAGGTCGAGATGGACGCCGCCGAGCGACACCGCCGCCTCGTAGCCGGTGAGCCCGTGGATCGGCACGATGAAGCCGCGCGACATGCGAAAATCGCCGGCGCGGTTCATCACCTCGGCCGCGCTCGGCTCGAGCTCGGCATCATAGGGCGCTTCCGACCACTCGAACGGATTGACCGATTGCCGGCACAGCCGCACCACGGGGTCGACTCGGTCGTAATTGTTCTGGGTGTAGAGATTGAACCATCCTGCCGGCCAGCGCTTGGCGAGCACCATCTGCGCGAACCGCTGATCGGGATTCGGCAACCCCGTCACGATGATAGTCTCGAAGCCGAAGCGACCGAACGCCGCCTCAAGCGCATTCATGGCGTCCGGTACCTTGCGATAGGTCCCCAGGCCTTCGATGAAGTCGAGCGCTTCCCGGCCATAATCTACGGCGTCTACGGCGGACATCGGTGCGTTTCCTGAGCCTCGCCGTCGGTATAGCACGTATTTGGGAGCTGCCTCAATTCGCTGCTTCCGTAGTTTACCGGCCCTCGTCTGCACCCGAGATTTAATCTACTTGTGGAGGAAGTGACGTCAAGTTACACCTATGGCGTCTGAAGCGGGAAAATCACGATGGAAGACGAGGACATCGCCCTCAACAGCGTGCTCGGCCTGGAACTCAACCGCGTGTTTTTCGCCGTCCGCGAAACGGCAAACAAGCAGAAGATCATCGAGTACGCGCGCGAAGTGCTGCAGCGCGAACGCGCGGAGCGGCCCGGCAGCGCGTCGCCCGAGAGCCCGGCGAGCTAGAACACAGTTACAGGTGAGGCGTACGTTCTGCGCGAGCGGCGCCCTTCCATTCGAACGCGCCGATTTTAGCCGAAACATTCTGACTGCGAAGTTAATCAGAAATTGTTGCCGGTGAGCGAGCTGCGCTCTTACCTCCCCTGGAGGGGGAGGGTGAAGCGCCGCCCGCTCCGTCCACATCACACTTGCCGCTGGATGACATCACGGCTCTCGTGAGATGATCGCCACCACGATCCTCTTTGGGATGCCCACGACATGATGACGCTGCGCCAGGTTGAAGTGATCCGTGCCGTGATGGTGACGGGTACCATCGGCGGCGCGGCGAAGCTGCTCAACGTGTCGGCGCCGGGGATCAGCCGGCTGGTCAAATACACCGAGCGCACGCTCGGCATCCGCTTCTTCCAGCGCCAGAACGGGCGCTATTTCCCGACGCCGGAAGCCGAGAACATCTTTGAGCAGATCAACGGCGTCTACAAGAAGGTCGACGACCTCTCCGAGCTCATCTCCAAGATCGGCCGCGGCGGTTTGTCGGAATTGCGCATCGGCTCGGTGCCGAGCATCTCCCAGGTGATGGTGCCGCGCGCGATCGAGCGCGTCCGGCGCCGCTACCCCGATCTCGGCATCGACATCAACATCCTCAAGCTCGAGGAGGCCATCGACTACCTCCTGCTCGGCCGCGGCGAATGTGTGGCGATGAGCTATCGGCTCGAGCATTCCGGGCTCGACTTCATGCCGCTCGCCTCGGGTGAGCTCTATTGCATCGTGCCGCCGGGTCACGAGCTTGCCGGCCGCAAGCAGGTCTCGGCGGCCGAGATCACCCGCTATCCGCTGATCGGCATCGATCCCAACGATCCCTACGGCCGGATCATGGCCGGGATCTTTGCGCGCCACCGGCTCGACTACAACATCACGATCCGCGCGCGCTTCGGCACCACGGTGTGTGCGCTGGTGAAGGCAGGGCTCGGCATCGCCATCATCGACCAGTTCACGGTGGCCCATGGCGGCTATCCGGGAATCGAGCTGTTGAAGATCACCGAGCCGACGCGGTTCGAGACCTATATCGCGGTGAAGCGCGGCGCGCCGCTGTCGCTCCATGTCGAGTATTTCATCGAGTCCCTGCGCGCCGAGATGCGCGCGGTGGAGCCGTCCCGCAGCGAGGGCAACACCGCCCCGGCACGCGCGCGGAAGAAATAACATTATGTTAGGTTTGCCCAATAAATGGGTAATTGTGTTAGGCACGGGAAAGGCTATCGTCGCAACTGGAAGCCCCCTTGGAATTGTGCGGATTTCCCCGCTAATGGCCAGGACCCAACGCTCCCAACGAGACGATAGCCAACCATGTCCAAGCGCGGATACGCCGCCAGCAAGAAGCTTCTCACCGGCCTGATCGGGGCGCCGATCGCGCATTCCGCCTCCCCTGCCATGCACGAGCGGGCCGCCGAGGCGCTTGGCCTGCGCGGTCACTACCAGCTCATCGAGGTCGCCGGCGCCGATGCGGCCGGGCTCCGCATGATGCTCGAGGGCGTACGGCGGCTCGGCTTTGCCGGCGTCAACGTGACTTACCCTTACAAGGAAGCGGTGGTCCCGCTTCTCGACGAACTGGCGCCGGGCGCGGCCGCCATGGGCGCGGTCAACACCGTCGTCGTCAAGGACGGCCGGCTGATCGGCCACAACACCGACACGACCGGGTTTGCGCGCGCGGTCGCGCCGCTGCTGGCACCGTCCGGAAATGCAGTCGCCGTGATCGGAACGGGCGGCGTCGGCAAGGCGATCGCCTTTGCGCTGGCGAGCCTGAAGGTCTCCGGCCTCCGCATCTTCGACAGCGAGACGGCGCGCGCCGAAAAGCTTGCTTCATTGCTTGCCAGGCACGGCGGCGCCACGGTGGCGAAAAGCGTCGAGGACGCGCTCGATGGCGCAACCGGCCTCGTCAACGGCACGCCGGTCGGCATGCTGCCGAACCGGGGCATGCCGGTCCCGGCGGCCTTGCTGCACGAGAAAATGTGGGTCGCGGACGCCGTCTATTCGCCGCTGATCACGCCGCTGCTGGCAGCGGCACAGGCCAAGGGCGCGCGGATCATGACCGGGCGGGAGCTTGCGATCTACCAGGCCGCCGACGCCTTCGAATTGTTCACCGGCCTTGCCCCATCGACCGAGGTCATGGGAGAGGCATTTGACGAGGTGATGGCGGCACGAAGCGCGGCCTACCACGCAGCGTAACCGAAGCGGCCGGACACAAGGCCGCGGACCACATCAACGAAAAATGGGAGGAGTGACCATGAAATCGACCCTACTGGCGGGCGCCTTGCTTGCCTTCGCGACTGCAACCAGCGTCCACGCGCAGGCGATCAAGCTCGCCGACGTCGCCGAGCTCTCGGGCGGCGGCGCCACCGTCGGCACCAACTGGAAGAACGGCATCGACCTCGCGATCGAAGAGATCAACGCCAAGGGCGGCGTGCTCGGCCGCAAGCTGGAGGTCAGCCACGCCGATTCGCAGTCCAACCCCGGCGTTGCCCGCGCCCAGGTACAGAAGGCGCTCGACGCCGAGCCCTATGTGCTGCTCGGGCCCGGCTATTCCGGCTCGGTCAAGGTGACCGCGCCGCTCGCGGCCGAAGCCGGCATCGCGCAGATCATGGGCGGCGAAGCCGCCGAATTGACGCAGGCCGGCAACAAGTTCCTGTTCCGCACCTCGTTCGGCCAGCAATCGTCGATGCCGAAGGTCGCAAAGTACATCCACGACGACATGAAGGCGAAGACGGTCGCGGTGGTCTGGGTCAACAACGACTTTGGCCGCGGCGGACGCGACGTCGTCGTGAAGGAACTCGACCGGCTCGGCTCCAAGGTCGTCGCCGATCTCTCGACCGAGGCAGGCCAGGCTGACTTCGCCGCCGACGTCGGCAAGATCAAGGCCGCCAATCCCGATGCCGTGTTCGTCTATCTCAACGAGGAAGAGAGCGCGCGCATCCTGAAAGAGCTGAAGCGCCAGGGCGTCACCGCGCCGCTGATGGGCGAGACCACGCTGATCGGCCAGAAGGTAATCGAGCTCGCCGGCGATGCCGCCAACGGTGCGCGCGGCCATGTCGGCCTCACCACGGACGCACCGGTCGACCTGATCAAGGCGTTCCGCGACAAGTTTTCCAAGAAGTACAATTACGTGCCCGACCATAACGGACTGAAGGGCTATCTCGCCGTCTACATGGTGAAGGCCACCACCGAGAAGATGGGCAAGGTCGACAGCAAGGCGTTCGCCGACACGCTGCATGGCCTGACCATCAAAGCCGCGGACGAGCCGGGCATCCTGATGGACGTCACCTTCAGCGAGACCGGCGACATCGACCGGCAGAGCTTTCTGGTCGAGGTGGTCGAAGGCAAGCAGGTGGTGAAGCAGGTGCTGCCCAAGGTGAAGTGAGGGACGTGATCTTTCACCTCTCCCCGCGCCCGTCCCGCCGAAGCTTCAGCGAAGGCGGATGCAGGGGCCTCTCTTCTCCCTCGCCCCGCTCTTCGCGGGGAGAGGGTTGGGGTGAGGGGTGCTTCTGCAAGGACGGTGAGAGATGGGCTCGCGGATAGAGCTCCTCACCCCGCCCTCTCCCCGTAAGAACGGGGCGAGGGAGACGACAGAGCTGGGCGAGGGACACGAGAGGGGAAAATGTCCAATCTGTTCGATCTTCTGGTCGCGGGACTAGCCACCGGTGCGATCTATGCGCTGGTCGCGGTCGGCTTCACGCTGCTGTGGCAGACCTCGCAGACCATCAACTTCGCGCAAGGCGAGTTCGTGATGCTGCCGGCGTTCCTGATGCTGGCGGCGATGCATGCCGGCGCGCCGTTCTGGCTCGCGATCATCCTCGGCATCCTGCTCTCGATGCTCCTGCTGGGCCTCGCCTTCAAGATGTTGCTGGTCGATCCGATGATGCGCCATGGCGTGCTGCCGCTGGCGATCGCGACGATGGCGCTCGCGATCGGCATCAAGGAGGCCGTGAAGCAGTTCTTCAGCGCGGAGGCCTCGCCCTTCCCCTCGATCGTGCCGACCGGTGATATCTCCATTCTCGGACATGCCGTCTCGCTGCAAAGCATCGGCGTCCTCGTCCTCGCCATTCTTGCCGTCTTCGGCCTGACGAGCCTTCTCAACCGCACCTCGCTCGGTCACCAGATGCAGGCGGCGGCGCAGAACCCGACGGTGGCGCGCATCATCGGCGTGCCGGTCGAGCGCATGATCCTGCTGACGTTCCTGATCAATGCCTTCCTGGTCGCGCTGGCGTCGCTTTTGATCACGCCGATCTACCTCGCAAAATTCTCCTCCGGCGAGGTGCTGGGCCAGGCCGCCTTCATCGCCGCGATCGTCGGCGGCTTCAACCAGGTGCGCGGCGCCATCGCCGGCGGCCTCCTGATCGGCGTGCTCGACAATCTCGCGGCCGCCTATGTCTCGACGCAGTACCGCGCCGCCGTGCCGATGATCTTCCTGATCGCCGTCATCCTGTTCCGGCCGCAGGGCTTGCTCGGCCGCGCCGAGGAGCGCACCGTATGAGCGGCTTCGCCAAACCGTTGAAGATCGCGCTCGGCCTCATCGTCATTGCCGGCCTGATCATCGTCCCCATGAATTTCAACCGCTACGGCCTGTTCATCCTGAGCCAGTGGGCGGTGATGAGCATCGCCGCGATGGGGCTCAATTTGACACTCGGCTATGCCGGCCAGGTCTCGCTGGCGCAAGGCGCCTTCGTCGGGATCGGCGCCTATGCGGCAGCGATCATGACGACCCATGGCTGGCCGCTGCCGGCGGCGATCGTGGTCGCGATTGCCTTGAGCTTCGCGGTCGGCTGGGTGCTCGGCTATCCCGCGCTGCGCGTGCAGCACCATTACCTCGCCTTCGTCACCCTCGCCTTCTCCACCCTCGCCTTCCTGGTGTTCCGCAACGAAAGCTGGCTCACCGGCGGCATCTACGGCATCTCCAACATTCCGCGGCCGCACATCTTCGGCATCGCGACCAGCAAGCCGCTACCGTTCTACTATGTCTGCCTCGGCTCGCTTGCGATCGTGTCGCTGGCGGTGTGGTGGCTGATCCGCTCGCCCTGGGGCCGCGCCTTCATGGCGTTGCGCGAAAATCCGCTGCGCGCGCAGTCGCTCGGCGTCGACACAAGGCGCTATACGCTGATGGCCTTTGCGATCGGCTCGGCGATCGGCGGCGTCGCCGGCGCGCTCTATGCGCCGCTGACGCAATACATCGATCCCGTGCCGTTCAACCTGTCGCTCTCGCTCGACCTCTTGATGATGGTGATCGTCGGCGGTGCCGGCTTCTATTTCGGCCCCTTCCTCGGCGCGATGATCGCGGTGCTGTTGCCGGAATGGCTGCGCTTCACGGAAGGGTATTATCTGATGCTCTACGCGGTCGCGGTGATGCTGCTGTTGATCTGGTCGCCGACCGGCATTCTGGGAATTCTCGATCGCTATCTCGCCGAGCGCCGCACCAAGGCGGCCTCCGCGCTGCGGGCCGTTGCAAAGTCCCGGCTGGAGACGGTGCAATGAGCGCGGTCCTGGAAGTCACCGGCATCAAGAAGAATTTCGGCGGCATCAGCGCGGTCGATGGCGTCTCATTCGACGTCCGCGAGGGCGAGATCCTCGGCCTGATCGGCCCGAACGGCTGCGGCAAGTCGACCCTGTTCAACTGCATTCTCGGCCAGCTCACACCATCAGGCGGCGAGGTCAAGCTCGACGGCAAGGTGGTCACGGGCCTGCGTCCTGCCGAGCTCAACAAGCTCGGGGTCAGCCGCACCTTCCAGCTCTTGCAGGTCTTCCCAAAGCTCTCGGTGCGCGAGAACCTGATCCTCGCGGGGCAGGAGCACCAGGGCAATATGGCCTCGCGCCTGATCGGCCGCTCCGATGCCGGGCTGACCGAGACCGCCAACCAGATGATCGGCTTCTTCAAGCTCGACCATCTCGCCGACGAGCCGGCCGGCGGGCTCTCCTATGGCCAGCAAAAACTGCTCGATGCCGCCATGGCCTTCATGGGCGGGCCGCGCCTCGTGCTGCTCGACGAGCCCGCCGGCGGGGTCAACCCGTCGATGCTGTCGGACCTGAAGGATCGCCTGGTCGCGATCAACCGCGAGAAGAACGCGACCTTCGTCGTGATCGAGCACAACATGGAATTCGTGATGTCGCTGTGCTCGCGCGTGATGGTGATGGCGGAGGGCAAGGTGCTGGCGATGGGGCGGCCGGACGAAGTGCGGAAAAATCCCGCCGTGATCGAAGCCTATCTCGGACATTAGGAAGCCATCATGAGCGACCCGATCCTCTCGGTTCACAATCTCGTCGGCGGCTACGGCAAGATGACGATCCTGAACGGCACCACCTTCGCCGTGCCGCAGGCCACCATCACCACCATCATCGGCCCCAACGGGGCCGGCAAGTCGACGGTGTTCAAGGCGATCTTCGGCCTGTTGAAGCTGCGCGAAGGCAAGATCAGCTTTGCCGGCCGTGACGTCACCAATTTGAGCCAGCGCGCGCTGCTCAATGCCGGCATCTGCTACGTGCCACAGGGCCGCAACATCTTTCCCGAACTGTCGGTGCGCCACAATATCGAGCTCGGCGGCGTCTCCGCCGGCAAGGGAATCGACCTGCCGGCACGGATCGAAGCTGCGCTCGACCTGTTTCCCGCGCTGCGCCGCAAGTCGGCGCAGCAGGCCTCCACGCTCTCAGGCGGCGAGCAGAAGCAGCTCGAGATCGCGCGCTCGCTGCTGCTCGAGCCAAAGCTCGTGCTGATCGATGAGCCCTCAATTGGCCTGTCGCCGCTGATGGTGCAGCAGACCTTCGACATCCTGAAAGGCTTGCGCGACCGCGGCGTCACCATCCTGATGATCGAGCAGAACGCGCGCTCGGCGCTGGAGATTTCCGACATCGGCATCGTGCTCGAACTCGGCCAGACCCGCATGGTCGACGGCGCGAAGCGCATTCTGAACGATCCGCGCATCGGCCAGCTCTTTCTCGGCGGCGCCATGGAGGACAACGCAGCATGAACAAGCGTTCGATCGCGACCGTCTCGCTCTCTGGCAGCCTGGACGAGAAGCTCCGCGCCATCGCATCAGCCGGGTTCGACTCGGTCGAGATTTTCGAGAACGATCTGCTGTCGTTCGGCGCAAGTCCGCGCGAGGTAGCGCAGCTGTGCAAGGATCTCAATCTCGAGATTTGCGCATTCCAGCCGTTCCGCGATTTCGAGGGCATGCCGGAGCCGCAGCGAACACGCAACTTCGCTCGCGCCGAGCGCAAGTTCGATCTCATGCAAGAGCTCGGCACCGACCTGCTGCTGATCTGCTCCAACGTCTCGCCCGCCTCGCTCGGCGGCATCGATCGCGCCGCCGACGATTTTCGCGAGCTCGGCGAACGCGCGGCCAAGCGCGGCTTGCGCGTCGGCTATGAGGCGCTGGCCTGGGGCCGCCATGTCAACGACTACCGCGACGCCTGGGAGATCGTGCGCCGCGCCGATCATCCCGCGATCGGCGTCATCCTCGACAGTTTTCACGCGCTCGCGCCCGGCTTTCCGGTACGCGCCATGGCCTCGATCCCCGGCGACAAGATCTTTCTAGTGCAGCTCGCGGATGCGCCGAAGCTCGAGCTCGACATCCTCTCATGGAGCCGGCACTTCCGCTCCTTCCCCGGCCAGGGCGACCTCCCGGTTGGTGAATTTATGCAGGCCATCGCGGCGACCGGCTATGCCGGGCCGCTGTCGCTCGAAATCTTCAACGACCAGTTCCGCGCCGGCTCGTCCGCGCAGACCGCGGTCGACGGCCTGCGTTCGCTGATCCTGCTGGAGGATCAGCTTGCACCGGATTGGCCGAAGCTTGTCAGCGAGCCACTGGCGCCGAAGGCCAGGAGCCATGGCACCGGCTTCATCGAGTTTGCCGTCAACGAGACCAAGGCGGTCGACCTCGCCCGCCTGCTCGCGCAGCTC
This sequence comes from Bradyrhizobium sp. LA6.8, assembly GCF_040547935.1. NCBI lineage: Bacteria > Pseudomonadati > Pseudomonadota > Alphaproteobacteria > Hyphomicrobiales > Nitrobacteraceae > Bradyrhizobium > Bradyrhizobium sp. LA6.8. The sequence continues at coordinate 97,864 of NZ_JBEPQQ010000016.1, forward strand.
GGCTTCCGCAAGACCGGCAAGCATCGCAGCAAGGCCGTGGAGCGCTGGTCGCAAGGCAAGGTCGAGCTCGTGATCAATTGCGAGACCGACGGCTTTGCGCATTCGCATTACGTCACGCACGGCCCCGGCGTCTGCGCGATTGCGCTCGACGTCGACAATGCCGGCCTTGCCATGCAGCGCGCCGAAGCGCTGAAGACGCGCACCTTCTACCAGCCGGTCGGGCCGGGCGAGCTGGAGATTCCCGCGATCCATGGCGTCGGCGGTAGCCTGCTCTATTTCCTCGACCAGGCCGGCAAGAACTGGGATACCGATTTCGAGCCGGTCGCAAGTGACGCGAACGCCGACGCCCTGCTCGCCGTCGATCACATCGCGCAGTCGATGCCCTATGACGAGATGCTGTCCTGGCTGCTGTTCTACACCGGCATCCTCGACCTGAAGCGGCTGCCGCAGATGGAAATCGCCGATCCGCGCGGCCTCGTGCAGAGCCAGGCTGTCGTCAACGCCGACCAGAGCCTGCGCTTCGTGCTCAACGGCTCATCCGCCAACCGCACCTTGCCGGCGCGGTTCATCTCGGAGTTCTTCGGCTCGGGCGTGCAGCACGTCGCGTTCTCCTGCCGGGACATTTTTGCGACGGTCGCCGCGATGCGCAAGCGTGGCGCGGATTTCCTGGATATCCCTGATAACTACTACGACGACATCGAAGCCAAATATGACCTCGCGCCCGACCTGATGGCGCAGCTGCGCGCCAACCACATCCTCTACGACCGTGAGGGCGACGGCGAGTTCTTCCAAGTCTACACCCACATCTTCGATGAGCGCTTCTTCTTCGAGATCGTGGAGCGACGGGATTATCAGGGATTTGGGGCAGCCAATGCCGGGATCAGGCTCGCGGCGCAGGCCCGCGAGGTAAGGCCTGCGAGCATGCCGCGGGTGTAGGTCTTCGCCTCTCCCGGCCTGCGGGGAGAGGCCGGAATTTGCGGCAGCAAATTCCGGGTGAGGGGGACTCTCCGCGAGAGATATGTCCCCAGGAGCAACGCTCTCTCAACACGTCGTTGCGAGCGCAGCGAAGCAATCCAGAGTCCCTCCGCGGAGACAGTCTGGATTGCTTCGCTGCGCTCGCAATGACGATGTGGGGACTATCGAGGAATACAACGACCTCCGTCCCCGCGGAGACTCCCCCTCACCCTGACCCTCTCCCCGCAGACGGGGAGAGGGGAAAAGGCATCAGCTCACTTCATCGCGCACTTGTCGTGGAAACGATCCTGGTCGTTCTCCACGATGGTCGCGACCGTCTTCAGCGAGAGCTGGCCTTCGCCGTCCTTGACCACGTCCTGGAGATAGAAGCTCTGCACCGGAATGTGGTTCTTGCCGTATTTGAACGGGCCGCGCAGCGACTTGAAGTTGGCCTTCTCCATCTCGGCCTTCATCGCGTCCTTCTTGCTGGTGTCGCCCTTCACAGCGACCACCGCGCTGTTGATGAGCTGGGCCGCGTCATAGGCCTGGGCGCCGTAATAGGTCGGGCGCAGATTGGGGTACTTCTTCCGGTAGTCGGCGACGAAGCGCTTGTTCTGCTCGTTCGGAAGGTCATTGACCCATTCCTGCGCGCCGGGCACGCCGAGCGCGTTCTCCTTCTGGAGCGGCAGCGACAGCTCGTCGACCGTGAAGGCGGTGTAGAGCGGCATCGTGCTCTTCAGGCCGGCCTGCGCATATTGATTGAGGAACTGCACGCCGGCCGCACCGGGATAGAACACGAAGATCGACTCGGCGCCCGAGGCGCGCGCCTTTGAGAGCTCGGCGGAGAAGTCGAGCTGGCTCGGCCAGACCGTGTATTCCTCGCCCTTGACCTCACCCTTGAACGTGCTCTTCAGGCCCGCGAGCATGTCCTTGCCGGCCGCGTAGTTCGGCCCGATCAGGAACACGCTCTTGACGCCCTTCTGGTTCATGTAGAGGCCCATGGCGGCGGGCGTCTGGTCGTTCTGCCAGGAGGTCGAGAACACGTAAGGCGAGCACAGTTCGCCGGCGAGTTGCGACGGACCGGCATTGGCCGAGATCAGGAAGGTCTGCGAGTCCACCGCGGTCTTGAGCGAGGCCAGGAGCACGTTCGACCAGATGTAGCCGACGATGAAGTCGACCTTGTCGGACTGTACCAGCTTCTCGGTCTTCTGCTTGCCGACGTCGGGCTTCTGCCCGTCGTCCTCGTAGATCACCTCGACCGGCTTGCCGTCCATCTTGCGGCCAATGTGATCCAGCGCGAGCTCGAAGGAGTTGCGCATGTCGTTGCCGATCACGGCGGTCGGGCCGCTGAAGGTCGAAACGAAACCGATCTTGATGGTGTCGCCGGCGAAAGCCTGATTTGCCAGCACCAGCGCCGCTGCGCCCGCCAGCCAGAATGCCGTCCTCATAACCACTCCCCTCCTTATTATTGATCCCGGAGACGGGGTGATCGCCGCCCCCGGGTCGTCTCTATTGAACGTAAAATCTGTCGCGCCGCCAATGGCTCAGCGCCCGCCCCTGCACCATATTTCGCCCCAATCGAGGATGGCAAGAAATATAATTCTACTCACTTCGACCAAGGCTGCGGCGCTTTTTCGCGGGGCATGACGATACGCCCAGCCTATGCCGCGATTGATGACGGCTATTGGACTACGGCGCCCAATGCGCACTTAGATGAAGAAGAGCAGCAGCGAGATTCGAGGGTGTATCATGGCCGCAAATCCCCACCGCGTCGTCATCGTCGGAGCCGGCTTCGGCGGGCTGGAGGCGACCTACCGGCTTGCGGGCGCGCCGGTCGAGATCACGCTGATCGACCGCCGCAACCATCACCTGTTCCAGCCGCTGCTCTACCAGGTCGCGACCGCCTCGCTCGCGACCAGCGAAATCGCCTGGCCGGTCCGGCACCTGATGCGCGACCGGCGCGAGGTGACGACCCTGTTTGCGACGGTGAGCGGCGTCGATGCCGACCGGCGCTGCGTGCTGATCGACGACGGCAGCGAGGTGCCCTACGACACGCTGGTGCTCGCCACCGGCGCGCGTCATGCTTATTTCGGCCATGACGAATGGGAGCAGTTCGCCCCCGGCCTGAAGACGCTGGAAGACGCGACCACTCTGCGCCGTCACATCCTGGTGGCATTCGAGCGCGCCGAACGCGAGACCGATCCGGCCAAACGCGCGGCGCGATTGACCTTCGTCATCGTCGGCGCCGGCCCAACCGGCGTCGAGCTCGCCGGCACCATCGCCGAGATGGCGCACCACACGCTCCCCGCCGACTTCCGCAACATCGACACCCACAAGGCACGCGTGGTGCTGATCGAGGCCGGACCGCGCGTGCTCGCAGGCTTCCCCGATGACCTCTCGGCCTATGCGCAAGCCTCGCTGGAAAAGATCGGCGTCGAGGTCGTGCTGGGCCAGGCCGTCACCGAGATCAACCGTGAGGGCGTCGTATTCGGCGGCAAGCTGCTTGAGGCAAAGACGCGGATCTGGGCCGCCGGCGTGCGCGCTTCGCCCGCCGCCGAATGGCTGGGCGCACCAAGCGATCGCGCCGGGCGCGTGGAGGTCGACGACGACCTGACGATACCCGGTCATCCCGAAATCTTTGCGATCGGCGACACCGTTGTGATCAACGCCTGGGAGGGGAAGCCAGTGCCCGGCATCGCGCCGGCCGCCAAGCAGCAGGGCCGGCACGTCGCCGAAACCATCAAGGCGCGCCTGCGTGGCGAGAACAAAGGTGCATTCCGTTACAAGCACTCCGGTAGCCTCGCACAGATCGGCAAGCGGCTCGCCGTGATCGATTTCGGCAAGGTCAAACTGCGCGGCACCATCGCCTGGTGGATCTGGGGCATCGCCCACATCTACTTCCTGATCGGCCTGCGCCACCGCCTCAGCGTCGCCCTGAGCTGGCTCTGGATCTACGCCCGCGACCAGCGCGCGGCGCGGTTGATCACGCAGGGGAGTAGCAAGGTGGCGTAGCCTTTCTTCCTTCTCCCCTTGTGGGAGAAGGTGGCATAGGCGGCCTTCGGCCGCCGTTCTCAAGAACGCCGAAGCAAAGCTTCGGTTATGGCGCCGGATGAGGGGTTCTCTCCACTCGCACGACCATTCGTGAGGAGAGAGACCCCTCACCCGGCTTCGCTTCGCGAAGCCACCCTCTCCCACAAGGGGCGAGGGTGCAGCAGCGCTCGCAGCTATCTTTTACTTCACCAACTCACATCCGCCCTCCGCGAGTGGCCTAAACGCCTGGTCCGCGGGAATCGTCGAGACCAGCTTGTAATAGTCGTACGGATATTTCGACTCCTCCGGCTTCTTCACCTCGAACAGATACATGGGATGCACGACGCGGCCGTCCTGGCGGATCGTGGTGTCACCGAACAGCTTGTCCTTGCCCCTAAACTTCTTCATCTCGGGCACGGCGTCCTTCGCATTGTCGCTGCCGGTCGCGGCGACCGCGTTCAGATAAGCGAGCGTCGAGGCATAGACGCCGGCCTGGTTGCCGCTCGGCATCTTGCCGTTCATGCCGGGCCGCGCCGCAAATCGCCTGGCGAAGGCGCGGGTGTCGTCGTTCATGTCCCAGTAAAACGCTTCCATGAGCTGGAGGCCCTGGGCGACCTTGATGCCCATGCCATGGACGTCGTTGATGAAGAGCAGGAAGGCGACGAGCTTCTGCCCGCCTTGCTGGATGCCGAACTCGGCAGCCTGCTTCACCGCGTTGATGGTGTCGCCGCCGGCATTGGCGAGGCCGATCACCTGCGCTTTCGAGCCCTGCGCCTGCAACAGGAAGGAGGCAAAGTCCGACGTGCCGAGCGGGTGCTTGGAGGAGCCGAGCACCTTGCCGCCGTGCGCCTCGATGTATTTCTGCGCCTCCGCCTCGATGCCCTTGCCGAGCGCATAGTCGACCGTGAGGAAATACCAGTCCTTGCCGCCGCGCGACATCATCGCGGCAGCGGTGGTGTTGCCGGTCGCCCAGGCATCGTTGACCCATTGGATCGTATTGGGCGAGCAGGCCTTGCCGGTGAGATCCGAGCTTGCGGTCGACGACGCCAGGAAGGTCATGCGGCTGTCGCGCAGCAGCGTGTTGATGGAGAGGCCGACGGCCGAATTCGGCACGTCGACGATGGCATCGACACCCTCGACATCGAGCCATTTGCGCGCGATGGCGTTGCCGACATCGGCCTTGTTCTGGTGGTCGGCATAGACGATCTCGACCTTGATGTTCTTGCCGCCGCCGTTGAAATCCTCGGCCGCCATCCGCGCAGCCTCGACCGAGCCCATACCGTTGGTGTCCTGGAAGATGCCCGAGATGTCGTTGAGCACGCCGACGCGCACGACATTGTCGGAGATCTCGGCGCTCGCCGCGCCGCTCATCAGGCTCGCCGCCAGCGCGAGTGTCCATTTCAGGTGTTTCATCGTTCCCTCCCCTTTGTGTGTCGCGCCGGTCGCCGCCGGCACGTTCTGGAATTCAGACCTGCCGTTCCGGCAATCTCAGCACCAGCCCGTCGAGCGCGGGCGTGATCATGATCTGGCAGGCCAGCCGGCTGTTCGGCAGCCGCTCGGCGGCGGTGCCGTCGAGCAGCGCGTCTTCGTCATCAGCCATCGCGGGCAGGCGCGCGAGCCAGGCTGCGTCGATATAGACGTGGCAGGTCGCACACATGGCATTGCCACCGCACTCGGCCAGGATGCCGTCGAGACCATGGCGGGTCGCGGCCTGCATGGCGCTTTCGTCGCCTGAAGTTTCGACACGATCGGACTTGCCGTCGGCATGGATGAAAGTGATGGCTGGCATCAAGGCTCCTCGTCAGGCCGGGGTGATGGTGACCGGCAGGCTGTCGAGCCCGCGCAGCGTGTTGTTGAAGCGGCGTTTCGGCTCGCCCGTGATCTCGATCTTCGCGATACGCCGCGCCAGCGCCGTCAGCATCACTTCGCCTTCGAGGCGCGCGACGAGCTGGCCGACGCACATGTGGATGCCGGAGCCGAAGCCGACATGGCCGGACGAGCGGCGCGTGATGTCGTAGCTGTCGGGCTTGTCCCAGCGGCGCGGATCGCGATTGGCGGCGGCAAGGAACATCAGCACCTTCTCACCTTCGCCGATCGTCGCGCCTGACAGCTCGACCTCACGTGTGGTGGTGCGGAAGAAGGTCTGCACCGGGCTTTCGAAACGAACCGCTTCCTCGAAGGCGCTACGCGCGAGCGTGAGATCGCCGCGCAGGCGCTGCCATTGCTCGGGGAAGCGCGCGAGGCAATAGACGGCCGCGCCGATACCGTTGACAGTGGTGTCGAGACCAGCCGACAGCAGCGAGCGCACTAGCAGCGGCGCTTCGGTGGCCGTGATCGCGCCCTCGTCGACCTGGGCATGAATGCAGGCGCCAAAGCCGCCGGGCGCAAGGTTCTCACGCTGGCACTGCTCGGCAACATAGGCTTGATGGGGCGTCGAACGCGCAATCGCCTCCCGGCGCAGCTCGTTGGGCGGCCCGAATGCGTTGAACACGACGCTCGCGTAGGGAATCAGATGCTCGCGCCCCTCGGATTTCAGCCCGAGCGCATCCGGGAAGATCGAGAGCGGATAGGCCTCGGCGAGGTCGGCGATCGCGTCGAAGCTGCGCCTTTCGATCAGCGCGTCCACCCGCTCCTCGGCCGCCGCGGCAAAGCGATCGCGCACCTGCTTCATCACGGTCGGCGACAGCACCTTTGAGAGCACGGCGCGGGTCCGCGTATGCGCGGGCGGATCGGCCTCGAGGATCAGGCTCGGCGGCCGCCACGGCGTCTCCTTCTTGAAATCGGAGAGGCCGACGCCGCGGCTGGAGCAGAACGTCGCGGGATCGTTCAGCACGGCGTGGACCTCGGCATAGCGTGCCACGCCATAGACGTTCCACTTGTCGAGATAGACGACCGGCCCCGCCTCCCGCAGCCGCTCGTGCGTGGGATAGGGATCGGCGAAAAAATTCATGTTGAAGGGATCGATGTCGAGATGCGGGACGCCTGATACGGCGGAGCCAGGTGCGCTCATTGAAGTCCTCCCTCATTTTGATCTTGTGAAAGAGCCGCGCTTGCCCTTAGGTCTTCGGACACGCCGCGAGACAAAAGACCGATATGCCGCCGTCTTCGACCAGAGCCCGCCAAAGGCCCGCACCCGCCGAAACCGGGCCGACGCTCGATCTCGACCGTTACGTCCCGGCTTTCATCACCTTCATCGCCAACAAGCTCTCGAACAGCGCCACCGCGTTCTACCAGCGAGAGTTTGGCGTCAATGTCACGGAATGGCGGATCATGTCGCTGCTGGCGATCGAGCCCGGCATTCCCGCCTCGCGTATCTGCCACGTCATCGGTTTTGACAAGGGGCCGGTGAGCCGGACGCTCGCGGGGCTGGAGAAGCGCGGACTGGTCTCGATTCGAACCGACCCGAACGACGGCCGCACCCATTCGATCTCGCTGACGGCGAAGGGCCGCGCCACCCATGACAAGGTGATCGTCGCGGCGTTCGAGCGCGAGCGGCGGCTGTTGTCCTGCCTGAGCAAGGACGAGCGCGAGGCGCTGATCGATCTGCTGCGCCGGCTGCACGAAAATCTCGGCGCAGTGACCGGCAGCACCACCACCTGACGCGCGCGTAAAGCGCGCGGCATCGCCGCCTTCAGGCATACGCCGGCGTTTGCCCGCGGCCACCTCTCTGCCGAGCATCGTTTCCTCCAGGATCAGGCGCAGCGGTTCCCCCGCCGTCATCCTTGTTTGGAACGGTTCGCACAAATTAGTTGCTTAAGCAACAAAAGAATCATGCATGATATTGCGGCAGAATGGCTGGCGCATTTTGCGAGCTGCTCGACCCATCCCCGTCATTGCGAGCGCAGCGAAGCAATCCAGAGCCCCACCGGGGAAAGATTCTGGATTGCTTCGCTGCGCTCGCAATGACGATGTGGACAGAGCGTGGCCTCACTCCGACTTGATCTGCCAGTGGCTACAGACCGATCCACTCACCCGACGCATCATCATGCACCCGCGCCACCGCATCGGCACGCCGCGTCAGCACGGCGCGTTGGTTGATGTAACCCTTGTCGGTGATCTCGCCGCCGTCGACTGACGGCGGCTCGGCGAGCAGCAACGCGCGCGTCGCGTGGCCGGAGGAGTTGGTGCCCTGCCCCTTCAGCTTCGCCAGGCCCTGCGCGATCGCGGTCCTGACCTTGTCATGCGCGAGCACATCGTTCACGCCTGCCGTCTCGGGCAAGCCGGCATGGGCACGGCAAGCAGCCATGTTCGGGAAGACCAGGAAGCGCACCTCGTCGCCGCCATGGCCGGTGACGACGATGTCCTGCGCCAGCGGCGCCAGCGCGGCGATGCCGGCGACGCGCAGCGTACCGACGCTGACCCAGGTGCCGGAGTTAAGCTTGAAGTCCTCCGCAACGCGGCCATCGAAGAACAATCCGCGCTCAGGCCGTTCCGCATCGGCAAGCTTCACGGCATCGCCAATGAGATAGAAGCCCTCGTCATCGAAAGCCTGCTTCGTCAGCTCCGGCGCCTTCCAGTAACCCGGCGTGACATTGGGGCCGCGCACGCGCACCTCCAGCTTGTCGCCGGACGTGACGAGCTTCAGCTCGGTGCCGGGAATGGGCACGCCGATATTGCCCGAGCGCTCCGCGAGGAAATGACAGTCGGTCGCCAGCGGTGACGTCTCGGTCGAGCCCCAGGCCGACACCATCGGCAGCGGACGACCAACAGTCTCCACCGAAAGCTGCTCGAGCGCGTCCCAGAGGTTCTGCGGCAACGCGGCGCCGGCATAGAAGGCGAATTTCACCTCGCCGAAGAAGTGGCGGCGCAGCTCCTCGTCGCCGCGCAGCGCTGCGATCAGCATGTCGAAGCCGCGCGGCACGTTGAAATAGACCGTCGGCATCACGCTCTTCAGATTGGCGAGTGACGTTGCGAAGAGACCGGGCGCGGGCTTGCCGCCGTCGATATAGAGCGACCCGCCGTTGCGCAGCACGAGATTGAAATTGTGGTTGGCGCCGAAGGTATGGCTCCAGGGCAGCCAATCGAGAATGACGAGATCGCTGGCAGCCTGCTCCAGGAACGTCCAGGTTTGCGCCTTGGCCTGCTGGCTCGAGGTCAACATGCGCTGGGTGTTGATGACGGCTTTCGGCGTGCCGGTCGAGCCCGAGGTGAACAGGAATTTTGCGATCGTATCCGGAGTCACCGCGGCGAAGGCTTTTGCGACGTCGCCCGTTTCGGGCGTCGCCGCGATGTCACGGAAGGCCAGCGCATCGGCATCGCCGGCATTGCCACTGATGATCTGCGCCTTGTGCAGCGGCTTGATCGCGGCCAGCGCCGCGGCAAACGGCTTTGTCGCCGAGACATAGATCGCGCCCGGCTGAAGCAGCGAAATCATGCTCTTGAGCTTGTCGAAATCTTTCGACATCAGCGAATAGGCCGGCGAGATCGCGGCCGAGGGCACGCCGACATGCTGGGCGGCCAGCGCGAGCAGCGCGTGGTCGATGCTGTTGTCGGAGAGGATGACGACGGGACGCTCGGCGCTGAGCTCTTGCGCCAAAATCCAGCTCGCCGCTGCGCGTACCCGCCGCAGGGCGCCCGCGTAGGTCATGGTGGCCCAGGGCGTGTCGGCGCTGTCACGCTCGGCGAGGAAGATCGTGTCAGGCGTCTGCCGCGCAAAATGCTCCAGCCAGTCGCCGATGCAGCGGGCGCTGTCGCGCAAGGGTTCTGGCGAGCGCAGCACGATGCTGCCGTCGGGGCGATGCTCGGCGACGGTCTTGGGTGTTGCGAACAGGCTCGAAGCGTCACCGCGTGCGGCGGTTGTCATGGTTTCCTCCTCGCCCGTATCAGGGATCGGCTACAGCCTCGTTCCGGGCCGCTTTGGCCATATTGTTGGGCATGACAATTGTTGTCGCCAACAACAATCTTCCGTAGGGGCCTTCGAGGCGCTAAGGTTGCACGACAGGAGAGATCACGTGACAGCCAGCGCAGCCCGAACTGAGCCCCGCCCCTCCCCACGCAAGCGTGCCGGCAACGGCGCGGCGCGGCCGAACGACGCGGACGAGATCGGCCTCGACGCGCTGGTCGGGCACGCCGGTTATGCGGTGCGTCGCTTCCAGATCTGGATCTTTCAGGACTTCATCAAGACGCTCGGCGCGGTCGACATCAAGCCGACGCAGTATTCCGTGCTGACGGTCATCGGCGCCAATCCGGGCCTCTCCCAGATGGCGGTGGCGAAGCGTCTCGGCATCGAGCGCGCCCGGCTGGTGCATCTGCTCGACAGCCTCGAACAGCGCAAGCTGGTGAAGCGGGTCAAGTCGAAGGCGGACCGCCGCTCCCACGCGCTGCACCTCACCGCACCGGGGGAGACGGCGCTGGCAAAGTTCAAGCGCCTCGCCGCCGAGCACGAGCGGCATGTCGTGGAGAAGATCGGCAAGGAGCACCGGGAGCAGCTGCTCCAGATCCTCGCCGGCTTCACCTGATCGACGCTGCCCAATATTTGCGCAAATGCCCGTATCGGGGCGCTGGCACGACGGCCCAACAATCCTCGAAATATCTTACAAGCCACTGATCCTTCGATAATATCCGAGGCATAGCGCCTGCCCGGATTGTGTACACAATGGCACATCGCTTGCTTCAATCCGGGTAAGACCTGTTGCCGGAGTTTTGTCACCATGGGGGCTGAGCAGCCTGAAACGATCGCCGCGATTGTGGCCGCGCATCGCGCGGGCACGATCACGCCTGCGCAGACCGTCGCGCGAACCTATCAGCGCATCCGCGATCACAACGATCCCGCAATCTTCATCAGCCTGCGCGACGAGAAGGACGCGATCGCGGAGGCCGAGAAGCTTGCCGCAAGGGATGCCACCAGCCTGCCGCTCTACGGCGTGCCGATCGCGGTGAAGGACAATATCGACGCGCTGGGATTTCCGACCACCGCGGCCTGCCCGGCCTTCTCGTATACGCCGACGCATGATTCGACCGCGGTGGAGCGCCTGCGCGCGGCCGGCGCGATCATCATCGGCAAGACCAATCTCGACCAGTTCGCAACCGGCCTCGTCGGCGTGCGCTCGCCTTATGGCATCCCCAAGAATTCGATCCGCGAAGATCTCATTCCTGGAGGCTCGAGCTCTGGCTCGGCGGTCGCCGTGGGTGCCGGACTGGTGCCGCTGTCACTGGGCACGGACACCGCCGGCAGCGGCCGGGTGCCGGCGATGCTCAACAACATCGTCGGGCTGAAGCCGAGCCTCGGCATGATCTCGACTGCCGGTCTGGTGCCGGCCTGCCGCACGCTCGATTGCATCTCGGTATTCGCTCTGACTGTCGACGACGCCGCGCTGGCACTCTCCGTGATGGCGGGGCCGGACCAGGCCGACCCGTTCTCGCGCGACCGGCCGCTGGGCGCGATCACGCCGTTCCCCGCGAATTTGCGCCTCGGCGTGCCCCGCAACGGGCAGCTGATCTTCTTCGGCGACAGGAAGGCGGAAGCCGCTTACGGCGATGCGCTGAAGCGCTGGACTGCGCTCGGCGCTAAGCTGGTCGAGTTCGACCTCGAGCCGTTCTACGAGACGGCGCGGCTGCTCTATGAGGGTCCCTGGGTCGCCGAGCGTTATCTCGTGATCAAGGATCTGCTGGCGTCCGCGCCTGATTCGATTCATCCGGTGACGCGCGAGATCACCGTCGCCGGCGCGCGGCTGACCGCTGCGGAAACCTTCTCTGCGCTCTACCGTTTGCAGGGCCTGCGCAAGATCGCCGAGCGGACGTTTGCCAATATCGACGCGCTGGTGCTGCCGACTGCGCCGACGGCGTATACGACCGCCCAGGTGCTGGCCAATCCGATCGAGCTGAACAGCCGGCTCGGCACCTACACCAATTTCGTCAATCTGCTCGATCTCTGTGGTCTTGCGGTACCGGCGTCGATGCGCACCGACGGCATTCCGTTCGGCATCACGCTGCTCGCGCCCGCAGGACGCGATGCACTGCTCGCGAGCATCGGCCGTGTATTCCATGCGGATACGAAACTGACCGTTGGAGCGAAGGGCGTGGCGCAGGCCCCGCTGGCGGCGCTTGCCGCAAGCAGCAGCGACGAGATTCCGATCGCAGTGGTCGGCGCTCACCTGTCCGGCATGGCGCTGAACGGCGAATTGAAGGCGCTCAACGGAAAGCTGGTCGAGGCGACCAGGACAGCGCCGGACTACAAGCTCTATGCGCTCCAGACCACGCCGCCGAAGCCCGGCATGCTGCGCGTGGAAGCAGGCAAGGGCGCGGCGATCGAACTGGAGATCTGGTCGCTGTCGTCATCCGCGTTCGGCAAGTTCGTCAATGCGATTCCAGCACCGATGGCGATCGGGACGGTGCGGCTTGCCGACGGTCGCAGCGTGAAGGGGTTTCTCGTCGAGCCCGAAGTGCTGGGCGAGGCGCGCGATATCACGGCGTATGGCGGCTGGCGGAAGTTTATGGCGAAAGCCACGACGGCGTAGGTCTCGTAGGGTGGGCAAAGCGAAGCGTGCCCACCAACAGCATTAGTTAGGATAGATGGCGGGCACAGCGCTTTGCGCCTTTGCCCACCCTACGGTACCGCGTTTGCCGCCCTACACCGACACCGCGTAAATCTCATACTCGCCGCGCACCAGCTCGATATGCGCGCGCATGGCGGCGGCGGCGCCCTGCTTGTCGCCGCGCATGATGGCGACGACGACTCGGTCGTGCTCGGCTTGCGACTTTGCCAATCGGCCAAGGTTGCGGAACTGGGCGCGGCGGAACGGCTGGACGCGGACGCGGGTCGCCAGCGTGATCTCGGCGATGTAGCCGTTCTGCGATCCCGCATAGATCGCATTGTGGAAGCGCTCGTTGACCTCGTGGAAGCGATCGGGATTGCCGGCGTAGCTGAGAACGCGCAGCTCTTCGTGGATGGCTTCGAGACCGTGGCGCTCGGCCGCCGACATGCGCTCGGCGGCAAGGCCGGCGCAGAGCGCCTCGAGCTCCGCCATTGCCTCGAACATGCTTTTCAGCCGCTCGACCGAAGGCTGCGCCACCACCGCGCCACGATGGGCGCGCGATTCGACGAGGCCGCTCGCCACCAGCTGGCGCAACGCCTCGCGGACCGGCGTGCGCGAGACGCTGAAGCGCCGCGCGATGTCGGTTTCATCAAGCGGCGCGCCCGGGGCCAGGGTTCCGCGTACGATCTCGTCGGCGAGTTGAAGCCGCAGTTCCTCGGCGCGCGTGATCTTGTGCAGGCTGGGCTGGGCCCGGTCGACGCGCGGCACCACCGGCTCGGCCGGCAATGTTCCGGGCGGAAGATCGTCAAGCGTCATACGATCAGGTCTCTTTCGACTCGTCGATGATGCTGACATGGGCGGCGACGACGCGCCAGCCCTCCGGGAAGCGAATCCAGGTCTGCATCTGCCGGCCGACCTTGCCGGGAGCCGTGTCGCGATAGAACAGGGTGGAGGCCACGGCCGTGTCGCGGCCATAGCTGGTGATCACGGTTTTCGCGGTGCGGCGGTTGAGGCCCACTGGCGAACGTCCGGCGCGGAAGCCGGAGATCGCCTCATAGCCGTAGAGGTTCTCGCCGATGCCATAGCGCAGCGTACGGGGATCGTTGCGGAAGAGTTCGCCGAGCACGGCGACGTCGTTCGTGATCAGCGCCTGCTCATAGCGCTCGAACGCGGCTTTGACTTCCGCGATCACCTCGGGGAGATCGATCTCCATTTTAAATCCCTCTCAAAGTCCCCTTGGCGACGGCGCGGATACCACGCCCATCTTCTCCAATGCGTGCGCGACGCGCAGCGCGATGTCCTCGCGCCAGGGCGCGGCGATGATCTGGACGCCGATCGGCAGCGGCTCGAGCGGCACCGGCACGGCGACCACCGGCAATCCGATGAACGAGATCGGCTGGGTGTGGATGCCGATATTGGCGCGAACCGGCAACTCGACGCCGTCGAGCGTGAAATTCACCTGGCCAAGCTTCGGCGCGGTGCAGGGCGTGGCCGGTGCAATCAGCACGTCGACGGATTTGAAGATCTCGGCGAGCTGCGCGCGATACCAGCGGCGGAATTTCTGCGCGCGGTCGACCAGCGGCGCCGGCACCATGGCGCCGGCGATCAGCCGGTCGCGCACGGCGGGATCGAAATCGTTTGGGCGCTTGCGCAGGCGATCGAGATGCAGCGAGGCGCCTTCGGTGGTGGTGATGACATAGGCGGCCGCGCGTGCGCGCGAGGCCTCGGGCACGTCAACGATCTTCGTCGCGCCGAGCGCCTTGGCGACGCGGCTGACGGCTTCGACGGCCTCGGGAAACACGTTGTTCTGAAAGTGCCCGCCGGCGATCGCGATGCGCAGGTCCGACACCGGATTGGCGAGCAGCGGCAGCGTCGGCTCCAGACCGCGCGTGGTGCAGGCAGCATCATCCGCATCCGGTCCCTGCATCGCGTCATAGGCGAGCGCGAGATCGGTCGCCGAGCGCGCGAACGGGCCGAGATGATCGAGGCTCGCGACGAACGGGAACGAGCGCGCCCGCGACAGCCGACCATAGGTCGGCTTCAGACCAAAGATGCCGCAGAAGGAGGACGGCACGCGGATCGAACCATTGGTGTCCGAGCCGAGTGCGATCGGCACCAGCGCGCCGCCGACGGCGCTCCCCGAGCCACCGGACGAGCCGCCGGTCATCCGGGTCGTGTCATGCGGATTGCGCGAGGGACCGTCATGGACGTTCTCGCCGGTGAAGTCGTAGGCGTATTCGCCCATGTTGAGCGCGCCGACGAGCACGGCACCTGCGGCTTCCATCCGCTCGATCAGCGTGGCGTCGCGCTTGGCAGGCGCGAGGTCGCGGTTGATCTTCGAGCCGGCCCGCGTCGGAAGGCCGGCAACGTCGAACAGGTTCTTCACCGCGAACGGCACGCCGGCGAGCGGGCCGACCTCCTTGCCGGCAGCAATGTCGGCATCGATCGCACGCGCCTTCGCACGGGCGCGATCGGCGGTGACGTCGGTGAAGGAATTGAGGACACCATCGTGCTGCTTGATGCGCGCGAGGGCTGCTTCGGTGGCATCGAGTGCCGACATCTTGCCGCCGGCCACGGCCTTGGCGATGTCCGCAGCCGTCATCTCTGGCTTGGTGGTCATGGCGGGGTCAGACCGTGAAGATCGGCGCCGGCTCGGTCTCGTCCGGCAGCGCGAATTCGTCGACCAGTCGGCCAAGCCGGAGCGAGACTTCGAGATTGGCGCGCACCGCCGGCCTCCAGGCCTCCTCGACCGGCAGCGCCAGCGCTTTCGATACGGCGTCGATATAATCGTCCAGCGGCTCGGCCATCACGCTCCCAAACAATCTCTCAGTGCACTCTTAGTGGACCTGCAACGGCGGATGCGGGATCGCCGTCAGCAGCTCCTTGGTGTAGTCGTCCTGCGGATCGCTGAGGACTTTTTCGGAAGAGCCCTCTTCGACGATTCGACCTGTCCGCATGACAATGACACGATCGCACAACAAGCGCACTACGTTCAAATCATGCGAGACGAACAGATAACTCATACCTAGCCGCGCTTTCAGGTCCTGAAGCAGATTGAGGACCACGGCCTGGACCGAGACGTCCAGCGCCGCGGTCGGCTCGTCCAGGATGACGAGTTTTGGATGCAGCGCGATGGCGCGCGCGATGCCGACGCGGGCCTTCTGCCCGCCGGACAGCTGGTGCGGAAACCGATCCAGCAGATTGTGCGGCAGGCCGACCATGGTGGCCAGCTCCTCGCAGCGCGTTCGCAGCGCATCGCGGCCCCTGATGTCGCCGAGCTGCATGATGGGGTCGGCGATGGCGCGCACGGCGGTGAAGCGTGGGTTGAGGCTGTCGGTCGGATCCTGGAACACCATTTGGATGCGGCTTCGCTGCGGCAGCCGGGCAAAGTTGGCAGGCTGGATGGCGCCGATGTCCTCGCCGTCGAACTGGATCAGGCCCGAGGTCTGGTCCAAGAGGCGCATCACCATCATCGACGTCGTCGATTTGCCGCAGCCGGATTCGCCGACCAGACCGACGCTCTCGCCATGGCCGATGGAGAGGCTGATGCCGTCGACGGCGCGGAACACGTCCGGCTCCACAGGAGGCTTGCGGCCGAGCAGTTTTCCGAGCGTGGCCGTGGCGCCCTGGCGGGGGTATTCCTTGACGAGCTTTTCGATGAGGAGGAGGGGCGTCTTCTCCCTCTCCCCGCTTGCGGGGAGAGGGTCGGGGTGAGGGGGGCTCTCCGCGAGCACGGTGCTGGGAGAGCCCCCCCCCACCCCCGCCCCGAGGGGGGCGGGGGGGGCCCCGCCCCGGGGGGGGGGGGCGGGAGGGCCCCCCGGCAGACGGGACCAGAACCGCCGGG
>NZ_JBEPQQ010000017.1:0-104716 GCF_040547935.1 Bradyrhizobium sp. LA6.8
GACCCAGGCGTCCAAACCAACCTCCCGTCCCCGCAAACTCGCTCCCCGCTCACAATCGGATCGCTACACGCCCGGCTGTGAGATATCCGGGCTAGCCCGAACAACTTCCTCTCGGTGAACTGGACCGACCTGCATTGCGAGCGCTAAATTAGGCGCGTGTTACTCCCAACTGCTTACTCGCGCGAATGAACCAGAACTGAAGTCCGAGGCTGGGTCTGCATATCGCGTTGTAAAACAAAGGAAAGCTGGCGCACCCGACACGATTCGAACGTGTGACCTTTGCCTTCGGAGAGAAATACTTCAGCCGAGCGAGCGAGGTTGGCTTCTCGATCGGGCGCCATGTGTGGCTATGCCCCCTTGCTCGGATAGGCAGCGAAAGGCAATCGGTCATCTCGCGATGCACCACACGGCAACTTTCATCACTGCGGCAGCGGTTTCCGCGCCAGGCTGGGGAGACCCGCTTGCGGGGCTTCAGCGGGCCAACAGCCCGGCCGCAGGGCGACGGCCAATTGCCCAGCCGAAGGTTCCGCAAAGACATGGCTATGACGAATTGCGAGCAACCATCCATTTCTGGCTGAATGCCGCAAATGATGTAGCGTTGACTTCGTTCGACGCGACCGCTTGCACTCTCCTGGCAAGCTCATCCTGGCCAAACCACGAGTGCATGGCAAGTTGGCCGCACTGGACGGCGGTCGCCCGACTATGGGAGCAATCCTTGCCGAAACGCGAGAGCCACAGCGTGTGGAAGGGTCAGTGCAGCAAGATTTCGCCTGGCATTGTCCAGATGATACTTCACCCCACGCGACGAAACCCCTAGAAGGTCGGCAATGTCCTGCATCGTCTTGCCATCAGAGATCCACGCGAGACACTGCCGCTCGCGCTGAGTCAGCGGGCTTCCCTGCTGACCATCGGCGGGCGTGCGTCCGATTCTGGCGGCGTTCACATGCGCATGATAGGTGAGGCCCATTGTGTGTACCGAAAACCTAATCCGAGTTGATGACCTGATGGAATCACCTAAGCTGGCGGAATGATTGGGCTGCTCTGTTTCGTTCTGGCCGTCCTGGCCTCGCCCTTCAAGTCGAAGTTGCGGCTTGAAGCCGAGAACGCGGTGCTTCGACATCAGTTGATTGTCTTGAGGCGCAGGCCTCGTGGTCGCGTCCGGCTCACGAACCATGATCGCTGGTTCTTGATCCAGCTGTATCGCTGGTTTCCATCAATCCTGAAGGTTCTCACAATCATCCGGCCCGAGACGCTCGTGCGTTGGCACAGGGCCGGCTTTCGCTGCTACTGGCGTTGGAAGTCGCGCCCACAGGGAGGGCGACCGCAGATCGACACGGAACTGCGCGCCTTGATCCGGCGGATGAGCGTCGAAAATCCGCTTTGGGGCGCGCCGCGCATCCACGGCGAACTGCTCAAGCTCGGGTTTGAAGTCGCGCAGTCGAGCGTCGCCAAGTACATGGTCAAACGACGGGGGCCACCCAGCCAGGGATGGCGAACCTTCTTGCGCAACCACGCGCCGGACATTGCCGCCATGGATCTGTTCGTTGTTCCAACTATCGGTTTCGACCTGCTCTATGCGTTCGTCATCGTCCGGCTCGACCGTAGAGATATCGTCTGGACCAACGTCACAGCAAATCCGACCGCAGAATGGGTTGCGCATCAGATAACGGAGGCATTTCCCTGGGACGGGGCTCCCGGTTACATGATCCGGGACCGTGATCGCATCTACGGTGCGGTCGTCACACGCCGACTGCGTGCCATGGGCATCCGGGACAAGCCTATTGCACCGGCCTCACCCTGGCAGAATGGCTTTGCCGAACGGCTGATCGGGTCGATCCGGCGTGAATGTGTGGACCACATCATTGTCCTGGGCGAGGCACATCTGCGCCGGATTCTGAAATCTTACGCTCGCTACTATAATGAGACGCGGACGCACTTGGCCTTGGATAAGGATGCGCCGGTTTCTCGCCCGGTTCAGCGAACCGGTGTGGTCAGGTCACTTGCCGTCCTAGGCGGACTTCATCACCACTACGCCCGAGCTTAAGTTTTCGGTACACACAGGCAAGCGAGCCTGACGAGGAACAATGCCGATGACAAAATGCAGCTCGTGATGACGGATAAACGATTCAAGCAAGGCGCGCTCGAGCTAGGGACAGCGATGGCGTTTGAGGGCGACGCCGTACAGAGGGCTGCCAACGAGAGTGAATTCGCTCTGCGCAAGGATGACGATAATGCCGAAGGCGCGAGTTCTAGACGCGATCATCCAATACGCATGCAATGACCTCGTATGACCGCTCCTGGCCCATCAGCGAATTGGCGGCGCGCCTCATTGAGGTCCGTTCAATGGGGCATAGCGGACTGAATCTGCTCACGTTGAGTTCTTCGCATTTTGACCCGAAGCGGTCGTCACGCGGCTGCGCGGCGCGCTGCTCGAAGGTCAATGGTCCGCCCGCGTGGCGCTGGCGAACGTCCCCACGCCCGTCAGCGCGGTAAATGGTTGCCAGCCCTGAAGGCTGCGAAGTACGGTGGCGGAACAGGCTCATCTAGAAATGAAGCGGGACGGGAGAAAACGCATCATGAATTTAAGCACTGCTCTTTGCGCCACGTGCCTGTTTGGCCTTGTCGGCAGCAGCTCGGCGATGGCCGGAACCAACGACATCCTGATCGGCCTTGACAGCAAGATCACCTATGGTCCCGAAGGCCAGACGAATGGTGCCCCGGGTAGCGATGCCGTGCTGGTTGTGGACATTTCCAACCCCGCCAAACCCAAGGTTCGCGCAAGCCTGCCGCTGGCGAACTCTCTGCTGGGCCCGCCCACGAACCTGCAGATCACACCAAACGGCAAGCTGGGCCTGGTCGCCAATTCCGTGGTTCACGTCCAGGAGGGGAGCTCCTGGAAAACGGTCCCGGATGACAAACTGTACGTGATTGACCTCACTGCGGATCCGCCGAAGTTGATCGACACGGTTGCCGTCGGGCGGCAGCCATCCGGTCTCTCGATCTCCAAGAAAGGCGACCTCGCGTTGATCGCCAACCGAGACGGCAAGAGTGTCTCTGTTGTCTCGATACAGGGTTCAACAGTCAAGGCCGTCGGCGAGGTACCGGTGGAGCAGCAGGCTGCGGCCGTTGTCATCGCACCCGACGGCAAGCGCGCCTTTGTCTGCCTGAACCTCGTGCACAAAATCGGCGTGTTGGCGATCGATGGACAAAGCGTGACCTACGACAAGTCGATGGACATTCCATCGGCATTCAATCCCTACAACATCGACATCACGCCAGACGGCAAATACGTCATCGCATCGAACACCGGCGCACAGAAGAACAACGCCGATGCCGCGGTGATTATCGAAGCGACTGGTCCACATCCCCACGTGGTCGACGTGATGACTCCCGGTACCGGACCGGAAGGCTTCGCTATCGCGCCCAATGGGAAGACCGCAGCCACCCCGCTGCTGCTTGGCAGCTCGGCCAAGGACAGCGACTGGTTCAAGACCAGAGCCGGCGAACTCGTTTTGATGTCGATCGGCACCGACGGTAAGCTGACGGTGACCGCGCGTGCGCCGCTCGGCGGCCTGCCGGAGGGTGTCGCTTACAGTCCGAACAGCGACTACCTGTATGTGGCCAACTATATCGACCAGGACCTGCAGGTGTTTGACCTCGCCGACGGCAAGCTGACCGAGGTAGGACCCAGGCTGAAGCTGCCAGGCCAGCCGGCGTCCATGCGCGCGCCAGCGCGGTAGCGTCTTGCGTCCCCTTTCCGCGGACTTGGTCCGCGGAAAGGGACTTCCGCCCTCACGCCTTCCGGTTCAAATGTACTCTTAAAGGAGCGCCGCGAGCGTGCTTTTGCGTGATTTTGACGACAGCAGCTCGCGGCAGCTTGAGATCAACACCTGATTGCCGACCTCGAAGGGCCCTCCTTCATCTCTCGTACAGTTGCGCACCGTCGTACTCAGACGGCGCTCGTGACACACGACCCTGAACGGACATGGGCCTAGCCAGACATCGGCACAAAATTATGCTATGTAGGCATTCAAGTTCCCCGAGCACGGGGTGATAGGTCAGGACGTACGCCTCATTTCGCGATGTGCCGGCATATTTCCTGGCAGCCCCGGATTGGACCTTGAGCCGACCACACCGAATAAAAATCTGGCGGATCAGAAAATATTCGGAACTCATCAGGCTCGAAGCCGTTATCCTGTCAGAGCAAGTATCTTTGGAAAGGAGAAATCCCCGAAAAAGAGAAAGCTCGAAAGCCCCGTCATTCATTTCGGTGGATGGCGGGGTTTTTAACGCGCCGCAAAACGGGATGCCGATTTTGCATGGGGAATTTCCGGCCCCTCTGACGGGTCGCTCCCACGACAGCTTTGGCCGTCGTCGGCATCGAGTACCCAGTTCATCGGCTCCGTCGTGATGGCTTCGCGCACTGTCCGCAGGGCGGCGTATGATTTGAGTGCCGAGTAGATGGGGACGTTGCCGTCCCCATCCCTCACAGACCCGGACGTGCAGATTTCCCGCATCCGGTTCGAGAGATTCGCTCGCGGGCGTAGCCATGGAGGATCTTGACTGAAGGCAATGGATGCCGTGCCAGGAGTTCGTTGAAGCGGGCCCATCGGACCACGCCTTGACGATCACGCCGTGACAACCACTTGCGCCAGATACGCACCACTTGATTGGCGAACCAGCGCAAGCGTCGACTGTTGCCGCCGATGCCGTAGTAGGCGAAGTGGCCCCGCATCATAGAGGACAGATGGCGATGCTGGTCGCGAAGGGACCAGTGGCGGTTTTTCCGACACCAGCCACTAACTGCGGCCACTGCGCGGGCAAACCGGCTTTTGGCCGTTACTTGCCGAACCGTGTCCTTACCGTTCCGAGACCGTCCCCAGACATGGGTCAGGCCAAGGAAGTCGAAGGTGGTCCCATCCGTCTCCGGGTGGCGCGCGCTCTGTGATCTCTTTGGGCGGAAGTCGACGAGGCGCGTCTCATCGGGGTGGAGGGTGAGTCCATACCGTGCGAGAAACTTACCCAGGACCGACATCACGCGTTTGGCGTCGACGATGTTGTCGAACGCACCGCGAGCGCGCCTACAAGGGCGGCCGGTGCGAGCACTGGATCAAGGTGAAAAACAGGAAGCGCCCGGCCTACAGTCGCGTCCTGGATCATTTCTGGAGTCATCGAGTTTGATCACCTCGGTCCGCCTTCATGGTCACTCCCTTGCCGTCATGCGCCGGAGGCCAGTAGTTCCTGCGCGAGCGCGGCTTTCTGACTGTCTAGCCTGTCGCTGACACGTTTAAAGTTCTCGACGACGAATGTGTCTTCGATGATTTGATCTTTCGTGGAAGTAAGGTGCCGGTACATATCCTGCAAAACAGGATTCAGCTTCTCGTCCTTCCATTCGGCAATCTTGTAGGCGGCGTCGAGATCGTCGGCGTGGTTCTATCCGGTTTGGTTCGGTCGATAAAAACTATGTAGCAGATACTTTCGTTCCTGACTCTACAGTGGACATGGATCTTCCAATTCATCCCACGGATGATCCGCGACGCGATCTATGGCTTGGTCGCGCGCAACCGCTATGGCTGGTTCGGCCGTCGTGACGCTTGCATCCTGCCGAATTCGGATCGTTCGTGGCCATCGTGAACCGCCCCGAAACTGCGGGACGATAGCGCCTGGCGCTGGTTGGCTGCGGCCGGCATGACGAAGGAAGCAGCGTTACTGCAATTCAACTCAGTCCGTATCACGGTAAGCACAATCTGCCGGGTCAGCTTCGTGTGCGCCCAAGCTTGGATCGAAGCGGAATAGCGTAGAGCAATAGGGGCAGACGATCTCACTGGCATCGCCCATCTTGAGGTAGATGTGCGGGTGATCTTGCGGCGGTATATCCCCAATGCACTTGAACTCGCGGCAACCAATGCGCACGATCGGCACCCCGACTTCATTATGAAACGTCGGATAACTTTCCATCTACAGCGCGCGGCTTAGGCGCCCGGTCGACGATGCAAAGTGCCGCGCATGGATCGTCGAGCGAGGGCTCGATCAGCACCCGGTGAGCGGCGCCCCTCTCGCGTCGCTCGGTTGCCGTAAAACGCACCCATAGCGACACGTCCATCGTCAGTTTCTCCCACCACGGGAGAGGGTTGGAAGCTAAAGCACCTGCAGTGGCTCCGGGGTCGCTATCGCCGCGACGCGGTGCTTCACTGCGTTCTGCACCTTCGCGAAGGCGCCCACCTCGATCTGGCGCACGCGCTCGCGCGAGACGCCGAATTCCTCGGCCAGCTCCACGAGCGTGATCTGTTCCTCGGCGAGCCGGCGTGTCTCGAAGATGCGCCGCTCGCGCTTGTTGAGCACGATGAGCGCGCTGGACAGCGTCTTGCGGCGGTTATCGAACTCCTCGCTCGCGGCGAGCGTCGTCTCCTGGTCCGTGGATTCGTCCACCAGCCAGTCCTGCCACTCGCCGGAATCGCCGTCCTCGCGGATCGCGGTGTTGAGCGAGGCGTCGCCGCCGAGCCGCCGGTTCATGTAAATCACGTCCGTTTCGGTGACGCCGATCCGCCGGGCGATGATCTTCACCTGGTCCAGCTGCATATCGCCATCGTTGAGGACGGAGATTTTGCTCTGGGCCTTGCGCAGGTTGAAGAACACCTTCTTCTGGTTGGCCGTGGTGCCCATCTTCACCAGCGACCACGACCGCAGGATGTATTCCTGGATCGCCGCCTTGATCCACCACACGGCGTAGGTGGCGAACCGGACGCCCTTCTCCGGCTCGAAGCGCTCGACCGCCTGCATCAGGCCGACATTGCCCTCGGAGATCGCCTCAGAGATCGGCAGGCCGTAGCCGCGATAGTCCCTGGCGATCTTGGTCACGAGCCGCAGATGGCTGGTGACCAGCTTGTGCGCCGCATCGCGATCGCCGTGCTCGCGCCAGCGCTTGGCTAGTAGGTATTCTTCCTGGCGCTCCAACATCGGGAACCGCCGAATTTCCTCAAGATAATGGGTGAGGCCGGGTTCGTCCGTAAGGATCGGCAGGGCCGCGTTGCGGGCCATGATTCAAGCCCTCAAACTAGTTTCGAAACAAAATTATCTGCATCCGATCGGTTGTCAAGTTAATTTCGAAACACTATTATATTTCCAAAGAGGCAGTCATGTCATCGCGCGAAACGGCAGAGCTCCTGCTGCAGGTGGGACGGTTCGTACAAGCTGAGGGCTATGACGGTGAACTCAGTCCGGCCCAATGGATGGCGCTCCGCTTCTTCGCCCGTGCCAACCCGTTCTCGCGGACCCCGTCGGTATTCGCGGAATTTCAAGCGACAACCCGCGGCACTGCAACACAAGCCATTAAGGCGCTTGAAGCGGGTGGGTACTTGGTCCGACAGCCATTCAAGACGGACGGGCGAAGCGTAAGTCTGCGACTGACGAGCAAGGGCAAAAAAGCGCTTGCACGCGATCCGTTCGAAGTTCTGGTGCGCGCCGTGGATTCGCTCGACGCGACAGAGCGAACTGCGATGCGTCGCGCCCTGCACCAAGTGCTGTCCACTCTAGCTACAGGTGGTGCGCATCGGCGGTTCGGTGTTTGCCCGGACTGCACGCACTTCGGCAGAGAGATGTGCGGCAACCTGCCTAGCACGGGCCCCTCGGCCGTTGAATGCCTGCTCCTCGGTGTTCCGATTCAGCCAGAGGATGTAGGTCTTCTGTGCGTCCATTTTCAACCCATGAACGAGCACCGCGAGGACGGATACCATGAATGAGTTCACTGCTGCGATCTGCTGAAAGGACGCTTAATTGACCTTCGTCGTCAACGAGAGCTGTATTCGCTGCAAAATCATGGACTGCGTCGAAGTGTGCCCCGTGGACTGCTTCTACGAGGGCGAGAACATGCTCGTCATCCACCCGGACGAATGCATCGACTGCGGGGTCTGCGTGCCGGAATGCCCGGTCGACGCGATCAAGCCTGACACCGAGCCGGGGCTAGAGAAATGGCTGTCGCTGAATGCGGAATACGCGAAAATCTGGCCAAATATTATGGTCAAAAAAGCGCCCCCGCCCGACTCTAAGGAATGGGAGGGGAAGCCGGACAAACTCCAATACTTCTCGCCAAATCCCGGCGCGGGTGATTGAGGCGGACAGCGCCCGCGCCGCAACATTCACCTTCGCAGTTTGCCAGCCTTGGTTCGCGTTTGAGATCCCTCAGGCGCATACTTAGACAACCACCGCTCCGCCTCCTAGGCATTACTACCGGTGACAGAGAGTGCGCTCCCCCTGTTCGAGGGAAGCATCATGCCCCAATCTCAACGCCTCTCGTCCGTCATTCCATTCGCTGCAATTGAGCGTCCCGCCTGCCCGAAGTGCAAGGCCCGGATGATGCTCGTTAGCATCGAGCCATAGCACGCGCCCGGGGCGTCGACTTGCGCTGTTTGCAATCAGGTACTTACGACCTTTGCCGCGTTTGAAGACCCCATGAAGTCCAAGGGCCTTGGCCGCTGGCTTCTAGGCGATTTGCACCCACCGAAGTAAGGCCCGCCGGCGTGAACTGGCGGGTCAGGCGGCGTGGGACTAACTCGCGCCCTGGTTGTCAGATCTCCTCGGTCTCAGCCTCCGGCTCGCTGCGGTAGGCGTCTCGGAGCCCCAGGCGATTGAGGGGGACCGTCCGGGCTAAACGCACGCAAGCCGCCGGGCTTCCCCAGCGGCTCAAGCGTTGCGTAGCGATGGGTTGCGACGCGCAGCGTCGTGTGGTGGAACGTGCGATGCGCCGAGGCGCGTCGCGTTACCTACCGTGATGTCGATAAGTCCTACGCGTCTCATCGACGCCCCCAACATGGTGCCGTCGCGAGGCGACTTCAAGACAGCGCGGCTGCCATAAAACGTGCGCCATCTGTTTGTGATGCCATCTCCTTATGATCGTGCCTAAGAAGGCCACAGCTGCCGTAACGAGATGTAGCAAATCCATGGAATATAATAGACACGCGCGTCGTTTTTCGATTGCGATGCCTGCCTCGTCCGAGCCGGTCATCCTCATCAGCGCCGACCTATTCAAGGAGTGAAGAGCTTTCGCGGGCATTGAGTACGCCACTATCCTCGAACGAAGGAGAACAACCCGTTTGTCGCAGTCGCCTCATCGACAACAGAAAAATCGAAATCTTCAAAGCCCCGGCATTGTCCGGGGCTTTTGCTTATAGCCATCTCAGTGGCGCTCTCCTCGTCGCAAGAAATGCAAGCCCGATGTCGCCTATTGGCCGATATTGTTGCAAAAGTCTTTTTGAGGGGGCGAACGAAAATTCTTAGAGCCGCCGATGCGTTTTACGCGAGGCGACGTGAGGGACCATATCGTTTCATCCCAAATTGATCACGGACCTCCGTAATGGCGTTGAAAGGCGACGCGGCAGCAGAGAAGGGTCGTGTCCCCGGAGGTGGTGTAGCTCGGTAGAGCAAAGCCGCCCGGACGCGCGCCCCCAGTAGCGCCGTAGCGGGCGGGCGGCTTTGCGGTGGTCACCGGCAGTTCTCCGGTAGGATCGGGTTGCGACACGCGCCAACGCAACCGAGGACCCGCCGATGACCGACGACATGATGAACCTGCGCACGCTCGTAGAGAAGACCCCTGATGCCGATCTGCTGCGCGAGATGATCGGCTTTGCTGCCCAGCGCCTGATGGAGCTGGAAGTCGAAAGCCAGACCGGGGCCGCCTATGGCGAGAAGAGCCCCGAGCGCTTGGCCCAGCGCAACGGTTACCGCGACCGGATCTGGGAGACCCGCGCCGGCGCGGTGGAACTGCGCATTCCCAAGCTGCGCAAGGGCTCTTACTTCCCGGGTTTCCTGGAGCCGCGCCGGATGGCCGAGAAGGCGCTCACCGCCGTGGTGCAGGAAGCCTACGTGCAGGGCGTCTCGACCCGTTCGGTGGACGATCTGGTGCAGGCGATGGGCATGACCGGCATCTCCAAGAGCCAGGTCAGCCGGCTGTGCGGCGAGATCGACGACAAGGTGAAGGCGTTCCTTGGCCGTCCGATCGAGGGCGACTGGCCCTATCTGTGGATCGACGCCACCTATGTGAAGGTGCGCCAGAATGGCCGCATCGTGTCGGTCGCGGTGATCGTCGCGGTCGGCGTCAACAGCGACGGTCGCCGCGAAGTTCTCGGCATGGATATCGGCCCGTCAGAGGCCGAGACGTTCTGGACGGCGTTCCTGCGCAAGCTCGCCCGCCGCGGCCTGCGCGGCGTCAAGCTGGTCGTGTCCGACGCCCACGAGGGCATCAAGGCCACCGTGGCCAAGGTGCTCAACGCCAGTTGGCAGCGCTGCCGCGTTCACTTCATGCGTAATGCGCTGGCGCATGCCGGCAAGAGCGGCCGTCGCGTGGTCTCCGCCTTCATCGCCACCGCCTTCGCCCAGGACGATGCCGAGGCCGCGCGTACGCAATGGCGCAAGGTTGCGGATCAGCTCCGGCCCAAGCTGCCGAAGTTGGCCTGCTTCCTCGACGAGGCCGAGACCGACGTGCTCGCCTACATGACGTTCCCGCCGCAGCATCGGACCAAGCTGCACTCCACCAATCCGATTGAACGCCTCAACGGCGAGATCAAGCGGCGGACCGAGGTGGTCGGCATCTTCCCCAACGAGGATGCCATCGTCCGCCTCATCGGAGCGATCCTGCTCGAACAGAACGATGAGTGGGCGGTCCAGCGCGCCCGCTACATGACACTGGAAACCATCGCGCCGTTGAGCGATGATCCGAGCGTCAGCATCACGGCTATCGCCAGCTGACCGACCCGGCCCTCGCCGGCGAACGCGGTGACCCGCCGCCAGCTACACCACGCTAGGGGACACGATCCAGAGAAGTCCAACGATCAGCTTTTGCGAGAGTTTTAGGGTTGTTCGATTTCCGACTTTTGCAACAATATCGGCCCTTTTCGGACCTCCGCTTTAGTCCTCCAAATGTCTGCTATTGGGGCAAACTGAGAAATGATTTTTGGGCGGCCAGCCCTTCGGGCGGTCACGCTCTAGTCTCGGGCATAGATCCGCGACCGGAGCCACCGCTTGCCGGTGTCTCCGCCCATTCGGGTAACGATCGTTGCCGCATCATGCGGCTATCGTTCCGCGATCCACCGCTGCCTGGCCCGCGCTTCTGTCCGGAGTCAGCCCTGCGGCATGCTCCATGATGGGGTCCGGCGAGTTGGGTCGTCCAAGCTCACAGCGCGTGCTTGAGCACAGCACAGGGATCGAAACGGACTGACCCTCCCCACGTCCTCGGCAGAGCAGATCGTTACGCCGGGACGATCCTTATGTGGGTTGGGTCAAAGGCGGCTTTCCGAAGCGGAAGTCCGTTTCCTCGACCCACATCCGATGCATGATAATCGCGAGTTTGCGGGCAACTGCCACGCACGCTTTTCTGGACCCGATACGTTTGGCGAGCTTGACGCCCCAGGCCCGAAGTGTCGACCACTTTTTGGAAATCCGCATGTGCGAGTTCGCGGCTTCATAGAGCGCATGCCGCATCAGCTTGTCACCGCATTTGCTGATATTGCCTGATCGATCAATCTCGCCTGACTGATAAACGCGAGGGGTCAATCCCAGATGCGCCGCCACGGCCCTGGAATCCTTGAACCGCCCTGGATCGTCAATCGTCGCCTTGAACGATAAGCTCACGAGCGGTCCAACGCCGGATACGGTCATCAACCGCTTGCAAACATCATCCTTGCGAGCCATTTGCGAAAGCTGCCGATCCATGAGGGCTTTGTGCTTACGCATCATGTTGCGCGCTTCGAGCAGTGGCTCGATGGCCATCCGCAAGTCAGGCGCATCCGCGAGCAGAGTTTCGACCCTCACCGCAAGACGGCTTCGGTGCACTGCACCAAGCTTTAACCCATGCACCTTCATCAATCCCCGGATTGTGTCTTCGATCGCCAGCATGTGATCGACGAACTTCTTGCGCGAGTGACGCTTTGCTCTTCACGTGCACCGATCGATATTGTCCGAGGCGCATCATCTCAGCGATGCCGCGCGCATCGCTGCGGTCGGTCTTGTTGGGACGAGAGGACAAGAAGCGCTGTGCATGCCGGGTCTCAATGCAAACGATCTGAAACCCACTCTCAACCAATGCGCCGTAAAGCCATTCGGAAAGCGGACAAGCCTCGATCCCGATGAGAGCGATTTTGTCGCGCCAAGGCGAAAGCACCTTTACCAACGGAACTGGCTCGCTTTCGGCTTTGCCTTCCCATACCGACGAGCCATCTGCCTCGACGACGCAGATTGATGTCATTCTTAGTGAAACATCCAGTCCGACATACAGGGTCATCGCTTGTCTCCTTTGCTGAGCCGAATCAACCCCGGCACAAGATTAGCGAGTGGCCGGGATCGGATTACCCCAGCTCGCGCAAGGGCTGCGGAGCTCCTCGCCGGGGGCACTCGGGAAAGGGGCCCGCCGTCATGAAGTATGCCGGCGTCGCTATCACTGCCCCGTTCCCGGGTGCCCTCTTAACCGGTCTCGTCGCTGCACTCGGTCCCGCGTGCCGCCTTCGGCGTCGCTATGCTCACGCTCCTGCGGGTGCCATTTTGCGTTGAGGCGATGCGCCCTTGGCGCACGCCTGATCGGGCCAGCGGCCCTAAATCACCTCAAGGCTAAGTCCCGAAGAATGGAACGCAGGGCGGAGCGCCTCGCAGATTTCGCATTCTGTCATTTGTCTGCGTGCGGCACTCTCGCATGCCGAGCTAGCTGGCCGCTTGGTCACGGCGGCGCCGATCCCGCCAGAAGAGGCTGAGAGTGAGAGTGCCGGCCGGGTTTTGCCGTGACGGGTTACAGGCTGCGAGAGAGGCTCGCGGCGCCCGTCGCGGAGATCCTTCCCCGCAATGAGCTGCGACAACGGGCCTCCTTATGCTATATCAGCGGTTTACCATTTTATTGACTGCGCTGGCGGCGCTTACGCTGCTGGTGGATTCGGCGCTTGCCGACGATTTGCAGATCGTCGGCGATCCGGACACTCTCGGCTTTTCGGCGAAACGGCTGGCGCGCATCACGTCTTGGTTTGAGACGCACACTAAAACGGGTGATCCCTCCGGTTTTGTCGTTGGGATCGCCCGAGGCGGAAAACTGGCCTACTTGCAGCCCACCGGTTTTGAGGATCACGACAAGAAAATTCCGATGCGGCCGGATTCGATCTTTCGCATCGGATCGATGTCCAAGCAGATCACCAGCGTCGCCACCATGATGCTGGTCGATGAAGGCAAGCTCGACCTCGATGCTCCCGTGGCGCAGTATCTGCCGGGGCTAAAGGATATGCAGGTCGTCAAGAAGGATCTGGCCACAGGTGATCCGATCCTCCTGGATCTTGCGCAGAAGGTTTTTGAACCGGCGAGGCGCGCGATGACCATCCGGGACCTTCTGCGCAATACTTCCGGTCTGGTTTGTGGCATGGGGGACTACGCCGACCCCGGATTTGGCAATGCGGCGGTACACCTGCTTTACGGCGCGCGGGCGCTGTTCCGGCGCGACAGCCGATCGCTTCGTTCGTGGCCAGCCTCGGCACACTCCCGCTGCTGCACCAGCCGGGTGAAGTCTGGGAATATTCGATCGGTTACGATGTGCTCGGGCGCGTTATCGAAGTCGTCTCGGGCCAGCCGTTCGACCAGTTCCTGCAAAACCGCCTGTTCGCGCCGCTTGGGATGGTTGACACCGGCTTCCATGTGCCGGAGGAAAAACTCGCCCGTCTCGTCGCCGTGCCGGGCGCGCAGCCGCCACCTCTTTCAGATGGCGACGTCGCGACGCCGCAAACGTTCTTTTCAGGCGGCGGGGGCATCGTTTCGACGGTCCCCGACTTCCTGCGCTTCTGCCAGATGCTGCTCAACGGCGGCGAGCTTGACGGTGCGCGCATTCTGAAACCGGAAACGGCCCGGCTGATGATGACAAATTCGCTGCCGCCCGACATCCACCTCGCTGGCCATGAAGCGGGTCCGGCTTATGGGACCGGGTGGGGGCTTGCGGACGCGTTCGGGCTTGCCAAGAAGGCGGCGGCGTAATGTCTTTCGGCGGTGGCGAGAAAGCACCCTCGCGTCGATCGGCTCTGACCGGACTTGCGGCGAGTTGTGTTGCTGCGTCGGTCAAGTGGAGTTGGGCCGCCGAGAGCGGCGGTGGCCCGGTTTTTTCCGCTGCTGGTCCGGATGCAGAGCTTTACGGTGCCACCGAGAACTATCCGGTGAAGGATCGCTGGCGCGTTTACCAGCCCGGCAATCCGGCTTCGCCAAAATACCGCGTCGGGGCATTCAGTCATTACGACGAGATTTTTCCAACGCGCTTGGTCAGTCGCGCAGCCACGGCCTGGCCGTTCAAGCGAACGCAGGCGGATGTCAGCTACCAGTACAAGGGAAGCCGCTCTTCGCTTGCGGATTATCTGTCGCGCAATCCAGTGACGGGTCTGCTGATCGCCAAGGATGACCGGATCCTAGTCGAGCAGTATCAATACGGCCGTACCGATCGCGACCGGCTGATATCGCAGTCGATGGCAAAATCGATCACCGGCATGCTGGTCGGTATCGCGATCTCGGAAGGCGCGATCAAATCTATCGACGATACCGCGGAAACGTATGTGCCTGGCTTGAAAGGCACCGAATATGGCGCGACGCCGCTCCGCGCGCTGCTCCACATGTCGTCGGGCGTGGAGTGCGGCGAGCAGGCCGACGAAGGCAAAGGCAGCGGCCGCGACCTCGATCGCTTGTGGGGCGACATGGTGCGCAAGCACTGGTTTTCCAACAAGGGCACCGTTGCCAGCATCGCGCAATTCAATCGGCGGATCGCGCCGCCGGGTACGCAATTCCGCTACGCCAGCATCGAAACGGATGTGCTTGGTCTGGTGCTGCGTTACGCAACGGGCAAATCACTCTCCGACTATCTCCAGGAACAGGTGTGGCAGCCGATCGGCACGGAAGCCGATGCCAAATGGCTGATCGACGCGGAAGGCTATGAAGTGGCGCACGGCTTCTTCAACGCCGTGTTGCGCGACTATGCCCGGCTCGCCCGCCTGCTCGCCCACGACGGAGCATGGGACGGCAAACAGATCATCCCGGCGCAATGGATGGTCGATGCAACCACGGTGCGCGCTTCCGACGGCTATCTGGCAAAGGCCGAGGGAGGGTTCGGCTACGGCTATCAGTTCTACCTGTTTCCCGGAAGCAGACGGCAATTCGCAATGTTGGGCCATCTCGGGCAGCGTATCCTTGTTGATCCGCCCTCGAAGCTGGTCATGGTGCAAACCGCCGTCGATGAAAAGTCCCCCGAAATCTGGCGACTATGGTCGGGCGTGGTCGCGCAGTTCGGGCAGGCTTGATCGGGTGCTTATTCCGTCTTCTCGGAAAACGTCGCGCGGAAGGGATGCGCCGGCCGACGGAGGTCCCGCCGCGAGGGCCGGCGTGATGGCGGGAGACCTCATCACTTCCATCGACGACGCATCGATCGATGGCCTGACCCTGGAAGCTGTACTTGGCCGGATTTCAGGCCCGGTCAACGCCACGATCAAGTTCAAAATCACCCGGCAGGGGCAGCACGATCCGCTTGTTGTTGCCTTTGCCCGGGAGGCGGTCCCCTTTCGCAGCATCCAGCTTCGGATCCGTGTCGCGGACGGCAAGCTCGTCGTTACAGCAATAGGCGGCTGGTCGATCCTTGATTTCGACAAGGGCCAGCCGACATCGGTGGCGGTTCGCTCAAAGGATGAATTCCAGGTCGAGAGTGGCGATCACACGCGGATCGCCTTCGTCAGAGACGCAGCCGGCAAAGTCAACGGCGCGGTTCTCAATCCGGGACCATGGGAGCAACGCGGCGTACTCGCACAATAAGGCACACTGACAGCTGATGAAATTGGCGGGAGCTTGCGTTGCTCGAACATCAGGTGTCCGGCGGCCCGAGATGGTGGCGGTCTCGACTTCCGCTCAGGGTCACAAGCGGCGATCGAGGACAGCGCCAGCCGTGTCCGGTCTACCTCAGACGGCCGACATCGCAGCGTCAGGTGTAGTCTTCAGCTTCGGGCCGAGGTCCAGGCAATCAGGTTGACGAGGAAGTCGGCGGCGACGCGAGCGGGGCCTCGATGTTTCGTCTTTGCTCGCCTCGTGTTAGACTTTGCCTGCCCGATCAGGGAGAACAGCCATGACCGCCGAGTTCGATGAAGACCGCTTCAATATGGCTATCCGTAAATTTCTGAAGCATGTCGGAGTTACATCGCAGCGTGAAATTGAGAACCTAGTGCGTAGCGGGGAGGTGAAGGGTGACAAGCTCAAACTGCGAATGACCCTGTCCGCTGAGGGGACGCCGCTGAAACATGTGGTCGAGGAAACAGTCGAGCTCTGACGATTGTCCCGGCTGTGGGAAGTCATGGCCTTGATCCTCACGAAGGCTATCATTGCGGTCGCCGGCCTAGCGATCCTTGTTGCGACTTTCCTTGTCTATGGGCGTAAGGGGCTGAAACAAGCGATCATTTCGAGTTCCTCGTCGCCGCAGTAATTCTGATGGCGACGCTCCGAGACGTCGGCTCCTAGCCAAGCCGGCCGAACGTCGCCTTCGGGTCAACAACGGTCCTGACTGCCCCGAAACGAGACTTCTGCTCTACCCCGATCAACGGACATCGTCAGACCGCCCTGGCATGTCTCAAAGGGGCCATGTGCGGACCTTAGGTCGTCACCCCGACCTATTTCATCAGCTCGAAGCGTGGAATTTTGTACGCTCCATCCAATACGGCCTTCTCAGGACCATAGGTCCGCAGGCCCATGAAAAGATCAATTCCAGGGATGGTTTCAATCCAGTTCGATTCCAGACCCTTGGGAGCGGCGGGACCGATATAAATGTCTGTGGACCCGTCGGGGTTCTTCACCAGCTTGTCGAGGGATGAAAGCTGGCGGCCTTTCTTGCTGTTGGCGATGAAGAATGAAGGTGCGGGTGCGGCCGTCATAGGCGAACACGGACCAGAAATTCCGGGCAGGAAAGCCGTTCGGCATCCGGAGCCGGTAATTCTTGGTCGAGTCTATTGGACGGCCCTCCGCGTCGACGAACGCGGCGTTGTACATGGTTCCGCTTCCGAGAACGGCGGGCATGACATAGGCCCAGTAATCAATCGCTGCGCGCCGTTGATAGTCGATCGTCCCATCCGCATTTTCGTAGACGTAGAGGCGGCCTTTCGCGATATCCTCCTTGTGCAGGTTGAAACGGGTCCAGCCGGGTTGCCCCTCAGCAGGGACCAATGCAACGCCGTTCGATATCTGGATCAGGTATGCTTGCGCATCCTTCGCCGCGCGTTCGAGGATCTGCACGGTGTGAGCATCGGGCTTGAAGGGCTTGCCTTTCTCGATGCCGACATATGCGGCCATCCCAAACATGGTCTTGTCGTAGTCATTCGCAGACTCTTCCTGCACGAGCATGTCGACCAGGTTGAAGTATCCAGCATCGAATACCGGAGCGGCGCGATACACGGTGCCCGACATATCGAGGAAGGTCGTCTTGTCCGGGCTTGTCGCCTGCGCCAAGGGATAGACCTTCATCGTGTATGCGTATTCCACGGCGGCATCCCAGCCGGCCGTCGAGATCGAGCGGATGAGGAAATTCTGCAGGTAGGTGCGGCTCCGCATGGTCTTGTATCCGGCGGGCACATCTTCCTTGTAGTCGGGTGGCAACAGAAGATATTTGGCGCCCTTTCCCTCGTCCCAGCCATCCTTACCAACATCAATCCCGTCAAGCGGGCGCTGCCAAGCGTCACAGATCGTTCCGTATAGATGGGACTCGCTGGTAGCAGCGGGGATTTCGACCACGATGGGCCCATCCTTCAAATCGAAGGCGCCTTGCAGATACGGAGTCTGGGTCTGCAGAGCGACCAGGTGGATATCCGAGTTCAGCGGCTTGGTGTTGATCGCCACATCATTCGGCTTGCCGTGCAAATCTCGCTTCACTGCTTCCCGGGCGGCAAAGCTGTCCGCCGCGGGCATGGCCCACAAGGCAACCTCGAACGCGCGGCGGTAAAGAAGTTGATCGGCGGAGTCTTGACGGCTTGGCGGCTGCGGGTTTTGCGCCGACGCCTGCGGGGCGATGGTGGCCGCCGTGCACAGCGTCATCACGACGGCGGCGGAGTGCAACGTATTCAAGATGGTGCTTTTCATGTTGTTGCTCCCACTCATTCGCCGTAGGTCGAATCCTCAGTGCGCTTACTTCGTCAGACCTTCTCGAAATCCGGCAACCTCCACGACTTGTCGAAGAACGCTTCGGTCGGGCCATAGAAGCGGAACCACACCCACCAACCACGTCCCGGCAGTGTCTTGATCCAGTTGCTTTCCTTGCCTGAGGGCGCCGTCGGTCCGAAGTACAGATCGATCGAACCCTCGGCATTGGTCGCGAGCTTGTCGTAGGTGGACTTGGCTGCCACGTCGGTGTCGATTTGGACCATCGACCTCGTCTCGAAGTCGTACACCGTCACCGACCAGAACTCCTTCACCGGCATGTTGGCGGGGACGCGCAGCCGATATTGATTGGAGCCGTTCAGCCAATCACCCTTACTGTCACGTGCGGAGCGCAAATATTGCGAACCCTCACCGAGGTGCTTCTCCTTCATGGCAGGCGATGCCATTGTCGCCTGAAAATAGTAATTGATCCGCGCCTCAAGGTCGCTCCAGTACCTGTCTCGCAAGCCGGGGTTCAGCATGAGCACGAACTCCCATTGCGTGCCGGGGTAATAGACGACGTCCTTGAGACGCGGGGCCATGCTGATTGCTTGGTCGATCGCCCAAGCGACGTCACTGGCCTCAGTGAGGATTTGCCTCATCCGTGGATCGGGATCGAAGGGTTTGCTAGGTTCAATGCCGAGCGGTTTGAGCAAGGCCAGCAGGAAAGCGCCATCTTCGCTCTCGCTCACATAGTTGGCGACCTCTGCGACGCGCTCCCAATACTTGAAGCCTTCTGGTGCAATTGAGTTCCAGTCCTTGCCCGAGGTCAGCACGACGGTCGTTTTCGGCGGGTCATTTCGCTCTGACAGCGGGTAGATGCGCGTGGTCTCCAAGCTCTCTGCTGCTCCTGCAACATCGCCATTACGGACGATACCACGGGCAAAATACGCGGCCAGTGACGTCGGCGAAGTGACCCTGTAGTAGCCCTCGGGGACCGCTTCGTTGAAACCGACGGGAAGAACAAGAAACTTACCGCCTTTGCCCTTATCCTCACCAATCGCGCCGACGCCAGCGATGGTCTGCTGCCACAAATCAAAAAAGGCGCCATACGAACCGGGCGCAACCTCCACGACCATGGGACCGTTTTTCCTGAGATCAAGGAAGCCCATCGCGTAGATTGTCGTGCTGTTGCCGGTCAGGGCGATACCATGCGTGGTCGAGGAAATGTTGAAGGAGATACCAGTCCCCCTCGCGCCCGCCGACCTGCTGCAACCCCGTGTTCAACTCGTTCATTGCGACGAGTGGGTCCACGTACTGGTAGGCCAGCACAGCGCGTTGGAAGTCGAGCTCGTCGTACAGCTTCTTGACCGTCTCGGCAGTCGGAAATCCCGCTTCATACCGCAGGTCGCCAATTCGCGTTCTCTTGATGTCGGCCGGTCGTTCGCTCGCTGAGGCAACTCCGGTGACGCCTACGCTTGCGCTGGCCAGACCTCCCGCCATCAGAAGACCCGCAGGAAGGAGCGAAAGGGTATCGCGACGTGTGGGCATGGGTGACCTCCCTATATGCGGCTAGGGCAGTTCGAGAGAATATAATCCGAGGTTGTATCCGGCGCTATGTGTTTCCGGCAGAGCGCTCAACGCACGCGCCAACGACGGCGAAAGGTCCGCTGAGGGTCAAAATGCGAAGAACTTAACGTGAGCAAATCCAGTCCGCTATGCCCCATTGAACGGACTTCAACGAGTCGTGCCGCCACTTCGCCGAAGGGCCGGCCAGAAAGCGACATCGTAAAATGAGAGAGGCCGCAAACTGAGGCTAACAGTGTGACATTGGAGCCGCCAACTGAGTCTGCCTTAATTCATCTTGCGACGTAGCTTCCGGATGATCTCCCGCAGGTCGTTGGCGTACTCTTCAATGATCCGCCGCGCCTCCTCCAACCGGGAGGGCTTGGGCTCCTTTGCCTCGCTCTGTTCCTCGGGCTTCGTCATGCCACAAGGTCCCGGAGGGCAGGGAATGGTTCATTGAGCTAGATCAAATCAGGCCACTACTCGGAGACGGCACCGAACTTAGGATAGACGGTTCGCTCCGGCTTACATCGCCGAACACCGGCACTGCCACGCACGCCATTACCGTTGCCGTGCTAGGGTCGTCACCACGACGGGGGCTTGTTCACTGCGGCTTCCAGCTTTTCGCCTGGTTCGACTAAGGGCTAGATATGAACAGCACCCGGCTGTGGGTACTGTCCACGCGCAATTCGCGTTGTGCTTCCGCCGCCCCACGCGTCTTGGTCACCGGCGTTTGGCCAGTGTCCCCGAGTCTACTCCCGCTCTTATGCTCGCTTGGTTTGGTCGGCGGCGAAGCGGGCGTCGATGGCATCGAGAACCCGGATGGTTTCGACCATGGCGGCGCGCTCGCGGACACATTCTACGTCCTGCGCGGTCGCTTCCTGCGCGACGGCAACAATGGAAAGCACGAGCTGCAACAAGGTCCTCATGATCGTGCTCCAATCGGTCCACGATTCGCGTCGAACTGCTGGTTCACGAAATCCGCTCAAGATCTGACTTGAGCGCGACCAAGAAGCGTGCGGCTTCGCCGCCCGTCACGACGCGATGGTCGAAGGTGAGCGACAACGGCAGGGTGCGCCTCACCGCAGGCTGGCCCCGATGCGCGACCACCCGTTGGGAGATCCGGCCAGCGCCTACGATTGCCGTTTGCGGCGGCACGATGATCAGATTCGCAAACCGCCCCCCGATCATCCCGAAATTCGACAGCGTAATCGTGGCGCCGCGTAGCTCCTCCGGGGGTATCGAGCGCGCGATCGCGTCAGCCCGCAGGCGGTCGAGTCCTGCCCGCAAATCCGGTACGCTCCGCTCAGCGACGTTGCGCAACACGGGAACGATGAGGCCGCCCTCGGTGTCGACGGCGATGCCGAGATCAACGCGCTCGATCAGACGCCGTTCGCCGGACGCGGAATTATACCAGGCATTGAGCGCGGGCTCAGCCTTGCAGGCGGCGGCGATGGCCCGCGCCAGCCGGATCGTCACGTCCTCGCCTTGCCGCCAATCGTCAATGTCGGCGTCATCGGTGACAGTGGCGGGGGCGATTTCGGCATGAGATGCCGCCATGCGTTGCGCCATCACGCGCCGCATACCGCGCAGGGGCTCGGCTGGACCGCTGTGGGACATGCTCTTGGCAGCCCGTTCGACATCGGCCCGCGTGATGGTGCCGCCGGATCCTGTGCCATCGACGAGGTCAAGGGCAACGCCGAGTTTGCTCGCGAGCGCGCGCACTGCCGGAAACACCCTGAGCTCCTGCCCGGTGGGGCGCGCAGAAGGGATTCCTACCGCCTGCGCAGCTTCGCCGCCGCCGAGTTCGCCGACAACGGTGCCGGTGTCCGGTTCGGCGCCCTCGGCAAATTCGACGAGCGGCATGCCGACCTTCACGATATCGCCCTTGGTGCCAAACAGGTGCGCGACGCGTCCGTTCGACGGCGACGGTATCTCAACGACCGCCTTGTCGGTCTCGACGGATAGGAGCAGCTGATCGGTGACGACGTGATCGCCTTCGCTGACATACCAACTGACGATCTCCGCCTCTTCAAGACCTTCCCCAAGATCCGGCAACGTGAGCTGGCGCATGGGACAAAGTCCGTTGGAATCTAGCTGAACTGGCAAACCTTGCGGGCGGCGGTCACGATACGTTCGACCGAAGGCATGTAGTGTTGCTCGAGGCGTGCCATTGGGACGACCGTATCGTAGCCGGTGACGCGGGTCACGGGCGCAAGCAGAAAGGACAGGCCGCGCTCCGCGATAAGTGCTGCGATCTCGGCTCCGAATCCCCCGGTGCGTGCCGCCTCGTGCACGATGACGCAACGCCCGGTCTTTGCGACCGAACCAAGCAGGGTATCTTCATCATAGGGCTTGAGCGTGGCGAGATCGATGACCTCGGCGGCGATGCCCTCGGCCGAGAGTGCATCGGCAGCCGCCATGGTTTCCCTCAGCGTGGCGCCCCAACTGATCAGCGTGATGTCGCGCCCCTCCCGCAGGACAAAGGCGAGATCCAGCGGCAAGGCTTCGCCATTGTCTTCCACCTCGCCTTTCGCCGCGCGGTAAAGGCGGGTTGGCTCCAGAAACACCACTGGATCGGGATTCCGGATCGCTGCGAGCAGAAGTCCGTAGGCACGTTCCGGCGAGGAAGGCATCACGACGCGCAAGCCAGGAATATGGGCGAGCATCGCCTCCGTGCTTTCCGAATGATGCTCGGGCGCGCGAATGCCGGCCCCATGCGGAGTGCGCAGGACCATGGGACAGGTGAGCCGTCCCTGGGTGCGATTGCGCATGCGGGATGCGTGGTTCACGAGTTGGTCGAAGCAGGGATAAAGAAATCCCATGAACTGGATCTCGCCGATTGGTTTTAGCCCCTGCACCGCCATGCCGACGCAGAGCCCGCTGATGAGGAGTTCGGCAAGCGGCGTATCGAGGACGCGCTCCGATCCAAAGCGCTTTTGCAAGCCCACGGTCGCGCGGAAAACGCCTCCATCGACGCCGACATCTTCGCCAAGAACGAGCACACCCGGATCATCCTCCATCGCGCGGGCAAGCGCCAGATTGACGGCTTCGACCAAGGTTACCTCAGGCATCGTTCTCTCCCGCGAGTTCCCGGCGTTGCACGGCATAGGCCTCGGGCAGATCGGCATACAGGTGATCGAAGATGGTTTCGGGTCGACGCGGCTCAATTGTCAGATAGCGTTCGACCGCCGCTTCGATGCGCTCATAGCACTCGGCGGCAAGCTGCTCCTCGTCCGCTTTGGTCCACATTTTTTGGCCAACAAGATGGGTCCTCAAGCGCGCTATCGGTTCTTCCTTCCAATGAGCTCGTACTTCGTCGGCCGAGCGATAGCGTGATGCATCATCGGAAGTTGTATGATCGCCGAGCCGATAGGTGACCGCCTCGATGAAGCGGGGGCCTTTGCCGTCGCGGGCTGCGGTAATGGCCTCCTCAGCCGCGGCACGCACCGCCACCGCGTCACACCCATCGATCTGCTCGCCAGCGAACCCGGCGGCGATGGCCTTCTGCGCCAGCGTTTCGCAACCAGTCTGCAGTCGCAACGGCACCGAAATAGCCCACTGGTTGTTGGTGGCGACGAACACGACCGGCAATTTGTGCACACCGGCAAAATTCATCGCTTCGTAAACATCGCCTTTCGAGGTGGCGCCGTCGCCGAACATACAAACGGCGACACGCGGTTCCCTCCGCAGCTTGAACGCATAGGCGACGCCTGCAGCATGCGGTGCCT
Organism: Bradyrhizobium sp. LA6.8; assembly: GCF_040547935.1. Classification (NCBI taxonomy): domain Bacteria; kingdom Pseudomonadati; phylum Pseudomonadota; class Alphaproteobacteria; order Hyphomicrobiales; family Nitrobacteraceae; genus Bradyrhizobium; species Bradyrhizobium sp. LA6.8. Next base: position 23,397 of record NZ_JBEPQQ010000017.1, read on the forward strand.
GTGATCCGACGGGAATGCAGAACGGGAAATCGTGGACCGGTCCGGAGAAGCGATTGCCCCGTTCGTCCCCGCCCCAAAACAGCAATATCTCCTCCAGTTTGACGCCACGCCAGATAAGCGCGCCATTGTCGCGATAGGAGGGCAACAGCACGTCTTCTTCCCGCATTGCACTGGCGATGCCGACCGACACCGCCTCCTGCCCGAGCGAAACCGCATAGGTCCCGAGCCGGCCGGTACGCTGCAATGCGACAGCCTTTCTGTCAAAAAGCCGCAGGAGCACCATGGCCCGATAAAGCCCGACGAGCAGCTTGGCATCGGTGGCGAACGCAGGGAGCGGCCGGTCTATAGAGCCGTCTGACGCAAGGTAATTGCGGCGGCGCACCTCGAAGTGCGCGATCACCGGGAGCCCTTCGTTTGCCACCCTTTTGCTGGCCACGGTCTCGCTCCGGGAGCGATTTCGCCCCCCCCACAGCTCACTTGGTGCTGGTGCCGCGACGTTGCAATACCGTGGCGAGTCGCTTCGGCGCGCAGGGGGCACTGCCGCATTGCGGTTATGGGGCTCCATGCGACATGGAAGCGGCACTGCCACGGTGGTACATCAAACCATGGCGAATGGTCAGGTTGTCCTGGTAACAACTGAACCGCGAGGTGGCGGCACAGCCCTTCGCTCGGTCTATTTCGTGGCCGAGGGAGATCCTGCCAAGGCCGAAGCAATTGTCGCAGCAATCATGGCCCCGAATGAGAGCGTCGAAGCGTTGGGGACGCTTCCCGCAGCCGCTGTCAAAGCGCTCGGATTGAAACCCGGTGACTTCACGCACGGGTGAGCGGCACTTCTCCCGGTACTATCTCTCATACCTACCAACGAGGGTCGCCTCCGCGATGGCGTACTTGCGTGCCTCTCGCTCGACCTCAGGGCAGGACGCATTGGTCTTTGCCGAAAGATGGTCGGTCGAGAGCGCGAGCAGCCGGAAGTGGTAGTGGTGAGGTCCATGGCCATGGGGCGGACACGGGCCGCCATACCCCATTTTGCGAAAATCGTTGACCGCCTGCTTGATGTTCTTGTTCTGCGCGGCACCGACAGCAAGTTCCGTGACTGTTGGCGGAAGATCGTAGGCCGCCCAGTGGTGCCATGTGCCGGCAGGTGCATCGGGATCGTCGCAGAGCAGGACAAAACTCCGCGTTCCCCCCGGCGCGTCCGACCATTGCAAAGGTGGCGAGAGGTTTTCTCCATCGCAGGTGAAGCGCCGTGGAACTGCTGCTCCGTCAGCGAGCGCGCTTGAAACGAGCTTCATGGCTCTCTCCATCGGGCTGCAGGAGACATTGGCTCGGGCTTGACGAGTTCCTCAGAGACGGGCTCGACCTCACTAGATCGGCTGCGCTGAGGATGAGGTTCGCAGACGACATCGCCCGCGAGCGGATCGCGGCGGTATAGCTCGATTTTGCCCAGTGCGGAATCAGTAATGTCTGCTCAAATCGGAAGTTCGTCGGGCATGCCCAAACTCAACCCGGTGTAAAAGGGTATCCTTGGGCAGTGGAGGCAGAGTGACGCCCGAAATGCGCAAAAACCCGCTGCAGAATAGACTGCTATGCGCCCCATCTTCAATCCGAGCCTTGTCAACGGTCGCTGCGGAGACCCGACGGTCTATGTGGAGACGCTGTTCGAAAAGCACAGTCTGCTGTTCGATGTCGGAGAAATCGCCTCACTGTCAGCGCGGAAGATACAACGCGTCGACCAACTCTTCGTCTCGCATGCGCATATCGACCATTTCGTTGGCTTTGATCATCTGCTCCGTTTGCTCGTGGGACACGAGAAAACAGTACAGCTTTACGGCCCGGCCGGCTTCGCCGAGCGCGTCTTTCACAAACTTCAGGCCTATCGGTGGAATCTGGTCGAAAACTATCCTTGCGATCTCGTTTTCGCTGTGAGCGAACTCGAAACGCAGAATTCCATGTCTACCACGCGGTTCCGGCTGAGGCGGGCCTTTGCCGCGGAGCCGTTAGTCTCACGCCAAACCCTTGCCGGCGTCCTCAGCGACGAACCGTGTCAGCCGCGATCCTCGAACACGGCACGCCCTGCCTTGCTTTTGCGCTGCGCGAGGCGGCGCATGTGAACATCTGGAAGAACCGATTGTCGGAGCATGGGCTTCCCGTTGGTCCGTGGTTGCGCTCGCTCAAGCAGGCCGTTGTCGAGCGTCGCGCGGACGATCATTTGATCCGTATCGACGGATCGGCGACCTCGGACGATCGTCTTGTCCCGCTTGGCAGCCTGCGTGATCTCTTGACGGTCACTGCCGGCCAGAAAATTGCCTATGTTACCGATGTTGCCGACACGCCGGCCAATCGTGCCGCCATCACAGCGCTCGTTCAGAATGCGGACATTCTCTTCATCGAGGCGGCATTTGCGGAGGCCGACGTCGCATTGGCGAGGAACCGGGCCCATCTTACAACCATGGCTGCAGGAGAAATTGCGCGGCAAGCCAATGTGCGCCGCGTCGAGCCGTTTCACTTCTCTCCGCGCTATGCGGGAGACGAGGTGCGGATGCTGGCCGAGGTGATGACGGCGTTCAGAGGATCTCACGCCTGACGCGAAGACTAGTGTCCAATATCACTTCTAGTGCGGTTTGGATTTGACGTTCGCCATGACTGCTCGCTGAGCCAAGGTAGCGAATGTCAAATCCATCGCACCAGGCGGTAATTGATGGCCGAGGAACGACATCTGACGGCTGGGCATCGGAAATCGGTGCGGCTCTTTCCATGTGGAGATGTCATGTGCGGCCGCGGCATCGACCAGGTGCTGGCGCATCCCTGCAGCTCCGAGATCTACGAACGCCACGTGCGAACGGCGGAGACTTACGTGCTGCTCGCCGAGCAGGCGAACGGGCCCATTTCGCGGCGCAACGGGGCGTCCTACGTTTGGGGCGCCGCACTGGACCAATTGGAGCGCATGCAGCCGGACGCGCGGATCATCAATCTCGAAACGGCTGTGACCCGCAGCAATGACCGGGCGAACAAGGGCATCAATTACCGCGTGAGCCCCGAGAATGCAGAATGTCTCGTGGCTGCCGGGATCGACTGCTGTGTATTGGCCCACAACCATGTGCTCGATTGGGGCCGCGCCGGCCTGCTGGAGACGCTGACCGTTCTGCAGAAACTCAACGTCAAAGCGACGGGCGCAGGACGCAACGATCACGAAGCGCGCGCACCCGCAGTGCTGAACCTTGCCAAAGCAAGGCTTCTGATCTTCTCGTTCGGATCGACATCGAGCGGCATCCCGTTCGGGTGGGCTGCGACGCCCGACGCTCCAGGCGTCAACTTGCTGCCTGACCTATGCGAGGTGAGCGCGTTGCAGGTCGCCAACCAGGTCATGGCACTCAGGAGGCCGGGCAGCTATCCTAGACTCGGAGAACCTCTCTAGAGCCGATACGAGGATCGCCGGCTGGAATGGCGCGGTAGCCGCTCGAAGCGGCCAGCCATTCCAAGAGGTACTGCGAGAGCGTATGGTGCTCCGATTACCCGCTGAACCTGGAGGCAGTCATGCAGTTCAGGACAACCGGACTACTGTTGCTCGGCGCGATGGCGCTTCCCGTCTCCGGGACCGCACAAACCGCGCCCGCTCCACCGGCAATTACACGAACCGTGGTCGCTGCAACCAAACTGCCGACCGTCACGGACGTGCCGCTGCATTTCAAAGCGGTGAGCATCACCCTTCAAGCGGACGAGAAGTGCGGCGTCTCGGCGGCCGACGGCATCCTCTACCAGCTATCAGGATCGACCGAGGTCGCGCTCGATGGCGAGGCTAAAACGCTCAACGCCGGCGAGGGGCTATTCATCGCTGGTGGAAAAACCGCGGCGCTGACGGCGGGCGGCGGAGAGCCATCTACTTTCCTCCATTTTTTCCTTGCTCCCGCTGTGGACTTGGGTCGGCCTGTCGAGACGGCACCTGCTGCCGTGACAGAGCTATATCGGACCGCGACTCCAATCCCCGACCTGCAGCCAGGGGGGTATGATCTCAATCTCACGCGAGTTACATTTCCGGCGCAGATGCCCTCCAACCCGCCGCACCATCGCTCAGGAGCGGCTCTGTACTATATTATATCCGGCACCGGAGCGAACACGATCGACGGCAAGACGGAAGCAAGGGGACCAGGTTCCCTGATCTATGAACCGTACGCGCTCGTGCACCGATGGGGAAACCCGGGCAACGAGCCGTTGGTATTTTTGGCCTTCAACATCAATCCGGAAGGTGTGGCAGCCGTGCTTCCGGGCGGACCGGAAAAGAAACAATAGTTGACGGCGGGCCGCCCAAAGCATCCGGACGGCCGTTCGCATGAATTGGCGAATTTGAATCATGGTGGCAACGAACGATCGCACCGTCACCGTGTTCGGCGGAACCGGTTTTCTCGGCTGCCGCATCGTTCGGCATCTGCGCTCTCACGGATTTCCTGTTCGGGCCGCGTCAAGGCATCCGGACCGGGCGCACAGACTGTTTGGTCCCGATGATCCGCAGCTTCAATCAGTGTGGGCCAACGTTCACGACGAGCGGTCAGTCGCGGATGCGCTTGCCGCCGCCTGTGGCGTTGTAAACGCGGTTAGCCTTTACGCCGAGCGCGGACAGGAGACTTTTCATTCCGTTCACGTCGAGGCTGCGCAACGGGTCGCGGCTCAAGCTCGTCGTGCCGGTGTCGATCGGCTCATTCACATTTCAGGAATTGGCGCCGATGCCGGCTCACGATCGCGCTACATCCGAAAGCGCGGCGAGGGTGAACTGGCGGTCCGGTCCGCCTTCGGCGATGCACTTTTCGTCCGCCCGGCAGTAATGTTCGGACCAGACGATGCGTTCCTCACGACCATCCTTGGGCTCCTCCTCCGACTTCCGATCTATCCGATGTTCGGCCGCGGCCTGACCAGATTGCAGCCGGCCCATGTGGAGGATGTTGCGGAGGCAATTGGCCGGGTCATGCGGCAAGCGGAGATGCCTTCAACAATCTTCGAGTTCGGTGGCCCGCGCGTCTACTCTTACGAGGAGTTTCTTGGAGCCGTTGCGCGCCAGGCTGGACTTGTGCCCCGACTGGTTCCAATCCCGTTTGCCGCCTGGAATGCACTTGCGTGGGTCTCCGAAATGTTCCCAAGCCCGCTCCTCACGCGCAATCAAGTGGAACTGATGCAAATCGACACCGTGTCATCGCCGGAGTTGCCTGGATTTGCTGAACTTGGGATTTCGCCGCAGTCGGTCGAGGCGATACTCCAAAAGATGTTGTCGAATTGCGGGTGAAGGAGGCTGCTCGGTTAATCCGTTTCAACGGCTGACGGTTCAGCGCGACATCCGCCCGCACTCAGCCACTGGATGTCCGAGAGGGATCAAATGCGCCGTTTTGAGCCCAGGCCGGCCACTTCCGTTGATCCCTGATGAGCAGATGAGCCGGCATGTCTCCAGCCTCTGCACAAAGGCGGAAGTGATCCCGACTCGCGGCGTCGCGAAACGGCGATTGTGCAACACATCGAGAATGGCTCTGTTAAGCCGCTTCCTTGCACAAGGGGAGTGGCCGCCGCGCCGGCCCCTCCCCATTTTGGCTGCGCTGGGGACGAGCACGTCCTCGTGTGCCATCGGAGACGGGCAATGACCATAAGAACCTTTTGCACGCTTGCCGCCGCCATCTTTGCCCTGATCGCGCTTCTGCAGTTGATCCGGATTGTGATGGGGTGATCCGTCACCTTGAATGGCGTCGATGTGCCGTTCTGGGCGAGCTGGATTGCCGTCACCGTGGCGGGCGCGTTGAGCTTCGTCGGCTTCCGCGCCGCCATGCGCAGCTAAAGGCTGGTAGAGCCCGCGCGGGCCGATCTGTCGCCGGCGGCGCCCGCGTTGGGTTGGAGGCGATCCACCGTCTCCCCGCGGAAGCCCTCGACTGGTCCGGCCAGAGGCGCCCTTGAAGCCGCGTCTGGAACGGCGCTCCGAACAGGAATTTCCAGCTATATGATGTTGAAATATCTAAACAATTCTAGGATTCGGTTGCGCAGGATTAGGTTCGCTTCTGACGATATCCATCCTTTGGCAAGATTGCGACGCGGCACGGACCCGGGCGCCGGCGCGAACATCAAGCGCGCCACCACGGTCCGAGGATCATGTGCGACTAGCCGGGCCTGCAGTCCGGCAACAGAGTTCTTCTTGGATGAGAGCACCGTTGCTGCGTTGTCAACATTTCCTGCCTGTGGGATAATTATTGCCAGCTAATGTCAGCGGGAGCTCGTCTCTGCGGTTGACCGGCACATAACCTCCCGCTGAACGATCAAGCAATGGGAGGGAAAGATGTCATCCCGTGCATCTCGTCGCTACGGCCTGTCGCGCCGCGACGTCATCAAGACAGCTGTGGGTGCAGCCGCAGCCGCCGGACCATTCTTCCACGTTTCGCCGGCTCGCGCCGCCAAGACACTGAAGATACTGCAATGGAGTCACTTCGTCCCCGGCTACGACAAGTGGTTCAACAACACCTACACCAAGGAATGGGGCGCCAAGAACGGCACCGAGGTCATCGTCGACAACATCAACCTCGGCCTGATCCCTTCGCGCGCAGCCGCGGAAGTCTCGGCGCAGAAGGGCCATGACCTGGTGATGTTCCTTGCGCCGCCATCGGTCTACGAGGAACAGGTTGTGGACATGAGCGACGTCTATGCCGCATGCGAGAAGCAGCTCGGCAAGCCGATCGATCTGGCGGTCAAGAGTACCTATAATCCGAAGACCCAGAAATACTTCGCTTTCTCCGACAGCTTCGTCCCCGATCCCGTCAACTATCGATCGGATCTCTGGGGCGACATCGGCATGAAGCCAGACACCTGGGATAACGTCCGCGTCGGCGGCAAGAAGATCAAAGACAAGACCGGCATTCCGGTCGGTATCGGCCTCTCCGCCGAACTCGACACCGCGATGGCCATGCGTGCGATCATGTATTCGTTCGGCGCGCACGAGCAGGACGCCGTCGGCACTCTCGCTATCAATTCCAAAGAAACCCTCGAAGCGCTCAAATTCGTCAAAGCTCTGTTCCAGGAGACTGAGACGCCAGAGGTGTTCGCCTGGGATCCATCGTCGAACAACCGGCAGATGCTCGCTGGCAGGTCGTCCCTCGTGCTCAACGCGATTTCGATCACGCGCGCGGGCGAAAACGACAAGATGCCGATCCACGAAAAGATCGCGCTCGCCAAGCCGCCGAAAGGCCCGGTTCGGCAGATCGGTCTCGAGCACGTGATGAACTGCTATGTGACCTGGAAGTTTTCCGAAAACATCGACGGCGCAAAGACTTTCCTGGTCGATTACATCGACAACTTCAAACAGGGCTTCATGGCCAGCGAATTTTACAACTTCCCCTGCTTCTCGAACACTGTCCCCGACCTGACCCAGCTCATCGCCAAGGATTCCAAGGCGGTGCCGCCGGACAAGTACGCGGTGCTTTCGGACGTGCTCGATTGGGCGACCAACGTCGGCTATCCCGGCAACTCCAATGCCGCGATCGACGAGACCTTCAATACCTGGGTGATCAACACGATGTTCGCCGAGGCCGCCGCGGGCGCGGAAACTCCGGAAGACGCTCTCAAGCGCGCCGATGCCAAGATGAAGGCGATCTGGGCGAAGTGGAAAGATCGGAAGATGATCTGATCGTCTCGCCACGCATTGCCGTTGGGGCACGGAATTCCGTGCCCCTCGGATCATGCCTGGCGCCGAAGCCGTTCCGGTGAACGGCTTCGCGGAGTGAGGCAATCGGGACTGCGCATGGCCATTGTCGAAACACGACGTATCATCAAGCTTTTCGACGAGGTTCGCGCTGTCGACGGCATTGACCTGATCGCCAGGGAAGGAGAGTTCCTGGTCCTGCTTGGTCCTTCGGGCTGCGGAAAGACGACGTTGATGCGCCTGATTGCCGGCCTTGAGCGGCCGACTTCGGGCGATATCGTGATTGACGGAAACATCGTGACCGCCCTACCGCCGCGCGCACGAAACGTCGCTATGGTGTTTCAAAGCTACGCGCTCTATCCGCACCTTACGGTCGAAAAGAACATTTCGTTTCCGCTGCGCGCAGCCGGCATGCCAAGAGAGGCGATCCGCAAGAAGGTCGCCTGGGCAGCGCAGATATTCGGTATTGGGGACTTCCTCGACCGAAAGCCACGTCAGTTGTCAGGCGGAGAGCGCCAGCGCGTCGCGCTTGCGCGGGCGGTGGTGCGTGAACCGGTGGTCTTTCTTCTCGACGAGCCTTTATCGAATCTCGATGCCAAGTTGCGCAACTCCGCGCGGGACGAACTGAAGCAGTTTCAGCGTAGCCTCGGCACCACCACCATCTACGTTACCCACGATCAGGCCGAGGCGATGGGCCTGGGGGACCGCATCGCAGTTCTTAACCAGGGTCGTGTCCACCAGATCGGCACGCCGCACGAGATCTATGGCTTGCCGGCGGACATCTTTGCCGCCACTTTCATTGGTTCGCCGCCGATGAACCTGATCGAGGACGGCAAGATCTGGATCGGATTCCGGCCGGAAGCGTTCCTGCCGAAGGAGGTTGAACCGGACGGCGACAATATCGATTTTCCGTTTCGCATCACCCGCATCGAGTATCTCGGTGCCGATCGCTTGGTCTACGGCCTGATCGATGGCCGAACGCCCGAGGCGCGCTTGATCTCGAAGATCCCGACCAACATTCGCACACATATTGACGCCGGCGGGGTCTACGACTTCACGGTGCGGCGCCAGGACATCGCCCGCTTCGAGCGCACGAGTGGCCGGCGTGTCGACGGAGGCGCGGCATGACGTCAGTGATCACACGGGCAGCCGGCGAGATCCGCGGAAGGGATTGCTTCCTGTCCCGTATTGCCGACAACGATCGCTGGCTGTTGCGGGCCATGCTTGCGCCGGCAATCCTCTACATCGGCCTTCTGGTCGGCTTTCCCTTCTTGCTCTCGCTCTACTACAGCGTGTCGAGCGCAACGGTCGCCAGCCACGACGTTCACTTTGTCGGGCTGGAAAATTTCCTACGCATAATGGACAGCGGCACATTCTGGCTTTCGTTGCAGAATACGATTGTCATCACGGTCGTTTCCCAGTTTATCGTCCTCGTGTGCGCCAACATTCTGGCGACGGCGCTTGTTGTTGATTTCCGAGGCAGATGGTTGGTTCGGCTGTTGATCCTGCTGCCGTGGGTGGCGCCGATCTCGCTCGGCAGCATCGGTTGGCTATGGATCTTCGATTCGATCTACAGCGTCGTCAACTGGACGGCCCGCGCGGCCGGCCTGCTCGGGCCCAACGAATGGCCGATCTGGCTTGGCCAGCCAACTCTGGCAAGGGCATCGATCATCATCGTCAACGTATGGCGCATCCTGCCGCTGGCGACCGTCATCGTCCTCGCCGGGCTATCGTCGATCCCGCAGGATATCCATGACGCGGCGGAGGTTGATGGTGCCGGGTTCTGGCGTCACCATTTCCAGATCACGATGCCGCTGATCGTGCCGATCACCCTGGTGGCGTTGTTGTTCGGCATCATCTTCACGTTCACCGACATGATTGTGGTATTCGTTCTGACGCGCGGCGGTCCCTACGACACCACACAGGTTATCGCTAGCTGGGCCTATTTTACCGGAATTCAGGGGGGGGACCTCGCGGGAGGAGCCGCCATCTCTCTCTTCCTCTTCCCCGTCCTGGCCGGCGTTGCAATCCTGTTCCTGTGGTTAGCGCGGCGCACCGAGGTGACGTGACATGACCCCTGAATTTGCCCGCGCGCGAAATGTTGCCGGCACGGCCGTTCACACCGCCGTCCTCGTGTTCTTCGTGACGTTCCTCGCCTTTCCGTTTTACTGGATGGTGATCACCGCTTTCAAAGCCAACCAGGATTTGTACAACACCGAAAACAATCCTTTCGTCTTCAACAGCCCGCCGACGCTGCGACATCTTTCGGTGCTGTTCGAGGACACCCAATACCTGCAATGGTTATTAAATACCGGCTTCGTCGGAGTGGCCGTCGTGATCATCACGCTCGTGCTCGCGGTCCCGGCAGGCTACGCGCTCGCTCGCATGGCCGGCGCATGGGCGCAAACTCTGGGCGTCACGATATTCCTTACTTATCTGGTACCGCCGACGATCCTGTTCATCCCGTTCTCGCGCATCATCGCGATAGTGGGATTGCAGGATTCGGTGTGGTCGCTCATTCTCGTCTATCCGAGCTTCACCGTGCCGTTCTGTACCTGGCTTCTGATGGGCTTCTTCAAGGCGATCCCGCGCGATCTCGAGGACGCAGCCATGATCGACGGGCTGAGCCGCTTCGGCGCATTCATCAAGGTGGTGATGCCGATTTCGGTGGCCGGGATACTGACGGCGGTCATTTTCGCCTTCACTCTGGTGACGCAGGAATTTGTCTATGGCGTCACGTTTATCACCGCGTCGTCGAGCTATACGGTGAGCGTCGGAGTGCCGACCTTTCTTGTGCGGGGCGACGTCTATTTCTGGGGCTCGATGATGGCAGCCTGCCTGATCGCGAGCGTGCCAATTGCCGTCATCTACAATTTCTTCGTCGCTCGTTTCGTAGCTGGCTTCACCATGGGCGCGATCAAGTAACGCGCGAAACCAAATATGCTCTTCGCCATAGATACCATGTCAGCTCATGGCAGATCGTGTTGCAAAAGTCCCGGTATGCCGGGCAGTGTTGCGGCTGCTCGCCGGCAGGGCGCGGCGTCGGTCAACGAACGCGTTGTGATCGGTGGCAATTGGGTATTCGCCGTAGGCGCCACGCGTGTGCACTGAGAATGCAAAAGCGCGATTTTCGCTTCCAATCTGGTCGGATATGATCTTAGAGAAACCAATGTGCAGAAGCCTGGTCGCGCGAAATTCTTCAATCGGTCCAATCCCATAAAGGATCGAGTGGAGGAAAAATAGATCAATGAAATGAAAGACTTGCGCTGGAAATTCTCGATGGCCCCATGATGGATGGGCTCGACCCGAGCGGATTGACGAGCGCATGCGGGCAACTGCGAGACGTTGGTCTCGTTCGACGTGGCGAACGGAGCTGGTTTGTATCTAATGCTGATGTTGGAATGGGTCGGTCTCCGCCCACCAGATCCACGTCTCGTTGACGCTCAGTTCTTGGCCGGCCGACATTCCGCGGCCTCAAGTATCTAGTCGCCAACTGACGACCTGAACGTCACAGGTTCAAATCCCGTCCCCGATTCGAATCCTTGACCCAGGCGGAACTTCACCGTGCCGCGTCCACGGGGCATGCTGTCGGCGGGCGTCGAAGCCGACGATTTCGAGCGTTCGCTCAGCCACGCCTATGGCGACGGCGCCGCCGGATGTCTCGCGGGGCGCGCGATCTGGCCGCAGGCGTTCCGCATTTCCTCGATTGCGCCGACATGGAGCATGTGCCGAGACCGCTTGGAGTTACCTAGAATGGCCCTTGTTTGGTTGGAGCGGCCTGCTGGTCGCCATCCTTCCGGCGCTCAAATTGAGCCCGGGGACAGCTAGCTCAAATTGGCCCATGATGGATTGGAGCGATTCATGTGTCCCGCATAAAAGCGTCGGACCGTCAACGCACCGAGTTCCGGAATGATCCTTGTTCAATTTGAACAACCGGCCAGACTACACCTTGCTTTCTGTCGCAAGCCGCCCGTTGAGTTGCTCGTCGGCTACCACCTCTTCCGAGCCAATCCTGCAACGAGGCCCTCTGGGTCATCGATGGGCCCAACGCAGCAAATACGGCATTGCTGATCGCCTGCTGCTGGCTGCGTAGATGATCTTCGAGAAGCTTGTGCCGCGTAATGTAGCCTGCGTTTACACCGGGAATGGCATGGTTCATCAGGAGCTTGGCGTCAACTTCCGAGACACCGGCTGCAGTCGCAATCGTACGGAAGGTTTGGCGGAGGTCGTTACCCCACTTCGATAGCATTTCCCGGTCCTCTTTTGTTTCCGCCAAATGCCCCGAGGTGCTGTCGGCCGGAAACACCCACTCTTGTGCCTGCACAGGATACATTTGCCTGCTGAACCGGATCGCGCGGACGAGGCAAATGATCATCTGACGTGACAACGGGATATCGAAGGCTTTCTTTTTGCCGCCCTTCGGTTTGGGAATGTGCAGCGCCCGCCGCCGAAAATCGATGTGTTCCGGTTTAGCTTCCTGGAGCGCAGTGGGCCGAGAACCGCAAAGGAGAGTAAAGAGGTGGAACTCTCTCCGCACGGGGTTGTCGAGGGCGGCGAGTTGCGCGAACCAGCCCTTCAGGTCGGCGGAGCCCATCCCGGTGTTGCGGCGCTCCTCTTCATTCCAGTCGACCGCATCGGCCGGGTTATCTGACGGCAACGACCTGTTCGTCTTCCGTGCATGATTATAGATGGCCCGCAGAGTTCGCATGCTGCCGTTGGCCATGTACGGCCCATTCTCTCTTGTGATTTCGTCGTGCTTCCTGGCCACCCGAGCCGGGTCTGTTGCGAGCTCATGCAGGGCGGTGTCGAGCCAATCCGCAAAGATTCGCTCGACGTGGTCGCGATAGCCGCTGATGGTCTTTTCACTGCGGCTCTTGCGCATCAGATGTGCCTCGAGATACCGCTGCCAGGCCTGCCTGAGGGTGATCCTTGCGACTGTCCCCCCAATCTCCATCGCCGGAGCGGGATTCGTCCCTTCGGCTTGCTTCTCGTCCTTCGGATGCCGCCCCCGGCTAATCTGAGCCAAATATTCCTTGGCAATGGCGCGCGCAGCTCGGGTTGACATCTCGCTGGCGTTGCCAATGGAAACCCTAATGGATGAAGCCCGCCCGGTGAGAGAAATTCGAATATCGGTCATGACGAGAGTCCAGGGCCGCCAAAACGGTTTTCAAACGGTGTTGGCGGATCGAGCTATTTGGAGGTTTGAGTTCGACGGAGCGCGAAACTATGCGAGAAACATCTATAAACAAAGGGCTTCTCGAATACTCATCGTAACGCGGCGTGCAATCGAAACTGCAGGGAAGGGATGATCTTAAACTCTTAATCAGCGGGTCCCAGGTTCGAGCCCTGGTGCGCCCACCATCCTTAAGAGATTGGCCCGAAGGGGCTTTTTTATTTTCTCCGACAGAACAAGCCGGATTTCGTGCGACGGTTTTGTGAGGGCCGGCGTGGCGAGATTGCTGTTCGGCTTTTCCTTTGTTTCTGTACCTTCACCGATAGAGCGCGCGGATCCTGTGGGCTAGGTCAATTTCATGCTCGTCGTAGAATGGGATGCTGGAGCGAGCAAAGCGGACAATCTGTTATACGCTTCGCCGCAAGAATCGCCTGCTAAAGGCCAGAACCGGATTGATTGGGTCGGGGATTCGATTCCCTCTCCTGCTAGCAAGCCTGCGATCTTGCACTCCCCCTTCGGCATATCAGCACCTACGGCCTTGGAGGGACCCCATGTGTTGCAGTTTTAAGAAATCAATGCTGCGAACAATTCTCACCGGCGCTATATGCCCTCCCAATTCAGCGCCCCCCAATCCGCGCCTGCGTCACTCCACCGCGCCGGTCGTCAGTTTCCCGTCAGCTTCTCTCACTAGCATTCAGAGAAACAAGAAACGGACGTGCTGGGCTCTTGCGCCGCTGGCCTAAACTCTGCCCCGGGAGCGGGCCAGCGGCGGCAACGCAAACGGCATGGAAATCCGGCAGCGAGGAGACTATTCTCCACGCCAAATGACCATGGGGAGGCTCCGATGTCTTGGCGCAACTGCCTATTGGCTTTGCTGCTATGTCAAGGATCGACCGTTCAAGCTGCCTCGATGAACAAGCACGACCCATGGGACCCGCAGCATATTTCCGATTTGCCACCGGAGATCCGGCAATACATCGGTGGGCTTTGCAAGGGACCGGCCGTGGCGCAACATGATTTTGCGACCTATGACCCGCAGGAACATCGCTGGCGGATCAACATCGAATATCTAAATTGCCAAGGGCTCGCCGATGACTACCGCCACGGCAATCAGTGCCTCGATGTCGATTTCGTTGAAGTCGGATCGCACTACCGTCTTGCTCGCAAGACCTACGCAGCCTGTGGTTTCTGAAAAACGCCCGCCAGAGTAACGTTTTGCCAATCAGTTGAACCGCCCCCACTCTGCAAAGAGTTGGACGACGTCCGCAAGGGGGCAAGACGCGATGTTGAATTGCCGTCAGGTTTGCTTCTGAAAGCCGGCATGACTCGGGTTCAAACGACCTTCAACTACCGACCAATAGCCGACATAAGAAGCGAGGGTGCCATCAACCGTGGCGGACCGATGACATGCGACTCTCGATTCTCTAGTGAAGCCACCGATACTGCCAGATGTATATCAACGCTCCGGCGGTGTAACCCAAGAGTGCGAGTCCGCTGATCCTTCGCATGTACCAGATGAACTGAATTTTCTCGATGCCCATCGCGGCGACCCCAGCCGCCGACCCAATGATTAGTATCGATCCCCCTGTGCCCGCGCAGTAGGCGATAAATTCCCAGAGAAATGTGTCAGGTGGATAGTGCGTAAGCCCATACATCCCCATGGATGCAGCAACGAGGGGAACGTTGTCAACGATGGCACTGATCAACCCCAGTGCCATGACAATGGCATCGGTGCGACCGATCGTTTGATCCAGCCACTTCGCAAGAGCGGCGAGAACTTGGGTGTGCTCCAGCGTGGCCACCGCCAGCAAAATGCCAAGGAAGAATACGATCGAGCTGAGATCGATCTGAGTGAGCGCATGGGCGACCGTTAGATGCCTTCGTTCTTGAGGCTCCTTCTTTCGGTGAATGACCTCTCCGACGAGCCATAGCGTTCCCAGACCAAAGAGGATGCCCATAAAAGGCGGCAGGTGAGTAATGGCCTTGAAGGCAGGCACCATGATCAGGATGGCAACACCCAAGGCGAACATCACGTTTCGCTCGAAAGGCGGGGTGCTCGCAGTCTCGTTACTATCGGTCACCGGCATTGAAAACGTTCTGCCGCGCAATTGATAGGTTACCACCAACAGCGGAACTAGCATGTTCGCTATGGAAGCGAAAAAGAGTGCCTTGACGATTTCGAGGGCCGTGATTTGACCGCCGATCCAGAGCATGGTCGTGGTGACATCCCCGATGGGAGACCATGCACCTCCTGCATTGGCGGCAATAACGACTAGCGATGCAAACAACCAACGGTCATCTTGTTTTTCGAACAACTTCCCGATCAACGAGACCATCACGATAGTCGTCGTGAGGTTGTCCAACGCCGCACTGAGGAAGAATGTTATAACGCACACGAGCCACATCAAGGTGGCGAGCCTCTTCGTCTTGATCTGCGAGGTAATGAGCTCGAATCCATCATGTGCGTCGATGACTTCAACAATGGTCATGGCTCCCATCAGGAAGAAGATAATGCCCGCCGTCGCACCTATCGTTTCCGTTAGTTGGTGGACGACTGCTTCGTGCTCACCTGCTCCGATGGCGTAGATCGTCCAAAGCAGACCTGCTCCGAAAAGGGCCGACGCTGACTTCTCTACTTTAATCGGATGCTCAAGGGCGATCGCGGCATAAACCACGACGAAAACCACGGTCAGCGCTAGTATCAAAACGGCTCCTCGAAAATTGGGGTTACCTTCGGATCACGCACGACCCGGCCAATCGATAATTAATACGATCACGGATGAGCGCACGCGATCCAGGATGTTCACCGAAGGATGTTACGGATGTGCCATGCCATGGTCGCGGCATAGACCAGGAGGGCAATACAAATGCCGCCTACCAATTTAGGTGTTGAAAGCGTCTCTCTGGTCAAGAAAAAGACGATTCCAAAAAGGACGATGACACCCAGAAGGGACGGAACATGTCGCATGTTTTTAGGACGCTTCACAATTAGCACCTCCATTGCGACGCCTAATCTCTGCTGCGCGGACCTCGACGGACATTTTAGTGCGATCTAAAAAATTGGCGATCGTCTCCCACGATGCCCCACTAGTTCGCATCTCCAAGAGAATTGCCTCGTCCTGTTCTGTCCAAGGCTTACGGCGTCGCAAGAAGCATCTCCAATCCTGGTCGTTTGCTCTTATATGGTTTCCTTGAAGGCTCGAGGTCTCGGCCGCAGTTGTTCGCTCCGGCGTGCAGCATACGGCGCACGCGCGGATGATCGTTGAGTCCTCACCATCAAATCTCTCCACTACGCGTCGAAACAAGCCGAATGGACGAGGGACCTTCTATGTGTGCGCTGGTATAGGCCCGTGCGGAAGAAATCAGATCCTCTACGGCCGAGCGATTGTACGAGGGATGTCGCGGATTCAGGTGCAAGTCTGTTTCGACGATCATCACCTGGGTAACGGTGGAGGACAAAATCTCAACGGCAAACGAGACGAAAGACACATGCGCAGCTTTAAAGGGCATTGGAGAGACCCTCACAACCTTCGGACGTGACTGCCCCCCACCATAGGGCAAGCGTGCCGCGCGGAACCGAACAAGCGCGGCGTGCAGCAACTGCTGACGGTTCTTGAGGGCCTGTTCCGCTGGGCGCTGGTGGTTCGGCAGATCGTCAAATGATGGAAAATTTTTCACGGGCACGCGCTATCCGCGAGGCGGCCCGACCATCGCTTGACCTGTCGCTGCTCGATGCAGCGAGCACCCGAGTGGCGTTATACATCGCGATGGCCATAATTCAACCTAGAAGATTAAGCCATCGCCGATGTCGGGTTTGGGGCGCGAGCGCCTTCTTGCCCGCCTGCCGTCTCCCTGAAAAGTCACATATTGGGAGGCAATACAGCGCCGCTCAGGAGAACGACTTGAGTACTTTTGCCAGGGCAAGCCGGCGGGAGCGAAGCTCCGCCCAGTTGAGCTCGGCAACGTTGGACAAATGCCTCTCACCTTTGTGAGTGAGCATCACGAGAATCCGCCTACCGTCTCCACTGTTCCGGAAGCGTTTCAACAGGCCGATCTTGACCATTCGATCCACCAGACCCACTGCGGTATGGTTCTTGACGAGCAGAAAATCTGCCAGTTCACCCACGTGACATATGATAATCCGGCCGAGACAAGCCCTTTATCGTAAGCAGGGCTTGATACTGCTGTGACGTTAGGTTGTTCTTGCGGGTGTTGGCTTCGCTGAATTCGAGGAAACGCCGGAGCTGAAGTCGAAATTCGGCCAGCGCTCTATAGTCAACTGTATCCCTACTCTTTCGCGCTACTCTCTTCTTCTGTGAGTCAGTCGCGGTTTGAGATTTTCTATCTTGCTTCGATCGAAGCATATGGCGCGCCAAATCCTAGACTGAGTTATGCTCAGCTTGCCTTCCGAGTCATCAAAGTCAAGTAGCCGCACTGTTCGGGACGACCATCGCGCCTGGCTGCGCATCCACAACCCCGCATCCAATAGACATACTTCGAAATGACGAAAGCTCGTTGGGCCATGTGCCAAGGTTGACCGTGATCGCCAGAGGTTTCAGGCTTCGAAGGATTTGGAACCGAATGGAGTCGCCAGGCTGCTTTCGGGCTACTCGGCATATAAAATCGTCGACCCCATTGATAGGACCACCATCGAGTTCGAAAATCACATCCCTGGCAAGAATACCTGCCCGGGCCGCCGAGCTATCGCTCCTGACATCGACGACAAAGACCCCACGATCCGGCAGACCGAGAACATGGCCTTCATGCTTCAGTCATATCGGATACGACGACCCCCACTCGAGCAACGGTCTGCGCACGCGATGTTGTCAACCAAAAAACCGCGCCGAGAACTATGGGTAACAGCAGCACCGCTCGCCGAGTTCGCTTCATGCGACCTGATCCGCTGTGGATTACGGCGCCGATTCACATCAGCGGCATCCAATAGTGCATCTTGCTATCCGAAACCTACGTCACCGCCAGTCAACCGATCCAGACATTCGGATTGTTACCGGACGACCATGCCCCGCTGCGATATCTCCGCGATCGCGATCAAGCTGCGGCACGCCGCATTGCCAGTTCGGTCTCGCTGCGTTTCGGTGCCGTCCTGACGTGCGTGGCGTACAGGGTAAGCCCCGTGAACGCGAGGCCGCCCACCAAGTTGCCAAGAACCGTCGGAATTTCGTTCCAGACGAAGTAGTCCATGATGGAAAATTTCGCGTGGAGCATCAGCCCCGACGGAAACAGGAACATGTTCACGACGGAATGCTCAAACACCATGTAAAAGAACAAGAAGATCGGCATCCACATCGCAATGACCTTGCCCGGGACCGACGTTGAAATCATGGCCCCGACGACGCCGGTGGAGACCATCCAGTTGCACAGCATCCCGCGGATGAACAATGTTGCCATGCCGGCCGCGCCGTGTGCCGCGTAGCCGAGCGTTCGAGCCTCGCCAACATTTCCGATCGTCATGCCGACCTTATCGGGATCCTGCGTGAAGCCGAACGTTGTCACAAATGCCATCATGAAGGCTACCGTGAGCGCCCCGGCAAAGTTTCCGACAAAGACTAGACCCCAGTTTCTCAAAACGCCACCCGGCGTCACACCCGGCCGTTTGTCGATCAACGCGAGCGGAGCAAGCACGAATACGCCGGTCAGTAGGTCAAAGCCCAGCAGATACAGCATGGAAAATCCGACAGGAAACAGTAGCGCTCCGGCCAACGGCTGGCCCGTGTTCACGTTGATCGTGACGGCGAGCCATGCCGCCAAGGCGAGGATCGCGCCCGCCATGTAGGCGCGGATCAGCGTGTCACGGGTGGACATGAAGATTTTAGATTCACCCGCGTCCACCATCTTGGTGACGAATTCCGATGGCGTTAGATACGACATCAATACCCTCTCTGTTCTCAAAGTCGCGACGGCGCCAACAGCCTACTCGTCTTGAAGAGAGCTGATGCAACGCACATGCCAGCGTATGAAACAGCGAACAATCGACCCAAAAGCGGGACAGTTTCGCGCCTCGCCCTCGAAACGGGAGGTGCGCAGCGCCTAGAAGATTAGCAATATCGCCCAGATATATCGCACTATGACCTATTGCATCGCACCACGATGCATTGGCCCTCGTCGGATTTTCGAGCAAATTGGATTCAGAACGTTCAGTAGCCGTCTGTCAGCGTCTTGATTCCAAGAATAGTTCCGGGCATGTTCCCCAAAACAGGGCAGGGGGTAGGCCATCAATACGCAGGTTTTACGTGGGCGCATCGCCGCCTCACGGTCGATGTGGATCGCCGCGGTAGCCATTCCCTTGATGTTGCTCGCGCCGGCTCTTTGGAATGGCTATCCGCTGCTTCAGTGGGATACCGGTGGCTATCTGGCAAGGTGGTACGAAGGTTACCTCGTGCCGAGCCGCTCAACGGTGTTCGGCCTTTACCTGCATTTTGGTGAGCATTCGAGCTTCTGGATCAACCTCGGAATCCAGGCCCTGGCGTCACTGTGGATCCTGCAACTGACGCTGCGAGTTCTCGGCATGAGCCAGCCGCTACGGCTGATGGCGATCGGCCTCGTGCTGATCCTGACGACCGCGCTGCCTTGGATCGCCAGCATGCTTCTGACTGACATTTTTGCCGGTCTGTCGGTGCTCGCGCTGTTCGTCCTGGTGTTACACAATGACAGGATTTCTACCGTCGAAAAGTGCTGCCTATTTGTATTCACGGCCTTCGCCGCAGCAACTCACAGCGCAACGCTCGGGGTGCTACTAGGGCTATGCGTGGTCGGGTGGAGTGTACGTCTGCTGCTACGCGGTCAAATCCCAATCATCAGTTTGATTCAGGGCAGCCTGACCCTCGTTGCCGGCGCGGCGATGCTGCTCGCAGCAAACTTCGCCTTGTCGGGACAATTGGCTTGGACTCCCGGTGGCTTCGGTGTTGCGTTCGGCCGCATCATGCAGGACGGTATCGTCGCGCGCTACCTCAGGGACCATTGTCCACGCGAGCAGTTGAAACTCTGTCCCTATCGCGATCAGCTGCCCGCGACCGCCGATCAGTTCCTTTGGGGCAACAGCATGTTCAACACGCTAGGCCGCTTCAAGGGCCTGAACGACGAGATGGGCTTCATCGTGTTGCACTCGCTCGCGGAATATCCGACCTTGCAAGCCGAGGCCGCACTGGCTGCGACCGCGCAGCAACTTACTCTCGTCGCAACCGGCGAGGGCTCCGATGTCTGGATTCCCCACACCTATGGGATCATCGAGCGTTACATCTCGGCGCAAGTAACGCCTATGCGCGCCGCGCGCCAGCAGCATTCCGAGCTCGACTTCACCGCGATCAACTGTCTTCACGTGCCGGTCGCACTGGCGTCGATGTTGCTGACCGTGGTTCTGTTCGGTCGCGGGCTTTGGCGGCGCTCGTTGGATGATCTTACTTTGCTTGCAGGGACTGTAACATTCGCACTGCTCGGCAACGCGTTCATTTGCGGTGTGATCTCGGGTCCGCATGATCGCTATGGCGCGCGCATGGCATGGGTTGCGACTTTCGTAGTGCTGATCTCTGCCGCAAGACACTTTGTCGTACAGGACGAGTCCGACGACCTGCCCACGTCAAGACAAGGCCGTTGAACGACAGACGCCGACAGAATCAGTGCGCCACGGTACCCCTCTCTTGCGTGCGGCTGACAGTGCGGGCCGGGAACTTATGTTCACTTTGTAACTCGAATCGCTTGATGCAGTAGTGGGGAGCCGGGGTATTGCAGGACTTGCCGATTATCTTGGTCGTTGAAGACGACCAGTTGCTCCAAACTCTCATTGAAGAAGCGCTCGGTGTGGCGGCTTCGAACCCGCCATCACGGCATCGGGGGAAGAGGCGGTTACCCTGCTCAAGGGACACAGGGGAAAGCACCGAGCGCTCCTAGACGACATAAATCTACGAGGGAAGATGGATGGTTGGCAGGTCGCTCAACTTGCTCGGGAAATCGACCCGGACTTTCCCGTTGTCTACGCGAGCGGGACCGCCGCTTCAGAGCGCCATAAAGAATGTCGTTCGGCGGAGAGGAGCCATAAGCAAATGATCTACGCGGCTTCATGCCCTCGTTGGGCTCGGTTCCGAGCCAGAGGGTGTCACCCGATGGCCTGACCACGAAGGCGTTAGCCAGTGGTAATCGGGGAGTTGTAGGGTGTCGGTAATATCCCTGCCGATTGCTAGCCTTGCAAGGCCGGGAATGGCGAACGCCTTTATCACCTGGTTGCGAACGTTCAGGCCCCACCGGGTTTTTGGCGCAAAGACCCGAGCAAAGCGCTCGGCGGCGCGCTGTTTCTCCCCGATAAAGGCCCGCAAAAATGCTTCGTATCTGCCAAAGGCATCTTCATGGCGGCCTCCGGCATTGGCGAGTTCACCTGCGAGTACGAATGCGGAAATCATCGCAAGAGCCGAGCCTTGCCCGGCCGTCAAGGATACACAGAATGCTGCATCTCCGATAAGGGCAACGCGGCCGCGCGTCCAGCTTTCCATCCTTATCTGACTAACCCGGTCAAAATAGAGTTGTTGTGCACGATCCAATTCGGCAAGGATGAGGGGGCACTCCCACTTCCCTTCGCGGTATCTTTCGCGCAGCATAGCCTTCTGCCGTTCAAGCCCTTCTGGTAACGTATCGCTATCGGCGGCAAACACGAACAAGAACAGCGTCAGGTCATCATGCAACGTGAAGCGGCCAAGCATGCGGCCGGGCTGTCCATACATCAAATAGATATCTTCGTCGCGCGGTCGGTAACCGCGGACCTCGAACGCTGCGACCGCATAGCCAAGATACTTTTCAAACCGTGACTGCGGCCCGAACGTTAACCTGCGAACGGTGGAATGCAAGCCATCGGCGCCGATAACTAAACCAAATCGGCGAGTGCCCGCATTCTTCAGTTGAACCTCCACGCAGTCGTCGCGTTCCTGAAGGGCAAGAATCTCGCTTTGAAAAATGACATCGGTGTCACCTCTGAGCCTTTCGAAAAGCAACCGAGAGAGGTCGCTCCGTCCGATCGTTACATAGCGTCCGTTCGAAAGTTCATCGAACACCCTGGTGCCAAATCCCGCGATGCGTTTCCCGAGATCGTCAACGACCCGCATCTCACGCGCGTGATAGCCGATGCGATTGATGTCGTCGGTCAGGTGCATTTGTTCAGCGATGTCGTATCCAAGACCCCAGAAATCGACGACATAACCGCCGACGCGCAACGCGCGCGCCCGCTCGATCAGAGTCGGTTGGAACCCCGCCGCCTTCAGCCAGAAGGCTAATGTCGGTCCAGCGATTCCCGCACCGGAGATTAAAACGCTGTTGTTCATACAGAAAAACTAGACGGTGCGCGCGTTCGGGTCACCCCGACAGGAAATCAAAAGAGCTTGATGATCAGAGGAATGTGCCGACCGCTCGCGGTTCCCGATAGGTCCGGCGGGGAATTTACAACCACGACTCTAAGCGTAGTGACGCGGTCGTCCACTCAATGCAAAATATCGATGCAAGGCTTCGCCGCCGCGCTTGCGAGCAGGATAGCGCGCATAGTTATCTCCCGTCTACGCTTCTAGGCCGCACCAGGCGGACATTGATCATTTCCTTCTGGTTTCGCTTCGGTCGCTCGCTGATTAATCGTCGTAGCTATCGATGACCGTGTCAGCTATTGCGCGTTTTGTGATGACGCCAACAATATCTCGGACTCTCGGCCGATCGACCCCGTGAAAGACAATCGCCGCTCCGGAGCGATGCCGTTTCAATCTTGCGAGCACGAGACTCAGGAGATCGATATCCCTGCAAATGACAGCGCGGCTTTCGACGAAGCGCTCGACGAGCAGGTTCGGATTACGCTGAGATTCAAGCCACAGGCCCGAGCGTGGCGGTATCAGGCCGACAATCCGCCCCTCGCGCTCGACGATGATGGCGCGTAGGTCGTCGGTGTCTTCCGCGCCTATGGCTTCCTTCAACGTTGTCCCGACCTTGGCAAGGATGAAACGCCGTTCCATGATGTCCTGGGCCTGCTTGACCAGATAAAGGTTGATGTGCCGTTCTTTCGGGATGCGGTGGCCGCGGTGGCGCAGCTTGATCGTGTAGATTGTCTCACCAATCAGCGTACGGCGAATGCCGGCCGCGACCGCGACACCGACGATCACGGGCACGATGATGGCGTAGTCCCGTGTCATTTCGAACACCATGACGATGGCGGTCATGACCCCGCCGGTGCCGGCGCCAACCATGGCGGCCATGCCGACGATCGCAGCCGAAGGAACGGTCAGGCCAGCGTGTGGAAAGACCATGCTGACCACGAGGGCGAAGGCTCCCCCCAACGTGGCTCCGAGGTACAGCGATGGGGAAAAGATACCGCCGGAGGCTCCGCATCCGAGACTGATCGTCGTGGCCAGCATCTTTAGCACAAACAGCGACGCAAGCAGGCCTGCATATGTCATCTTGTTGTCGAGGGTCGACTGGATGACGCCATAGCCAACGCCATCAACATAGGGATGGCCGAAGGCGTGAGTTAAAGCGACCATCATCAGGCCAACGGCGGCCATCCCGATGATGTTTTGCGTGTAGGCATTTCCGGGCAGCTTGGGAAAGCCGTCCTCCATAACTACCAGCAGGCGTATAAAGGCCCAGGAGGCGACGCCACACAGGGCTCCCAGCACGACAAAAGCGATTGCCTCCTGCAGACCCAGAGCCTGGGCTAGCGACATTTGAATATCAGGGACGACGAAGGCAGGATCCGGTCCGATCAAGATTCTGCCTATGGTCGTTGCGGCACCCGTCGCAATGACGACTGGAAGAAAAGTGCGGTTCGAGACCTCGGGCAACAGGATTTCCAGCGCGAACAGCACGCCGCCAAGCGGTGTGTTGAAGGTCGCCGCGATCCCGGCACCGGCTCCAGCGGAGAGCAATGTGATCTTCTGCCACGTCGACAGTTTGATCGCCTGGGAGAAAGCAGAACCCAGTGCTGCCCCGATCTGAATGATCGGACCCTCGCGACCGACTGCAGCTCCACCGCCAATCGAAAGGGCTGAAGCCAGAGATTTTATGATCGCAACCTGACCGCGGATGTTGCCGCGTTTGTAAAAAACAGCATCCATAACCTCCGGAACACCATGGCCCTTTGCCTCCGGGGCGAAACGCTGCACCAGAAAGACGACAACGAGACCGCCGATGACGGGCGAAAGAAATACCCAGTCGCCAAACCGACTCGGCCCTTCGCTCACATTGGCATCGTACCAGATGCTGAAAGTGCCGTTGTAAAACGCGTTGTGAAAAAGACCGATGAGCGTTCGCAGTGCGACGGCGCCGCAGCCCGTCATGACCCCGACAATCAGCGCGAGGCCGCAAAGGACCAGTAGATTGACCCTCCTTTCACGGTCCGGAACCGGTGCGGGGCTGCCGACGACAGGCCGAATTGGAAATTTAGACGAGGAGAGGGGCGCTGATGACATGTCGGGCACAGTTGAATCGGGGAAATGTCCAAACCAATCGACATGAAGTCCCCGCAAAATCAATGGGAAATTTTGCTGCTTTGGAAACTGCCACACGGCCTGCCTATCGGGCAGCCGCTGCTGCTTAAACCGGCTGTCGACGCATATTCAGAGCGAGCCTGCGAGGGTTTAAGACGAATCCCGGTGCAGCGAGCGCCATGAGATTGATATGGGATTGATGGAGATGCGAACCAAAATTGGGACGTGGTGAGGGTCGAACGTGTCCTACGGATGCAACTACGATCACAAACTCGTCAAACACCACGGCGAAACTGGCTCTCATCGACCGGTGGACGGTTACGCCGCGTCGGTCTAGATCATGCCAGATGCCGGGGGCGGCCAGTGCAAGGAGTCGAGATGGAGCCGCGCTACCGGAAAAACCTGAATGTTCTCCTACCGTGCTTCGTGGTGCTCGGCATCATGTTCGGCCTGGTGGCTTATTCGCCAGAGTTGTACCGCGCTTTCTGTGGCGCAACCGGATACGGAGGGACGACACAACGGGCGTATTCCGACTCAACTGCCGCCTCCGATCAGACTGTGACCGTTGCGTTCGACAGCAACGTCGCGCCGGACTTGCCGTGGCGGTTCGAACCTGAGCAGCGCTCCGTGACCGTTCACTTGGGCGAACAAAAGCTCGTATTCTTCACCGCCGAGAATCTCAGCAACGAGTCGATCGTCGGGCACGCGACCTTCAACGTCACGCCGGAGACGAGCGGCATCTATTTCAATAAAATTCAGTGCTTCTGCTTCAATGAAGAGCGCCTTGACCCGCATCAGAAGGTCGAGATGCCCGTTGTCTTTTTCGTCGATCCTGCCTTTGCAAAGGATTCGGACAATCTCCATGTCGATACGATCACATTAAGCTATACATTTCTTCGCTCGGCGAATCCGTCACACAGCGAGAATCTTTCACGTTTCCTGGCCAATGCCGCGCCGGATCCCGTCCACGGCCAACAACTCTTCATGGAACGCTGCACTGCGTGTCACGCGATAGACAGAAACAAGACTGGCCCCGTGCTTGGCGGGGTGGTCGGCCGCAGAGCCGGCTGGGCTCCCGGGTACGACTATTCGCCCGCGCTAAAGAGCGCCGGTCTCATCTGGTCCACGGATAATCTCGATCAGTGGCTGGCCGACCCCCGGAAATTCATTCCCGGCGCACGCATGCCGGTTCGCGTGCTCGACGCCCCGTCTCGCCGCGACCTCATCGCGTACTTGCAGAAGGCAGGCCAGGAGCACAACGACCGGACCGATTCGATCCCGCACATATCAGATGGAGAATATTAGTAGCCACGTTTCTTAGAGCGTGCGTTGTAACTCAAGTCGGGATAATAAACAGCTTCAGGAGCACATCGATAACGACAGAGCTGAACCCTTCGTCCGTGCCAAGAAAACGCAGATTCAAAGGCGCCGCATCACTTAGCTCTGATTCCGGATACTAGAATCGCACTCAATAAACCTCGATAGGTTAGCACGCGCACTCATAAGCAAACAGCTGATTAGGGCGATCGGCTGTCTCACGCCCGCTCCGCCTTCGCACGTTCAGCTTGCGCCAGGGCTCTTGCTGCCACTCCCGTACTTTGTAATCGCTCCGAGCAGTGTGCCTGCCGTAACTGTTTTCCCGTCCATCAAAAGAATCTCGGACAGCACTCCGGTAGCTGGCGCTGTCACCTCTACAGTCGTGCCGTCGGTTTCAATCTCAACTAGCGGTTCGTCGATGCTGACTGGGTCTCCGACGCGCATTAGTCTATGCGTCCAGCATGATACGCAGCGCGTTACATCGGAAGCTGACAATTAAGAGCTTGGGAAAAGCGACGAGCCGCGATTTACAGCGCCGCGACGACAAGAGTCGTGACCAACGTGCCGAGGAAAAGGAGCTCCACGGCTGTATCCATGATCGGACGAGTTCCCGCCAAAAATCGGGACATACGAGCCCGAACTTCGAAATCTCTCTCCATGTCCGGTGGTCAGCACGCCGACCGCCATTCAAACAATCGCATACGCCGTGAACAGAAGGCAAGTCAGGTATACGCACGCGAGACAAATGCCCGCGGTTCTCGCCGTGCGGTCATCTCGCCGCGAGCTTGTCCCAGCCGCGAGCCCAGCCAGTTTTTCATACTGTGCAAAGAGTTGGCAACCGGCACGTCCTCGGAAAAGTACATTTCTCATATATGTCTCCAAACAAGCTGATCCGTTCCTGGGAGGTGCGGAGTGCAGAAGCCTGGAAGAAGCACGTCCCGGCCGGTGATTCGCTTTCGTTCTCGCATCCGCTTCACGGAAGATAGTTTACGGCGTCCCATTGGGCAGTCGGGAGATGAGCGCGGCTTGTCGGGACAATCCTGACGTCTGAGTGCCGTGCGGCCAGGGCCGCTTCGCCCACTAAATTCTAATTCCAGGTCAAACTTGATCGGGACTCTTTGCCAGATGGTCCAACCAGCCAAGGGTCACGCCGTAGCGCACTATGTCAGCACGCGTAAACAGTCCGAGCTTTTCCACCGCCCTGGCCTTGTAAGTTTCGACGGTCTTGATGCTGATGTTTAGTTGATTGGCAATTTCCTTGTTGCTGAAGCCTTGTGCGATGAGTCTGAGAACCTCACTCTCGCGCGGTGTCAGCTCGCTGGCTGTGGAAGCGCCAGAAGACGAATGTGCGCCATGCGTGGACGGAAGTGCTTTCTCCGCTATTGCGGGATCCAGATACAATCCACCTCCAGCAATCGCGCGAACTGCGCGCTCGAGCTCGTCGGCCGCAGAGCGCTTCAGCAGATAGCCGCGAGCTCCCGCCTGCAGCATGGGCTGAACGTAGGCGTGGTCCTCGTGCACGGTCAGCGCCAGCAGACGAACCTGAGGCAGCTGCGTCGCTAGGGTGCGAGCGACTTCAAGGCCACTGATACCGGGAAGTGAAATGTCCAGGATGGCAATGTCTGGCGTGGCCTGGCGAATGATATCAAGGGCGGTCTGTCCATCCGTTGCTTCCCCGACGATCTCGATGTCCTGTACGTCCTGGAGCAAAGACTTCATTCCGGCCAGAACAAGCGGATGATCGTCAGTCAACGTGATCCGGATCGGGCACATAGCCCATCTCCTCTATTGGCACCGGTATTCTCATGAAGAGAGAGGTGCCGTGGCCGGGTTCAGATTCAATCGCCAAAGATCCGCCCAGCAGCGTGAGGCGCTCCTCGATTACCGACAGGCCCAATTTTGCGTGGCGGCTCTCACCCTGCGAGAATTCCTGAAAGTCGAAACCGTTCCCGTCGTCTTCGACGACTATCCTCAGCTCTGCTGTACGTCGGTCGATTACCACGCTGACGTTTCGCGCTTGCGCGTGTTTGACGACGTTATTCACGGCCTCCTGAACGGCGCGGTAGGCCGCGATTTCGACATCCTGGCCGAGACGATCTCTTCTGCCCAGAGGTTGAAAATCAACGCTGATCCCGAACCGCCGCTGGATCTCCGCGCAGAACGCCTCCAGCGCCTTGTAAAGGCCCAGGTCATCAAGGGCAGTCGGGCGCAGATCAGAGGCGATTTGATGGATATCGCGCCCAATCCCTCTTGCGAGTCCTTGCAGCCAATTGAGCCTCTCCAATCCGAGCTTGCGTTTGGGGCTCGTGCCGAGAAGCGGCTCCAGGTTCTTTAGACCGAGAAGGAGACCTGTAACCGTCTGGCCGATTTGATCGTGAAGCTCCCTTGCGATTCGACGGCGTTCGTTTTCTTCTGCCTCCGAAAGACGTCGAAGCAGTTGCTGTCGTTCCAGCTCGGCTCGCTTGGTCTCATCGATATCCTGAATGACCCCATATACCACGTCCAAGTTTTTGTCATCGAGTCGAGATAGCCTTCCGCTGGCCCGCAGCCACCGGCTGTGAGGGGGAGCGGACCGGAAATCGGCTATCGCGACGATTCCCGAACGGCAACTCAGCAAGGAAGCCTCAAATTTCTGCTGGTCGGCGGGATCAATACTGCTCAGCATCTGATCTATCGGAAGGCTCGTATCTCCTTCGGAGCGCGAACCTTCTATCTGGAGCATCTCCCGTGCGCGGGGCGATACAATCGCTTCTCTGGCGGCAAAGTCACAGCTGAATACGCCGAGATCTGCGGCATCGATCGTCAGCCTGCGTCGCTCTTCACTTGCGTTGAGTGCCAATGCCGCCTGCGCCTCTTGCTCGCGCCGACGCAGCGAAATGTCGCGTATCGTGTACCAGGCCAAAGTCAAAGCCAGGACGAAGCTCAGGACTCCACCCCCGGCAAGAAAAATGGCTGAGCGCTGGACGGGCCCGTTGAGTTCCTGCGTCGGTATTCCGAAATGGACCGACCATCCGCTGGTTCCGGGAATGAGTTTATAGATCGAGTCGACTTGGTCGCCGACAGGCGTGGTTTTGACGTAGCTTCCTTCTGGCGCAGAGGCAATCGCTTCGCGGACTGTGGCGCTGGCAGATTGTCCGAGCTCGGATTGCTCACCGAAGGTGCGGGCGACGATGTTACCCTTGGCATCGACCACAAACCCCACCCAGCCTGCCGGGGCACCTGCGCTCTTCAAAATCTGGCTTATTGCATCGGGCACCAGGGCCACCGTGAGCACAAACTTCAATTGCCCATCGCGCTCAACGGGCGCCCTGACGGCTACCACGCGTTTGCCGGTGACAGGACCGCGTGGCCCTATTCCGCCGATCGCCGGCTTTCTCGTCCTCAGGATTTGTTCGAAATTCTCGCGGTCGACGGTGGCGCGCATCCCATCTCCGAGCGGGCGGCTAACGTCCAGCACCTGATTTCCATCGGGATCGACAAGCTGTATCGTTTGCCAAAGGGGACGTGCTTCGTTGACGCGCGTCGCTTCTCGATAGAATGCGTCAAGGTCCGGCTTATCGAGCGTGGCCGAAGCCGCGACAGTCTCGGCGATCTCGAGCTGGAGGCTGATCTCCGAGGCAAGTCGGTTGACGACGCTATCAAGTGTCTCCACCGCGGCCGCCTGAGAATCCCTGCGCTGTTGCTGCGCATTCAGGAAAACGACCCACCCCGCGAAAAGCGCAAGAGGCATCGCTGCCGCTTTGAAGACGAGGATAAGGGGGCGGCGCGCTGCGCGCCGGGAGATCAAGGTGGGCGCCTCCATGCGGGTAGGTATCAAATGAGACAGCAAAACGCCCACGTCTCAGCACTTCCTCGATGTTCTGGTTTTTGTCGGGCTTTTCCCGACAGTACTAATGGTCACCCTGACTCCCAGGATCGCTCGATCCATCCCATCGTACAGGCAATCAGTGTTGCGGTCTAGAATTGGGCTTGACATGGAACATTCATCATCGCTGTCGCTGTTGACGGAAAACGAATTCAACCCAGCGCCCCCACCGCCCAGCATCAGATACTTCACCCCATCTACTTCGTAGATTTCCGTGGTGTGGACGTGCCCGTTCAACACGACCACCTCCATGTCCTTGGCATACGACGCAATCACCTTGTGCGGGTTGTCGGGAGCCGGGATAGGACCTAGGCCGGAGCGCGCAAAAACCGGAAAATGGAAGACGATAAAGGCCTTCCGAATGCCATTCGCCTTCGCCTCGTCCATCCACTTCTGCAGTTGCGTCATCTGCTCGGCGTACTTCGGCCGATCAGCGTCCCATTGTGAGGGCGACCGGTAGTCGTACTTGCCGCTCCACAGATATATGAAACGGGTGCCCTTGAAGTCGAATTTGTAGATGAGGTTTTCCGGCGTGACGCCGAATTTCTTTAGATACGGCACCGCCGAAAGAACGCCTTCGATCTTCGGATCGGCCCATACCTCATGATTACCCACGCTCATGAAAAACCGCCCATCCAGACCGGCTGCACGCATCTCGTCATCTGGCGCGGGCAGCTTCTTCAACATGGTGTCGTTCACGCGTTTCCAGTATGGGCTGTCGCTGACGGTTAAGCCCTGATTGCCCCACCATACGGCGTCGCCGCTATTGACAACGAATTTGGCGCGACTGGATTGGACGTCTTTCACGATTTCACGCGTCACCCATTCGCCGCCCTGGAGCCGAAACATCGTCCGATGCACGCCGGGAAGCAGCTTTACGTCCTCAACGGATGCCTCTGTCACCCACCCTTTATCGACCGTCAGCGTCATGACTTCCGTCTTGACGCGAATGGCATGATTACCTTAATCAGGTCTTTTGTGACCGGATCGAAGATCATCTTTACATCCTTCGCCACAACGGCTTCAGCGACCTTCTCCGGCATGACCAACCCGAACATTTCGACGAAGAACTTGTTGAGGTCCGGCTGCCCCTCCTTCAACGGGAGGTACATCATCGGACGGGTATCGCCGACCGCCGCGAACGAAAAACCGGCCCCGGTGGGAAGCGGCCCCGGGGGCGTTGTCTGCGCCTGCGCAATGGCGACGAACGGTATGGGGAGGGTTGGCAGTGCCGCGAGCGCGCCGAGAACAAGGCGACGGCTCGGGTTGCTGGGGTTGTATGATGACTGCATCATCATTGATCCTCTGGAGGAGAATGGGGCGGCGCGCCATCATTTGGTTGCCTGAGTGACGCCTCGTCGCTTTGCGAAATTGACCCAGATCACTGGCAGTGAGCTATGCAGCTTTGGCAACGAAACAATACACCCGTCGAAGACGCGTTAATCCAAATCAAGACAACATCAATGCAGCTTCAACACCGATGGGGGCGTGGCTGCCCCGCGTAAAACTCGCCCCTGCGCAGTCGTTGATATAGATCAATACCCACGACCCGAACTACTGAGATACGGCAGCTGCCGAAGCAGTCCCGGCCTCCTTTCCGTGGCACGGCCGAGAAGCTACCAGGAGTGGACGGCGGCAATAGAGGCAGCCCTGGTCAATCCCACTTATCAGAACTTCAGCCGCTTCTGCATAGTCGCGGCCTGATAGCGGGGGTACCGTAATAGGACTGCTTTGGATTGGGTTCGAACTGCTGACCTTTTTAGTACCGTGTGAGGCCGCCTTTGATCGCTTTCCTGAGCGATGCGAATCCGGTGAACCTTGCGGACAGGGCATCGATGAAGCTCGCGGGCGGCTTGGCACGCTTGCTCGTTGCTGCCGCGCTTTGCATCATGGCGGCGCCGCTGCGCGCGGTCGAACCGGAAACTCGGATTCTAGTCCTCATTGCTACCCACCCGTATGTCCCAGGATTGCTAGCCCTCGACAATGCCATGCGCGAGGAATTGGCCAAAGATACAACGCAGCGATTCCAGTTCTTCTCCGAGTCGCTCGATGCTCAGCGGTTTGCGTTCGGCGATTTTGATCAGGAGTTTCGGGCTCTGCTGGCCAAAAAATACACGGGACTGAAAATCGACTTTATCGTTGCGGTGACGAAGCCCGCTCTCGACTTTGCTAACAGGTACGGCAATGACCTATGGCCTGGCGCCCAGATCCTGTTTCATAGCGTTCCCACCTACTTGCTTGATGGTCTCGCGCTCTCGGCACGAACGAAGGGCGTGAGAGAGGGGCGGGATATCGGCAGGACCGTCGATCTGGCTCGCCGACTGCAGCCTGGTGCGCAACGCATCCTCGTGGTCGCAGGTGTATCCGACTACGACAAAGACTTTGCTGACGAGGTCCGCAGGGTGTTCGCCGCGCGGAATGAGACTGCAGAGACACGCTATTTGATCGGCCTGCCGCAGCCCGAACTCGTGGAGATAGTAGCACGAGAGCCGGCGAGTACCATCGTGCTGTATCTCACCCAATTCCGTGATCGCGAGGGCCGGCCGTATACGCCACGTGAGGTGCTTCGCACGATTAGCGCCGAATCGACCGCGCCGACCTATGGCGTCTTCGAAACCTACTTGGGCTACGGCATCGCGGCCGGAATCGTGCAATCCTACGACGATCTTGGCCGCACGGTCGCCAAACTGCTGATTCAAATGAGGGCGGGTGCCTCGGTCCCGGCCCTTTCCGATGTCCCCGCTGAATGCGTGGCGGATGTATACGCGTTAAACAAATGGTCGTTGGACGAGCACAGCTTGCCCCCCGGATGCGAAATCCGCGTCGCCGAGCGGCATTTGTGGCGCGAATATCCCTTGCAGATCCTCAGTGCTCTGGCTGTTGTGCTGCTTCAGGCTGCTCTGATCGCTTGGTTGCTATTGGAACGCCAACGACGAAAGCGAGCCGCGGAGCAAATGGGACGGGCCCAGGTAGAAACAGGACAGTATCGCGAAAGTCTCGCGCATTTGGTGCGTGTCCATGCGGTCGGCGAAATGTCGGCGGCGATCATACACGAGATCAATCAGCCGCTTGTCGCTATCAAGAACTATGCGCTCGCGGCGCGCAGACGGCTCGCTGGCACCGTGGACGCAGCCAAGGTTGAAGATTTGCTGGACAAAATCGGAGAGCAAGCCTCGCGCGCAGGCGATGTGCTGCGGTCGCTTCGAACCATGGTGAAGAAGCATGAATCGGAGACGACTAGAATCGAAGTCGGGCAACTGGTCGCCGATACCTTGAAGCTGGTGGAGATGGAAAGCCGCAGCGCGAGTATCAGGTTCGAGTCCGTGATCTCGATGGATCTTCCACCGCTCTTCGTCGATGGGGTTCAGATCCAACAGGTGGTCCTGAATCTAATCCGCAATGCCATTGAGGCGGTAGAGGAAGCTGGAATTGCCACCAGCCTCATCAAAATTAGAGTTTCGGGCACCGCAGAAAACGAAATCGCCGTGAGCGTCACCGATTACGGACCGGGAATTGGCCCCGACGATGCCAAGCATATTTTTGAACCGTTCTATTCAACGAAGGGAGGGGGATTGGGCGTCGGGCTTTCGATCTCCCGCGCTATCATCGAAGCGCATGGCGGCCACATATCGCTGGCCCCGAACGTGGATAGTGGATGCGTTTTTCAATTCACACTGCCTATCTCTCGTGAAGGGAAACTGACGGCATGAGTGAGCCCACCGTGTTTATTGTTGACGACGATGCTGCAGTACTGGATTCGATTGCGGAGCTGGTGATGTCGGTCGGACTGCAAGCGGCCACGTTTCGTTCCGCGCGGGAGTTTCTTGACGGGTTCGATCCCGAGCTGCCGGGGTGTCTCGTGCTTGACGTCCGCATGGCACATATCAGCGGGCCCGCGCTCCAGGACGAGTTAAACGCGATTGGTGCACGCATTCCGATCGTGTTCATCAGCGGCCATGGAGACATCGCGGTCGCCATCAAGACCATCAAAGCGGGCGCCGTTGATTTCGTTCAAAAACCATATCGTGAACAGCAACTGCTTGACAGCATCAACGATGCCCTGCGTCGTGATGCGGAGTCTCGACTAGTCACCAATACTGGCGAGGGCTTCGCCGAACGCCTGGCAACACTTACCGAACGTGAGCACCATGTGCTCGAGCAGGTAGCTAAGGGTCTGTCCAGCAAGTCGATCGCCAGGTTGCTCGACATCAGCTACCGGACCGTAGAACTGCACCGCGGTCACATCATGGAAAAGCTGCGGGTCCGTTCGGCCGCGGAACTGATCCGGCTCGTGATCGAGCGACGCAATAGCTGAGCGGTCGGCGGACGATGCCCGGCTACTATAAGGGTCGCAAGTATTTATTCATATTGTTCGGCGGCTGGACAGAGCCCACCCTCAATAAGTGTCCTTTGACGTTCGGCCAGGCCTGACGCGGCGGTCAGCACGTCACTCGACCGCCGTTAGCAGGGCCAGAGGCTCATGGCCGAAACCATCTATGTCGTCGACCCGCTTCCCGATGAGTGCCGCCGCATCGTTAACGCACTCGCGGGCGAGCCTGTCGTCGTAAAGAGTTACGACGACGCCGCACAATTCCTCGACGAAGTTGCCGCAACCGCCTCGGGATGCGTTCTCGCGCCCCTCGACCTTCCGGGCGTTGGACTGCGAGGGCTGATCGACGAGATCAATCGCCGGCAACTTCCACTCGCGGTCGTGGTGATCGGACGTGATTCGGAGTTCGCGATTGCTGTCGAATTGGTGCGGTCCGGCGCTTTCGACTTTCTCGAACACCCGTTTTCGGATGGGCGGCTGCGATCGGTCATACGTCAGGCGATCGGCGTCGCGCATGACTGAACTCGCTGCGATGCGATTCAAATGCGGCGCGCATCTTCGATGCGCCTGCACGTGAAGTTGGTAGCTCTCGTGCACATGGGCAACAGGTATTTCCACCTACTCCGGCACGTATTCCCTGCGATGGTCCAATTCCATTCTCTACTTTAGTGTAGTGTTGCATTGCCACGCTGCCTTGGCGTGTAGCATTTGTCTCTTCATTTCGCGACCGCCCAACGAGGGTTGGCTCATGAGTATTTCGACCGATACTCTCGTAAAGGCCGAAAACCGGCAGTGTTCATCCGCGCCGATGGTATTCATTCCGGGCGGCACGTTTCGGATGGGATCAGACAAGCATTATCCAGAAGAAGCGCCCGTGCATCGCGTTACGGTCGATGGTTTTTGGATGGATCCAACCCCTGTAACGAACCGCCAATTTCGGCAGTTCGTCGAGGCGACTGGGCACATTACCTTTGCTGAGATTGCCCCCGACCCGAAGGATTATCCGGGGGCTCTGCCGCACATGCTGAGGGCGGGCTCTCTGGTCTTCAGTCCACCGGATCATCCGGTCGACCTCCGCAATTTCGCGAATTGGTGGAGCTTCACGTTCGGTGCCAATTGGCGTCGCCCGTACGGCAAGGGCAGTTCGATCCGCGGCCTCGACGATCATCCGGTCGTACATATCGCGTACTCCGATGCGCTGGCGTATGCGACGTGGGCCGGCAAGGAATTGCCGACCGAGGCGGAATGGGAATTTGCCGCGCGCGGCGGGCTCGACGGCGCCCAATATGCTTGGGGTGGCGAGCTCACGCCCGGCGGCAGGCACATGGCCAATACCTGGCAGGGCGAGTTTCCGCGCCAAAACCTGAATCAGGACGGATTCGAGCGCACGTCGCCGGTCACCGCTTTTCCGGCCAATGGCTACGGCGTGCACGATATGATCGGCAATGTCTGGGAATGGACCACTGACTGGTACTCGCCGAGGCACGAAGCGGATGCATTGAAAGCTTGCTGCATTCCCGAAAATCCGCGGGGTGCTCGTGAAGATGCGAGCTACGACCCGCGCCTGTCCAACATCAGGATCCCCCGCAAGGTCATCAAGGGCGGCTCGCACCTTTGCGCGCCGAACTATTGTCGCCGTTATCGCCCGGCCGCCCGTCATGCAGAACCGATCGATACCTCCACCAGTCATGTGGGGTTCCGCTGCATCATCAGACAGGCGGGAGCAGCGCGATGAGCGATGCCACTCCGCAGGAACTGGGCGTCCTGGCCAAGCTGGTCATCGTGCTCGCTATCGTGCTGATCGTCGCCGGCGTGCTGTGGCACGGCGTTACGGTCGATGCCTTCCGACGATTCTGGCATGACCTGGTCGAACGGCCGGACGAGCCGATGAGGTTCCGCTTCATCCTGCAGCCGCTGATGGCTGCGTTCGCCGCTATCCACGATGGACGTGAGGACGCGCGGGCCGGACGCTCTCCGTATTTCATGACGGTGCTGCGCAATCCGCAGGAGCGCGTTGGACGGCTGCGCGAGGGATTAAACGCGACCGCCAGAATCATCCTTCTGGGGCTGGTGATGGACGTGATCTATCAGCTCATCGTGCTCAAGACATTCTATCCGAATGAGGCGCTCGTCATCGCGTTGCTGCTCGCATTTGTCCCGTACCTGATCATCCGGGGGCTCGTCTTGCGCGTCGCGCGGTCGCGCATCCGTAGATCGCGCGGTGAGGGCTCCGAGATGAATCGTCAGCAATAGGGAGCCCGCTATGGCAGACCCACACTCCATCCCAAGCGCGGGCAGGTTCGAGGTGAGAGTAACCTCAGACAGCCACTTTGGCTGGATCCGCACCCGCCTGAGCATCGAGCGCACGATGATGTCGTGGATACGGACGGCAGTCGCGCTGATCGGCTTCGGCTTCGCAATCGTCCAGTTCTTCGTACGCTTCGAACAGATGCCCGGAGCCCGACCTGCTGCTTATCCAAACGCACCGCGGGACCTCGGGCTGGCGCTGATCTCATGCGGCGTCCTTTCGCTACTCATTTCGGTTTGGCAGTACTTGTGGGGCATTCGTTACCTTTGGAGCGAAACGTTCGCCCCAATTGCCGGACTGACAAGGGAGGGAATGCATACGCCGGTTATCGCCATCG
Organism: Bradyrhizobium sp. LA6.8; assembly: GCF_040547935.1. Classification (NCBI taxonomy): domain Bacteria; kingdom Pseudomonadati; phylum Pseudomonadota; class Alphaproteobacteria; order Hyphomicrobiales; family Nitrobacteraceae; genus Bradyrhizobium; species Bradyrhizobium sp. LA6.8. The sequence goes on from NZ_JBEPQQ010000017.1 coordinate 59,852, forward strand.
CCATCCTCCTCATTTGCATCGGCGTGTTTGCCTTCTTTGCCGTGCTGCTGCGCCTCGTGTAGCTGACCGCGCGAAACCGCGACCGAAAGGGGTTCCGAAATGACCGACACAAGCCCGACCATCGTAAACAGGTTCATCAGCATGAGCATGGAAGCGAAGCCCTTACCTTCGAAGGGCGGTTGCCCTCGACAGTGGAAAACCTGCTTGTAAGCGAACAGGAGAGGCGCAAATGAATCGCAGACTCGAACTCTTCAGCATCGTACTCTTTGCGCTAAGCGCGGGCGTTGTGGGCGGAGGAGTCACCTCCGCGCTTGCGGACGAGGTCGGAATCGAGGTGGACCTCGGCGACTTGCGCGGCGAAATCCTGTCGCTCTTTGCGCGTCGGGGTGCCGTAGCGACGGAAACGAACCCGAATTACAAGGGCGCTGCGGCGCCTGCGCCTGCGGCTCCTCCCTCGCCGGCCGCCGCGGACTGGCCGAGCTACAACAAGACGCTCACTTCCGAGCGCTTCTCCGACCTCAGCCAGATCAACACGAAGAATGTCGGCAAGCTCAAGGTGCTGTGTACCTACGACACCGGGCGATTAACGGCCTTCGAGACCGGTCTTCTGATGGTCGAGGGCGCGCTCATCGGCACAACCGAATTCGATATTTTCTCGATAAACCCGGCGACCTGCGCCGAGAACTGGCGCACGCACGAGGAATATCCGTCCTACATTCTGCCGACCAATCGGGGCGCGGCGTACCTCGACGGCATGTTGTTCCGCGGCACCCAAGACGGGCGCGTGCTGGCCTACGATTTCAAGACCGGCAAGCGGCTGTGGGAGGCGACGATCGGGGACGCGAAAAAGCTTGAAGACGTGCCAGCGGCACCGATCGCCTGGCAGGGCCTCGTCTTCGTCGGCAACGCCGGCGGCGACGTCAAGGGCGCCAAAGGGCACATGTACGCGCTCGACGCCAAGACCGGCAAGATTGTGTGGCAATTCTTCCTCGTGCCCAAGACCGAGGGCGATACTGTTCGCGGGCCTGAGGGCGCCACGCCGCTCGACACTTCGACTTGGAAAATGGTGCCCGGCGCGCCGATCAGCGGCGGGGGAACCTGGACTTCTACGACCTTGGACCCGGCTTCTGGGCTCTTGTATGTGCCCGTTGGCAATCCCGCGCCCGACTACGACAACAGCGTTCGCCAGGGCGACAATCTCTTCACCGGTTCCGTCGTTGTCCTCGACGCCAAGACCGGCGCTTACAAGAACCATTTCCAGCTTGTGCCCAGGGATTGGCACGACTGGGACGTCTCCAACCCGCCGGCTCTGATCAAGACAAGGGGGGGCAAGAGGCTCATGGCGGTGGCGCCGAAGGACGGACACCTTTACGGCTTTGATCTTGCCGACAACAAGCTCTTGTACCGGACGCCGGCGACGAAAATCGAGAATGCGCAAGAGCCCTTCGCTGTCGACAAGGACGTCCATTTTTGTCCCGGCGTGGCGGGCGGGGGGGAATGGAACAGCCCGGCCTACGACCCTATGACCAATTTCATCTTCACCGGCCAGAACGACTGGTGCACGACGGTGAGGCTGCAGACGAGGGAAGAAGTTCTGGCGAGTTCGGTCGGACAAATATGGACGGGAGAGAAGTCTCTCAATCCGGCCGACATCTTTGGAAAGTTCACGCGTGCCGACGGTGTCTGGGCGGGATGGCTCCATGGCGTCGACGCTGATACCGGGGTGTGGAAGTGGAGGCTGAAGTCCAATTACCCGATCATCGGCGCCGTGACGCCGACCGCCGGAGGCCTCGTGTTGTTCGGCGACATGGGCGGCAATTTCTATGCGGTTGACGCGGCGACCGGCCAGAAGCTGTGGGGCAAGAAGATCGGCGGCGCGATCGGTGGCGGAGTGATCACTTATACAGCCAATGGCGCGCAGAAAGTCGCGGTAGCGACCGGCTATGTATCCCCCGCCTTTCCGACTGAAATCCGGAGAGCGAAGATCGCGATCCTGGGCGTCGAAGGCAACTGAATCAGCCGACGGCGGCGCCGGCCGCCGCGCGAGCCAATGAGGAGCCTGGTCATGGAGCTCGATCCCGTTCTGCTGTCGCGCGTGCAGTTCGCCTTCGTCATCAGCTTCCATATCATCTTTCCAGCCTTCACCATTGGGCTCGCCGCGTGGCTTGCAACTCTCGAAGGCGTGCGGCTGTGGAATGGCAACGAGCTCTATCGGCGGATCTTCGACTTCTGGCTCAAGATATTTGCTCTGTCGTTCGGCATGGGCGTGGTTAGCGGCATCGTGATGGCTTTCCAGTTCGGCACAAACTGGAGCGTACTGGCCGAGCGCACCGGATCGATCCAGGGGCCGTTGCTGGGCTATGAGGCCTTCACTGCCTTCATGTTGGAAGCAACATTCTTCGGCGTCGTGCTCCTTGGTCGCGACCGCGTGCCGCCCTGGTTCTACTTTCTCTCCTGTTGCATGGTCTCGCTCGGCACCATGTTCTCGTCGTTCTGGATCCTCGCCAACAACAGTTGGATGCAGGTGCCGCTTGGCCACACGATTGTCGACGGCAGGATCATTCCTGCGGACTGGTGGGCGATCACGACCGGATCGATCATGCGGGTGCGCTGGCCGCACATGCTGCTGGCCGCCTTCCTGACGACCGGAATGTGCGTGGCGGCCACCGGCGCCTGGTACCTGCTGCGTGGCAGGGACGTGCCGGAGTCGCGCGCGATGCTGAACTGGGGCCTTGGACTGGTCGCGGTGCTGATCCCGATCCAGCTCTTCTTCGGCCACTTGACGGGCCTCTACGTGCTCAAGCATCAGCCTGCGAAGTTCGCGGCGATCGAGGCGCGCTGGAAGACCCAGCAGCCGGCAAGCGAGGTGCTGATCGCTTTGCCAGATCGATTCGAGGAGCGGAATCTCTTTGCGATTGAAATCCCCAGGCTCGGCAGCTTCATCGCCTCCGGCAATTGGACCGCGCGCGAGATTGGGTTGGAGACCTTCCCGCCCGAAGACCGCCCACCGGTGATCATTCCCTTTTTCGCGTTCCGCATCATGGTGGGAATGGGCCTGATCATGCTCGCGGTATCCTGGTTTGGAAACCTTCTGCGCTGGCGCGGCCGGCTGGAGAGGACACGCTGGTTTCTGTGGGTGGCGTTCCTGTCCTTCCCGAGCGGCTTCATCGCCATCCTCACCGGTTGGTTCACCGCCGAAGTCGGCCGCCAGCCCTGGGTCGTCTACGGCCTCCTGCGCACGAAGGATGCTGTAACGCCGTCTTTGACGACGGGTGACGTGCTGTTTTCGCTGGCATGCTACGTCATCGCCTACGCCATAATATTCGGCTTTGGTCTGTTTTTCATTCACCGACTTTTGCGGGATGGCCCTGGGCGCGATGCGTCGGACCGGGCGAAAATGACTCCGGCTCGGCCGCTGGCTGTTGCAATGCAATCCTCCACGGAGGAACCCCGATGAGTGCGACGGCCCCCTCAGCGCTAGCCCTGTTCTGGCTCGCCGTGATCGGCTTGGCGATTCTCGCCTACGTCGTCCTGGACGGCTTTGACCTGGGCGTCGGGATCCTTTTTGGCGTTACCAAAGACGAGGCGCTGCGGGATGAAATGATCGCCTCGATTTCTCCATTTTGGGACGGCAACGAGACCTGGCTGATCGTGGTCGGCGCCACGTTGTTCGCAGCCTTCCCCACCGTCTACGCAGTGTTCCTGGGGGCCTTTTACATCCCGGTGCTGCTGCTCCTCTTGGGACTGATATTCCGCGGCGTCGCGTTCGAATTCCGCGCTCGGGGCGCTGCACAAGGATTCTGGGATCGCAGCTTCGCTGCCGGCTCGCTCGTTGCGGCCTTTGTCCAAGGCGCGGCGGTCGGAGCCATGATCCGCGGAATACCGGTCGTGAACGGCCAGTTTTCCGGAGGCTCGTTCGACTGGGTCGCGGCGCTTCCGATTCTGTGCGGCATCGGCCTCGTGCTTGCTTATGCCCTGCTCGGCGCGGGCTGGTTGGTCCTTAAGTCCGAAGATCCGCTACGCAGCTGGGCGCGCAGTCGCATACCGGTGCTTGCCGGTGCGGTTGTTGCGGTCCTGTGCATTGCGGTCGTGATGGCGTTCATCGATCGGGCCCGCATGACTGGAAGCCTCTTCCTCGACCGTCCGTGGGGCTTCATCTTTCCGCTGATCGGCATCATCGCGATCGTCGGCATTTTTGCGGGTGTGCGTCAGCGTCGCGACTCATGGCCGTTCGCCATGACGGTCGTGCTCTTCGTCGCCACCTTTCTCTCGCTCGCGGTGATGTTCTGGCCGTACATGATCCCCTACAGCGTCACGGTGGCCGCGGCGGCAGCGCCTGCGGCTTCCTTGTCTTTCCTGTTTTGGGGCGCCGGACTGTTCGTGCTGCCGGTGATCGCCGCCTACACCGCAGTCGTCTACTGGATGTTTCGCGGCAAGCAGCGCAAAGGCCACACCCCGATGAGCGCGCCGCCCTCTACCGTAAAGCGATCGTAATGCACAGAGTCATGCCCCTCTACTACACCCGCAACTGCAATACCAACAGGAGGAGATTGAAATGGCCAAGACGGAAAAGCCGAACATCCTCGTCATTTGGGGCGACGATATCGGCATCTCTAATCTAAGCTGCTATTCGCACGGCCTCATGGGCTACAGGACGCCCAACATCGACCGCATCGCCAGGGAAGGTACGATGTTCACCGATTGCTACGGCGAACAGTCGTGCACGGCGGGACGCTCCTCCTTCATCACCGGGCAGAGCGTCTATCGCACCGGCCTTTCCAAGGTCGGCATCCCGGGCGCGCCGATCGGCATGTCGGAGAAGCTCGCGACCATCCCCGCCTGCCTCAAGAACCAGGGTTACGCGACCGCCCAGTTCGGCAAGAACCACCTCGGCGATCTCAACCACATGTTGCCGACCAACCATGGCTTCGACGAGTTCTTCGGCAACCTCTATCACCTCAACGCCGAAGAAGAGCCGGAAATGGAGGACTACCCGAGCGAGAAGGATTTCCCGAACTTCCGCAACAGGTTTGGACCGCGCGGCGTGATCCATTCATGGGCGACCGACAAGGACGACCCGACCGATGAGCCGCGTTGGGGCAAGGTCGGAAAACAGAGGGTCACCGACACCGGCCCGCTCACCAAGAAGCGCATGGAAACCTGCGACGACGAATTTGTTGCGGCGGCCAAGGATTTCATGAAACGCCAGAACGACGCCGGCAAGCCGTTCTTCGTCTGGCTGAACATGACCCACATGCATCTCTACACCCATCCCAAGCCCGAGAACAAAGGACAGGCGGGACGCTGGCAGTCCGACTATCACGACACAATGATCGACCATGACAAGAATGTCGGCCAGGTGCTCGATTATCTCGACCAACTCGGCATCGCGGACAACACTTTCGTCATGTATTCGACCGACAACGGTCCCCACATGAACTCGTGGCCGGACGGCGGCATGACGCCGTTCCGCAGCGAGAAGAACACCAACTGGGAGGGCGCCTTCCGCGTCCCGATGGTGGTGCGCTGGCCGGGCAAGATCAAGCCGGGCCAAGTCTCGAACGGGATCGTCCAGCACCACGATTGGTTTCCGACCTTCCTCGCCATGGCCGGCGATCCGGAAGTCGTTGAGAAGCTGAAGAGCGGCTATCAGGCGATCGGCCGCACCTACAAGAACCACATCGACGGCTATAATCTTGTGCCCTACCTCACCGGCGATGCGAAGCAGAGCCCGCGCGAGTTCTTCATGTATTTGAGCGACGACGGCGACGTGCTGGGCTTGCGCTACGACAATTGGAAGATGGCGTTCATGGAGCAGCGCTGCCACGGCACGCTACAGATCTGGGCCGAGCCGTTCACCCGGCTCAGAATACCGAAGATGTTCAATCTTCGCACCGACCCTTACGAGCGGGCGGAACAGACGTCCAACACCTACTGGGAGTGGTACATTCATCACATCTACCTGTTGTACGGCGCGCAGGCGGCCGCCGCCCAATGGGCGGCGACATTCAAGGACTTCCCGCCGGTTCAGAAGCCTAACACCTTCACCCTCGACGACGCGTTGAGGATGATGCACGAAACCGCCTCCGGAATGCACTGAGCCCGCATTCGGCTTCGGGCGGCAGGCTTTTGGCTGCCGCCTGTGGCGCTCGACGTTGAGCGGGCGCTGAGGCCGGAAATCCGAGGAGGTCCGAGATGAGCCGCAGCGAGGAAGTCCGCGACTTCTACGAAAGGATGCCCTATCCGGCCCCACGCACAAGTCTGGACGCACACCGCGACCACTACAAGAACCCGGACCGTCGCCGGGCCGAGTTCCATCTGATGTGGCCGGCCAAGCAACCGCGGGGAGGACAAGAAATCCTGATTGCCGGATGCGGCACTTCGCAGGCCGCGCGGTACGCGCTTCGCGAGCCCGATGCGCGAATCACCGCAATCGACATCAGCGATACGAGCCTGCGTCACACGCGCGATCTTCAGCGCAAGTACAATCTCGAGAATCTCGAACTCCATCAGCTCCCGATCGAGCGCGTCCGGAAGATTGGACGCTCGTTCGACCTGGTGGTCTGCACAGGAGTGCTGCATCACCTGCCCGACCCGGATCACGGCCTTCGCGCCCTTCGCGACGTGCTGCGTCCGAGCGGCGCGATGCGCCTGATGGTCTACGCACGCTACGGCCGGGCCGGAATCTATATGATGCAGGAGTACTGCCGCCTGCTCGGAATCAGCGCGTCGGCAGAGGATCTACGAGATCTCGGCGCCGCAATCGAAGCATTGTCGGCAGACCACCCGATTTCAGGCGTGCTGCGCCGGGCGGCGGATTTCCGGCGGCCGGAAGCGATGGCGGACGCACTTCTTCATCCCCAGGATCGCGCCTACACCGTCCCGGAGCTGTATGCATGGCTCGATCGGTGCGGCATGTTCTTTGGTCGCTGGATCGAGCAGGCGCCCTACCTGGCCCAATGCGGGGTGGTGGCGCTAAGCCCGCACGCCGCGCGCTTGGCTTCATTGCCCTCGCGACTGCAGCACGCCGCCGTCGAGCTCTTCCGAGGAACGATGTTCTCGCATAGCTTCATCGCATACCGAGACGACCGCTCCGATGCGAGCCAGCCGATCAACTTTGCCGGCGATCGCTGGCGCGACTATGTTCCCGTTGCGCGGCCACGGACGGTGTGCGTTCGGGAACGTCTGCCTCCTGGTAGCGTCGCGGTGCTGATAAACCGGTCGCATACATTCACCGATCTCATTCTCACCATTGATGCTTTCGAGGACCAACTGCTCGGCGCCATCGACGGGAACCGAACGCTGGCCGAAATTCTGCAATTTGCAGCGCAGGACGGCGAGGGCGATCGCCGAGCCTTGAGATTCTTCGAGCGCCTTTGGCAATACGACCAGGTCGTCTTTGACGCATCGTGTGCCGCCGCGAACCATCGGGACCGTGAGAAGGAGAGACAATGAATACTTCAGGCTACGGGGCCGCGCCATATCCGGCTGACGTCGTCGACGGAAAGATATTGATGGCCCTCTCCGAGTTCTCGCCTGTCCCCAATTCGGAATGCAAATGACCCCCGGGCAGAACCTTGCGAGTGACCGAGATGGCGACCATGGCAGCCTCGTGGTGCTTGCTGTTTTGGCGCTCATCGTTGGCGCAGTTTCAGGCTTAGTGGGAGCGCTCTTCCTGCTCTTGCTTGAACGGGCGGACAGGTTTCGCGAGGTCTTCATCGTCTGGGCGCATTCGAAAGCCTTCGCCGGCTTTATGGTCGTTAGCATTGCTTGCGCCGCGGCGGCGGCGGTAGCGGCTTGGCTGGTTCGCCGCTACTCACCCAACGCATCAGGGAGCGGCATCCCACACGTCGAGGCGGTCCTGAACGAGGACCTGCCGCAGGCGCCGTTTCGCATCATACCGGTGAAGTTCGTTGCCGGGGTGCTGGCAATCGGTTCGGGGCTGGCGCTCGGCCGTGAAGGCCCGAGCGTCCAGATGGCCGCGACCATCGGGCATCTAGTCGGCAAGGTATTTCGACGCGGCTGGCCCGACTGCAGAGTGTTGCTTGCCGCCGGCGCGGGGGCAGGGCTGGCCACTGCGTTCAACGCGCCGATTGCCGGCGCCATTTTTGTCCTGGAGGAATTGGTACGGCGATTCGAGTTGCGCGTTGCGATTGCGGCGCTTGGCGCGTCGGCGACCGCCATCTCCGTGTCCCGCGTGCTCCTCGGCGACGCACCAGACTTCCATGTTGGAGCGTTGACCTATGCTGGTGCGGCAACGAGGCCCCTCTATTTCGTCCTCGGGGCGGTCGCCGGACTTGTGGCGATTGTCTATAATCGCTTGCTGCTCGGAACTATTGCGACGATCGATCGACTCGACCGATGGCCTTTCGAGCTGCGTGCGGGTCTTATCGGCGCAGCAGTTGGAATGCTGGCTTGGTTCGCGCCCAACCTTGTTGGCGGCGGCGATCCGATTACGCAGCGCACTCTGGTCGGGGCGGAGACGCTTGGCCTGCTTCCGCTCCTTTTCCTGCTCAGGCTTGGGCTCGGCGCCATATCGTATGCGGCCGGGACACCGGGGGGCCTGTTTGCCCCCATGCTAGTACTGGGAGCCCAACTGGGATTGTTCTTCGGTCAGCTCTGCCAGCTTGTATTTCCAGATCTGAACATTCAACCTGAAGGATTCGCCTTGGTCGGGATGGCCGGCTTTTTCACCGGTGTTGTCCGCGCCCCGCTGACTGGCATCGTACTCGTCGTCGAGATGACGGCAAACGTCACAATGCTTTTGCCGATGTTGGGAGCCTGTTTCATGGCCATGCTGGTGCCAACTGTGATGCACGATGCGCCAATCTACGATTCGTTGCGGGAGCGCACTCTCGAGCGCGAAAGAACACGCATCAAGCAGGCGGAAACTTAGAGATGCGTCGAAACCAAATGATGCCGATAGCTCAGCAATTTGGCCGCCGAACGGCCCTCTACTGCCGAACCTGTTCCGCAATACCCTCACGATTCACCGATGGCCGATGACATGCCTCGACTCCTTTTTTCGTCCATGCCGGATTTGCATAGCCCGGGCGGATTGGAGGACTTAATCTTAGAGCGCGGTGCACGACGCGATACTCGTTACGTCGGGCGAGCCAACAAGAGGTTGTTGAGAGTTCTTGCGGTTGCAACAATGATCGGGAAGGCCAGTTCAGAACCGGAGTAGCCGGGATGACGCCGTTGGATGTTATGTGGGTCGGTTTAGGCGGTGGTCTGGGATCACTGTTGCGCTGGATGACCGGGCGTGTGATCGGCGAGCACTATCGTGGCGATTTTCCCGTCGGCACGTTCCTGTTCAACGTGTCGGGTGCCTTCGCCATCGGCTACCTTTCCGTCCTGTTCAAGGTCGACTGGCGCGATCGCTATGGCACGGCTCTCAATGCCGGTGTTCTGACGGGGGGGCTCGGCGGCTACACGACGTTCAGCAGCATGCAACTCGACGCCGTCAAGCTAGCCGGAAGGAGAGGCGGCGCTCCTGCCGCGTCCTATCTTCTGCTTTCAGTCGTAGTCGGTCAGCTCGGCGCCGCGCTCGGCGGCACACTTGCCCGTGCGCAGGGCTGAGGAGGACTTGCCGTGGTCAATGTTGTCATACTGGTGTTCGTCGGCGGGGCCCTGGGTGCCATGTTGCGCGAGTTCAGCATGCTGATGGTGCCGAACCTGGCGGACAATTTCCCATTGGATATCCTCGTTGCCAATCTCTTGGCCGCATTCCTGCTCGGTCTCGTCACAGGGCTGCATCGCAGGCAAATCGTGTCCGAAGGTGCCGAGATGCTGGTCGGCACCGGCATTGCGGGCGGACTGTCAACATTTTCGAGCTTTGTCTATGGCGCAGTCGTGCTGATGTCGACCTCGACGGCAAGCGCCGTCGTCGCGTCAGTCTATGTCGTGATCAGTCTGGTGCTGGGCTACATCGCAGTCACTGTCGGACTGAAGCTCGGCGGACAAGGCTCAGCATGAACCGCTCTCCTGCGGGGGGAAGAGACGCTCGTGGAAGCAGCCGTTTGCATTCGACATGTAGTTCGGACCGGCTTTCGCCGATGTGACGCGAGGGGTGCAATATGACGGGCATGATCGACGCGATGAGATCGCACGTCCTGGCGCTGCCGGATCTGGCAAAGTTCGCGATCGTTGTCGCGGCCATCGTCGGCGTTCCGGGGCTGGCGGCCCGCATCAGACTTCCGCCGATGGTCGGCCTGCTGCTTTTCGGGGTCGCTTTGGGGCCGCACGTGCTCGGCTTCTTCGGTGAGCACCGGCCGATAGCGAACTTCTTTGCCGAGTTGGGCAAGCTGTTGCTGATGTTTTCCGCCGGGCTCGAGATCGACATTGCCCTCTTCCGCAAGGCTCAGGCCCGGTCGATCACCTTCGGGCTTCTTACCACCAGCGTGCCACTGCTTTTCGGCACTTTGCTGGGCCTCGGTTTTGGCTATGCGCTCATTCCGGCGATCGTGGTCGGATCGCTGCTCGCATCCCACACGTTGCTGAGTGTACCAATAGTTCAGAGACTGGGTGTCATTCGGCTCGAACCGATCGTCGTGACAATCGGCGCCACAGTGCTGTCGGACACACTTTCATTGGTCGTGTTCGCGGTCTGCGTCTCGATGTATACAACCGGCTTCTCAGCGGAAGGGCTTGCCATCCAGCTCATCGAGATTGCCATCTTTGTGCCGCTGATCCTGATTGGGCTCAGTCGCGCCGGCGCCTGGGCATTGAGCAGCATGGGAAGTAACGAGGAAGCCCATTTTCTGGTGATGCTAGCCGTCATGGCGGTGGCAGGCGCGATCGCCGACTTCATAAACCTGCCGGGGATCGTCGGCGCGTTCCTGGCGGGACTGGCGGTCAACAGCGCGGTGCAGGTGGATCCGGCAAGGGTCAAACTGGAATTCTTTGGCAAAGCCTTGTTCATCCCGAGCTTCTTTGTCGTCACCGGTCTGGTGATCGATCCGGTCGTGTTCGCCACAGACATCGTCGACCATTTCCCTCTGGCCTTAGGACTCGTCGTCACTTTGCTCGCGGGAAAGTGGATCGCCGCGGCGGTTGGGGCTCGCCTATTCGGTTACACGCCGGCCGCAAGATCGACGATGTGGGCGCTAACTTTGCCGCAGGTGGCCGCAACCCTGGCCGCCGCGGTGGTCGCCTTCGACACGCGCAATGGGGCAGGGCAACGAATGCTGGACGACACAATGCTCAACGCGGTACTCGTGTTGATGCTGGCCACGTCCATTCTCGGGCCGGTGCTGACGGAACGCTTCGCGCCCGGCATGCTGGAGGACGGGGGGCGCGATAATCGACAGGCCGGCGCATGAGGAGCGCGCGCGGTTGTGAGTCTGATGATCTGAGGGCGGCTAAAAAGTCGCAATAAAATGAAAGACGACCGCACGGCCCGAACGCTGACGAAGGATATCGGCCTACGGTCGGAGCCGACGACTTGCTTGCGGCCATCCGGTGCTGGCCTGCTGGTCGAGAGGACGTTGAAGATGTTCCGAGGTGTTCGCGATGCATGAATGGCTCTCGGCAATCACCAATGGCACGGTGCTGGTAATCGATGCGGTGGTATTGGTCATCATCGCGATCGGGACGATCCAAGCCTTTGTCCAGGGTTTGCGGGTCATGCTCTTGCCATCTGCGACCGGACATGAAAGGCGAGACGTGTGGCTGCACTACGCGCGCTGGCTGGTCGCCGGCCTCACCTTCCAGCTCGCCGCCGATATCCTTGCGACCTCAATCGCTCCGAGCTGGGATGAGCTGGTGCGCCTCGCGATCGTCGCAGTGATTCGAACTTTGCTCAACTTCTTCCTCGAGAGAGATCTCTCCGAGGTTCGCAGACGGCAATTCGAGCCTGTAGACAGCAAGTCTACTTCCGAATGATGCAACGCTATAGCGGACCTCAGCGCTGTGGACCCAAGCCGATTCAGGACGACAAGCTTCAAGAGATTTCGTCGGTATGCTCGCCAACGCTAAATTTTGCTCCTTGGAGCCAGCAACTACGCTGAGGTGCACCCTAATTATTCTGACGAAAACCGGCCGGAGGCGCATAGCGCGCGCACAATGTTGACGGCAATTCTGAAACTGCCAAAAAACCTGACCCCACCCGTGAGCGGGAGGCCTGTACTGGGCCAGCAACTTCACCAGCGGGATTACAGTATGTCACTCTTCAAGGCTCTTCTTGAGCGACCGTTCGATCAGGCGATCACATCAAAATACACGGCAATGAACGGCTTTATCTATTTGGGGCTCGGAGCCCTTGTACTTATTTGGCCCGGAATGGTGCAGACCATCTTCAGGGATGCGGCTTTCGTCGGAAGCGAGGCTTCGCTTATCCGCGTAGTGGGTATGACCGTGATGGTCATTGGCTGGCTCTATCTGTTCGGTGGCCTCTCCGGCGGCAGACGGATCGTCGCCGCTGGCGTATTGGACAGAGTGGTGCTCGTTCCCTTGGTGCTCGTACCCTTGGCCATCGCAGGAGTTTTTCCTCACTTTCTGCTCGCGTTTGCAGTTCTCGACCCGACGCTCGGCATTGGCGCTTGGCTGCTTCTCAGTCGATCGGACCGCCCTTGATTTCACTCGACCGCTTTGATGGTGCCGCCGTGAGAGTGCCCGACTGCTTGGACAGCCCTGTTTACAAACCTGATGAAGAGCATGCGACAGCCCAAGTGCTGAACGCGAAGGAACGCATGGACCCCGCCTGGTGAATGCAAGTCGTGTTTTCGCGGCTCCAGAGTGGTGGTTGCAATCTCACCCTGCCAGATTGCCAGTCGCTACCTTCGTCGGTTTCTTTGTTGCTGTGGGGAAGCGGCGCTACCCTTCCATCTTGATATTGGCTGCGTTGGTACCTCAGTCCATCGCGGCGATGCCGGCTGACTGAATGCGTGTAAACTCCTCGGGAGAGTTGACGAAGTATTGATGCCGAGCGGTTTCAGACGGTTGATCACGTCCATTGAAATATAGCGTCTCTTGACGTCTGAGCGTGGAAGTCAGCAACCCTTGCACGTCGGCAACAGGTGTTTCCACGTACTCCAACACGTGTTCCCTGCGATGGTCCAACGCAATTCCGTTCCTTAGTGTCGGGCTGCGATCCAAACGCGGCCTTGGCGGGTTGCACGTTATTTTCAGTTGATCGCGACCGCACGATAGGGGTTCAGCTGAACGAATATTCAGTCCGGCGAGCGCCGATATTGCGGCCAGGAGATCAGATATGAGCGACCCGGCTCTGCCATCGTTCCGCTACCGCCTGGAACGGCAACCGCCGCATACTAGCTCTGGCGGTCTCGTACGGGGCGCATCTGTCCGGCAGTTCCCAGTTAGCCAGGGTATTGCCGGCGCCTCTATGCGCTTGCAACCCGGTTGCCTGCGCGAACTGCATTGGCACACGACTGCTGCCGAGTTGGGTTACGTCGTATCTGGCAACTGCCGTACCACTGTATTGAGCCCCGAAGGAGCGGCGACCGATACGTTCGGGCCGGGCGATGTTTGGTATTTCCCTCGCGGCTGGGGCCATTCCATCCAGGGGACTGGGCCAAGCGAGTGCCATTTCATTCTGATGTTCGACAACGGCGCCTTCTCTGAGGATCATACACTTAGCATCACTGATTGGTTAGCCCATACGTCGCCTGCCGTCGTCTCACAGAATCTCGGCCTCGGCATGGAGTGGGCGACCAAGCTTCCGAAGGGAGAGACTTAACTTTGCAGAGGGGGCCGTTCCCGATGACTCCTTCGCACGTGCTACGCCCCGGGCGAAGCCGACACTTTTAACGACGCACCGCTATCCGTTAGGCGCCCAGCAGCCGCGGCGCGTGCCCGGCGGCGGCGCGCAGTGGACGGCTACCGCGGATGAGTTTCCGATCTCGACAACATTGTCCGTCTCCGTGCTGGAGATCGAGCCGGGCGCCATGCGTGAGCTTCACTGGCATCCCCTCGCCGACGAGTGGCAATACTATCTTGAGGGTGCGGCTGAGATGGCTGTTTATTTAGGGATGGGTAACGCAGTAACCGAACAATTCGTGAGGGGTGACATCGGTTACGTGCCGATGGGCGCCGGACACTACATCCGCAATACCGGTAGCGGCATCTTGCGCTTGCTGCTCGGATTCAACAGCGGGCACTATCATTCCCACGACCTCAGCGCATGGGTAGCCTCGAATCCGCCGGATGTGCTGGCTGTCAATTTAGGCCTGCCACGAACGGTCGCCGAAGCGCTTCCTAAGGAGAGGCTCTTTATCGCACGACCCCCAGATGCACGATGACAAGCCGCTTATCCACGAGTCATGTGGGCTTTCGATGCATCAGGCGAAGAGCCTCCGACGCATCATAAACAGGAGAGTAACGCCATGCTTGACTGCATATTCACGGAAAAACCGTCTGGTACCCGAAACGCGCCGCGCAAGATGGCGGCCAAGAATCGCATCGGCTGGATGATCATCGCCATTGCGCTCTGCGCGCCGGGATCGGTGCTGGCCCAGACCGCGCCTTCGACGCCGGAGCACGTGCCGCTGCAGAAGACGATCGGCCAGGCCGGCCCGGACATCGTGCCGTCGTTGATCGTGATGAACGCCCGCGGCGCGAGCCTGCAGGGCGGGAAACTGACGCTGACCGGCGTCGCACCCAACTCGATCGTCTTCGCAGACCGCCCGGTGCGGGCGGCAGGGCACACACTTACGACGCACCTGCTGGCGGAGTGGGCGCCGAACAATGAAAGCGACGAAAGCTTCACCAAGAATCCGCCGAACGGCACTGTCTCGGTGTTCAGCATGGACGGGTCGAAAATCCACGATGCCGTCGTCACGCTGAAGACGGCGAAGCTTGAAGGCGACAAGCTGACCTTCGACGTGGATGTGCTGGAAGGTGAGCTGACAGGCGCCGATGGCGCGGCCGCACTCTTCATCGACCGATTCGGCTTCGGCGGCTTCCACGGCGGCGGCTTCCATGCCGGTGGCTTCCGAGGCGGCTACGCCCGTGTAGGAGACGTCAGAGTCGCGCGCGTCGGCGCTGTCGGCGTCGGGTACCATCCCTACGTCGCACGCGGTGCCTGGTATCGGGGAGCTCCCTATGCAGCTGCTGCGGTCGGCGGCGCTGCGCTCGGTGCGGCGGCGGTCGGTGCGGCGGCGGCGAACGTATATCCGTACTGCGGCTATTACCCCTACCCGCCTTGCTACTGAGGGGTGCTCGAACGATGTACACGGGCAGGAACATCGGGCGACAAAGCGAAGTGACTGCATTGGGAAAAGCTTTCCCGCTGGGTCAACGAAGAGCAATGGAGCACCCAAATGACATACATGACGCGAGAGTGTTCAATGCTAATTGCGGCCGCGCTGGGATTGATAGCTGCAGCGGCGCCCGCACTTTCCCAAAACGCTCCTCAGTGCGTAGTGTCAGGATCACCACCAGCGGGCTGGGGCTTTAACTCGATAGGCTATATCGAGATCGCTTCCGGCGGGAGTTGCCTATTTACCGTCAATATTACCGGCGAAATATTGAGTTCGAGCGTTTCGCAGAATCCGGCACACGGCACGCTGCGACAGCTCAATGTATCTTCTTTCGTATACACATCGCAGGCTGGATATAGAGGTACCGATACTTTCTCCGTTCAGGCGAGCGGCAAGAGTCCAACGAGTTCTGGCACGTCAGTAATCGCCGTCAACGCAACCCTGCAATAGCGTCTTGTTCTAACGCCCCATTAGGTAACGATCCGCTTCGTCCGGAGGCAAGTGTATTTGTCATATCCTGCCCCTGACTTCGGGGGAGGGTTGCGCTGGCTACGAATTTGAGGATGCATCTTATGAACAAGAGCACACTTCTCTGCGGCCTGACATGTTTTGGTCTGATGCTCACCGCGATGCCGCCAGTCGGCGTGGCAGCGGAAAAGTTTGAGTGCCCCCTCCCTGTCAAACCGACCACGCCTGCAAAGCTGCAGGAGATTCAGCGATTGCTTCCGGACGGCAATGCAATGGCCAATAGCGAGCGGCTCAGCGCGACTATCGGCACGCTGCGGCAGGGCGGCATGT
This sequence comes from Bradyrhizobium sp. LA6.8, assembly GCF_040547935.1. NCBI lineage: Bacteria > Pseudomonadati > Pseudomonadota > Alphaproteobacteria > Hyphomicrobiales > Nitrobacteraceae > Bradyrhizobium > Bradyrhizobium sp. LA6.8. The sequence continues at coordinate 75,871 of NZ_JBEPQQ010000017.1, forward strand.
CGAAAAGTCTGATCATTGACCATCTTGTTGGTGCCTACTGCCCCATGGTCGCGCAAGAAAGCTCGCTCACAGAAGCGGAAAAGAACGCGCATCTTCGGCGTTTCACCGGTCAGGTCACACAGCTGGTCTACAGCCTCGAAAGCGGCCTGGACATTATCATCAGTGTACCGCTCACACCTGACGTTGTCGCAGTACTCAACGAAACGGCCCGCAAACAAGGCCTTTCAGGCGCCGCCTGGATCGCCATGACCGTGGAGAATGCGCTCCAGCGGTAATTGCGGGCACGATTAGCATCAATATCAGGCCAGGGGCCTTCGGGTCACAGCAGGTGCTGCCAACATCGCGTACAAGGCTTTTTCACCTACCGCCGGCTCCTGTGGGAATCATGGGCCCATAGTAGGCGCCCCAGTGGCCCCACACATCGCGGCCCCCGTACCCGCTGAAATTGCCGTTCGGATTGCCATATTTCGGATGCGAGACGACGGGCGGCGCAACAACCCTATACTTGGGATGGGTCCTGACGTTCGACTCGTGACGAACTGTGTGGGCAAATGCGCAGGTGCTGGAGAGCACGAACGCAGAGGCTAGTGCCATTGCCGTAAGTTTCATGGTTGCCTCCTTTGTTGTTTAGATAAGAGGCAACCGCACCATCACCAGTAAAACCTTTGTGCTTTTTGGCTACTTGCCCTCGTATCAACCAAACTCCCATTTGTTCAAACCGAAGTGGGTTTGACTGAGTTTCCTCATTTGCTTTGCTTGAGCATCGCTTCGAGTTCTTCTTCGAGCGATCGCGGCGAAATGCCGAGCACGCGAAACCCCGGCAAGTTGTCCGACGCTGTGGTGTCGATCTGCATAAGTTCGACCTGATTGCGGGTGAGGGGTGGGTGTGGCAAGATTTCAGCGACGCCGGCAAGTACATCCCACAAGGCAAACGGCATCCGCATCAGCGCCGGCCGCAAACCTGCGGTACGGGCAATGGTCCGCAACAACTCCTCGTATGAATAGACACGCGGGCCGGCCAGTTCGTAGATAGGATACGGCTTTTTGCTCTGCCGCAGAACTTGTGTAATCGCCGCAGCAACGTCATCCGCGTACGCCGGCTGGAGCCTCGTCCTGCCGTCGCCGAATATCGGATAAGCCGGCAGGCCCCGAAGCAGCCTGAGAATTGTCGTGAGAAAGCGGTCGTCCGACGCAAACATCACCGCTGGGCGGATGATGACCGCGCCAGGGAATGCGGCCTGCACAGCTGCCTCGCCTTCGCCGCGACTGCGAATATAGGGCGAAGGCGAGGCCGCGTCGGCGCCGATTCCTGATAGGTGAACTAGCCGTTTGGCCCCGACCCGCCGCGCTACGCTCGCGATCCTAGCGGCCGTTTCGACGTGCACCGAATGGAATGTATCGCTTCCGTGCTCGACGTACAGGCTAATCGCGTTGACCACGCCATCGGCGCCCGCAACGGCGGCCTCTCCCGAGCGCTCGTCATGTGCGTCGGCGGCGATCTGTTTGACGTCGTCGCCCTCAGCCGGTCTAGGATGCAGTGAGGCGACGCGCACCGTGGCGCCGGACTCGCCCAAATAGCGCACGACGCGACGGCCAACAAAGCCAGTTCCCCCAAACACGGTTACGCAGCTCATTCGCCGATCGATCCAATGATCCTGGGCGACGCTCTTGATTGAGCCGTTAAGCGCCGTGCGGACTGCCTCAGCGGCCTCTGCCGGCGAACTACCTTTGTTGACATGATGCCCGATAACATCGATCAAAATTTGCGCCGCGGGGCCGACAGTCTGCCACTCTTTCATTGCTTCGTCGATCAGCGGCTCAGCTTCTGCGTGCAGCTTTTGCGCCTGTTCGATGATTGGCTGCGCTCTAATGAGAAGATCGATCAGCGCCTTGCTCGCCGGCAACGATTCCTCAAATTGCCTAAGTTGCGCATCGCTGAGTCCGGAAACGTGACCAATGAGGTCAATGAGCCAGTGCTTCAACATAGTCTACCTCGCCTGTGGCTTTACGCACGCGCTGAACGATGTGTTGCATGGTGCTGAACGCGAACGGCTTGGCATTCCCGTGTTTAAGCTCGCGCAGGACCATTGGTATCCCGCGTCTCGGAAGCTTCGCCAGGACTTCCTCGGCGTCGGCGTAAAACTTTACGCCATCTGCGTCCAAACGATGAGCAGTAATTGCGCCTGTCTTGTGTTCGATTCGGATAGTTGGTTTTGGTCCGCTTCGATACCTGTTCACTTGATATGGCCGGCAATTGTGTTTCGGCATTCATCCACGCCAAAACACAATGAGAGCGCCGGACTGCCTGAACAGCCCTGTGACCGATGCGCTTGGTGAACAGGCACAACCCGTGCCATCCCAAAACAGGATCTTCAGAAGCGAGGCATTCGTGCCGCGGAAGACGAACAGATGGCCCGAGAAGGGGTCCTTCTTCGAGTGTCCCTGGATCAGCGTGGCAAGTCCGTCGAGACCTTGCGCATGTCGGTATGGCCGAGCGCCAGGTGCACCTTCACGCCTGCCGGAACGACGATCATAATGCCTTCTCCTTCTCGGCGAGTTGCCGCTTCACCTCGGCCGGACTGCTGCCCGCTGGCGCAAAGACGCGCCGTCCATCCTCCAGTTCGATCGCATCGTCCCGTCCGGCGGCCGCACGAGATCGCGCAAGGCCGCGAACGCCGGCGCCTCATTCGTCGCGGCGTCGGCGAGCGCCACCGTTGCCAGTTGCGGCGCCTTTCGAGCGGTCAGCCCGAACTGGACCCGCCAGCGGAAGAGCAGGCTGGTGGCGATGCCATAGCGGCGGCGGCGTGCCTAACCGTCCGAACCTTGCACGACTTTTCGAAGATGTGTTCTCGTTCCATTTCGGGTTCTCTGCTGCTGTGGAGGATCTCCGATGGCGCCTCGTCGTTCCTGGGCGAAGGCTAACAACCCGTACTGGTCGAACCACGTTGTGACCTGGTAAGCGGCGCTGGTTCGATCGCCCGTCATCTCGTCGATATCGAGCCGCACATCCTCACGCGGCAAATGGTCGGGCAGCGGTTTGCCGTGGGAAGACTATTCGGCTTGTTGCTTCTCGACCTGCGGACGGCTCTCGTGTTCGCAGGCGAGATCGCCGTCGAGATCTTCAAGTTAGAGCGACATCTCGTCGGATCAATGCGCTCGGAACGGCGTCCTTCAAATCGGGCTTCGAGAAACCGGTGCACAGGGATAACACGGCCGTGGCCGAATCCGGAGCCTGGTGCAACGACTTGGGTGGTCGTTGGTACGGAAGAGAGCTCCGATGAATCTTTGCGTTGGCTTGGGCGTCACAAACCAATCTTTGCATTGTCGACAGCGAGGGCCTCACCGTTCGCGAGGTCAAGCTAGACACGGAGCCGGCGGCGATCCGCTCCGCTCTTGAGGGCTGCGCGGATCGCCTGGAGAAGGTGGGTGTCGAAGCGTCATCGCTTGGCATCTGGCTGTATCGCGAACTGCAACCAGCCGGGCTTCCTATCATTGTCGTCGAAGCTCGCCCTGTGCGCGTTTCACTTTCGGCGATGCGCAACAAAACCGACCGGAACGATGCCCGCGGCATTGCGCGCAGATCATGCGATCTGAGCTGGTAGCGCGCGGTCCACGTCAAGAATATCGAGATGCAGGAAGATGGGCACGCTGCTGGCCAACAGAAAGCTGCTCAAGCGCAAACTGATCGACATCGAAAACCACGTTCGTGGTGCGCTGCGGGCCTATGGATTGCCGATTGGCGCCGTCGGCCGGGGGCAATACGAAGGCCGGGTCATAGAGCTGCTCGAGCATTGCGATCCGATCTTGGTCGCCACAATCGAAGCCACGCTGCATGTGCGGCGGGCAATCTTCGTGGGCTACGAGAGATTGCACAGAGTGCTCCTGCAGGTGGTTCAGCACGATGCAGTTTGCCGTCGTTTGATGACGGTGCCTGGCGTCGGTCCCGTTGCTGCGCTTTTGTTCAAGTAGGTGTCGACGACCCCCGACGCATCACGCGATCTCGACCGGTTCGAGCGCTTTTTGGCCTGACGCCGAGGCGACACCAATCTGGAACGTCCATCGACTATGAAGGACGCATCAGTAAGCAGGGCGACGTTGCCGTGCGGGAGGCGCTGTGCGTGGCGGCTGCAAGCCTTCTGCTGCGGGGCAGGAAATGGTCGGTCTTGCGCGCGAGGGGGCCTGCGGATCGCCAAACGGTCGAGCATGTTGTGCGCGATCGTTGCGGTGGCGCGCAAGCTCGCAAGCATCCTGCATCGGATGTGGGCAAGCGAGACCGACTTCCACGTCGGCTTCGGTGCCAAGGTGACGCAGCGGCCGCGATTGAAGCCTGTGCAGTAATTGCTGCATCGGATCGCGAGGGATTAGCGCTGGCGTTGATGAAGCGAGAACAAAATATCCGAAAGATGTGCAGGACTCGGACGGTTACATGACGGCGTGACGGCGAGGATGACGGCTCTTCAAATCGGGCTCCGAGAAACCGGTGCACGGGGATAGCCCCCTGGTGGCCGAATCCGGAGCCTGGTGCAACGACTTAGGCTGTCGTTGTCACAAAGGAGAGCTCCGATGAAACTGTATGTTGGATTGGACGTCGGCCTTGAGGAAACCAGCCTTTGCATCGTCGATAGTGAGGGTCTCACGGTGCGCGAGGTGAAGATTAACACGGAGCCGGAGGCGATCCGCTTCGCTCTTGAAAGCTACGCGGATCGCCTCGATAGGGTCGGCGTCGAAGCGTCGTCGCTCGGCATCTGGTTGTACCGTGAACTTCAGCCGGCCGGGGTCCCGATCATTGTTGTCGAAGCGCGCCATATGCGTGTCTCGCTGTCGACGATGCGCAATAAGACGGACCGTAACGACGCCCGAGGCATTGCACAGATGATGCGCCTGGGCTGGTACCGCGCGGTCCATGTCAAGAATATCGAGATGCAGAAGATGCGCTCGTTACCGGGTGGTCCGACAATCACGAAGTCGCGGCGCGCTTCGCCATGACGCCTTCCAAACCCTTCCGCTCCGCCTCGGAGAAGAATTTGGTACCATCCCCTTTGCGGTGAGCGCTGAAGGCGACCAGCTTGTCGCGCGGTAGAATCGCCTTCAGCCGCTTCTTGCGTTCGAGGAGAGGCTGCCTGCGCAAGTCCACTGCGTTCTCAAATATGAGATCGAAAGCGCAATACAGGAGCTTCGCTTCATGGCGCAGCGCATTTTGGAGCAGCTGGAAATGCGAGACGCCGTCCTTTCCGATCGCGACGAGTTCACCATCGATCACGGCGTCGCCCTTCACGCCCTCCAGCGCTTTGGCGACCTCCATATAACTGCGGCTGATGATTTTGCCGTTGCGGCTGTAGAGCGCAACCTTGCCCCGCCGGATTTCTGCGATCATCCGGAAGCCGTCGTACTTGTCCCCGAAAACCCAGCCGGGGTCGTCGAACGGCGCGTCGGTGAGCGTAGCGAGCATCGGCTGCAGGCGCTTGGGCAGGGTCGACGTCCGGCTCATTCGCGGGCCAATCCTTCAGAACTCGTTGCGTAATGCATGGACGTCCTTCAAGGATTAAGGAACGCTCCACGGCCGCGCCATGTTCCGTCATGCGCCGGGACAATCCAATAGCGCGGGCGTTGATGATCGGGGAGGGCGGCGAAACAGATGGCGAGAAAACTCAAGACCTACCAGACTTCGCTGGGCTTCTTCGATCTGGCGATGGCCGCTCCCTCCATGAAAGCGGCTCTGGAAGCCTGGGGCGCAGACAGCAATCTCTTCCATCAGGGTGCGGCGAAGGAGAGCCACGATCCGGACGTCATCGCCGCCACCATGGCAAAGCCCGGCGTCGTTCTCAGGCGCCCGGTTGGCACCGACCGGCCTTTCAACGAACATGCCGAGCTGCCCACCGATCTTGGCGTCGGTGGACCAAGGAAAGCCGCCCGCAAGTCGAAAGGCCCAAAGGCGAAGAAGCGTTCGTCTCGCCCCGTCGACAAGGCTGCGGAGCGGAAGGCCGCTCTCGGCTACGAACGAGAGCAGTCGCGCGGCGAGCTTGAACGGGCGAAGGAAGAGGCCGCCAAGCAGAAGGAGCGTAAACGCCGTCAGCAGGCGATCGACAAGGCGCAGGCTGCGCTGGACAAGGCCGGGCAGGGGCGCGCCAAGCGGGCCATCACCATCCAATCCGAGATCGAGGCTCTTGAGAAGAGATTGCAAGCCGAAGAAGCCCGCTGGGATAAGGAGAAGGAGCGATTGGAAGCCGCGTTGCGGCGCGCACGGGGTTAGTTAACGGTTCTTAGTCGGCGGCACCCGCGAGCAGCGCCATCAACCCGCATTGGCCTATGGCGGAGCGGCTTACGCTCTGCTTCCGCTTCGGCGGTATAGCTGACGTGGCCGGACTTGCCGCTCCGTCGCTCGTGTAGCGATTGACCCAATGCAGAAGTCATCTACTCGACCCGACAAACGCCGTCCCCTGCTTCGGTATGACGTAGGCCAGCAATCGCGCCGCGGGTTGAAAGCGCGAATAGAGGGTGTGTGCAGGCCCTGCGTCACTGATGGTCATTCGTCGAACGGTTGATTGCTCCCCTCGATCAACGGTGTCATCGGCGCCTCACGAACATGTGTCCGGCAACACAGCATGGACGCGAAAATCACCATTGAAGTACGATCGTAATTTAATATTATGATCGTAATGGCATTAGGCGGAATTAGCCATGACATCGCCACGCCTCGAATGGGCATGGTGAACGAGGAGTTCGACCGCACTTTCCTCGGCCTGATGGAAGACGGCGATATCGACGGCACGATCTCGTACGCGACCGACTTCGTCCATACGGCGGGCAATGGCTGCGAAGAGATCCGCATGTGGATGGCGGCTATGGGCGCGGCCGGCGGCGCACCTTACCGGCGCACCTATTACAGGGCCGTCCACGATTGGTATACCGGCATCGGCACTGCTCGCCTCCGGTCAGATCAACATGCGCAAGGTTGATGGTTGGCAGACGCTCGCCACAAAACCCATCGATCAGCCGATTGACCTCGCCGCCTGAAACGATACCTTCATGTTCCCGGAGAATGCGCCACACTGAATTCCAACCGCATTCCGGACGGCACCTCGACGGTGGAGCAACCCCGGCACATGCGGCTGCAGTTCAGTCCGTCTTTGGTCTGTCGGTGCTGATCGGTCGGTTTCTGACCGGAGTGCTGCTGGACTATGTCGCGGCAAAGAAGCTGATGAGCATCGTCTGCGTCGGTGCGGCGGTTGCCTGCAGCCTTTATGCAATCGGATCCGCTTGGGGCGTTGGATTCATCTGCGCCATCCTGATTGGTGCGATCTATGGCGCCGAATTCGATGTGCTGAGCTATGTTGTAAAGCGCTTCTTTGGGCTCGCCATCTTTGGTCGCGTCTACGGGCTGATCTTCGCCGTGTTCCAGTTCGGAGCAGCACTCGGTGCAACTGTACTGCCGCTCAGTCGAACTTACCTCGGTGGCTACGCGCCCGGGCTCCTTGCCTACGCACTTGCGTTGGTTGCCAGCGCTGTTCTCTTCCTGCTGCTGTCGCCTCAGATGAACGCCAAGGAGAATCTGTGATGGAATGAGCCATCATGGAGTGATCCCAGCCGTCGACCCGGTCAGTCGACCTCGAAGATCTGTTTCTTCGTTTGATGAAGGCATTCGCCGACGCCGTTTTCCTCGATCACATAATTATCGCAAATCACCGCGAACAGAGAGGGGGTCTCATAGCCGGGGTGGACGGCGAGGCACATGCCCTGCCGCAGCTCCATATCGTCGTCCTGCCGGATGAGCGGCCGCTCCACCATGTCGTAGCCCTGGCCATGCGCATAAAGCCGCGTTTCCTGGGGCATGCCGTTTTGCTTCATATAGACGTTGTGCGCGGCGAAGATGTCCCTGACGGATACGCCGGGCTTCATGAGGCTGAGCGAGTAGGCCTGGGCGGCTTTGACGGCGGCGAACGCGTCGGTCAGCTCCGAGGTGGCCTTGCCCAGGACGATCGTTCGCGCAATTTCCGTATAGAAGCCACCAGGTCCGTTAATTTCGATCAACAGAGAGAGGTGGTCGCCTCTCTGAAGCGTCCGGCCCTGCATGTAGCGCGGGACGAAGGGCGACCGGGTTCCGAGCGGGGAGGAGCCGCCGAGGAAGATACCCTGCTCGCTGCCGAGGATCTGGCCCTTGCGCTGGGCGATAGAGGTGACGTCGATGTCCCGCAATCCCGGACGAATCTCCTTGAGAACTTCTGCGAAGACCTCGTCCTGCAGCCGGGCGGTACGCCGGATAAGCGCGATCTCCTCGTCGCTCTTGATGGCTTTGATGGCGTCGATATCAGCGGTGATGTCGACGAATGAGGTCGAGCCAAGCTGGTCCTTTAGCGCCGCGACGAATCCGTAAGGCAGCGCCCCGGGTGTGACGAGGCCGATGGTATGATGGCGGTGACGGCGGAGCGCATCGATCGTCAGCCGGGCATCATCAAGATCGGTATAACCGATCGACGTAAATGATGGCGTATGCAGCATCTCGCCGACGCCGCGGTGCAGTGTTTCGTCAGCCGCGAAGGCTCGCCGGGCATTCGACGGTCCCATCTCGACCAGGCTCATCGGGGCCTCCGCGTGGAAAACCACGGTGCGAGGATAGCCGTTGTTGGCGGGAAGGTCGGTGAACCATTTTACGTAGCCGCCCAGCCAGTCGTTGGTGTTTTGCATCACGATAGCGTCGATGTCGCGATCCTTCATGACGCGACGAACCTCGTTCCAGCGCCGCGTCAGTTCAGCTTGCGAAATGCGGGTCAGAATACGGCTGGCGGGATCTATCACGATGGTCATGTCAATGCACCTTTGCTGCGAGAGGTGAGCGATCGATCACGTTCGTCATCTGGTCGGTCCGGCCGGAGAGAAACGCGCGCATATTGCCGATAATCAGGGGCATCGCCATCTCTTGGTACTCGTGAAACAGGCCGCCAGTGTGCGGCGTGATGAAGACGTTGGGCAGAGCCCACAGCGGACTTTCGGCCGGCAACGGCTCGGTGGCGAAGACATCGAGGCCGGCGCCGGCGATCTTGCGATCGTGCAGAGCCTCGATGAGGGCGGCCTCGTCGACGGTTTCCCCGCGCCCGACATTGATGAAATGGGCGCGCGGATTCATCGACGCAAAGACGTCGCGACCGACCAGGTTTCGATTTGCTGGGTCGCCGGGCAGGACGTTGATGAGGTAGTGCGCCATTGCGGCGGCCTCCTTCAATTCGCCTTGGGATAGCACGCTATCGAATCCCTCTGCGTCGCGAGGCGTACGGCTGACGCCGACCACGCGCATGCCCAGTGCCTGCAGCAGCAAGCCGATCGCCGAACCGGCGACGCCGGTGCCGACGACGACCGCGGTCTTGCCGGCAAGCAGTGACCAGGGACGACGATCCCAGCGGCGGGCGGCCTTGTCGCTGGCCAATCCGAGGCTGTCACGGCCGACCGACAGCATCAGATGCAGGACGGTTTCCCGCATCGCCGGCCCGTGAATGCCGCGACCGCTCGTCAGGATCACCTCGGCAGACAGGGTTTTGCTGCGCAGGAAATGATCGACGCCGGTCGCCAACGATTGCACCCATTTCAATGCAGGCATCCGGGCAAACAGTGGATCCGTCACGTCCATGCCGAACGCAACCAGGATCTCCACCTTGCCATAGTCGACATGGGTATCGGCCGCCGATCGCGCCACCTGAACCTTCAGGTCTCGGAATTCACCGCGCAGACCGCCGGCATAGGCTTCGGCATGGGCTTCGAGAACAAGGACATTGGTCATGGGCTTAGCCGTACAGGAGTTTGGGAAGCCACAGCGCCAGGCCGGGAAACAGGAACAGAATGACAATGAGGACGAGCGGCGCGATCAGGAACGGAACGATGCCGCGGTAGATGCTCGTGATCCGGACATCGGGCGCCTGCGCCTGGATCACAAACAGGTTCATGCCGACCGGCGGATGAATCAGTCCGACTTCGACGACGATGACCACGAGGATGGAGAACCAGATCGGATCATAGCCGAATTTGACGACCAGCGGCAGGAATACCGGCACGGTGATCAGCACCATGCCGATTCCTTCCAGAAAGCATCCCATCACGATATAGGCGAGCACGATCATGGTCATCACGACCGGCGCCGAGAGGTTCAGGGCACTGGCGCCGTCTGCGAGCATGGTCGGAAACTGGGTTTGCACCATGAAGGATGAAAAAAGGTTGGCCCCGATGATGATCACGAACAGCATGCAGCTTGTCCGGATCGATGCCTCGATCGACTGCCACAGCGTCCTCCATGTCAGGCGGTGGGCGATGGCGCCGAGCACGATGCTGCCAAAGGCGCCGACCGCGGCGGCCTCGGTCGGACTGAAGATTCCGGCATAGATGCCGCCGATCGTGACGATGAACAGCAGGATGAACTGCCAAGGTCCGGCGAGCGCCTTGAGCCGTTCGCGCGTCGAGGCCCGCTTCTGGCGGGGTGCATAGTCCGGATAGACGAAAGCGATGCCGACCGCGACAGCCATATAGAGCGCCGTCAGCAACAGTCCCGGCAACAGAGCCGCCGCGAACAGCTTCGGGACCGATTGTTCGGCGATCGAGGCGTAAATCACGAGGATAATCGACGGCGGGATGAGTATCCCGATGCTGCCGCCCGCGGCCAGCGATCCCGTCGCCAGCCTGTCGTCATAGCCCGCCTTGCGCATTTCCGGCAGGGCAATCCGTGTCATGGTCGCGGCCGTGACGATCGACGAGCCGCACACGGCGCCAAAGCAGGCCGAGGCGGCGATGGTGGCAATCGCAAGGCCGCCGCGCACGCCGGAAAGCAGCAGGCGCGCCGCATTGAAGAGGTCGGCCGACAGCCGCGTGTTCGAGGCGACCTCGCCCAGCAGCACGAACAGCGGAATGACCGATAGCGTGTAGGCGGACGACACATCGAACGCCGACGTACCGGTCAGGGTCAACGCGCTTGGCAGCCCCGACAGGATGAAATTGCCGGCAAAGCCGACCAGCGCCAATGCCGCCCACACCGGAATGCGGATGAATAACAGCAGCAGCAGCGATGCAATGCCGATGGCGCCGATAATGCCTGGGCTCACTGTGGGCTCCGTAGCTGGCGCAGGGAAATGTGGACAAAGGCAGCCATGGCGCAGACGACGGTGCCGAAGAGTCCCGCCAGCGCGAAACCCCACAACACATAAAGCGGCATCCCCAGTTCAAGCTTGCGATCGCCGTACTGGAAAGCCTGCATCGCGGGCTGGCACATCCCCCAGACAAACAGCAACAGGCACATCACCGAGACGATATCGGCGATGACGGCCAGCACGCGCAGAATGCGCGGACTGACCAGCGAATCGATCACGTCGATCACGATGTTGCGCCGCGCCAGGAACACGCTCGATATGCCGTGAAAGACGTAGATCACGAGCATGCTCTCGACGAGATCGTAGGAGATTCGCAACGGCTTGTTGAAAGCGTAACGGAAAAATACATCGAGCACCGTCCCTGTCATCATGGTCAGAAGCGCGACCGCAGCGAGTCGAAGCTGCGCGGCCTGCAGCCGGTGAACGTTGGCCGGCGGTGCCGAAGGTGGGGATACCTGGTCCTTCATGATGGGGCGTCTATTTCAAATAGGCGGCGAAGAATTTGCGGCCAGGCTTGCCCTGGTTTTCCACCTCGGCGAGCGCTGCTTCGACCTGAGATTTGAAAATGCCCTTCATCTGCGCGAGTTGGTCCTCGGCAAGCGTTGACACCTGCGTACCCTTCGCCAGCATCGAGACCTTTCCCTCGCGTTCGGCCTCGTCCCACATCGCGCCGAACCTGGCCGCGGCTTCCGGTCCGGTGGTCTTGTCGATCAAGGTCCTGAGGTCGTCGGGAAGCGAGCCGTATTTCGCCGGGTTCATGACCACGGCGAAAGTCGCCGAGCTGACGCCGGGCTCCAGCGTGTATTTGGCGATCGTCGCGATATCGAAACTGGCGGCGCCTTCGTAGGGGAAGGTCGCGGCGTCGATAATGCCCTTGGCAAGGCCATCCTGCGTTTCCTGCGGCGGAACCAGCAGTGGCACCGCGCCGAGGCTGTCGATGATGTTCTTGAATTGCACCCCGGCGTAGCGGATGCGCTTGCCCTTGAAATCGGCGATGGTCCGGAGCGGCGCCTTGCTGTGGAACATCAAGGGCGGCGTGACGGCCATCCAAAGAACCCGAAGCCCCTCGTGCTCCTTTGACAGGTAGTCCGGTGCCACCTCGCTGAGCCGGCGGGACGCTACCGTGCTGGTGTTGCCTGCCGAAGGCGAGGCGAACGGAAGGCTGGCGAGTTCGGTCATGGCATAGCGACCCGGAGTCGCGCCGTGCAGGCTGATGGCGATGTCGACGACTCCGTTTCGTGCTGCATCGAATTGCCGGTTGGGGCCGCCGCCCAACTGGCCCGCCGGATAGATCCGCAGCTTCATCCGGCCTGCCGATTGCTTCTCCAGGTCATCGCTCCACGCCACCATCGCCTTCTGGAACGTGTGGTTCGGCGGCAGGAAGTGCGACACCTTCAACTCGGCGGTCTGGGCGGACGCCGAATGTGAGGTGATCAGTGCACAAGCGCCGGTAAGCGCGAATGTTCTTCGGGAAATAGCCTTCATCATGGTTTCCTCCAGGGCGTGAAGTCCTGCCGATCTGGTGCCGGCTGCGGACGGAATATCGATCAGTTCACAGGTTCAGAATTCGCTTGGCGTTGTTGAAGGCGATGGCGGCGCGGACGTCCTCCGGCAGCGCGACCTGATCCATGAAGCGGCCGGCTTCCTCGGGCGCTTCGAATGGATAGTCGCTCGAGAACATCACGCGTTCGTGCCCGATTGCCGCAATCGCGCAATTCAAGGGCTCTGCCGAAAACATGCCCGATGTCGTCACCGCGATATTGGACCTGATGTACGCCGAGGGCGGACGAGGGAGCTCTACGCCGTACAGCTTGGCGCGGCTATCGAAGCGCCACAGCAGATAGGGCAGGGTTTCTCCGAGATGGCCCAGAATGACCGTCGCATCCGGATAGCGCGCGAACACCCCGCCGAATACCAGACGCAACGCATGCGACCCCGTCTCGAATCCCCATTCCCACGTTGCCCGTCGCAACGCGGGATGTCCGTCGAGCACCGGGCTAAGTGCCACCGGATCGCCTGGATGGATGTAGACCGGTGCGCGAAGTGCCGCGGCCCTTTCCCAGAACGGTGCCAGCGACGGATGGTCCAGATATTGGCCGTTGGTGTGGCCGTTGATCATCACGCCACGGAAACCGAGATCGCGCATGCAGCGCTCCAGTTCGTCGGCCGCGGCAGATGCATCCTGCATCGCCAGGTGGCCAAATCCGGCATAGCGATCCGGACGCTTTTGAAGTTCCTTGGCGAGAAAATCATTGGCCTGAATGGCCAGCTTGATTGCGGTCGCGCGGTCGGGTTCGATCTGCACGCCCGGGCCAGCGAGGGAAAGAACCGCCTTGGCGATTTCTGCCCCATCCATGGCTTCGATCCGGCTGTCGTCAAAATCGGACAACCGCCCCTTGATCTTCTGCAAAGCTTCGGGTGCCACGCCACCGACGGTCGTCGCCCAATACCCCTCGAAACCCGGACAGAGAAAATGCTCTTCGAGCGCGATCTTGCTAACCAATGGAGGTCTCCTTGTTCGGCCTTTGCCGCGCGTCTCGCGCTTGTGGTTTTGCTCTCGTGATCGTCGACATCATCATTCCACGCCGGGGTTGTTCAGCCGAAACAGCATCGGAAGAAAGCCTGCGAGAATGCTCATTTCTTCCGAGCAATGCTGGTGCAAGCCTTGCACGCGTTCGTCGGGGACCAGCACCCGCATGTCCTGTGGCGAGATACCGGTCGGCGCCGGTTCGATTTCGCCCAGCCAGAAGCGGGAGCGCATGACGCATCCGTCCGGCGTGTCGTAAACAAGGTGCAGCGTGTGACCGATCCAGAGATCGCGATCGAGCGGTCCGGTCCTGGCATAGATCGCCGCACCAATGCCGGCCTGTTTGAATCGCGACAGATCGAGGATGTCGCCGGGATCGCGAAAATTGATCTTGAGCTTGAACCGGGTCGGCCCGCCGCCGAAATATTCGTGCGCAATGTGGGTGCCGCCGATGTAGCGGCCGGTGCCGCGTTCGCCGATCCAGTCGCTGAACACATGGTCGCGCGGATGCCACCATTTGTACTGCTCAGTGGTGTGGACATAGCCGAACCACCATCTCACCATGGCGGTCTTGCATCCGATCATGTGCGTGCGTGCCGCGACATGGGCGCGACCGTCCGGATGCCGGATCCAGCCGCTCTCGAACGGCGAGATCGGGCTGTCCAACAACTGGTTTGCATCAGCCAGCCGCATGTTCAAGCGCTCCTTCGGCGGCCCCGATATAGATGTGACGCAGCCGCGGGTCGTCGGCGATTTGCCGCGGCGTTCCCGACAGCGCGATCGTGCCGTGCTCCAGCACGTAAGCGTGGTCGGCGAGCGCCAGTGCCCGGTCGACATCCTGCTCGATCACGATCAGGGTCATCCGTGCCTTTTTCAGCAGCGCCAGCGCTTCGTAGAGTTTGTCCAACACGATAGGTGCGAGGCCGAGGCTGATCTCGTCGAAGATCACCAGCCGCGGACGGGCCATCAGGGCACGCCCGATCGCCAGCATCTGCTGCTGGCCGCCGGACATCGAGGTGCCGCCCTGGTTCCTGCGCTCGGCGAGAATCGGGAAGAGATCGTAGACGGCCTCCAGCCTGGCGCGCGCGGTCGGTGCATCGGCGCCGCGTGCCGCAATCAGGAGGTTCTCCCGCACCGAAAGCGTGGAGAAGATGCGTCGTCCTTCCATGCAGTGGGCGACACCTATTGCGGCGATCTGGTGCGGTGGGCGGCCCGAGACGTTCTGGCCATCGATCAGAAGCGCGCCGGCCGTCGGGGCGATGACGCCGCTGATGGTTCGCGCCAGCGTGGTCTTGCCGGCGCCGTTGGCGCCGAGAATGGCGATCGCCTGGCCGCTCTGCGCGGTCAGATCGACGCCCTGCAGAACGCGCGCCTGGCCGTAGCCCGCGCAGATCCCGGTAAGCTGCAGCGCGGGTGCTTTGGTCGTCTCCGCCGGCGCCGGTGCCGTGAGAGGCGCGAGAACCCTGGTCTCGGTCTCGGGGGCGCCGACATGGATGGCGCCATCGGTCGCCGGTACGGCCGCGTCAGCCACGCGTGTGCCGCCGGTGCCGAGATAGACGGCGGCGACCCGGTCGTTGCCGAGGATGTCGGCGGTCGGTCCCTCGATCAGCGGCTTGCCGAAATTGAGTACCATCGTGCGCGAGCAGCATTCGCGGACGACGCGGATCACATGCTCGACGATCAGGATCGCGGTACGCGCGTCGAGGATCGAGTGAATGAGCCGGATCAATTCGGTGATCTCGCTGTCGACCAGGCCGGCTCCGACTTCGTCGAGCAGAACCACGCGCGGCTTGAGTGCGAGCGCGCGCGCGACTTCCAGCCGCTTGCGCCGAAGCAGCGGCAGCGCACGCGCCGTCAGCTGCGCGACGTCGGCAAGTCCGGTGCGGGCCAGCAAGGCCTCGCGCTCGTCGCGGGCGGCCGCTGCCCGTATGAACGGCGCAATCGAGTATTGTGCGACTTCCAGGTTTTCTTCGACCGACATATCGAGGAAGGGTCGCGGGATCTGGTAAGTGCGCCCGATGCCGGCGCGGGCGCGCTCGGATGCCGGCAGGCGGGACACGTCACGGCCATCGAGCCTGACCGAGCCCGCGCTGGGCATGACGGCGCCACCGATCAGCCCGATCAGCGTTGATTTCCCGGCGCCGTTGGGGCCGATCACCCCGGTGATGGTGCCGGCGCGGAGCGCAAGATCGACGTGATCGATGGCGACAAGCCCGCCGTAACGTTTGACGAGGCCGTCGACCTGGAGCAGCGGCTGCGGGTCCATCGCGTTCATGCCGGCATCCGCCGGGTTAAGGGAAGCTTTGCGGCAAGGCCGACGACGCCATGGGGCGCGAACCGGATCAGCACGATCAGGATTGCGCCGGCGATCGCGATATGCGCCTCGGGATAATCGGCGAGCGCTTCGCCAAGCACCACCACGAACAGCGCGCCGACCAGCGGCCCGAGCCGCATCCCGACGCCGCCGATGATCACCATCGACAGCACGTCGATCGACCATTGCAGCCCGAACATGCCGTAAGGTTCGATGGCGCCAAGCTTTACCGCCTGAATGCCGCCGGCCATGGCTGCGAGCGCGCTGGCGAGCACAAAGGCGCCGAGTTTGACGCGATAGGGACGAACGCCCATCTGCGCGGCGGCGTCCTCGTCGTCGCGAACCGCGCGGAGGATCACCGAGATCCGGGTTCGCGCGCACAGCGTCATCGCAAGCGATGCGAGCAGCGCCAGCACAAGCGCGTAGCGAAACAATACGGCGAGCGCCGGTGGATCTTCCCGCAGGAAGATACCGCTTGCGCCGCCAAAGGTGCTGACATTGGCCATCAACAACCGCAGCAGTTCCGCGAGCGCAAGCGTGCCCACCGTAAAATAGAGGCCACGCAGCCGGAACAGCGCCGGAGACACCAGGGCAGCCAATGCTCCGCCGGCAATTGCGCAGATCGGCAGTGCGAGCGGCAGTGGCATGCCGAGATGATTGAGCTGGCCGAACGCCACATAGGCGCCGAGCCCGACGAAACAGGAGGTGCCCAGCGAGACCAGCCCGGCCGATCCCGCCATCAGGTTCCACCCCTGGGCAAGGACAACAAAGATGCAAGTCCGAAAGCCGAGCTGCAGCCAGTAGTCGCCGGCAAAATCCGGGGCGAACCAAAATACTGCGAGCGCGCCGCCGAGAACGGCGACTTCGACGAGTCCGGGGCCGCGCGCGTAGCCGTGGCGCGGGCAGGATGCGACCGCTTCGCTCATGTCCGTCCCCGCGCCAGAAAGCCGTCGGGCCGGAACGCGAGCACCAGCAGGAACACCGCCATGCCGACCAGGTCGCGGTAACCGTCGCCCAGTGTCAGGCCGCCGATGCTCTGCAGGGCGCCGAGCGCGATGCCGCCGACCAGGGTGCCGATCACGCTGCCGAGCCCTCCGAGCACCACGACCGCGAGGCTGTTGAGCAGATAGGCCCCCCCGCTGGATGGCGAGAATTGGAAGGCGGCGCCGATCAGCGTGCCGCCGACGCCGGCGCAGGCCGCGCCCAGCGCGAAAGTCAGCATCTGAACCCGTTTGACATCGACGCCGAGCGTCGACGCGGCTTCGGCGTCGACGGCACTGGCGCGCAGGTCGCGGCCGAACGCGGTGACGGACACCAGCCAGTGTACGGCCAGGATCAGGCTGACGGAGATGACAAAGCCAATCAGGTAGATCAAGGGAAACGTGACCGGACCGAGCGTCAGCGGAACAGTGGCATAGTTGCGCGCGATCGAACGCGTGTCGGCACTGAACGCGAGGACGAAGGCGTTTTCGAGAATGATCGACACCGCGAACATCGTCATCATCTGCGCTTCCGCGCCGCGGTCGGCGAGCGGGGCGAGCAGCAGGCGATAGACGGGCAGCGCCAGCAGGCCGACAAGCACGGCGACCGCCGGCACGCCGAGCAGGGGATCGATACCGGTGAATTGCAGAAAGAACAGGCCGGCATAGGCGCCGACCACCAGGAAGTCGCCGTGGGCGAGATTGACGAGACGCATCACGCCCAGCACGATCGACAGTCCAAGCGCGGTGAGCGCGAGGATCCCGCCGAGCAACACGCCCGAAACGATCGTGCTGGAGATGATGCTGACGTCGAACATGCCGGCTGGGCCTTCCGCGGTCAGGGCAGCGGGAACAGGAAGTCGCCGGTCTTGGCGGCTTTCGGCCAGACGATCACGGCTTTGCCGCCCTGCCATTGCAGCGAGACGATCGGAAGCTTGGCGGTGTGGTTCTCGTCGAACTTCACGGGGCCGACCACATAGGACTTGTCGGTCCTGGCAATGGCGGCGTTGATCTTCTCGGGATCGGTCGAGCCCGCCGCGGCGATGGCATCGAGCAGGACCTGCGCGGCGGCATAGGAATCCGCGATATGCTGGCTGCTGCTCAGTTTGGTCTCGCTCTCGAAGGCCTTGGCAAGGTCCGCGGCTCCGGGATAGGGGAATGTCGGGTCCCAATAGCCGCCGACCATGATGCCGTCCGACAGCTTGCCCAGCGCTTCGGCGAATTGCACCGGCTCGGCGCCCTTCTCGATATTGAGAACCTTGGGTGTGTAGCCGGCGGACGCCATCTGCTTGCGGATCGCGATAGCCTGCGGCGTGATCGCATCGACGAGCACGACCTCGGCGCCCTTGCTCTTGGCCTCGCCGATGATGGAGATGAACTGGGAATTGTCGATCGGGAATTCGGCGTTCTGAACCACCTCGTAGCCGAATTCCTTGGCGAGCGCCGGCCATATCTTGCCGCCGATCACCTGTCCGTCGGGACCGTTGTCATGCCAGATCGCGAGCTTCTTGTTGGTCTTAGCGCCGAGCTCGTCCATCGCCTTGAATTGCGCTGCCGCGAGTTCGGGCTCGTGGAAGAAGATGTCCCATACATAATTCCACTTGCGCACCGATTTGAAAGCCTCGAGCGGGTCGCAGCCGGTAACCATCGGCTTTTTCGCGCGTTCGGAGACGAGCGCGCCGGCATTGACGAGCGCCGGCGTGCAGGACCCTAGCATTGCGACCACCCGATCGCGTGAGATCAGCGTCTCGGTATTGGAGGCGGTGGCGTTGGGATCGGTCTTGTCGTCACGGATGATGAGCTTGACCTGCTGCTTGGTGCCGTTGATGGCGATGCCGCCGGCCTTGTTGACCTGGTCGATGGCGCGCTTGTAGCCCCACTGCTGGAAGCTGCCGAAGCCCGCGAGCGGGCCGGAAAGCGGCAATGAAGCGCCGATGACGATGTCATCGGCTGCCGCGGCGCCGATACCGAGCGCCAACATCGCCGAAGCGAACATGGTGGTGGCGAGAGACGTTCCAATATGACGCTTCATCTGTTTCCTCCTCCAAATGTCTTTGTGCTTTTCTTGTGTTGTTCAGTGCAGTCAGGATGTCCTCAAAATGTGTCGTCGAGCGTGACGCGGCGATAGAGCGCCGGCAGAACCTCGGCGAGATATCCCATCTCTTCGACGCAATGCTGGTGGAGCCGGCGGGAAAATTCCGCATTGAGATTTTCGGCGCGCATCTGCCTGATCTGGGCCTCCGGCAGCGTGATCGTGGGATCGCGATGTGCGATCATGCCGAGCCAGAAGCGCGACCGCATTTCGCAGCCGTAATCGGTGTCGCGGACCAGATGCGTCATGCGGCCGACGTAAAACGGCGCCTCCAGCAAACCCGGACGGGCGCAGACGGCAAGCATTCCCGAGGCCTTGTAGCGCGAGGCGTCGAAAGTCTCGGCCGGATCGTGGAAGTCGACGCGCAGCTTGTAGAGCGGGCCGTCCTTCCCGGCCAGGTACTCGTGCACGAGATGCGAGGCGCCGATATATTTGCCGTTCACGCGGTTTTCCCAGCCGCTATAGACGTGGTCGCGTGGATGCCAGAGCCGGTACCATTCGATGTCGCCGAGCCAGGAGAACCACCAGTCCACCATCTTGGCGCGGCATCCCGGCATGCGGGTGAGGCCGGCCACCACCCATTTGCCGTCCTCGATTTCCTGATATCCGGATTCGAACGGCAGGTAGCCCGGCTTCAGCAGGTAATTAGCGTCTTCAAATTTCATGGCCGTCCCCTTGTGCAGTCCGGTTCGCTGCTAGAAACCAACCTGATCGCCGCCCTTTAGCTTGAGCATCTCCCGGGCCTCCGCCGGCGTCGCGATCGAATGGCCGAGCTCTTCGAGGATGCGCCGCATCTTGGCGACCTGTTCGGCGTTGGAGGATGCGAGCTTGCCGCGGCCGATGAACAGCGAGTCTTCGAGGCCGACGCGAACGTTGCCGCCCATCATCGCGGCCTGTGTCGCAAAGGGAATTTGCGATCGCCCGGCCGCGAGCACCGACCAGTGATAATCGTCGCCGAACAGGTGGTCGGCGGTTTCCTTCATGAACATCAGGTTGCGCATCTCGGCGCCGATGCCGCCGAGAATGCCGAAGATGGTCTGCACGAAGAACGGTGGCTTGACGAGCTTGCGGTCGACGAAATGTGCAAGGTTATAGAGGTGACCGACGTCGTAGCATTCATGCTCGAAACGCGTGCCGTGATCCTCGCCGAGCAGCTTCAGGATCCGCTCGATGTCGCGGAACGTGTTGCGGAAGATGAAATCGTCGGTGTTGCGCAGATAGGGCTCTTCCCAGTCGTACTTCCAGGTCTTGTAGCGATCGGCGAGCGGAAAGATGCCGAAATTCATCGAGCCCATGTTGAGCGAGCACATCTCGGGCTTGGCGACGAGGGGAGCTGCGAGCCGCTGCTCCACCGTCATGCTGAGGCTGCCGCCGGTCGTCACATTGATGACCGCGTCGGTCGACTGCTTGATGCGGGGCAGGAATTGCATGAACACCGCGGGATCCGGCGACGGCCGGCCGTCCTTCGGATCGCGTGCATGCAGATGAAGGATCGAGGCGCCGGCCTCGGCGGCTGCGATCGACTGCGCGGCGATATCGTCGGGCGTGAAGGGCAGGGCATCCGACATCGTCGGGGTGTGGATGCCGCCGGTGACGGCGCAGGTGATGATGACCTTGTCGGATCGAGGCTTCGCCATGGTCTACTCCCTGCGCGCGGCCGATGGGCCGAAGCTGGCCTTGAGGTGTTGCGTCAGCCGAGCCCGCAAGGCGGCCTGCTGCTCCGCGGTCCAGTCGGAAAAGCCGCGGCCGCTTTTGAATCCGAGCCGGCCTTCGGCAATCAGCCGGTCGAGATAGGGGGAGGGCGTGGTGGCCCGATCGAGCGCGGGGAAGACGTAGCCGTGAATGGATCGGGTCAGATCAAGGCCGACGAGGTCGGCGTTTTCGAGCGGGCCCAGCACCGCAAGCCGGGCGCCGAAGCTCGATTTGACGACGTCGTCGACCGTCCGGGCGTCGCAGACGCCTTCCGCGACCAGCGCGATGGCCTCGCGCCACAGCGCGTGCTGCAGCCGGTTGCCGACAAAGCCGGGCACGTCCTTCTTCACCTCGACGGGAGCCTTGCCGACGCTTTTGAGCAGGGCCATCGTCGATGCGATTGCCGCGTCCGACGTCTCGGCGGTGCGGACGACCTCGACCAGCGGCACCAGATAGGGTGGATTCCACCAATGCGTTCCCAGCGCGCGCTGTTTGCGCCCGATCCTGGCCATGATCTGGCCGATCGGAATGACCGATGTATTGGAAGCAAGGATCGCGTCGGCCGGCGTTGCGTTCTCGATGTCGGCGAAGATGCGCTGCTTCAGCGCCAGATCTTCCGGCGCCGCCTCGATCACCCATTGCGCGTCGGCGACGCAGGCTTCGAGGGTCTCGGCGATCGCGATGCGGTCGAGTGCCGCGCGATCGTTGCCGAGTTCGTCGAGCGTCGTGCCGATCCGGTCATGAATGCGCGCGCGTATCTCTGCGACCGGATCGGTGATCCTGACATGGTGTCCCGCCGCGGCAAACACCAGCGCGATGCCGTGTCCCATCAGGCCGCCGCCGACGATGCTGATGCACTGGGGGGCCATCGTCATCCCGCCGTGTAGCCGCCATCGGCATAAAGAATGTGTCCGGTGTAGAAATCCGACGCTTTCGAGGCGAGGAACAGCAACGGCCCCGCGAGATCGTCGGGCTCGCCGAGCCGTCCCTTGGGCACGCGCGCGAGAAAGCCCGCGCGCGTCGTTCGCGCGCGCTCGTCGTCGCCGAACATCCAGGCCGTGAGCGGCGAACGGAAAACCGTCGGTGCGATGGCGTTGACGGTGATGCCGACGGGTCCCCATTCGCAACCGAGGGCGCGTGTGATGCCGTCGACCGCGGATTTGGAGGCGCAATAGGCGGTATATCCGGCGGGGTGGCCGAGCAGACCGCGCGCCGAAGACATCAGAATGACCTTTCCGCCGTCGCCTTGTGCCAGCATCTGCTTGCCTGCGGCGCGGGCGATCAGCCAGCTCTGGGTGACATTGGCATCCATCACGTCGAGGAACCGGGCGGGCGCCATCTCGGTGATTTTCGACACGTCGTTCTTGCCGGATGCAACGACCAGGATGTCGAGCCGGCCGAAGCGCGCAACGGCGGCTGCGACGATGCGATCGCAGGCGGCCTCGTCGGAGGGACGGGTGGCAATCTCTTCGGTCTCGGCGCCGCGCTTGCGGCAATCTTCCGCCACCTCGTGCAATTCCGGCGCCCGACCGGCGGTCAGCACCAGTTTGGCGCCGGCGGAGGCCAGTGTCTGTGCGGCGACGGTGCCGAAGGCGCCTGACGCACCGGTGATGATGGCGACCTTGCCCTTCACCGAGAAGAGCGCGAGTGGATCGGTAGGGGCGGTCATCGCGGCGCACCTCCTTGTGGATAGGGGATCACAACCAGCATGTTGCAGACATGGTTGGTGCGGTTGACGATCTCGCGCACCTCGTTGGGCGCGATGGTGCAGGAATCCATGGCTTCCAGCACGGTCTCCTTGCCGTCGATCAGCACGGTCATCTGGCCGCTCAGCACCACATAGACCTTCTCGAACGGGGTCGAATCGGGCCCGGCGCCGCCGCCGGGCAGGAACTGCGAGTAGCCGATCCACTGGTTGGTCGGGCCGCCCGGCTCAAAACCCTGCAGCCGCAGGCCCATCACGCCGCGGTGGTTGGGCGCCTCATAGGGCTTGGCGTCGGCAAACCGTTTGACATGCATGGACGTCTCCTCCAGCCGTGGCCGTGATCTGTTGGGTGGTCGGCGTTTGCTATTTGCCGAACGCGTCGCCCTTCTCGATGCGGTAGTTCTGCGATTTGTCGAGCATCGCGACGAGGCGAATGATGCAGCCGTCGCCGCGGTCCCAGTTCCATGGAAAGAAGGCGAAGGTGACGCGCTTGCCGGTCACCGCATCGAGGTCACCACCGACGTTCTCGATGCCGAGAATGCCGTTGGTGAAGAGCTTGCGATGCACGGGCTCCCATTCGGGATGGGCTTCCTTCCAGTCGATTCCGCCCGACCATTTCTTGAATTCTTCGGCGAGATGCGGATGCAACGGCCCGTTGCGGTGTGGTCCGATCGCAGTGGCGAGCGGATGGTCATTGGCCTGAGTGTCGTGGCCGACGACCTTGACCTTCTTCTCGACAAACCAGTCGCCGGCTGACGGCACGAAACCCGGGCACTTGCAAAAATACTCTTCGCTGTCGCGATATTTGTGATGCCAGCCGGTGTTGACGATCACCACATCGTGGGGCCGCACCGCATGGCCGGCAGCCTTTTCGAGATCGTCATAGGTAATCGGCTCCCACAGCTTTTTGGGAATCGAGACCACAATTCCCGATCCGAAGAAATGCGGAAGCGGCACTTCGTCGATGAACGGCGTGTCCTCGACCACATGCGCGGGGGCGTCGATATGGGTGGTGTTGTGCATGCTGGTCGTGATGCGCTGCGACAGCACCCCCGACTTCGCCATGTAATGAATGCGCTCGATTTTGACGTCTTCGAAATACGGCCAGTTCGGCGACTGGAATCCGAAGCGATGCGAGAGATTGTAGAACTCCAGCCCCATCGCGTTGTCGAGGTTGCCCTCGAATTCGATGCCGCGAATTTTCATCGGCACGTGCCTCCTGATCTTGCGTTTCCACCGGCGCGGCCGCGCGGCCCCGCTCATTTTTTACTGTACTGGTAGTCAGTACATGTGTATCACAATGCAGTCAAGACGGTCGACGTGATTTGTTTGCGTGCGGTTGGCGCGCTATGGCTTGGTGCGGCAACGAGTCGCCAGGGGGATTCGCGGTGAACGTGCGGATGACGGATGAGGATGAGAAAGGCGTCGGCCTCGGCGTGCAGGTCATCGCGCGGGCGGCAAGCGTACTGCGCGCTCTCGAGGGCAAACCCGACGGGCTCAGTCTCGGTGAGATCGCGCGCGAGATCGGTCTCGCCCGTTCGACGGTCCAGCGCATCGTGGCGGCGCTCGTCACCGAGGATTTCGTCACCGAAGCGCAGCCCGGCCGCGGCGTGCGCATCGGCCCGGGTCTCGCCAGGATTGCGGCGTCGCTGAATTCGAACTTCACCGAGATCCTGCATCCGCATCTGGTCGCGCTGCGCGACGAGGTCGGCGAAACCGTCGACCTGTCGATCTTGTCGGGGGGCTCCGCGGTCTTCATTGATCAGATACCGGGCAAGCAACGGCTGGTCGCGCTGTCCGGCATCGGTGAACGCTTTCCGCTCCACTGCACCGCCAACGGCAAGGCGATCCTGTCGTGCTTTTCCAAGGAAGACGCCGCCACGCTGATCGAAAAGAGCGCCACGGAGCATCCCGAGCATCCGCTCAGGGATCGCGCAAAGCTGGTGCGCGAGCTCGATACGGCTCGGCGCAAGCACCTGGCATTCGATCCGGCGGAGCACGGCATCGGCATCAGCGCGGTCGGGATCGCCGTGCTTGATCCCTTTGGCAGGCCGGTCGCGGTCTCGATTCCCGCGCCGAACCATCGTTTCAACGAGCAACGTGAGGCGCTCTCCCAGGCTCTGCTCATCTTTCGCGAGAAGCTTCGGACGTTTGTTGGAAGGCGGTAGCCGCGCCTCTCATCAAGAGGTGTGCAACGCAACCGAGGCATCTCAAACGGTCGTGTGTCGCACCGCCGTTTCCGATTGACCAGAACACGGGGCTGCTGAATACTCTTCAACAATACAGTTGTACTGCATAACGGTACAGCGTGAGGAGGGAGCATATCCATGGTCTCGGGGACAGCGCGACCGCAAACCGAAACGAGGGTCACCATCCGGACCCATCGAATTCCTTCTCCGAACAGCGAGCCTTATATCTGTGTAGCGGGCCCCGACGGCCATCTCTGGTTCTGTGAAAGCGGTGCGTCCACGATCGGCCGCCTGAACGTCACCGACTACACCTTCGCTGAATTCAAGCTGCCGGTCGAGAACGCGATGCCGATCGGCATAGCCGCGGACAACGCGGGTAACCTTTGGTTCTGCGCCAAGAAGGCCAACAAGGTCGGCCGGATCACCGTGCGCGGCGAAATCACGCTGTTCGATCTGCCGACGCCGCATGCCGGGCCCGACGGCATTCTTGCCGGCCCGGACGGCAACGTCTGGTTTTCCGAGAGCGACGCCGGTCAGATTGGGCGCATAACGCCGGACGGCACTGTCACCGAGTTCCGCGATGGCATCACGCCCGGAAGCAGACCGCTTTCGATCGCGATGCGCGACGGCGCGCTCTGGTTCAGCGAGGCCGCAGGCAACCGCGTGGGCCGTATCACCATCGATGGCTGCGTTACGGAGTATCCGATCCCGAGCCACGACAGCCAGCCCCGCGCCATGGCGGAGCACCCGGACGGCAGCATCTGGTTCGTCGAGACCAGCACGAACGCACTCGCTCGAATCGATGGCGACGGGACCATCACTGAACATCCGGTGGCGACTCCCAATTCCTCGCTGCGCGGGGTCTGCGTCGCGCCGGATGGCGACCTGTGGTTCACCGCGAACCAAGCCAACAAGATCGGCCGCATGACGCCGAAAGGCACAGTTTTCGGCGAATACGACATTCCGGCACCGAATGCCGGCGCGCGCTGCATCTGCGCATGGGCGGATGGGCGGTTGTTCTTTACGGCTTTCGACGGCGGCTTCATCGGCGAAGTCATACCAGGTTGAGGAACGGACATGGCAGTCGAACGCTTCATTTATCAGGCCGGCGGCAACAGCTTCATCGGAGCGTTCGTCTACGACGAACGCACAAGCGGCAAGCGACCGCTGATGTTGATGGCGCCGAACTGGCTCGGCGTGACCGACGACGCCATCGCGCGCACGCAGATGATGGCCGGCTCTCGCTACATCGGCTTCGTCGCCGACATGTACGGCGACGGCAAGACATCGAGCGGCCCGCCGGAGGCGGCCCACCTCGCGGAAGCGCTCCGCAACGCCCCGGACGAGCGGCGGCTGCGAATCAACGCCGCGCTGGTGACGCTCATCGTCGAGGCCGAGAAGCGTGGCATCGGGGACGCAAGCCGCAAGGCCGCCGTCGGCTTCTGCTTCGGCGGCGGCAACGTGCTGGAACTCGCGCGCACCGGCGCGGACGTCCAGGCGGTCGTCTGCCTGCACGGCGACCTGACGACGTCGAAGCCTGCGACGAAGCCGGGCGAGATCAAATCCCCGCTGTTCGTGTTGCACGGGTCGCGCGATCCGGTCTCGGACAAGGCGCAGCGTGATGCTTTCGAAACGGAGATGGATGCGGCCAAGGCGAAGTGGCAGATGCTCACATTCGGCGGCCTCGTGCACTCATTCTGCGAGCCGGAGGCGGGCGTACCAGGGATCGCCGAATACAACGAGCCCGCAGCGCGGCAGAGCTATCGCTGGCTCGATCAGTTCATCACGGATGCATTTGAACAGGCGCTTTAGAACGCTGCCGGCGCAAGGTGTGGGTTGAGGGAATAATCGGGAGGAGCGACATGAAGTGGATCAGCATGGTTTTGATCGGTCTTCTCGGTGTTGGCGCTGCCACCAGCGCGCAGGCGCAAACCTATCCGGAACGGCCCATCCGGCTGATTGTCTCGATTGCAGCCGGTAGCGTTACCGATGTGATCATGCGCAAAGCGGCAAGTGAGATCGGGCCAAAGCTCGGGCAGCCCCTCATCATCGAAAACAAGGGCGGGGCTTCGGGCATTCTCGGCGGCCAGGCCTGCACTGCCGCAGCGCCGGATGGTTACAATTTGTGCGTCATCTATCATTCGACGCTGTCCTACAATCCCTTGCTGTTTGAACACCTTCCGTACAATCCGGACGACATCGTTCCGATTACCCGACTGTTCTTTCTCACCGAAGGCACGTTCGTGCCTGCGGCGCTGGGGGTAAACACCGTCTCAGAACTCAAAAGCCTCGCGCAATCCAAGCCTGACGGACTCAATTTCGCGACGCTGGGCGATGGGTCCTCTCAGGATTTGTTTCTGAAGTGGCTGAATAACCAATGGGGAACCAGGATTGTAGGCATCCCCTATAAAGGCGGCGGACCGGCCGCCCAGGCCACGGCCGCGAACGAAGTACAGTTGACGCGTTTCGGCCTCGGAAATTTCATCGGCCTGCTGCAGACCGGTTCGGTCAAGGCCTTGACGGTTACGTCAAGGCAGCGGTCGCCTCTGCTCCCCGATGTGCCAACGGACCCCGAGGCGGGCTTCGGTGATTATCCGGGCGTAGGGTGGTGGGGCCTGGCGGCGCCCAAGGGCACGCCTGCTGCATTCATCGACAAATTGAATGCCGCTTTTGTCGAAACGTTCAAGGAACCAAAATTCGTTGAATTTCTGGAGCAGCAAGCAGTCGTTGCGGCCCCGACTTCGCCAGAAGAGTTTGCAAATTTTATCGCTCTTGATCGAAAGGCAGCCGAAACACTGATCAAAGCCGCCAACGCGCCGCGTGCGGTGTACAAACGGGAATAGAGGCGGAAACGGATCTTGTGGGGCACCGAACCAGGCTGAGCTGCGCAGGAGTGTCCAATGACGTCCAATATGAGAATTGTCGAAACGCGTAAGTAATTGGGATTGCTAATAAAAACAAACCCGCTCCAGCGTTTGGCCGATGCCGGCTCAGGGTTGCCCGGTACCACTACGGGGCGCCGGTCATCCGGCCTTCTTCCCCCTTGTAAGACCGCCACACTTCCGCAATGCTAAGACGCAGCACGGGGGTGTGATTCATGGACGTAGAGGGTGAGAAGCGTTTTTACGGCGTCGCGTCGAAGCCGGACACTGCAAAGCAGAGCGCGAGCGACAGGTTTCACCCCGCGCGTTATCCGGTCCAGCACCAGATCGAGGTCCTGCATCAGGACCTCGCTGTATTCAACGAGCGCATCAAGGAACTGGAAACGGAAGGCCATCGCGGCCTCGCGGTGGAAGTGCTCAAGCGGCAGGCCCTGAGCATGGTCGGCCAGATCGATGAGCTTCGCTGTTTACTCGTCGTTCCGAAAATACAGCCGTCGAACAAGGTCGGGGCCTTCGCGCGCCGTTAGTGGGAACGGCGGCGGCGCCTCCGCGACTTCAATCCAGGGACCGAAGCAGATCGGAGAGGGCCGAGACCCGGTGGTCCACCTGCAGCTTGGGTTCGTCCATCCACATCCGGATCGCCCTGAACATCGTCAGTGGCGACACGAGATCGTTGTTCACGCGTGCCTTGGGATTGCCTCGGTGGTGATCCGCTCGGCGGTCCGTCCGATTTAACAGGGTATCGATATTTCAATCCGGCGGGGCGAATTGATTGGTCTCATCGGACCGAACGGGTCGGGTAAATCCACATTTCTCAATGTCCTTTCGGGATTCCTTACGCCTAACGCAGGCGCGATCAGCTTCCGTGGCCAGGATGTTACCGCCTGGCGGGTGGACGAGCTCGCGCGGGCGGGAATCGGCCGAACCTTTCAGGTGCCGCAACTGATCGATCAACTGACGACGATCGAGAACATCGAGATCGGTCTAGTCGGCCGCGAAAAGGGTGGCCTGGCTGCGGCGCTTCTTCGGCTTCCGGTGGATCTGAGGCGCAATCGGCTCCGTCGTGAGGCCGCGCTTGCCACTTTCCGCGCGATGCGATTCGTGCCCGAGAGTCTGGGCCGGCCTGTTGCCGAGTTGTCGCTCGGATTCAAACGGATCGTCGAAATTGGGCGGGCAGCGGTCTCGGCGCCGACGATCCTGCTGCTCGACGAGCCCGCGCCGGATTGAACGATTCGGAACGGCAGGATCTAGCCCGGATATCTCACAGCCGGGCGTGTAGCGATCCGATTGTGAGCGGGGAGCGAGTTTGCGGGGACGGGAGGTTGGTTTGGACGCCTGGGTC
>NZ_JBEPQQ010000018.1:0-92633 GCF_040547935.1 Bradyrhizobium sp. LA6.8
CCCGCACGCATCATCGCATGGTCTTTCTGGCGCAGAGCTCATCAGGCTGCCGCTCAACGCGCTCATGTCAAATCAAAAAGACAACTGTAATGCTAGAGCGCTTCACATTTTGACGGAAGCGTAACCGGCGCTTGCGAAGTAGTTAGCGCATTCGCGAGGCTGGATGTCCTGGACGAGGTGACCGATGTGGCGCCAAGTGTCCTCGATGGTGCGCTTCTGAGCTTGCCGCATCCAGTGTTTGATCTTGGAGAAGGTCTGTTCGATTGGGTTGAGGTCGGGCGAGTATGGCGGCAGGTACCAGAGCCTGGCGCCAGCAGCCTGGATCATCTGCCTGACAGCTTTCGACTTGTGGCTTCCGAGATTGTCGAGAATGACGATGTCGCCTTCGCGCAGGGTTGGCAGGAGAAGGTGCTTCACATAAGCGCGGAAGCATTCGCCGTTGATCGGGCCGTCGAAGACGCAGGGTGCCGTGAGTTGGTCATGGCGGAGCGCGCCGAGGAATGTGAGGGTACGCCAGTGACCGTGCGGGGCGAAGCCGCGCAGGCGTGCCCCTTTGGGGCCCCAGCCTCGCAAAGGGGCCATGTTGGTCTTGATCCAGGTCTCGTCGATGAAGACGAGCCGGCCCGGATCGAGCCCGGCCTGCCAGGATCGCCAACGCTGGCGCCTACAAGAGACGTCGGCGCGAGCCTGTTCGAGAGCGAACAGTGTTTTTTTTGAACCGCAGCCCTTCCCGGCGCAGGAACAGCCAGACCGTGTTGTGTGAGACCTTGACCCCACGGGCTGCCAGTTCCGCCTTGAGACCATGCAGCGTCAGGTGTGGCGTCTGAGTGATCCGCTCGACGATGAAGGCGCGGTGCGGATCAAGCACAGGCTTGCGGTGACCGCCCATCTTGCCAGGCACAACCGAGCCGGTCGCCCGCCGCCGCTGTGCCCACTTCACAACCGACGAGACCGCAACGCCAAACCGTTCTGCCACAGACCGGCAGCTCTCGCCCGCCAAAACCGACGCCACCACTCGCTCGCGAAGATCCAGGGAAAGAGGTCGGGTCATGCGATGCTGGCCTCCAATCCAGTCAGCATCTTGAATCACAATCCGCCAAAAACCGGAATCCCCTCCGATTCAATTAAGCAATGAAACGCTCTAGGCCGAGTATTGCGTTTGGCACCATGCGTCGGCGCCATCTTGGTTCCCAAGAACGCTTCGACCGCTTCCGGAGTCATCGGCACGTTGGGCTGAACCTTCGATCACGCCAAGCCAAAGCCAGGGAATGATGTGGCCTTCCTCGCAAAGGCCGGACCGCTGCGCCAAGAACAGCTTCCGCATCCGCTGGTTTGGCGAGGTTCTGTGGAGTCGCAGCATTCATCATTCGGTTGCTTCGCCGCCGCGCTTCCTGGCATTGATAGTAATTGGAAGGATGGTGTCACTCGCCATCGCGGGTAGGTCGAGCACCCACCCGTTCGCGATTCTGATCCAACCACCCCACAGCGTCTCGTGCTCACATTCGACAATCGACTCCTCAAGATCCTTCTTGGGCACATAAATCGAAAGCCCCGTCTCGGGCGAACGGCGAATCATGACCTTCATAGGAGCTCCGCAAGTTGTGAGCTCTCACCCGCGCGCTCCTGACACGCACGCCACAAGGCTCTCTGTTTGGCATTGATGTCCGCCAGGACTTGCAGGACACGATCGATCTCATCCGGCGCCGTCTCGTGCGACAGCGAGAAGCGAACCGCACCGCGCAAAAAGGCCGGTGGTACTCTCATCGCGCGCAGGACATGGGACGGCTCCATCGAGCCGGACGCGCAGGCTGAACCGAGCGAGACGGCAATTCCGTTGTGGTTCAGGTGGTCGACGATGGCCTCTGCTTCGAGATGCTCGAATGCGATGTTGGACGTATTTGGCAAGCGGTTCTTGATATCACCAAGCACGATGCAACAGCCGAGAGCGAGAATGCCTTGCTCCAGCCGGTCGCGAAGCACGCCAATCTGCATCTGCTCTTCTATGAGGCCTGCCGCAGCGAGTTCCGCCGCCTTGCCGAGCCCAATAATGCCCGGAACGTTTTGGGTGCCAGCGCGGCGATGCCGCTCCTGTGCGCCGCCGAAGATCAGCGGTCGGAATTTGATGTCCTTGCGCACATACAGCGCGCCGATTCCCTTCGGACCATAAACCTTATGGCCGGAGAGCGACAGCATGTCGATGTCCGTAGTCTTCAGGTCAATCGGAATCCGCCCGACCGCCTGGACCGCATCGGTGTGAAAGAGCGCGCCGACTGAGCGCGCCATCTTGGCGAGGGATTTCACCGGAAAGATCGTCCCGGTCTCATTATTGGCCCACATGACCGAGGCGATTGACGTGCGCCTCGACAATGCGTTGCGATAAGCCTCGATGTTCAATCGGCCGCTTGCATCGACCGGAATGACATGGGTATTGATTCCTCGTCGGCCCAGCTCCTCGGCAAGGGACAGCACGGCTGGATGCTCAACGGCCGTAGTGACGATCTCGTCGCGTCCTTCCTGCACGGCGAGCGCGGACAGGATCGCGGTGTTGTCGGATTCAGTTGCCCCCGAGGTGAAGACGATCTCGTGATCGAATGCCGCGCCAACGAGGGCCTGCAGCTTCCGGCGCGCTTGTTTCAATGCGGGCGCAACCTCAATGCCGAATGCATGCCCGGACGACGGATTGCCGAATTGCCCAGCGAAGAACGGCAGCATTGCCGCGACCACCAAAGGATGTGCACGGGTCGTCGCGTTGTTATCCAGGTAGATCGGCCGCACGGATTGTCCGCTCTGCACTTAAGGCCCCACTTTGGCAGCTCCGGGGAGCGGGATCAGGCGGACGAACTCGCCGAGCCGCTCGACCTGGCGCGCCTGAATGGCCGCGAGCGTCGCTCCCGCAAGCTTGCATAACATGCAGGCGCCGGTGAGCCTGAACATGAGCTTGTTGCCTTCGATTTCGACGAGCTCACAATCGCCACGATCACGCCTGAGGCTTGGCCGAACGTCATCGAGCACGGCGCGGATAATCCGCTCGCGATCGGAAGCCTCTGCATTCGAAGACTGCTTCGTTCGTTCAGCCTTCAGGCCCATGTTCGATGCTCCTTTTGCGAATGGTCCGAAGGCCGCTCAGCTGAACGATTTGCCGCAGGAGCAGCTCGATTTGGCATTTGGGTTATCGAAGCGGAACCCTGATCCTTCGAGCGACACCACGAAATCGATCGTGGTGCCATTGAGATGCGCCCGGCTCGCGTTGTCGACGAAGACTTTGATCCCGTCTTGCTCGAACACGGGTTCATCGGAGACCGGCTCATGAGCAAGACCCATTCTGTATGTGAACCCTTGGCAACCGCCGCCTTCGACCATGACCCGCAAACCGCCTGCCGGCTGGGTTGTCGAGGAGATTGCGGCCTTCAGTGCGTTGATGGCGCTATCCGTTAGGTTGATCATTTCTGGCTCGCTCTCAGTTTCTGTCGCGAGGCACAATTCGCAAATCCCATGCCAGTCCGGATGCAGCTGAAATCGATTGGTTTTGCAGGCGGCGACCATACGATTTGCGACCTGTCGGCTTTGAGACAGGCGGTTTTCCGGCGTCCCGACCTCATCCGGCCGAGACCTCGTGATGGTGCCAGCACGTATTCATGCACATTGCGCCGAGCCGCCGCTTACGCTGTGCGTCGCTACAGACATAGGCGCATGGCAAACAACTTGCACAAGGTTGGCGGACATGCCGCATTGGGCCTGCATGTACACTACAGATTGATGAGGAGCCTTCCATGACGTCGATCGACAAAACCGCTCTTGGCCATTTGGACAAGGAGGGGCGATTGCTGAATGCGGTGCTTAAGACCGAGACAACGAAGTCGGGGCGATTTGGATTTCGGGGCGACATCGCGCTGAAGTTCCAAGCCCAGCTCGCCGACGAAAAACGACCGCCGGACTATTCCATCGAACAAGTTCTTGCAATCGCGCAGGAAGGCGAACCGACCATCCCAGTCCTTGCCGGATATCTGCACTCCTTCGCCTATCTACCTCAGGCCGCAAAGGTTCTGGATGGCAGGCTGAGCCCCAAAGGCAGCTATTTCATGTTCTGCAACAACATTGATCTGCTCGCGAAATACCGCACCAAGATAGGCGACATCACCTTCCGCATTCTGCCTTGCGACGAATCAACTGTGTGGAAGGAGATGATGGACCTCGCCGGCGTCGACAAGAATGACATCAAGAAGCTCGGTGCGGCCGGTAGGCTCGACTACCTGCTCGACGCGGCCAAGGACATCGGTGGATCATACACGGAAGTTTCATACGAGGACGGCCTGGCCAAAATGGAGCCGGTGAAGAACAGAAGCGAAAACCGCCCCGTCTGAGGCATTACCTCAGACCTCTCTCTCGCCAGCTCGACGAGTATGCCGTGAGAGGGTCACTGCGCCCGCTTCGCCGGGACTGGCTCTGACAAATCCTGGTCATAGACTTATCGGCCTACCTTTCGGGAGATCACACGGCCACTCTGCTAGTCGTGTGTTGGCCAAGAGCACTGTCGTTGCACTGAGGGGTGGCTGGCCGCGACCGTCCGCCTGACTGCATCCATGAGGGATCCGGAGAATCCAATGCTCATCGGTTGATGATCGCGGTCACATTTCGGAGGGCGGATCGCCGATGTATGGTTCGGCTTTGGCGCTATGCTCCAGGCCTTTGCCAGCCTGCGTGGCGCAGAGATGTCGCGGCGTTCGATGCTCGCCAGCCGAAGTTATCGACGAGCTGCGCCCATGAATGATGGAAACCGACCCGGCCAAGCGGTAGCTGAGCAGAGTTGGCCGCACGTCTTCAATGTTGAGAGAACGAACCGAAGCTACGCAGAATGCCGCAACTGAATCTGTCCTAGGAAGTTGCTCCAGGTCGCGGATCGCGCTGCCGACCCGCCCATGCCACAGACGCCACTTCACAGCTCTGATGTCCCTGCCGATGGTTGGAAGCGCTCAAAGGGGCCTGATCGGGATCGTACGATGCGATCGGCGATCTGCTGTATGCGCTGGATCTCCATGGCAATATGAAACCAGTCGATGATGTGGGTCGTTGGTTTCGGCATGGCGCCGGGCAGCCGCTTTAGGATTTCGGCCCCGTCCGAGATTACCGTCACATCCCCAAAGCCGCGATATCCGACTTCCTGGAGAGGGCGAAGAGCACGATCACGGATTGCCTGATGATCGGTGCTGCCGGTTAAGAAATAGCGACTGCCCCTTTCTCCCCGTCCTCCGCGGGCGCATCTGGCCACGACGAGCTCGCAATTTCGCGCCGAATGTTGATCATCGCTACGAAGGTGCGCCGTATCGATGCTGATGACCAACTCTTTGCGCCGAGCTCCGGGAAGCTGCATCTCAAGCCGGCATCGGTCATCCGTTTGCGACCTCGCACGCCAGTTTCCTGCATGACCTGGTCGTTGAGCCGCTTGCCGATCCTGATGGTACGTTGTCCGTCGCATGCGTCTCAGTCGGTTCAGTGGGCAGGAAATCGGGCATCACCTTCGGCGCCTGCCGGTAGGGCAGCATGCTTCCTAGCCGCGCCGGCAGTTCCATAAGCTCCGGTGTCGCTCGATCGCCCCTGGATGGCATTCCGGCACAGCATCCATCGCGGATTGCGAACCTCAACGGTGCAGAAGACGGTTCGGATCCGGCGTGTCGTGTAGTGCTTGACCGGTCGGAACGTTTGGCAATCCGGGCAAACCCGGCGAAGAAGGGCATACGTCTCCGCCTCATGATTCACAACCGCGTTCTGCAGCTGATCTTCTTGCCATCGCCGATCGACAAGCCGATGTCGCCGTCGAACAGGCTCTCCCAGCTCTTGTCTATGCGGACCTCCTTCCGGCATGCACCCGCGCCCGGATGACGGGCACGAACAGATCGCCGATGCCGGCCTGGGTCAGCCCCTTGGGCAGGAACGCCGCCTTGATCGCATCGCGCGCCCGCCGGTGCGCGCCGCCGTCCTGGGTAACCAACGTTCCGCCAAGCAATTCGGGCGCGATCTCTTCGATCAGCGCCGAGGACACGTCCTTGTGCCGGAGCAGTGCAAACGCATCCGGATCCACGCAGGTCATCAGGTGTCCGGCAGGGCCGAACTCCAGCCAGAAGTGGCTGCCCAGCGTCCGTTCCGCGCGCCGCAGCAGGCGCGGCAGGTCGCAGACGATGGCGGGAAGATGCCCGACCAGGGGGAAAGCGCCGCGCACGGAGCGGGATGTCGTGCCGCAGCCGGTGCCGACGGTCCAGCGGGTTGAGCAGCATGTCCATCAGCAGCGCGGCGCCGCGGCCGCTTCGGCCGTGTGCCTGCAGGCCGCGCGGCGCGGCTGTTGCGACCGTCGGCGTACGTCGGCACATGCGCCAGCATGCCGCCGTCGATGCACACGACCTGGCCGGTGATGAACGCAGCATCGTCGTAGAGCAGGAATGCCACCAGCGCGGCCACGTCCCTCGGGGCAGCCGACGCGCGGCAGGAGCTGGTGCCGGCGCAGATGCCGTTGCATGCACTCGTCCAGATGGCGAGGAGACGCTCGGTCATGACGAGACCCGGCGCAATCGCCTTGCAGCGGATCTGCGCATGACCGTACTGGGTGGCGAGCGAGGCCGACAGCATTTTCATCCCCGCCTTCGACGCGGCGTAGGACGTCTGCGCGGTGTCACCGCTGAGCGCCTGGCACGACCACTTGTTGACGATCGCGCCACCGCCGCGAGCGATATGGCCTGCCGGCAGCAGAGCAGCGTGCCGCGCAGATTGGTCGCCATGGTCTGATCCGAGACCGCCAGGTCCAGGTCGAGGATCGCGCGGTGGCGCGGGGTCAGATGCATGTCGCTCGCGTTGTTCACCAGGTCAACCCCACCGACGTGCCGCTCGGCGTCTCGAGCAGCGCTGCCACCGACTGCGCGTCGGCGATGTCCATGGCCAGGGCCAGCCGCGTGGCCCGCTTCGGCCGCGATCTGCGCGGTGCAGGCGATGGCCGCCGAGCCTTCAATGTGGGCCACCACCACTCTGCCGCCCTCGCGCGCGATGGCGAGGGCGCGGCCTTGGCGATGCCGGCGCCAGCGCCGGTCACCACGGCCACCTTGCCTTCAAACCGCCATCGTGTCCTCCTGGATTGCGCTGGTCTTTCGCGGCATGCCGCTCGGCCTCCGCCGGAGAAGGCGCAGGGTCGGCGCTGGCGCGCTCGTCATCGCCAACGTCGCTTTCGATGACCCGAATGGCGGCGACTGGGCATTGGTTGGCCGCGAGCCGCACGGCCGCGTGCGGCGCCTGCGGGACCGTCGCCACGCACACTTCGGCCACGCCGTCCGGTTCGCGCTGGCGAAAGTTGCCCGGCAGCGTCAGCACGCACTGCCCGCTGGTTGCGCACAGATCCTGGTCGATCACGACGCGCATCTCAGCCCCCCTGCGCATGCAGCAGCACCGGCAGCGCGCGGAACGTCCTAAGGAACTCGGAGGGCTCCCGGGTCGGCGGCTTAGCCAATGCCAGCGTGGGGAAGCGCGCCTGGATCCGCGGCAGGCTCTCGGCCAACTGCACCCTGGCCAGTTGCGCACCGACGCAGCAGCGGATGCCGTGCCGAAGCTCAGCATGATCTTCCCGTCCGTCGACATGCCAGGACTGGTGCCGTAGAACCGCGCGGGATCGAAGCGGTCGGGATCGGCGAAGGCGTCCGGGTCGCGATTGCCGGCCGCGATCAGCACGGGCACGTCCGTGTTCTTCGGGATCACCACGCCGCCCAATTCGATGTCGCGCCGGGCGATACGCATAGTGGTGCTGAACATGACGGGCGAATCGCGGCGCAGGACTTCTTCGACCAATGCCTTCACCCCCACGGCGTCTCCCTGAAGCCAGTGCCGCTGTTCGGGATACCCCAGCATCGCCAAGACCGCATGGTCGATGGTCGCAGCAGTGGTTGAGAAGCCGCCCAGCAGCATGCCCCAAAGCATGCTGATCAACTCCGCATCCGACAGCGTGTCGGCATCGTGGTCGTGTGCGCCGACCAGCATCGACACGATGTCGTGGCGGGGATCGGTGCGCTTACGCTGTATAGAGGTCGCCGAAGTAGGCCTGCACCCTGGCGCTGGCCGCGTCCGCCGCGGCCAGCTGGGGGTCGCTGGCGTGCGGGCCCAGGCCTCTCAGAATGGGGCCGATGACGGCGGCGAGCCCGAACATGTCGTCCTGGGGCATGCCGAACAGGTTCGGCCAAGACCAGCATGGGCAAGGCCAGCGCGAATTCCCGATGCAGGTCCACCGGCTTCCCACGCTCCAGCGCGGGCGCCATGCCGTCCGGGCGCGCTGCGACGATGCGCGCGATGCTCGGCCGCAGGTTCTCGATCTGGCGCATGGTGAAATCGCGCGAGATCAGCCGGCGCAGACGCATATGCGCCGGTGGGTCCTTCATCGCTAGTGTAGACGCCAGCAGATTGAGTGACAGGCTGGTCGCCGCACGCGGAAAATAGCGCACCAGTTCGCCCGGCGCCGGCGCCCGAAACGCATCGCCCGTGGCCTTGAGCGCCCAGTAGATGTCGGCGTGGCGGCTCAACAGAAAGAGGCCCGACGCCGCGCGATGCACCGGATCGTGCTCGCGCAACCACCGCATAAACGGACACGGGTCGTGGATGCGCGCTGGCGACGCCAGTTCGGCGAAGGCGTCCGGCATGCTGCCGTGGTTTCTTGCACGTCCATCTTGCTTACCTGTTGGCTGGCTGATCTGTCCGGCGCGCGCCAGGCGCCCGGGCAAATTGCGGAGTACATCGGGGCGATTTCGCCGAGGCCCCCTTCCCATAGAATGCTGTCTGATGCGGATTTGACATTTTGATTTTCTTTCTTCGTTCCATCGATCGCGGTGTCATCCACGAAATGAACGTCGGTCGGCGGCTCCCGGCTCGCAACGAAGGAGTGTCAAAACTCGTGCCAATTTGGCCGACCCAACAGAAGAAAAAGATTGTGATTGCTTTTCAGCGGATTAACTGAGGCCAGACAAGAGCTCGGCGGACTAGGCCGGTGTCGCGGACCAACAAAGGGGACAGAACAGTGTCGGATAGTCGTCAGACGCCAGACTGGCGACACCTTCTTTATCAGTTCTCCTGAATGCCGATTCCAGTTGCTTAAATATATCCGGCCTCTGGCAAGTGGACTGCTGTTGCAGCCAGGCCATGATGAGATCCGCGCACACGCGTTCCCAATAAAGGGTTGGGGCACGAAGCCCGCCTTTTTTGCACAGGGCTTATGGTATGCTGATCCACCGTTCGTCATCACTATTCGCGAGCCTTGCAATCGAGCCAGAAGCGTCAGGTAAACGCGGGATCTCTGCGTTCGTCGCCAGAACAGCATCTGCTCGAAGCGCTAACAACGACAGTGCTCCAGATCGACTTCACGTCGGTTGTCATGAACGGGATACTAGCATTCTTGCTCTTCGGTGGAGCGCTCCACGTCGATCTCGCAATTGGTAAGCCGCGCCGTACCCGTAATCGAGCTTGCCACCTTCACCACGCTCACGTCGACGTTTATCGTTGGCTTTCTATTCTGGCAGGCCGCTGGTCTCCTTGCTTAGTCGCTGCCGCTGTCCTGGGCGCTGGTGTTTGGCGCTCTCATCAGCCTGACCGATCCGGTGGCGGTCATAGGTGCGCTCAAAATGTAAAGGCAGCTGAAAGTCTCGAGGTCGACAAGCAGGGCGACTCACTCTTCAACGACGGTGTCGGCATTGTCGTTTTCACGATCCTGCTGGCCTTCGCCGCCGGGGCCCATGCGAGGTCGCGGCCGATTCGGCAACTGCCGGCTTCGCGTTAGAACAAGTCGGATCTGGGCGTTCCCTACCAGCTTGTATCTGACAACTCACTCGTCGATCTCGTCGGAGAAAGCTAAATCAACCAGGTAGTGTGTGGGTCTGACAGTTTGTTGGGCACACCCGGGCGCAGGCGCTGCAGCCGATGCAAGCGCCTTCGTCCTTCAGCACCATGACCTTCTTTTCGAGCTCATCGTCGTCCGCGTCGAGGTCGATGATCTCGCCACCCTCGCTTAGCCCCTTCAGCGTCATGACCTCACGGCCGCAGATCTTGTAGCAGCGGCCGCAGCCGATGCACTTGTTGAGATCGATAGAAACCAGGTAGTCCGGCCTCCAATTGCGACCGTCGCGGGTCCTGAATGACATGGCTAACCGTCCGCTATGTTTTGTCCAGCGCCTCGAGATATTGGCGCTTGCTTTCGAGCTCGCTGAAGGCAGCGTGGGCCTTCTGAGCCACGCTCAGGATCGACGACCAGTTGACCGGCAGCTCCTCGGAGAGATCGTGGAGGTCCATCTTGGCCTGGGTCGCCTTGGCCGACAGCTTCTTTATTTCCGCTTTCAGAGTTTCGATATCGCTCACACTAGCCTCAACAACTCGCCACTTCCGGGAACTTACGGATCATCTCAACGCCACTGTTGACGAATTTGTCGCCTGATTGGCGAGATCAGAGAGATGGTCGAAACCAAAGCGATGCACGTCGCGCAGCTGCTTGCTCACGACAACGAGCCGGCCGACGATCAGCACGATCCGACCGAACCCTTCGCGATGCATCTTCAGCATTGGCGAGATCATCACATCGGTTGCCGTCTCGACCGAGAGCACAACGGCGTCGAGGAACAGCTCCAGTCGCGATGTCGTGTCCGGGTCGGGATTGCCGACGATCGGCAGCGCACCGCGCTTGCGGTTGTCGAGAACGTAGGGTTCGAACAGCTCGAGATCCTTTTTGCCCCCCAGGCGCCGTGGGTGTCCTGGGCGCGCCAGATCTTGACGAGCTCTTTCAGAAGTGGCCCTTCCGCCGCGGCGGCGGCTGGAGTGACTTCAGACGGATCAGCCATCTTTGTTCCTTC
The DNA here is from genome assembly GCF_040547935.1 of Bradyrhizobium sp. LA6.8. Lineage (NCBI taxonomy): Bacteria > Pseudomonadati > Pseudomonadota > Alphaproteobacteria > Hyphomicrobiales > Nitrobacteraceae > Bradyrhizobium > Bradyrhizobium sp. LA6.8. Next base: position 10,857 of record NZ_JBEPQQ010000018.1, read on the forward strand.
AGGCTTCGAAATCCACCGTACGTTCCCGGCTTTTGGTGAGCAGCTTCCGCAGCCAGGGCGGCGGCGAGCCCTTCAGCACGGTTTCGAGTTTGACGCAAAGGTCGTGGATGGGCTCTGGCTGCAGCACCTTCATCGGATGGATGTTCCTGGCGACGACTCGCGCAGCACCCGAGCCGCCAATCGCCGCAACATAGAGGATTGCGCACTCCCTGATCGCCTCGATCTTCGGCGCGAGCTTATCCTCATTGCCGTCTTCGGTGAGGTCACCGTCGAACTGGATCGCCTCAATAAACCGATGCCCGTTGGGGCCGACCTCGTAGATCGCAATGTTCTTGGCCCAGCCGAAGTGGGCATCGACCTGCTTCAAGTCCTGAGTGGCGAATGCAACTTTCATCCGGGTTGTTTTCTCTCCCTGCTCAATGCAACTGGGGCGGATGGACCTGCGGGCCGCCGCAGGTTGATCGCCAGGTGTCGGGCGTCGGCCCATGGTTGGCTTCGCGGTCGGTGATGATCAGATTGGCGATGTCAAAGATCAGATTGCGCGTGCCGCGATAGCCGACGATCGTGAGGTGCGCAGCGCCAAGGCGATCGAACATCGGAAAGCCTACCCGGAAGAACGGGACATTGAGTCGCGAAGCGGCCTGGCGACCATGTGAATGCGACATCAAGAGGTCGCAGTCACGCGACCTGGCAAGCTCTTCAAGGTCCTCCAGATCGCCGATCAGGACGTCCTCGGTCCTGACCCGCTGGAGCACCGGTGAGTTGGTCGTCGTCACCGCAGCACTTACCTGTGCGCCCATCTCGTGGAGCAAGCTGGAGAGATCGAATAACAAGTCCGGCTCGGCGCCGATCGCGAGCTTGCGGCCGCCGATATGGAAATGTGCATCCAGCATGGCGTCTGCCAGTTGTCCACGCTGCCGGCGATATTTCCAGGGCACCGACCGGCCGCTGATCTGGCTCAGGAAGGCGATGAATTCGTCATTTGGGATAAGGCCACAGAGCCGCTCGAACAGACGGAACGGCGTGCCTGTCCGCACCTGCATGGCCTCGGCCGCGCGGCGCATTTGCGCGCCGATCGCGATCGTCCAGGCCACCTGCCCCATGGTCGCAATCTCGTCCACTCCAATGCCCCCGATCGTGGTGGGCGTGAATTCGTCGGGGATGTGACCGTCCAGCGAACCGGCGACGTCCGGCAGGAACGAGGGCTTGAGCCCAAAATCCTCAAAAATCGTGCGAAGCTCGTCGAGATCGCCGGGCGTGAGGTGGCATCCAGGTAGCACGTTGACGCGGGAGATATCGCGCGATCTCGCTGTGTCGACGGGAGCCACAAGAATCTCGATCATCCGCGCCACCGTCTTGCCCCAGCCATCCTGAAAGGCATCCTTGAAATCCGGCGTCGAGACGTAGACAAGGGGGAGCTTTTCGAGCTTTGGATGCTTCTGTCGGATCAACCGGATGAATGCTTCGACGTCATCGCCGTTGGTCTCGGTGACGCCAGTCGAATTGATACCAATGATCTCGGGCTCGACGCGATTGTAAATGTTGAGGATCGCCTGTTCGAGATTCTCGTGGCCACCGAGCACGGTGGCAACCTCGCTCATGGCGGTCGTCTGCATCGGCACGGCTTCATTGAAATGGCGCACGAACAGCGTTAGCCCGAAGGAGGTGCAACCTTGCGGGCCGTGCAAAAGCGGCATCGCGCCGCGCAGACCCAGGAAGGCAAATGAGCCGCCGATCGGCTGGCTCATTTTGAGCGGATTGACCGAACAGGCTTTCTTCGAGGTAGTGACGATCGCCATGCCGTTCCCCTACTCCGCCGCCTGCAGCGTCGGGGGCTGCAGATCGGAACGAATGTCCTTACAAGCAACGCACCGTGCGGCGGAATTGGTGCACGGCTTGGCGGCCTTTGCGAGGTTCAGGCCATGCGCCGCAATCGCGCTCTCGCCACCGCTGGCCTCATTTTCATTGGAGAGACTTATCGTATTGACGCCGTTCTTGCTCGCGTCTCGAACTGGATCAGCGGCTTGCGCATACATCTGCGCAGCCGTCTTTGCCTGACGCTTTCGGTCGAACTCATCCCATGGTGCGGCTTGGCGGAGCTGATCCCATATCGGATTGTAGAGCGCTTTCTCGATCTCCTCCATGAGCTTGAGAATCCCGATATAGCCCATATAGGCGTGGCAGCGCTCCTGGTTGATATCGAGCCACGGCATCGCCGCCTTTAGTGCGACGAATTGCGACTTGCCGCCGGAGAGCATGATGTCGGCTTTTGCGTCCTTTAGCATCTTGTAGATCTCGCGAGGCGACATGTCCTCGATCATGTGGGCGTGCTGGCCCATTAACTCCTTGATACGTTCCTTGTCCTTCTTGGTCGATTTCTTCACCGACGTGCCGACGATCTCGAGCCCGGCCTCTTGCAAAGCGGCCACCATCGACCAGGATTTCACGCCACCGGTGATGAGAACAACCCTCTTGCCGGCAAAGCGTGGCTTGAAACGTTCAATCGCAGCCCAGGCTTTGGTCTCTTCGCGTGCGATCAGGGCTTGCGTGCGTTCCATCAGCTCAGCCGGCGCGCCGCGTTCGATCAGCATGCGCGCGATCTGGCGTAGTGAATCGCTGGAATCCTCAATACCGTAGAACGAGCCTTCAAAAAACGGGATGCCGTAGCGCTGCCTCATCTTGCGTGCGACGTTGATCATTGCCTTTGAGCAGACCATCATCGCGGCTTTGGCTCGGTGCGAGTAAGCCACCTCGCGATACTTGCCGTCCCCCGAGATGCAGGACAGGATCCGGATTCCGAGCTCATCGAGCAGCGGCTTGACCTGCCAGAGCTCGCCGGACAGGTTGTATTCGCCGATGATGTTTATGTCATACGCAGTGGTGTAATCGGGCTCTCCGGTACCGATGACGTGCTCCAGCAGTGCTTCGCCTGCGAGCTTGTTGCCAAGGTTCTTCGACCCCACAAATCCCGGTGCATTGATGGGAATGACCGGTTTGCCAAATTTGGCGGACGCCGCCTTGCAGACCGCATCGATGTCGTCACCGATCATTGCGGGCACGCATGTCTGGTAGACGAAGATGGCCTGCGGGTCGTATTTCTCTGTGATCTCCTTGATTGCCCTGTACAGCCGCTTCTCGCCGCCGAACACGATGTCGGTCTCGCTCATGTCCGTGGTGAAGCTTCTGCGCCACAGATCGGAGCCGGAGGAGCCGGAACCGCGATTGTCCCAAGAATTGCCCTCACAGGCGATTGGACCATGCACGAGATGGGCGACGTCGGTGAAGGGCTGCAGTGCGACTTTGGCGCCATCGAAGGCACACCCACCGGCGACGCCGCCCGGCTTCAGCTGCTTGGTGCATCCATTCCTGCGCTCGAAGTTCGACTTGCTCGCGTTCCTGGCGCAGCCCGGTTCGTTAAAGACGTCCTGTATGGTCGTGGGAAGCGAAGTCATGGTGTGTCTTTCGGGGGATGTCAAGACATCCGCACAGACCAAGAGGATGGGCCGGCGGATAACCTGTGATCCCCGCCGCAGCGCCGCTGTTCCTGCGGACGATGAGGCGGGGCGCTCGCCTTAGCGTATGATGTCGAAGCTGTAGTCTGTCTTGCCAACCGAGCTGGTTTTTCTATCGATCTCATCAAAGATCTTGTCGAGAATCTTGACCAGCACATTCATGCTACCCTGATAGCCCCACACTGGATAACGATGGTGATGATGGCGATCGAAAATGGGAAACCCGATGCGGATTAGCGGCGTTCCAGTGTCACGCTCGAGATACTTGCCGTAGGTGTTACCCATCAGGAAATCGACTGGTTCTGTGAACAGGAGCGAACGCATGTGCCAGAGATCCTTGCCCGGGAAGGCGCGGCAGTTTTTACCGAACGGCGAGCTCGCGAACAGCGCCTGCATCTTCTGCTCCCAGGCCTTACTCCCGTTGGTCGAGAGCACGTGGGTCGGCTCAGCGCCAAGCTCCAGCAAGAATGCGGCCAGGCCATAGCAGAGGTCGGGATCGCCGTAGATCGCGAACTTCTTGCCGTGAACATGCGCGCTAGAGTCAGCCATTGCGTCTACCAGACGCCCGCGCTCCCGCTCCAGCGCATTTGGAATTGCCTTGTTGGTGATACGCGACAGCGTCATCAGGAAATCGTCCGTGGCGCTGACACCCAGCGGGTGATTGAAGGCGACGACCTCCTGGTCGTGCCCCTTGATAAAGGGCAACGTCTTCTCCGTACAATATTGCTGCATGGAAATGGTTGCCTTCGCATGGACTGCGTTCGCGGCATCCTTTAGTGTGGTGCCGCCATCATACATGCGGAACTCGCCGTCGGTGGGGGTATCGAACACATCGCTGTTATCCGCGAGGATCGTGTAGCCGATCCCCATCAGCTCGAAGATCCGCTTTATCTCACGGATGTTTCCGACAGTGTAGCCGTCGAAGCCACCGATGAAGTTGATCCAGTTGTTCGCTTTGCGCTGGAGTTTAGGCGCTGTGCCGGCTTTACCATCCCAGAAATGCTCGAGGATGCCCTTCAGCGTGTTGTCGTAGCCCGTGATGTGGCTACCGACGAATGCAGGAGTGTGAGCGAATGGCACGTCATAGTCCGCGGGGACTGAACCTTTTTCCTTTGATGTTTTGATGAAGGCGTTGAGGTCGTCGCCAATGACTTCCGCCATGCAAGTCGTGGCGACCGCGATCATCTTCGGCTTGTACATGTTGTAGCTGTTGGCAAGCCCGTCGGTCAGGTTGTTGAGCCCCCCGAACACAGCCGCGTCTTCAGTCATGGACGAGGAGACGCACGAAGTCGGCTCCTTGAAGTGCCGCGACAAGTGGCTGCGATAATACGCGACGCAACCCTGGGAGCCGTGGACGAACGGCAGTGTGCGCTCGAACCCGAGCGCGGCGAACACCGCACCTAGCGGTTGGCAAGCCTTCGCCGGATTAACGGTTAGCGCCTCGCGGGCGAAGTTCTTCTCGCGGTATTCGGGCGTCTTGGACCATTCTCTGATACGGTCGACTTCGGCGGGATCGTGCGGATTCTCAAATAGCGCCCTCTTATTGGCCAGCATCTGCTGGTATTCGTCTCCCCGGAAAAGCTCAGAGTGGTCGAGGATGTGTTCGGCGTTCTGTGTCATCATGGCACTCTTCAGGTTCTTGTGTTCGTTCTCCTGCCCTTCCCCTCCTCTGTTGAAGAAAGGGCCGGGCGTCGGCTTTCCTATTCCGCCGCCATGAGGCTCGGCCGCGGAGCGTCCTTCCAAGGTGCGGTGGTCTTCCCCCAGATCGGGGAGTTGATTGCCATGTCCATGTCTCGGGCGAAGATCGCGAAGCCGTCATAACCGTGGTAAGGACCCGAGTAGTCCCAGGAATGCATTTGGCGGAACGGCACGCCCATTTTTTGGAAGACGTATTTTTCCTTGATACCGGAGCCAACGAGGTCGGGCCGGATCTTTTCTACGAAGCGCTCAAATTCGTAGCCGGTGACATCGTCATAGATCAGCGTGCCGTCCTTGACGTAGTGCTGGGCGGTGCGCTGATAGTCGTCGTTGTGACCGAACTCATAGCCTGTGCCGACAACATCCATGCCGAGGTCCTCATAGGCGCCGATGACGTGGCGAGGACGTAGGCCGCCGACGAACAGCATTACGGTCTTGCCATCGAGCCGCGGCCGATATTTCGCGGTCACCGCATCGACAAGCGGCTGATATTTCGTAATGACGCGCTCGGCGCCTTCCATGATCTTATTATCGAAGAAGCTTGCAATTTTGCGCAGGGACTCAGCGATTTTGGAAGGCCCAAAGAAATTGTACTCGCACCAGGGAATCCCGAATTTTTCCTCCATGTGCCGTGAGATGTAGTTCATCGAGCGATAGCAATGTAGTATGTTGAGCTTCGCCTTCGGCGTTGCCTCCAATTCAGCGAGAGATCCATCACCGGACCACTGGGCGATGACGCGCAGGCCCATTTCTTCCAGCAGGATCCGTGACGACCAGGCGTCGCCACCGATGTTGTAATCGCCGATGATGGCGACATCATACGGCGTCGGCTCAAATTTAGAGCTGACCTCTGGGGCACTCTTGTCGAAGATCCAATCTCGGACGGCGTCGTTCGCGATGTGATGGCCGAGCGATTGTGATACCCCGCGAAAACCCTCGCACCGCACCGGCACGATGGTTTTGCCGCCATATTCCTTTGATTTTTCTCTGGAGACCGCCTCGATATCGTCGCCGATCAAACCGATCGGACATTCGGACTGAATGGTGATGCCCCTGTTGAGAGGAAATAGCTCCTGGAGCTCGTCAATGAGTTTGGTGACCTTTTTATCGCCGCCGAACACGATATCCTTTTCCTGGAAATCGGAAGTGAACTGCAGTGTCACGAACGTGTCGATGCCGGTCGTGCCGACGTAGTAGTTGCGTCGCGAGCCCCATGAGTACTGACCACAGCCGACCGGACCGTGGCTAATGTGGATCATGTCCTTTATCGGCCCCCAGACCACGCCCTTGGAGCCCGCGTAGGCGCAGCCACGGATGGTCATCACGCCCGGAATGGACTTGATATTCGACTTGACGCCGCAATCCGACTTGCCCGCCTCGTGAACACTCAGATGCTTGGCACGCCTTTTAGACGTCTTCTCTGGGTAGACCTTCAACACGTCATCGATTAGTTGCTTGTTGCGCGCCTTGATCTCTGCGACGCTTTCGGTAGTTGCTCGGCTCATACACAATTCCTTTCCATTGTCGTGTCAAATCAAGACGCGGCGCTTTTCCGGTGGACCGACGGATTTCCGATCCGGCGTTCAGGTTTAAAGCGTGCAATCTTCCTGCAGGTCTTACCGGTCGCAACTTCGCCAGCTTCTGATCGTGCCGCAGCGGTCGATCAGATGTTGTATTTCATCTCGGCTGAGCGCATGCGAGCACCGTGTGTGACGCTGTTGATTTGCCCCGGGATCGCTGACCAAGATGCGTCTGGGTGATGTCATGCCCGCCCTCCACCGATTGGTCATATCCGCTTCTTTACTCGCTCACGTGCCATCCGGCGGCCTGTCCCTCTGCATGTCGATGCAGGGCTAACAGCCGTCTATTGCGCAGGGATCTGCAACGAGTGTGCCAGCGGTGGTTGAATACAAAAACTCAAGTCTCTAGAGCTGGATAGCCGGCAGGATGAGGATTGTTATAAACCTCACCCTGTCTGGCACCGACAGGCGTACCCGCTAACGCCATGTCTGAAACCAAACAATTACCTGCGCTTTCGCCCAGCGAAATGGCTGGAACGCATGTTTCACTAACGCGCGATCTTTCGCTTCGCTTGTCATTCCAGTCGATCTCGGGACACGCGCTCAAATGTAACGACACCCGATCACGCGGAGAGCACGTGGGGCTGATCGATCCTTAACCCGCGAGAGCCTACAAGGGCGCAAGCCTCGGCAGTCGTTGCAGCTCGCTTCAGTATCTCGATTAGAGACGATGTTGACGTGGTTGTTAGAAATCACGCTGAAGGCGACCCAGCGCTGCATTCGCGGGGTCACCCTTGTATCGGGACCGATTGAGACCATTTCGCCGGTTAGCCACGCTGATGTTTCCTTCACATCCCGTGCTCCATTTCTGGCCGTCGCGGAACCGGCGCTTCTTCTGTTCGCGATGCGCTCAGGGCCTTTTTTCTCGATCGATTGGGAATGCAACCCGCTTGACCCCCGTACTCTCGCAGCGGCCTCATTCCAGGCAGAGTAGAACCCGAAGTCAGTCGCCACCCCGCGGCGCGCGCCCCAGCTTGACCTGGTGGGTTGCGACGGCCTGGATCAACAGATCGCAATCACGGGGCACCGAGCATAGACTTCGTAGTCGACAATGATCTGGTTTTCGGCCTCTACCAGCTTGATCATTTTGCCGACGTCATTCGGGCTTGCCGGCATTGCTCGGTCGACGGATCGAACACGCTGAGAACCTTATCTTCCACAAGAGTGTCGCCGTGGAAGATGCGGGCCGGGTTTGACGCATCACGTCCAGCACCAGCGGCAACATCCTATCGGGGTCCTCGCGGAGGCCCTCCAGTCCGGTCTGCACCCGCACGCCGTTCCGCAATGTGCTGTCGGTCGAATGGTGAATGTTGGTTTCCACCTCGGACGTGTTCACGCGCATCCGCTCGCCTGCAATGACGCCGTTGTCCTGCGCTTTCGTCACGAGCAGATCGCGGAGCACCTCAGAGCCGGCCGCCAGACCCCACCGGCCCATGGTCTTGGCATCCGGCATCTTGCCACGGCCCACCCGCGAGAAATCGCGGCAGACGAGCTCGGCGCGCTCCTCTCGTCCAGAGCACCATAGCTCAGGTTCCGGATGTGCATAAGAACGAACAGGCGCAACACCACCTCTGCCAGCATGCCGAGCCGACCACAACTGCGGCTCTTCGGGCACCGCTTCGCCAGGGCTCGCTGCACCGCGGCTACGATCTGCTCGCCCGCCAGCACCTTATCGGCGCCCTGCATCCACTCGCGAAGATCACTTACTGGCAGAGCCCTTCGGGGGCTGCTCGGAGTCGATCAGCGCCTCAAGCGATAACGATGTTGATCGACCGCTGCGCCCCATGCGGTCGGCGGCCTCCTAAGCTCGAGATCTACTACTTCGTTGACGCGGGCTGCTTATGCTGTCTTAGACGCGACACAGGTGTCAGGCACCGGACAGACGACCGCGCATTGCGGCGTTTCGCAATGGCCCTCGCACTCCGTACATTTTTTGGCATCGATAACGTAAATGTCGCGCTTGAGGCTGATCGCCGCGTTGGGACACTCGAACTCACATGCCCCACAAACGGTGCATTGCGAAGCGACGATCTTGTAAGCCATGCGTTCCAACTCCTTAGGCAAGCGATGCCATTGGCGATTCCCTTCAAATCCCATGCCAAACACAGACGCGCTCAATAACAAGCACTTTTCCCAATTGTGCTGTCTCGGGTCTGAGACCATGTTGCATCTGCGACAGCAGCGAGCCCACTCAATGTCAACATGCGAACCCTCGGGCCTACTCCGAAGGTTAGTCGCGACTCGACGGCTGCGAGCTCCGTTGATTTGTCTGGCACGGCAGCGCGGAGCAAGCGACGCTCGACGATTCTGAAACCGACACCGCGACTAGAAGCCGCGAGCCGACCCACGTTTACGCCGGATCTCGGCAAACCTCCGGTCACAGGCTGTTGATGACCGCGTAAAGGCCGATAAAGACAACGACGTGGCTCAAGACTGGGGCGTCGCCGAGTGGCCCAATGATAATGCGCTCGACGGCTATTCCGCCAACGAAGGAGAGCGCCACAGTTAGCGGGATCACGAACCAGTAGGGAAGGCCCCATTGAAGTAGTTGCCAGGCGACAAAGGTTGAGAACATCGCCATCTCGCCCTGCGCAAAGTTCAGGTGGTGGATCGCCTGGTATATCATCACGATGGCGAGTGCCATGCAGGCATAGATGCCGCCCGTCGCGATGCCGGTTACCAGTTGGCTCAATAGAGATAAGCGGAATTGATCCCGTTCCGCCTGCACTCGATCGATTCAAGGAGCGAATATGAGTTCGATGATCAGGACGCCGCCCAAAATGCTGCGCCCTTCCAATCTGGAGGGACTGGCAGAGCAGGCTGAGCAACCCGTCAACCTGGAAGAATTGCTCAATGTCGGCCACCGTATCGGAGGAGAAATCAAGAACTTACGCAAGGCGCGTGGCATCACGCTCGACGCACTTAGCGACGCCGCGGGCTTGTCAAAGGGATATCTCAGTCAGATCGAGCGTGGGGTCTCGAGCCCTTCGGTGAAAGCTCTTCATAGTATCAGCCGAGCGTTGGGGGTCACAATCAGCTGGTTTTTTCCGCCGAAGGCCGATGATGACAGCGATTTGCGTGACTATGTTGTGAGAGCAAGCTCACGACGGAAACTGACCTTCGTAGGTGGCATTACTGATGAGCTTCTGTCCCCCAATCTTGGCCGGCAGCTCGAGCTTCTGAGATGCACATTCCCTCCTGGCTCCGAAAGCGGCAAAGAACCCTACACGCATCAGGGTGAGGAAGCGGGATATGTGATTTCGGGTGGCCGCCGAAAGGACGAGAAGATCATCCACAGCATCTTCTTTCCGATGCGGAAAGACAGCACTGAGATTGCTGACCACGACATTTGGCTGCTGAGCGAGGAATACCACTACTACGATTACATTGCGTCAGACGTTCCACTAGCAAGCATCCGCTGGAATGACAGCGAAAGTGTTTTCGAAAATGACATCGATCGGGAATTTCAAAAGCTGCTTGCCAAGCGCGCAGATGACAATGGCGGCAAGCGGCCAGACATTGCTCTGTTCAGTAAAGAGGGCTCCGCCATTATCGTCGAATTCAAGGCGCCGGGAGTATCGATGGACGAACATGTCGGCGACCTTTCAGAGTACGCTCATTTGCTTGCGGCCAAGTCAGGGGGCCGGCTAAGGAAATTTTACGGATATCTTATCGGCGACACTGTCAATCCGCTGCGACTAAGCGGAACCTGGACTCCGTTTTCAGTCGGCCAGGGATGGTTCCAGTCGAGCCCCCTTTTGGACCCTCGTACTCGGCAGCCATTGGGGCGAGACCTACTTTGAGCTGCTGCACTTCGGCGACGTCATTGAGCGAGCAAAGAAGCGGATTGGCGTATACCAAGACAAGCTCAAGCTGGATCTACATCGGGACGGTCATTGAAGCCGCGTTGAGCGTGGGGCAACGAGCTCATGGCTCGGCTGGAGGCAGGCGAGCGCGGGCCATGTGGTCCCCCGAGGCGTAGTGCGCGGCCAGGATCGCCGCCGTCGCCCGGATCCGCTTTCAGCCTCGCGACAGACCTGATGCTAAGGTAGGCAGTACCAGGGTTTGTCGCCGAGCTAAATCCTGAACGCCGACCAGCTTGGAGCGGCCGGCTCGATGGCGTTCGGATTTCTTGTGCAATTTCCCTTTCAGGTCCGACATGAAGGCCGCCCGCAGCCTTCGATACATCGTGTACCTGGGGCCGAGAGGCGCAAGTATTTTTACTACGCTCCCTTACGCCATCTTGCGACTATCAACGAAGGTCGACGCGCTAGAGAGTTAGCCCATCTGACTGAATCGTTGCGGATTCGCAAATCAGCGTTTTGGTGATTCAAGCTACCCGCCGGGACAGGAGGCCGGCGGGCATGGCAAAACCGCTGTCGATGGACCTTCGTGAACGAGTGCTTGCGGCCATTGCGGGCGGGGTATCCGGCCGGCAAGCTGCCGAACGGTTTGGTGTAAGCGCGGCGAGCGTCAGCCGGTGGCGGATGCGCGAGCGAGAGCAAGGGGATGCCCAGCCAAAAGCTCAGGGCGGAGATCGCAAATCCCACCGGATCGATGTCCATCAGGCGACGATCCTGGCCTTGCTCAAGGCAACCCCCGATATCACCATCGAGGAATTGCGTGATGGCCTGAGCAAAGAAGGTCTGCTCGATCGGGACCGGCTCGTCTTCATTGATGAGACCTGGGCATCGACCAACATGGCGCGAACACATGGCCGCTGCCAGCGCGGCGAACGTCTGCGAGCCGCCGTTCCGCACGGCCACTGGAAAACAACAACCTGCGTGGCCGCTCTAACCACGAGCGGCATCATCGCGCCCTGGGTGCTCGACGGCCCTATCAACCGCGATGCCTTCGAGACCTATGTGGAAAAGGTGCTCGTGCCCGAGCTTCCAAAAGACGCGGTTGTCATTATGGACAACCTCTCCAGCCACAAAGGGCCGCGCATACGCGAGATGATCGAAGCCGCCGGCGCAACGCTCCTCTATCTTCCGCCCTACAGCCCCGACTTCAATCCCATCGAGAACGCCTTCGCCAAACTCAAAGCAAATCTCCGAAAGGCTGCCGAACGCTCCGTCAATGGTCTCTGGGATGCCGTTGGCCGCATCGTCGACACTTACTCGCCCGCAGAATCCACAAACTACTTCGCCGCCGCAGGATATTTGCAACCTGATCGGCTAACGCTCTAACTCGTCCGCGTTTGACGCGAGCTATGCAGTGTCATCGAGAATATCGTTTTCTTCCGTCATTCTGGGTGCCAACATCTCAGCCATCTCGACCGTGACCTCTGGTGCGGCGGAGTGATGGAGATGACGAATGACGGAGGCCAAATTCCTTACCCCCGAGGAAGTGTCTGCGCGATACCGTGACGAGGTCACTGTGGGTAGCCGCGTCGATCAGCGATAAATACGCCATCGGCTAATTCCCGCCCCACGGATGCTCGTTACGAGTTAGATCGACTTGTCGAAATTCGATCATGCGCTCTCCTGGAACGAGGCTCGGTACAACTCCTCGATCTTCGCCACTTCCTCTGCGGTCAATTGCGTGAACTCATTCTCCCTTGCCCACTTGGAAAGCGCGCCGTTGTTCTGCCGCAGGAAACTGAACAGGTTGTTGAGCGTCCGCTCGGGCATATCGATCATGTTATCGATGCCAGCACGGAACGTGTCGAAGTTACGAAGGAAGTTAGTTTCGTTGGGCAGGTCCTGCTCAATCGTCTGGCGCACGCATTCGTACAAAAACTCAGCATGCGGCGTCGCATCGAAGAAACGGTAGAAGTCGGCCGTATCGTTGAGAACCTTTACATTGCCCTTCTGGGTAGCTTCCCATTGGACGCAGGGAAGCAACCTGCTAGAATAGCTCTCCAACACAGTCTTGTACTCCGTAATCCTATCGAGGATCGCCGACGACACCGGGAAATGCAGTCCAGCAGGATTAAACCCTCGGCGCGCGAGAACGTGATGCATCAGGTAGCGGTGGATACGCCCGTTGCCGTCTTCGAACGGATGGATATAGACGAACCCAAATGCCAGTACTGCTGCAGCGATGATGGGATCGAGATCGTTCTCGACATTATGGTCGAAAGCAATCAAGCCCGCCATCAGCGACGCAATATCTTCATGCCGCGCGTCAATGTGATCGGGAATGGGCCGCTGCGTATCCCGGTCGTGCTCACCGACGAAGCCGCCTTCCTGGCGGAAGCCCAGCTTCACAAAGCGCTCGTCGCCGATGACGATGCTCTGTAAGCGCATAAATTCCTGCTCATCGAGCGGCGCGCGACCCGCCTCCCCGATAGCGCGGCCCCACCGCTGAATACGATCCTGTGGCGGCCTTTCTCCCTCGATCACGTAGCTGGACTTCGAATCCTTCAGCAAAAGAAACGCAGCCGTCCGCGCGAGCAGGTCCTTAGGAACTGCGCTGACGACCGCGCGCGCGCGCTCCCTCCAGTCCTGCGCGATAAAGTCGCTCAGCGCAGCAGACTTGAACACGAGCGGGCAGAAGTCCGGCGTACCGGGAAGGTTGTTGCGGACACGATGCCGGGTCGAATTCTCGCCGGCCCCTGCGAACTGGAGTTCGGTATCGACCGCATCCACATATGAGACCTTGTCTGCGGGCGGCAGCTTTAGCTCACAGCCAAGCAGCCACTCGTACAGAAACCAGATACGACGGGCGTAGAGGCCGGTAGGCTTCTGCCGTACAAGCTCCGCGATCTCGCCTTCCTTAACCGCGAGGAAAAGCCGCTTCAGAACGGCAAGGTCCACGCCCTCGTTCTTGAGAGCAAAAGTCAAGTGTCCCTCAAGAGAGGCCTCCGGCGCGTGGCGCGGCGTATAGATGCGCCAGCCGCCCTGCTCGATAATGCGGTGCTTGCTGCCAATCGCCGAAAGGGTCCGGGGGACAGGAACGGGCAACTTATAAGCGTCGATCAGGGCAGCGTAACCCACCGGGACGGCAGCTTCCGGCAGCCTTCGGTCATGAAAAACGCTCACCGATCCTGAAAATTGCGCGCTCACTCAAAGTCCTCTGAAAAACACTCTCTGGCCGGGTCCCTGAAATTTCTTCTCCAAAGACGCCCATTGTCGAATTTCACTTCTACATCGTGAAAAACCTTCTCTCAATTAGCAGCAACCTGAAAAATATTGCAAAGTCGCGACATTTCCGTCATCGACCAGGTCGAAGTGGATGATGCGGAAATTCGCATAATCGGCCGAAAGTCAGTCCTGGAACGGCTTGTGATGGGCGGCGGCGCAGCCCCGCCGGAGTGCCCACTTTTATTCGCAGGTGGCGCGCCCGAAGAGATTCGAACTCCTGCGTGGTCGGATGCTCAGCGACTCCTCGATCCCACTCTTCACGCCAAGAGCGGCGTTCTTCGCCGCCCCGCTCGGCAGGGCCTCGAGCCCGCAATCATCACAACTTACGCTTCTATAAAATCACCGTGGTAGCTATTCGGTAGCTATTGATCGCTAACTCCGACGCCATTTGATTCTAAGATGTTGATTTCGCTGGTACAGTTGGGTGGGCTCGAACCACCGACCTCCTGTTCCACAGGACGACCGTCCCCGAGGCCGAAGAGTAGCCAGAAACGTAGTCCAGCATGGACGCGATGCCCGTAGCCGGGAACGCGATGGTCCCCCAAGCCCGGACGAGACCGGATGCCAGCGCTTTCCACTACTAGGAGTTTTGAGGTTGCCATTTGTCCAGATTTGGACTATATCCATATTTGAAAAAAGGAGCGGCCTATGTTAAATAAGCGCAAGCCGACCCCAGCTGAGGCGTCAAAAGGCCCTCAGCGACTTGATAGGTCACGATTTGCTCCGGCCAACCGAAGGCGGCTGAGCGCCCCAGCTTTACGGACTTTCCTCGCTATCGCGGATCTGTGGGGATTGACGGAAGAGCAGCGCCTGCTGGTCTTGGGGTATCCATCCCGGTCCACCTACCATAACTGGTGCAAGCAGGCGCGTGAGCACGGCGCCTTCACCCTTGATGTGGACGTTCTAACGCGCATTTCAGCGGTATTCGGTATCCACCAAGCGCTGGGGATTCTGTTTCCTCAGGAACGCCTCGGCGTTGACTGGCTGCGTAGTCCACATAACGAGATCGTCTTCGGCGGACATCGGCCGCTCGACCTCATCACCAACGGCTCTCAAGATGGGTTGCTCTCGGTGCGTCGTTTCCTCGACGGGGCGCGTGGCGGCCTCTACATGCAGCCAAACACGATAGACGAAGCCTTCACACCTTACGATGACACGGAGATCGTCTTCCGGTGACGGACGCTTTCACACCCTCGCCACGGCCTGCCCATCGCCTGATCCCCTCACAATTTCCTCCTATCGGGGTGTTCGATACGGTCGCGACGGCGGCCGATCTGTCAGCGGTGATGGAGCTCGTCGGTTGGACGAACGACCGTCTGGTGGCCGAACGTATCGATCGGCTACCGCAGAGCGAATGGGTATATGGCGCACCCAACTCCAGCATCGTCATGGCAGCCTTTCTCCACGTCGCTCCCGGCGGAATGAGATTCAACGGACCGCAGCTTGGCGCCTGGTATGCGGCCGATGATATTCGCACGGCGGCTGCCGAGGTCGGTCATCACCTGCGGCGCGAAGCTGCCGCTCGCAACACGGCCACGATGAGCCGGACCTACAGGGCATACACCGCTGCGCTGCTAGGGGATTATCTCGACATCACAGGGCAGCAACTAGCACGCCCCGACGTGTATGCGAGCGAACGTCATGATGCTTCGCAAAAGCTTGGCGAGGATATTCGTGCGTCAGGTGGTGCGGGGCTTCTTTACGACAGCCTACGGCGTCGTACCGGCATCAACGTCGTCGCGCATAGACCGCGCAACATCGTAGATATCGTGCAGACGGACCACTTCGAAATCACGGTCCACGCAACAGCACGCACGATCGACGTGCGACAACTGTCCAAATGAGAAATATATCCGACCAAGTTGACCGTACTGCCTGTATCGCAAATTTGCGCATGATCTGATGACACAGTTAGTTTCTATTCAAGCCGAAGCGCGCAAGTTTTCGCACGACGCGAAAATGCGATCCGCTGCGCGAGGACCAGAAGTCGTCCGATCGAACACGCCAGCAGTATCCAGGGCCTGGCATCGAGTTTCTATTATTGTTGCCTATCGTAAGGCTGATGGTGCTCGGGATTGTTCCGGTGCGACCGACGGTCAGTGGCATTGCGATGAAAGACATTGGCGTTCAAAAGCGCAAAGACATCGCCGGTTGCAACGAACCGGAGTTGACGCTTGCAATGCAGAGCGACAACGCGCCCGACCCTCGTCTCGTCGAGTTCGTGCGTCTGCTGGCTCGCCATGCAGCGCGGCGCTGGTACGAACAAGCCGACAAGGAGCATGGGTCGGAGCGCTCCTGACTCTACCGGAGACCATTTCATGAAGGTCGCGCTTTACGCCCGTTACTCCAGTGACAACCAGCGCGACGCGTCGATCGCGGACCAATTTCGCGTCTGCCGTGCCTATGCTGAGAAGCAGGGTTGGCGAGTCGTTGAGGAATATTCCGACCATGCGATCTCCGGAGCGTCGCTTCTGCGTGCCGGCATCCAAGCGCTTATTACCGACGCCATGCGCGGGCGGTTTCAAGTGGTGCTGGCGGAGGCGATGGATCGCCTCTCACGTGATCAGGAAGACATCGCCGGCGTGTTCAAGCGCATGGCCTATGCCAACGTAAAGATCGTCACTTTATCCGAAGGCGAGGTTACCCACCTGCATGTCGGCCTCAAAGGCACGATGAATGCCCTCTTCCTAAAGGATCTCGCCGACAAAACGCGCCGAGGCCAGCGCGGACGCGTCGCGCTTGGCAAATCTGGCGGTGGCAACTCTTACGGCTATGATGTTGTGAAGCAATTCAATGAAAGCGGTGAGCCGATACGTGGCGATCGCAGGATTAATTTTAAGGAAGCAGAGGTGGTACGCGCATCTTTCGCGACTATGTCGTTGGCAAGTCGGCGAAGCGGATCGCTGTTGAGCTAAATAGGGATGGCATCTCGGCGCCCGGCGGCGGCGATTGGGGCTTCAGTACAATCAATGGCAACACCAAGCGTGGCAACGGCATCTTGAACAACGAGATGTATATCGGCCGTATCGTTTGGAATCGACAGCGGTTCATCAAAGACCCCGAAACTGGCAAACGTCAGGCGCGTCCAAACCCAGCCGCCGAATGGATCATTCAAGAAGTAACAGAGTTGCGCATCGTGGATGACGGGCTCTGGAAGGCCGCAAAAGCGCGACAAGCTGCCATAAAGACAAAGCGCGAGGATGATGGCACCGAGGTGCAAAATAGCTTCCGCGACCGCCGCCGTCCAAAATACCTATTCTCGGGATTGATAAAATGCTCATGCTGCGGTGGCGGTTACGCCATGATCTCGGCCGACCTCATGGGCTGTTCGACGGCAAGAAATAAGGGAACCTGCGATAATCGGAGGAGTGTCCAGCGGGAGCAACTCGAGGCACGCGTCCTGAACGCGCTACGATGCCACCTAATGGACCCGGCTCTCTTCAAGGAATTCTGCGAGGAATTCACACGCGAGATGAACCGTCTTCGGATGGAAGGCTCGGCGTCGATCGAGGCGGCTCGCTCCGAGATCAAGCGGATAGAGCGCGAACTCGATACTCTGCTGAACCTGATCCTCAAAGGTGGCGCTGCAGATAAGATCAACACAAAGATGGTTCAGCTTGAGAGCCGCAGGGCCGAACTCGAGCAAGCATTGGTTGACGCGGAAGAACCACCACCCCTGCTGCACCCCGAGATGGCAAGTTTCTACCGAGAACAGGTCGGCGCTCTGCATGAGGCGCTGAAGGCTGATACTGAGGCAACCCGGCTGAAAGCTGGAGAGGTTCTGCGTTCTCTCGTGAAGGAGATCATCCTCACTCCCGGCGACGGGGAACTGAAGATCGATGTCCGAGGTGACCTAGCCGGAATCCTGGCGGTCGCTCTCAAAACGAAAACCCCAGCCACCGGGGCTGGGGTCTCGCAATTTGAGATGGTTGCGGGGACACGAAACACCAATACCGACATCCGTTGCAGGTCGGCTTGTAAACGCTCAGTTTTCCTTAGGCATGAGTGCCGCCCCACTCCGTCTTGCCTTGGCGAATCCTCGATCGGGGGCGATGAAACGCTCCAGCATGGGCACGATCAGCCGAACCGGATCGGCCGAACGCTGGTCGGCCTCACGGCCGAGGACTTCAGCGCACCGAAACCTCGACGGGTTTGTCGTCGGCTGCCGGGCCGAGTTTCTGCTTCGCCATTTGCGACGTGGCCGGAGAAGTGACAAAAGTCGGATTCGTCATTGTCGGTGTTATTGCTGGATCCAAGCGTTCCAGGCGTCAAGCATTCTGGCTTGGTTGGCTGCGATCCAGGCGGAATCGTGTTTGACGATGGCCTGGAAGGCTTCTTGCGAACTCGGGATGTTGGCGCGTGCGGCCTCGCTCATCATTGCCACGGCGTCGAGGCTCGGCGGTGTGACGTTAAGACGCTCTGCGAGTTTCGCCTGCACCGTCGGATTATCGAGGTAGAACTTCAGCAGAGCCTCCGCTCCGGCGGGGCTCGGGCCGTTGCGGAGGATCTGCATCGTGTCGGCGAGCATGAAGGCGCCATCGTAGGAAATCTGAACAGGTTGGCCTTCCGCCTTCAAGGCCGAGACGCGCGTACCCCAGATCATGCCGATGACGTATTCGCCGTTGCGAAAGCCTTGTTGACTCTGGTCGCCGGTGCGCCACCAGAGCTGGATTTGCGGTTTGATCTGGTCGAGCTTCTTGAGGGCTCGATCGATGTCGAGGGGGAAGAGGTTGTCAGCGGGCACGCCGTCAGCCAGCAGCGCGGCCGCGAACACGCGCCAGGGATCGTTGAAGCTCGGCAACGCACGCGGGCCAGGGAAACGGGCGATATCCCAGAAATCAGCCCAGCTCCGGGGCTTGGCGCCCGTGAAACGCGCCGCGTCGAAGGCGAGAAGTGTGGCGTTAAACGTGATCCGCACCCCAGCAGGATTGCAGGTCTTATCGATCAAATCTTTGCGCTCCCTGAACTGCTCGCATAAGACCGAGAGGTCGCGGGTGAAAGATCGATTCTGCGGTGACTCGGCGATGATGTCGACGTTGTTGATGATGTCCCACGTGACCTGACCTGCGTTCGCCATGGCCTGGGCGCGTGTCCGCTGCTCGGAATCGGTGGCGGTAACGGTGCTGACCTTGATCCCGGTCGCCTTGGTGAAGGGCTCGAACCAAACTTCCTTCAGTGTCCTGTCGTAAACGCCGCCCGTGGTTGCAACGACTACCTCGCCTGACTGTGCTACCGCCGCAGTTGAGAGCAGAAGGCTGAGCCAGATCTGCCGGATGAGCGTCGCTGCGATGTGTGCG
Organism: Bradyrhizobium sp. LA6.8; assembly: GCF_040547935.1. Classification (NCBI taxonomy): domain Bacteria; kingdom Pseudomonadati; phylum Pseudomonadota; class Alphaproteobacteria; order Hyphomicrobiales; family Nitrobacteraceae; genus Bradyrhizobium; species Bradyrhizobium sp. LA6.8. Next base: position 30,032 of record NZ_JBEPQQ010000018.1, read on the forward strand.
CCGATGCGTCGACGAGAGCCGCGTGTGCTTGGTTTGGTCATGTAGGAAATCCCCTTGATGTCCGTTAACGGAAGCAACTGCGGATGGTGGTCAGCCGCCGCGAGCTGCTGGTGCCCTTGCGAATATCTTGGCAGGGAAATGCCGGAGCTGCCGTCAGAGACGACAGCGACGCTGCGCGGGCGTTCCATCAGACGACCACCGGTTCGGGGGCGACCGCTGGGTCGAGCGTGCCATCATAGAGAGAAATCGCCGGATGCGCGTCCGGATCGGTGGTGATCTCGATCAGTGTCGGCCGCTCTCCCTGCAACGCGTCGCGCAGCGCCGGCAGGATTTCCGCCGGCGTCTCGACGCGCACGGCGACGCAGCCGCAGGCGCGGGCGATCGCGGTGTGATCGACCGGGGCAAAGTGGCAGGCCGTGGTGTAGGCTCCGAACTTTACGGTCTCGGCATCCTTCTGATAGCCGAGAACGCCGTTGTTCAGCACGATGACCGTGAGCGTGATGCCCATCCGAACCATGGTCTCGAGCTCTGCCCAGGAATGGGCGAATCCGCCGTCGCCGACGAGCGCGACCACCCGGGCAGCCGGCTTCGCAACCTTCGCGCCAATAGCGAGCGGCACCCCCCAGCCGAGACCGGCGAGGCCGCGCGGCGTCAAAAAGCGCATGCCCGGCGCCAGTCCGCGCAACTGGCCGACGATCCACATTGAGGAGTAGCTCGCATCGGCGACGACGATCGTGTCGGGTGTCAGCAGCGTCTGCAATTCGGCCATCACGCGTTCGGGCCGGATTGGGCTCGCATTGTGTCGCGTGAGCGGCGCGCGGGCGGCTTCGAACCGGTGCCATGCCTCGGCGATGCGGGACTCCAGAGCGGGCCGTGCCAGGGCGCGCGAGGACAAGTCCATCGCGCGCAGCGCTTCCGTTAACGCGCCGATCGTCTCCGCGGCATCGCCGACGAGGCGAACTGCTTCGTAGTTGCGGCCGATTTCTTGCGGGTCGATGTCGATCTGGACGAGGCGCGCGGTCGGAGGCACGAGCCGCCAGCTATCGGTGCCGTTCTGGTTGTTGCGCGTGCCGATCTGCAGGATCAGATCTGCTTCGGCGAGCAGCGCGCGACTGTGTCGCCCGAGCGAGGCGGGCCCTACCAAGGCGCCGAGCACGCCGCAGGACAAGGGATGGCTCTCGTCGACCGCCCCCTTTCCCATATTCGTGGTGAAGACGGGCAACGCTGCGAGGTCTTGGAGTCGTGCCAGCGCGGCCGGGGCATCCTGCGAGAAGGCGCCGCCGCCAGCCATGACGACGGGATGCCGGGCCTCAGCGATCAGGCGGGCGACGGCCTCGATGTTGACCTGGGCCGGGCGGCTGCGGTCGAGGGGGAATTTGCCATAGCTCGCTTTGCGGCTGGCCGCGAACGGTGTAGCGGTCTCGCGCAGGAGATCCGCCGGCAAGAGCAGCACCGCCGGGCCGGGTCGGCCGCTTGCGGCAGCAATGAATGCGGCGTCGACATAGTCGTCGACGCGATCGGCGCCCGAGAGCCGCCGCGTCCACTTCGCGCAGGATGCGAACAGCGCGACGTGGTCCAGCTCTTGGAAGGCGTTCTTGTCGACCTGATGCCGTTCGACATCTTGGACGAGCGCGACGATCGGAATGCTCGCCTTCAGCGCTTCCGCCAGGGGCGGCACGAGGAGAGTGGCGGCGGGGCCGTTCTGCGCGGCGACGACGGAGACACGCCCCGACACGCGAGCGTAGCCGTCAGCCATGGCGCCGCCCATGTTCTCCTGCCGGTAAGCAATCTGCCGGATGCCTATGGCCTCGGCAGCGAGGATGACGGCCGAGGGCAGGCTCTGTCCGAAGATCACCTCGACGCCGTGGCGCTTCAGGGCATAGGCGATAATTCGTGCGACGGTGGGAGCGGTCTTGGTCATACTGCGAGGCTTTCGATCAGGTCGCTGCGCGTAGCGAGAAAGTCGTCGAAGACTGAGGCGACGCGATCGGTGTCCTCGGTCGTCATCGGGGTGGAGAGGCAAGCTGCCGCGCCACTGGGAAGAACGATGCCGCTCTCTGCGAATGTGCGGCCGAGCTCTTTCATGACATGCGCTTGCGCGGCGGTCGGCGTCGCCTCCCGGAAATCGCGCGGCAGGATCACTTTCGGATGGATCCGGAAGAGCGAGGCGGCGCCGGAAACCGAGAGAGGCACGTGGTGCCGCGCGATAGCGGCCGTGAGCTGTTGGCGCAGTCGGTCGCCCAACCTTTCGAGATGATCGAAGGCGGCACGATCCAGAGCGGTCATCGACGCGAAGCCAGCGACCATCGACAGCGGATTGGCGGAGAAGGTGCCGCCCTGGGGAAGCGCCGGGTTGCCTGCGGAGGCATCGAAGACACTCATGACCTCGCGGGTACCGGCGATCGCGCCGATCGGGAGGCCGCCACCGATGATCTTGCCGAAGGCAAAGAGGTCTGGCGTCAGGCCGTAACGTGCCGAGGCGCCCTCATAACCTTGCCGAAAGCTCAATACCTCGTCGGCAATGACGAGGACGCCGTGCTGTTTCGCAGTTCGCTGGATCGCAGATACGAATTCCGCTGTCGGAGCGATCAGGCCGGCCCGGCTCGGCATCGGGTCGAGCACGATCGCTGCCAGATGGGACGCGCGGGTCGCTATCTGCCGTTCCGCGAGTTCGACGTCGTTGAAACGGAGCGGCACTACCTCGCTCAGAACCGACGCTGGCATGCCACGGTAGTACGGAACAGCCGCCGGCGCAGCCGCCTGCCCCCAATTGTTTGGCGTGCTCGCCTGACTCACTTCAACCCAATCATAGGAACCGTGATAGGCGCCCTCGATTTTGGCGATCGCGGAGCGCCCGGTGAGGGCGCGTGCGGCCTTGATCGCGAACATCACAGCTTCGGAGCCGGTGTTGACGAAACGGATTGTCTCGACGCCGGGAACACGCTCGCAGATCAACTCCGCGAGGCCGATCTCGGCCAACGTCGGGTTCGCGAAGCAGGTGCCGGACTGCAGCTGGCGCGTCACCGCCTCGATCACGGGCGCGAAACGATGGCCATGGATGAGGGTAGTGAAATTGCCGTTCAGGTCTAGGAAGCGGCGTCCATCGAGATCGACGAGATAAGCGCCGTCGCCCCGCTCCATGTACCGCGGAATCGGATTCCGCTCGATCGTCACCCGTGTGGTTCCGTCGATAAAGACGTGCCGTGCGCGCTCGAACGCTTCCTTCGAGGCCCGTCCTACGAAGTTGTGACCTTCGGTCTTCGCTGCTGTCATTGTTCCATCCAGGAGCCGCGCGAAGGGCGGCGGTGGTCGGAACCAATAGACCAAGTATGATATTTGATGCAACAAAAATGTTCGATGCCAAGAAACCCGGCTTCTCTGCCGCCCAGCTTAGCGACGGGCCTCGATCATAAGCTTGAGCTGCACGTAACCATCACGGATGTCTTGTTCCATGGCGGACTTGACCGTGGCACCATCCTTGGCACGCAGGCCCTGCATAGCGGCCATATGATTGGCAACGCCTCGCCGATTCATGGCGAAGCCGGGGTAAAGCTCGTTTAGCGAAGGACCGACACGCAGCCAAAGGGATTCGATCATCGCGACCAGTCGCGGCCAGCCTGACAACCGGTAGATCAGGAAATGGAACTCGCGGTTGACCTTAAGGACCTGGCGATAGTCGGCAGAATCCAACCCGGCATTGATCGCCACCTGCATCCGTTCGAGCCCCTCAATGTCGGCAGGAGCCACTGCCAAAACAGAGCGGTCGGCGGCCAAACCTTCCAGGGCGAGCCGCGTGGCGGTGATCTCGTCGAGCGCTTCTAGTGTCAGAGATGGCAGGACGACCGTCTTGGGGCCTTCATTGATGAGAGCTCCCTCCGATAAGAGCCGGTTGATGGCGTCCCGTGCTGGAGTGGTGCTGACCCCCAGCGCGGCCGCGACTGACCGCACCGTCAGCTTCTCGTCAGGCGGGAAGGCGCCGGAGACGATGATCGCCTTCAGGCGATCATAGGTGAGCTCTCCGAGATTGGATTGCCGGGCGATAGGAGTGACGACACCGGCGAGCAGATACTCCGACATGGAAAGCCTCTTGTTGCGTGATGCATCAAATAGCCTTGGCTCCCCTCGACCGCCAGTGCCTTGACAAAGCCGCAAGAATGATACACCAAATATCAAAATCTGGATATCGGGCGACCGTTCCCGGCCGGCGAAGTGCCTCTCAGGGATTCAAAGAGTGATTATGATCGCCATGTCCAACAGCGATGCCTCAAACAGGCACCAGAGCCTGAATTCACTCAAAGGCGAGGCTATCGCCATCCAAGGCGTTTCGAAACGGTTCGGACCGATCGTCGGTGTCGATTGTGTCGATCTCCACGTTGAGGCCGGGGAATTCCTTTCTCTGCTCGGCCCCTCCGGCTCGGGCAAAACGACTCTGTTGATGATGCTTGCGGGATTCGAGATGCCGAGTTCGGGGTCGATCACCTTGGGCGGCCGGGATCTGACCCATGTTTCACCCAATAAGCGCGGAATCGGAATGGTCTTCCAGCGCTACGCCCTGTTTCCGCATATGAGCGTGGCACAGAACGTCGCGTTTCCGCTCAAAATGCGGGGCGTGAGGAAGGACGAAATCGCTCGCTTGGTCGAGCAGGCGCTCTCGCGTGTCCGGCTTCAGAATTACTGTGGCCGCATGCCCGCCCAGCTTTCGGGTGGCCAGCAGCAGCGTGTGGCGGTGGCGCGCGCCTTGGTCTTCCAGCCGCCGGTCCTTCTCATGGATGAACCGCTCGGTGCTCTCGACAAGAAACTACGCGAAGAACTTCAGATCGAAATCAAGACGCTGCACGCCAGCCTGGGCGTCACGATCATCTACGTGACACATGATCAGGAAGAGGCGCTGACAATGTCCGACCGGATTGCGGTCATGGACAAGGGGCGCATCCAGCAACTCGGCAGCCCTGTCTCGCTCTATCACGAGCCCAGCAGCAGCTTCGTCGCCGACTTCATTGGCAAGATGAATTTCCTCAACGGGGTCGTAACTGGGCTCGACGATTGCCGCATCGAGATCGCGATCTCGGGACAGACATTCGATGTCGCACGGTCTCAAATCGGTGGGCGCGAGGAAGTCGCCGTTGGACGCTCCGTGCGGATCGCGGCCAGGCCAGAAAGTCTGAGCCCAACGGACGAAGGCGAACGAGCCATAGCGGGCGAGATCGAAACCTCGATCTTCCTCGGTCCGCATCGAACGCTGATTGTTCGGACGGAAGACGGAACGCAGCTCCAGATCCAGGTTCCATCCTCCCATCGGGACAGCGGCGTCACGCCACGCGGGCGGACTTTCGTACGGCTGGACCCGGCCGCCGTTCGTGTCTTCGCGCGCGAGGCCTAAGCCATGGCGAACACGACAATCGCCGACGCAGAACGCTTGGTGGCCGGCCAGCTCTCCCGCCCCGCCTCGCTCGTTCTCGCGCTGCCGCTCGTCCTGCTGCTGGGGTTCGCTTTTCTCCTGCCGGTCGCGAAACTGCTGCTGGGCAGCATCTTCACGCCGACGCCGACGGCGGAGCAGTATCTGCGCATCGCCCAGGAGCCGATCTTCCTGCGAATATTCCTGCGCACCGTCCAGACGGCCGCGATCGTTACGCTTCTGGCCTTTCTGCTGGGCTATCCCGTGGCACTGGTGATGTCGCGGCTCGGCACGCGCGCCGCGATGCTGGTCGCGGCCTGCGTCCTGATTCCGCTTTGGACCAGCGTGCTCGTCCGCTCCTACGCTTGGATCGTGCTGCTGCAGAGGACGGGGATCGTCAACAACGCGCTGCTGAGTTGGGGGCTGATCAATCAGCCACTGAAGCTGATCTACACCGAGGGGGCGGTCATCGTCGCGATGACGCATGTGCTCATGCCCTACATGATCCTACCGATCTTCTCCTCTCTGCGCTCGACTCCACCTGAGCTCGATCGCGCGGCGAGGAATCTCGGCGCCGGACCCTGGACCAGTTTCTTGGCCGTCACGCTGCCGCTTAGCCTGCCCGGCGTCTATGCAGGGGCGACCATGGTCTTCATCCTGTCGCTTGGCTTCTACGTCACGCCGGCCTTGGTGGGCGGCCCGCAGAACCTGACCATCGCAACCTTGATCGGTCAGCAGACCACGGAATTGCTCAACTGGCCTTTCGCCGGGGCTTTGGCCGGTGTTCTACTCGTGGTGACGCTCGGCCTCGTCGGCGCATTCAAGCGGTTCCTCCGCTTTGGAAAAGGTGCCTGATGTCGACCTTGTTTGAAACGACCCCCGCAGGGGCGCTGGCACCCGTCCTATCATCTAATCCAGCATTGTCGCCCGCGATCGGTCGATCGCTCCTGAACGGGTTCGCCGGCCTCGTATTGATCTTCCTGCTCTTGCCGACCCTCATCGTCATTCCGATGTCGCTGGGCGAAGCCTCCTATATCCAATTTCCACCACAAGGCCTTACGCTAAAATGGTACCGGGCCTATTTCGCCAATGCGGAGTGGATGAGCGCAACTTGGTTCAGCCTGCGGATCGCGCTGGCGACGACCGCGTCGGCGACGGTGATCGGCACGCTGGCCTCCTTCGCAGTCGTGCGTGGCAATCTTCCGGGTGCCCGTGCCCTGCAGGCGCTTACCTTGGCGCCGTTGATCGTTCCCCACATTGTGCTGGCCGTCGCGCTCTACCTCGTCTTCGCGCCGCTCGGTCTAACGGGCAACTTTGTCGGCTTCGCAATCGCGCACACAATGCTCTCGGTCCCCTATGTCATGATGACGGTGTCCGCCGCGCTGCAGCGGATCGATCCTGCCCTCGAACTCGCCGCATTGAATTGCGGTGCGTCCCGCGCCCAGGCATTCTGGCATGTGGTGCTGCCCAACATCGCTCCTGGGGTCGCGGCCGGCGCGGTTTTCGCCTTTCTGGCTTCCTTCGATGAGGCGACGGTCGCCTTGTTCATTTCCGGCGTCGAGGGCAAGACGATTACGCGAAAGCTCTTCGAAGATATCGACTACAATCTGACGCCTATCGTTGCCGCAGCCGCGACGGTGATGGTCGTTCTGTCCCTCGTCCTGATGGGAGGGGTCGAGTGGATTCGGTCGCGTAGCGCGAATAGCGAGAGCTAGACCATCAGACGCATGTACGCGAGCGTGCCAGGAGCGCCCCTCCCGCGGCATCGAGGAATTCGCCGAGTTCAAGTACATGCTCATGGGTAGGATCGGGGGTGCAATCCTCTTCTAAACGAAGTCGATTTTTCTTGGAGAGCTAAGAGCGCAACACGCACCGACCCAAGCAGAATGCGTCGGGATTATTCAGAGAATGTCGGAGATGGGCAAAACGGACAGCCTACGAAATGCGTCAAGGACCTCGGCGATCGAATTGCAACATCTTCGGTTTGCCGTGGCCGCCAATAACTGTGGAAGTCTTCGGCGTGCCGCGGACATGCTCTCGGTTCGACATTCAGTCTTGAGCCGCTCGATCAGTCAGCTTGAGCATCTAATTGGAGCCACATTGTTCGAGCGTTCTGCCGGAGGAGTAAGGCCCACGTTTGCTGGCCGAGGCGTTCTGAAGATCGCAAACTTGGTCCTGGAGGAGATTGACGCGCTCGTAGAGACAGCAAGATCTAACAGGCAGGGGAAAGCCGGGCGTGTGTCGATAGGCTTCTGCACCTCGATCTCCGTAGGAAACCTGCGCGCCACTCTGATCGAATTCAAGGAGCGCTTTCCCAAGATCGAGCTAGCGACAGTTGAACGCTCGCGAATTCGCTTGATGAATGCGCTTCGAGACGGAACAGTTGATATCGTCATCTGCCCGGGACGCCAGCCCTGCTCAAACGATAATATCCTGTCACTCTGGAGTGAACAGATTCTGATTTCATTGCCTGAGGATCATGCCTTATCCACACGCGAGTTTGTCCTATGGACAGATCTGCGACACGAAACCATTCTCCTCAGTCAGCAGGACCCGGGACGCGAGCTCGAGGATTTCCTGATTTCGAAGCTCGTAGCTCCGGCAGACAGACCCAAGATCGAACGACACGATGTCGGCCGCGGCATCATCAAGAGTCTGACCAGCATGGGACTCGGTGTCAGTCTCGTCACGGAATCAGACACCGGCGCGCGTTTCGCCGGATTGACCTATCGCGAATTGCGCGACGGATCCGGCGCGAGCCGCCTGGACTTTTTCGCAGAATGGCGCGCCGACAACGGAAACCCCGCCCTGAAGCAGCTTCTCAAGCTGCTGGGCGAGCGCTATTCCTCCCCTTCCGTCGGAGAGTGACCGGTGCGCCGTAGCTTTGCAAATCCCCGGTCTGTTGCCATGAACCGCGCCAGCATCGGCGCGACCAGCTTACTCGGGTCGGCGACGGATTGGCCGGATTCGCCTGCAAGGGCTTTCGCATAGGCGACGAGATCTCGATGCACGGCAGCCGGCAATTCAACGGTGACCTTGACAGGCTTGTCATTTGGAAGCGCCCCAATCTTGAGTTTGGCCATCTTCATTCCTCACCCTCTGTAAGGCTCTAATACGAGGTCGCGATTGACGATCACGCGAACCGGGAAACCCGGCCTGATGGTTAGCGTTGGCTGGATGTTGAGATTGCGTTGAACAATCTTTTGGCCAGTCTGATTTAGGCTATCGCTCGATCCGCGGCGAAGGGCTTGGATGATGTCACCGTTGTTGCCGGTGTCGGAGCCGGCTCCCACTTCGCTGCCGACTGCCAGTAACGTAGACAGGAGTGCCGCCTTGAAGAGAGCGTCCCAATGATTGTCGACTTCGTCTTCCAGGCCAGCATAGCCGCCTGAATCCGCGCCTGGTTGGCGTTCGAGCACGATCGAACGGCCGTTCGGCATGATCAAGCGTGTCCAGACCAGCAGTACGCGTGACTGACCGAATGCGATCTGGCTGTCATAGGTTCCGATCAAACGGGCTCCCTGCGGGATCAGCAGCAAGCGACCGGAGGGTGTGTCAAAAACATTCTCGGTCACTTGCGCCGTGATCTGCCCGGGCAGATCTGAGCGAATGCCGGTAATGAGAGCTCCCGGAATAACCGTCCCTGCCTGAACCACATACGGCGAAGCTGGTTTCGTGACGCGATCCGGGCTTGTGGTACGGCGATCGACCGACGCATTGACGAAGGCAAGTTTGCGATCCTGGCCGTTCTGCGCAAAGCCGTCGTCAGTTCCCGGCTTGGACGATGGAGCGGCTCGGTCCACGCTCGAAGCCTGGGCCGCAGCGGGCATCGTCTCGCGAATATTGGTGGAGGCGAACAAACGGCTCACGCGCGCAGCTTCGATCTCCTGGTCGCGGCGCTGCTGCTCCTGATCGAAGCCAGTCGTGGTTGTGGTTGGCGGCTGTCCCTGAGCGGCAAGGATTGGCCGGCCGAGATCACCAGGAAGCGGTGGGCCCAGCGAGGGCACCTGACGCGGAACGGCAGCATAGTCCCGCGGCAATCCGGCGAGGCCATCAGCGACGTTATGATGATCGGTGCTGTAGAGTTCGTCCGGCGCGGTCCCGCGGGAGCGGTTGTTTTGGAGAGCCCAAAGCACGGCACCGCCAACAAGAACCAATGCAACGGCGGTTCCTCCCGCAAGGACCTTACGGGACAGCCGCGTGACGCGGGGGTGATCTGCCCTCAACCGGAACCCGTGCGCCAATTCTTCCGACCTGTTCGGCTCGCCGGGCTGCTCGTTAGTGTCATCGCTCTGAAGGGTGCTCATGACGACGACCTCCCATTGGTCCGGACAATCCGGACTTTCTGCTGGTGCTCGCCACCGAGCCGCAACTCCGCGGCCGCAAAGAGCCGATCGACGATCAGGACGTTGCCGTAGGCGCGGTAATTCACGATCTCGGTCTTGCCGTCATGGCCAATGACGAAGAGAGGCGGCATCTCGCCTTGAACGATGCCCTGCGGAAACTCGATATAGACCTTGCGGCCGTCGTCATAGGCGGTCAGCGGCCGCCAGGGCGGACCGTCGCCCTCAATGGCATAGCGGAAACGACGCTGCGTCGGATCGGGCAACACTGGCGTCAAAGCCACGGGCCGCACCCTGCCCGGCCGGTCCTCCGGATAATACCAGGCGACTGAAGGCATATAAGGTTTCTCGCGGGAGCGTAGCTCGATCAGGTAGGTGCGCCGATCGGTGTTGACGACAAGATTGGTTTCGATCGAAGCGCGGGTCGGCTTCACCAGAATATGGACGCGGCGGGTATCTCCGTTGCCGCTCTCAGTATCGCCGACGACCCAACGAACGGTGTCGCCTGCCGCGACCGGACCCGATCCCGTGAGTTGTTCGCCTTCCTCGAGCGCGATATCGGTGATTTGTCCGGGCGCGGCGTAAACTTGGTACAGCGCACCCGGACTGTAGGCGTAGACCTGTGCGGCGTTAAAATATCCCTTTTTGCGCGGTTCGACCCGAGCCGCGCTGTTCGCCGTCTCGACCCGACTTACCGGCTCGATCTCCTCCTTGGTACCGGACTTACCGCCAAGGGCCGGTTTCCACAGTGGCGGGACATGAAGCGGCCGCGGCTTGTCGTCGGCAGGCACGGGCGGCTGAGGCAATGGCGGAACATCACTGTCGTAGCTAATCTCGGGCGGCGTAAACGTGGAGCAACCACCTAAAGCCGAAACGCACACCAGCAGTGCTGGAAGTATCGCCTTTCGGAACGCCGAACCATCCGATCTGAATGAGACGGGGCGACAGCATGAAGCAAGGCGGGGAGAAGCCATCTTGCGAAATAGCGTATTCACTGCCCAAGCTCCTTCGACCAGTTGATGGCGTGGACGTAGACGCCAAGGGGATTCTTACGCAGCCGATCGGCATCGCGCGGCGTCTCGATCACGACGCTGAGAATGGCAGTCCAGCGCTCGGTTGAACTGAGAGATCCGTTGTCGTAGGCGCGCTGAACCCAGGCCACACGAAAACTCTCCGTCGACGCGCGAATAACACTGGATACCTCGACCGAGACCTGCACTTTGCCGAGCCTGGCAAAGGGATCGTTGGTGCGGGCGTAGTCATTGAGAGCGGCAGCACCGCGATCGGTCGTGAAGTCGTAGGCGCGCAACCAGTTCTGACGCAGCACGATGGCGTCAGTCGGCAGACCCCTGACATCCTCGATGAATCGCGCCAGGTGATAGGCGATCTGCGGATCTGTCGGCTGGTAGTCTGTATTGGCCGGTGCCACGCGCTGAGCTTGGCCAAGACGATCGACCTCGACCACCCAGGGCGTGATCGTGCCTTGGGTCGATTGCCAGACAAGGCAGCCGGCGAGACCCGTCGACAGCGCGAGGCATCCAAATGCCATCAATCGCCAGTTCTTTGCCTGCACGCGGGCTGACCCGATACGGTCGTCCCAGACTTGCGCTGCTTTTTGATAGGGCGTAACCGGCTCGGGTGTGCGGCCGTAGTGAACGGATGGACGTTTGAACATCAGTGGTTTCCTTCAGAGAGATCGATCGATGCGCCGCCTCCGCCATGGTCGCCCGAGCGAACGGCATGGCTGACGGCTGATGCGCCATGGCTGACGGTCTGGGCACGCTTCATGCGCCGCGCCCACTCGGGCGGACCATCCGGCGCGGTGTTCCCGGTCTCGGCACCGGCGCCCGCTGTGGTTGGCGCCTGCCCAGCCGATTGAGCGCTGTTACTGAGAGTTGCCGCGGCCCGGCGCAGCGGGCTTGCCACTGCCGAGAGCCCGGCATCGGCGACACCGCTGAGGCCGCCACTGCGATAAGCCGCGGACGCACCGCTTGTGAGCATGGCGCCACCTCGCGCAGCTCCCGCTATCGCTCCCCCGGCCAGCCCGGCTCCGCCGGCAGCGAGACCAGCGCCGGCAGCAACGATGCCGCCCGCTGCAAGTCCGGTGCCGACCGCGGCACCCGCGCCGAGCTGAGGTCCGCCGGACACCAAGCCGTTGGCGATCCCAGGGCCAAAAATGCCGAGACCGAGCAGCGTCAATGCCGCGAGCACCAGCGCCATAGCGTCTTCGATGGTCGGCTGGCCGCCGTTGAACCCGGACGTGAACTGGGAGAACAGAGTCGAGCCGATGCCGACAATGACGGCAAGAACCAGGACTTTTATGCCTGACGAGACGACGTTACCGAGCACACGCTCAGCCGCAAATGCAGTCTTTCCGAACAAGCCGAAGGGAATCAGCACGAAGCCGGCGAGTGTCGTCAGCTTGAACTCGATGAGGGTCACGAACAGCTGGATCGCCAGGATGAAGAAGGCAAGCAGCACCACAACCCAGGCGAACAGCAGAACGACGATCTGGACGAAGTTTTCAAAGAAGCTGATGTACCCCATCAGACCGGAGATCGAGTCGAGGATCGGCCGGCCGGCATCGAGGCCAACCTGGGCAATTCGACCCGGCCGCAGGAAATCCGCGGATGATAGGCCAGTGCCGGACGCCTTCAGCCCGAGACCGGCAAAGCTCTCGAACACGATACGGGCAAGATTATTCCAGTTGCCGATCAGGTAGGCGAAAACGCCGACGAACAGCGTCTTTTTGACGAGCCGTGCGATCAGATCATCATCGGTCCCCCAGCTCCAAAACAACGCCGCGAGGGTAATGTCGATGGCAGCCAACGTCGTTGCAAGAAAGCCAACTTCGCTGCCCAGAAGGCCGAAGCCAGAATCGATATAGCGGGTATAGGTATCGAGGAACTGATCGATCACGCCGGTGCCGGTCATGGCTTACTCGCTCTCCGGGAGGGCCACCGATGGGTAACCGTGCGGCATGCGGCTCTGATCTTTTGGCGGCAACTCAGACGGTGGGCTGGAGAGCGCGTCACTGCCAGCGGGAGCCGTCGCACCTCCCTTCTGACCGAAAAACCGGCGTCGGTTCTCGGCCCAGATCTGACGACAGTGGTCGTAGGTTGCCGTCTGTTCCGGCGTGACCGTCCGGCAGCGCGCCAGGCTGGAAGCGAGGGCGCCCGCGGTCCGTGGGCTCGCCGAATTCGACGCCGTTTCGGCGCCATCGCCGCGGAGTTGGATGGCGCACGCCGCCATCACCAACATCATGGATGCGGCTGCCGCGACGACTGGCAGTCGCTTGAACCTGCTGAACGCGCTCATCAATGAAACATCTGCACGTTTGAGGATTGATAGCCTTGGCCCGGCGTCAGAAACCGCCGCAGCTGCTCGCGGCCCTGATCCTGCGCCGCCGCGCGTTGAGCCGCCTCAAGGCTCTGCGCCCTGCCCTGCGCTGCAACGGTCGCCGTGAGATCGGCGAGTTGCTGAGCCTGAAGTGCCAGGATCTGGTTGCCGGCCTGTGTCGCCTGCAGCGCGCCGCTTGCGCCCTGGCTCGATGTTACGAGCGCCGACGTCTGGGTGCGGTTGGTGTCGAGGTTGCCGACCACGCCGGCCTGCACACGCAAGGCGTCCTGCAGCGCGGCGACCGAGTTCTGCCAACGCGATTGCGCGTTGGTGATGAGCGCCTGATTGGATTGGCCGCTTGTCGCCGGCGCATAATTGGTCGAGAATGCGCGGTCGATCTGCTGTACGTCATAGGCAATGCGCTGGGTCTGAGCGAGCAGTTGCTGGGTACGTTGGATCGACGATTGAAGTTGCTGCAGCGACGAGTATGGCAGGCTCGCCAGATTCTTCGCCTGATTGATCAGTGACTGCGCCTGGTTTTGCAGTGACGTGATCTGGTTATTGATCTGCTGCAGCTCGCGCGCCGCTGTCAGGACATTCTGGGCATAGTTGTTCGGATCGAAGACGATCCACTGCGCAGATACCGGCGACATCGCAGCAAGTGACAACGCGATAGCGCTGACCGCCGCAGATAAGCAAAGACGTCTCATGACGATGTCTCTAGATTGCCCAGATTGGGGATGAGATCAGTGGCCCACGAAGCGTCGCGGTGTCGGAGCCAGGCGGGCACGAAGCCGTCGCGACCGTGTTCTGCGAGCAGTCGTTCGATTGAGGCCTGATCGATCTTGGAAGAGGCCGCAGTAAAAGCGAGTGCGACTTCGCCCAGCCCCAACTCGAACATCCGGTTGCCGCGGCGAGACTGGCAGTAGTAGTCGCGCTTCGGTGTTGCCCGGCTCAACAGCTCGATCTGCCGGTCGTTGAGACCAAAACGACGATAGATCGCCGTGATCTGCGGCTCGATGGCGCGTTCGTTCGGCAGCAATATGCGGGTCGGACAGCTCTCGATAATGGCAGGCGCAATCGCTGAGCCATCGATGTCCGAGAGCGACTGCGTGGCGAAAATGACGGAAGCGTTCTTTTTCCGCAACGTCTTCAGCCATTCTCGCAACTGCCCAGCAAAGTCCTCGTCATCGAGCGCAAGCCAGCCTTCGTCGACGATGAGCAGGGTTGGGCGGCCGTCGAGGCGATCTCCAATGCGATGGAAGAGATAGGCCAGGACTGCGGGGGCCGCGCCCGTGCCGATCAATCCTTCGGTTTCGAAAGCCTGAACCGATGCTTCGCCGAGGCGCTCGAGTTCGGCATCCAGCAGCCGGCCATAGGGCCCGCCGAGGCAATAAGGTTGCAGTGCCCGCTTTAGCACACTCGACTGCAGCAGCACCGACAAGCCTGTCAGGGTGCGCTCCTGGATTGGCGCCGAGGCCAGCGACGTCAACGCGGACCACAGATGATCCTTGGCCTCCGGCGTGATCTCTATTTTTTCCCGCGCCAAGATCGCGGCGATCCATTCGGTCGTCCAGCCCCGCTCAGAGGCGTCATCGATCCAGGCCAGCGGCTGCAGCGCAACAGGTTCTGACGCATCGTCCGACAGCGCCCCACCCAGGTCGTGCCAGTCGCCACCCATGGCGAGTGCAGCCGCCCGGATCGATCCGCCGAAATCGAAGGCAAAGATCTGCGACCCCGGATAGCGGCGGAACTGCAACGCCATCAGCGCCAGTAGCACCGACTTCCCGGCGCCGGTCGGGCCAACCACCAGCGTATGACCGACATCGCCGACATGGAGGGAAAACCGGAACGGGGTCGAACCCTCGGCTTTTCCGAACAGCAGTGGCGGGCCTGCGAAGTGATGATCCCTCACCTCGCCGGCCCAGACCGCCGATAGCGGAATCATATGGGCCAAATTGAGGGTCGAGACGGGTGGTTGCCGGACATTGGCATAGGCATGTCCGGGTAAACTGCCGAGCCAGGCTTCGACAGCGTTCACCGTCTCAGTCATCGAGGTGAAGTCGCGCCCCTGGATCGTCTTCTCGACCAGACGCAGCTTCTCATCAGCCGCGCGCGGGTCGTCATCCCATACGGTGACAGTCGCCGTGACGTAGGCTTCACCGATCTGGTCGGAGCCAAGTTCCTGGAGCGCTGCATCGGCGTCCATCGCTTTGTTATGAGCGTCGGTATCGAGAAGCGTCGATGCCTCGTTCGTCATCACCTCTTTGAGGATGGCGGCGATCGACTTCCTCTTGGCGAACCATTGCCGACGAATCTTTGTCAGTAATTTCGTGGCATCGGTCTTGTCGAACATGATCGCACGCGTCGACCAGCGATACGGAAAAGCCAAACGATTCAGTTCGTCGAGTATTCCGGGCGTCGTCGCGGTCGGAAACCCGACGACAGTGAGAACACGCAGATGCGACGCACCTACGATCGGCTCGAGGCCGCCGGTCAGCGGCTGATCTGCCAACAGCGCATCGAGATACATCGGGATCTCGGGTACCCGAACGCGGTGGCGCTTCGTCGACACACAGGAGTGCAGATACGTCAGCGTCTCCGGGTCATCCAGCCAAGCGCATTCGGGCATAAAGCCCTCGACTAGTTGGAGCACCCGATCGGTGCGGTCGACGAATCCGCGCAACACTTCGCGGGCGTCGGCGTTCTCGGTCCGATCGCGGCCCTCATACAGAAACCGTTCCGCCCGCGCTGCGTCCTCGGGCGGCGGTAGATAGAGCAATGTGAGGAAATAGCTCGACTCATAGTGAGCTCCCGCCTCCTCGAACTGGGCTTTTCGCTCGGCGTCGACCAGGGCGGACGCCACATCCGGAAACGTGCTTGCCGGATACCGGAATGCGGCATGGCGTTGAGCTTCAACAAAAACGGCCCAGCCCGAACCGAGACGGCGCAAGGCGCTGTTGAGGCGGCCAGCGACGGCGACGAGTTCGGCGGGCACTGCGCTGTCGAGATCCGGTCCGCGGAACCTTGCAGTGCGCTGGAACGAACCGTCCTTGTTGAGGACGACGCCCTCCCCAACCAATGCGGCCCAGGGCAGGAAATCCGCAAGGCGGGTGTTTGAGCGGCGGTATTCGGCAAGATTCATCATGACTGAAAACTCAAATGCAGAGATGACCGGGAATGCGCAGATGACGGCGCACCACATCGACGAAGGCGGGATCACGCTTGGCAGCCCAGACCGCCGCCGCATGCCCGATAGCCCAGAGTAGGAGACCAGCGATCCAGAGCCGCAGACCGAGACCAAGGGCCGCGGCGAGCGTGCCGTTGACGATGGCGACCGCCCGGGGCGCGCCACCCATCAGGATCGGCTCGGTCAGCGCGCGATGCACGGGCGCGACGAAGCCAGCGACGGGCTCGTCCATCAGATCAAGACCCCGCCGCCAAACGAAAAGAATGACAAAAAGAAGCTCGATGCGGCGAAGGCGATCGACAGGCCGAACACGATCTGGATCAGCCGGCGAAAACCACCGGAGGAGTCGCCGAATGCAAGGGTGAGACCGGTGACGATGATGATGATCACCGCGATGATCTTGGCGACCGGCCCCTCCACCGATTGCAGGATCTGATTGAGCGGCTGCTCCCACGGCATATTGGAGCCGGCAGCCCGAGCTGGAGCGGCCGCGAATAGAACCATGCCTGATACGGTGAGCGACAGGGCGCGCCGAGAAAGAGATGATCGAGGTCTCATGTTTGGTCTCCTGCTGGTGAAAGGCTGTAGTCGCCGGCTGGTCCGAGCCCGGTGACGCGGGCGAGTTCGGTGAGACGACGATCCGCGCCGCGGCCGGCTAGCACGGCGACGATGTTGATGGTTTCAGCGATCAGGGCGCGCGGAACGGTGATGACCGCCTCTTGAATGAGCTGCTCGAGCCGGCGCAGTGCGCCGAGCGCCGTCCCGGCATGAATGGTGCCGATGCCGCCGGGATGGCCGGTGCCCCAGGCCTTGAGGAGATCGAGCGCTTCGGCACCGCGAACCTCGCCGACGGGGATGCGGTCCGGTCGCAGACGAAGGGATGACCGCACGAGATCTGACAGTGAGACCACGCCGTCCTTGGTACGTAACGCCACGAGGTTCGGCGCTCTGCACTGCAGTTCGCGCGTATCCTCGATCAGCACCACCCGGTCGGCGGTCTTGGCGACTTCCGCAAGAAGTGCGTTGGTCAACGTGGTCTTGCCCGTGGAGGTGCCGCCAGCGACCAGAATGTTGCTGCGTACGGCGACGGCGCTGCGCAAGGCCTCAGCCTGCTCCGAGGTCATGATGCCGGCAGCGACGTAGTCGTCGAGCGTGAACACGGCGACCGCTGGCTTGCGGATAGCAAAGGCCGGGGCCGCGACCACCGGCGGCAGCAGACCTTCGAAGCGTTCTCCGGTCTCGGGCAGTTCAGCGGAAACGCGCGGCGCACCAGCATGCACTTCCGCGCCGACGTGGTGCGCCACTAGCCGAACGATGCGTTCTCCGTCAGCCGCCGAGAGGGTCTCTCCCGTGTCGGTCAAGCCGTTCGATAGCCGGTCGATCCACAACCGGCCATCGGGGTTGAGCATGACCTCGACGATCGAGGCATCCTCCAGGTATCGCGCAATCGCGGGGCCAAGCGCACTACGGAGCATGCGCGCACCGCGCGAGATCGCCTCTGCCTGAGCCGAATGAATTGCCACCGCAGCCCCCACCAATGAAGCCGCGTGAAAAGCGCCCTCAGATGAGGATGATTAGAAAAGGCAGGAAGTGGCCCGGCGCAACAATGCTCCCGGGACGATCGTAGCTTGGCGTAGAAAGAGAAAGACTCGGCGAGATGAGTAATACCGAAGACGCTGCTAACGACGTCTTGGCCACGAAGATTCTGGCTTCTGGGAATTCCATCAGGTCCGGTCGTCCGGTTTTTCGTTCGCGATGTCGTTCGGGATCTCGCGTAGGAAATTCTGGCCCTTCTGTAAGCGGCGGCCAAGCGTCTCGATAAAACCTTCAAAACGCTCGCGGCCCTTGATCTGGGCGGAGGCCTGCGCGTCGTTCGGCAAGGGTGGCGTGATCGTCAGCCAGAAGCGGACGAACAGGGCCAGCGTTTCCGCAGTAACCCCAAGGTCACGTTCGAGACGTTGGACCTGGCGCGACAGCCGGTCGAGACGGCGCGCGAACGCCGCCTCGCGCCGATCCTCCCCGTCCGGAGACAGAAACGAGGTGACGGCTGCTTCCACGATCGCCGATCGAGAAAGCTTCTTGCGGTCGGCAAGATCGGCGATCTGCTTCAGAAGCTCCGGTGGGAAATACACATTCATCCGGTCCCGCATGGTCTCACAACTCCATACCGTCATTCGGGTCGAGCGAGACCTGGCGGGCGATGCCACGCATCTGCTGGCGCAGAATGCGGGCCTGACTGGCGGCATCGTCCGACTCGTCGTCGAGTACGATGGCAAACTCTTCCGCCGGCCTCGGGTCGGTCGTCTCCTTGGCGATGGCGACGTGATCGGGAAGCTCGGGTTCGCGGCGCAAGCCGCTATTGGCGGCATCCTGTTCCGCCTTCTGGATCGCACCAAGCAGCACGGCGTCCGGTATCTGCGGTGTTAGAGCTGACCACCCATCCGTCCGTGACGACCGGCCGGACTTCGCCGGATCGGGTGGCGTCAGCACCCGCTCGGTGAAACGGTCATCCTCGTAATAGCGAGCTTTCTTCGCCCGGATGGGGGGCGTACCAGCAACCATGACGATCTCGTCAGTGGGCGGGAGCTGCATCACCTCGCCCGGCGTGAGCAGCGGTCTTGCCGTTTCCTGCCGCGAGACCATGAGGTGGCCAAGCCATGGATTCAGCCTGTGACCAGCATAGTTCTTCATGGCGCGCATCTCGGTCGCTGTACCCAGCGCATCGGAGACACGCTTCGCCGTGCGCTCGTCGTTGGTGGCAAAGCTGACGCGGACATGGCAGTTGTCGAGGATCGAGTTGTTGGCGCCATAGGCTTTCTCGATCTGGTTCAGGGATTGCGCGATCAGGAAGCTCTTGATGCCGTAGCCCGCCATAAAGGCCAGCGCGGATTCGAAGAAGTCGAGCCGGCCAAGCGCCGGGAACTCGTCGAGCATCATCAGGATGCGGTGACGGCGATCCTTCGCATGCAGATCCTCGGTAAGCCTGCGGCCGATCTGGTTCAGCACCAGGCGGATCAGCGGCTTGGTCCGCGAGATATCGGACGGCGGCACCACGAGGTAGAGGGTCGCCGGTCGCGGATCGGCGATCAGGTCGGCAATCCGCCAGTCGCAGCGGGACGTGACCGCGGCGACAACGGGATCGCGGTAGAGCCCGAGGAACGACATGGCAGTGGAAAGCACGCCCGATCGTTCATTGTCAGACTTGTTCAGCAGCTCGCGTGCGGTCGAGGCAACGACGGGATGCGGCCGCTGTTCGCCGAGGTGCGACGTCGTCATCATCGCCTGCAGCGTCGTCTCGATCGGCCGCTTCGGATCAGAGAGGAACGCGGCGACGCCGGCCAGTGTCTTGTCCACCTCGGCATAGAGGACATGCAGGATCGCGCCGACGAGCAGCGAATGGCTGGTCTTCTCCCAATGGTTCCGCTTATCGAGCGATCCCTCCGGGTCCACCAGCACATCGGCGACGTTCTGGACGTCACGCACCTCCCATTCGCCGCGGCGGACCTCCAGCAGCGGATTGTATGCCGACGACTTGGCGTTGGTCGGATCGAACAGCAGCACCCGGCCGTGCTTGGCGCGGTAGCCGGCGGTGAGCTGCCAGTTCTCGCCCTTGATGTCGTGGACGATCGCCGAGCCTGGCCAGGTCAAGAGAGACGGCACGACCAGGCCGACGCCTTTGCCGGAGCGGGTCGGAGCAAAGCACAGCACATGCTCCGGGCCGTCGTGACGGAGATAGTCATGGCCGAGCTGGCCCAGCACGACGCCATCAGCGCCAAGAAGCCCGACTGCCTTCACCTCGCCTGGTTCGGCCCAGCGCGCTGATCCATAAGTCGCGACGTTCTTTGCCTCTCGCGCCCGCCACACCGACATGCCGATCGCCGCCGCAATCGAGATGAAGCTGCCGGACGCAGCTATGAAGGCGCCCTCGACGAAGACCTGTGGCGCATAGGCGTCGTAGATGTACCACCACCAGAAGAAGACCGGCGGATAGTAGACCGGCATCCCGGCGAGTTCGAACCAGGGCCGTCCGAGCTCGGGCTGGAAGCCGAGCCGCCACGCCGTCCATTCGGTGGCGCCCCAGATCGTGAGCAACACGATCAGGAAGACGACGGTGATCTGGCCCCAGAGGATTTTGGTCGCGGACATGGCGAACGTCCTTGTCTGTGATTGAGGGTTGTGGAAACGATGGAGCTACAAGCCAAGGTCTCGTTTGCGACCAAAGGTCCACTCGATGCCGCCACCGCCCTTGGTGACGCCGGCGACGTGCTGGCCAAGCTTCTTGTCGATCTCGCGCGACCAGGGCACGAGTTGGAAGCCGAGGCCGTTGTCGATCATGGCGAAGCGGCCGGAGGCGAGCGTGAGGCGCTGGCGAAAGGTGCCCGCCACATGCTCGCCGGTCGCGGGCTTCATGTGTGGCAATCCCGTCTTGGCTGAGAGTTTTGCACCCACCGCGTCCAGTTCGCGTCGACGCAAGGTGTCGAGGAGATCGCGCTGCATGATGACGCGCTGACCCTGCCGCCGAGCGAGCCCTTCGCCTGCGAGATGTTCGGCACGAGCCTGTATGGCGTCGCGCGCTTCGCGACCAAACCCACCCATGGCGAGCGGCATCGGATTGCTCTCAACGAGGCGATGGTCGATCCAGGTCGCGCCAGGTGCGGTGATCTGTTGGTTGAGGTCGAAATCGCTGCGGTTGGCGAGCACCAATGTCGGGCGCTGGTCGTCCGGTCCGCCAAAGCGGCGGACCTCGACGATTCCGCCGATCGGCGGGGCGTGCTCGAATGCCTCGATGCCTCGGAACCGAACGTGGTGGGCGCGTCCGTCCGCGCCATCGATCACGGCATAGGCCTCGCCCGTCAATTCGTCATGGAGTCCCCTGTCGACGAGCCGGCCGATGATCGGCGATCCCGGCTTCTCGCCATCGATCGCATAGTCAGCAACGCCGCGGGCCTCCCCGCGCTCCGTGAAGGCGCGGTGCATGGTCTTGATGATGTCGCCGCGCATGCCGAGGTCGCGGAGACTGCGCTCGGCCTCCAGCCCGACCATCCATTCGCCGGGGCCGGCTGGCGCGGCAAGGCCCCTCTTCTCCAGGTGCTGGAGCCGTCCGATCATGAGGCGACGGATTTCGGGGTCGGCTGCGCCGGGATTCTCGGGGCGTAGGTCGATGGCGCCGGTTTCATCGGCGGCCAGGCGGATCTCGACGTCGAGCCGCGTCCACCGTTCGGCCATGATCTCCTTTTCCAGGGCGTTGCGGATCTCGTGCTCGGGCTTCGGACCAAGTTCGATAGACGCCAACTCCTCTGCGCGCGAGCGCAGGCCCCGGCTGATATAATCTCGCGAGATCACGAGGTCGGCGCCGATCTGATCGACGCCGCGCACGAGCAGATGGACATGCGGATTGTCCGTGTTCCAGTGATCGGCGGCGACCCAATCGAGCCGAGCGCCGAGATCGGCTTCCATTTGCCTGGCGAGATCGCGCGTGAAAGCTTTGAGATCGGTCATCTCAGCGGCATCCTCGGGCGAGATGATGAAACGGAAATGATGCCGGTCGTCCCTACAGCGATCCGCGAAGGCTGCGTCGTCGGTGCGGTCACTGCCGGCGCCAAACATCACCGCCTTCTCACTGTTACGGGTGACGCCGTCACGCTTCAGATATGAGAGATGGGCGGTCAGCGGCGCGGAACGGAAGGATCGTCCCTGGTGACGAACGACGCGCGCCTTCACCACTACGCGGCGGGCCGGGCTGAACAGGCGATTGCGGCTAAAGCTGATCCGGCCGCGCCCGAAGGTCGAGCGCCCGTAGCTCGATGAGCGCTTAGCTGCAGCCGCGTGCGAAGGGGTGTGACCGGCCTTCTTCGCCGCACGCAGCACCTGGTTGATGAAGCTCTTGGGCTTTGGCGCTCGCGTACCGCGGATGCGGCCAGACCGGATGCGTAAATCGCTGTCGCCCGCGCTCACGGCAACGGCTCCAGGGACATGAAATCGCGGATAGTGCCGAAAACACTGTTGAATTCGTTGGCGAAAGCATCCGGCGCGGCACGCGCCCCGACCGACCGGCACGGCCGAACCCAAGCCATTCCAATGGCTTGTGGTTCGACCGGCGAGCCGCTTTTATCTCGCCGTCCTGCCGTCGTGGTCTCCCGGTCGCCGGTTCCCGAATGAGCCGCCGCGACTTGGCAGCCAACTCGCGAAGCCCCCACTGCTTCCGAGCGCTTGCGATAGCGATCGTTACCCGAAGGGCCGAGACACCCGAAGGGTGGCTCGGTAAGGAGCAAAGCGACGAGTAGAGCGCGGGCCGAAGGCATCGCCCATACGCCATCGGCTTGCGAACCCGCACACTTGGTCATTGCGATGCTCTCGAATTCGATCGAGGGACGAACATGCCAATTGGCCTGGGAACCATGGGCGAAACATCGGGCGCCGAGATTGCGGTCGTGGCGCCGCTCAATGGCATGAGCACCGACAACCGATCGCGCGTTCTCGTGAGATCGGATCGCGTGACGAATAGCGTCGCGGCTGCTGATGACCGCCCGCGCGACGTCCACCTCGGCGGCAGCTCGATCGCAAGCAGATTGGCAAGCTTTTCGACGTAGGCTCGCGTCTCCTCTGGCAGAGAGCCGCCTGCGAGATGCTCTTCATAGCGAGACGGTCCCGCGTTGTACGCGGCAAACACGCCCGGCGAGCCATACCGATCGAGCAGTTCGCGCAGGTAGGCCGTGCCGGCCAGGATGTTATCGTGCGGGTCGTAGGGGTCGTTCCCGAGATTGTAGCGCTCGCGAAGTTCCGCCCAAGTCGCCGGCATGATTTGCATCAAGCCCATTGCGCCTTTTGGCGATCTGGCGTGCACGTCACCAGCGCTCTCGATGCTTTGGACTGATCGGATCCAGTTCGGCGCAATCGCAAAGCGTTGTGAGGCTTCCTTGATGAAACCGGCAAACATGTGAGTGGTGTGACTGATCGCCGGCTGGGCGGCTGATCCGCTCTGGGCCAAGGCAGCCGTGTCAAACGCGGTCAGAAGAAGCATCAGGGGCACGACAGCACAAACGCGCGTGCCCAGCCGACCCAAGCGCGCGGTCGGGCTCGCGCCAGCCTTGCAGACATCGATCGAGACGGAGGAATGATCCCGCAATCGATCGAACAAGGGAATCGCGTGGAGAACACGTCGAATACGCACGATCATTCCTCCCAAGTCCACACCGGGATCGTACGGCCGATCACGCTAGATGCCGGAAGAAATCCAAAATACCGGCCATCAAGAGAGTCGTCCGACTGCCAGTTCATCAGAAACAGGTCGCCGTCGCCGACGACGCGGCAGCCCTGCCATTTCGGCAGCGGCCTGCCTCGTCTATCGTGATCCTTCGCCTCGCCCACCGCGACGTCGTCGACCGAAATCGTGAGGCCGGTTCTGCAAACACTCTGCCCCGGAAGGGCGAGCACGCGCTTCAGCATCGGGACGCCAATTGGGAGATAGCCGTTAAGGTCGAGGAAGGTCGCGAGCGGCTCCGGCGGCTGCACGGCGACCAATTCAGTGACTTGGAATTGGTCCGCCGGTCGGAGGCGGTAGAGACCGATCGGCACGCTCGCGGATGCGTTCCAGATGTAAAGCGGAAGCGGCTCCAGGACGATCGTCGTGATGAGTGCAGCAGCGGTCCCAAACGTCACGAATAGTATCTTCAGGCGCCCTGTCATCGCGTCACCCTTTGACGATGCAGCCAAGCCTGGTGGCGTGCCTTGGTGTAGGAACGCGGGTTTTCGTTGACGGACAGGCGGTTATGAACGTGATGCCAATGATCAGGCGCCACATCAGCTGGATCGATGCCGAGTGCCTCAACCGCATCGGTCATTTGCAGCACTCGCTCGACCTTCGGCCAGCCAGACAGACGCAGCAAAATCTCTCCGCCGGGTGTCACATAAGGGACGGTCGAGCAGCGCCGTCCCGGAGCGACTGCGCGCAAGATGTCGATCCGCGAAATGATCGTCCCAAAGTCGTTGGAGGTCCATCGGACAAAGGCAAAGATGCTGCCTGGCGCGAATGACAGGACACGCCGATGGCGATCAAGCTTCCGTTCCTTGACGATACGACCGAACCGAATCCGGTTTTCGATGCGCTTCTCGAGCCAGAGCACTTCCACGTCGGTCAGGTCGCTCATGCCGCCGCTCCCCGAAGCCGGAACTGGGAGCCGCGAACTTGGCGTTCGGCGAGGAGCGTTTGCGGCTTGCAAAGCCAAACAGGACTGGCGACCTGCGGCCGGTCGCCTCCAACGCAGCTTTCGGCTTGGTCCGTTAGAAGAAATCCGAAGGATTTCTGGTTAGTAAAGTTAGAGCGACCGGAAAGCGCGGAGAAACAAGCTCTTAAGCTCGCTTTCGGTCCCCGATAGCACGAGGATCGGGTCCCCGATAGCACGAGGGCTGCGGTCCTCGATAGCACGAGCTGATTCACAGGTTGTCCTCCGAATTTGGAACGAGACCGCGCCGGCGCAGGCGTGCCGTTAAGGGATCAACAGGCGTTGGCGTGAAGTTCAGCCGCTCGGTGCCGTTCGGATCGCGCGTCAGCGCGAGCTGATAGCCGGGCAATGTCTGGCGCTGGACAATCCGGCGTACGTCGTACGCAAAATGCTTAAGCGGCGAGAGGATGCCGGACTTCGCATGAAGGTGTACAAGATCAAAACTCCAGCCACCGTCCTGCCGACCGCCATGCTTGCGCACGAGCCGATAGAGCCACCGCTCAAGTCCGCCCGTCAGATCGAAATAGGCGCGATCGATCGTCAGCACGAGCGCGTCATCGATCACTCCCGCGTAGAACCAATCCGGGAGGATCAATTCGAGCCCGAATGGACGTCCGTTTGCATCGGCGGTTTCCTTCCACTCGTTGATCCAGGAGAAGCGATGCCGTCGCCGCTCAGCCGGCTGGCGGATCGACGTCAGCACGGTCGTTGACTGAAGTCTGTCAAGACCAGCCTTCAGGCGGTCATAGTCACGTGCGCTGGTGCCACGGCCGACGAATGTCAGAATCTCGTAAGGCGTTGCAGCCATCAGGCGCGATGTATTCAAGCCGGCGTCACGCGCTTCGACAATCTGGGACGCAGCCCAGATCAGAACGTCGGCATCCCAGATGGTCGCCATGCCGTGTTCCGGCACGGCTTCGACACGAACTGAGATTGCGCCGGCACGGAAGTCGATCGGCACAACGCGCTTCGTTTTTGCGAGCGAGAAGAACGGATAAGCCATCAGATCCTGCGCATCGCGGGGCGCGAGATCACCGGGCAGCGCCCGAAAGAGCTCAAGCTGGTCGCGCTCGGAATGGTGTTTGCGCCGCATAGTCACTGCTCTCACGCGGCTATCAGCGACGTTCCTGACCTGCGTAGGGACGCAGGGCCGGATGCTTCTTAGCGGGCAGCACGGTGCCCTTCCCGGGATCTGACGTTGACGTTTTGGAGCCGAGATCGGCCCACGCTTTCAGGTCATCGACGGCGTAGACAACACGTCCGCCGATCTTCCGATACGTCGGTCCAGTACCGTACGTGCGGTGCTTCTCGAGCGTGCGACCGGAGAGGCCAAGATAGCGCGCGGCCTCAGGTGTACGCAGGAAGCGCGGGGGAAGACCGGCCATCGGATCGGGCATTTGAGAACTCCAAGAGGACAGCGCACTACGCTTGGCGGTGCCAGCGTGTGTGCGGTCATCATGGAGAAGCAGGTTCTCGGAGGGGGATGCCGAAGTTTCAGGAGGCGATTTTCGGCACCCCTCGGGGACTGCGCTACTCGTCCCTGCGCCCGGGCCGGAGGAGTTTGCGGTAACCACCGCGCATCAACGCGAGACCGCCTTGCACCAAGCGGACCGTTCGATTGCGCAGATCATGAGTCTTCCAGGCACGATCGGGGATTCGCTTTCTGCCGAAGAGCGCTTCGGCGATAACGCGATAGCTTCCGCCGGCGCTGTGAGCGTCGAGCGCACGGATTGCGGCGCTCAGGCGTTCGCGCCGGTGTTTAGATAATTGGTGAAAGGCAGGGCCTGGCGCGCGTCCATTCATCGCGCGCCACAGCCGGCGGGCTGCATACGCACGTGCGTTGAAATCGTCGTCAAACGGCAGATCGGCCGCATATGAAGCGCCGACCACCGGCGGCTCTTTGGACCAGACACGGTGATCTACCGCGCTGATGCGCAGCACGGCGTGCCAGCCGTCGGCGGCGCGCCGCACCTGACCTACTGCAAGGTCAAGCAGCGGTTGAGACGCTGAACTGCGATCGGCGGCCCGGGCAACCTTGATCGGAACGACCGCCGCTAGAACCTCAGGCGCCCAAAAAATCGTCTGCTCGTCGAACGACCTCTGCGGGTCATGGGCGAAAGCAGAGGCCCCACCTCCTCCTGAATTCCTCGGTCACTGCACCGTCTGGGCTGCTTGTGATCATCGCTGCGTACTCACGCCGATAGTCGGCGTTACGGCGAAGACATTCCCAGGCGATGTCGGTGACTTCGGCGTCTTGTAGTCTCTTGTAGGATTCCGGCGACCGCCAGTCGAATTCAGGCATTGCTTCCGCCCCATTGCACCCTGCTAACAAGGATTGCGGCGCAATAGGTATGAACGAGGCGGTTGTGGGAAGACCCTAGTTTGGCACCACGTGGTGCCCCGGAATGACCACCCGTTAGCAAAAGAAAATAGTTCTGGCTGCAAGTCGTTAGCCGGCGATTTTCTTCTATTTGGAGCCAGTGCCACGTAATAGGCGGCCCTGCTCAGTTACCCATCTCGCACGCGCAAGGTGGCTCTGATATGCGCTCCGCGCACGGTCCGGCTCCCGCACCGGATCGATATGCAGGACGATTCGAGCGACTTCCATCCAGTCAGCCCCGTCGCTTTCGGCCTGCAGAAGGCGCATGTAGGTCACCACATGCCGCTCATCGTAGGCAGTGAGAATTTGATCTGCAGGTGCAGCATCGGCGACGTCTGGGTCGAGCGGCAGCTTTCTCATGAGACTCCACGCCTTAGATTAGACAATTTCTAACACGCGGGCCGGAAGGAGCAGAAGCGTTAAAGCTGTCGCAGGAGCCGTCCGAAGGGCGTTTTGTCGAGAATACTCCGTGGTGAAATACTCTTCAAGGACATGCCCTCTCGCGTATGGATATACGCGAGGTACTTGCAATCAATTTGCGGAAGCTCCGGCAGGCCCGTGGTTTGTCACAGGAGGAATTGGCTCATCGTGCTGAAATTGACCGCACTTATATCAGCGCACTCGAGCGAAGCGTTTATGCGGCGGGTATCGACGTTGTCGATCGGCTCGCGCGCAGCCTGGGTGTCGAGGCCGCCGACCTGCTCACTCGGCCGCCCGCAAGCGCCAAGAGAAAGACTCGGGGGCAGGCCGAGTGATGGATGTCGAGCCGCTCGATCCGGCCGCTCACTGATGCCTGGAAGGATGAGAAGCCCCGCCCGGCGGACCGGACGGGGCTTGGCGAAGTGGACCTACTCGCCGCTCTTGCGCGGCCGCGACCAGAGTAGCGTGTAGCCTTCACCGCCCTCGTCATCGAACAGGTTCGCGTAGATCGGCGCGTTGAACGAGGGGTCGTCGAGCTTGAGCGAGAGGTAGTCGCGGCCTTCCTCGGAACGCTTCGACCAGGCTGCGCCGATCTCGGCCCGGCCCACGTAGATGCGGTGGCTCGGAGCGTTGTCGTTGGACCGGTTGGTCTCGGCGACGATACGGACGCCCTTGGCTTGCAGGCTCAGGGTGACGATCTCGCCCTGGAAATCGTTGCCGACCTTCTTGAAAGAACCGATGTTAGCCATGTCACTTCTCCTGTTGTGTTTCGAGCCCGCGACCACCGCGGCCTCGATGGCGATCTAGGGCCGAGGACGATCGGCGACGCACCCGCTCGGGCCGGAGCGCAGCGGAGGACGCCGTTGTCGCGACTTTCTTGTCTCGCGAGGAATGGGCGAAGCCCAGGGGAAGAAAGTCGCATCAAAGGCGTTGCGGCTCAGACGATCGAGGCGAAGCCGGTCTTCGGCCAGATCAAGCCATCAACGAGGCCACGTGCGTCCGCGTGCTGAACCACAATCTCTGGAGAAGCTTGGCTATCTCGGTTTTGATGAACAAGAGGCCGGAACGATTCAGAGGGGAAAGAGAAACAATCTCCTGCAAAAGGCAGCATCGTCTCCCAAGAACCGATCGAGGTAACATCGCTCTGCCGCGGCTGGGTGGGCCGGACCGAATGCCGGCAGCTTGATTGAGGAGTTCCGAGGAGGACTGCCTCTCCCGCGCTCATGTTTCGATCATCTCCCGTTCGCCGCGCCGATCTACGCACCTGTTCGATGAAGGCGGGAAACGGTCATCGCTCGGCCAATGCGGCCGTAAGAACTGCTTAGGACAGGTTCTCCACCACCCCGCCCGGCTCCAACGGGCGGGTCTCCGCCAAAACCATCAAGCGCGTCCATGACGTAACGCCAATGCAAACCGCGCCCAGGCAAGCGAAGACCTCACGCCAAGCCAGCGAAGGCACCCCGATCTGGGACAGGGCGAACACCATGTGATAGCCGGCTCCGGCGGCGGGGACAGCGAATGCCGTCGCGATCGCGATGCGCAAGGCCAAGGACCGGGAAATAGCGACGGCAACCTGGCCGAGGACGAGCGTCAACGCGCCGCCGGCCGTTCCGAGAAGCAGCGCGCCGATGAGGCCGGCACCGCTCTGAAACGCCGTCATCCCGATACTCAGTGCGACGAAAAACGGCAGGGCATACACTGCGAGTGCGAAAATCGCCCAGCAGAAGAGGCCGATGCCGAGTGTGTTGAGAACAAGCCCAATAGCGAGCATGGTGGTGGCTCCATGTGCATAGATGTACCAGTTGCGCCTTCCACCACCACCACGGCGCAACTCTGGATGTGAGACCGAAACGAGGCGGAGTTGCGGCGTGAGCAATTTCGCCTCAAAGACTCAGTCGAGCAGACGGCGCTCACGCGCCGCCGAACATCCAGACCGGGATGCCGAGCCGCTTCGCCTTATCGGCCAGGTTGTCCTGGATTCCAGTGCCCGGGAAGTGCATGACGCCGATCGGCAGGATTTCGAGTATGGCATCGTTGCGCTTGAAAGGTGCTGCCTTGGCATGTTTCGTCCAATCAGGCCTGAAGGCGATCTGAGGCACCTTGCGGATCGTCGCCCATTTGGATGCGATCAGTTCGGCACCCTTCGGGGAGCCGCCATGGAGCAGGACCATGTCGGGATGCTTGGCATGAACCTTGTCGAGACGATCCCAGATGAGGTGGTGGTCGTTGAAGTCGAGCCCTCCGGTGAGCGCGATCTTCGGCCCAGCGGGCAGCATGACCTCGGTCTCGGCGCGGCGCTTGGCCGCGATGAAGTCGCGGGAGTCGATCATCGCTGCGGTCAGCGTACGATGGTTCACTAGCGATCCTGATCGGGGGCGCCAGAATGAGCCGGTGTGAGTCTCGAAGCGCTCTATGGCCTGATCACGGAAGAGCTCCAGGCAGTTGCGGCGCTCAATCAACGTGATACCTTCCGCCGTGATGCGTTCGAGTTCGACGGATCGAACTTCGGAACCGTCCTGTTCGCGCTGACTCTTCTGTTGCGCCTGTTCGTTGTCGTCGAGTTGGCGACCGATGCGGTCGACGGCACGATGGAACAGGTTGACTGTCGACCAGAGCAGATCGTCGAGGTCCGGCTCGAGCCGCGTGTCGCTTAACGTGGCGACCATGGCATCGAAGATGTCAGCGACGGCACCGGTAATGATCCTGCCCTCGGGAAGCGGCCGTGGATCGGGCTGGTCGTCGAAGGGGCGGTAACCGAAGAGCTGCAATTCGGTAAGAACGTGTTCGGTCGCAGATGCAGCGTGCGGCGGTTCGATGTCATCGTGATCGGTCATGGAGGCGATCCTTTGCCGGATCGGCCGCGACCATCGCGGCCTTCGTGGCGATCACTCAGACGGCGGGCGGAACGGGCCAGAACCCGGAGCAGAGCGGAGGGCCGAAGCGCAGCGGAGGATGGCGGAGGCCGGCTATTTTGCTTCGCGATGCAAAGCGCGCTCGCCGGATGGCTAGTATGACTTCTCGTCGCCGGCGCGCGGCGGAAAATAGCCGGACGCAGCCATTGCCGGCCCGAGCCGCTTGCCGTCCGATCGCCCTCTAGAAGGCCGTGGTTGCGTCCTCTTCCGGCAGTGGCCGCAGCGCGACCGACCTGTCGACGCCCATCGAATTGCCGGGGCTATTCCGCGGTTGCCATCGACGAATGCAGGAAACGGACGACGTCCTCCGGTACGAGTTGCAGTAGCAACGCTGCTCGGAGGGCCGCGAGGCCGAAGATGTGCAGATCTTCGTTGAAGTCGCCCAGCCGGGGCGACAATGCGATCGCTTCAATGCCGGCGGCTTCTGCGCGCTGGGTGAGAATAGCCTGTACGGCATCTCCGGCGGCATCTGCGTCACGGGCGATATAGAGTCGGCGTAGGCCAGGCGGCAGCAACATGGCTGAGAGGTGATTGGCCGAGAGAGCAGCGGTCATGGGCAAGGTCGGCAGTACATAACGCAGCGACAGCATGGTCTCGATCCCCTCGCCCGCAGTGAGCACGTCGTCCACCACGCCGAAGCGAACGGCGTTACCAAGCAGGTCGCCCATGGCCCGTCGTGGCGTGTCGATCGGGGCCTTGCCGAGCCGCACGCGATCAAAGCCGTGTGGATCTAGCCAGGTGCGATGCACGCCGGTGATCCGTCCCTCGAGGTCCGTGACGGAGCCTATCATCGCCGGCCAGGTTTCAGTCGGCAAATGCTCGTCCGGTCGGTAGTAGCAACGTGGGTGGAAGCGCAGGCTACCACCATGTTGGATCTGGCTTATTCCCCGACGTTGCAAATACGTTTCCACCAACGTCCCTTCGATCGGACCGGATATCGCAAAAAGTCGACGGGCGGCTTCTTGCGATCCGGCCGGCACTACTGGACGAACGGGTCTCGGGAGTGATTGCTCCTCAGAACGAGGCAGCTTCAGAAAGCGCCTCGCCTCCTCGGCAACCTCGCGGAAGTCTCGCAAGGCAAGGCTTTCGCGGATGATGTCCAGGAGATCGCCATGCTCCCCGGTCGCGGCATCCGTCTTATGTTCAACTGCACATAAGACGGAATATGTTGCGCCGAGAGTTATGTTGCGCATTTGCGCTTGGATGCTGTCTCATGGACGATTGACAGCTTCTACGCAACATAATGTCAGAGCGTTGCGGGAGGTTGCATGATGCCCCGCGACGCTTCCGAACTTGCACGCCGCCTCGCCCGTAATGCCGAAGCGGTATGCCGCCACTATCTCTCCAACGGGCGGCGCCAGGGCCACTACTGGACGGTGGGCGATGTTCGCAATACGCCCGGCCGATCGATGTTCGTCCGGCTCAGTGGACCGGACTCCGGTCCCGGCGCTGCTGGGCATTGGACCGATGCCGCCTCGGCCGAACATGGCGATCTGCTCGACGTCATCCGCGAGAGCTGCGGTCTCGTCGATTTCCGCAATGTCGCCGATGAGGCACGGCGCTTTCTAAGTCTGCCGGGCGCCGAACCGCGCCGAATCCCAAAGCCCGCTCGCACACCCGTCCCCGCCGGATCGCCGGAAGCAGCGCAGCGGCTCTTCGCCATGTCGCAGCCGATCCGCCGGACGCTCGTCGAGACCTACCTGTGCAATCGCGGCATCGAGACTATCCACGATGCGGGCGCGCTGCGGTTCCATCCGCGCTGCTACTATCGTCCGAACGACAGTTCGCCGCCTGAGACCTGGCCGGCGATGATCGCCGCCGTCACCGACCTCGACGGCAAGCTCACTGGTGCACACCGGACCTGGCTCGATCCGGAAGGCTTCAGCGAGGCCACGCTCGGCAAGGCGCCGGTCGACACGCCGCGACGGGCGATGGGCGACCTGCTCGGCCATGCCGTCCGCTTTGGCGCGGCCGACGACGTCATCGCTGTTGGCGAAGGCATCGAGACAATGCTGTCGCTGCGCTGTGCGCTGCATGCCATGCCGATGGTTGCCGCGCTCTCGGCCAACCACCTTGCCGCCCTTCTGCTCCCGCCGACGCTGCGTCGTCTCTACATCGCCCGCGACGCCGATGCCGCGGGTGACGCGGCGCTGGCGGCATTGACCGAACGCGCCGAAGCAGCGGGCATTGAGGCGCTTGCCCTGTCTCCGCGGATGGGCGACTTCAACGAGGACCTGCGCGCATTCGGCCTCGGCGCACTACGAACGGCATTGCGCATCCAGCTCGCGCCGCAGGATGGCGTTCGGTTCATCCGCCGGCGAGCGGCTAGGACGGGGTGACAGATGGCGTGTCTGGGCCGTCCTGACCGATCCAGCGAGGTCACGTCGGACAAAGCCGCGCCGGCCTTCAAGAGAGCGATCGTCGCGCCGCGTCCGGCACCACTCAGAGCAAGAGTGCTCGACGGTGGACGCCGCAATATAACTCCTGACTCACAAGGATTTCAGAAAAGCCATGAGATCTTTGTCCTCCTTCCATGAGCGAGCGGGTCGTGGTTGGCCGACTTCGCAAAGAGCTACGGCATTGGCTTTCAGCGTGAGGTCTATTTCGGCATAGATGTTGGTGGTGCTGATCGAGACATGGCCGAGCCAGGCGCGGATGGTATTGATGTCCACGCCGGCGAGAACCAGGTGGCAAGCCGTCGTGTGCCGGATCACATGCGGGGTTATCGTTCTGTCGGCCAGTTCCGGCACCCGGGCCGCGCAACGCTCGATAAGGCGATAGACTCCGAAGCGGGTAAATGGCGTTCCGAGCCTGCTGACAAATACGGCGTCATCGCCCGAGTGACCGTGGATCTCGTCTGCCAGAACTCGTTCGGTTTCGGGCCACAGTGGGCACTGGCGCGTCTTGCCGCCCTTTCCGTGCAGGGTGGCAAGATCATGACCGCCATTCCCGCGCCCGATCTGCAGGTCGCGCGCCTTCAGTTGCGTGGCCTCGGAGACACGCGCCCCGGTGTTGTAGAGAAAGAGCAGAAGCGCGTATTCGCTTCGGCCCCGCCTGGTCTTGCGGTCGGGCACGGCGAGCATGGCCTCCATTTCCGCCCTGGTCAGCCATCCGACCGGTGGCGGCATGGATTTCTTCGATGCAATGGCCCGGATATGGCCGCACCATTCGACATGGGCCGGATCCCGGCTGCCGATGAAGCGGGCAAATGCCCGAATGGCGGCAAGCCTCTGATTGCGCGTCCGAGCAGAGCACCCGCGATCTTCCTCGAGATGTGCAAGGAACTGCAGCACGTGCCGGGAGGTGAGATCGTACACGGTCAGCTGGTCCACTGGCTTGCGTAACTCGCGGCTGACGAACGGTAGGAGCAGGCTGAAAGTGTCACGATAGCTTGTGCAGGTGTTCCGAGCCAGATTGCGTTCGGTGACGATGTGTTCGACCAAGAAGCGCCGGAGCCATGCGCCAAGGGTTACGAGTTCAGGCATCCTGACCTCCCCCCGCATAGCGAGCAAAGCGAAGAGATGCCTGCTGCAGAAGCTCCGGCGTCATCGGCAGATAGACCTTCGTGCCTTCCAGATCGGAATGGCCGAGGTAGGTGGAGAGTACGGGTAGCAACCGTTGCACATCCGCTCCCTGACGATACCAGGCAGTCAGGCTGTGAACCGCGAAGCTGTGCCGAAGATCGTGCAGGCGCGGGATCTGTCGCCCGCCTGCCGTGCCACGGATTCCGGCGATGTGCCGCAGCGCGTCGAATGCAGCCTGAACGGTGCTGCTGGCGAGCCGCGTGCCGTCTCGGTTCGCCACAAGGAAGGAAGTCTCGTCCTGCGCAAGCCCGCCCCGCCGCCGCAGAGGTGTGTAGTTGGCCAGTACCGCTGCAAGCTGCGGTCCGATCGGAACCAGACGGCTCTTGTAGAACTTCGTGGCGCGTATCGTTAGAACGTTTTCCGCCAGATCGACATCTGCAAGCGTGAGCTGCGTCGCTTCGCTAAAGCGCAACCCTGCCCCGTATAACAGGAGAAGCAGGGTCCGGAATGTCACTGCGTCGAGCTGAACCGCACCGCGCCGGCTGATCTTCACGTTCGAAAGATCAAAGAGCCGCCGCAACTCGTCACGCGAGTAGATATATGGCGGCGTCCGGGGCGGCGATTTCGGTTCGCTGTTCGGTAACGGCGAGCGCGTCGCATGGCCACGGCTGATCGCATAGCGCCAGAAGCCGGCAAGGACATAATACTTGTTCTCGCGATGCCGGGCCAGTGGGCCTTTGCCTGACAGAAAGGCCAGAACCTGGGTCGCGGTCACCGCGTCGCAGGTGGCATCTCCGTCGGCATATCCGAGGAAGTGACGCAGAAGGTTCGTCCCGGTCGCGAACTTGGCGCCATGGGCCTGTCGCCAGAGGATATATTGCTCGATTACTTCGCGCAGCGTCATGCCAGCCCCTCCAGATCGAGAGCCGCCACCTCGCGAAGAGCCGCGAGATTGACCTTGGCGTAGATCGTGGTGGAGGATGGGTCGCGGTGCCCGAGAAAGTCCCCGATCACCTTCATCGACATGCCCTGATCCAGAAGATGCTGGGCTGCAGCGTGCCGTAGGGCATGCGTACCTCGTCGACCGGAGACGATGCCAATGTTTGCGAGACGATCACGGACGATCTTGCCGAGGGTCTTTCTGCCAACCGGTCGGATGGGCGCATGCGATGTGAAGAAGAGGCTGCGCCCGAGACCGGTCGGACGGGCTTCCCGTATGTAGCGCAGAATGACATTGCCGACGTCTGGTGAGAGTGGCCAGACATGGGTTTGTCCTGGCTTCGGGCAGCGAACGCGAATGATCTCGTTCTCCCAATCTAGGTCGCTGAGCAGCAAGCCGACGACTTCCCCGGCCCGCAGCCCGTAAGTAACAAACAGCATGAGGATCGCGCGGTCGCGCTTGTCGACCGGGCGATCCGCTTGGATAGAAGCCAGCAGGCGCAGGACATCCTCGCGCCTTAGACCCTTCGGCACGGTCTCGTCCGCCATGAACCGAGGCGCCATGATCCCCGCAGCCAGCCCGGCTCGGCACCAGCCGCGCGCTTCGGCAAACAGGAAGAATGGTCTCAGGCGCTGAGCGTAATCGTGCATCGTTCGGCGGCTCCAGGCCCCCCGCCTGTGCTCTGCCGCAACGGCATCGTCGATGTCGGACATCTGGACGGCGTCCAGCGGTGTGCCTTTCCGTGCTAGCCAGAAAAAGAAGCGGTCGATGGCGCGGCAGTAGTCTTGTACGGTCGCCGCGGAGAGCCCTCGCTCTTGGCGCAGCCACTTCTCAAAGATCGCGACCTCTCCGTGCTGCGGATGGTGCTCATGTTCGGGTTCGTCGAGCCATCCTAAGAAGCGCAGCCATTGGATTCCGCGACAGACAAAGCGTGTTCTCGCCTTGGGTGATGCCGACCGGTCGCACCTACGGGCCTTCGGCTGTGACCAGATCGCGGTTACGGCCTCGATCTGCGAAAGGCGCACTCTGCTACCTTCTTTCAGCTTCAGAAGGCGCACCAAGCTCAATTGATCGTTGGCGCATTTCCGCAAGGTCGCTCGTCTGGCGCGTGTCTCCCTGAGATGAACGAGATATCGTTCCCGCTGCTCGACAAGTGGCGCTGCTCGATATCTCTCAGCGGTTCGGGGAAAGAAGATTTCTTCAAACATGATCGTGTCTCCATATCGATGGAAACGCGATCATGCCGACAGCTTCCCGTCGCGAGATTATGTTGACCGACGGCTATCCCCGCCATCCACACCAAATGACCGTGCTGCCTGGGCCGTGTACCCATAAACCCAGCGGCGTGATGCGACGAAGGCTACGTCCGCCTTGCCCCTATAGCGACCAAGTCGTGCGGCAGCGCAATATGTCTCGATGGGCCGCAAGCCGACGTCAGCGGCTTCGGGAGCAGCGGCAACTGCGGCGAACCGATCCGTGAAGGACTTATGTCGATGAGCAAACAACAAATATCACCCGCGGTTAAGTCTCTCACCAGTTGTTTGCACGACGACCGCAGCTTCATCGAGCAGATTCTTGCGACGTGCCAAGACATCGTCGACCAGAGTGGGTCCAGCATGCTCCGGCGAACCGGCATCGAACGGCGGCTTAGGATCGTATTCGATGAGCAACTGTATGCGCTTGGCGGCATCCTCGCCCGCCATTTTCGCTGCTATCGTCAAGCCGAAGTCTACGCCGGCAGTGACGCCGGCTCCTGTGATCCGGTTGCGGTCAACTACGACCCGATCTTTTCGAACCGTCGCCCCCATCTTTGCGAGCAGGTCGCGGACGTACCAGTGCGACGTAGCTTGGTAGCCGTTCAAAAGACCAGCGGCTCCCAGCAAAAGGGAGCCGGTGCAGACGCTCGTGACGAAACCTGCGGCAGCGCCTCGCTCCTTCACGAAGTCGAGCGTCTTGTCGTCCTTGATCGCGTCCAGTGTGCCCTTAAGTCCGCCGGGGACGAACAGCACGTCGAGGACTTTCGGTGATGTCTCGAACGTGTCGGTCGGCGCGATGGGAATTCGCACGTCAGGGATGACCGGCTGCGTGCTTCTCGATATCAGGTGCACCTCTGCCTGCATAATATTGAACACGGTGAGCGGTCCGACCAAATCGAGCATAATCATATCATCGTAGATGAACATGCCCACTTTCAGCCGGCCGTTGGGTTTGGATTGTCCGTGTACGGAATGGGCGAACAATTGCAGCAGCGGGGCCGCCAGAGCGGCCGCAGCGAAATCTCTTCTGTTCATTTGCATACTCCTGACATTGTCACCGCGTTAGATCGGTGCTTCGACTTCCATGTCATTGCTTCCAGGGAATTCAATCTTCAAAACTAGCCCCGCGGGCGCGGCCGATGGAAGCAACACGTTCGCCCGCTATGCTCTTCAGCCGTTGCGATATTTTGGATAGACTTCTCGCCCGATCTTTTCGGCCAATTTATTGAAGTCGACAAACATGTCGCGCGTCATTTTGGTGACTTCGGCTGGAGCTTTCTCGGGTGTTCCGGCATCGTAGGGCGGCTCCGGCGCGTATTGCGCCATGAGCTGGACGCACTCTGCATATTGCCGGTCGCGCAGCTGCCCGACGAGCGACAGGCCGAAATCGATCCCGGATGTGACACCGCCGGCCGTGATTCTGTTGCGGTCGCGGACGATCCTGCCTTCGGTGGGGTTCGCTCCGAACAGCGGCAGCAGCGGTACGGTCGCCCAATGCGAAGTCGCGTTGTAGCCGGTCAGAAGTCCCGCAGCTCCCAGCACCAGCGAACCAGTGCAGACCGACGTGACGAACTTGGCGCGAGATCCCCGGTCCTTCAGGAAGCGAAGCGTGCTGTCGTCCTGCATGGCCGCAAGCGTGCCGGCTGCACCACCGGGAACGCAAATGATATCGAGGTCCAGCGGACATTCGTCGAAGGTCGCGCTGGGCTGAAACTGCAGACCAGTATCGCTCTTCACGATGTCCCGGGTCTTTCCAACGATGTGCGTTGTCGCCCCGAAAAGGCCGGTCAGCATGGCGTGGGGGCCGACCATGTCGAGCGCCGTGAACTCCGGATAGATAAGAAACGCAATTTGCTCCTTCCCTATCCAATTCGCTGGTATCTGCGACATCTCGTGACCGGCCGGCATTTCCGGCGCGACCTCGGCGGCAGAAGTGGCCCGGAAACCCGCCGCGGCGAGGCCCACGGCGGAAGCACGAAGCAGATCTCGTTTCGATATCATTCATTCACTCCCGTGGCTTCGGTGTGACGCGTCGTCCGTGCCAGCTGCGGCATTGGCGCGCGATGTTGGGACGTCAGTACCGATAAGCGATCGTGCCGTAGAAAGCTCGCCCGTCGCCGGGCGCCACTTGGCCGCCGAGCCAGGCGAAAGGCACGAAGTACTTCTCGCCCGTCAGATTCTTGACATTGAAAGATGCCCTGAAATGCTCGGTCTCGTAGGCAATCTTGGCATCGACGGTAAAATATCCGGGCGTCTTATACAGATTGAAGTTGTCGACATACTGCGAGGACGCAGCGTAAACACCGGCACCGACACTCCAGCCCCTGAGGGCGGCAGTGTCAAACGCGTAATTCACCCATACGCGACCGGAATCTTCCGGCACGCCGGAGGGATGGTTGCCTGCCGCTATCCCAACGTTCAGCGAATCCGAGAACACGACGTTCGTGTGGCCGTAGCTGGCCAGCACTTTCCAGTTCTTGTTGGGTTGCCAGATCAGGTCGGTCTCAAAACCCTTCGATTCCTGCGCCGATTCGGCCCCAATACCAACGCCAACAAGAACAGGCACATTCTCGCGTTGGATGTCGAAGACAGCGATGGTGCCAGTAAGTTGGTCATTTATACTGAATTTGAAGCCACCCTCGAGCTGCTTTGATGTTTCGGGCTCGATGTTGGTATTCAATGCCTGCGTGAATGGTGTTGCCTGCATCCCCTCGCTGTAGCTGCCGTAGACTGACAGGCCAGGAATGAGATCGACGACGGCTCCAATCCGAGGCAAAGCTTTGGTTTTTTCGCTGCCGAACGGCGTCGGCGAATAGACACCCGTGCTAAACGGGAAGTTTTCGATATAATCGATGTTGATACTCGCCACTCGCACGCCGGCCAGGATGTGAATGCGGTCGTAGATAGTGGATTGCAGTTGCGTATACGCACCCTTGGTGACGTAGACGCTGTTGAAGTCGAAAAACGGGAAAAACGTCGGCGACGCTGGGGTGGGATCCACGTACGGCGTTGGAAAAACAGGATTATTTAGCAGATCGACAGGCGGTACGCCCAGGTCGGAGTTCATGTGACCGCTATCCGTTACGCGGCTGTAGTCGGCGCCGATGAGCCAGACATTCTTGGTCGGTCCGAGAGCAAACTTGGCCTGCACATTGGGGTTGATCGTGAACTCCGTCTGCTGCTGCGCGAGGTCAATATTGGCGAGGCTCCATGTGGTCGGCCCAACATCAGGTGCGGCCGAAAGAGTGGTTTGGGACTTCTGATCCTCCTTCGATGTCGACCAGCGCGTTTTGACGTTGAATGACCAATACGGATCAAGCTGTCGATCGAAGGTCACCGTAACGCCCTGGACTTCGGTAATGCTCTTTGGGATGTTCGATGGGCCAATGAAGAGTTTGGGATTGAGGCGAAAATCCCCCGAGACCGTTCCAACCGCCGGCAAACCCTCATACCCCTGCTGCTCGAAACGCGAGAGCCGGCCTTGGATCGTCAGCGTTGTATCGGTCTTGTCGGTAAACGTTAGCGTGGGATTGAATGAGTATCGATCCTGATGCACCACGTCGACGAAGCTATCGGACGTCGTATACTCGCCGGTGACACGGAAAAGAACGGTCTTGTCCGCTGAGAGCGGTTGATTGACGTCGAAATACGGCCGCCAGTAATTGTTGGTGCCGAACGTCACGCCCGTTTCTACGCTCGCCTTGTCAGTCGGAAGCTTGGAGATGATATTGACCGCGCCACTGGTCGGAGCACCTGTTCCTCCGCCATACAGGATTGCGTTCGGTCCTTTCAGGATTTCGATCCGCTCCACGTTCGCGAATGAATCGCGATCGCCGGTATCGTAATTGACGGGGATACCGTCGAGCCACTGCTGCGCGGCGAACCCGCGTATGGTCAGCGGTGTCAGGCCCGTCGTGCCGATGCCGAGGTAGTTGGGCCCCTGTGCGTTCGAAGCGTTCTGGATAGCCTCGGTCACCGAGAGATTGTTCTGGTCGACCATCACGCTTCTTGGAATGACCTGGATCGATTGCGGGATCTGCTCGATCGGCGTCGCCGTCTTGGTCGACGAGAACGCTGACAGCGCCCGATAGCCATCGACAGGGCCCGCGGTGGTCACGCTCGTCCTTGGTGGGAGTTTGAGGTCCGGCAAATCAAGTGCGGGATTATACGTTCCGAGAGCGTTTGCGGCGTTCTTGATTGCCGGAGGGGGCACGGCTGGCTCCGGCTTTGCGGTCGCGCGTTTGACGCGCGTTGCGCCGGACTTCTTGCCCACGTGCACTGCGACAGGACGGGTTTGGTTCGGTGCCAGGACCGTCACGCTGGGCAGTTGTGTGGATTGGGCACGAGCGGCGTCGGAGACAGCGAGAAAAAGGAACTGAAGCGCGACAACGCTCGGTCCCACCTGAACGGCAACGATACTCAGCCCGCCCAGGGCACGAAAACGAAACATCGGAAACTCTCCAACCCCGGCGCAACGGCCGTCAACACTCAGCAACGTCATCAGTGGCCGCCGGACGGCCGCACCGATCAAGCGATTAAAGCGTCAGGAGTTGGAAGGAGGGGCGCGGGCTTGGGCATGTCCGCTGCTGCGGGAATTCCGCAGTTGCTGGTCGACGTTGTACCAAACCACCGGCAGGGAGGACCGATAGGGTTCGGCAAACGCGGTCTTGGGCGTGTCCAGGGACGCGCCGGCATGAACCAGACAACACAGCGCGCAAGCACCATCGTGGGCGTGGTGGCCGGTTTGGTCGGGCTGGTTATCGGCCTCCCCGCCTGCATTGTGGCAGATGGTGGCACCGGCGAAGGCGGCCAAGGGATCAGATAAACTGGAGGCCGTCGCCCATGACGCGCCGATTGGTGCGATGATTTGCATCATCAGCGCCATCAAGAAGGCCTGCAGATAGATTTGCAGCCGTCGCCGCACAGATAGGCGCCCCGTTACAACACCTAAGCTAATCATGGGGCTCACTGAGAGTCGACGGTAACTCCCCCTGCTTGGGACGACGCGACGCAGTGCAGGCAAGAAATGTTCGTCAACTGTATCCCAAATATCACGTTGATCTCTCTCACTGCGAGGTGAGGGACCACATGAATTACCGCAAGAACGATCGCCGGCCCTTGTATCGATTCTACAGCGCCTTGCAGCGGCAGAAATCGGTAATGTGCTAGGTTTGCGAGAATTTCGGAGCCCTACGGTTTCGAAGTTTTTCAACACAATCGGCCAACGGCGGAGATCACCCGTTCATCTGGAGATGCGCGATTTTGCAGTGGCATCGATTTCCGCGAGAAGATCACTTCGATGGTGGTCCGTCGTACGAGCATTGGCCGGGTATGACGTTCTTGTTGAAACGTCATACTCGCCTCGCTAGAAAATGCCGGATTGAAAGGTGTGCGCAGTTGCCGACGGTTGTGGCACCTACTGTGGGGGCATGTCAGTGCGTGGGGCCTTGTTGCGAATATTTTCGGCCGCCGCTTCGTCGACCATCTGTGCGCTGCCGGCCGCGGGGCAGGACCGAGCCGCCGTCACGCCCGATCAGCTTCCACCGGTCACCGTCACTGCTCCTGAAGCGAAACCGCCCAAGCGGGAGGCGCGGCCAAAGCCATCGCAAAATCGCAGGACAGGGGCGACGACCGCAACCAGATCGGAACAGCCGGCCACAAGCGGCACAGGGGCGGCGCTGGACACACCTTCCGACGGAGTTGCTGCAATGCATCCTACTGCCGCCAGCGCCGTGCGCTTCACCGGCGAGCAGGTGAACGCAGTTCCGTTCTCGCGTGTCGGCGAGGCACTGGAAGTCGTACCCGGCCTGATCGTCACCCAGCATTCCGGCGAGGGCAAAGCCAACCAGTATTTTCTGCGCGGCTTCAATCTTGATCACGGCACCGATCTGGCCATCAAAGTGGACGGCATGCCCGTCAACATGCCGACGCACGGACACGGGCAGGGTTATGCAGATATCAACTTTCTAATCCCTGAGCTGATTCAGTCGGTGAATGTCCGCAAGGGCCCGTACTACGCCGACGTCGGCGACTTCAGCTCCGCCGGTTCCGTCGCGATCGATTACATCAACAAGCTGCCGAAGAATCTGGCGGAGGTTACGTTTGGCAGTTTCGGTTACCGGCGAGGGGTGGCGGCGGGATCGACCGCGGTCGGCGCGGGCACGCTGCTCGCGGCGATCGAGGGCACCAGATACGACGGGCCGTGGGACGTGCCGGACAATGCGAGGAAAATTAGCGTAGTGCTGCGCTACAGTCAGGGCACCGCGACTGACGGGCTTACACTGACCGCGATGGCCTATTCCAATGGCTGGACATCGACCGATCAAGTACCGCAACGCGCTATCGATCAACGCATCATCGGCCGCCTCGGCACGCTTGATCCGACCGATGGCGGGACGTCCAGCCGCTTCAGCCTGTCCGGCAATTGGGCGCAATCGAGCGGCTACGGCCAAAGCAAGATCAGCGCCTATGTCGTGCGCTCCGATCTCCAACTCTTCAACAATTTCACCTATTTCCTCGACAATCCCGTCAATGGTGACCAGTTCAACCAGCTCGATCGCCGCACTCTTGGCGGCTTCGACGCGCGGCATGCCTTCGATTGGCGGTTTGGAGGCTTCGAGACGCAAACCCGCGTCGGCATGCAGAGCCGCTACGACGACACTCATGTCGGTCTGTTCACAACCGAGCAGCGCGCCCGGCTATCGACCACGCGCGAGGACCGCGTGCAGGAAGGCAATGTCGGCATCTGGACCGACACAACAACGCGCTGGACGGATTGGCTGCGCACCACCGTCGGCATTCGCGAGGATGTTTTCGCTGGCCGCGTCCTCAGCGACACGCCGGAAAATTCTGGCAATGCTCAGGCGACGATGGCGAGCCCGAAGGCCGGTATCGTGCTCGGCCCGTGGTACAAGACAGAGTTCTACGGCAATGCTGGCTACGGCCTGCACAGCAACGACATCCGCGGCGCGACGATCACGGTCGACCCGATCGACAAGGTGACGCCGCAGGATCGCGTGCCGCTGCTGGTCCGCTCGCGCGGCGCTGAGCTTGGTATCCGCACGAAAGCGGTCGACAGCCTCACCAGCTCGGTCGCGGTCTTTGTGCTCGATTTCGACTCGGAACTGCTGTTCGTCGGCGACGCCGGCACCACCGAGGCCAGCCGGCCCAGCCGCCGCGTCGGCGTGGAGTGGGTCAACCAGTACAAGCCGCTGCCGTGGTTATCATTTGACGTTGACGTTGCTT
Organism: Bradyrhizobium sp. LA6.8; assembly: GCF_040547935.1. Classification (NCBI taxonomy): domain Bacteria; kingdom Pseudomonadati; phylum Pseudomonadota; class Alphaproteobacteria; order Hyphomicrobiales; family Nitrobacteraceae; genus Bradyrhizobium; species Bradyrhizobium sp. LA6.8. The sequence goes on from NZ_JBEPQQ010000018.1 coordinate 73,198, forward strand.
ACACCCGCGCTCGCTTCACCGATTTTGATCCTGCGGGTGATCGCGTCCCTGGCGCGCCGGCGTGGATCGCGAGCGGCGCGATCACCTTGGGCAGCGAGACCGGTTGGTTCGGTGCACTGAAGGCGCGCTATTTCGGTCCGCGCCCGCTGATCGAGGACGACACTGTGCGTTCGTTGGCGTCGCTGATCTTCAATGCGCGCGTGGGCTATCGCTTCGACAACGGCCTAAGGCTTCAGCTCGACGTGCTCAATCTCTTCAACGCGCAGACCAACCAGATTGAATACTATTACCTCTCGCGGCTGCCCGGCGAGCCGATCGGCGGCGTTGCCGACCGTCATATCCATCCTGCTGAGCCCCGCGCGGTGCGCCTGACGCTTGCCGGGAAGTTCTGAAAAATATGAACTGACGTATCGGTGCCGCGCCTCGGGGCAAGAGCGGAGATTTCACTGGTGCCGGCTTTTGCTCACGGACTGGGTGGTAGGGTGGCCAGGTGAACAGCCGGATGAAGCGTGCCCAGCATTCCGACAAGTGTGATGATGCCCAGCCCGAGCGCGATTTCGATGATACTGTTGCGCATCAATTGGCGCAGCGCAACGGACCGCTGTTCGTCGAGAGAAAAGGCGAGACGAGGCGTCAGCCGGAATCGGTTGAGTCCGGCGAATGCCAACATCAGAACGAATAATCCGAGCTTAACGATCAGTAGCCGCCCATACTCCGTAACAATCAACCCGCGCAGCGAGCCGACCAGAATGGCGGCGTTGATCAAACCCGTGAGCACCAGCGTCACCACGCTGACGATGCCCAATGTCGAAAACCGCTCCGTCGCATCGCGGGCGAGCGAGATCGCCTTGTTTCGCTGGGCCGCGGCTAGGAAGAGGATCAGCGACAGCAGGCCACCGATCCAGGCGGAGGTGGCGGTTAGATGCAAGGCATCTGCGGCGAGATGCAGGTAACCCATAGCGCCAATAGTCGAGCCCGCATGACCGGTCCAGGCGAGGCTGGCGGCAAATCCCAGCGCCGCCGCGGTCCCAAGCCATTGGGCGACCGCCGCGCGATCATGGGCGAGGCAAACTGCCAGGCAGATTGCAAAGCCTGCTCGAACGATTGTCGCCTCGCCGAATTGCGTTTCGGTGATCACCGTCGACAGCACATCCACGGTCAACGCCTCCTCGATCGGCATGCCGCTCATCGACACGGCCTGCAGCAACAGCCAGATCACGCCAGAGATCATGGCAACGGCGAGGCCCACCCACATCGCGCGCCGCGTCTGGATCCGGAATGGTGCAGCTGTCGCTGCTTCGGAGCGCAAAACCGGCCTAGCGATGACGGTCCGAAAGATGAAACTTCCGACCGTCACCGCCGTGGCCGCGAAATGCACGGCACGTGTCGCGACCAGCGGAGCCTCGGCTAATGACCAGTCCATCGGCGGCGATGCCCTATGGACCGACCTGGAAGGTGAAACTTCCGTCGGTCGTATGGGTGTCCACGGACAGCACGCGCCAGTTCACGTGATAGGTGCCGGTGCCGCCGCCTTTCAGCGAGACCGACATCTGGTTGCCGCTGACGCGTGCCTTGCCGGCGTCGACACGTTGTCCGGTGGGACCGGTGACCGTTACAGCACTGAACGCCGGCTCCAGTTTTTGCGTAAACCAGAGCGTCAATTCGCGCGGAGGAGTTGCGACCTTGTTGCCGACGCGCGGCTCGGCGTGGTCCAAAAACGCGTGGGCGGTCGCTTCGCCGCTCGCGAACAGAATAAGCAGCGGGACGATTGAGATCAGAGATAAGCGTGGCATCTGTCAATTCCTCGGAAAGGGGCTGGCGGGCTGGACCGGACCGCCGAAGATCGGCTTGCCAATACCGCGCGGATCGATGTCGTCGAGATACATGTGCAGTTGAGCGATCACGCCGACATTGGTCCCGCTTTGCCGGTTGATCGGAATCAGCGCTTCGACGCCAACCTGAAACTTGTTGCCGACCCAGAGGACGCCCGGATTGATGGTGCCGGTCGTCGTTGTGCCCGAGGTGAGCGTGTTCGCGATCGGCGTCTGCAGATTTGCTTCAACCAGCGGGATCAGGTGATTGATGAACTCGGGCAGGCCGAGGTCCATCACCGCGGACTTCAGGTAGGGCATGCTGTACTGGATCGTTGCGCCCCAGTTCAGCACGCGCGGATGGAATTCGGTATCGGCGGTTAAGTCGCCGGTATCGGGATCGACGCCGAACGTGGTCGTAAAGTTCCTGCCCGGAATCGCGTAGCCGACCTGGCCAGTGACGGCGACAGGGCGGAGCCATGAGAACGTATCCGGCAGATCGCCAAAGCCTTTGCCGAACCAGACGGTCGGCGTGTAGGTATGGAACGGGTCGGCGCCAACGCTTTGCGACCCGGTGCCGCCCCATTCGATGCTGAGGCCGACGGACATCACGAACTCATGCACGGGGTCTCTGAACACCCGATACTTGAACGTCGTCTCCAGGTTCTGAAAGCCATTGGCTCCGGCAGCCGTCGGATCGATGGGACCGAGGAAAGTGTAGGTCGAGCCGAACGAGATCGCGAAATCCCCGGTAATGCGTTTGGAGAATTCAGCGGATACGTCGCGCTGGCGAATGGGCGGAACGTCGCCGGTCTTGAAGCTATCGAACGTGGGGAGCGATAGCTCATCGTTCACGCCGGGATCATCGATGGTGAGCGTTGCCGGAAAGAAGCGGTTGCCGACGATTTCGTGAGCTACGCTTCCGGAAAGAGGAATAAGAGCGATCGCGGCACCCCAAAGGCCCGCACGCGCATGAGAAATGGACATGGAAGTCTCCGCAAGTTGACGTGTAAGTACAGAGGCCGTTGACAGCCTAGCTCACGGCAATGGCGGGGGCCCACGGGCTTGACCATTCGAGCCAATGCGGGATGGTGCCAGCGCCAGTGCCGCGTCGGGCCAAAGAACGGTGCGGAATTGCCGGGCGAGTATGACGAGGGCGACGGGACCTGGCGCGTCAACGGCCGCCCCCGCGTTGGTTACGCAAATTGCGCAAAAGCCGTCATGGGCGTACGGCCCGCGATCTTGATCGCCTGACCCGGTATCCACGTCGCTATGACAAATGCCGGCTGATTGCAGCGGATCAGCAACTGCGCTGCCGGTGGCCCAGCACGCCGCGATCGGCGCCAGGATCTGTGTCACCAACGCGACCAGGATAATCGGAAAGAATCGTTGCAGCCGTCGACGCATTGGTCCACCCGCACTGTAGGCTACCACCGGGGTAAGGCCGAGGTCGAGGTCTCGGGCCATCCCGATGAGCATGCGAGCTGAAATTCCGATGATTTCGCCGGTTGTGTTGTCCGCTCGCCACGATCGAACCGCAGCACCGCTTACGTATTGGGCCCTTAGCCCGTCGGCAGGAAGCCCCAAGGAGCTAACGGGCGCAGCACGTTAGACGAATTTGACTCCTCAACGAGCTGTGCTACCCCTGCTGCGGGGATCAAGTGGATGGCGCGGTTCGTTTTCAGACGACGGGTGGGCATAGCGGCTGCGCTCATTGCGGCCTATGCTCTCGTTTTCAACGTCGTTCTGACCAGCGTGCTGGTCGCCAGCACCGCCCGGGTGGCCGCAGCGGCGGCCCATGAACTCTGCATCGGCGGCGGCGATACCGACGCGGCCCGAAGCGATGCAGATAAAAGCGGGAAGATAGCGATCCATTGCCCGCTGTGTGTTGGGCACCACGTCGCGGCTGGGTTGCTTCCGCCGCAACCGGCATTGGTTGATCGCGTCCCCGTTGCAGCCCGCACCGTTGTCGCGTTCCAAGCGCGAGTTCTTGCGCGGGCCCGATCCTTCGATCATCAATCGCGCGGACCTCCCGGCCTGATCTGACGACGCGCTCCGGCGCAAACCGTTCGTCTCTTCGATCAGGGAGTTTCATCATGTCGTCCGCGTCCACGCGGCTGCGCGAGTGCGTACTCGCCGGTACCGCTCTTATCCTCATTTCACCGGCAAACGCTCAGTCCGATTCACAGAAGCGGTTGCCGCCCGTAACAGTCGAGGCACCGCAACAGAAGCGCGACACGACAGTCCGTCCGCCTCGTGCCGCCGGGCAGTCGGCACGCACTCGCCGTTCGGCCCGAGCGCCAGCTGCCCCGGCCCAGACCGTCGGCGACCAAAGCGGCGCCTCTCGGGCCGCGCTGGGCGTCCTGTCGGCGCAACAGGCACTAAAGGAACTCAACAACACACCGGGCGGCGTGGCACTCGTTCCCGCCGAGGCCTACAGAAATTCGACGGTTTCGAACACGATCAAGGACATCCTGGATTACGTTCCGGGTGTCTTCGCCCAGCCGAAATGGGGCGACGACACTCGCCTGTCGATTCGAGGTTCAGGAATATCGCGCAATTTCCACCTGCGTGGCGTCCAGCTCTACATGGACGGCATCCCCATCAACACGGCAGATGGCTACGGCGATTTTCAGGAGATCGATCCGACAGCTTACAAGTATGTTGAGGTCTACAAGGGCGCCAACGCGCTGCAATACGGCGCCAACTCCTTGGGCGGCGCGATCAATTTTGTCATTCCGACTGGTCGCGATCCTTTTCCCAACGGCGCATCCTTCGATTTCGGCGCCTTCGGTTTCAAGCGGCTGCAAGCCAATGCCGGCGGCGCGAGCGGTCCCTGGGATGGCTTTGTCACCGCCTCCACGCAAGCATCCGACGGGTTTCGGGATCACAGCTTCGGCTCAAGCAACCGCCTCAACGGTAACATCGGCTACCAGATCTCGCCAGACGCCGAAACGCGGTTTTATTTCAACGCGAACGAGGTGCGCCAGCGCATCCCCGGCAGCGTCGACAGAACGACCGCGCTGGCCTCACCCACCTCGGCTGCTCCGATCAACGTCGTGAACGACTGGCAGCGCAACATTGACACCGTGCGGGTGGCAAACAAGACGACGATTCGCTTCGAGGAGACCCAACTTGAGTTCGGGGTGTTCGGGGTTGACCGGCATCTGATGCATCCGATCTTTCAATGGCTCGACTACCGGTACAAGGACTATGGCGGCTTCGCAAAGGTCACGGATGATCGCTTCATCGGCGGATTCCGGAACAGGTTTGTTGCCGGCTTCAATGTCCTGAACGGCACCATTGACGCACAGCAATTCGTAAATGTTGGCGGCTTCAAAGCGGCGCCAACCTCGTCACTGCTGCAGAAGCCGGAAAACTATTCCGCCTATGCGGAGAATTCGTTCTACGTCGTACCAAACGTCGCATTCGTGGCGGGCACGCAATATCTGTTCGCGATCCGCGACCAGCACGTCAACTTCTCGACCAACGGCGACGTCAACGGCCGCAGTACCTTCAGCCTGTGGAGCCCCAAGGTCGGCCTGCTGTGGCAGGTCGATCCGACCTGGCAGGTATTCGGCAACATCTCGCGCAGCGCAGAGGTGCCAAGCTTCGGCGAGAGCGTCAGCCCGAACTTCCTAAACCCGACCTTGCCCAGCATTCCGTTCTTCTTGATCAAGCCGCAAACCGCTACAACCTACGAAATCGGAACGCGGATGAAGCGGCCCGATTACTCATGGGAGATCGCCCTCTATCGCGCCAACATCCGCAACGAACTGCAATGTCTCTACAGCGCGTTCGGCAATTGCAACGTAACCAACGCCGATCGCACCATTCATCAGGGGATCGAAGCTGGTGCCGGCGCTGCAATCTTCCGCGACATCTTCGTCGGCGGACCTGCCCCAGACAAGATCTGGTTGAATGTTGCCTACACGCTGAACGATTTCCGATTCGACAACGATCCGGTGTTCGGCAACAACATTCTGCCGGGGGCGCCGCGGCACTTCATGCGGGCGGAGCTGATGTACAAGCATCCCACCGGGGTCTATTTCGGGCCCAACATGGAATGGGTGCCGCAAGCCTATTTCGTCGACAGTGCCAATACTTTGATAACGTCAGCCTACGCGATCTGGGGTTTCAAGGCAGGTTTCGATAATGGCGGCCCATTCACGGGCTACATCGAAGCGCGCAATATCGCAAACAAGGCCTATATCGCGAGCGCGAGCATCATTGACCGCGCCACTCCGACGTCACCCTTGTTCGAGCCTGGCAACGGAAGGGCGGTGTATGCCGGAGTGAGGTACCGATGGTGAGGACGATCATGTTCGTACCAGTCAGGCGCTGCAGCGAGCTGATCAAGACGAGCGTTGGCGCATTGTCGCTGATGCTCATTCTGCTGACCGGCGACGTGGCACGGGCCGCGGATGCGGAAGTCGACATTGCCCGATTGCTGCACGGCATGTTCGACAAGCCGGGCGCTGCCCTCGAGGTCGCTCCCGTCGTGATCGCCGGCGATTTCGCCATTGCGGGCTGGACCCAGGGCGACATGGGCGGTCGGGCGTTGCTCAGACACAAGCAGGCGGCTTGGGTGATCACTCTGTGCGCTGGCGACGGCATCAAATCACGTGAAGCGCTGCGGCAGGCCGGGGTTCCCGAGCAGGAGGCCACATCATTGGCGCACGATCTCGCGGCAGCGGAGAGCAAGCTCGATGCACAGCGTGTGGCGATGTTCTCCCGATTTGAGGGACTGGTGACGATGGATGGGACGCCCTACCAAGCCAACGGCGCCCCACACCGAACAAAGTGATCCGCCGGTGGGCGGAGCAAATTGAAATGGCCGGCCAAGTCGTTGGCCGGCTCCTCCAACGAACATGGACGACAAGAATGACGATCGAGCGAATCCGAGCGGTGCCTTTCCTGCTGAGCTTCCTCGCGGGCGTGATCTTGACGATCCGGGCCGCTACAGCCGCCGATGACGAGACCTTCTTCACGCATCTTCACACCGAGCGGGCGATGGCGAATGTGACCGTCACACCTGGCAGGGCAGGTCCCGTGGAAATCACGGTTCAACTTGAGACAACGGACGAAGCGCCGCTGTCGGCGATGGCCGTGTCCGTCGCCTTGAGCGGGCCCCACGTGGGGAGCGAGACGATCAAAGCCTCGGCCGTGCACACGGCTGACGACCTGTGGCGGGCCACACTGTCGCTTCCGTCGGGCGGGCGCTGGGACATGGGCCTCATGATCCGGCTGTCAGAAAACGACGAGGTGAAGATCGCGGCGCCAATCCTGATCCGGTGATCAAGCCTCTTCACTGAGCAAATAGACAGCGAGTGAACAAAGTCGATACGTCGATCTACATGACGTGATCTTCGACTTCCCCCTTGGGTCAAGGGCTACCTTCCCAAATGCGCTAGCGCCACGGTCGCTGTACCTCAGATAGCTGCCGACTTACTGCACCAAGTCAGCAGAGGCGGGCAGAGCCGGCTGTGCACTCCAGCGTCCAATATCGCTGCAGTCCCCAACATAACCGGCGACACGAAATAATCTGCCGGCGGCGCCGGAGGCCGATCGGTCAAACCGCCCCGGCCTCAGCGAAGAGCATAAACCGAATGACGTCCTGCGACGCGAGTTGGATGCGCAGTGCCGCTCGCAGTGCGCTGAGGCCGAATGCACGCAGGTCCTCGTTGAAGTCGTCCGTCCGGGGAGATAGGGCAAGTGCCTCAATGCCCGCCGCTTCGGCGCGTTTGGTCAATGCCGCGAGCGCCATGTCACCCGCGGCATCGGCGTCGCGGGCGATGTAGAGCCGGCGCAGCGTCGGGGGGAGCAGAAGGGCGGCAAGGTGGTTGGCCGAGAGCGCGGCGGCCATCGGCATGGCAGGCAGCGCACAGCCTAGCGACAGCATCGTCTCGATGCCTTCGCCGACAGCTAGTGCGTCGTCGGCCGCGCCAAAGCGGACTGCATGGCCGAGCAAGTCGCCCATGGCCCGTCGCGGCATGTCGACCGGCGCCTTGCCGAAGCCGTCCGGCGCAAGCCAGGTGCGATGCGCGCCGGTGATGGCGCCGGAAAGATCGGTGACAGCGGCGATCATTGCTGGCCAGGTCTCAGTGGGCGAACTGTCGTCCTGGCGATAGTAGCAGCGCGGATGAAACCGCAGCGCGCCCGCATCGCGGACAGACTTGATGCCGCGATTGCACAGGTAGGTCTCGACGAGCGTCCGGCGGATCGGTTGCGACATGGCGATCAGCCGCTGCACCGCTTCCTGCGATCGGGCGGGGACGGGTGTGCAAACGGGCTTTGGGCTGCGGCGCGGTTCGGCGCGCGGCAGACTCAGAAAGAGTCGTGCCTCCTCGGCGACATCGCGAAATTTGATGAAACCGCAGCTCTCGCGGATCACGTCGAGGAGATCGCCATATTCGGCCGAGGCAGCATCGGTCCAATGCCCGGCGGCACCGGGACCGGAGTCCGGTCCGCTGAGCCGGACGAACATCGACCGGCCGGGCGTATTGCGAACGTCGCCCACCATCCAATAGCGGCCCTGGCGCCGCCCGTTGGAAAGGTAATGGCGGCAGACCGCCTCGGCATCACGGGCGAGCCGGCGCGCCAGTTCAGAAGCGTCGCGGGACATCACGCAACCTCCCGCAGCGCGCTGGCATTATGTTGCGTAGAAGCTATCAATCGCTTGTGAGACAGCACCCAATCCCAAATGCGCAACATAACTCTCGGCGCAACATACTCGGTCCACTTGCCGGCGGGGCCCTTCGACGATTCCTGGAGCCGCACAAATAACGAGCGGCCCGGGGTGTTGTGGACGTCGCCAACCACCCAGTACCGGCCCGCCCGCTTACCATTGGGGAGATAGTGTCGGCACACCGCCTCGGCCTCGCGCGCGAGGCGGCGTGCCAGCTCGGAGACATCGCCGGACATCACGCGGCCTCCCGCTCACTGACGCCCGTAACCGGATAGGTGTCGAGCACCCTCGACAGGACCTCGATGCCGCTCGCGTGCGTGGGTACGAACATGCGCAGCTTCCAGGAGATGATCTCCCCAAAGAGGCCGTAAGCACGGAGGCGATCGCGCATCGTGTCGTTGAATCCCGACAGCTCGATGCGATGTGCACCCATCACCCGGACGCGGCGAAGCTGAAGTCCCTCTGCGAGCTCGAGGACGGTCCGTCCCTCCATCAGCGCGGCAAAGGCGGCGTCCGCCGTCAGCGAAGGCGCGTCCGTCGCAAGGACGTTTGCGACCCACGCGGCCGAAACCTTGCGGCCGATGATGCGTTCGCCCGCGTCGGTTTGAAGGCGATAGACGCGGGTCGATTCGTTCGGTAGCCGCTTCCAGATGGGGAGCAGCAAGCCCGCCACAACGTGGATCGTGCTTTCCGTGAACTCGGGTACCTCGGCAAGCTCCGCCAGCCAGGTCGAGGCAAAGCGTTCACGATCCGCTTCGTCCCAATGACTTTCGGCCATGGTGGTCAAGGGGACCGTGTGCTGATCCATCGGCCGGATCAGACGGACGCGCCGCTCGATCTCGCCGTCATCGAGCATGAGGCTCGCCGCGGGGACCTGCACGGCGGTTCGTCCCGAGCGCTCATTGACGAGCAGGACGGCCTGACGATCGGAAAGACGAGCAAGAGCGTCATCCAGACTCACCGGATGATTGCGCTGGCGCTGCGCGACCGTGAGCAGCCGGGTTTCGGCGCCGGTCCCCGAATGGTCATAGATCGTCCGCCGGTCGGTGACGACAAAGCTCTCGGCACGGAGGGTTTCCAACCCGACGTCGTAGGTGCCGGATGCAACCGCGCCTTCGATCCGAGCGGTCAAGAGCTGCTCGAAGGCGGTGAACAGCACATTCTGTAGGTCGATGGTGAGCGCCAATAACCTGTTCAGGAAGGTCGTGATTGGCGGCAGGTCATCCCTGAGCCCATTGGCATCCGTCAGTTTCAGGCCGGTCGCATCCTCGAACCTCCCAAGCGAGCATCCGCCGACCTTGCCTCGCGCGAGCAGCGTGTAGAGCTGACGTAACGCATCACGTCCGTACTGGCTTTCGAGATTGTCCTCGGGCCGGAACAGGCCCTGTCCTCCGGTCTGACGTTGGCCGCGCGTAATGGCTCCCAACGTATCGAGCCGGCGGGCAATGGTGCTGAGAAAGCGCTTTTCGGCCTTCACGTCGGTCGCAATCGGACGAAACAGGGGTGGCTGCGCTTGATTGGTCCGGTTGGTGCGGCCGAGGCCCTGGATCGCGGCATCCGCCTTCCAGCCCGGCTCGAGCAGGTAATGGACCCGTAAGCGGCGATTCCGCGCCGACAGTTCGGCATGGTAGCTCCTCCCAGTGCCCCCGGCGTCGGAGAACACGAGGATGCGCTTGACGTCATCCATAAAGGCCGAGGTCTCGGCGAGATTGGCCGAACCGGCTCGATTTTCGACCACCAGCCGGTCGCCCTTGCGAACGATGCGGCGCGAGCGGCCCGTCACCTCGGCGACCAGTTCGGTGCCGAAGCGCTGGATGACCTGATCCAGTGCCCCAGGTACCGGCGGTAGTGATGCAAGCTTCTCGATGAGGCGGTCGCGTCGTGCGACGGCTTCCCGGCTCTCGACCGGCTGGCCGTCGCGATAGACAGGCCTGGAGCAGAGGTTGCCCTCCGAGTCGGTGAAGGGCTCGTAGAGCTGGACCGGAAAGGAGTGGGCGAGATAGTCGAGGACATACTCGCGCGGCGTGATGTCGACCCTGACGTCGCTCCACTCTTCAGTCGGGATCTCGGCGAGCCGCCGCTCCATCAGCGCTTCGCCCGTCGACACGATCTGGATGACCGCAGCGTGTCCAGCCTCAAGATCATGCTCGATTGACCGCATCAGCGACGGCGTCTTCATCGAGGTCAGGAGGTGGCCGAAGAAGCGCTGCTTCGCGCTCTCGAAGGCGGAGCGTGCCGCAGACTTGGCCTGCCCGTTCAACGTTCCGGTCTCGCCGGTAATGTTGGCGGCTCGCATCGCCGCATCGAGGTTGTTATGGATGATGCTGAACCCATCAGCGTAGGCATCGTAGATGCGAACCTGCTCCGGCGTCAGCTGGTGCTCCACGGGGTCGTACTCGACGCCCTCGTAAGAGAGCGAGCGTGTTGAATAGAGACCGAGTGCCTTGAGATCGCGTGCCAGCACCTCCATGGCCGCGACCCCACCGTCCTCGATCGCTTCGACGAACTCGGTGCGTGTGGTGAACGGGAAGTCGGCACCCCCCCAAAGACCGAGGCGTTGGGCATAAGCGAGGTTGTGGACCGTGGTGGCGCCCGTCGCCGATACATAAACCACGCGAGCATTCGGCAAAGCGTGCTGGAGCCTCAGGCCAGCACGCCCCTGCTGAGAGGCCGCCTGGTCACCGCGCTCGCCCTTGCCCCCGACCGCATTCTGCATGGCGTGGCTCTCGTCGAAGACGACCAATCCGTCGAAGTCGGAGCCCAACCATTCAACGATCTGCCCGACACGCGAAAGCTTTTCGCCACGCTCGTCGGTCCGTAGCGTGGCGTAGGTGGTGAATAGGATGCCTTCCGAAAGCCGGACCGGGGTGCCCTGGCGAAACCGGGACAGTGGCGTAACCAGCAGCCGCTCCATGCCGAGCGCGGACCAGTCGCGCTGCGCATCCTCGATTAGCTTGTCGGACTTGCTGATCCAGACCGCACGGCGGCGACCCTTGAGCCAGTTGTCAAGTAGGATCCCCGCGACCTGCCGCCCCTTGCCTGCGCCGGTGCCATCTCCCAAAAACCAGCCACGTCGAAAGCGGACGGCATTCTCTGCATCGTCGCGTGCTGCAGCAACGACGTCAAAAGTCGCATCGACTGTCCAGGAACCCGCGAGGAATTCGGAATGCGCCTCACCGGCATAGATCACGCTCTCCAGCTGAGCATCCGACAGAACACCGTCGTCCATGACATTGGCCGTCAGGTGCGGACGATAGGATGGCTTCGGTGGCGCAACGGACGCCATCGCGGCAGACTGCACGAGCTTGGTCGGATGTGCGCATGATCCGGGAATGCAGATCGACTGTAGTCCGTATTCCTCATAAATCGCGTCGGTCAGCCGAGCGCCTTCCGGCGGGGACCATTCGACCGTCTCATAGATCAGTTCTGCGCTTACTGGCGCGGCGCCTCTCGAAGTGGACGATATGCGTGGTGCAACGGCGCTGACCGATCGCGACATCGTTGGCCGCCCGATAACAACGATCTCCGTTGGCGTGGCGACGGGCAGCCTTGGAGGCACATGCAGATTCACCCAGCCAAGCAAGGTAGCGACGTCGGCCGCCAAGCCTGGCGAGGCAGGAAAAGCCGTCGGATCGGCAGCGGGCAGCTTGTCGATCACATGCAGCCTTGTGTCCGTCTGAGTACCGTGCTTGGCGTAAACGGCGCCATCGACGGCGGCGGAAAACACCACGCGCCCGCGTTCCTGGAGGCGAACAAAGGCATCTCGCCATGTCGGGTTATCCGGCGCGAAGCTTGCACCAGTGATGGCGACGAGGCGCCCACCATCGCAAAGACGTGCGAGTCCTGAACCGATGTGCCGGAGGGCCGCATCCGCCATCCGGCGATCGACATTAGCCAGTGCCGAGAACGGCGGGTTCATCAGGACGACGCTCGGTGCGACACCATCGTCAAGGTGGTCATCGATTTGCGCGGCGTCGAACCGCGTGACATTAACGCCCGCGAATAGCTGTTCGAGCAGCCCCGCCCGGGTCTCGGCCAACTCGTTCAATAGCAAGATGCCGCCGTCAAGCTCGGCAAAGACGGCAAGCAAACCAGTCCCCGCGGAGGGCTCCAGAACGCGATCGGCCTGTGTAATGCCGGCTGCGGTGCATGCGGCCAGCCCCAGCGGGATCGGTGTCGAGAACTGCTGAAGCGCCTGACTATCTTCGGAACGTCGCGTGTGGGTCGGGAGAAGACCAGTCACTCGCGAAAGCATCGGCAGCATGGCGACGGTCGAGCCGGCCTTGGCGCGCATGGCCGGACCGAACTTGCGAAGGAACAGAACGGTTGCCGCCTCGCAGACATCATAGGCGGTCTTCCAATTCCAAAAGCCGGCCGTGTCCGAGGCGCCGAAGGCAGACTCCATAGCGCTACGCAGAACAGCGGCATCAATGCGGCGGCCGCGTTCGAGCTCGGTCAGGACCTGTCGCGCGGCCCTGACGGCGGCAGAGGTGAGATTTGCAGCGGAACGCATGGAGGGCGGCGTGGCGGCACCGCCAGCAAGAGATTCGGTCATGGCAGGATTTCTTTCGGAGAGCCGGAACGGGTCGAACCGCCCGGCGCTCTCCTCAAGACCACGGCGATTCAAACCCTTCCCGGCCTGCCTCTCCCTCTGAGCCCTCGCCCATAACAATATGGACCGGCGCTGAGCACCGGTCCCCAAGCAATCGCGGGACGGCCGGAGCCGTCCCGCTCAGTGATGTCACTCAGCCGCGTCGAGCTGTTGCGGATCTTCGTCGCCGGCGGTCTCCTGATCCTCTTCGTCGGCGAGAAATTCGGGCAGCGAGCCCGCTTCGCCCTCCTGCTCCACTGGCGCCACATCGGGATCGACGAGACGCAGCGGCTCCGGCAACCAACCCGAGCCATCCAGAAGACGCTCGGCCTCCTTGGCCATGTCGGCCTTCTTCAGATGGTCGATCAGTTGTGCTGACGACTCGCCCTTGGCTTCCCGCACCGCCTCGAGAATACGGGGCTTGGTGACCCGGCCGAGATAGTTGTCGACGGTCGGTCGCCAGCGAGCCTGCACCATGTCGAGACCGACCGCGCGCGCCAGCACATCAGCCTGGTCGAGACGCGTGCGGACGCCGTGGGTGGAGACGCGGCTCTGATTGTAGCGGTTGGCTGGCTCATAGATGGCGTTGACCGCAAATGAGGCACAGTGGGCGAACAGCGATGCCTGTGCACCACCATCGAGAGCCGTCAGCGCATCCCAGAGATCGTTCTCGCTCTTTGGCAACCGCGCCTTCCAGGCCTCATGCCTCGCCTCGACTGCTTTGGCCGAGACGCTTTCTCGCAGCCCGGGAGCATGAGCGGGAAAGTTCGGCGTGCGAAGGCCGATCTCAAGACAGCTCCCGGACGAGGCGAACCGGTAAAAGGCCGTCAGCACGAAGTTATGCAGCACCGCCTGGAACGCGACCGCGGGGTTTTCTGCCAGCGCATCCCGCAATGCCAGCGTGCGATGCGCCGTCAGCTCGGTGATCAGCCGATCCGGCAGAGGTTTGGCCGCGTCCTCATCATCCTCTTCGGCATCAGGAGCGCCACCTGCGACTGCGATGATCGTGCGCTGAACTGAGGTGCCAGGCTCCTGCCCTTCAGTCGACGACACATCGGCGTCCTGCCCGACATCAGGATCAGTTGCCGGCACCTCGTCCTCTGGCCGGACGTAACCGCGGTACACGGAGAGGCGTCCTTCGGAATCGATGCTGATGAAGACCCCCGCTCGGGCGATCTCCGTCGGTTCGTAAAGCATCGGCCGGTCTTCGAACGCAACCAAAGCCGTCTCGATTTCGCCGAGACGCTGATCGACCTCGTCCGGCAACTCGTCGGCATCCTGGTAATCGCTCTCAAGCTTGGCCTGCTCGGCGTTCAGGGCATCTATGGTGGCCTGCTCCTCAGGCGAGAGATCGACAGGTTTGCCTTCGATTTCTCGTAGGCCTTGAGTGTGACCGTAGGAGAACTCCACGGCGACTGAGATCCACATCCAGCCTTCGGCAGCAATCGTCTCAGCTTCGGCTTTGAGCTTTTCGGTTACGAGGCGGTCGAGCAACACGACGTCCTGAAGCCAACCGCCGTCGTCGTGCTCGAACAGATCCCGCAGAACGCCGCCACCCGCGTGCTGATAGGCATCGAGGCCAACGAATTGGGCTCGGCGATCCGACCCGCGCACGGTGCTCTCAGTGAGCAGCCGGCGGATCTGGTAAGGCTCGTCATAACCGGAACGGCTGACGTTCTCCCAGACTTGCTCCTGCCGGGCGTGATCGGCTGTCACCGAGAACGCCATGAGTTGCTCGAGCGTCATGCCGTCGTCGGCATAGACCTCATGCAGCTTCGGCGACACCGACGCCAGCCGCAGCCGCTGCTTCACGATCGCAGGGTTCACGAAGTGCCGGGCGGCGATGTCTTCCTCGGTCAGGCCGAGATCGCGGAGAGTCTGGAAGGCGCGAAACTGATCGAGCGGGTGCAGACCGACCCGCTCATCGTTCTCCGCCACCGAATCATCCGCGGCAATGCCCCCTTCACGCACAACGCACGGCACCGCCTGCGTCTTTGACATGCGTTTCTGTTTCACAAGGAGCTCGATAGCGCGATAGCGCCTGCCGCCCGCTGGCACCTCGAACATGCCGGACTCGTTACCATCCGCATCAACGACGGCCCGGACACTCAGGCTTTGCAGAAGCGTACGCTGCGCGATGCTCTCGGCTAGCTGCTCGATCGAGACACCGGACTTGACGCGGCGAACGTTCGACTGGCTGAGCACGAGCTTGTTGAAGGGAATATCGCGGGAAGGCGACAGCGTGATCTTTTGTACGGCTTTCGTCATTTTGGCTCTCCACGACGGGCGGCCGTGAGACTCTCTCTCGGCTTCCAACCCGTCGCGAACAGCGTCCCCTCCTCTCACTCTCGCGCGAGGCCAAGCATCACGCCGCCTCGTGATCGGCGACAGCCGAATCCAGCGACGCGGACTCAATGGACCCGGGAACGAAGCCGAGCAAATAGTCCGCGGCCTTGCTCGCCTGCGAGGCGGCCCGCACGATGGCGCGATTGTCTTCGCGCAGGACTTCGAGCCAGGAGCCGATATAGTCGGCATGGCGCACGGTCGGCGCGATCCCGAGCGACGCGCAGCCGAACGCGGAGCTTAATTCGGCAACCAACTCCTCGAAGGCATATTTCTTCGTACCGTAGGATCCGCTTTGGTCGCGGTTGAGGCGCGAGGGATGTCCAGTCGCATGACCGAGTTCATGCAGCGCTGTGCGGTGCCAGTTGATGGGTTCAAAATAGGCCTGCGGCGGTGGGACCTGTACATAGTCTTCGGCTGTGGCATAGAATGCGCGATCTCCACCAATCCGAAATGGAATTCCGCTGGCCTTGATCAGGGCGTCGACCGTGGGTTCGATGAGGCCAGCCGGCGGTGGCGGCGCAGCGGTGGCAATGTTGTCGGGCAGTTGCTCGCACTGATCGGTGTTGAAAACGGTAAAGCGTTTGAGGAATGGAATCGCTTGCGCATCTTCGCCGGTCTCGGCGGCGCGTCGCTTTTCGTCATCCGGCACGAAACGATCTGCGTAGACAACAGTGGTGCCGCGCTCTCCCTTGCGCACGTGGCCGCCGAGCGAGAGGGCCTGACGAAAGGTGAGCCAACTTTGACCGGAAAATCCGTGTTCGATCACGGCTCCCCAAAGGATGAGGATGTTGACGCCACTGTATTGCCGGTTGGTCGACGCATTTTTCGGCATGGCCAGCGGCGCTTTCGCCGCGGCCGTACCCCAAGGCTGAACCCAGGGCACGCGTCCGGCCTCAAGCTCGGCAATGATCTTGTCGGTAATTTCGCTATAGAGGTTCGCCCGGTCCTGGCCGGCGCGCGCGCAAGCAGTACGGTTTGACATCGCGGGTCTCCGCGACGGGCGCCGCGAGCCTCTCTCGCAGCTTGTAACCCGTCACGGAAAAACCCAGCCTGCACTCTTACTCTCAGCCTCTTCGCAATCTGCCTTAGGCCGCAGGCCGTATCAGGCGTGCGCCAGCGGCGCATCGCCTTCGAGAAACGGCACCCGGAGAGCGTGAGCATAGCGACCCGAAGGGGCACGCGGGTCCGAGTGCAGCGACGAGACCGGTTCAATAGCGGCACCCGGGAACGGGGCAGTGATAGCGATCGCCGCAGGCGAGCCCCTTTCCCGAGTGCCCCCGGCGAGGAGCACCAAAGCTCTGGCGCGAGGGATCGAAGCCGGATGGCGTGCGCCGTTGTGGCGTGAAGAAGAAGGGAGTGTTCGAAAGAATGGAGCCTACTGGTTGGGCTCTTACTTACCCGGCTTACCGGTGTCGGAAACGACTGAGACTCCGAAAGGGGAACGGGACCAGAGCATGCCGGGAAACGTCTCGAAATCGGGCGCCGCAGCCCGGTGGAGAGCACAGAGTAAGGTGTGCATGGTGAAAGCTGTATTGCCTGAATCCCAGTTTCCAGTCGCCAAAGGGCTGGCAGTAGCGAACGCGGCTGACACGCTACGCCACGCGGGGCAGATCGCACCGGCCAGTGCGAACTGCCACCAGTTCGCGTGGGACGACCACCATCCGTGGGTCAAGGAGACGAATGGGACACCTAAACACACCGCAACTCCCCGCACACGTAACTACGGGATCGCCTGCAGCAGGTTCGTTTGCGAACCTGTATGGCGACGGAGCCGTCGTAGTACCCAAATGCCCGACGTAATGGCCGGGACAGCCGCCGCAAGGCGGACGATCATGCGTATAAGGCCGGGTGACCGGACCGAAAGCGCCTCCGATCGGGGGAAGGACGATGCCGCCAATAACGGCATGTGCAGTATGCGAAGAGAAGATTCTTCGACGGAGAGGTTCTGCTGATGCAGGCCGTCACCATCCAGAGGAGAATTGAATCACTGCCGACTTTGTCGCGGTCGGGTAAGCGCGTAAATGGCCTTCACCGCCTGATGAGATGTCCGCATCTCTTCGAGTGGGCCTACGAAAAGGTCTCCCGCAACAAGGGAGCCCTGACGCCCGGTGTAGATGGCAAGACCTTCGACGGCATGTCGCTGGAGAAACTCGCCGACATCGCCAGGCGCGTGGCAGATGGCACTTATCGCTTCCGGCCGGTCCGGCGGGTTTATATCCCGAAGGACAACGGCAAGACACGACCGCTGGGTATCCCCGCGGTGGAAGACCGGCTCGTTCAGGAGGCGGTCAGGATTCTGCTCGAAGCGATCTATGAACCTGTGTTCCTCAATGAATCACATGGGTTCCGCCCGGGGCGATCCTGTCATACCGCACTCAAGCTCATCAAGAAGAGTTGGACGGGCTGCAAGTGGCTGGTCGAAGTGGATGTGCGTGGGTTCTTCGACAACATCGACCATGGCATCCTGCTTGGGCTTCTAAGGAAGCGGATCGATGACGACAGGTTCATCGGTCTGATCGAAGGAATGCTCAAAGCAGGTTACATGGAAGATTGGGTCTTCGGACGCACTTACAGTGGCACGCCACAGGGCGGCGTTGTCTCGCCCTTGCTCGCCAACATCTATCTGCACGAGCTGGACCAGCACATGCAGATGATGAAGGCGGACTTCGACAAAGGCCGTGAGCGACGTCCATTCCCGCGCTACGTGGCGCTGGAACGGCGCGTCCTCAGTCTCCGCCGGAAGATTGAACGGCTCCGCGCCGAAGGCGCGGATCGGGCCGAGATCGATGCTGCATTTGCGGAGATCAAAGCCATCAATAAGGAGAGACGGAAAGTGCCTTCCGTCGATCCGATGGACCCCAACTTCAAAAGGCTCCGCTACTGCCGCTATGCCGATGACTTTCTTATCGGCGTGATCGGGAGCAAGCGGGAAGCGTGTGAGATCATGGCCTGCGTCGAACGATTCCTGACGGAGACCTTGAAGCTCACCGCTTCGCCCGAGAAAAGTGGGGTTCACGCCGCTTCAAAGGGAGTGACCTTCCTCAGCTATCGCATCTCGACATACACATCCTACGGGGCTGGACGAAAATCCAGCCGCAAGGGGCCGGCCGGACGGACATGGCGCGTGATGCGTCGGCCGACCACCGGAAATGTCAGCTTGCGGGTGCCGCGCAAGGAGGTCACCAAGTTCTGCAAGCAACACGGCTATGGCGATCTCGCCAAGAAGACCGGCAGTCCGCGCGAGCAGTTCCTGGTCACCAGCGACGTTGCAACCGTCCTCGCCTATAACTCAGAGTTCCGTGGGTTTGCGAACTACCACTCGTTTGCCGACGACATCAAGAGCGCCTTGGGATTGCTGGAGCTTGTCGTGTTCCGCAGTCTTGTGAAGACGCTGGCGATGCGACATCGGACGACGAGAGCAAAAACCATGGCGCGTCTGTGGCATGGTACGGACTACGAGGTTAGCTCCGTGGTCCGTGGTAAGCTTCGCAGCATCAAGCTGTGGAGACTGAAGCATCTCACCCGAGCCTACTGGACAAGTCCGACTATCGACAACGTCACGGCAGGTGCGTGGTGGGTCAAAAGCCCAAATGATCTGATCGATCGACTTAACGCTCGCAAATGCGAAGCGTGCAGCGATACGACGGGACCATTCGAGATGCATCATCTCCGCCGCCTAGGTGACTTGCAAAGCGGATCGCTGACGGTCTGGAAACGGTCCGGTTGGCGGCGCAAGACCATTGTCCTGTGCCCGTCATGCCGTGCAGCCGTCTCCGGTCGAGAGCATGCGCGTACGGAAAGCCGTGTGCATTGAAAAGTGCCCGCACGGTTTGGGGGGAGGCGTAGGGATATCCTCTTCGAGGTGTCCCACGCCTACCCTACCGAGACGCGGAGCGGCTCGGTTCATATGTGGACGGCCCCCGACTTGCAAGGATTGGCTTGGGCAGCATGCTCGGATCGCTTGCGCTCATATGTCCGGCCTACGATTGGGTCTGCGACC
>NZ_JBEPQQ010000019.1:0-85840 GCF_040547935.1 Bradyrhizobium sp. LA6.8
GCGTGCTTCGGTCCCATAGGGAACGCCGGCGGCGATCGATTTTGTGAAGACTTCAGCGAGATGGGGAAGATCATCGGGATGTATCGTTCCGTTTGCGCCCCAGTTCCTCAGCTCTTCCAGTGACTGACCGCAATACTCAAAGATTTGATGATTTACGGCTTCGAGGTCACCATTCGGGGCCCAGACCGCAACGAGGCCCGGTATCCCGTCAATTGCAGAGCGCAAACTTCGCTCGCTTTCACGGAGCGCCTCCTCGGCACGTTTGCGTTCGGTCAAATCGAGCACGAATGCGAGGCCCTCGTCGCCTCCTTCTTTGAACAGAGTGGCGCCAATAAGCACAGGAACGCGGCTACCGTCTTTCCGAACATACTCCTTCTCGAAGGGCTGAACTATTCCGGTTGAGTTCAGTTCTGCCCGGGTCAACATGTCGCGCTCGCGCCATTCGGGCGGGGACAGCTCGGTCCAGTGCACGCGGCCCGAAACCAAGTCCTCGCGGTCATATCCTACGATATGTAGAAACGCGTCATTGGCCTCGAGGATCCGCCCTTCGCGGTCGGCAATGAGGATCCCAATGATGTTAGCATCGACCAAACTCCTGATCTTCCCTTCCCGATCCGCGAGGTCGTCATAAAGCCGCGAATTTTCGAGCGAGACTGCCGCCTGCGACGCAAGTACCTTCAACACTGTGACGCGGTCAGGTGTGAAAACGCGGGCCGTCAGGTTGTTTTCGAGGTAGAGTACACCGGCCAGTCTGCCGTGTTTGAGCAACGGCAGGCAGAGAATTGAACGGGCGTGATGCTGATGAATGTACTTATCGGCAGAAAACGGGTTCGCGGCTGCGGCATCGTGGAGAAGAACGCTCTCTTTCGTCCGGATCACGTAGTGTAGGATGGATTCCGGCAGATCCGCAGCGGTTACACTTGCTTGTCGCAGACTAACGGTCACCGTGTTATTGCCGGTCGTGACTTCCGCCTCAATCCGATACCCAATACCTACCGCAAGGATCAACAGACCTCGCTCGGCACCAGCGTACTCAATCGCTGTGCGCATCAGCGTGTCGATCAGCTTTTCTAGAACGATCTCGGCCGACACTGCTTGCGAGACTTTGATAACAGTAGCTAGATCCAGTTGTTCGACGGGTGCCCCGATCGTGCTTGTGGGGCCGGCAACCGGCTTTTCCTCCCTGAGGTGCGGAAACAACTCGTCGAGTTGGCGTACCTTGCCGTCGGCTCCCCAACGGATGTATGCGTACCGCGCGTCCTGCAGATAGGCATGCGCGATCTTCTTGAACCCGCGTGCGGCATAAAAGCGAGCGGCGACTTCGTTAGCGAGTGCCTCGTTGTGGACCAAGTCGTGCGTGTGTGCCGAGTGGATAGCGTGCTCGTAAAGACGTTCGGCATCGAGCGCGCGGCCTTCGATCCGGGCGATCTCCGCCCCGACGAGTGCGGCCCGGTTCTCGAAGTTCTCCGGGCAAGCCGTCGCCCAGACCTCGAGCTGTCGATGGTGCGCGGCTAGTGCCTTGACATGCTCCTGCCATTGGCCGGCCGCCGCGGGCTCGCAGGATGCCGCTCTGGAGAGCGCGCTGTAAAAGTGATATTCCGCGCATTCGAAAAAAGACGCCGATGTCGGCTGCAGCTGTTGCGCCCTCAATGAGGCCTCGAGAGCACCCGCATAGTCGCCAGCAAAGAAGCGTGCCTGCAGCTTGCGGGTCCAATACGAGCCCTCGGCCAACGCCAGATCCGGGTTCTTGCGGAAACGGGACTCCAGTAGGAGTTCGTCAAACTGCCCATCGTCAAAGCAACCGAAAATCGGCGTCAAGCCGCGGAGTGTCCGAATCAACCCAAGCTGGCCGGCGATGGAGTCAATCGCAAAGCCGAACCGCATGTTCCGCGCGAACGCAAGACCATGCTCGACCTCGACTTGCACGATATCGAGCGGGTCGCCCGCCGCGAGAAGATACGTGTTCAGGTGGGTGTAGTAGTACGCCGCAAAAGTGAGGTCACCTATCTGGTTTGCCGTCTCAAACGCACGCCGCAGCAGATCACGACCTTCCCGGACATGTCTCGTCCAGAACATGAGTAAGTATCCAAAGTTCAAATAGGTCCTAGCCTGGAAGCGCTTTAGCCCGCGCCGTTCGACCAGTTCATAGCCGAGACGGCCGAATTGAAGTCCCGCCTGGTAGTCGCCGAATTCCGGTCCAGCAAGCCTGGCAAGCACTGCATAGGCGTAGCAGGAGCCGTCACAATTGCCGCCCTCGAGGCTGAGATTGACTGCTCGACAGATGACCATCGAACGTAGTTTCGCATCCGTATAGTGGGCAGGCGGCCCGAGCTTCGTCAGCACATCGAGGGTCGCGAGCGATACGTCATCACTCATCAAAGGCAGATCAATCAGGCTTTCTATCGCGCGGGAGCCGAGTTGGGACCAGATCCGGTCATACTCGCGCCGAGCCTCGTCTTCCGTCGGGTGCGCCGACCAGTCGATACCCAGGTGGCGGAGATAGTCGAGACCGACTGCGATCGCGCGGCTGCCCTGATCCAGGGTCGTGTAAAGATCCACCTGCAGGCACGTGACGCGGGCTCGTTCGATCGTCGTTGCGGCACGGGCCGACAGCACCGCCAGGCGCTGCTCGGCTTCCGCCAGTGCACCAGTGAGAAACTCGCATTCGGCCCGGTGCAGCTCCAGCTCAAAGATCAGGTCGTGCTGGCGCTCCCAAGAGACTCCTGGCAACAGCGCCGCGCCGGAAAGCAGATAGCTCAGCGCCGAGGCATACGCTGTCGAGGTCTTGGCGCGTCTACCTGCTATGAGATTCAACCTCGCGACCCGCTCAAGCTGCTCAATTGACGTGATGAGATGGGAGCCGCGGTTGAGCTGATTGACGATTTCGAAGATCGTCTCCTCCAGCTTCTCCGGAGGGGTCTGCGCTGCGAGCAGCATCCCTATTCGGAGATGGGCTTCGGCACGCGATTCTTCCGGGATCAAGGAGTAGGCGGCTTCCTGGACACGGTCGTGGAGAAACTTGTAGGAATCTTCCGAACGAAAGATCAGCCCTGCTCGCACCGCTTCCCAAAGCTGGCCATGCACCTCCTCATCGGAGTCCTGGTAAACGATCCGCAACATGGTGAACCCTGCGCCGTTGCCAAGGCAGGCGAGCTTCTGCAACGCGTTTCGGGTTTCGGCGGACAGGCGGTTCAGCTTCCCCACCATAAGGTCCACCACATTGTCGGTGTAACCTTTGGCATAAATGCGATTCAGGTCCCAGCACCATCGCGCCTCGCCATAATCGAAAGTGAGCAATGCTTCGTCGGCGAGCGCAGAAATGAACTGAATAGCAAAAAGCGGATTGCCGGTTGTCTTCTCGTGGATCAGCTGTGCCAGCGGCGTGATTCTCTCCGGTTCGCTATGAACAGAATCCGCGATTAGTTGTCCCAAGTCTTCACAGGTTAGGGGTGCCAATACGATGTCCTGCAATATCGCTCCAGCTTGGCGCATCACTTCGAGCTTGCGCATCAGCGGGTGGATGGGATCGACTTCGTTGTCGCGGTAAGCGCCAATCAGCAACAGGTTCTGCACATCCGGCCGGGTCAACAGATCCTCGAGCAGATCGAGCGTTGCTGCATCGAGCCATTGGAGATCGTCGAGGAACAGGGCGAGCGGATGTTCCGGCCGCGCGAATACGCTGATAAATCGCCGAAACACCAGCTGAAAGCGACCCTGCGCATCCTGTGGCTGCAGCTCGGGGACCGGTGGCTGTTCGCCAATGATGTGCTTCAATTCCGGGACGAGATCAACAATGAGCCGACCGTTCGGTTCGAGCGCTTCGAGCAGCGCCTCCCGCCATTGCCGCAGCTCCGCTTCGGTCTTGATCAAAAGCGGGCGGATCAGGCCCTGAAAGGCCTGCGCAAGCGTGGCGTAGGGGATGTCGCGCTTGTACTGGTCGAGCTTGCCCGATGCAAAAAGACCGCGGGGCGGAACAAGTGTCTTATGAAGCTCGTTGACGACCGCGGACTTGCCGATGCCGGAGAATCCGGAAACCAGCACCAACTCCGGCCTGCCGCCGGCGACGATACGGTCGAAGGAGGCAAGCAGGGTATCGATCTCGGCTGTCCGACCATACAATTTCTCGGGGATCAGCAGCCGGTCCGGAGTGTCGTGTTCCCCGGGCGGGAATTCGTCGATATCGCCTCGGGTTTCCCATTCAGCAAGGCAACGCCGTAGATCTCTCTCGGCGCCTGCAGCCGTCTGGTAACGCTCCTCAGCAGTCTTGGCGAGCAGCTTCATAATGATCGCAGAGACGGAGCCTGGGAGGTTTTTTAACCGCTCGCTGGGCGGCACCGGCTTTCTGGCAATATGGCAGTGCACCCACTCCATCGGATCGGCCGCCGTGAAGGGCAGAACGCCCGTGAGCATCTGATATAGCGTGACGCCGAGGGCGTAGAGATCGCTGCGGGCGTCGATCGAGCGGTTCATCCGCCCGGTTTGTTCGGGTGCCATGTAGGCAAGCGTACCGGCGATGGTCTCGGGCGGCTCGGGCGCCTGCCGCTCGCGAGACAGGCGCGATGCGATGCCAAACCCGGTGAGCCGCACGTGTCCATCCGCGCAGTCCACCACAATATTAGCTGGCTTGATGTCTTTGTGGATGAGCCCGCGCTGATGAAGCTTGCCCAGAGCCGAGATAACAGCGATGGCCATGCGCAAGAAGCGTCCTACCTCCATGGGCCCACCGAGCAAACGGACGAGCGGCTCGCCGCCCGGATCATCGAGCACTAGCACGGTCCGACCGCCGTCGCGCATGAGGGCCAGCGGCCGCACCGCCCATGCGCTGTCGAGCTCATCTTTCAGCTCGTATTCGTGCGTGAGGCGATCGAGTCTTGACCGGGACGGGTTTTCGGCGGCAGGGGCGACAAGCAGCACGGCGAGCCGGTTGCCATTGTCGTCCAGTCGCCAGCCACGGCTGATCACGCGCTCGCCGTCCTCCCACAACACCTGAGAGCTACCGCCCGAGTAGGCGACGTCCAGCGACTGCTGCACCATCTGTCAGACTCCGGCGTCGGGCGTCGGCTTGAAGTCGGCTGATCGAGCTCTTCATGCGCTACACGCGCGGCCTCTCGCCGTCCTGGAGAAATCGTACTCCATCGCCCGAGAAATGCCAGCCGTCCCTTGGTCTTGCCGGATACGGCGGATGCGGATCCTCCTTCATTTTAGCAGAACTTTGGGGCGATTTGCCCGGCTTTGCTCGCTACGGCGGCCGCCGCTTACGCGTAGCTAGAGGCGACGATCCGCCCGAGAAACAGCACAAATGTGATGTGTGGATCGCAGCAAATCCAACGTTCTTGGTGCGGCGATTTTGAAGCCAGTGCTTGTAGAGTTGGAAATCCGTGCGGATGGCAGCCGGCGTGCCACGATGCTCTCGGTCATGTCTATGTTCGCAATCCTGATTGCCGAGAGGTGCAGGGCGTCGGCTGCGGTCTCGCGCCCCCCTCACGGCAGCGAGCGTTATTGCCGTGAAATTCGCTGGTAAAACTAAGATCTCAATAGCCGCGTGTAATACAGGAGCCCGGGTGATTGGAGCGTGAAGACCTCTTCGCGGCGGCCAAGAGTTCCGCTCGCGCGAAGCCTCGTGGAACGAGCGCCCGCACTCACGCCGCATGACCCCAGGCGTGCTTCAGCCGTTCCGATAACGGTCGGCTATCAACTCCATGGCGAGAGGTGATTTTCCTTTCAACCGGCTTGAACTCAATCTGCAACCCATCGTCGTCCGCCCTCGTCTACGGGCCGAAGTCGGCGTTCCGTTGAACGATTGCAGGCCAGGAGGCCCGACATGCAGATCAGAGAGACAATCGACAACCCCTCCACAGCCTCGACCGAGAGCCCGCCGGAGGATCTTATCGTGCTCGTGCACAGCGCCGGGATCCCCCTCGAAAGTGCAGCGCGCGTTCAGCGCGAAAGTGCGAGCCTGAGCCAATCCGGCATGGCTTGTGATCGAGGCTTTCGCCGGACGAAAGCGGTCGCGGGATCGCAGCGGGCGAAACTCTAGGACTCGTCCCGAGCCTTCGTATCACCGTCCCGCCCCTTTGAATTCCCGATCTCAACCTGCGCTCAATTGAGCCATTGGTGACAATCCCCTTAGTCTTAGGGCATCCGATCCGCACACAGGCCAAAAGGAGAGAACAATGTCTTACCTCTTGGAAAGTCACGGGTCCGACAAAGCCATGCGATGCGCAGTCTGTCAGGACGAATTTGGTCTGGTCCAGCGTTATTCGTGGCGAACGCCGCTTTGCTCTAGGAAGTGCGTCGATCGCTTCAAGGCGCGCCACCAGAGTGACCACAATTGGATGGGCTGGTTCCAACTCGTTTTCGACCAATCGCCCGAAAACCGCGCGAGGGCGTCATGACGCTTCAGATCTCACAACGAGGCAAAGGATATTTGAGGACCGCGCAGACTTTGCTTCGCACTGCCAAAGCCATGACGGACCGAGTGATTGCTGCTCAGCTAAAGGCCCTTGCCGACGACTACGAGCGGCGAGCCGAGAAGGCTTCGCTCGACGCTGCAGGGGATTGCTCGATCCGCCGCTAGCGAGCGAGGCAAGAACATGACGGTCCCGCAAGCTTTGATCGAGGCTGCAACTGCCTATGAGGCACTCTCCGCTCCGGCTCTTTTCCGGCAATGGGCCCCAATCGTGGCAGAAGCCGCGCGCATTAAATCTGGAGATCGTGTCTTAGATGTCGCGTGCGGCACTGGCGTGCTGGCCCGCGTGGCGGCAGCGCGTTCGGGTCAGACCGGCCATATCGTCGGCATTGACCCCCATACTGGAATGCTGGCGGTGGCAAAGGGTGTTTCGCCCGCAATCGACTGGCAAAAGGGCACAACCGAGGCACTGCCGCTCCCCGACTGCTCCTTCGACGCCGTTGTCTGCCAGTTCGGGCTCATATTCTTTTCTGACCGCAACATGGCCGTGCGTGAAATGTTGCGCGTGATGGTTCCCGGTGGACGCTGCGCGGTCGCGGTTTGGGACACCCTAGAGAATGCCCCTGCATTCGCTGCACTTGTGTCCTGCTCGACCGCATCGCCGGACAAGGCCGCTGACGGGCTCCCTTCGTGCTCGGGGACCGACAAGTGCTCGCCGAGTTCTTCGGCAGCGCAGAAGCCGAATCTATCAATGTCGCGACTCATCAAGGCACAGCACGGTTTCCCTTCGCGCACGAGTTCGTAGAGGCGGAGATTAAAGGCTTGCTGCCCGTGATGGGCGTTATGCTGCCGGAGCCAACAATCAGCCGTATCCTGGCAGAGGCGTAGAACGTTCTTGCGCGCTACGCTAGGTCGACGGGTGGCTTAGCGTTCGATGTATTCGCGCATGTAGTCAACTCGACGAAGCTCTAGCTGCCTCGACTTCTGTTGCCGGTCAAAAGCAGCAGTCAACGCAGCTATCGTACGAGGTCCGGTCCAGACAGGCGACGTGATCGGAGCGACTGTGGGCAGTGGCTGAAACGCGGTGCACGAAGCTCAAACAGCTTCGCCATTCCCATGCTGCGGCGGTTCACCGCCCTTTCTGCGCATTGGGCACGCGTCGGTCGCATGGGCAGGAGGGTGCACCTAAGCAACCACGGAATTAGCGCTCGGCGGCGCCTCGAGACCGCGGATCCGGTAAATCACGTCGCTGGCTAGATAGGCGTTCCTCACGATGCAATCGACCGCTTCTCGTACCTCGCCCAGGTCCGGCGGTCGATGATCCAGAAAGCGCCGAACGGCCTGGGCGTTAGCGACTATCGTCGCAATGCGTTGAGTTGCTTCAGCAATATTGTTTGATGCGGCGCCCACATGTCCAGTGTCGATCATAGTGCCCTCCATTGCATGTTCGGAGCGAAGAAGACCGCGAAGGTATGTCTGAAGGTGAACATCCCACGAATGATCTAGCTTCTCTTGGAGGGATTTGATCCGGCCCGGAGGCTCTTGCTTTTTTACCGGGACTTTTGATCTATTGTTGTGTCGGATCAGCGCTGCCAATAGGCGAAAAGAGTTCCGTCAGTTGCGGTGATTGCGCGGGTACTCCGCGCGGTGTACGTTGAAGGCGCTTAGACAATGCTTTTTTTGGTATCCGCGGTGCTTTGAGGGCGCCGTTCGCCACGACAGCGCGTTTCGTCATAGTCGCAAACTGGATGGCGCGCCGTTGCTATAAGATACCTCGTCAACCAGGTGCGGAGATGGGACTCTCGGAGCGCTCTGCAAGGTCGTTCAACACTATCGTGGGGCACGTTGAACACGTTTGCTCAGTTGCCGAAGGAGCGACGCCTCCGCCGGGGATAGAAGCGGTATCAAGTTCCTGGCAAAGATCAGCAAAAAAATACGGCCTCGATCCAATCGATAGCAAGTCGCCACGTATCCTCACGCCTGTTGAGCTGAAAAATTTTTGCGAACCGCTCGATAGGCTCATCTTCAGCGCCCAAGAAGAGATAGATCAGTTATACGAGGTTGTTCGCGAAGCTGGATATACCGTCTTGCTCTGTGATAGCTCGGGCGTCGCAGTCGCGCATCGCGGCGAACATACCCGAGCGAGGGAGTTCCAATATTGGGGAACTTGGCTCGGCGGGGTATGGTCCGAGGAGGTGGAGGGCACAAACGGCATCGGCACCTGCATCGTCGATGAACGGCCTGTTACTGTTCACAGAAGCCAGCATTTTAAGTCTAGACACATTAACTTGAGCTGCTCTGGCGCACCGGTGTTCGGAGTCGATGGGCGACTGATAGCAGTCTTGGACGTCTCCGCCATCGATCCCGAACTCTCCGAACGAGCGCACGCGCTGACCGGCGCGCTAACAGTACGATCAGCGCGCGCGATAGAAGAGCGATTTTTTCGTGAGCAGTTCCGTCGAGAGTGGATCGTCGCGGTAGCGCCGCCGGAGGGAGGGGATGCAGGCATGCTGCTGGCGATTGACGGCAACCAACGCATTGTCGGCGCAAACCGGGTCGCGCGCACGTCCCTCATGCTCGATGATCGTGGGCTCCGGGCGGGTATCAGCTTGTGGTCGATCTTCGAGCGGGACGTCGACCTCTTCCGGCGTCAAGACCGGACCGATATCACTGCGCGATTGCTGATCGCCGGCAGCAATGACAGTCGGCCCGCGCTTGTGACCCGCCCCGATCACCCTATGCGTGCCTCGAGCAATCCAACGAACTGCAACCTGCACACACGCCCGCGCATAGGCTCGATTGATGTTTCGACGCTGCCGCCAGCCCCGCAAGCATGGGGCGGATTGTCGCCCCGCGCGATGCGTCGGGTGCGGGAATACGTGGAAGTGCATTTGGGCGAACGTATCGATCTGTCGATATTGGCTGGAGTCGTAGGACTATCATTGCATCATTTTGCCCGACAATTTAAGCAATCCGTCGGGACGACCCCGCATGTCTATCTCATACAAAAGCGAATCGAGCGCGCCCAAGAGATGCTGGTTCAGACGGATCTCTCGTTGGCGGAAATTGCGATTGCCGTGGGCTTTTTCGACCAAGGTCATCTAGCGCGCCATTTCCGTTATATGCTCGGTACTACTCCTCGAGACTTTCGGTGGTCGCAACGCTAGAAACAAACGACGCTTTGGATCGCATTTGCCGAGATTTCGCTGAGGAGACGCGCCTGCGATCGTGATCCTGCAACTCGAACGTTAAAGTCTCTTTTGGGTTATTCTCGACGGAGCCAGGCTGTCCTGCCTGCCAATGGATGTTCGCTTTTACCCTGAAGCCACCTGATTATTGCGCGCACGCGAAGTGACGCGGAGGGCCAAAACCCGCAATCAGCCCCAATGTAAAGCCGGTAGACGCGCCGTGTGTCTTGATTTGTCGCTTCGGTCCGCCCCTGCGACCTTGCAAGCGCACTCGGGTGTAAGAGCAAGGCCACTTTTTTGATGGACCGATACCGTCGGGTGGCTGCCGGACTAAGTGCGACATTCCCCTCACTGGGAAGGGTCCGGGTCGTCAATTGTAAACCTAGGTATGGTCGTCTCAGACAAATGCAGCGCACAGATCGACCTCCGTGCAATGGCCCGGTCCATCTTTCCTGACTACGCTTGGATAACGACGGGACAATCGTCTGGAACTGCCATACGGGAAAGCGCCAAAAACGCAAGGAACGAGTGATGGGTTGGATGTTCGACAACGTCGAACACTTGATTGCCCGGCTGCAGAAGCCGGCCAATCACTGTGAGCCGCTCATCCCGGATGATGCGGCGAGGGCCTTACGCGACGCGCTTCGACCCGGTGACGTCCTGCTCGTCGAAGGCAAAGGTCGTATTTCCGGCGGCATCAAATATCTCACTCAATCGACATGGTCGCATTCAGCGTTGTACGTCGGGCCGTCGATAGCGGGCGCCGGAACCGGCGGCGAGCCCCACGTCCTGATTGAAGCCAATGTCGACGAAGGTGTCGTCTCGGCGGCTCTGTCGAAGTATTTGCATTGTCAAACCCGCATCTGCCGGCCAGTTGGCCTGAGCGAAGCGGACTGCGAACAGGTCTGCCGCTACGCATTCGAACGCATTGGTCTCGGATACGATTTCAAGAACATCATCGACCTCATGCGCTATCTATTCCCATGTCCGCTGACGCAGCGTTGGCGTCGCCGGGCCATCGCGCTCGGCTCCGGCGATGCGAGCCGCATCATCTGTTCGTCGCTGATTGCGCAGGCATTCGAGGCCGTGCGTTACCCGGTCCTGCCCAAGATCACGTACATCGAGAATCAGTCCGCGCGGCGCGAAATCGCCGCGATCCGTCACTCATCACTCTACGCGCCGCGCGACTTCGATTTATCGCCCTACTTCATGGTGGTGAAGCCCACACTCGCGCGCAGCTTCAACTATAAAGACATGCAGTGGGCCGATCGTCTTCCGGTTCACGCCGAGCAAGTCACATCTACGCCGGAGATAGAACGCGCGATCGCCGTAGTGGCATAGCCCGAATTTCCGGTGAGGTGAGGCCAGACTATTGAATGCCAAACCAGTTGAGTAGTTGCGTTGCCCGTCCGTCAACAAATTACCGGTGGCATCAGAGGTCTGCCCTGATAGATTGGTGAGCTGGTTAAGATTATTATAGTTCGCAGCTCGCGTCAGAGCGCTCGGATAGACGACCGAGCTGTCACTGCTCTCGGATAGAGCATTAGTGAGGTTCCCGCGCGCGTTCCGCACTCCTCAGGGTGATGCAGATAGTATTCCGGTCGTCGCGCATCGGCGTCACCACGACTCATTCCGCCGCGGCCGCGGTCGTCTGGATCGGCTTGCCCTCGTTCTTGCCTTCCGCGAGGTTCCGCACCACCACATAGAAGATCGGGGTGAACAGCAGGCCGAACAGGGTGACGCCGATCATGCCGAAGAGCACGGCAACGCCGACCGCCTGCCGCATCTCCGAGCCGGAGCCGGACGATATCACCAGCGGCAGCACGCCGAGGATGAAGGCGAAGGAGGTCATCAGGATCGGCCGAAGGCGCAGGCGGCAGGCGTCGATCACGGCCTCCAGCCGCGGTTTGCCTTCCTTCTCGATATCGCGCGCGAACTCGACGATCAGGATCGCGTTCTTTGCAGCTAACCCCACCAGCACGACGAATCCGATCTGGGTGAGGATGTTGACGTCCTGCCCCATGATGCGCACGCCGATCGTGGCGGCCAACAGGCACATCGGTACGATCAGGATCACCGTGAGCGGCAAGGTCCAGCTGCCATATTGCGCGGCGAGCACGAGATAGACGAACAGCACGCAGATCGGGAACACGAGCAGGCCTGCATTGCCGCCCGTGACCTGCTGGTACGACAGATCCGTCCATTCGAAGGTGAAGCCGCTGGGCAGGGTGTCGTCCGCGAGCTTCTTGATGGTGTTGAGCGCGGTGGTCGAGCTGGTGCCCGGCGCCGGCTCGCCCTGGAGCTCGGACGCCGCATAGAGATTGTAGCGCGCGACGCGGTCGGGGCCCGAGACGTCCTTGAACTCGACCACGCTGCCCAGCATCACCATGTCGCCCGAGGCGTTACGCGTGCGCAGGCGCGAGAGGTCGCTGGGTTCTTTTCGGAACGGGAAGTCAGCCTGCGCGGTGACGTGATAGGTGCGGCCGAACAGGTTGAAGTCGTTGACGTAGGTCGATCCGAAGTAGGTCTGGATCGTGTCGTTGACGTTCGAGATCGGCACGCCGAGCTTCTGCGCCTTGGTGCGATCGATGTCGACGAAGAGCTGCGGCGTGTTAGCCGAGAACGGGGAGAACACCGTGGGGCCGAGCAGCAAGGGCGATTTGCGCGCCGCGGCAACAAGCTCGTCGGTGGCCGCGGCGAGCAGCTCCGGCCCGCGGCCCTGGCGGTCCTGGATGCGGATGGTGAAGCCGCCGCCGGTGCCGATGCCGGGCACGGCCGGCGGCGGAATCACGATGATGAAGGCGCCCTGGATTGCGGCCAGGCGCTTGCGCAGTTCGACCGTGATGGCGTTCGCAGACAATCCCTTCTTCAGCCGCGCTTCGGGCTCGTCGAACACCGGAAACAGCGCCGCTGCGTTGCCCTGCTGCGTGCGCGTGGCCCCCGAGAATCCGGCGAAGACGGCAACACGGATGATGCCCGGGGTATCCAGCGCAATCCGCTCGATCTCGCGCACTATCTCGGTGGTGCGCGCGAGTGACGCCGCGCCGGGCAATTGCACGGAGACGATGACGTAGCCGCGATCCTGCGCGGGAATGAAGCCCTGCGGCGTGGTCGCGATCAGCCAGCCGGCGCTGCCGATCAGCACGACGTAGATCAGCAGCATCGCGACGGAATGACGGATCACGAAATTGGCAAGGCCCGCATAGCCATGCGAGAGCCGGTCGAACACGCGGTTGAAGACGCCGGTGAAGGCACCCCACGCCCGCGCGATGACGTTCCAGGCAGCCGGCGGTCGCTTCTCTGCGTGCGGCGTGAGGATCAGCGAGGCCAGCGCCGGCGACAGCGTCAGCGAGCAGAAGCAGGAGATCGCGGTCGCCACCGCGATGGTGACGGCGAATTGCTGGAAGAATTGCCCGGAAATGCCGCCGAGGAATGCCGTCGGCACAAACACGGCGCAGAGCACCAGCGCAATCGAGACCAGCGCGCCGCCGACCTCCTCCATGGTTTTGAGTGCCGCATCGCGCCGGCTGAGGCCGTGCTCGAGATGCCGCTCGACATTCTCGACCACCACGATGGCGTCGTCGACCACGATGCCGACCGCGAGCACGAGGCCGAACAGCGTGAGATTGTTGATGGAGAAGCCGAGCGCCGCCATCACCGCAAAGGTGCCGACCAGCGAGACCGGAATTGCGATGATCGGGATGATCGCCGGACGCCAGCCCTGCAGGAACACGAGCACCACGACGACTACGAGCAGCATGGCCTCGTAGATGGTCTTGATCAGCTCGTGGACGGATTGCGCGATGAACTCGGTCGGATTGTAGCCGATATTGTAGTCGAGGCCTTTCGGAAAACTCTCCTTCAGCTTGACCATGGTGTCGGAGATGCTTTTCGCGGTCGCCAGCGCATTCGACCCGGGCCGCTGGGTCACCAGCATGCCGACCGCCGATTTGCGCAACAGGAAGCTGTTGGTGGAGTAGGAGAGCGCACCAAGCTCGATGCGGGCGACGTCGCGCAGGCGCACGGTTCGGCCGTCCGAGCCGGCCTTGATCAGGATATCCTCGAACTGGCTCTGATCCTTCAGCCGTCCGGTGAAGACGAGGTTCGGCTGGAAGGCGCGGTCGGCGATCGGCGGCTCGGCGACCTGGCCGCCCGCGATCTGGATGTTCTGCGCGCGGATCGCGGCAATCACCTCGGTGGAGGTCAGGCCGAGATTGGCGATGCGGTCGGGGTCGAGCCAGAGCCGCATCGAATAGTCGCGTGCGCCGAAGATCTGGATGTCGCCGACGCCGTCGATCCGCAGCAGCTGGTCACGGACCTGGAGCAGCGCGTAGTTGGAGATGTAGAGCTGGTCGAACGTATCGTCCGGCGACAGCATGAACACGACCATCAGGATGTCGGGCGAGTTCTTGCGCGTGACGACGCCGTTGCGCTGGACCTCCTCGGGAAGCCGCGGCTGGGCGATTGCGACGCGGTTCTGCACCAGCACCTGCGCCTTGTCGAGATCGGTCCCGAGCTTGAAGGTGGCGGTGATGGTGAGCTGACCGTTCGAGGTGGCCTGGCTGTAGAGATACAGCATGTCCTCGACGCCGTTGATCTCCTGCTCGATCGGAGCTGCGACCGTGTCGGACACGGTCTGCGCCGAGGCGCCCGGATATTGCGTGGTGACGACGACCGTCGGCGGCACCACTTGCGGATATTCGGAGACCGGCAGCGTCGTATAGGCGAGCGCGCCGACGATCAGCAGCACGATCGACAGCACCATCGCCAGGATGGGCTGGTTGATGGAGAGACGGCCAAGGTTCATGACTTGTCACCGGACTTGGCCGGCGCTGGCGCGGGAGACGGAGCGACCTTGGCGCCGACGCGGGCGCGCTGGATGCCGTTGACGATGACGCGGTCCTCCGCCTTCAGCCCCTCGCGGATCACGCGCAGGCCCTCATCGAGCGGACCGAGCACCACGGGGCGGGCCTCGACGGTGTCGTCCGGCTTCACGACGAACACGATCTTGCGGGACTGGTCGGTCGCGACCGCGACGTCGGGAATCAGCAGCGCCTCATAGGGCGCGCTGCCGATCAGCCGGACGCGGCCGAACTGGCCCGGCAGGATCGAGAGATCGGTGTTCTTGATCACGGCGCGGCTGCGCAGCGTGCCGGTGGAGACATCGAGGCGGTTGTCGAGGAAGTTGATGGTGCCCTCATGCGACGGTTTTGTCTCGCCGGCGAGCGTCACCTGCACCGAGTTCGCGGTGTCGCGCGAGCTCGGGCGGCGGCCTTCGAACCACAGCTTGCTGTATTTGATGAAGGTCGCCTCATCCATGTCGAAATAGACGTAGATCGGGTCGAGCGCGACGATCGAGGTCAGCAGCGTCGAGGTGCCGGTATCGCTGCCCTGCACGAGATTGCCGGGGCTGACGAGATGGCGGCTGACGCGGCCGGTGAGCGGCGCGGTCACATGGGTGAACTCGATATTGAGCCGGGCAGCCTTCAGCGCACCTGCGGCCTGCGTCTCCGCGGCATGAGCGGCCTGCAAGGCCTGGCGGCGCTGGTCGACAACCTGCTCGGAGACAGCGCTGGTCTGGACCAGAGTCAGCCCACGGTCGAGTTCGCGCTTGGCAAGCTCCACCTTGGCACGCGCGTCGGACAACTGGCCGTCCGCCTGCTCGGCCACCGCCTCGAACGGGCGCGGGTCGATGACGTAGAGCAGGTCACCCTGATGCACGATCGCGCCGTCCTGGAACTCGACGGAGTTGACGAAGCCGCCGACACGGGGGCGCACCTGCACCTCCTCGACCGCCTCGAAGCGGCCGGTGAACTCGTCCCAGTCGGTGACCGTACGCTTGACCGATTGCGCGACTGTCACCGACGGCGGCGGAGGCGCGGCCTCCCGCGATGATGCCTTCTCGTCGCAGCCAGCGAGCGCCAGCGCGAACAGCAGACTGATCGGTGCGCCGCCGCATCTTGGAAGGCGACGAAACGAACCGCGATCGAGCCGAGCTGCCGGAGCCGGATGCTCCGTTCTGTCAGTCGTGGTCACTTCCGTCACTCCAAGGACCTAGAATGTTGCACTCAAATTTGACAGGTCGCACTGTTACCGTCGGCCGGTCTCGATACCGGCCGCAGCGCTCGCATCGCTGTTCCGACGCCGATCTCGAACTTGAGTTCAGTGCGGCCGAGACCAAGACTCGGACCTTGGCTCAACCGGCTTCGTCGTCAAATTGGATTCGAGTGCTTGCCAATGCACTTCCCGTAATGTCAGCGTGACCATAGCGCGACGATTTCGATTACGTCGTTGCTTTGCATATTGACCCACTGCCTTCTTATTCTTCCATCGTGTTCCGCGTGTCGATCGCGGAACCGCAAGTTTCGACTCGACGCTGCTCTGGAGAATAACCTTGCAACGCCGGCGACGGAAATCACCTCTCGCCATGGAGTCGATAAACGGTCGTTATTGCCCGCTCGCCGCGCTTGCGTAATGCCGTAGCGAGGAATGCCACAAGCCGCATGGCACTCGAAGCCCGCGACGCTTTACTTTTCAGAGACTTCTAAGTCGCGTTCCAGTCGCTAACTCGGCAATCAATGCCGTCCCGGCCTGCACAACTGGCGCCACGAGATTCGCGTAACTAGCCCCGAGAGAAGCTCGTACATGGCGTACGAGAACGGCAAAACGCGCACGAGACACTATAGGCCATTCATGATTTGCATGAATGACTCAAATGCATTTTCTATCGCCTCTTCGACGAAGAGGTCATTTTACGCCAACAACTCAAAGATCATTCAGGAGACCACCCCTCATTATCGGCCCCGCCCATTGAGGACCGAATTGTAAAGCGGTGTGCTCGTTCGCATTCTGTCTGACTGCGACTTCGGTTCTCTGGAGAGTCAACGCATTGTTCGTGAACTGAAACACCATTAAGCCAGTTACGCGCGTTCGCGGATTTGATCACCGCGGGGCCCCGACGCGGACCTCACGCAGCATTCCTACCGGTTATGGATATGATAGCTTTACCCGAATGGTCTCCGAGTTTAATTACTAAACGCACGGGCTGGAGCATGCGGCGATGAGATTTCGCACGAGTTCCGATATTGCCGTCGATGGCACGCTAATGGCAGAGTTTGAAGCCGCCTTGATCAAGGCCGATCGGTTGGCAGTTAGCGACGCCGCTTCGCATGACCCGCTCTCACAACGGAAGTAGGAACACGCTATGACACCACAGGACAAGGCATCCAAGCTCCGAGAAGTTTTCGTCGCGAGCGACCCGATCAATCATGGCGCGCTGGTTGGTCGCGTCGACGCATCTCAATTTCCCATCGGCGGTCCAGATGGAGTCGGCCACGTATATCCCGGTCCCAATCCTTACGACCTCCTTAGCGCGTCTCTCGC
Organism: Bradyrhizobium sp. LA6.8; assembly: GCF_040547935.1. Taxonomy (NCBI): domain Bacteria; kingdom Pseudomonadati; phylum Pseudomonadota; class Alphaproteobacteria; order Hyphomicrobiales; family Nitrobacteraceae; genus Bradyrhizobium; species Bradyrhizobium sp. LA6.8. The sequence goes on from NZ_JBEPQQ010000019.1 coordinate 16,981, forward strand.
CGCATGCACCGCTATGACTGTTCGTTTTCATGCCCGGCGCCGAAAATTTCCGCTGGAACGGGTAGAAGTGGGCGTCAGCTTCCGCCACGGCGCCCAAGGCGAAAGAGATTCGTTCGAGCGCACTCTCGTGCTGGAGGGAGAACTCGACGTGCAACAACGCGCATTCTTGCTGGAAGCAGCAAACGTCTGCCCCGTTGGCGAACTTCTCGGAATTGGCGCGGATATTCACACACGCCCGGACGCGACTACTTTCGGGCACAACGCAAGCACTCAAGCCAGATACGAGGATGATCTGGCTCAACTCCCGATCCCGAATATCACTCCGGATTGAGCGTCTCTCGCGCCGTCGATCAACGCGCCCGGCCCCGATTATCGTGCCCGCAGGGTCTCCAGTTCGGTTGAACCCATGACTCTGGATGCCCCGTCTGTTTAAAGCCTCTCGATTCCTGTCGTACAGGCCATGGCCGATCCCGCCGAACCCGACCTTGTCGTCTGCGGAAGCGTGATCCCGACCTCGGATGGAGCAGCTCGCGCGAAGCCCGGCTCGACGCGAGGCTTAATCCCAACGTTCCCGCATTCTCCGTCGTCCTTGCTTGTTCGACCAGCATGACCGCGGCGTCCATTAGCGGTTCGTTGACAGCAATCCGGCTGACTCCTGATCTTGGCCAAACACCGGTCTCTCTCGCGTCTTCAGTGGCCACCCCGGTTCAGGCCCGCGTTTGACCCGCTTTTATTTTCGCGCGCAGCGTCGATGGCATCGATTCCATAACCACAGGTCATTGGACCATCGAGTTTCGCGGTCGTACTTTTGATCCATCTCCAAAGAACTTCGGCAGATAACGACCAAACACACAAGGAGGTGGACGTTGAAGGCAATCGTCGTAACGGACCAGGCTGCGGGAACGGCCGGGATGACGCTCGTGGAGCGGCCCGCGCCGCAGGCAGCGATCAACGACGTCGTCGTTCAGATTCATGCGTCCGGATTTGTCCCGACTGAGCTGACGTGGCCCTCGACCTGGACCGATCGCCTCGATCGTGACCGGACACCGTCGATCCCTGGGCACGAGCTGGCCGGAGTAGTCACCGCCCTCGGCTACGGCACGACGGGGCTGTCGGTAGGACAGCGGGTGTTCGGCCTCGCGGACTGGTATCGCGACGGCTCCCTGGCGGAGTATATAGCCATGGAGGCACGCGACCTCGCGCCGCTGCCGGGCGACGTCGAGTTCACGGTGGGCGCGAGCCTGCCGGTCTCGGGCCTGACCGCATGGCAAGGGCTGTTCCGGCACGGCCGCCTTCAGGCGGGGCAGAGCGTCCTCGCGCACGGTGCGGCCGGCGCAGTCGGGTCGATGGTGACGCAACTCGCACGAGAGGCCGGCGCCTACGTCATCGGCACCGGACGCGCCGCCGATCGTCAGAAGGCGCTCGACTTCGGCGCGCAGGAGTTCGTCGACCTCGACAACGACGCGCTTGAAGACGTCGGTGGCGTCGATCTGGTGTTCGATGTCATCGGCGGCGACATCGGGAAGCGTTCCGCGCGCCTGATTCGAGTTGGAGGAACACTGGTGACCATCGTCGGGCCGGCCGAGGCGCGGCCCTCCGACGGTTTGACGATCGAGTTCGTGGTCGAGTCCGATCGCGCCCAACTGGGTGAGATCGTCCAGCGGGTGCGGGACGGACGACTGCGGACGAACATCGGCACCGTCTCAACCCTCGACGACGCCGTCGCCGCCTTCAACCGGACCGAGCGACGCAAGGGGAAGACGATCATTCGCGTTCGCCCGTGAACTGCACGCGTCTTCGATGCCCACGGGCCGGCCGCGTCCCATCGGACGCGCCGGGGTAACCTGGGAAACTATCCATGGCCCTTGGCATGAGATGTCGAACGGGCTTCATCCTTCCTGCATTTCCAGCAAAGAGAGCGAAACCACTCGTGCATCTCAATCTGTCCCTTCACGCCTAGGAATCACCATGACTAACGGAATTACCATGACCAACGCCGTCATCGAATGTATCCTGAGCCGCAGCGCCGCCAAGTACTATGACCCTGCCGCCACTTTGAGCGACGACCAAATCCGCGAGCTGGTGCGAATCGGCACTACTGCACCGACATCCTTCCATTTGCAGAACTGGCGCTTCATCGCCGTACGCACGCCTGAAGCCAAGGCTCGGCTGAGTCCGATCGCCTGGAAGCAGCCTGCGATCACTGAAGCCGCTGTTACCTTCATCATCTGCGGCCAGTTGGCTGATTCCAGTGTAGTTCCGGACCGCCTGGCGCCGGTGGTGGAGGCGGGGATTATGCCGGCAAAGTTGATACCGGATTGGGAAATCCCCGCACGCGATCTCTATAAGGACTACCCGCAGCGCCAGCGCGACGAAGCAGTGCGCACCGGCGCCTTCGGCGCAGCGGCGATCATCTATGCGGCCCGATCGCTAGGCCTGGGTTCGACGCCGATGATCGGTTTCGATGACAAAGCGGTGCACCGCGAGTTCGGGCTGGCCGAGGACGAAGTACCGGTCATGCTGTTGTCCGTAGGGACGGAGCGTCCGGGAAACTGGCCGCAGAAGCCGCGCCGCCCGGTGGGCGATGTGCTGGATCTCATTTAATTTATTTGTGAAACCGATAACTTACGGAGTTTATGATGCCAAGAATTGCAGCTCTAAAGCCGGAACAGGTGCCGGCCGATTCGAAACCGATCCTCGATGTGTTCACCAAGAACATCGGGTTCACTCCAAATATGATGGCGACCTTTGCGGCAAGTCCGATCGCGTTCAGCGCATGGGCCAACCTGCTCGGTTCCTTGAGCAAGGCGCTCGACGTGAAGACGCGTGACAGCATCGGCCTCGCTGTCTCCGAAGTGAATGGCTGCAACTACTGCCTGACGGTCCACAGCTTTACGGCCGATCAGATGGCCAAGCTGCCGGCCAATGAAATCATTCTCGCTCGGAAAGGCCATGCCAGCGACCCGAAGCGGGACTCCGCCATCCAATTTGCACGCAAAGTCATCGAGACCCGCGGCAAGATCAGTGACGCCGATCTGAAAGCCGTCCGCGATGCCGGCTACACGGATGCGAATGTCATCGAGATCGTCGCGCTTGTGGCCATGTACTCTCTGACGAACTTTTTCAATAACGTGTTCGATCCCGAGAAGGACTTTCCCGTCGTTGCGCTGGCCGGCTCGATCTGAACTTTATCCGGTCGCAACGACCATCTCTTAGGGTGATTGGAGCCCTTATGTGACGCGAGCATGACGCCAGAGCCCGGATGACTCTTGGGAATGCGTCCCGACTTTTGGTAAGTGCCGACAAGGTTAGGATACGGCATGAACTCCGCCTCATTGAGGCGATCGAGATCATCTTCAACCCCTACCGGACGACCTATCGAGTCGAACGGTTTGAGCCCGGGTTGGATCGGCTCGAACTCATAGCATGGAAAGGAATGAGAAATGGCAGTCGCGACATGGAACGGGACAGTGATAGCGGAATCGGAGCAGACCGTTGTCGTCGAAGGCAACCACTACTTCCCGCCCGAGTCCGTCAATAAGCAATATCTTAGGCCGAGCACGACGACCAGCCGATGTCCATGGAAGGGCCTTGCAAATTGCTATTCGCTAATCGTCGATCGCAAAACTAATGAAGACGCGGCATGGTATTACGCCAAGCCCTCCGACGCAGCAGCGGCCATCAAGGGCCACATCGCATTCTGGAAAGGTGTGGATGTTAGGTAATCGCCTGACCGCCGTCATCACCCGAATTTCCGCCCTAATACGATGCATTCAGCCAGCACATGAATGGGCAGCAATTCGACGATCGCCTGTTCAGTAGCGAATGAGTCCGACCAGGCCGATTAGCCCTCCGCATCCTGCCAAGCCTCGGCAACCCTCCATCCGCCAGGGCGTGCAAGCCGCTCGAAGCTCTCCGCAGTATATTTTCGGGAGCTCTCAGTGTGGATGGTTTCCGACGTGCTGGAATGGGACGTGCTGAAATGGAACGTGCACCCACAGAGTGTAACGCTCTGATCGCATAAGCTCACCAGGTGCATCTCTACGGCATTCTCGATGATGGGAAGCGCGAAGCGATCCTCTTCGACGTTTCTGCAAGGAAGCCGTCGGCGATATCGATCGGCACGTAGCCTCGTGGGTCACGCAGCCCTGCCAGCACAAGCTCCGTCTTAATGCCGGCTCCGGCACCATACTCGATGAGAATCGCGCCGGACTCTACAAAATCGGCGATGTCACTCTGCCGTCTCGCAGGATCGACGTTTCGCCTCGAGTCAGGTAATACTCATCCTGCCTCGTTATCTCTTCAAAAAGTGCAGACCCACGCTCGTCGTATAACCAACGGCTCGGCAGTGTCTTCACATCAGCGGATAATCCGCCGACGACATCTCGGGCAAATGCATTTTTAACAGGGCAGATGCAGTTTTTTTTACGTGAGGCATATCTTCCGCTTTCGGTGACACGGCGGATGACGGCCGCGGTAAACTCGCGGCCGATATCAGTACCGTAGATTCTTGCCTAGCGCAGCGAGTAGGTTATTTGACGGGCGTGGTCAGCACTTTGTCATTGGTGTCGACGACGAACACAGCGAGCAGCTTTGCCGGCTCTGTCTTGCTCGCGTTGCGGCTGATCGAATGGAGCGCGCCCGGCCGTTCGGACCAGCTCTCGCCTGCCCGATAGATGCGCGTCTCGCCGTCATTCACCTTCGACTCGATGGCGCCCGAGATCACGTGGGCGTAAATGAAAGCCGACTTCGCGTGGGTGTGGGACGGAGAGGCCGCGCCCGGCGCGTAATCGACCTCCAGGGCAATCAGCGACTTGCCAGGGATATTGGGAATGGCCGCCTCGAAGTTCTTCGTGACGGTCTGCGCTTTGCCGTCACGGGCAACCATCGAGAAGGCGAAGGCGGCGCAGGTGGCGGCGATGATGGTTTGGATCTTCATGGGCTTTCTCCTTCTGAGTATCGGTCTTCGTTCTTCGCGGACCCTGCACCTATGCCCCGACGGGTTTCGCACCGTACTTTTGATAGTAGCTGCTCCTGATTTCGTCCTGACTTCGAGCTGTTGACCTTCACCCCATTGGGCGGCGGGGCAGAAAAGAGTTGCAGCCGATCAGGGTATTGCGCCGGCCGGCGCTTGAAAATCGGATGATCAAGCGTCACTTTCTCCGTTCCCCTAGACTTGTCGGCACATACGAGCACCCGAGACGTGTTTGGGTGCGTCCGGCTTTTGGCGTTAGCTGTTAAGTCGACGGACGCTCAGACAGGACCGTCATACTCCCCACGCGCCGGATAGTCTTTGCTGATGGTGAAGTCGATCGCCTGAAGTAATTCCGAGAACAACGGACGCGCGAACGGCATGGTTTGAACCGAGCCGTAGTACAAAGTACCGTCCGGTCGGACGAGGAATACGCCCGGCTCCGAAAATAGCGGCGGCTCTTCGACGTTAATCGAGGACTTTCCGCGCGACGACGAAATATAGAGCCCCCATTCGCGCGCAACCGTGAGCGGTAGAGAATATCCGAATCGCAAGCGGGTACCGACCTTGTTCGCCATTTCCTGAGCGCGCTCGGGAACGTCAGAACTGATGGCGATGACCGTTGTGCCGCGACGCTCATATTCATCGATCAGCTTTTCAAGGTCGCGCAGATACTTGAGACAGACCGGACAATGGAGTCCGCGATAAAAGCATATCAAGGTAAATAGCTTCGGCGCTTCGGCGGCAAGATCAAAGCCGCCATGAGTAAGGGTCGGCACGCGCAGTTCGGGGACCGGTCGACGAGGCAGCAGCATTCTCTTCTCCGCAGTTATTGACTACAAACAGCGCTCGTCGGTTCAGATAACGTTCAATTCCGAAACACGCGACTCTGGCCGAAGCTGATTGTTGTCGTATTGGGCGACGATCCGCGTGCCCCGTTGTGCTCGAAAATGGCGGGCAAGGTCGAGGGCAGATCCTCTCGCCCTCCCCCAATCCTTCACGGGCGAACGCGAATGATCGTCTTCCCCTTGCGTCGCTCGGTCCGGTTGAAGGCGGCGACGGCGTCGTCGAGGGTTGAGACGGTGCCGATGTTCGTCCGCAGTCGTCCGTCCCGCACCCGCTGGACGATCTCACCCAGTTGGGCGCGATCGGACTCGACCACGAAGTCGATCGTCAAACCGTCGGAGGGCCGCGCCTCGGTCGGCCCGGCGATGGTCACCAGTGTTCCTCCAGCTCGAATCAGGGCTGCGGACCGCTTTCCGATGTCGTCGCCGAAGACATCGAACACCAGATCGACGCCACCGACGTCTTCAAGCGCGTCGTTGTCGAGGTCGACGAACTCATTCGCGCCGAAGTCGAGCACCGTCTGACGGTCGGCGGCGCGTCCGGTGCCGATGACGTAGGCGCTGGCCTCACATGCGAGTTGCGTCACCATCGATCCGACGGCGCCGGCCGCACCGTGCGCGAGGACACTCTGCCCCGCCCGAAGGCGGCCGTGCTCGAACAGTCCCTGCCACGCGGTCAGACCTGGCATCGGCAGGCTCGCGCCCACCGTGAAGTCGACATCGCCTGGCAGCAGCGCGAGGTTGCGCGCCTCGACGGCGGCGTACTCCGCCAGGGAGCCGTCGCGATACCAGTCCGCGAGGCCGAACACCCGCTGTCCTACCGACAGCCCCGTCGTGCCATAGCCGAGGGCGGTGACTACTCCGGCCAGCTCGTGCCCAGGGATCGTCGGTGTTCGGTCACGATCGAGGCGATCGGTCCAGGTCGGGGGCCACGTCAGCTCATCCCAGGTGAATCCCGATGCATGAACCTGAACGACGACGTCGTTGATCGCCGCCCGCGGCTCAGGCCGCTCCACCAGCTTCATCCCAGCCGTTCCCGCGGCCTGGTCCGTTACGACGATTGCCTTCATGTGAATTGTCTCCTCGGTTGCTTGTCCCTTTGTTGGATCTGGTCCAGCGATAAAAGTCCGTTCGACGTCTCAAGCCGGGAGCCATAAGTAGGAGCCATTGGTAGCCTCCGAAAGCGAAGGTGGAGCAGCGCATCGACGCCATGCCCGCTTCTAGGCGGTAGATGTGGTTTCCTTGGGATTCGTCGCGTCGAACCATTGATCGCAGCGCGGGACGAAATTTTCCAATAGCCGGCACGTATTGTTTCCATACCGGCGGGGAATACGGTCCTCTCTGCCATTCGTCTATCAAGGCAAGGTGCGCAGGCCGCGACGGCATCCCGCCGCGCGACGAGCGGCAATAACGATCGTCTATCAATACTATGGCGAGAGGCGATTTCCCTCGCGCGCTGCCGACTTGGTCGGGAACTCAGGATTTCCGCGATATTCAACCGCGTGACCGTGGCGGGCGCTTCATAATCAAAAGCTCCGTCACCTCATGCCGATCAGCTGCTGATGAGATTGCAACTGTCAGAAATCTCCCGTCAGGGTATGTTTTGGCTTCATCGTAGAGCTTGACCAACTGCGAGCGCCAGGCATAACGCCGCTCCTCAAACTTCTCTCGTTCCGCTCCCCCAAAGACCACCACGACTGAAAGCCGCATATATTCGGGCAGGAAGGTGCAGAACGCCTTGGTCTTCTTGTAGCGCAGGGACCAACCGCGTTTCTTGCCACCATAGAGCCATTCCGGCGAGAAAACGCCGGGGTAGTATACCTCGATCCAGCTCCGCAGCTCGGCCCAATGCTCGGACGCCTTCGGCCCGATCCAGTTGCGGACGGTACCGTCATCAGGCGGTGATGATTTGTCGGTGATCCTGTCGCCGATCTGGGGGGACTGTTCCATGCCGCGTTCCTTCCACCACAACTTTATCAAGTACGATCCGGAAGACTTGGCAGCCCGCACCTTCATCTTGCGCGACAGATGTGTCGCCATCTTCCCGAGGTTTGAATCGGTGGTGCGCCAGATATTTCTTCCGTGCTCAGCCCGGCATTGAGGCGTAGGCGGGTTGCCCGTCAAGGGAGAAAGCCGAGACGCGGATTCGCGGACACGGAATCTGGACTTCCGCCACGTTCTTGGAGGACAGGCCTATGCTCGCGGATTGGCAGCTGATGCCTCGTCACGAATTCATCGATGTCGATCGTGCGCACGGACTCGACAGCAATTCGTCAAGCTCTACGGAGTCACCTTCGCCGTCAGCGAGCTACGTCTTGAAGCTGAAGATGAGGACGCGCGCGGCAAGATCCGCGCCGAACGCGCCACCGCAGGCCGCCCACACTTCGCGGTCGATCGCGGCGCGCTCTTAGCCGTGCTCATTGTCGGGGCTACCGGCTTTCTTGCTTACTCTGCGCACAACCGCCACCACGCGCCGTTGCGCGCTGACTATGCCACCCACGGAATGCGCGCAGCAGAACAAGTGCCGATGGACGAGGAGACCGAATGACCGGCTGTTTCTATGATAAACGGAAACTCGCGTTTCCAGTCGAACGCGTTGGTTTTAACCGGGTCGATTTCAGCGATAGTGTCGTTTGAGACGCTTTGAAACAATCGTGTTCGACGAGGCTGTTCCGCACTTGATGTTGCTACCCAGCTCCGGCAAAGCGCAAATGGCCCGCTGGAGCCAAAGACGCCGCCGCGCAAGGGTGAGCGGTTGCACGACAAGATCGAGGCGCAGTTGGCTCGTCTCAAGGCTGCGCCCCGGCTCATCCAGTCATTCTTCAGAGCGCCGAGTGTCGCTGATGAGTAATAAAGCTGTATGCTCTGGTGGACGCGATGAGCGCGGTGGCGCCCAAGAACACCGAGATCGGATACCAAAAGGTGGGATGGACGATGACAAACGGTATCAAACCAACAGCGAGGGCAGGCGGCATATGGACTTTAAACATCCGTAAAATGGCAATCGAGCAAAGCATTGTAACCGTCACGCCCAACAATTCCGTGTGAAAGCCCGTGCTCAAAAGTAAGCCGACGGACGCGGTGAGGAAGCATACGAGAGGAAACAATACCGGCCGTGACATCCAGCCAGGAAGGTCCGGGTGACCGAATAATTCATAGGCTACGACGATCAGCGGAGGGAATAACAGGAAGCGCAATCCCGTTGCTTGGGCCACCACTCCCAGCGCGAAGACGAATGCCGTCAGTGCGAAGATCCAGAACCGATCTCTCGGCGGAGTTTCGGCGGTCTCAATAATCCGGCTCTCCTTGCTCCCGTCAGATAGGTAACGATGGGGATCAAGGCGCTTCCAGAGCGTCAACGCAATGGCGAGTACTGCGACTCCCGCCAGAATGGCGGCGGGGTAACCCCAACTCATCACGCCGAGGGTCATTGGAAGCACACCGGCAGAGATCGCTGCTCCGATGTTCGATCGGAGCAATTTAATGCCAAATAGGCTCAGGAGGGCAACAACAGTTACCGCGAGGGCGCTGTATTCCCAGTGTCGCGTAATCATCACCCCTAGGATCGCGGTGATCGTAGGAGTAGCAACTAGTCTGATTGGTTGGCTTGCCCATTTTCCACGGGGGCGCGTGAATACATCATACGCTAAAGCGGCAATCTCAGGAAACAGGATAAGAGATATGCCCGTGGTGTCGACCGCAAGGCCAATTCCTCCCACAAAGGCAACCGCAAGAAATTCGGCAAATAATCTCGTTGTGTATTTCATAATAGTCTGGCGGCACTCGTTTCTGAGTCTCTTGACGAATACATTTCCATTATTCGCAATCTTATGATGAGTAGTAGGTTTCAAATGCCTTTGTGTATTTCAGGCGATGATGAGGCGCACTGCCAGCACGGCTGCCAAGAGACTCGGTCGAGTGGATGCACACAGAGCCGCGCTCGACGTGCCAGCAAATCATGACGCCGCATCCGCCGTAGCGGCCGCTGCAGCCTTCATGGAATGCAGCGGCAGCGCCTGGGAAGTCGCCCCTGCCCGACGGCTCAGTGCGCAAGCCATCCGGGTTCTGCCCGGGCAAAGTCGGCTGGAGCTCCTTGTAGGCGATCGTGCCATCGGGAAACACGCTTGTCTTCTTGTAGGGCCTCGCAAGCACAGGGCTCGATTTACACGTTCTGATACTCGGGAAGTTGGCGTGGCCATCGTTTCCTTTATCGTCCACCTGCCTATGTGTCGGAAGTCGTCATCTTCCGAATTCCTTTGCAGACAAGACGAAAATAGGAAGGCGAAACTCGATGGTGCCGCGCTAAAAACGAAGCGATCCTCACGTGGCAGTCCGCGTGTCGACGTTCGCTCGCTGGGCGGCGCTCACCTCGGGCGCGTTGAGAACCGAGGTCGTCAGCAGGACCGCGGCGGCGAGAACCCAGTAGTACCAAGCGTCAAGCCCAGTGAAATCGAAGGCGAAGGGGGCAATGATGAAGACCGCACCCACGGCGCGGTCCACCCAGAGATGCAGCCAGTAGGGGATGACCCGGACGAGCCCCGTCGGATGGTCCGTGAGAGCCGCCAGCAGCAGTGCCGCGACGCCGGTCACCACCGAAAGCCACATCGCGACAGGGTCGCTCTGGCCGAGGTTCAGCAGGAATGGCGTGGCCATCAAGAGGATGGCGACAGGATAGTCGATTATGTAGGCGTGGATGGATTTTGTGATGAAGCGGAACGGCATGGCGTAACTCCTGCGGTCGATCGAGTTCTTGCGACACCGAGAGTAGGGCTGCGCATACGAACGGCAGGTCGACCGCGTTGTCATCGATAGGGCCACCCGCGCTGCCACCGAGTTATCCCGATGAGGTGCACGGGGAGAGTATTCCCGTCTGCGCGCTGTTAGAAATGCCGGATCGTTATCGTTCTCATTCCACTCCGGGGCCCGCGTCCATAAAGCTTTCAGATGCCAACGATCCCCGCGCAGGGTCAGGGCAAGCGCTCGAGTAGAAATCTCTTCCATTCGAACGCTTCCGGTTTGTCCAGCCGCGCACCGTGCCCGCCTCTCACGAGTAGTCACCGCCGCTCTGCTGAGCGATGCTGCCGAGGTAGTCGCGCTTTCCGATCTTCGCGCCGAGGCGCCGAAGGATCGCGTGCGCAATCGAGATGTGGAAGAAGAAGTCGGGCAGCACCAGGTGCCGGATGTAGTCTTCGCCGCCAAACCACCCGCGCACGATAGGCGGCGTCAGCTCGTATGTGTGGGACTGCGCGCCGGCAATCTCGTCCGGCTGCACGTTTTGCAGGAAGCCGCGCGTCTCGAGGAGCCGCCCCTTCAATGCCGGGTACATCATGGGGGTGTTGTGGGGTGCCGGCGGGTCGCGTTGCATCAGCTTCGCCATATGCGCGTCGACCTTGTTGCAGCTTATGGAAAACTGCTCTCCGAAAGTCAGCATGTCGGGCGCGAGCCGCTCGCCAAGGATCCTTCCAGGCTCAAATCCCCTCGTTCGCTCGAGCGCTTGGGCGTGGTCGAGATAGTTGTCCATCACGTTCAGTCCGTGCACCATGACAGGGACCGTGATGTCATAGACCGAGAGGGACACGTCGAACTCCATGCGCTCGTTTGTACTCTGAACGTCGGTCGGACCCGAAAGGTCTATAACCGAAATGAATGGTCACAATAGGACGCACGGACACGCTTTCAGGAATTTCTGAGAGCCGGACCAGTGCGCTGTGAGGTGGGCGAGAACCGGACGGGCCGCCGCGCCGCGCGTACGCGATCCCAAGGCATGATCATCAGCGCTGAGATCATCGTTCGACAACAAGCGGCGCAAGCCTCAACGACAACTCGTCAACCGCCAATACGTCTGTTTCTCACGAAGCCTGGCTAAATGCGGACTGGGTGGCAGGGCGAACGCAGAGTCCGAACTCGCAGCAGGCCGGCCCTTCCCGATGGAGCGGTGTCAGGCGTAGAGGGTCTCGCCGCGCTAGGCATCGGCGTAGTATTGAGGCGCCTCGCGACGGTCGTATTTCCCGTAGTCGCGCACGATCCGCACCCTCCGGACCCTCGCGTTGTCATTCGGCGCGGAAGCGTCCTCGTAGGCCCGCGCTGCGGCGGCGTCCTTCCAGGATATGAGCAGAATCAGGTCGCCAGGCGTGAGCATTGCGTCGAAGATATCCCAGGACGTGCAGTCGGCGGCCCAAGGGTTCAGTCCGAGCCACTCGGCGCAGTCGTACGGGTTGTTGGTCTGCTTCCACTCCGGGGGGCGCGTCGCGTTGATCAGGGTGACCGTCGTTCCCTCCCCGACTTCGGTTTCATCGAGCCGCTGCTCCGTGAGGGCGTGCCCCGCGGGCACCTTATCGTCGGCAGTGATCTGGCCGACGCGGAGGTGGTAGTCTGCGAGGATTTCGTCGCGGCCCTTCTGCTGGACCTCGTGATGGCGCATGCGGATGCGCCAGCGGACGAGCGACTTCTCGTCCCGCCAGTTCGAAAGCGAAAGGATCCAGCCCTCGCGTGTCAGGCTCTTATAGCGGATGTTGTCGACGAAACCTTCGACCTGCTCCAGCTCGGAGCGCAGCATGTTGGCGTTGTTGAGGTAGTCATCCCAGTTCTCTTTATTGGGGAGGACTTCGAAAATCACAGAAAACATGGTCGTATCTCGCTCTTGAGTGCTGCGCCGTAGTCGATTCGATGTCGAAGTTGCCCGACCACGCGCCGCGTTCACGGAAGACAGGTGTTGTGCGCCGCATGAGCGCGGTACCGCCGGAGTGTGGGATTCCGCGCGGCGAATGGGAAATCACGTCATGCTATGAAGTCGATAGCCGCGCATTATGATCGCCATCTGAGTGCCGAGAGCCGATCGTTCATCGCTCGGTGCGCTTGCGGCGGGCTACCGGAGTCGGACAGTGCGAAGGCTGTCAAGACGAATGTATCGGATGCTCGGACACGCATTTCGGATCTCTGGAGCGACGGAGTTGCACGTGTGGGCGGGTGCAGGCCTGGCGAGCGGCATGTTCCTGCGCCGGATGTCATCGCACGCAATGTTGGATTTGCGGACGCCATGCGGATACGTGACGCGTTCATCCGCATGTTTGGTTCGCCACCAGTCTAGGAGAATGATGACTTACTCAAGCGCCGACATCCCGCGACGTGGCATCGTTCGAGTCGATCTTTCACGACACCGGGTCAACCGCGCCGTTCAAGACGGCGCCGCTCCGCAGCCTCGCGCTTATTTTGCTCGTCGCCAGATGGGAAGCCCCACAGGCCTGTTCCCGCTTTTCCGCATATCCGGCCTTCCGTCACACCGCGGTAGTCACTGACCGCGGGGAATTTTTGGTGACGGCGTGTCCGTGATCTCCGTACCGAAAAGGCTGCTCCGGACCGCCGCATCGTCGACACGCGGGAGAATGAGGCGCACCAGCGTGCCGACACCTCGCTCGCTCTCTATATCGATCGCGCCGCCCCGTTCTTCGGCGAAGCGCCGAACCTGTGGGAGCCCGATGCCGCTCCCAGCCGCCTTTGTCGTGAAGTACGGAAGGAACGCCTCCAACAGGACCTCCTCAGGCATGCCCTCCCCTTCGTCGACGACGACAATCTCAACGAACCCGCGGTCGGCGCTGGCGGACGGCTCGACATTCCGTGCCGCGACGGTGATCGTGCCGCCGTCCGCCATAGCATCGTCCGCATTTCGGCAGAGATTCAGGAGTGCAAAGTACAGCTCTTCCGGATCTGCATTGAAGGTCCATAAGTCAAGGGCGATCTCGGTGCGGACAGTGATGTCCGGACGCAACGCCCAGTCAAGCGTACCCGCGATCGCTGCGAGACGACTGCCTGCGACAAAGCCGTCAATCGACTTGCGGCATGGTCGCGCAGTGTCGAGGAGCTGACGGTTGAGCAAGGCGCCTCGCGCAATCGCCTCCTGCATTTTGCCAACAATGGCCTTTCGATACGGGGCGTCGCTCGGGCACTCGAGCAGCCGCAGGCCGCGGCCGATCACGGCGAGAACGTTATTGATGTCGTGGACGACGAACTGTGGCACGTCCCCGATCGGCCTCACCCCCTCCGGACCGCGGGAGAAGACCACGACGCGCGTGCCGGACCGTGGGGCGGTCCGGCACAGGACCCCGGTGATCTCGCCGTCGGACCCGACGAGCGGAATCTCCACGCGCCTGGACGCGATGACGCCACCGCGGTGATCGCGGACGTTCCGCACCCTCGCGCAGAATGGGCGCCGTACCCCAAGCGCGACGCCGGCGCTGTCCGCGAGTACCACTACGTCCTCCGGTGGAGGGCTCTCGACCGCGCCGGGAAAGGAAACATTGGATAAATATTTGATCTGCATCTGAGGAACTCCTGGCCTGCGATCGTTCAACAGGACGCCACCTTCGGCCCGTACGCGCGGGCGGGCGACGATGGCTCGAAGATTGGGTCTAGGACCGCAAAATGGAAAATCACCTGTTGCCATGGAGTCGATAGCCGACCGTTATCGGAATGGCTGAAAGATACTTGGCACGTCGCGGCGCGAGTGCGGTGCTTCCCTCTGTGTTGACTCGCCGGAGCGGAACTCCCCGTCGACTGCGAAGAAGTGTTCACGTGTATCCTCGGGGCCTGCGTGGATTACGCGCGGTTATCGAGATCATAGCTTTACGAGGCAATTCTTCGCCAACAACGCTGTGTGTGCGAGCGGGCGTGAGGGCCACGCGACGGCGTGCACCCCGCCGCAAATCAGAATTGCGAGCGAACTCATGACCTAAAGCATTGCGATGCCAGCCCCACCACAGGATGAATCCTGTTCACAATAACAGTCGGAACGATCGCAGTGAAACTCCTGTGTCCTGGTCACCGAACATCGGAAAAGTAGCTGGCACCGGCGTGCGCCTACACATAACTCTTGTGCTATTTCTCGCGTGGGCCTTCGCTTCAAACTATGCATCGAGCGGCGCGGCGACGGCGTGGAACAGCCCGCTCTTCATGGTGCTTTTGTTCTTATGCGTCCTGCTGCAGAATTCGGGCACATCTTCACGGCCCAGGCTTTCGGCGTACCGACACCGTATGTGCCGCTGCTGCCGATCGGCGGCGTCGCGCAGCTCGAGAACGCATTCCGGAGGAGCCGTGGGAGGAATTTCTCATCGCGATCGCAGGTCCCGCGGTCAACGTCGTTATCGCCCGCGCCACCGTCATGGGATCGTGGAGTTTCATCATCGTCCAGAGCGCGATCCTGCTCGTCTGGATAGCCGCCAACCTGGTCGGCGCGCTGAGGGGCTCCTACCCCTTCATTCTTCTCAATCTCGCGCCTTCGTTCCAGGCGGCCTACGCTGCGCCGATCATCATGATGAGCCAGAACAGGCAGCAAGATGTCGATCGCCAGGCCGCGGAGAACGACTACCGGATCAATGTAAAGGCGGAGCTCGAGTTGCTCCATGAGAAGATCGACCAACTGCGCGAGCGCGAAGTCCTGAAGCTAACGGAGGCCGTCAGGATGCTGACCGAGCTGCTGGAGCAGTCGGCGTCGGGTGCACGCGTGTCCGATGCGAAAAGCGAACGGCCATCATAACGCTCGGCTATTGACTTCATGGCCTGACGTCATTTCCCATTCGCCGCGCGGAATTCCATGCTTACGCG
Organism: Bradyrhizobium sp. LA6.8; assembly: GCF_040547935.1. Taxonomy (NCBI): domain Bacteria; kingdom Pseudomonadati; phylum Pseudomonadota; class Alphaproteobacteria; order Hyphomicrobiales; family Nitrobacteraceae; genus Bradyrhizobium; species Bradyrhizobium sp. LA6.8. The sequence goes on from NZ_JBEPQQ010000019.1 coordinate 32,395, forward strand.
GTACCGGGCTCATCCGGCGCACAATCAGGAGGCTACAAATGTCAGTCCAAAAGCCGGTTCTCACGGCACCGCAGGGCGGCGAGACGGTGACCTCGAGCGGGGGCTCGAGCGTCGAGATGAAAGTGGAGAGCAGCCAGTCCGGAGGCGAATATGGCACTGTCCTGTGGACGGTGCGGGCTGGGGAAGAACCGCCGCTACACACCCACACGCGCGAGGACGAGCTGCTCTACGTGGTGCAGGGGAAGCTAATCGCGCGGGTCGGCAATGCCCGTGTCGAGGTGGGGCCGGGCGCCTACGCGGCTCTTCCCCGCGGTGTGCCGCATACGATCGAGGTGGTCGGCGACCAGGCGACCCTCCTGCTCAGCTTCGTGCCGGGTGGGTTGGAGCGCTTCTTGGTCCCCCGGAAAGGCGAGCAGCCCGATCCAGCCGCTTTCGGCCTGACGTTCCCCTAGGGGCGGGGACCGCGGCGCGCGGCGGATCTGGAAAAAGAACTCCAGCAGGTCGCGGTCGGATCGAACGTGATCTCGATCGCTTCCGCGTGCGTGGCGTGGTTGTGGTAGGTGGCGTTCTTGACATAGCCGCCCGAGTAGCCGACCCGCGTCGAGACCGACGCCTGGCAAGCGCCGCCGAAGGTTGCGCCGGCCGTCCCGACATCGCTTCCAAAGAGTGCGCACGCGCTTCTAGAGCATTTTCCAATCAGCTTGGCTCGTAACCTGCGGCTTTGAAGTAGTTGACGCATTCGTTCGGGGTGAAGAGATCGATGACGCGCCCGATAGCGCTCCAGAGACCGTCGACTGAGCGTACGGCGGCTTTGCGCAGAAGTGCTTTGAGTTTGGCGAAGGCGTTTTCGATGGGATCGAAGTCTGGGCTGTAGGGCGAGCAGTTTCGCGTACGACGGTGGAAAAGGATGATCGACAAACAGCAACGATAGAGGAGACTACGATGCCCCATTGCTCCGATAATCTTAGATCTGGCAGTACCGCACGATGCGCAGTTTGTGATGGCAAGTTTGGTCTCGTCCGGCACTACTCGTGGCGAACCCCGCTCTGTTCCAAGAAGTGCGTCGATCGCTTCAGAACTCGCAGGGAAAGTGACCGCAATTGGGTGAGCTGGCCCGAAATCGCCTCCGACCAACTGTCCGAGAACCGCGCGAGGGCTTGACGAACTTCATGAACAGCGCGGTGCAGACGCCGATCGATTTCCCGGTAGCCAGCCCGGCCGAAGCCGCGTGACGGAGAGGCGGCGGCCCTCCCAAAGAGGCAGCAGGAACTGCCGGTCAGCGCGATCATCTCGACGATGTTGGCGTCGGTCAACCCGGCGTCTTTCACCGCCGCGAACTGGGCATCGGACACCTTGCCACGCGTCTCGATAGGGCCTTCGCGAACGCCACCGCGGCCTGTCGCTACGGGGCGCTCGAGCGGCCCTGCCGGTTCAGCGCAATCTCCTCCGGGGGATCTTCGCCAGTCGAAATCGATGTTAATGAGACTTTGATCGACTTCGAATCCATTGCGTCGTTGTTCGAGCCTATGCTTGGCCATAAGCACGTGCTTCGCGGATGGCTCGGCCATCTCATCATGTATTTTATGACTATCACGCTTTCGGACCGTATAAAAACTATTGGGACCTTCGCCAGGGATTATTCCGCATGATTGGTGCGATCCACGGCGTTGCAATCGAGGATGCAGATGTCGATGCATTGAAGAAGGGTATGATGACGATGCTAGCCCACGCGGACTCGGGGCTGAAGATGCTCAAGGACGCGGGATTTCGTATGGTGATCTGACAAATTCGCCTCAAGTCCCCGGCGGGAAGAGCCCGCTGGAGAACGCCCACCTCAACAAGTATTTCGAGCTACAGTTCAGTATTGAGGCGGCACGCGCCTACAAGCCGCACAGGTCGTTTACCACACGGTAGCCCAAGAGCTCGATGTGCCCCCACAAGAATGCTGTCTGGTGGCGACACATGTTTGGGACACAATCGGCGCGCAGAGCGCGGGCATGGCGGCCCTCTCGCGCGGCCGGGCAATGCCATCCTGCCGATCGCAAGTCTCCCGCAATCGAACCTGGTAGCCCCCGATCTGCCCACTCTCGTACGGAAATGATTGACTCGTTTGAGCCCGCGCCCACAGGGGTGCCTGAGACATAGCACTGCATCAATAAAGTCGCCGGGGACGCATCGCACGACGCTAACGGAATACGCTTGATTGCGATTAGGCTGCCGAAGCGATTGCTGGATTTGTACAAACTACCAACGACTCACCAAGCTACTGTGTCGCATTAATTTGACGTCTCCTTCGTCGAAGAATCATTCATTGGTGAAACCCACGACTGGGCAGTTCACCAGATGTCCGGTCGTTTTAACCGGACCTCCGACAGGGCTTACCAACAAGCCAGCTTCGCTTTTTGCTACAATGTCGTTACCGTCAGCAATTAGCTTCCGTTGATTGTTCTCAACAGCCTCTTTGGTCCACTCGGCCAGTTGAACATCCCACATCGGTGAATATCCGGCGCTGATCTCCTTGAAATTCGCAAGGATGTCGAGTGTAGGGCCTTCGCCACTGAGCGCGCTGTTAAGCCCTTGGCGCTCAGGATCCTTCGGACCGGTCCTACCATTTACGATTGTGTAGATAATCTCCGTCGCGCCGCTTTGGAGGATGTCGCTTTCCGCAGGCGCAAAGGTAGATGCCTCGAGCGCCGCTGATTCCTCGGAGTTGGCGTCGAAGCTGAGGTATCGCAGGTGCTTGCCGTCCGCAAATCCGAAGCGCAGCTTCAAGTCGACGGTACCATTGTCAGGGCAGATGCTTGCCACCGAGTCGGTCACAACCGAGTAATCGGGATTGCCGCCGCAGAACGAGATCTTCTCTGGTCCGACGTTGAAGGCGATCATGGGGGCGTTGAAAACAATGTCATTACGGTTTGCCACGCGAACCAACGGGCTGTAGTGCGCATCCCCGACAGACCCGGCCCGCGCCAACCTAGGCGGAAAGAAGTTTGGCGTTTCTCCGGCCATCAACATTTGAACTGGTGAGAAATCGATCCGCCCCGATTTGAAGGTGAAGTTATTGGACTCATCCATTTCCGCGACCCGCGTGCTCGCGAGGTCTTTTGCCTTACTGAGGCTCGGCGCCCATGTGAGGCCCATTTTCTTGGAAGTGGCGAAATCGCTTACGTCGGTGAGAACGAACCAAACTGTCTCTCCGGACGAAAGGCGACCGCGATGAAGCGGCAATCTTACCACCTCTCTTGCAAGATCGACTTGGCCCGAGGCGAGAAACAGCTTGGTGATTTTCTTTTCGGTGGATGTGTCCGCCGCCGAACTCCCCTCCATCAGGAGGAAGGACACAAACAGGGCCATCACCGGCTTGCAAACAGATGTTCCAAGCAGCTTGCTTGATTTCATGATCGCTCCGATCACTGGAGTTGATAGCTGGCCTCGGCCAGACCGCTACTTTTGGCGATTTCGCACCTACTTCTTCAGCTCGGGATAACCGGAGACATAGATCCAATCCGTCGCCTTGGCTGGAATGTGGCAGCCCAGACAATCAGTACGAAAATCCTTCGAGGTGGTCTTGACCTTGTTGTCAGCATCAAACCAGGACCAGCCCCAGCCGTTACCCCACAGCTTGTTGTCAGGGTGGCTGTTCTTGCTGTCCTTCACCATCATGAACCAACCCTTGAGACGATCTACATGACTGACGGTGCCCGTGGTCATTGCTGCAGTCGCTGTGCTCTGGACCTCTTTTACTAAGACCGATCCATCAGGGAAGTTGCCCGTGGCGCGATAAGCTTCCGCAGCTCCCGGTGAGGCGTAAACGGTGTGCATCTCTTTCGCACCCTTCTCATCGCCTGCGACAGACCAACTTCCCAGGTATTCATAGTTGATGCGGTAATTGTCCGGTATGTGCATATTGCCTGCCGCATCGACGAGTTGGGCCTGCGCAGAGCCGGCCTGACTGCCCGCTGGCAGCGAAACAAGGCATCCAATGCCCGTTGCGATTATGGACGCCGACAAAGCCGCCATCGTTGGCCTGAGACTCTTCATCGCAGCCTCCTACTTCTTTTTTTGGTCTGCGGCGACGGGTACGCTATCAAGCAGGCCATAAAACTGCGTCCATACGTCATCCCGTTTAGCACTAGCGATATGACAATACGCGCATTCCTCCAGTGGCCTGACTTTGGCGGTGGCGGCCTTCGGCTCGAAGTGGTTGAAGTTGTAGTAACCCCAGCCATTGGTCTCGGTGTACCGTTTGGTGTCTTTGACGGTTACATCGGCGCCGTTAAAGGGCCCGGGAAAGAACCCGCGGCCAGAGGGCTCTAGCCTCGAGCCGTCCGCACGATCGGCGGGCAGCATAAGTTGTAGCTCCTTTACGAATATGGTTCCTTCGGGGAAAACGCCCGTCTTCTTATAGATTTCATAGGAACCCGGCTCGATGTATACATTGTGGAATTCCGGGAAGTTTGCTTTCCCATTGTTCAATATGTTTGGTGTGAGAGGCGAGCCAACATAAACCCATTCATGGAAGTTTTTCGGTAGCACGAGAGCACCATCACTCGTGTATTCCGGAAGATAGCGCCCAGTCGCATGCCAGTCGTCGGGTGGAGGAAGCTTTGGTTGCTGCGCGAATACCGCCGTCGTGATCGCGCCGACAGCTAGAACGCTGGAAAGTAATACTGACACCGTGTGCTTCATGATTTTTTCTCCAGTCAAACCGCGATTCGCTCGCGGCGGGGATGAGAATGACTTCGTCTGCCCAGCAAGATTTAACCCAGGTGCCTGTGTCGCGAAAATCGAATGTTGGCATCGAACCGATGCCCATTGGGAATGCGGATCCGGGCAGTTTATCGTTCGAGACACGCTACTCTTAGCCAGGCACCTTGCCTCGCAAGGCTGTGGCAATTGTGAATGTTGCAGCTCCGACGAGGCGATCTCTGCGCTTAACGTCGAGAGAGTGCACCTAGTCCAGCACTCGCTAGCAGTCTGCTGAAAAATCCCTCGCTGTAGTTATCATGATTGGTCGAAGCTCGTATGCAGGGCGAATTTGTGGATCAGGGCCGGCTGTTTCGTACATCTCGCCGAGACGTTGGTGCCGCCGAACCGTCCGCTGAGAAGGATTCGGGCGCTTGTCTGTGATGTGCTGGGCGAGCTGAACCGTAGCTTTGGTCAGCTCTGTTCGAACGAAGGATGCCTCTCGATCCCTCCGGAGCAATTGCCGTGCAGGCGTTCTACGGCATTCGGTCGGAACGACCGCTGGTGGAGCAATTGAGCGGCTGCAGAACGGCAACATGTTTACAAAGCTGTTGAACAAGAGCCATCCTCACATCAAAGTCGCGATTGTCGGACGAGCATTTTCGGTGGCCCGGACCTTGATTGAAGTCTGTGCTTCACAGAAGAGCTTCCGCCCCAAGGACGGAAGCGACGATGGCGACGGGGCGAACTTTCACGACCAGAAGCGCAAGAACGACACGCATGCGAGTACTAGCGATCCCGACGTCGCCTTCGCAAAGCCCGCTGGGCGGAAGGCAAAGCTCGCCCACATGGGCCACGCCACCATGGAGAACCGGTATGGCCCGCATGCTCACTCTCGCCACCGGCACCGCCGAGCGTCGTTCCTCGGAGGGGATGCTTAAAATCAACAAAGCCTATGATACGGCCGATCATAAGGCCGATCGTCGCGCCCTCATCGTCACGCCACACGTGACGCAGAACAACGGCATCACCAAAACTGGCAAGAACCGCCGGAGTGCCATCGACGAACGGACCACGCGCCGCCAACGTTATGGCATGCCGCAATCGCGCCGGGCGATGATCGAAAGCATCTTCGGTTGGGGCAAGCAGCATGGCACGATGCGCAAATCGCGTCATCTGTCGCATTGCAGCCGATTTCGTGCTCAACCTGATCGCCTACAACCTGATCCCCGTTCCGAAACTCGTCCCGACCCGCCCAGCAAAATTACCCCGAACAATCGACCGCATCACCAGGGCCACGCCTACAAGAGAAAAACCAATGCTGTTCCCCGCCAATTTCAATTTCAAGGCGGCGGTTATAGACGTAGCCAAGCATGTCGACCGCCCATGGTGTGCACCCAGTGGGATTGACCGGCGTTGCAGCCTCCGCTGCTGAACCGGTTTTTTTTCAGCAGACCGCTAGACAAACTGATCGACTGCCGACGCGCCACAAACGCGACCGCGCATGTGCTTGCGACCGAGCGCAAGGCAGCGGACTGCATGCTTGTCATTGAGGTGGCTGGATCGTGCTACTTGCCTTCTCAAGCTCACACCAAAGATCGCATTTAGCCGACGCGCATGGCAATAATCAGAGGGCATACAAACAATAACTTGTGCGAGACGAGAGGGCCTGAAAGATAGCGAGCCACGGACAACCCTGGCTTCAGCTTTAGGGCCTGATAAAGATGGCAGATCATATTATAGAGGCGGAATTGCTGGCGAGACTTCAAACTCGCGAGCGTACCGGCAAAGCACGTCCGTGCTTGGGCGCGATGTCGGGGCAAGGAGCGCCAGCCGTGCACTTGCCCGCAAGGGTGGCGTCCAGGCCGGAGAACACGAAGGGCGCGGACCAAGCGTACGAGCGCCACTTCCGCGAGGCCCTCGATCGCCTGCACGATGAGCGGCGCTACCGTGTTTTCACCGACATCGAGCGCATTGCTGGCCGCTTCCCGGTCGCCAAGTGGCGCCGGCCCGACGGGATGATCACCGAGATCACGGTCTGGTGCTCCAATGACTACCTCGGCATGGGGCAGCGCCCTGAGGTCGTGGCCGCGATGATCGAGACTGCCCGGCGCTGCGGTGTCGGCGCGGGCGGCACGCGCAACATCGCCGGAAATAACTCGCCACTGGTGGACCTTGAGCGCGAGCTCGCCGACTTGCACGGCAAGGAGGCGAGCCTCGTCTTCACCTCGGGTTACGTCTCGAACCAGGCCGGCATCTCGACGATAGCCAAGTTGATCCCGGACTGCTTGATCCTATCCGACGCCTTCAACCACAACTCGATAATCGAAGGTATCCGTCAATCGGGCTGCGAGAAGCGGATATTCCGCCACAACGATCACAGCCATCTTGAGGCGTTGCTACACGAGGCGGGCGACCGCCCTAAGCTCATCGTGTTCGAGTCCGTCTACTCCATGGACGGCGACGTGGCACCTATCGGCAGGATCTGTGACCTTGCGGATCAGTACGGTGCGATGACTTACCTCGACGAGGTCCACGCGGTCGGCCTTTACGGCCCCCGCGGCGGCGGGATCAGCGAGCGCGACGGAGTGATGCACCGCGTGGATGTAATCGAGGGCACCCTCGCCAAAGGCTTCGGCTGCATCGGGGGCTACATAGCGGCCTCGCCGACAATCTGCGATGCGGTACGCAGCTTCGCTTCGGGCTTCATCTTCACCACAGCCCCGCCGCCTGCGGTTGCCGCCGCTGCCCTCACTTCCGTGCGCTACCTCAAGCACTCGAATGCCGAGCGCACGGCGCACCAGCGACAGGCCGCCGCAACGAAGGCCGCGCTCAAGGCCGCCGGTCTGCCGGTGCTCATCACCGACACTCACATCGTGCCGGTGATGGTCGGTGATGCAGAGCGGTGCAAGGCGGCTGCCGATCACCTGCTTGAACGCCACGCCATCTACATCCAGCCGATCAACTACCCTACTGTCCCACGCGGCACGGAGCGTCTGCGCATCACGCCCTCGCCCTTCCACGGGGCGGCACACATAGCCAAACTAACGGCCGCGCTCGTCGAGACCTGGGATACTCTGGCTTTCGATTGAGCCGTGTCCCTGGGCGAGCTCGGTCCTCGACAGCGGGTTGCTCGGCCACACGTGAACAGGGCGCTCCGATGGTTGGGCCAAGAGGTGAGCTGGGCCGAGCCACCGAAGTTCCGCCATCGATGGGGTCGGGGTCATCGGCCCAACTGTGGCGTCACGTCTGGCACCTGTGTCGCAAAGTCGGGTCTGTCACACGATGTGATGCCAACCTGGGCTCGCGCCGCGCCGCGACGAGCGAGAACCAAGCAGGGGGGCGTTCTAAAAACGCGAGCGGCGCGGGGCATAGCTGACTGAAAGCGAAAATGAGTCACACACAATCCTGCCACCTCCTAGTCGCGGACCTCTGGGTCATGCGCGGTGGGCGCACAGTACTCCGTGGCGTATCGTTACGGCTGGACGCCGGACAGCTTGGCGAAGTAACGGGCTCAAATGGTGTGGGCAAATCAACCCTGCTGCGTGTGATCGCCGGCTTCTTACCCCCGGCGTCCGGCCGCGCGTCGTGGAACGAGTGGGGAGCCAAGGATCCGACACCTCTCGCGGAGCGCGTCCACTACGTGGGTCACCTCGACGGGTTGAAGTCTGCGCTGACCGCTCGCGAAAACCTCCAATTCGGTCTGACCCTTTCAGGGCGGGCCCGGCTGCCCCCTCGGGAGGCGCTCGACCGCGTCGAGCTCGCCCACGTTGTCGACCTGCCGGTCGGCTATCTTTCGGCAGGTCAGCGCCGCCGCGTCGCCTTGGCCCGGCTCCTGGTCGCTGACCGCCCTCTGTGGCTGCTCGATGAGCCCTTGACCGCACTCGACCGGGCCGCACGTGTCATGCTGATGGGCATTGTGGCCGATCATCTCGGACGCGGCGGCTTGGTGCTTGCGGCGACCCACGAACCACTCGGTCTGCCAGGGACCCGCGAGCTGAGGCTTGAGGCGCAATGAGGGCAGTGCCATGGCGCCTTACCCACCTGCTCCGCTTCAATGCGCCCCGGAGCGAGAAACAAGGCCGGGCCGATCCTTTTCTTCAAGGGAGACCGTCACGCCGCTATGGCGGCGGCGGATGAAGGCCATGACAGATACTCTTCTTGCCGTCTTTTACCGCGATCTCGTGCTATCGCGTCGCATCGGCGGCGGAGGGCCTCTCGCGATAATCTTCTTCCTCGGTCTCGTCACGATCGTGCCCTTCGCGATCGGACCCGACTTGAACCTGCTATCGCGAATCGGTCCGGCCATCCTGTGGCTCGGAGCATTCCTGGCGACCCTGCTAGGCCTTGACCGGTTGTTCCAAGCCGACCACGAGGATGGTTCGCTGGACCAGATGCTTCTGTCACCGGCACCTCTAGAACTCGTTGTCCTGGTAAAGTGCCTAGCTCACTGGTGCGTCACGGGGCTGCCGCTGGTGATCGTCTCTCCGCTGTTCGGCCTGATGTTGGCCCTGGATGGCCCGACGCTCGGGGGAGTGACCGCGAGCCTGCTAGTAGGCACACCAGCTTTAACTTTTCTGGGCGCGATCGGCGCAGCCCTTACCGTCACGTTGCGACGCGGCGGCCTTCTGCTCTCGATTCTCGTCGTACCGCTGGCGGTGCCAGTGATGATCTTTAGCGTCTCGGCGGCCTCGGCGGCGGTGAGTGGCACGGTGTCATTCCTAACGCCCTTTCTGATCCTCTGCGGGCTTGGTCTCGCGTCCTTCGCGCTCGCCCCGATCGCTGCAGCCGCCGCGCTTCGCGGAGCGGGGGAATAAAGGATACAATCGATGGAAATAAGTTCGTTCCGAAGCGGATCACGTCAGTGAAACGACTCCAATATGTGGACTATCTGCGGCGCGGTGCGACTAACGGCACCGTTTCGAGTCGAGGCTTGAAGCGAAGAAGTGAAATGCATCGGCACGTGCATCTCGCAAGATAAAACGATCCGACTAATGCCAAAATCACTCAGAGGGAGTATCGGCGTTCAATACCGACGCCAGCCGGTCGCACTCGGCTTGGCTCAGCGGATCAGGCAGTGGGGACTGCCTGCGGCGGCGCAGTCCGAGAAGAAGCGAGATCGCGCCTACCGCAAACAGGAGGGCCGGCGTGCCCCAGAGTAGGGCGGTTTCCGAGTCGAATGGCGGTTTCAACAGGATGAAATTTCCATAGCGCCGCACCAGGAAATCGCGCACCTCCGCGTCGCTGTCGCCCGCCTTCAGACGTTCGCGAACCAGTAGTCGGAGATCCCGCGCAAGCTCCGCGCTCGAATCGTCGATCGACTGGTTCTGACAGACAAGACAGCGCAGACCAACGGAAATTCCACGCGCGCGCGCTTCGAGCTTTGAATCGGCTAGGATTTCGTCGGGCTGCACCGCGCTCGCCAGACCGGGCGCGAGACCCGCGAACACGACCAAAAGAATGATAAAGCGACGGAGCGCGGTCATCTTGCGGGCTGCGGCGCTACAGGATCGCCAGAGAGGCGGCCGTGAATGGCGCGACGCGCAAAGCCGATCCTGAGACGCCGATCGGACAACGACACAATTCCTCCGATCGCCATCACGATCGCGCCAATCCAGATTGTCGTAACGAGCGGCTTCCAGAACATGCGGGTATCGATCGAACCATCCGGGTGCTGGTCCCCGAGCGAGATGTAGACCTGCCCGAAACCTAGGGTCACGATGCCGGCTTCAGTTATCGTAGTCTGGCGCACCGGAAACGTGCGCTTGGCCGGTTCAATCGTCGTCACCGTCGACCCATCCCGGCTGATAATCGCACGGACCACTATTTCGGAATAGTTGGGGCCGTGTCGCTCCTCAAACTTGACTATGGTGGCTTGATACGGTCCGAGATCGACCGTCTGCCCCGGCTTGACCGCCGCAATCCGCTCCACGCCCCAACCGGTTGCGGCGAGCCCCAACAATGTCACGCCGAGCCCCGCATGGGCGATAGCCGTGCCCCAAGCCGAACGCGGAAGCCCAGTCGCGCGGGCCAAAGTCGCCCGCCAGGCCGGCCCTTTGCCCCAGATCCGCAACACCAGTTCGCTGGACGATCCGAGGATCAGATAGACCGCCAAGCCCACGCCTATCGGGGCGAGGACCGGGCCGCCACGCAGGGCCGCCGCCAGAACTACTGAAAGGGCCACGCCCGCCACCGCCGCAACCATCACCCGTTGCGCTGCGCCCAGAAAGTCGCCGCGCTTCCAGGCAAGCGACTGGCCGATCGGCATTAGCAGCAGGATGGGGATGACCAACGGGCCGAAGGTCAGATTGAAAAAAGGCGCGCCAACCGAGATCTTGTCGCCGGTCAAGGTCTCAAGCACCAGAGGGTAAAGGGTACCTGTGAGGACGATCGCGCAACAGATGGTCAGCATTAGGTTGTTGATTACGAGCGCACCTTCCCGAGACACAGGCGCGAACAGGCCGCCGGGTCGCAAGGCCGGAGCGCGCCAAACGAAGAGAACGAGCGACCCGCCGATAAATAGGATAAGGATCGCGAGGATGAAGAGGCCGCGTGATGGGTCGCTGGCGAAGGAGTGCACCGAGGTAAGCACGCCCGAGCGGACCAGGAACGTGCCGAGCAGCGAAAGCGAGAAGGTGAGAATCGCGAGGAAGATGGTCCAGATCTTGAGCGCGTCTCTCTTTTCCATGACGGCCGCAGAATGCAGCAGCGCCGTGCCCGCGAGCCAGGGCATCAGTGAGGCATTCTCGACCGGGTCCCAGAACCAGAATCCACCCCAGCCCAGGGTGTAATAGGCCCAGTAGGAACCCATCGCGATGCCGAGCGTCAGGAAACTCCAAGCGATCAGCGCCCATGGTCGAATGTATCGGGCCCAGGCGGCATCGACGCGGCCGCTAATCAGCGCCGCCGCCGCGAAGGAGAACACAATCGAGAAGCCGACATAGCCGAGATAGAGCAGCGGCGGATGTATCGCGAGGCCAGGGTCCTGAAGCAACGGATTGAGGTCTTGCCCCTCGAAGGGTGCGGGAAATCCGCGCGCGAAGGGGTCGGATGTGAGCAGAATGAAGAGCAGGAAGGCAAACGCGATCCAGCCCTGGACCGCCAGCGTATTGGCCCGCAGTTCATCTGCCATGCCGCGGCCAAAGCTCGCCACCGCGGCTCCGAAGATCGCAAGGATTAAGACCCACAGTAGCATAGAGCCTTCATGATTGCCCCAGACGCCCGCGATCTTGTAGACGAGCGGCTTGGTGGTATGCGAATTCTCGACGACCGTTACGAGACTGAAGTCGGACACTACATGAGCGTAGGTCAGCGCCCCAAAGGCATAGGCCACCAGCGCAAATTGGGTGATCGCGGCAGGCACCGCCACGGAGGCGAGCCCGAGATCGCCGCTACGAGTACCCCAGATCGGCAAAACCGACTGCAGCAGTGTGACGGCCAAGGCGAGGGCGAGCGCATAATGTCCAGTTTCGACGATCACCCTGTCACTCCTTGTGGCTGATGTGAACCATAAACGGCAACTCTATTGTGTCTGCGCGGATTTCTCGCCGTCACGCCAAACGCCCCCCCGTTTGAGCCTGTCGGCAACGTCCTTGGGCATGTAGCGCTCGTCATGTTTGGCGAGCACAGTGTCGGCATGAAAGAGGCTTGGGCCCTCCACCGTGCCCTCGGCCACGACACCCTGCCCTTCCCGGAAGAGATCGGGTAGCAATCCTGTGTAGATGACCTTGATGTGCTTCTTAAGGTCGGTCACCGCGAAAGTGACGGTCGACGGCCCCTCATGGATCAGTGAGCCCTGCTCCACCAGCCCGCCGATGCGCAGCCGGGTTCCCAGCGGTGGCGCTTTTTCGGCCATTTCGGTTGGCCCGTAGAAGAAAACGATGCTGTCGCGTAGCGCAAAGAGTACGAGACTCATCGCGATCGCCAAAGTTATGCCGGCCGCGCCGATGAGGAGGAGGCGCCTTTTCTTTCTTGCCAAAATTTATCCTTTCAGCCTGAGCTGTTTGACGAGCCCATCAACGCGATGCCAACGCGTCATGTTGCCCGAATGCCTAGCCCGCGAATTTGCCACGGCCACCTCGACCTTCTTGCTTAGACAGGACCGCGTAGGCCCTGATCAATCGCAGCCACCCGTCAAGATCGTGATCGTCCTTCGCGGGCTTCTCAGCGAGCCCCTCCACCATCCCACTGGTCGCCTCTGTCCTCTGCTCTGGATGCGGCGCCGCAACGCCAGTCCTCTCTAGGCCGGACCGCGCGGCCTTCACGGCCGGCTGCGGCGCTCCGGCAACAGCAGCCAAATGCGGATGTACAGCATCCGTCCACGGCGCGTCGGCTGGCGAATCCGCTCGTAGCGCCTCCCAGAGTTGCCTCGCTTTTTCTGTGCTGCCGTCTTGCTCGACCGCGATCGCCTGGAAGCCGTGTCCGTCGTTGGAGTCGACCGCGTGATGCGCTCCGAGCTTGGAGATTACAGCCGTGGGGTTGGCCTCCGCTCCCGCCCGGCGCGATGCTGGCATGTCAAGTTGGTTAGGCGCGCCCACCCTAAGATAAAGCGCCAGCGCGATAAACGGCAGCACCACAACAACCGCCAGAACGGCGCAGATGCGCCTCGGTCGCGCCGATGCATGCGGCCGATCCTTCGGCACGGAGACGACGGAGGCGAGCAGCCGGCGCGCAATTTCGGCTCGCGCCGCCGCGGCATCCTCAGCCGCGACTAAGCCTCGGCGGACATCATCATCCGTTTCAACCAATAAGCTTCGATAGAAAGCGATGTCAGAAGCGCGCGGGTTACGCTCTTCGTGCCGCGACGAGAGCGGCCGGAGCAGCGCCAGCGAGACCGCCGCCGTCATCATTGCGAAGGCAAGCCAAAGCATGTCTCAAGGTCCTTTACAGCCGACTTCCGCGAACGCGTGACCTTGCAACGCATGGTACGTTCGCCATTCTCCACGACCAAAATGTTCCTGCAGTGCAGCTCCTTCGAGCTGATCGATTGCCGGCCCGTGGCGCAAGCCAGTGACGCCGCGCGGAGACAAGATCAGACTTTTTGGACCTGTTGTATATGGATCGAGACTTGGCAAGGTAGCCGTCATGGCGATTGCGCGCTTGCGATTGCCGCCATCAAAGCGGGACGCGTCGCGTCCGAGATGCCGCCCACCAGCTTGTAGGCGATGGTGCCATTTCCTTTGACTACGTAGGTCTCGGGGACGCCATAGACGCCGAAATCAATACCGGTCCTGCCGGACGGGTCAATGCCGACCCGTACGAACGGATTCCCCTTGGCATTGAGATAGCTCCGCGCCCTCCCTGGGTCGTCCTTGTAGATGATGCCGGTAAGCTTTACCCCATGCTGCCGCAGCGCCGGTTCGCGCGACAAGGCCATGAGCGCCTCGTGCTCGTTATGACATTCGACGCACCAGGACGCGAACACGTTCACAAGCGTCACATGTCCCGCCTTCAGGTCCGCGGTCGACAGGCCGGGCGGCCCGGGCGTGGCGAACCCTTCAAGCGGCGCCAACGCGAATTGCGGCACCGGCCTGCCGATCAGGGCCGAAGGCACGAGCGACGGGTTGTCGACACCGAGCCGCACCGCGAGCAGTGCGGCAATTCCGAGGAAGACCAGAATCGGGACCGCCGCCACAATGCGGACCAAGTGGTGCCGAGTGGCCGCGACATCGGGCGAGAGGAATTTCGAGGGAGGAGTGTCGTTCATGAGCGATTGCCGACACGGCCTAGTGCAAGGCGGGCCAGCGCATGGAGTTGAAGTCGATAGTCGAAGACGACGGCCGCGATCGTCCCGATCAGGATCGTGCCCGTCACCAGATAAGCCGCCACGATGAACCCGCCATGCTGAGCCATCGCACCCTCAGGAAACCGCTTCGACCGATTGCATTCGGGCCCCAGCAGATTCGCCAACGGCCGCCAGCATGATCGCGAGCCGCTGAGCGCGGCGCCGCATGATTTCGTTGCGGATCGCCATAACGTGGAGCGTCGCGAATAGGAGTGTGTATGCAAGCGACATGACGAGCAGTGGCCAAAGCATCGGGCCGGCGATTGTCGAGCCTTCAATCCGGAACACGGAGGCTGGCTGGTGGAGGGTATTCCACCAGTCGACCGAAAATTTGACGATAGGAATATTGATGAACCCGACCAGCGTCATGATCGATGCAGCTCGCGCGGCCCTGCTGGTGTCCTCGATTGTCTGCCAGAGTCCGATCAGACCGAGATAGATCAGGAAAAGGACCAGCATGGAAGTAAGCCGAGCGTCCCACACCCAGTACGTTCCCCACATCGGCTTGCCCCAGAGGGAGCCGGTGACAAGGCAAATAACAGTGAAGGCGGCACCGAGCGGCCCGGCAGCCTTCTGCGCCGCATTCGCAAGCGGGTGGCGCCAAACCAACGAGCCGACCGCCGAGATCGCCATCAGCATATAAGCCAGCATCGCCACCCAGGCGGCCGGAACGTGAATGTACATGATCCGCACCATCCCGCCCTGCTGGTAGTCGGGTGGTGCCGTGAACGCACCGAAGAGGCCGAGCGCAAAGGTTAACGCCGTCAAGCCCCACAGCCACGGCAGCAGCTTCGCGGCAATGTGCAGAAAATTGTTGGGATTGGCGTAGGCGATGAAACCGACCTTCAAGTTTCCGATCTCCTGAAATTGACAGCCCCGGATGTGTGGTTGAAAGCTCTTTCGAGACTGGTTGCCAACAGCTAGTACCCAATTGCATCATCAGCACAGCTGGTGATGTGCCTATTGCGTAATACAATGCATCCGCGGCAACTTCGCCAATTACAATCAGTTATCGTTTCGATGCCGTTGGCGTATCTGAATGGAACCCTTTGCCACGTGTCAGCGCAGTCGAGTGGCATGACCGGCTTAACCGGTTTTGACATCTGCGAACGATGGGCGTTGAGCGCAAGCGAGATCTACTGTCGATGGCGAGATCGAACCGAGCACGGCCTCGAAGCTGACCTTCCGCCTGAAGCTTTGTGCGGATGGACCAGACGTGTCTCGGGCGAAGTCAGCGGCTTCGCTCTGTGACGTTGTTCGCACGCCTAAGCAGCCTGCCTTGTAAGCAGATGGAAATACTGTAACGCGCCCTGAGCGCTCCTGGCTCTTTCTCATAGCGGCAGGGCTAACCGGATAGTCAGGCCGCAATCCTCATTCGTTTCCGCCCAGATCCGTCCACGATGCGTCTCTATGATGCGCCGGCTTATGAATAGGCCGAAACTCATTCCAGAGTCTCTTGTGGTGAAGAATGGATCGAGCAAACGATTCATCTCGTTTGTGCGTGCCTTTCGCCAAGTGCATGGATACGTCTCGGCAACATCTGAGGGTGATGGACAGGACTCCGATTGAAGATATGGCGAGGTGGCCACGGCAGTCGCAGCAGGCAAGGCCGCTGCGATGCGATCGCGTCTGAATTAAGGTCCATGATAAATGGTTATCGGATAGATAGTCACAGGCTATTTCCCTTTATCCGGCGGCGGCGACATCCTCCAACTAATTCGCAGTATGCGTTTCAGGCCGCTGTTCTGTGGCACACGGCCTCGGGTGGTCGGCCGTCGCCAGAGTTGGAGGAATAACGTGGAGAGAGCAACTTCGTATGTATGCGACCGATCGCGGCGGGCCGTACAGAATTGCGCAGAGGCCACGCCGGCCGGGGCTGCTGCGTTGGGCCTTGATCCACTGTCGTTTCGACTCACGGAAGCACTTGCCAAAGACGGTGTGGTCGACCTCGGCACCGACGACATCTTTATCTCGATGGATCAACGGAAACTGATCACTGACGGTGACGATCTCGAAGCCAAGAGTGCGTCAGGCTTACCGGTGAGCCCTGCGGGGGGCCGGTGAAGACGACGAGGAATCTGGTGAATTGTTCGGTCGTAGGCTTCACCAATGAATAATCTCCTGGCCCCATAGCTGCGCTCCTCTGTTCATGCGGGGGAGCGCGATCGGTCTCTCAGTCACTGACGCTTACGAGCATGCTCTTGGCCGGTGATGGCGATTACCTCGGTGGGCGCCAACGCTCGAACACATGGCCTGCTTTAACTAAGTTAGGAGAACTATCGTGACAAAGCGTTCGCTTCTCATCGCGGCAACTAGTTGCTTCATTGCCTTTGCGCCGGCAGCATACGGACGCTCAGCGTACGACGGCTCCTGGGACCTCGTCTTCGTAACGCAAAGAGGAACCTGCGATTCCAGTTACGGGTTTACTGTCGATGTGACCAACGGAATTGTCACGCATCCCAACCTCGTGAGATTTCGAGGTTACGTCGCAAAATCCGGCGCGGTTCGCGCTTCGGTGACGGTCCAGGATAAATATGCCTCGGGTGCAGGCAAATTGTTCGCAACGTCCGGCCAGGGGACCTGGAGCGGCCGCTCAGGACCTGCGAGATGCTCGGGTTACTGGACGGCGCGACGCAATTGAAGGACGCAACGGCGGCACGCTACCGGGTGCGACTGTGGCGCGAATGCTGGCAGCGCCAAGCCATCTTACGGAGAGGAGCGGTTCCTCGGTGAACTGGAGCTCATAATGAGATGACAGTTCCCAGAACACTAGTCGGCGTTGCAGTCCTGCTCGGCTTGCTCTCGACCGGCCTCGGCAAGACAATGCGGCTGGAGAAGGCTCATGACCAACCCATGAGCGCGCCCAGCTGGTTGGGTGAATCCGCACCCATCGATACTAATCGGCTAGCTCTGGTGATTGGCAATTCAAACTATCCCGATGCCGACTCTCCGCTTCCCCAAATGACACGCGATGCGGAAGGTTTGACAAATGCTCTTCGCAGAAACGGCTTCCTGGTGGACGCCGTTGACAATGCGACGCGCGGCGACATGACCCGAGCAATCGATGATCTAGGGGCAAGAGTACATTTGAACTCGATTGTGCTAATCTATTTTGGAGGTTACGGCGTTCAGTCTGACGGTCAGAATTATTTAATCCCAGTCGATGCGAAGATCTGGTATGAAGAGGATGTTCGTCGACAAGGTGTGAGCGTTGACCTGCTCCTTTCGAAACTCAAGACTTCCGGAGCACGCGTTCGGCTCGTAGTCATCGAAGCCTCACGCCGCAACCCCTATGAACGACGTTTCAGGAGTTACTCACACGGACTTGCACCCATTCAAACGAGTGAGAACACACTCATCCTGAGCTCAGCAGCGCCTGGCCAGGTCGTCGAAGACTCGGATGAATTACATAGTCAGCTGATGACCGTTCTTCTTACGCAGATGAATTCTTCGAAGAGGATCGAGGAGGTCTTCAACAACACCCGAAAGGCGGTGGCGGCTGCTACTCAGGGCCAACAGATTCCAGCTGTGTCATCTACGTTAACCGAAAGTGTGACCTTTGGCCGGCGCTGAGCATTGTCGCGCGCGACGGCCATGCTCCTGTTTGCTGCGGAACGGACGGTGGTCCCCGCTGCGCGCCTCGGACGCGCTCTCGGCGCGCCGATGAGGGTGCTGCCGGATCGGGGAGAACTCATCGTCGAGATCGAAAGCACACCGTGTCACAGATCGTTCCCACGAAGTCACTTGGCGTGGCACGAACAGGGGTGCTGGCCATCAAAACGGTTGTGGATCGGCTGTGCGAAGGAACGCCCGGCGCAGTGTGGCAGCTGAACAATCACCCAGCACAGCGAGGTAGCGGCCGCGCGCGATCTTCTCGAACGCCTGGCTGTCTTCTGCAGCCCACGCAGCGATCGCGCCGGTCGTGCAGCCGCGCGGCTGGCGCTCTTCGGATCACGATCCTTATGCCAGTCCTGACCCGCGATCGAGCGTTGCTTGTTGGCGTCAGCCTGGATCAGGCTCGCATCGACTGCAAAGCCTTCGCCACCAACCAGACCGGCCGCGATGCACGCCTCGACGACCCGCTCGAATACGCGGCGGAAAACATCCCCCTCGCGGAAGCGCTCGTTGCGGGCACGTGAGAACGCCGAATGATCCGGGATATCATCCTCGATGCCAACCAGAAACAGCGATATGCAAGGTTCACCTGCACCTCACGGCAGATCAGCCGCTCCGAACGGATCGCAAAGACATACCCAACGACCAGCATCCGGATCATCAGCTCCGGATCAATCGACGGACGAACCTATCGACGAATAATGAGGTGCAAGTTCGCTGCGAGGCCAGGACAGATCGAGGGCGGTGTCGATCTTCCGTACCAAATGATCTTGGGTACCGCGTCACCAAGATGAAACTCGTAGAACAGCTGACCTTGGTCACTCTTCTGACGGTCCATCATGGATCGACCTCGCTGAGATTCGCGTCAACACAACGGAATCACGCTCCGCGGTCAGCCTCAACCGACTTTTGCAACACAATCGGCCAAGAGGCGACGTAACGCGTCCGGGTCAGCTCGGATCGAGTGGCGGGTCGGGGGACTTGGCTTCGTGCCACCACCAGAGCTGAGTGTGCAAGAACAGCTTGGTCGTTACCCACGTAACGCAATTCCGGATTTTCGAACGTTTTCTGTAGGCATCCTGCCCCATCTGCAAAATGGCGATGCCTTTCCCTCTCTTACCTCGGTCCGGCATCCCATCGGCGACGTGGCGCGACAAATCCACCATAGGAGCGGCGTCATGGTCAAGGACTGCAGCGCGTTGGCACGCGCAACCTCGATTGGTCCAAGCGCGGTAACGGGTTTAGAAGTTTCTGCAGATACGGCTGGTGGCAATCCTCGCTACGGCATCACGCTGCGCGGCGGCAATAACGACCTTCTATCGACTCTATGGCGAGAGGTGATTTCCCTCGCCGGCGTTGCAAGGTCATTCTCGTCGGGTAGTGGACAGTCATCCTTTACACGAACAGGAGCCATCATGAAGATCCAAGTCTGCAGCCTCGCGATTGGGCTCGCAATTGCTGTTCCTATCGCAGTGGCCGCCACGGCCAAATCGTCTGCTGCGCCATCAATGGCGCGTCGATCAAGGCGGCGGCACCAGCCGTGACGACGGACGTGCGCTATCGTGTGCGGCGGGATCGGGGGACACGCGGCGTGCAACGCACGCCGAATGACTATCCCTACCCTTCGTACTGGGGCTATTCCACCTATAATTCGTACTGGGGCTATCCGACCTATAATTCATATTGGCGCTATCCGACCTATTACTATCCCGACTCCTCTTCCGGCTGGGGTGACTACAACGGGTGGTGACACCAAAGCTTGGCAGCGTGCGGTTCCCTCGAGCCGCCGCTAGCCAACATGTATTTGAGAGATTTTAGCGTTCCTCGGTCATGCGCTCGTCGCTCTTGGGTTACGAGCGATAAAGTTCAGATTGATCGCGATCTGTCCGCTTGGCCGTTGGAAGCTGACATCTCTGCCTTTAGTACGCGCCCTGGTCACAAAGCTCAGTATCAGCCCTCTACACAACTGAACAGGCAATCCAATGCCCATCCTGAAGAACAATAAGCAAGAACTGTTCGCTCATCCCGACTACAACTGTGCAAGATGGCGCCACCGTCACGGAAAGCCCGGACGGCTAGGTTTCGATCGATCTTTCACGTCGGGCCACTGGCCGTCCGTCGTCGATGACAAGTTCTATGCGAACTTGGCTGCGAAGATGGATGAAGGCGAGCTGAACACCATTGCGAGCGAATTGCTCGAAGGTATCAGGCGCGATGACGAGTCCCGCCGCGAGCATTTGGAGATGTTTCCCGAGGGCTTCAAGCTGCTCGGGCTGGTGATAGAGACTGCCACCACAACGTCGGTTTCATCCTCTGCGCCGCTGGAAGGCATGTCGACGGTCCGCCATCCGCTGTTGCTCGAAGCGTGCTCGCTGTTCCAGGCGAATGCCATGGGCGAGATGCTGCCGGCGGCCGGTGCCGTGAAGGTTCGCGATGATCGGTAGCAGAAGCCGAATGGCGCCGACATGATGGGCCACAATGACGGTCCCGCGCTCGTTGGCACCAACCCGTTCTCCACTCCGCTGGCGCCGCAAGCGCCGGCACAAGCTACGCCGGGAATCCCCACCCTCCGCCCGGCGTCGGCGCTCCCGGCGGCAGTCCCCCCGCGTCCTCCCGCTGCCGCCGGGATGGGCCCTCTGCGACCGCCGATTGCCCGGCCTGCCCCGACGATGGGTGCGCCTGCCGCTCCTGGCCCTATGCCCGGTGCTCGGCCGGGCGCCTCCTGGCGCCGCCCATGCAGGCAACGCCCGTCATTCCGGAGGAGGAGCAAGAGCGCGACGCGATCGAGGACGCGCTTGAAAAGGACATGAACCACTATTTGATCTTTTTGGCGAATGCCCCCAATCTCCGCAGCCGCTGCGATGATCATCTCCCTCTTGCAGTCCGGGTTGAAGGTACCGGACGCTCGGACGCCGATTGAGGACACTTGGGCAATGGGTTCGTCATAAGGTAAAGTTAGGCGCCGGGGGAAGCACTCAAATCTCTAGCTACGCGCCGCCGCTGTTCGTCAACTGCGGCGGGCTCAAGATCGGAGTAATCGGTTTGCGCAGCACTTCCTCTCGCTACGGCGCCGGCGCCCAGGCGTTCCATTGGCTGACCGTCATGCTGGTTCTCGCCGCCTATGTGCTGAGCAAGGGCGACCCCGCTTCGCTCTATTCCGCCGGCGCGGACGGGCTCCGCAGGATTCACGAGACGCTCGGGGTGCTCGTCTTCATTATCGTCGTGCTCCGGCTTCTATGGCGGCTGATCGACAGCACGCCCGCGAAGCAGCCGATGCCGCGATGGATGGCTGCGGCCGCGAAGCTCGTCCAGTTTGCGCTTTATGCGCTCCTCATCGCGATTCCAGCAACAGGGGTGCTCGGTACCTGGCTCGTGGGGATTCCCGTCACCCTTCCCGGATTCGACATCGCCCCCCAGATCGCGAAGGCGCGTGGACTAGGGCAGCTGATCATGGAAATACACGCCACCCTCGGCAACGCCATCCTCTGCGTTGCAGGCGTGCATGCAGCTGCGGCTCTCTTCCACCACTTCTATCTGCGCGACGAAGTCTTTCAGTCGATGGCTCCGGGCGGATGAATGATTAGTCCGAGCTATTGCGGCGAGGCGTTTTCCCTCTGAATCCGCCGAGGTGGCCCGGCAGAATGACTCGGTCTCATGTCGCGCTGCCCTTCAAGGAACGGTAGTTCCTTGGGACGGCTCGCCGCCACAAGCCCGCTATTGGTCTTGCCGACGGTGCAGCCCATGCCACCTTGCGCGCCGCGCGTGCGGTCTGCAATCTCGCCGCCCGCAACTGGCCCCGCTTCTTGCTGCGGTCCGAGCGGAGAAGCCCTCCCATGCCGCTTTGTTGCGCTCGAACAGTGAGACTTTGGCGTGCTGTCCCCGAAAGCTCTGGATTGCTTCGTCGCTTCGTTCCCCGCAATGACGCTCTATCACACCGGCCGGCCGCGCTCGATGATCTCGGCAGCGCCTCTGGCGAGCAGCTCCATTCCCACTGCGCGGCCGAGTTCGCGCGGGTGGCTTGCTCGACCAACACGCGAGGCCTCGATGATCCGACCGCCCGCATGATCGAGCACGGATGCGGCGAGCTGCATCTCCGTGCCCATGACTTCCGCAAATCCCGCGATCGGCGAGTTACAATGGCCGTTGAGCACCCACAGCGCCTCGCGCTCGGCGTTGGCGCACGCGTGGGTGGTAGCGTCGTCGATCGCTGACAGAATACGGCGCGTCTCGAAATCGCGCGCGGCGCATTCGACTGCGACGATCCCTTGCCCCACTGCCGGCAGCATCTCGGCAATCGAAAATTCGTACGCGATCCGGCTCGTAAGCCCGACGCGCTCGAGGCCTGAGCGCGCCATGATCAACGCATCCGCGGGCCCCACCGCATCGCCATTTGGCAACTTCTGCTTTGCGCCCCAGTCAAGTTTGCGCACGCGGCTGTCGGCGGCGCCGCGGAAATGGATGACCTCGACCTCCGGAAACAGCCGCCGCACATAGGCCGCGCGGCGGACAGAGTTGGTGCCGATCTCGAATCCTTTGCCACGCGTGCGTTTGAGCTCTTCGACCGAGGTGCCCGGCCGTAGCACCAGGACGTCGCCGGGCGGATCGCGCGAGAGCGTCGCGCCGATCACAAGACCGGGCGTGTCCTCATTGCCCGGCACGTCCTTAAGCGAATGCATCGCGGCATGGAGCCTTCCGTTAAGCACCGCCTCGCGAATCTGCGCCACGAAGGCCCCACCTTTGCCGCCATGCGGCAAGAGCTTGCCAACTTGGTCGATGTCGCCCGTGGTCTCGAACTTGACGATTTCGACCTCGGTGCCGATGGCATTCAAGCGCCGCGCGATCTCCTCAGTCTGGGCGATCGCCATTGCGCTTTTGCGCGTGCCGATCCGCAATCGATCCGATGCCATACGTATTCCATTCAAGGCCGCGTCACTTCGGTGAATGGTGTCTGCCAGGCTTAGGAAATATCGAATCTGGTTGAATTCCATGCTTTCTAAGCCCCTCCCGAGCCGCCCGCTTTCGCCGCGGCCGGCGTCGGGATTATCGCAGCTGTAAGGGCGCCGCCGATCGAGGTCGCAGCGGCTACGGCGAGACCCACCTCGTAGCCGGACTCGAAAGACGCGACACCGGCGGCCAGTGCGACCCCGGCAAGCTGCGCAATTCGGCTCGTCGCATTGTTGATGCCGGAGGCGAGCCCTTCGTCCGTCTGGTCAACGCTCGACATGACGGACGCGGTGAGCGGTGCCACAAGCACGGCGAAGGACAGGCCAAGCAACGTCATGGGTACGATCACGCCGAGCATCAAAGATTCTTCATGAGCGAGCGCCATCCAGACATAGGCGAGTGCCGCACCTGCCGGTCCCGCGATGAGCATGGCCCGCGCGCCAATCTTGTCCGCCAACCCGCCGAACACGCCCGACAGGAGTCCGACGGCGAGCGTGAAGGGCAGGAATGCCATTCCGGCATCGGTCAACGACAGGACGCGACGATCGACGAGGTCAAAGGGTAGCAGAAAGAACATGATCGAAACCCCCGCATAGACCATCAGGGTCGCGACGTTCAGCCCAAGGAAGGCGCGGTTCTCCACGAGGCGAGGTGGCGTCATCGGGTGTTCGCTTCTGCCCTCCCAAAAAACGTAGACGGCGAGCCCGACAATGCCAAGCCCAGCGACGATCGTGAGCACCGTGCCCATCTGGGCGGGAGCGTCCGCGGCGGCCCCAGTTTGACTAGGGCCGATCTGGCTGAGCGCCCAGGCGAGCGCCCCAATCGCCGAAGCGAGGATCGCGGCGCCAATCACGTCGAACCTGCGCCGGATGCGGCCATCTTTGGGCGCGAAGACCAGCAGAATTCCCACTGCGACGAGCGCGAGCGGCGGGTTGATCCAGAACACGGACGGCCAGCCGAAAGTCTCGGTCAGCCAGCCGCCCAAGACCGGACCGCCAGCCGTGGTCAGAGCCGATGCCGCCGCCCATACGCCGATCGCCCGGTTCCGCTCCGCGCGCGGATAGGTGGCCCCGATCAAGGCGAGGCTGGCAGGGGTGACGACGGCTGCGGCCGCTCCCTGCACGACGCGGGCAGCGATCAGCCACGCGGGCGAAGGCGCCAGCGCGCAAGCCGCAGACGCGAGACCGAACAAGACGCAGCCGAGCGCGAGCATGCGCGCCTTGCCATAAACATCCGCGAGCGCGCCGCCGATCAATGTCAGCGAGGCGAGCGCCAGCATATACCCGTTGAGAACCCATTGAACGGAGGCGAGGTCCGTAGCGAAATCAGCGCGCAATCTGGGTAACGCAACGAGCAGCGCTGTCCCATCGATGAACGCCATCGACGACGCAAGCACGCAGGCGGCGAGCACCATGCATCGACGCCGAGGCGGCGCTTCCCGCCCGAGCTCTCGCGGGCAGGGTTGTGCATCGATAACGCCGCGGCTGCACGGATCTACAAACGGCTGCGCCATTCATCGACCTCCCCGCCAATCTGCCACTGTTTCCTCGGTTCTTTGCCGAAGATATGACGTGCGGACCAGACCCAGCACATCGTCAGGAATCAGAGGGCCGATCGCGCCGATCGAATAGACCGCCGTTACGATCGGTCCTTCGAGAATGAGGACAAAGCCGGTTGCCTGGAGATAGACGGGCGCGTCAATGACGAAAGCGCCGGTGAACGCGGAAACCGCTCGTGCATCGGCGCCGTAGGCGACCGGGGAACCGCGCTTGCGCTTTTCGACGAGCGCCTCCAACTTTTCCCGATCGTCCACCGATACCGAGACGATCTTGAAGTCTTCCCCGCCGAATTTGTCCGCCGCTCGCGCAAAAGCGGTAAGCTGGGCGTTGCAGAAACTACACCAGAAAGCGCGATGAAACAGGATCACACCGAACCCACCGGTCAGATCGCCAGGCGAATGCATTTCGCCACCACCGACGCGGGCAAAAGTAAGAGAGGGAAAGACATCGCCATTTTGCAGCATCAAAATTGCACTCCATGCTTGAACTGTCTGGCGCTCAAAGCGCCGAACGATCTTTTACCGCTTCCTCTAGCGCCGGCTTCAAACCGAGCAAGCGCTCGTCGACCGCAGCCGGGGTTCTAGCGATTGGGCGCGATCATCTGAGCCGGGGCCTGACCGCTAGGGACCACCTCGAACGCCCCGGTTTCGATGCCTTCCGCGATGGCGTCGGCAACGGCGGAGGCCGGTTCGCGCGTAAAGCCAGGTTCGGGCCCGGCGCGGTTTGACCTCATCATCGGAGTCCGTCCCAACGGGCTAGAGATGGTCAGGACATGGATGCCCTCCTTTTTCAACTCGCGTCGCGGCGCTTCGCCAAAATAGGCAAGCCCAGCCGTCACCGTGGCATAGGTCTCGTAGAACGGTGCGCCGACCAGCGCGATATCGGAGGAAACATTCACCATCATGGCGTCGCTGCTGTTGCGGAGCACTGGCGGCGCGGCCCGCGTCAGCAGGATCGGTGCGGTCACGTCGATCATGGCCTGCAGCTCGGCTTCGTCCGAGTTCTCGCGACGACCGACCCGCACCGCGCCGGCGTTGTTCACAAGGACATCAAGGCCGCCGACAGCGGCAAGAGCCTATTCGAGAATCGCGGCGCAGCCTTCGGCGGTCGCGACATCAGACGCCATGCCGTGGATCTCGGCGCTCCTGGTTTGCATCGGTCGAACGGCTTTGGCGACGACTTCCCGGCGGCGTCCTCTGATCGCGACTTTCGCTCCCTTCGCCAATTACTGGGACCTCAACCCTCCTCACGAACAGGGCGAGATGACTCTCAACCGATGATAGATGGCGGACGGCGGTCCGGTTCCTCCAATACACCGGCAGTGCCCGCAAGAACGGCAATCACATCCGGGAATAAGGTAACTTCGCTGATCCCACCTCGAGAGGCGGGACGACTTCAATTACGTCATTGCTTTGCATATCCAGCCTCCCGGCGCTTCTCAATCCGGCATCGCGTGTCGGTCGCTACACTGAAAGTTTCGGTACGACGATGCTTTGGAGAATGACTTTGCAACGCCGGCGAGGGAAATCACCTCTCGCCATAGAGTCGATAGACGATCGTTATTGCCGCTCGCCGTGCGGCGTGATGCCGTTTCGAGGAGTGCCACGAGCCGCATAGCACCTCGAAACCGACGTCCTTGTTCCGCAAAAACGCCCAAGCTGCGTTCAGTCGCTGTACGGGATCGATGCGACGCCTCACCGTGAAATTTTCGCCAACAGCTCCGTCAACGGCCCGCTCGCCGCGCCACGTGATGCTGTAGGGAGGAATGCCACCAGCCGCATAGCACCTCGAACCGACGCTTTCTATTCTACAGAGACCTCTAAGACCGTTCAGTGAGAAGCATATGTTTGTACTGCACCGTCTATTTTTGGGCGCAACGTCGATGGCATCGATTCCATAGCCACAGGTCATTGGACCGTCGAGTTTCGCCGTCCTATTTTTCGACACCGGTGATCCCGATCTAAAAAAGGATGTTCCGATGAAAGACGGAGTGCTTATCGCGGTGCTCATACTTACAGGAGTAACCGCGAATCCCACCTACGCACAGGACGCCGAGCACGGAAAAACCATCTTCAAAGCTTGCGCAGCATGCCATGCGACGGATCACGCCAATCGCGTTGGGCCGGGCCTGGAAGGAATCATCGGCAGGAAGGCGGGTACGGCTCCCGGCTTCAGCTACAGTAGCGCGATGAAGCAGTCTGGCATTGTCTGGGATGCGAAGATCCTCGATGCGTATCTGGAATCGCCACAGAAGACGGTTCCCGGAAATAGGATGACCTACACAGGGCTGAAGAACCCGACGGACCGGACGGACCTCGTTAATTATCTTGCTACGTTGAAGTAGCGACTCGTTGAACGAGGCGTCAGCAAGATATCATCGAAAAACTACCGAGGAACCTGCATGACAGGTGCGGACAACACGCCGGGCAGCAAGACAATGATCGGACAACTGACCAAGGCTGAACGTCAGTACGCGCTATTGATCCTGCTCGGGCTTGCACTGTGCGGATTGATACTTGGCATAGCAGGCAAGGACGATCCGCTTGGCATTCACGGTGCGCTCATCGGAGTCGCGGCGCTTGCTGGGATATTCAAAGTCATTTCGGTCTACTACGATCCTGAACCCGGCGACGAACGCCTCAACCGCTATTACGACGATCCGACGAAATTCGGCATCGTTCTCGCCATGGTCTGGGCTGTGTTCGGCCTCTTCATCGGCGACTGGGTGGCGTGGCTCCTGGTGAAGCCCGACCTCACTTTTGATGCCGGCTGGGCCAGCTTCGGACGGCTGCGCCCCGTTCATACCACCAGCGTGCTTTTCGGCTTCGGCGGCAATGCGCTGATCACAAC
Organism: Bradyrhizobium sp. LA6.8; assembly: GCF_040547935.1. NCBI lineage: Bacteria > Pseudomonadati > Pseudomonadota > Alphaproteobacteria > Hyphomicrobiales > Nitrobacteraceae > Bradyrhizobium > Bradyrhizobium sp. LA6.8. The sequence continues at coordinate 59,833 of NZ_JBEPQQ010000019.1, forward strand.
TTCGTTCTACGTGCTGCAGCGGACGTCGCGCGCCCGCCTGCCCGACCAGTTGAGTCCGTGGTTCGTGCTGCTCGGCTACAACCTGTTCTGCATCCTCGCCGTCACCGGCTACGTGATGGGCATCACCCAGTCCAAGGAATACGCCGAGCCTGAATGGTACGCCGATTTCTGGCTGGTCATCGTCTGGGTGGTCTATTTCGGGATCTATCTGCGCACGCTCGCACGGCGCAAGGAGCCGCACATCTACGTGGCCAACTGGTACTATATGGCCTTCATCCTGGTTATCGCGATGCTGCACATCGTCAACAACCTCGCCGTCCCCGTCTCCTTCGGCAGCGCCAAAAGCTACTCGCTGTTCTCCGGCGTGCAGGATGCCATGACCCAATGGTGGTACGGTCACAACGCCGTCGCCTTCTTCCTCACCGCCGGCTTCCTCGGCATGATGTACTACTTCCTGCCGGTACGCGCCGGACGGCCGATCTATTCCTACCGGATGTCGATCATCAGCTTCTGGGGCATAACCTTCTTCTACATGTGGGCGGGCTCGCATCACCTGCACTACACAGCGTTGCCGCAATGGGTGCAGACGCTGGGCATGACGTTCTCGCTGATGCTGTTGATCCCGTCCTGGGCATCGGCCGCCAACGCCCTGCTGACGCTGAACGGCGCGTGGGACAAGGTGCGGGACGATGCGACGCTGCGCTTCATGATGGTGGCCGCTGTGTTCTACGGCATCACCACGTTCGAGGGCTCGTTCCTCGCCATCCGCCCGGTCAATGCGCTCTCCCACTACACCGACTGGACCGTCGGCCACGTCCACGCGGGCGCGCTCGGATGGGTGGCAATGATTACGTTCGGATCGATTTATGCCATCGTGCCGTGGCTCTGGAAACGCGACCGCATGTATTCGCCGCGGCTTGTCGAAGTACATTTCTGGTTCGCCCTGGCCGGCGCCGTTGTTTACGTCTTCGCCATGTGGAATTCCGGCATCATCCAGGGGCTGATGTGGCGGACCTACAATGAGAGCGGCACGCTGGCCTATTCCTTCGTCGACTCGCTTATTGCGATGCGCCCCTACTACATCGCGCGCGCCATCGGCGGCCTGCTGTTCCTGATCGGCGCGATCGTTGGCGCCTACAACATCTGGATGACGATCAGGACCGGAAGCCCTGAGGTGCATGAATCCGCGATCGACATGCCATCGCCTGTCCTCGGCGACACGACTGTCCTTCAACCGGGAGAGTAAGCCGCATGTTCGGATTGCACTATCGGCTGGAACGCAAGGCCATTGGCCTCACCCTCGGCATCATCCTTGTGGCCAGCATCGGCGGCATCGTGGAAATCGCGCCGCTCTTCACCATCCACCACACGGTGGAAGATGCGCCCGACATGCGTGTCTACACGCCGCTCGAACTGGCGGGCCGAAACATCTACATCCGCGAAGGCTGCTACGCCTGTCACTCGCAGATGGTCCGCACGCTGCGCGATGAGGTCGAACGCTACGGCCCTTACTCGCTCGCGGTTGAATCTAAATACGACCATCCGATGCTGTGGGGGTCAAAGCGCACGGGACCGGATCTCGCGCGCATTGGCGGCAAGTATTCCGACGAATGGCACGTCGCCCACCTCAACAACCCGCGTGATGTGCTTCCAGTCTCCGTCATGCCTGCGTACTCGTGGCTGCTGCGCACGACGCTGCGCACCGATGATCTCAACGCGCACTTGAAAGCCCAACGCGCCGTCGGCGTGCCCTACACCGACGACATGATTGCGAACGCGAGCAAGGACGCCTACGGCCAGGCTGCACCGGATTCGCCGTATGCCGATGGCGTGACCCAACGCTACGGCAAAGCTACCAATGTCCGCGTGTTCGACGGCAAGCCCGGCGATCTCACCGAGATGGACGCACTGGTCGCCTATCTCCAGGTGCTCGGCCACCTGACCGACGCGGCGCACAAATCCGTCGCGAACGCTACGAGGTGATCATGGATCTCGAACACGGTACGCTGGTCTGGTTCTCGAAATCGTTCGGACTGATTTATCTGATCGCGCTCTCGATCATCACTGTTGTCTATGCCTACTGGCCGTCAAACAAGAAGGCGTTCGATCACGCTGCGAGGTCGGTCCTGCGCAATGAGGATGGGCCATGGCGGTAGAAGAACGCGACCAATACACCGGTTATCTCACCACCGGACACGAGTGGAACGGCATCAAGGAATTGAACACGCCGGTTCCCCGCGCGGTTTACTTTTTCCTGTTAATCGCTTTTGTCTTTTCGGTCGGCTATTGGGTGTTGATGCCCGCGTGGCCACTCGGCGTCAGCTACACCAAAGGACTGCTCGGCCTCGACCAGCGCAACATTGTGCGGGACTCGCTGAAGCGTGCCGCCCTCGGCCGCAGCGCATGGACCAACCAGATCGAGGCCAAAAGCTATCAGGAGCTTCGGGCCGATCCTGCGCTGATGAACATCGTGCGGCAGACCGGCCACACCCTATTCGGCGACAATTGCGCCATGTGCCATGGACTCAACGCACAAGGCGGCCACGGCTTCCCGAACCTGACCACCACCTCATGGCTGTGGGGCGGCGACCCGGACTCCATTGCCGAGACCATCCGCGTCGGCATCAACTCACCGCATCCCGACAGCCGCACCTCGCAGATGCCGGCCTTTGGCCATGATCAGATCCTTCAGCCACCCGATATTGACAAGGTGGTGGCCTTCGTGCGCTCGCTCTCTGATCCATCCATCGCGAAGACGGCAAAGCCCGGCGATGTGGACGCTGGCAAGGAGATCTTCGCCGCCAATTGCGCCGCATGTCATGGCGAAGACGCTAAGGGCAAGAACGACACGGGCGCACCGAACCTGACCGATAAGTTCTGGATCTATGGCGGCGATGTGAAGACGATCACGAACACACTGTGGAACGGGCGGCAGGGCCACATGCCATCATGGGAAGGCCGCCTGACGCCGCTCGATCGCAAGATCCTCGCGCTCTACCTTTTCGATCAGAGGATGCCCACCCCGTGAGCGGCGCGGCGGCATCGCATGGCGGATGGAAGACCAAGTCCATCGTCTGGCTGTCGGCCGGCCTCGGGCTCATCGTGCTGGCCGCCGCCAATGCGCATCTGCTTTACGTTGCCGTCTCCTCTCAGCCGGATTGCGTCGGTCATCTCCGGCATGGCGAAGGTAACGGCACGACCAGCTTCAGCGCGGCGACCTCGTCGTGTTCATCGGAAACGTCCATGACAACCAAAGCACGGGTGGAGTGATCGACATGACCAAGATCCCGACCGTCGTGCCTCCGCTTCCCACGAAAACTCGCTGGCACCGCTCGCTTGCTCCAGCCGACACGCTCAGTTGGCTTGCTAAGGGTTGGCAGGACCTAACCATTCAACCAATGACGAGCCTCTGCTACGGCCTGCTGATCTTTCTCACGTCGGTCACCATCGTCGGCGGGCTCTTTCGTCTGGGTTGGGACTATATCCTATTTCCGGCGTTCGCGGGCTTCATGGTGGTGGGCCCGGTGCTCGCCGTCGGCCTCTATGAGAAAAGCCGCCGCCTTGCAGCCGGCCTGCCCGTCAATCTCGCGAAGATGATCTTCGTCAGGCCGCGATGCGGCAGACAGATCTTGTTCGTGGGCGTCCTGTTGTGCCTTTTGATGATCACATGGATGCGCGCGGCGGTGATTATCTACGCGTTGTTTTTCGGCCTTGTGCCGTTTCCCGGTCTCGAGCATATCGCACCGATGCTGTTCACCACGCCGGTCGGCTGGGCTATGCTCATTGTCGGCAGCGCTGTCGGCGGACTGTTCGCGGCCTTCTCGTTTGCCATCAGCGCGTTTTCGATTCCCATGATGTTCAACAGGCGCGTTGACGCCCTCACCGCCATGGGCTCAAGTATGGCGCTTGTCTGGAACAACCTGCCCGTGATGCTGACCTGGGGCGCCATTGTGCTTGCACTGTTCCTGCTCTCCCTCGCCAGCGGAATGCTGGGCCTGATCATCTTGTTTCCCGTGCTCGGGCACGGCACATGGCATGCCTATCGCGCGGTGGCGGACGAAGCCGCAATGTAACGACACGCCGCCGGCGGAATGACGGCGACGTGCAGAAACGGAGTGCCGATGAGTTGTTGTGCGCCCGGCGCTGAAATCGGTCTCGCGAAGGCCGATCCCCACACCGCGAATGAGGAAGTGCTGCTCGCAAGCCGCATCATCGGCGACGGCGTCCGCCAGACCGACCTCTCGGTGCCGGGCATTCACTGCGGCGGCTGCATCCAGAAGGTCGAAGCGGCGCTCGGCGCGCTTCCCGGCGTGGAAAAAGCGCGGGTCAATCTCTCCACCAAGCGGGTCACAATCTGCTGGCAGGCGGACAAACCGCCTGCACCCTTCATCGAGACACTCGACAACATCGGTTACGACGCATACCTTCACGATGCGGATGCGGACGCGACCGACGAGACACTGAAAGATTTGATCCGCGCGCTTGCGGTGGCAGGTTTCGCCGCCAGCAACATCATGCTGCTGTCAGTGTCGGTATGGTCCGGTGCGGAAGCCTCGATCCGCAACAATTTTCACTGGATCTCCGCGCTGATCGCCTTCCCTGCGCTGATTTATTCGGGCCGCATATTCTTTTCTTCGGCTTGGCGTGCGTTACGCCATGGCCAGACCAACATGGACGTTCCGATTTCCATCGGCGTGCTGCTTGCCTTCGGCATGAGCCTTTACGAGACGTTCCATCACGAATCGCACGCCTATTTCGACGCCGCAATCTCACTGTTGTTCTTCCTGCTGATCGGCCGCACGCTCGATCACATGATGCGCGCGCGCGCACGAACTGCTGTCCGAGGTTTGGCCCGCCTGTCCTCGCGCGGCGCGCTCGTGGTGCAGGACGACGGCACACACGCCTATCTGCCGGTGAACGAGATCCAGCCGGACATGCACATCCTGCTGGCGGCGGGCGAGCGCGTGCCGGTCGATGCCCGCGTCGAAACCGGACGATCGGAGATCGACAGCGCGCTGCTGTCCGGCGAGAGCCTGCCGCAGCCGGTTGCACCGGGTGCGGTGCTGTCCGCGGGTACGCTGAACCTGACCGGCCCGCTCACCATCGTCGCGACGGCTGCTGCGAAAGATTCATTCCTCGCCGAAATGGTACGGATGATGGAAGCGGCCGAAGCCGGGCGCTCGGTCTACCGGCGCATCGCGGATCGCGCCTCGCGTCTCTATGCGCCGGTCGTGCATCTTACCGCGCTCCTGACATTCATCGGCTGGATGATCGTGGAAGGCGACCTGCATCGCGCGGCAACCGTCGCCATCGCGGTGCTGATCATCACCTGCCCCTGCGCGCTCGGCCTTGCCGTGCCCATGGTGCATGTCGTTGCCGCGCGGCGTCTGTTCGAGAGCGGCGTCATGGTCAAGGACGGCGGCGCGTTGGAGCGCATCGCCGAAGTCGACACCGTAATCTTTGACAAGACCGGAACGCTGACCATGGATCGGCTGCGACTCATGAACCGCGATGACATCGATCCCGCGGCGCTGGCGATCGCCGCTTCGATCGCGGCCCATTCACGCCATCCCTACTCGCGCGCGCTGGCCGCCGCGGGGCGCGAGAAAGCCGTCACGCCCGTGGCGCTAAAAGATCCTTCAGAGCAGCCGGGCGCTGGAATGCAGGCCACCATCGGCACGACGACCTACAGGCTCGGCCGGGCGGACTGGGCGCTGATGGCTGCAGCCGAACAGTCGGCCACCACCGGCGTTGTCCTCTCCGAGAACGGGCAGCAGCGCGCGGCCTTCCGTTTCGACAGCGATCTTCGCCCGGACGTCCGCGAGGCCGTGCTTGCCATGTCCAATCAAGGATGCCGTGTCGAGATCATGTCCGGCGACCGCGACGAGCCAGTGCGCCATCTCGCATCGGATCTCGGACTTCTCCACCGCGCCGGCGTCTCCCCCGCGGACAAAACGAAGTACATCGTTGATCTGACGGAAGCAGGACAGCGCGTGCTGATGGTCGGCGACGGTCTCAACGACACGCCTGCCCTCGCCGCCGCCCATGCATCCATGGCTCCGGCCACCGCCGCCGATGTCGGACGCAATGCCGCCGACCTCGTCTTCCTGCACGACAGTCTTCTCGCCGTGCCGCAGGCCATTGCGGTTGCGCGCAATGCACGGCAGCTGGTGCGCCAGAATCTCATCCTCGCCATCGGCTACAATGCCATTGCAGTGCCCGTTGCGATCCTCGGCCATGTGACACCGCTGGTGGCGGCGGTGGCGATGTCGGCCTCGTCACTGCTCGTGATCGCCAATGCTCTGCGGCTGCATGGCTGGCGCTCGCGCAAGGAGCCCCGCGGGGGCGCGCCCGCCGGCGATGTCTCCAGCCAGGCGCTGTCGATGGAGAAAGCCCGGTGACGGATTACTTCTTCCTGATTCCTGTTGCGCTCGCGCTCGGTGCCATAGCGCTCGGCGCATTCATGTGGTCGCTGCGAAGCGGCCAATATGACGATCTTGCGGGCGCCGCCGAACGTATTCTGTTCGAAAACCGCGATGGGCCCGACGACACAGCCCGGACGCACGGGGACAAGCCGAGTCACCGGAACTAGTTGTTTAGTCCCGATGTTAGGTGGATTGGATCGTATCGGAATCGCTCGGGGTTGTCCGTCCAAGCTTTGCAGATGGCCTCATATGGTGTGAGGCCTCGTAAAGCCTTCAATCGCTTGGCGAAGTTGTAGGCATCGAGGAACGCAGCGAGGTGATCGGGAAGCTGTTGGTGATCCTCGTAGTGATAGCGCCGGACGGTCGCCTCCTTGAGGGTGCGGTTCATTCGCTCGACCTGGCCACCGGTTGTCATTCGGCATGCAGAATTTTTGGACGCCAATTGACAACCGAGGCCTATGTGACATCGCGGCGCGAAGACAAGAAGATCGGGATGCTGTTCGCATACCTAAAGCGCATACTGCGCCTCGACCGGCTCCGGCTGAGAGGCCCGTGCGGTGCTCACGACGAGTCTCTTCTCGCCGCCCGCTCAGAACCTTCGAAAGCCGGCAAAACTGATCTCGATGCCACTCCGATGTCTGTCTGAGCAACAACGAACTCACGCGCGTCGGCGCCCATGCGCTCGCTAACAGCCAACTCGTCGAGATCTTCAACACAATCTGCCAACAAGTGACGGGTTGGGACGTTGAGAAGGCCGGGTTGAACATGCGGTCAACGGGCGAGGCCGCCAACTCCTTCGACGAGTGAGAGCGCGCGGCGCTCAAATGAGTCGAAATCATGAGATGCGGGGCCGAAGCGGTAGTGCCCGATGACGGCTTCGCCTCATGGTCCTTGACTCAGCCACAAGCAAAGGGAGCATATTTGACCATGAGTGATGCGCGAACACGACCCGACGATATCGTAAGCCCCATCACCGACGGGCCGCTGCCGCAATCGAAAGGACGACGCGCAGCTGCCCGCCTTGAGCGCGCGCTCGGCCTGTCGTGTGGCGATCAAGGTAGTCGGTAGCGCATCGCATCCGCGGCGTCGCGCTTACTTGGCTTCGTCGCTGGACGGGAAGCCACCGCAGGAATGCTCTCGCTTTTCCTCATGTCCGGTCTCCGTCAGTCCGCGGTGGTCAGTGACCCCGGGAAAGCATGGTTCAGGTTGGTCGAGAGCAGTAGTCGTCGCCGGCAACTTTGAGCTATTCGAACGGATTATGGCTGGACGGGCTTGCGCCGGCAGTCCTTTCCAGAGGCGCGCCAGCTGTCGGCGATCAATGAGGCGATGTCCTCGAGCGGACGCCGGCTGAAGTCCTTCGCGAACTCGCCTATGGTCTTGCCTCTCAGGTCGCGATGCAAGTGCTTGCGCATCTCCCCCAGGGTCCTGGGGTCGGAGAAAACGACCAGGTGTATTATGATCCCGTCCAGGCTGAGCTTGTTCAGAACGCGGCCGTCGCTGCCGCGAAGTCGTCCTCGTCGAGCCGTCTGCCATCGGGGTTGGCAGAGCCGGTGTGATGGCGCGCTCCCGCGCCTGAGTGGGCGGGCGCAGGCGGAGCCGCCGTGATCTCGACCAAGTGCACCCCAGGTTTCACGCCCTTATTGTGGAACAGGCGGACCGTCTCGCCGTCAGCGACTGCTACTGTCGTGCCGGTAGGTAGGTAGAATCATCGAAAGACCTCCTGTTCGCGATCCCGCAAAAATGTCGACGCGCTATGATACTTGCATGCTGGCGCTCTGCGGCGCCTCTTCGATAAGCTCCTGACGCGAAGCTCCCCAGAGCAGGGCAGTCCCGACGACGGCCGAAAGAATCGACGCGGCGAACACGGCGATCTTGGCGGCCGAGAAGTCAGTCGCGCTTGGAAACGCCTGCCCAGCGATGAAGAGCGACATCGTGAAGCCGATCCCAGCGAGGGCTCCCGCCCCGGCCAACTGGCGCCACGTGTACTCTGCCGGCTTGACGGCTATGCCTGCACGCACGGCCACGGCGGCCGCGAGGAAGACGCCGAGCGGCTTTCCGATGGCGAGGCCAGCCACGATCGCGGCCATGAGCCAACCATGCCCAACGAAGACGCGCGGGTCAATCGCCACACCCGCATTCGCCAGTGCGAAGATCGGGAGGACCGCGTAACTCGACCGCGCGCCGGCGGTCCGCAGCAGCCGGTCGGCGGGCGATTCAAGTCTGTCGTAGATTGCGTCGAGCGAATGCAGCGCCGGGGTGGAGGGGCCGTGCCTGAGAACCTCGCCCTCGTGCCGGGCCTCGGAGGCGATGATGGTGCTCGCCTGCGTCATCAGGGCGGCCAGGTTGGCAGGTGGGCGCGTCGGAATGAACAGCGCCAGGACCACGCCAGCCAGCGTCGCGTGGAGGCCGCCCGCGTAGACGAATGCCCACAACGCGACGCCCAACAGGATGTAAGGCGAGAGAAGGTAGACTTTCGACCGGCTGAGCAGCGCCAGCGCAACGACCACCGCCGCAGCCGCGGCCAAGTAACTCGGATGTATATCGCCGGAGTAGAACACGGCGACGACGACAATCGCACCGATGTCGTCGACGATGGCCGCCGCCGTGAGGAAGATGCGCAGCTCGACGGGAACGCGGGCGCCCATCACGGCGATCAAGGCAATCGCGAACGCAGTGTCGGTCGCCATCGGAACGCCCCACCCGTACGACCACGGCCCCGCAGGGATGACCAGCGCATACAGAAGTGCAGGCAAGACCATGCCGCCAAGCGCGGACGCAATCGGAAGTGCGGCGGAGCGGCGGCTCGTAAGGTGGCCGACCGTCATCTCGCGTTTCACCTCCAACCCAACGACGAGGAAGAACACCGTCAGGAGGCCGTCGCCGACCCAATGGAGGATGGACATCCGGAAGGCCGCGTCGCCCAAGCTCACGCCGAGCTCTTGGCGCCAGAACGCGTTAAACGCTGGCCTGATCGGAGAGTTTGTCACGACGATCGCCACTACGGTCGCGAGGACCAGCAAAATGCCGGCGGACGGGCCCCAGCTCGCGAAGTCCAGGGCTGCCGTACGGACGCGGTGGCCGAGCGTGCCAAGCATCGCGTCGACGAGAGAGCTCTCGTCCCAGGGGCCGTCGTAGCGCCGGCGGTTGATGTAGAAGGTCGGCGTGAACCTCACACCGCTTGCGCGGGAGCTTGCGACGTCAGCCTCCACCCTCGCCCTCGCGCGTCGCGCGGCGTCGCTGTCGCCGAGTGCGAAGTCGGCGTTCATGCCGAGGTCGGTGGCCACCGCGACGAGATCGTCCTCCGTGAGCTGCATCGACCTCGTCATCAGCTTGATGTGCGCGGACCAGAACGCCTCGGGCGTCTGGGCAAGCTCAGCGAGTTCGGCGGCCCGAAACGAAAGGCTGTTGTCCGTGAGCGGCCTGTGGCGAAAGGCGTAGCAGACGCGGTCGCCAAGTTGGTCGCGTGCTTGCGCGATGCGCTCGTTGGCAGCCCTGCAGTGCGGGCACGCGTAGCTGCCGTACTCGACGAGCGTGATCTCGGCATCGGCGGGGCCGAGCACGTGGTCCGTCTCGTGGTCGACCGGGCGGTCGAGGCGACCGGGCGGGATCATGAACTCCATCGCTGAACCGGTCTCCAAGGTGTTCGCGCCGGCTACGACGTCGGCGCAGCCGTTGCTGGGTTGACAACGTGGAATACGCTGCCGCTGGGTGACGGCGTGTACGCGATCTCCGTACTTCGGCCCGTACACGACCGCGGGCGACGATGGATCGAAGAGTGAGTCCACGACGGTCTAAAGGAAAATCACCTCTCGCCATGGAGTCGATAGCCGACCGTTATCGGAAGGGCTGAAAGACGCTTGGCACGCTACGGCGCTTCCCTCCGCGCCGCCTCGCTCGAGCGGAACTCTCGGAGGCGAACGCCTACGAGTTGCTGAGCGCTTCGCGCGCCGCGTACACGGCGATGACGATACCGCTGCAGGCGCGAAGGCGGATAATCCCGCTTTCCCACGTCGAGGTGACCGTGTCGTACCACCATGGCGGGGATGGCGGTCGCGACTCCTTCGAGCGCTCCATCAGGCTCGAAGAAAACCTTGGCGACGAGGAGCGCGCCCAACTGATGGTGGCTGCGAACATGTGTGCCATCGAGCGGACGCTGGGCCTCAGCGCCGACATCCGCACGAACGATAACGTCGGCATCGGGCCGGCGGCAAGCTGTGATGACGACTTGAGCTAGCTTCCGATCCCGAACACGACCCCGACTAGTGGGCCGCGAGATAGTCCGCGAGCGCGACGGCGTTGTTACGCTCGGTCTCGTGCGCGCCGAAGAGCAGCGTAACTTTGCCCGTCGATACAGGATCCGTCAGGAGCTCGACTGCGGCGTGATTGGCGCGGAAATCCTTGAAGTATCGCTTGTGAAACTCGCGCCAGCAATTCGGGTCAAACCAGGTCGTGAGGCCGGCGCTCTGGGCGATGTCCTTCAGCCACACGTCGACGCTGCGATGTTCCTTCGTGAGCCTGCGCGGCCAGATGCGGTCAACGAGTACCCTCGTGCCGTCCGAGGCCTCGGGCGGCTCGTAGGCGCGCTTGACATTAGGCCGCGGGGACCGTCGAAACATTGGACTCTCCAGCCCTCCCCGCTCCAAAGGAGGGCACCTCGCGTTAGGCTACCTTGGCGGGACTGACCCCGGGAAAATCGATCGGAGTCTGCGCCGCATTGTTCATGAAGTTGGTCAACAGGAACTGGGCAGTTAGCGCTATCATCTCGACGATGTTGGCGTCTGTCCACCCCGCATCCCTGACCGCCGCAAACTGGGCGTCGGAAACTTTGCCGCGCGTCTCGATGAGCGCTTTCGCGAAGGCGACCGCAGCGTGGCGCTTGGGATCGCTCGAGCGGCCCTCCCTGTTCAGCTCCATTTCGTCCGGAGGGATTTTGGCCAGCTTGCCCGCGACGAAGCTGTGCGCGGCCAGGCAGTAGTCGCACCCGTCCGCCTCCGACACCGCCAGCGCGATTCCGTCTCTCGTCTTGACGTCCAGCGTCTTCGCAAGCGACCCCATTAGGGCAGCCCAGCCGGAGAGCGCGTTCGGGCTGATCGACATGAGGCGCTGCAGGTTGGGCACGAAGCCTAGCATCTTGTCGACGTTGTCGAGGATCGGCTTGGATTCCGGGGGGCGTCCTCGCGGCTCGGAATGGAAATACGGGGCATTTGATCCTCCTTCCGTAGACCGCTAACGATTATTCGGTTGATGCACGCCGTCACTGACGCCGACCGTCTCAGCCAGTGGTGGCCAGTGGACTGCCCCAAAGACTAGGGCGCGCCGCGCCGCGGCGATCATTTTTCTTGATCATGCAATCGATAACAGCAGGTCATCGGCTGAGCACCGACCGGCGCACTAATGTCACGTGTCCCGAACTTCGTCCTCAGCTGCGCCCGACTCGCCGCCCTGACCGGGGAAGAGCTGGCGGCGGGGAGCGCCCTTCACCCTCGGTTTCTGCCGGGACGTATCCATGCGCTTGGCGAAAGGCACGGAGAAAGCTGCTGCAGCTCCTATAACCGACCGCCCGCGTGATCTGCTCAACTGAAAATGTCCTCGCGGCTAGCATATCGGCTGCACGCTTCATCCGCATTTGCCGGAGCGCGACCATAGGCGAACATCCGATTGCGCGCACAAAGCGCGCCATGAATGCGGATCGGCTCAAGCCAGCCTTCTGCGCCAAGGCCATGACAGAGTGATCGGCCGATGGTCGCGCCACCATATCGGCGAACGCAAGAGCGATTTGACGGTCACTCAGGATAGAAAAGCGTTCGAGCCAAACGCTGGTCGAATTCAGACTCCGACGGACGAGCGTAACGAGGACTTGCTTCAGGATCGCGCTCGTCATCGCCTCCATTCCAACCTGCCGGCCGCTGACTTCTGCCAACGCAGCCTGCAACTTTGACCCCAGTTCATCGCCGGGTTCGAAGCTCTCGACAATCGGCGTGGAAAGGCCTGCAAAGAGGTCGATGGACGAGCCGTAGGTGGCTCGAAAGTACCCGCAAATCAGGATGACTGTCGGGTCGACGTCCCCTGCGACGAATCGCTGGATACGCTCGCCGAAGCGCGGATCCCATTGCGCTTCAACCACATTCACTGTCTTGGCCGCTGTGCGGTCATCGACCTCGATGTAAAATGGATTCTTAGCCGGTGTGATGACAAGGGTATGAGGCATCAGAGGAAATGCGGGGGAACCACCCACAACCATTCGTCCGGTCCCGGAAAGATTGTAGTGGATAGCCGGCACGTCCGCGCTCCCGAATGACAGGCGCCAACCTGGACTGACCAAACACTCGATGAGTCCAATTACGTCGACATCCAAGGTTTCCATCAGCACATCGAGATCGGATCGAGGCAATGCAAGATTTGGATGATCGGACATGTGTTTCGGACCCTCGGTTTGAGTTGGTGTCCTAGTCTTGGGTTATGGCAGGACGGTGCGCATCTGCTCGCCATGACCAGCAGCCTGCGCCGAAGCAGGGAATCCCTTTGACGAGCGTGAACTTGCCGCTTCCCTCATTCCAACCGTCCAGAACCGAGACCTCAGGAGATTCTAAATGAGAGAAAAATACTTGATGAAAAGATGGCCGAGCCGATCCCAATGGAAACCCTGACATTTAACTGGTCTCGCCTATGATGTTCTACACAACCGCGACGTTAATAGGAAACAACGTCGGTGAGAACACCTTGCGCAAGACGCGGGTCGACGATTCCAAGCCGGCGCACAAATACCTGTTTCCGCGGAAGCTCCACGACAAACCGCTTGGCCATCGCCCCTGCCTACTATGGCAATGAACTGGAACGGTCCGAATCACGGCAAATCTTTCGAGTATGATTATGCAGCTGCAGTTTTATCAGGTGCGATATTTCCTAGCCTTAGCAAGGACACTCAATTTTACGCGGGCTGCGGAGCAATGCAATGTGACGCAGCCGGCGCTGACAAAGGCCGTACAAAAGCTGGAGCAAGAACTCGGTGGCGCGTTGATTCACCGTGAACGTCACCTCACCCAGCTCACCGAGCTGGGCAAGATGATTTTGCCAACGCTGGAGAAAATATTTGCTGCCACGGAGGCAGTACGGCTTCAGGCGCGAGGCTATCAAAAGAAAACAATCGCCCCGCTCAAGATCGGACTGGTGCCGTCAGTCTCCGCCGCACTCATCACCGAATTGCTCTTGGAACTCGCCAGGATCATCCCTGACCTTCGAGTCGATCTACGCGAGGCGGATGCCAACGGGCTCGTTGCGATGCTTTTAGATGGCGAGATCAATGCCGCACTCGTCGGTGACGCCGTGGAGCTACCTGAGCGGATCGACCGCTGGCGGCTGTTCGAGGAGCGGTACGTGCTCGTCCTGTCCCAGAAAGATCCGATGGCGAGGCAAACTGCTATCTCGCTCCAAGAATTGCATGAGGTGGTATTTCTCGAAAGGGTCGGATGCGACGTCGCAGGCCGATTCAAGCAGGCTTGTTTTGTCGACCATCCTGGCCCTAAAGTTGTGCACAGGAGTGATCAGGAAAGGCACCTTCAACAAATGGCATCCGCCGGTTTTGGGGCCATCCTGGCGCCCGAGCACGCTCCCAGGCTGCCGTCGCTCGCCGCTATTCCAATTGAGGGCGACCCCGTGCGGCGCGAGGTGCAGCTTTTGGCCGTGGCGGGGAGGCAGTATTCACCGCCGCTTGACGCCCTTATCAAGGTTGCTCGTGTTCGAGACTGGGCGAGTGCGCTGGACAAACTCCGCCGCGCAGCTGCCACTGCCTCGAACAAGGACAATGTTCGTATGCCTGACGCACAAGGTGCAGGCTCCTTGATCCAAATCACGAGCCCCGGTCCCGCCTCCTCATGCCCGAGCTTGTCGCGGCCATCCAACCGTCGTTGCTGAAGTGACGCGAAGTCGTGGATGGCCGGACAACCCCGGCCATGACGCAGTTGCTGTCGCCCACGCGTAGCCTCTCGAATCGACTCGTCTTATTCCGGTCAGCCTCTAAGGGCGAGGCCTAGGCCCATCCAATTCGGACAGGGCAGCGAGCGCGGTTTCGGTCGTCGCTCCCGTGATGGAGTCCGGCCCGACACACGCTCGACGGATGATCCCCCGTTGGTCGAGGACATAGGTGGCCGGCATTGGCAACATCCAAAAGGAGAAGCCATGGAGAGCTGAGAGATCAAGGCCGCGCTGCAAGATACAGCTCTTTATCTCCGCCGGCACTACGGACACCAGACCGAACAAAAGGCTCACCCCAAGATCCAGGTCGGAGAGGATTTCCAGATCCAGTTGGTGATCGCGCTTGAAATTGCGCGGCAAATCTCCAGTCTCGGGTGTTATGGCAATTGCTCTGGCGCCGGCAGCGCGGATATTACGGGTGGCCCGGTGAAGAGCCCGTAGTCCAGCTGCGCACAATGGGGACCAAGTCCCGTAAACGAAGGTGACGATCAACGGTGCAGTCTGTCGCAATTCCAAAGATGAAACGAGCTTTCCATCTGCCTCGGGGAGAAGGAAATCGGGGGCAGGTTCGTTCGCCTTCAGCGCGCCGTCAGGAACGCCCGCCTCTCGCAGCCATGATGAAATCAGCCGGTCGGTTCGGATGTCGAGCGTGCGAAAGCCGCTCAAGGTCTCCGCGGAGGGTTCGATCGGCGTACTGACCGGGCGCCTCTTCGAAACTTCGTCGTCCATTCTAGCTCTCCCCCCAACGGTGTCCCTCGCGACACCTGTCCGCGTATGTTTCTTGCATGGTGACCGTGCGTTTTGGAAAACGAAAATTCAACTTTGGAATGGTAGTCGTCGACGAATAACCGTTAGGAATAGTTCGGCGGCCCCAAATATCGCGATGTGCCGCGGGGCAAACGAAGCACTAGGCGCCTGTTTGTATTGAAAACTTAAGCTCGGGCGTAGCGGTGATGAAGGCCGCCCAGGACCGCGCATGAACTTGTGACACCGGCGCGCTGTACCGAGCGAGAAACGGGCGCATCCTTGTTAAGGGATCGATGAGTTCTGACACCGTTGTAATAATGAGCGTAAGAAATTAAGGCTATTTGGATTACGTTGTGGGCTCGCGAGCGAGCTGACGTAATTCCGAACTGACTTGCTTCGGTCGGCCGGTCCCGACGGGCCGGGCAGTGAGCCCGGGTCGCCAGCGCCGGCCGAGCCGTGGCACCGCAATACCACTGGCACGGCCTCCGGGGATCCGGAGGCATGTCCGGTTTGCCCGTAAAAGTCCTCGAGTCTAGCATCTTTGGCCACCTAATCGACCAGCCGCCGTAGTTCGGATCGCGTGGCAGGTCGGGGACTTGGCTTCGTGCCACCACCAGACCTGAGTGTGCAAGAGCAGCTTGATCGTTACCCACGCAACGTACTTCGGTATTTCCGCATTTTTTCGTAAGGTGCCAGTTCCTCAGGCCCGCTTTAACGCATGCAGGTTGGTCGTGAATGTTATTGATTCAGGCGTGTCATTCACCTGGCGGTACATTGCGGTATCGACCGCGCCCGGCAGAATCGCATTGACCCGCACACCCTGCGCACTGTATTCGGCGGCCATTGCCTGAGTCTGGCCGATCAACCCGGATTTGCTCGCAGCGTAGGCGGCTATGCCCGAAAATGCGAAACTGTAGCCGACAAAGGTAGAGGTGAAGATCACCGAGCCGGTGCCGCGCTTCAGCATCTCGCTGATCTGGTGCTTCGCGCCAAGGAACGCGCCGGTAAGATTGATGGCAATGGCACAGTTCCAGCCAGCTTCAGAAACGCCGGTGGTCGGGGCGCCTTCGCCGAGGTACCAGCATTGTTGAAAGCGATGTCGAGCTTGCCGAACCTCTTGACGGCGAGCGCAACCAGGGCGCGTGCATAGTCTTCCGAGCGAATGTCGCCCGCCAACGCGGCGGGGTCACCGCCGTCGGAGACGATCTCGGCAACTAGAGCGTCGAGTTCGGCTTGGCGGCGAGCTCCGACGATGACCTTGGCGCCTTCAGCATCAAACAGCTCGGCGGTGGCCCGGCCGATGCCCGCGCTGGCCCCGGTGACGGTGGCGACTTTTCCGGATAGACGTTTCATGTGATCTCCTCCCGATGGGTCGTTCAGGACGGCGGGATTCGGCCGCGCGCTCTACGAAGACATGAAACGGGCTCAGCCATGTCCCTCGCGTCCAGGTTCATCTGCACTCTCCTTTGTTTTGCTGCGCTCAGGCCGACACGGCAATGTAGTGGTCAACACAGGAATAAACTTGCGATCGCAACGTCGCACAACCGGTGGCCCCCCGTAGACACGCCACACCGAAGCTAGGTTTCGTGCCAGGCGTTGGAAAATGCCGTGCTTTTATCTTTTCCATTCCCTCAATTGCGACAGGATGAAACCTGGCTGCCCCTAGCCGTCGGTCGCGGGGTAGTTCGACGGGAAGCGCGCGCTTCGGCTCTTCTTGAACTCGTAAACGGTGTCGATCGAGCGTTTCGCCGACTGGGACGAGGTGAAGGAAGGACGTAGCCGCGATGGTGTGCTTCTGGCCGACTTCGACGCCGGCTTCATCGGGGCTAGGCGCAAGCCTCTCCTCAGCTCGGGCACCCAGAGAATCGGCCGCCCAACCTCGCGTCCGCTAGGGAAGGCCTGCAGCTGCGGTACTGTCCCGGTCGGCTTGCTTTTGTCGAATAAGCGCGAGCTGTTGGCTGCACACACCAAAGCCGCTGGTGTCAACGCGTATTCCGAACTTTTCACAGAATGCGAGATCTTCAGCTGCAATCTCACGATCGAGTTGGATTTTCGCGTTGGCCCGTGTCGCGGGAGCGGAGACGAAAGCGGCGTATGCACCGAACGACAGCAGCACCACAATGAACAATGAAAACAGGAGCCGCAAACCTACACTACTGTCGCTAGCCTTAGCATTGACATCGGTCATCCTAAAGTTCCTTTCAAATGGCTTTCAGGATGAAATATTCGCAGTACGATTTCCCACGCCAGGAACTTAACCCCATGCGCCAGCGCGCGGGGCGCAGGAACAACTCCGATGGATAATGGGCGCGTTTCTTACGCGGGCTTGATCATATCCCGTGCATAGGCCAGGCCGATACCGTATCCGCCGCCGTGAGCCTCGACGATTGCTCGCGCCCCGTCATAGGTCTCATGCCGGGTCCAGTCGCGCTGGAGCTCCAGAAGGACTTGGATCCACGACGTAGGCTTCGCCCCCGCCGCTTCCATCCGTCGCATCGCCAGGTCGTGACTGACCGGAGTGAGCCCGCCGCAAGCGTCACCGACGACGTGTACCTCATACCCCGCCGCGCGGGCGGAGAGCACCGGAAAAGTCACGCACGCTTCCGTCAACAGCCCCGAAAAGATCAGCTTTCGCCGTCCGGTCGCCACGATCGCGCCGCGCGCAGCATCGTCCTCCCACATGTTCATGTTGCGGCGCTCGATCGCAACCACTTCGGGAATCGCGGCGTGAATCGCGGGCATTAGGGGGCCGCTGTAGACCTTGGTGGCGGACGTGGACGCCACGATGGGCATGCCGAAAACGGTGGCGGTGCGCGCTAGAGCGATCACGTTGTTCAGAAGCATTTGGCGATCGATCGATCCCACGCCGAAAGCAAGTCCGGCTTGCTGATCGACCAGCACCAAGGCGCAATCCTTCGGCTCGATCAGGATGTCGGGTATTGCCGTCGCGGTTCCAGGTCTTTGTGTCATGATTTCGTTAACTCCTAGCATTGGGATTTATCTCCGGGGCTTCGCTTCTGCCCCCGACAGCATAGCCTTGAAGGTGATTTCGATGAGCTGTTCGGGAAAGGCCAGTCTCGTCACGCCGATCAGGTTGCTTGCGCATTGAGGTCGTGCCGTGCCGTAGGCCTCCTTGCGCACCTTGCCCGCGGCGACGAATGCAGCGTCGACATCGAGGACATAGAGCGTCTCCTCGACGACGTCGTCCAGCGTTGCCCCGAAGCGCGCCAAAAGCCTGACGGCATTCGCGTAAGTCGCCCGCATCTGCGGTTCCATCATCGAGAACTTGGCCGGCTTGCCGAATTCATCGAGAGAAGCAGGCGCGATCAGGTTCCCCTTCTCGTCGTGGCTGAGCTGACCGGAGACATGGATCATGTCACCAACCTTGACCGCCTGCGCGTATCCGTAGGCATCTTCCCACGGCACACCGAAATACGCGGCCTCTTTACCATTCACTGCGGCCGCGTTTACGTCGTTGCTATGCATATCGAGCCTCCTGGCTTCTCAATCTGGCACCGCGTCTCGGTGGCAGCACTGAACGTTTCGGTACGACGATGCTTTGGAAGATGACCTTGCAACGCCGGTGAGAGAAATCACCTCTCGCCATAGAGTCGATAGACGATCGTTATTGCCGCCGCGTCGCTAACAGGCCGAACACATGGCTGCTCCGACCACCGTCGCAGGCGTGAAGAAAACCCTTGCCAACCGGGAGCCGTCCACACATGGCCCTTAGTGTTCGGCCGGGATACCGGATTAACCAAACCAGGAGCTAGTCATCTGGAACGCAAGTTCGTCACATTAGTTGATAGTTCGAATCTCTACAGAGGAGAGTGCTCGTCGCGAATGCAGGTGAGCGAGGCCGGCCGACCGCGCCGCTGGTTCTTAGCCCGCAGGAGCGTGCGTACTTGGAGAGGCAGGTTCGTCGTCATCGCGTGCCCGATCGCTATCTGAGCACTGCCGCGCGATCCTGCGGTGTGCGGATGGCTTGCCAAGCAAGTCGGTGGCTGCCGAACTCGGCCTCCACGAACACATCGTTGGTAAGTGGCGCCGCCGATTTTTGAAGGAGAGCTGTGATGGCCTGCTTGACGAAGCCCGGCTTGGCCGTCCTCGAACCATCAACGACGATCAGGTTGCTGAGGTAATCGAGCGGACATTGCGTACGATGCCGCGCGACGCGACGCACTGGTCGATCGCCGCCCTGTTGCAGACCGGATGGCTCATCGAATCGATCACCACGCAGATTCTGGTCATCTTCCTGATCCGTTCGCGCCGGATGCCTTGGACCATGCCCGTTGCGACAGCCCATTCTGAATTCGTAGTGAGGACTTGCAATGGCTCCTGCGCATCTTTTCCAGTCGGCGCTCGCACTCAGGGACTTTGAGCGGTTCTACCGCGAGGTCCGGCACACGAGCGCGCGAGAGCCTCGGCAAACCTCTTTCCGACGCGGACGCAACGGTGCAGTCGATCCCCGACGCGAGCCCTGCAATGTGGCGCCTCGCGCACACGACCTGGTTTTTTGAGGCGATGGTTCTCTCGCCTCACCTGAAGGGCTACAGGCCGTTCGATGACCTGTTCAATTCCTACTACGAGACACTCGAGGCGCGGCAGCCGCGTCCTCGGCGCAGCATGATCACGCGGCCCGCATTGGGCGAGGTCTACGTTTACCGGGCGCGTATCGACCAGGCAGTCGCCAAGTTGCTTGGCTCGCGGCCGACCCCGGAGGTCGCTGAGCTGATCGAGCTCGGTTGCGACCACGAGCAGGAGCTTCTGCTCACGGACATCCTCCACCTGTTCGCGCAAGATCCGATTCGGACGGCCTACCGCGACCCTACCCCGGTGAAGGTCGAGACCGCAGTCCCTCCTGCGCTCTCTTTCACCGACTTCGAGGCCGGAATCATCGCGTGGTCCGGAAAGCGGCTGCCGAGCGAGGCGGAGTAGGAGGTGGCGAGGCAAAGGCTCGACGTGGAGGGCAATTTCCTGGACCTCAATCGCCTAAGGCCTAAGCCCGCGTCCCACAAAAAGCCGGGGTGCAGCAGATGTTCGACGACGTCTGGGAGTGGACGCGCAGCGCGTTCTCGCCTTACGCGCGACCGAGGGACGCGGTGGGCGAGTACAATGGAAAGTTCATGTCCGGGCAGTTCGTTTTGCGAGGCGGCTCTTGCGTGAACCCGCCGGGACACCTCCGCGCGAGCTACCGGAATTTCTTCCCGGCGCACACGCGTTGGCAATTTGCGTGCCTTCGCTTGGCGGCGACGCATAACTTCAGCGCATTCAGCGAAACCAAAGGAGAGACCAGATGACCACAGACAAGATCGCCCAAAACACGGAAGTGATCGGCGCGGACGGCGTCCGCGTCGGCACCGTCGATGGTGTCACCCACGGCCGGCCGCGTCAGGCTCGCGAAGCGCGACAGCGGCGAGGGCCAGCACAAAGGCCACGCGCATTTCATCGACCTCGGGCTTGTCGCCGACGTTGAGCGGCAAAGGGTTCGCCTCTCTGCAAACGCGGCGGTGGCGGTGACGTTCGAGGAGGAGCAGTCAGGAAAGCCTGTCTGAACAAGCAGGGCTCGGCGCCCCTGGTCACGCGCAAGGCAAAAAAAAGCGCGAACCGGCGATAGAAAATCGGTTTCGCACGCATGCCGCATGCAAGGGTTTGGGCCGACATCGAGAGCAAAAGGCCTTGGCGTCGAAGCTGGATCAACTACGCGCGATGACGAGGGTCTGGCCGACACGGGCGATCTTAGCGCGGTGGCGCGTCTCAAGCCGGTAGACTGCAGAGTTCGGTCTTCACTCCCGCACCCGTGCCATACTCGATCACGATTGCGGCTGGCGCATGGCGTTTTCGGAGCGTTGCGACGCGACGGGAAAGGAGTGATCGCGAAGGGCCCCTTTCATGTCTTTCTACGCGGCCCGACACCCCGAGTACGGCGCGCTCCTCGACGGCCGATCGCAGACGGACGGGACGCCGGCGCGCACAGCGCTTTTGGACGACGATACTTCACGCCTATCGAATGCATTTCCAAAGGGAATTTCTAATTTCGCCGGCCGCGGCCGATACTGAGGTCCGCTGGGCAGGCCGAACACGCGCGGCTGTTTCGACAGGGATTGAAGCCGTCGCGCCGTGCCGCACGAGCAGCAAAGGAGACCCCCATGAAATTATCGAGGACCGTCGGCCTGGCTGTCGAAGTCTCGCACCCAAGGTTCCTGCCCCCACCCACCCGTAGGATTTCGCCATGATGGCAACATCCGAAACGCTTCGCGGCGTCTTGCGCACTTCGCGTGGCCAACCCATACTTAAGCTGCAATCCGCGGAGCAACCAGCTTCTCTTGCCCTCGATCTTCTTTCGCTGGGAAGCCGCGCGGCACTGGGGGTCTCGTTCCTGTTGTCGGTCAGCGACCGGCTCGGGTTCTACGGCAATCCAGGCGAGCGCGGAGTTTCCTGGGGAACATTCGAGCGATTTTTGGGCTACGCGGCCAAGGTAAATGCGTTCGCACCAGCGTGGATGATACCCTTTCTCGGCACTGCCGCGACGGTGCTGGAGCTCCTATTTGGTGTTACGCTGATACTCGGACTGGCGCTGCGGTGGGCGGCTTTCGGCAGCGCGGGCTTGCTCTTCCTATTCGGTTCAGCCATGGCGATCTCGTTTGGGATCAAGTCGCCATTCGACTACTCTGTATTCGCTGCGATGTGCTGCGCGATATTTTTGGGTCTCGCCGGCTCGAATCGATGGACCGTCGACTCTTTACTATGATGGCTCCACGAGGTTGAGAAACATGCAATAAGCTCTACGCAGCGGCTCCTTCAACTAGGCCTGGCTCGTGCTTGGCGGAGGCGCACTTAGCGCGGCCTTTCTGTTTGCCTATACCGCGCAGCTCGACGCCCTTTGCGCAGAGGGTTTTTATCGTTTCCATCACTACGCGAATGCATTATGGCAACTGGAACCCTAAGTAGGGCCGGTACCCTCGCTGGCTGGTTCGTCATGGTGAAAGACAACGTCGGCCGATTTTCAAGAAACAAGCTGTGGGGCGACGGCCGGGGTTGGTCCTGGTTCGACGCAACTAATCCCCCGACTACACGACGGACTGTCAGTCCTGTCACGTGCCGGCGCGACAGTCAGACTGGATCTACACTCACGGCTATCCGGTCCTGAGCCAGCTTTGCATGCCGCTCTGAGCGAGCTTCCGATCCCAAATATCGACACCGATTAGTGTGCGGCGAGGTATTCGGCGAGCACCACGGCGTTATTTCGCTCGGTGTCGTGCGCGTCAAAGAGCAGCGTGACTTCGCCCACTGTATAAGTTCCGTCAGGTACTCAACTACGGCATGATTGGCGCGGAGCTCCTCGGAGTATCGCTAGTGAAAATTCGCGCCAGCGGTTCGGATCATGCCAAACCAAGTCCTGAGGCCGGTGCTCGGGGCGATGTCCTTCAGCCACACGTCGACCCAGGCACTGCATCCGCCGGGCCATGTCGTAGGCGACGTTGTCGACGGTGATGCTGTGAGCGACGTCCTTCATACGGGAAGGCGCCGGCGAGTTGGCAGCTTCCCGGCACCTTCCAGCGATCCGAGTGACTCCAGGGCGGAGGCCAGGCGAACGGTCTGGTTCTCCTCGGACTCGTCCACCGGCTACGGCGGCGCGTCATCGAGCTCGGCGGCAAAGACGTCCGGTGGTGGCGGCGTGGTCGACACCTTGGCCCGCGCAGCGTCTCGAATACGGGCGGCAGACCGGCCGAGCTCGGCGGCACCCGGGATGCCGGATTAACCAAGCCGGGTGCCAGGGACGGGCTACGAGTGCGCCCCGACCCAACAAATCCGCCCGCCGGCAACCCTTCCACGGCGCGGACCTCCCGGGCGAACTTGTCGCTTTGCTTTTGCATCGCCTGGCAGATGGCGGCGATCGAAGCGGCGCCGGCGGTGATCAGATCCGTCGAGCTCGCCTTCTTTCCCCCGCCATAGGCTGCGCGCAGGAACGCCACTGAACCGGCGGCGATCTCGTTGCGAAGCGAGTCGGATCTTTCCTCGCGTTAACCAATTTTTCGATCGCGGCACGCTCGGTCCGCGCTCGGTTTTCGATGAGCTTGGCAAAGCGGGGGACGTCCAGCCGTTCGGCGACGTCGACCAAAACGCTGATCTTTTTGACCTCCTCCTAGGTCGGTTTGGAGAAGGCGAGGAAGTGGTTGGCCCGGAGCTGGAGCCGTTTCAGGTCCGCCCCGAATTCACCCTCCGGGTGGGCATGGAAGGTCTTCACCTTGAAGACCGAGTCCCGCCAGGTGACGTAGGCTTCCCCGACCCGAGGGCTCTCAGGTTCCGGACCATCACCCGTTCTGTTCTTCGAACCGGGCTTCCATGTTGTCGAGGTAAGGGGTGGCGAACTCACCCGACTTGGCGGCAAAACCCGACACCCGCGCGAAGCTTCCCTTGCCACCGGAGTCGACCGCGAGCTTCGCCGTCATCTCCGTTTCCTCCACCCGCATGAAGATTTTGGTGGTGGTGTTGGCGATCATGGACTTCGCTTCCTTGTCGTCGTTGCGCAGCATCGCCGGAATGTCCTCGTCGCGAAGACGAGGCTGAATCCGAGCGAGCGCGCCCGCGCCGACATTACGGCTAGCCCAGAAACGGTATTGTATCCGACTTCGTTCAAGACTGATGGCGAAAGCCTCTAAAGCCTTCAGGGGACTTCCGATCCTCCTCATTCGATCTTCGTGGCGTTACGTAACGGATATAGTCCTACCGATATCCATTGCCTGACTTGGGACACATTAAGCGTCGCGAATTTCTTGACTTGCTTCGGCCCTGCGCGCCTTTGTGTGCCCGCTGGAGTCCCTGCCGCCGCTATGAGGTGCCCACTTATGATGCGCGCGACATCCCTCGTGATACTATTGCTCCTATCGTATATCTTCGCGGTAGTTGCTGCGCGAGCCCAAGAGAAAGACGCCAGTGTAGGCGCACCGCCCGCGCTGGCGCCGGGGCAGGCACCGCCCCTGCCCAAACCGGGCCCGTTAGCCCAGCCCCGTTCATCAATTCAGGTCGGCTTCCCTAAGGTTTTGACCGAGTATGTTATCTCGCCGTCCACGCTCAGACCTGCCAGAGTCGCATTGGGTCAGAAGCTGTTCTTCGAGCCTCGGCTCTCAGGCGACGGTACGGTCTCTTGCGCCACCTGCCACGATCCGGCGCGGGCCTTCACAGACGGCAGGCCCCTGTCAGTCGGTATCCATGGCCGCGTCGGCCAACGTAACGCCCCTACCGTGTTGAATGCGCTCTATAACAAGACGCAATTCTGGGACGGCCGGGTCAATACGCTAGAGCAGCAGGCTGCGCTGCCGATCACGAATCCGTTCGAGATGGGCTCGGTCAGTATCGGCGATGCGCTGTCCAGGATCGTCGGCGACAAGGACTATCAGACTCAATTCATGCAGTCCTTCGGCCGGGACGTGAACGAGCAGGATATGTTGAGCGCTATCGCAGCGTACGAACGGACACTGGCTTCCTTCGATTCCCCGTTCGACCATTTCATCGCCGGAGACGTCAACGCCATCAGCGACTCGGCCAAACGCGGCTGGGATTTGTTCAACGCCAAGGCCCGTTGCCACCTCTGCCATGCTTTGACGGACAATCAGCCGGACGCAGCCCTCTTCTTGGATAGCGATTTTCACAACGTTGGCATCGGCATCCTCCGGCATCACGTAGTTCCCCTGGCGCAGCAGGCTGAGCGAGAGCTGGCGCAAGGACATGTGGCGGGTATCGACGCCGCGGCGATTACGAGCGAGATGTCGGTCCTCGGGCGCTTCCTCGTGACGAGAAAGCAGGATGATATCGCGTCGTTCAAGACGCCGGGCCTACGAAATGTTCTCGTGACCGGCCCCTATTTTCACGACGGGTCGATGCAGACCCTGTGGGACGTAATGGATCACTACAACAAGGGTGATGGAATCACGAACCCCTGGCTCGACAAGGACATGCAGCCGTTGGCGCTGACGGAGCCGGAGATCGATGACATCGTGGCGTTTCTCGCCTCACTGACAAGCCCGCAATACAAGGTAACTGGTGACCAGGAGTATGCACGGCAACTCGCTCTATCCAAAGTGAACCGCCCTCAGCGGGATACGGCGAGGGCTTTCGGCCCAAAGCCGAAGCAGCCGGAGCCGCCCCCGCTCTAATTGTTATTCACCGGATTGCCGTAACTCCTGCGATCTGAGCTGAGTCATGGCGCGACGCCGAGCGTCCGGTCATGGCCCGAACCTGCCAACGTTGATCGGGCAGAACCGACGACGCCCTGTGGATCGTCATGCGGGGCAAGGACAAGGAGGACAAGGTCGGCAAGCCTGTGGACGACCACTATCTCGAGCGATGCCTGCGTTCGGCTCTGCAGCCAGGTACGCCGATTGAAGACAATTCATGAGTCGTTGTCCGCTGGCAGGGTAAACTGAAATACGGTGCCGCGAGGTTCGTTCGCTTTCGCCCACAACTTGCCCCCATGAGCATGGACAATCGAGCGGCATATCGACAACCCCATCCCTGTTCCACTGGACTTCGTGGTGTAAAAGGCGTCGAAGACTCGATCGAGATGCCGCGCATCAATGCCGGGCCCTGAATCGCGTACGGCTACGAGGGCGCCTGCCTGATCCTGCTCGGTGCTGATCAACAGCTCTCTTGCCCCCTCCTCAACCGAGCCCATTGCTTCAGCCGAGTTCAGTATCAGGTTTAGCAAGACTTGTTGCAGCTGAATGCGATCCCCGAGAACCGGAAGCAGTCCATCTGCAAGCCGAGTCCGGACCGAAACGCCATTCCTGTGGATCACGCTTTGCGCCAGCACAATCACTTCCTTGGTGGCCGAATTGAGATCAAAACGCTCCTTTCGCGGGGGC
>NZ_JBEPQQ010000020.1:0-39273 GCF_040547935.1 Bradyrhizobium sp. LA6.8
TTCCACGGGCGGCTCCTTCTTTTGAGGTCATCGACGACCCCATCTTGCCACGCAGACCGGCGGAAGGGGGCCGTCCACCCCAACACGAGAGCCCGATGCGGCGGAAGCCGCACGCGCAAAAGAAGCAGCGCAAAGACTTGAGTCGGAGGAACTAGATTTCCTCGCGCGCATTCGTCTGCGCGTCATAGATCCTGATCTGAAGCATGGGAAAACGTTTCTTGAGCTCTTCTCCACCTGCCCTGGCGCCGTCTCTGGTTGCAAATTCGGCTCTCAGTCGGCCGTCCACTTCAAGCGCATAACCAGAAGCAGGCAGTTCACGGGTGGCAGCAACCATATCATTCCCATTGTGCAGTGAGGTGGTTGAGAATGATGGGTAGCGTGAGTCGCCCACACTGCGCTAGCACTCCAAACCCTGAGTTCCTGCCATTGCGAATCCCTGCCAGCCGGAATGAATGACGGACAAAACGATTCGCCGTATCAGGAGCTATTCCAATGCTGATGACAAGCGAACGAAGGCCGGCGATACGGACGATGCGCGGATGGGCGATTGCCGTGCTTCAGGATGCTGGCGCCATCCGCGAGTGCGAGGAGCACGGTTGGATGCAGGACCGCGCCGATCCGCACGCGCGGGAGCGGGCCTTCGATATCGCCCGTGGAGTCCCGCCAGCAGGCGTCTCCCCCGATGCAGCGGCGGCCGAAGTTCACGACGTGCTGAACTCGATTGGTGATACCTGCCCAGAATGCCCTCCTGATTAGAAGGACCGGCGCCGAGCATGACCGAAACTAACCCCGCGCGCGCCGCAGCGTAGCTTCCAATCGCTTCTTCTCCTTATCCCAGCGGGCTT
Organism: Bradyrhizobium sp. LA6.8; assembly: GCF_040547935.1. Classification (NCBI taxonomy): domain Bacteria; kingdom Pseudomonadati; phylum Pseudomonadota; class Alphaproteobacteria; order Hyphomicrobiales; family Nitrobacteraceae; genus Bradyrhizobium; species Bradyrhizobium sp. LA6.8. Next base: position 846 of record NZ_JBEPQQ010000020.1, read on the forward strand.
TTTCGGCCTGCGATCTCTTCTCGAGAGCCTCGACCTCGGCCTGGATGGCGGCGGCCCGCTTCGCGTGCTCTTGCTCAGCCTTGTCCAGCGCAGCCTGCGCCTTGTCGACCGCCTGCTGACGGCGTTCACGGTCCTTCCGCCTGGCAGTCTCCTCCTTCGCCTGTTCAAGCTGGCGCCGCTTCTGCTCCTTTTCGAAGGCGAGCGCGGCCTTTCGTTCCGCAGCCTTGTCGACGGGGCGAGAGGAAGGTTTCTTCGCCTTTGGGCCTTTCGACTTGCGGGCGGCTTTCGTTGGTCCGCCGCCGCCAAGATCGGTGGGCAGCTCGGCATGTTCGCTGAAAGATCCGTCGGATCCAACCGGGCGCCTGAGAACAACGCCTGGCTTCTTCTTGGCTGCCGCGATAACGTCCGGATCGTCGCTTTCCTTGGCCGCGCCCTGGTGGAAGAGATTGCTGTCTGCGCCCCACGCTTCCAGCGCCGCCTTCATGGAGGGAGCGGCCATCGCCAGATCGAAGAAGCCGAGCGAGGTCTGGTAGGTCTTCAGTTTTCTCGCCATGAGACGCTTCCCCGCACCGCCACTGACCGCTGCCATGCGATCAGCGGTGTTGTCTACCTCGCGGGCAGAGAACTTCCAAAGCGGGCGAACAGAGCGGCCGGCCCGGGCAATATCTCGATGCATCCGGCGTGTCGGAACGAACTTTCCGTGAACCCACCGCAAAGATACCTTAAGCCGACTTCCGCTGCGGTTTGGCCGCCTGCTTCTTCCCCGCGGCCTCTTTCGCCGGCTTCTTGCCTGCGATTGGCATCAGCATTTCCTTCTGATCCGGCGCCGCCTTGCGCGGCTTTTTGCCTGGCTTTCTGGGTGCCTCTGTCGCGGCCGCCTCTTCTCTTCCAATGCTCTTGCGCAGCGCGTCCATCAGGTCGACGACATTCTCGCCTCGAGGGCGCGCTTTCGCGGTGATGGGTTTGCCAGCGCGCTTCTTGTTGATGAGATCGATAAGGGCAGTTTCGTACTGGTCTTCGAACTTGTCCGGCTCGAAGTGGCCGGCCTTCTGGTTGACGATGTGCCTGGCCAGATCGAGCATGTCCTTGGTGACTTTGACGTCCTGGATATCGTCGAAATACTCGTCGGCGGACCGGACTTCGTAGGGATAGCGCAGCAGCGTCCCCATCAGCCCCTTGTCGAGCGGCTCCAGTGCGATGATGTGCTCGCGATTGGTCAGCACCACGCGACCGATCGCGACCTTGTTCATTTCGCGGATGGTTTCGCGGATGACCGCGAAAGCGTCGTGCCCCACTTTACCGTCGGGGCGCAGATAATAGGGCCGGATGAGATATCTTGGATCAATCTCGCTGCGGTCGACGAACTCGTCGATCTCGATCGTTCGCGTCGATTCCAGCGCGACATTCTCGAGTTCTTCCTTCGTCACCTCGATGAATGTGTCGGTGTCGACCTTGTAGCCTTTGACGATGTCCTCGTTGTCGACCTCCTCACCGGTATCGGCGTCCACCTTGGCGTACTTGATGCGGTGGCCGGTCTTCCGGTTGAGCTGGTTGAAGGAGACCTTTTCGGATTCCGACGCGGCCGGATAGAGCGCTACCGGACAGGTGACGAGGGAAAGACGCAGGAAGCCTTTCCAGTTAGCGCGGGGGGCCATCGTGGGGGAACTCCATACTGGTGCCGGATTCAAGACGAACGGGCCGGCTTGGTTCCGACACCGCGCCCCTCTTAACGGGATGATTTTTTCACGAATGAGGGTTCGAGCGGACTCGACATTTGTTCTTGTTATGTTCTAATTCAGAATGACCGACCGACCCGCGAGCTGGCGCATGCCGACCCCAAAGCAGATGGAAAAGCTGGCCGCTGAAGCCGCCCGTAGGCCGATTCCCTCCGCTGCGGCTCCGGATGCTCCCCTCCCGGCGGAATATTGGGAATCGGTGCTCAAAGACCCTCGCGCCGATGCGACCGGAGCCCAGTTGCGGCAGCGACGTCTGTCGGAAATTCAGCGTCACGTCCTGCGCGTCTCCTGCCGCCGCTGCGATAGGACAGTGGAAATCCAGACCGTCGATGCAGTCCGATTATATGGCGGCAACGCGGTCTGGAAGGACGTGGCGCAGCGGTTGCTCGACAACACCTGCCAGCAGCGCACCGGCAGGCATGAAGAAGACGGGTGCTGGCCGGCGTTCGAATCGCCGTAATCGCTCTGGATTTGCCGATCCGATCTCTTTTGCGCCTGGATATCCGGATGGCCCCGAAGTATCACCCTACGCCCCTGTCGGGCGGCGATCGCAAGGCTCTGGCAAAAGAGCTCGGCAAGGCGGGCGCAATGGCTAACATCCTGGCTACCCAATCGGCGGAGATGCGGGCCAAAGGCGAGGCAATGATCCAGCAAGCCGATAGGCTGCTTTGCGAAAGCTGGAACGAGCGAATGTGGAGTGACGGCGAACCGATCGATCCGTCGCCGACCATCGATCAGGCTGTGAACGGAGGCTTCCCCTGGCTGGAGATTAGGTGTGCGCGCCGCAAGACGCCGAGCGACGTGGACCTCGCGGCGATGAAGCACCCGCCGACCACCTTCGTGCACGATCTCGCCAGCCGGCTGCGCTGCCGCAAATGCGCCAAGGCGGGCCGGCGTCCATCCGCGACTCTGCTACAATTGACTTGGCAGCCGCGCCACTCTCGAACCGAATCCTGACTGATGTGCAATCTCTATTCGATCACGACAAACCAGGCCGCAATCAGCGCACTGTTCCGCGTTGTGAACCGATACGTTGGAAATCTGGCGCCGATGCCGGGGGTCTTCCCCGATTACAATGCACCGATCGTGCGGAATGGAGCCGAGGGCCGCGAACTCACTACGGCGCGATGGGGGATGCCATCGTCATCAAAGGCGCAGATGGACGCTACGAAGAAGCGAGCCGAGAAGCTGCAGGCCAAAGGCAAGGCAGTGGATTTCAAGGAATTGCTGCGCCTGGAGCCGGACGGCGGCACGACCAACATCCGCAACGTGAAAAGCAAGCACTGGACGCGATGGCTGGGAGCCGAGAACCGCTGCGTGGTACCGTTCAACTCCTTCAGCGAGTTCAACAAGGCCGAGGGCGGTGATATTTGGTTCGCACTCGACGAGACTCGTCCCCTCGCCTGCTTCGCCGGCATCTGGACCAACTGGACCTCTGTCCGGAAAGTCAAGGAAGGTGAGACCACCAACGACCTGTTCGCGTTCCTCACGACCGAGCCGAACGTCGAGGTCGGCGCCATCCACCCCAAGGCGATGCCCGTGATCCTGACAACCCCGGACGAGGTCGAGACCTGGATGACAGCACTTCCGGACGAGGCCCTGAAGCTGCAGCGGCCTTTACCAGATGAGATACTCCGGGTCGTCGCCCGGGGCGTCAAGGAAGACCAAGCAGGATCCACATTGTGACCGACGAGACAGACTGCCAAACTGCGCCACCATGCATCGATACATGGCTAAGCGCGCTAGACAACGTTTGCGACGATCGCGCTCCAAACGCCACGACACGACACTGATCAAAAAGGCGTAAGTGTTCTCGCCGGCCCACTCGCAAAAAGAATATGCGTGCCTTGGCGGGCTCCAGAAAAATCGCGTCAGTTCTCAGGCCTGGCAGTCGAGAATATCGCGGTCAATTCGGGCCACTTCGCTGAATTTACTCTTAAGATGGCCAACCAGTCCCGGTCCTTTGACGATGACACCTATTTCCGCCCCGCGTGGCTTCCATGGATTGGAGGTTGTCGCGAGCCAGTTGAAGCTCGTGATCAGCAAAGCGTCATCGTCCCAGGTCATGAATTTTCCGTGGACCTGATCGACGGCAAAAAGCTTTATGCCTACTTCGGAAAGCGCGGCCGCAGTACGGTCACGCTCTTCTTGTGAGACGCTTTTAGCGAGCTTGTTATGGATGAGCGTTACCGCGACCTTATTCCTGTCGGTCGCGCGCATCGGCACGAAAACCGAGGTTTCGCCGGCCGGCCCCAGCAGATCGCAGACGGCGACGATACTTGAGGCAGCGCCATCACGGGCTTCGCGAACCGCCGCGAGATGCTCATGATCTCTCAGCACCGCCACACGATGCGACCCATCGCTCCGTGCGTTAGTCCGGCGACATTCGTTGCGCAGCTCAGAAAGGCGATAGACGTCCTTTGTCCACTTACCCGATGACGGAATCCGGAGAAACGCCAGTGCTGACGCCAGCGTGGCCACGACGTGCGGCTCCCGCAGCCTGATCGACACTTCAACGGATTTGTAAAGAGAAGAAAGCCAATTGCACGAGCCGACGTAAGCTTCATAGGATCCGTGAGGTCCCGAATCGGCGAGCACGATCTTGGCATGAGATCCGGTCTCGGTCTCGGCGAAGCGCAGATATGATTTCGTATGCGGAGACAACTTGTCGAACATCGCCTTCGCTTCTCGAAAATCTTTCAGCGCGTCTTCGTTCAGCTCCTCGTTTCGTTGACCCCATAGGAGGTCAACTCTCACCTTGCGCTTCGCCGCGGCCTCGAGATCAGGCATCAGACGGCGCACGGCTTCCGTTCCCACAAAGCAGGTATGGATCACCACGAACGATTTCGCATCCGACAGCACCCGCTTCAGCTCCGACAGATGAGCAGGCCCGCCGACGACAAGATCGTCCGCTGTCACCTCGGCATAGCTATAGCCGTCCTCTGTTTCCAGGCGGGTATCGGCACGTGCGATCACTTCTTCAGCAGTTTCATCGTCACCCGCATCAGGCGCGACGGTTACGGCATCCACGATCGCCTGGCGAAATTCGGGAGAGGTGTATTGCGGCAGTCCCTCGACCTGGTCACCGGAGATCTGCACCGATGCGAAGAGACGCTGAGCCGTGATCCTGTGGTCGACCCACTCCTCGAAGGTCTCGTCCTCCTTCATGTACAACCGGTCGACACTGCCTGTCGGCGACATGGTCAATTTGAAAACCCTCGGTCTCAGGACGAAAGCATTCTCGGGAAGCTTGTCCTTGTGGATGAGGGTAAGATCCTCGGGCTGGAAAAAGCTCATGGTAATCCGCTCCATGCACAAGGTATCGCGCCTGCGCAGGTTACGGGTATCTTCCGGCAGCTTCTTGAGCGCCGCTGCTTTCTTGCCGCCTGCCGTCGCCTCAAACGCGACACGGCCGGAGCTCGTGTGAATGTCGACCCATCCGACGCCGATCAGCTCGATCAGGCATTCGACAACAAGCCGGAGCGGGACGCCGGAGAGTTCAGCAAGCTCCACGGAAGTTGCCCGTTCCTGGGCGAGCTTCCACAAGACCATGTGCTCGAATGCGCTCCAGGTGCGGCCCTGCTTGACGATATAATCCGCCCGAACCTTGTAGATCGGAATATAGACTGTCATCCGGGCCGTCACTTGGTAGCTCCTCCGAAGTCCTTCGGCTGTATCCGCTTCACTCGACCGCGCTTCTCCTCCGCGATCAACCACCGCATCAATCTGGTGATGTGAGCAAGCTCGTCCTCCTCCTTTGGCTCGGATGAGACATCCACCCGGCTCGCCAGAAAATTCCAGCTGCCCACCAGGACAAGCTTCTGCCTTGCCCGGCTTAGCAGAACATTGAAACGACGCCGGTCGGCGAGGAAGCCCAGGCCCTTGCCGACCTTCTCGTCATTGTTGCGCACGAGCGAGGCAACCACGACGTCCGCTTCACTTCCCTGAAATTCGTCCACCGTTGCGCCCATCCGCTTCGCAGGGCGGATGTCGAGTTCAGGATGGAGCAGGTTTTTCAGCTTTCCTGAAGATGTCTTGTCGGAAACCGCCGACACGATGTCGCGAACCTGTGCGCGGTAGGGCGACAAGATCTGAATATGGCAATCCTGTCCCACCTTGGGAACAAACTGCGTTAATACCTGAAGAACAGCATCGATCTCCGCGGGGTTGGTATATCGACGCTTGCCGTCGGCTCCGCCCACCTCGCCCGTCGCGTGCTTGACCTCCTGCATCCAGGGCAAGTCGACGAAGACAATGCGCTGCTCCGGCATCCATCCGTTGGCCACGATGTCAAACGGCGGACCTTCGCTCTCAAATCGCGCGATAGCGTCTTCATGCGTCCGCAACCTCTCGTGATAGAAGCAATGCGAGATCATATCGCAAATATCCGGATGCATGCGATGCTGCAATTCGAGTCGCATGGCAATCGGCGCTTCCGCGACCACGCTTCTCTGGCAGCGTCGAAACATTTCCGCAAAGAACTGCACCATGTCGAGCCAGACGGTGCAACTCTCGGTGAACCTCTGCTGATCCTCATCGTCCAATCCGACATACTCTCGGCCAACCAGGCCGGGAGCAAATCCAGCGCCGTTCTTCCACGCGTTCAGAATGCGAGGAGGCTCGCGGAATAGGCCCTCGAGCGCTGCGAAATTGAAAGGTGGAAGCTGCTCCTGGTCACCGATCAACAGCACCCGGTAGCTCGCCTGAAGCGCGAGCGCGAGGTCGAACCCGTGCGCCTTTCCGGCTTCTTCCACAATCGACCAATCAAAGCGCCGGTTGTCCTCCAGCAGCTGCGCTAGCTCTCCCGAGTTCGACGTCGCGAATACGACATTGGCCGCTTGGCGAACCAAGGATTCCAGACTGCGTATATCTCGCGTTGCCGGCTTGCCTTGTTCCAGATCCACCGCGATCGATCTTGCCCGCTCCTGGATGTGGCCGGGGGCGGACGCCGCCAGCGGGCTGTCGGAAATCGCTTTGGCCAAACGAGCCGTGGTGCGGGAGACGTAGTCCGTGTCTGCCTTGTCGTCGAGACGGACGACAATCGGACGCGTGGTCTGCGGCAAGGTGGCGATGCGCTCCGCAAGCTTGCGCTGAACATGCCGGACCGCTTCATGTGAATGTGCGGTGATCAGTGCCTGCGTCGATACATCGACTTCGAGCAAGCGGGTGGTCAATGTCTCGAGAAGCCGTGTTTTACCGGTCCCCGGTGGACCCTGGAGCGCGAATAGCGGCTGCGTCTTCCAGATTCTGTTAAGCGCGAGTTGCTTTGACGCATCCATGCTCTCGATCGCATCGCTGCTACCGGGGCTATCGGTCGTGTCCCGCCGCGCTCGATCGGGATCGGCGATCGCGGTCAGCAGACCGGCATGACTTCGCATGCCATCGATCGCCCGCTGACGCCGCTTGAGCTGGGCGATCGTCCCGCCGAGCCCCGACGGCATCAGGTACATCCTGGAATCCAGCGTCGGAGCCGGAAGGCCGGCATCTTCGTGATAAAAGCGGTACCTGATCCCGCCCGGGTGAAAAATCATGCGGTCGAAACGCCAGCGGATGTTGGTCTCCTGCTCGCCGCGCCCCAAAACGCCTTCATAGCCCAGCGTAAAATCCGACTCCTCCGCAAGAGGCAGAGAGACAGCATCGCGCGTGAAAAAATCTCTCATCTGTTCTGCTGAACGAGAGAGCTTCAGGTTCAACGCGAGCTCATCGCGATGTCCGTCAGGAACCGGGGTCACCTCGACGACCGCGCCTTCCGTCTGCTCTTCCACATCGACGACGCGAACCGGCCAGATCTGGGCCGCCGTCAGCAACGCATCCAGTTGGTTCGTGATCCGGAAGAACTCCAGAACCTGATACTGAGCATCGTCCAACTCGGTCGTGGTCGACTCAAACGGGAAGACGGCATCCCAGGCCGCGCCGATGTTGCGCGCCCGGTTCAGGTCTCGTGCAAGCTTCGGGGCCGCCCGCACCTCAATCTTGCGCCCGTCGAGCAAAGCCACTTTTTCCGTTGGATCCAGTGAAGGCGGGTCGGCGGACTGGCAAAATCCGACATCCCAGGTCGGCGTATCCCTCTCCCATCGCTGTACGCGGTACTGCAGCAGACGACCGTTGAGCACGTAGTGTTGAAAGGGCGTCTGGCGGACGAGGAGTTGTAAATCTCCGGGTAAATCTCTTTGGATAAAATCAAGCTGCGCCTCAACGTCTGCTGCTCGAATGGCCCCCTTAGCCGCGTTCGCAGTTATATCAGCGATGGCTTCGGAAAGACGAGAACCCGATCCCAGGTTAAAGCCGATGTACAAAGGCTTTCCGATGACGATCGTGCGGTTACGTACAGAGGCATGCGCCTCCGAAAGTCCCTGTAAGATGGTGGCGCTGTCGGTAAATCGCCTCTCGGGATCAGGCTCGAGCAGACCAAGAATGAGAGCTCGCTCGGGAGGGCCGAGATAAGCAAGGTTCAAAACGACTTCGCGCAGTCTTTCGACTGTCTTGGTGCCTCTACCGGAAGGCTCGAACCCAAAAATCTCCGTGCAGAGCACACCGAAATCAAACCAATCGGTCGCGAATGAGTACCGCGCATCTGATTTCTCGAGCTCCGGCGCCCGCAACCGATCGACCTTGTTGGAGCCGTCGCGTCCGACGGGCGACGCTGATGTGACCCGGAGCGACCACTCGAAGCCGCTCATACGAAAATCACAGTCGCCGCGGTCGTCACTAAATACCGCAGACGGCGATATGGCCCGGTGAATGGTACCTTCCTCGTGCAGCATGCTCACAGCGGTTGCGATGCGGCGCAGCCCTTCCCAAACCTTTCGGCGACGCGCCGGCGTTGAGACATCTCTTAGCCAAGGTCGGCGTCCTCGATCCGCGAGCATTTGCGCGAGCGGCTGGCGATCGCCGGCATCGAGGACGACGTAGAACCGTTTCTCCTCAATGCCGAGGTCCCGCAGCTGAACGAAATACTGTCCGGCTCTAGGATATCCTCCGAGGCGGAGAAGGCTTCGGATTTCGTGGTTCCAGAGCGCCCTTAGATCGGCGGACTCGCCTGTCCGTGACCAGGTACGCGCGAACAAGAACATGCCAGCATCGCTCACCTCGTAAAGAAACGGAAAACGACCAGCCCTGTCGCCGCGAATGATCGTGCGAACGATCCTGTACTTGTCGCCAAGATATTGCGGTGAGCTCACGAATCGGTCCCTATAAACGATAAGTTGCAAGAGAATAGGGGCATATCTCGGCAGTAAACAATCGCCGATGCCTGTTTCCACGATTTATCCAAGCGGAAATGGACTCTCTCGATGACCAAGGACCACGGACCCAAGCCGGACGATATCGACCCGTACGAGCGGCAATTACTTCCACCTGACGGGAACTTCGATAATCTTGTTAGCAACTGGGGGCGTGTAAATTCCCGGCTGACGATCTTCCTGGGCGCCGGGGCTTCGGTCGGCGCCAAAAACCGCGCAGGTCAACTCTTGCCTTCTGCACTGCGACTGCGGGATGAGATCTGGCTGGAGTTCATGTGCAACGATGAAGAGAGGCGAGCGTTTGGACCGAAAACGCTCGGGATGATGACCCTCGAGCATGCTGCGGCCTTGGCCGAAGCGCGGGCCGGACGGGGGGCTATAGAGGAATATCTGACGGCGCGATTCGACTGCACCCGACCTCTTTGGCAACACGCTGTACTTCCCTTTCTCGGACCGAAGGCGCTCTTCACTACGAATTATGATGAGCTCATCGAAAAGGGCTGGCGCCTTCAGATTGGGCAACCAAAAACGGAGGAGATTTTCCTAAGACACAATGCAGCCCACCTGGATTCTCCGGCGCCCAGAATGCCGTTGTTCAAACCGCACGGTACGATGGAGCTTGCAGCGCGCCAAATCGGGCAAGGAGGACTCGTCATTACAATGTTCGATTACTTTCGAATGATTGGCGATTACAAAGGTATGATCGAACGGTTTCTTTCCGACTTCAACCAGAGCTGCGTGCTGTTTATCGGATACGCCTTCATGGATATGGACATAGGAGCCGAGCTTTTTCGTCTTAGACAGGATCGAAAGATTCCATGGTACGCCGTGTTCCCTCGGGACGATGCCGACGTTCGGAGGATGTACGAGCAGAAGTTCGGCATCCTGCAGATCAACCGGCGCTCACTTGACTTTCTTGTCGAGCTCGATGATCGAGTTGACTTCATTGCAGACAAAAAGTGGAAGTTTGATCAATTATCGAGTCTTAGAGGGGCCGGCTTGATTCAATGAGTGGTGCGAATTTCTGGTCAATGCCGGGGCCGCAGCGATAAGCATTCGTACGAGTAGGTATCGCCCGCGAGAGGATCAGGGCCGACAAGATGGGAGGCGAGACCAATTATACCATGATCACCTCCCGTAGCTGTTAATGGACCGTGGGCGCCTGTGGATACCGAAAATGATTGAAAGCTACCGGCGGTAGGGCACGATGTGATTTGTGGCGTCTTGCGCATCTCTTACGTTCATGCTGCGACGCTTCGTCGACATCCGCTTAGATGGGCTGCATACGATGGCCAAATCTGTTTCCCTTCCGAATGGCCGGTTTTGGAAGGCGCAAACTGCCGCACTCGATCACTTCAAGAACATGCTCAGGCGATATGCCGACGAGCAAACTGTCGAAGACTATCTTGATCACGATGATCTTGTTGCCCTTCTCGAGCGCTACGATGCCGTCATCGTCGACGGACCGACGAAGATTGGGCGTGGAATAGACTATTTTTTCCGGCGCCAAAATGCTGGCGAGGGTTTTTCAACGCCCGGCTTTTGGGTGCGTCGGGTCGACGGCAGCGAGACCGACTTCAGTTACATCCAGGCCGTAAAGGGGCAACCGAAGTCGAATGCGCAGGAGTTCTATGATGCCTGCCGTGCCGCTGTCGCGGCCGATCTCCTGGCGGCGAAGAAACGTCATTTCACCACTTTCGCGGATAGTACGGACCGCGTCCCTTGCGACCTCACCGGCGAGTTGGTTGCTTTCCCTGACGCCCATCTCGATCATGCTTATCCGACTTTTGGGCAATTGGTCATAACATTCCGCGCCGCGCGTGGTTGGCAGCATGGTGCGCCTAAGGGAACGCTGACCTTGCCGGCAGACGCGCAGACTACCACGACCTTTGTCGATAGCGCCGTCGCGGAGGCCTTCCGGCTATTTCATCACGGCGCAGCGACGCTCCGGATCGTTGCACGACACCGAAACCTCTCGATGTCGGCGAGTCAGCGGCGACCGAAAGTGAAGTTGCCGGTACAGATTTAGGATGAGGTGTCCCCGCAATGGACCCATCGGAGAAAGACGCTGGCTACACGGTCACACTTGCGATCCCGGATATCACGCGGCTGGCGGATGAGGCGCTCGCGCTATTTGCTCCGTTCCGTGACGGACGTTGGAGTGCCCAAACAAAGGCTCTGCTCGCGCAATTCTCAGCCACCAAACTGGATCTCAATCGCGGGTGACGTCCACTGCATGCATTCTCCGCATCGGTCGAGCAGCGCGACAATCCGGACCTTCGCGGCAAACCGGTCGCCCTGCCATCCTTAATGCCCACTGTGGTATGGTGATAATGCCTCAGCGGACGCCGCGCATCATCGAATGGCGGCAGAACCTGACCAAGATATCTTTTCAGTAGCGGTAAAACCTACGAATCGCCGAGATTGGCTTATGAGCACGTTGCAGAAGACGATTGCAGACAAGTTCCTCGCCAAATTGGCCGAGGACGAGGACTTCGATTCAAAAAAGATCGAGCAGATTACCGATCTCTTGGCGGCCGATAAGAAGCCTAAGGCCGACGATTTCGCCAAGGTGTTCGCGTCCGATGACGCCGGCGACATCGAATGATCAAGCTCGAGAGTGCCCATATCGAAGAGGTACGTGGTATCCGCAAGCTGGATATCACGTTCGGCAAGGACACGTTCTCGGTATCCGGCCCCAATGGATCGGGTAAGAGCGGTGTGATCGATGCAATCGAGTTCGCGCTCACAGGCAAGATGAGTCGTCTGACCGGTGCGGGCACCAAGGGCCTGTCCGTGTCCGAGCATGGGCCCCATGTCGATAAGACCAAATTTCCGGACGCGGCCTTCGTCAGCCTGACCGTTCATTTCCAGGAACTTGGGAAGACGGCGACCATCAAGCGCAAAGTCTCCGCTCCAAAAAAGCCGACGATCAATCCCAACGAACCTGATATCCGGGCGGCCTTCGACGAAATCGCCGGACATCCCGAAATTACACTGTCGCGCCGCGACATTCTGCGCTTCATCTTGATCGAACCCACCAAACGGTCAGAAGAGATTCAGGCGATCTTGAAGCTTGACGAGATCGGCCAGACGCGCGCGGCCCTGAACACCGCTGCCAACAGACTTCAATCCGCACAAAAGCTCGCGTCGACACAGGTCGATATCAGTCGGGACACGCTGCAGCGGCACCTGCAAATTGCAGAATTCCGAGCGCCTGACCTCCTCAGCGCGGTCAATGCGCGGCGAAACGCTCTCGGCCTGCCGGAGATCGCGACGCTTGCAGCGGATACTAAGCTCGATGCGGGACTTTCCGGCGGCGATAAACTGCCAGAGTTCAACAAGGCATCCCAATTGCGCGATCTTGAAGCCCTTTCCGGCGCCTTGGAGAAGATTGGGCCTGCCGGCGCAGAACCCGCCACAGTCATTCTCGCAGCAATCGCCCGGCTTGAATCCGATCCCTCGCTCCTGGATGCATTTCAGCGCCGCGCTCTGATCGAGAAGGGGCTTGAACTGTTGGACGGCGCCGAGTGTCCACTCTGTGATCACTCCTGGGATGATGAAGATCACCTGCGCAAGCATCTGGAAACGAAGCTGTCGAAATCTGGAGAAGCCGCCAAGCTTCAGGCCGAGATGCTCGGCGCTGGCTCAACGCTCGCACAGTACAGCGCGCGGTTGGGAGCACTCATTGCGCCAGTTGTCAAAATCGCAGCCGAGCACAATGATGCCGCCCGCCTGCTGCTTGATCGCTGGGCGCAAGATCTTGAGACCTTCAAAGGCGGTCTCTCCGACCTGCAGGGCCTTGTTGGCATGAAATCGCGGCTTGAACGCGGCTGGCATGGTCTACCGGGTCAGCTCGCAACAATGCTCGTTGCTATTAGGGCCGCCGTGGACGCGAAACCCGACCAGACGGCCCATGTAGACGCGCACACCTTTCTTACGACGGCACAGTTGCGCCTCGATGATTATCGCGAGGCAATGCGTAAAGGTACCGCAGCCCAAAAGGCAGCCAGACTCGGCAAAGCCGCTTATGACGCCTACTGCGATGTCATGGAAGCCGAACTCAATGCGCTCTATGACAGCGTCGAAAAGGACTTCAGCACTTACTATAAGGCGGTCAACGAAGACGACGAAGTGAAATTCACGGCGAGGCTCAGCCCAAGCGAGGGCAAGCTGGATTTCAACGTCAATTTTTACGAGCGTGGCCTGTTTCCGCCGGGTGCCTATCACAGTGAAGGCCATCAGGACGGGATGGGCGTGTGCCTTTATCTGGCACTCATGAAGCGTCTTTTCGGAGATCGCTTCACGCTTGCATTGCTTGACGACGTGGTCATGTCCGTCGATTCCGGACATCGCTATCAATTCTGCAAGCTGCTAAAATCGTATTTCCCCAATACCCAGTTTATCATTACGACCCACGACCGCCTTTGGGCGGAGCAGATGCGCTCGGCAGGTCTGGTTACCACCAAGACATCGCTCGCATTTCACAGCTGGACCGTTGATACAGGTCCGCTTGTCGAATCAAATGAAGAAATCTGGGACGAAATCGCGGCCGCACTTTCGCGCGGCAAGGTCGAAACCGCCGCCCATGGATTGCGGCATCATCTTGAATATGCGTCTCGGCACCTGGCAGACCAGCTGGCGGCGCGGCCTGCGTTCCGCAGCGACGGAAATTACGAGCTTGGTGAACTCCTGCCGAGCGTTCTGGTTCGCATGAAAGAACTCTGCGGCAGAGCTGCGGATGCCGCCCAATCCTGGGGCAATACCGCGGCAAAGGAGGAGGCTCTTAGCCGCAAGACGGCGCTATCCGAGTCAAACGGCGCACGCAGCGTTGAACAGTGGGCCGTCAACAAGGCGGTGCATTACAACGAATGGGCCAATTTCGGCAAAAGAGATTTTGAACCCGTCATCGCCGCGTTCAAGAGCCTGCTCGAATGCTTTCGCTGCGATGACTGCGGCTCGTGGCTTTACGCTTCGCCCAAACCAATCCCCGAGTCTCTGCGTTGCGCCTGCAACAAGGTGACCCTGAATCTCAAATCGAAACCCAAGTAGACGCGCATTTTTCATAAATGCATCATCACCCTCGCAATTCTGACAAGTATCGATTTTAGTTCGCGTCTTCTCGCGACCGGATGGGCAAATTTGCAAAAATGCCGTCTTGAAGGCGTTTCCGTCCACAGCGCTGGGATGGAATTTCCTTTCTTGGACTGGTTCGGGGAACATTCTTGTTCTATTATTGTTCCCCATGAGCAAAGACGTTGTAAGCGAAGACGGAGAAGATCAAGGCGCGCCCGCGCGGATGTCGCCCTCCGAGTTCATGCGCGAGCTTCGTCCTGAATATTACTCCGACACCGTTGAGCGTCCCACCCACGTTCTGAGTGCTGACCGTCTCGAATATCACTTGGACTCGTTAACGTCCCGAAACCAGACGCACGAATTCGAGATCTTTTGCCGCAAACTCTGCGAGCGAACGATCTGTCCCAACCTGCGGCCTCAAACAGGTCCTGATGGTGGCGGCGACAGCAAAGCCGACACGGAAACCTATCCAGTGTCGGATGAAGTCTCCGGTCTCACTTATGTCGGCGACGCGAACAGCGGTCGTGAAAGATGGGCCTTCGCCTTCAGCGCCAAGAAAGAGTGGAGCGTCAAGGTACGCGCGGACGTCAAGGGCATTGCAGAAACAGTCAGGGGGTACGACAAGATCATCTTTGTTACGAGCCGTTTTGCGAAAGCCAAGGATCGCGCTCGCATCGAAGATGAATTGTCAAAGCAATACAGCATTCGCGTGACCATTCTTGATCGCTCTTGGATCGTGACCGAGATCATCGAAAAAGAACGCACCGACCTTGCGTTCAATTACTTGAAGGTCGGAGACGACGTCGGCGCTCGGCGGCTTGGCCCAAAGGATTACTCTCGCTCCCAGCAGCTCGCTGACATTGAACGGGCGATAGAAGATCCGGCGGCTTTTCAGGCCATGGAGCGGCAGCTTGTCACCGAGGCGCTCGTCGCGGCAAAACTCTCGCGCGGTTTAGAGAGGCCGCGCACTGAAACAGATGGACGATTTGCGCGAGCCATCCGCCTTGCGGAGACCCACGGTTCTTATCGGCAAAAACTGGAAGCTCGGTACGAGCAAATATGGACCGCGTTCTGGTGGTATAATGACTTTAATCTCCTGAACGCGTCGTACGATGATTTCGAAGCGCGCGCGCTGGAATCAACTCATGCAAAAAATCTGGAGTTCCTGGGGAATCTAAACCAGCTCCTCGTCAATTCCATCGTTCATGACCATATGACGCGCGAAGAGTGCCGGTACGACGAGCGCTCTGCCAGATTAAAACGGGCACTGGACGTGCAGGCACGGGATGCGAGCCGACCGAACAATAGCCTGGAGGCGGAAACCGATCTCCAGAGAATAGCGGTCAATCGGGCGATACTGGCGCAGGATGAAACAGCACTTTCGTCTGTTTTCAATGGCTACTGCGCAATACTCGACAAGGCCAAGGGACTTGGAGAATTCGATGCGGATGGAGTCATCCGCTTTATAGAGGTTATTGGCGGGGTCGCGGGCAATGATCCGGCGTACAATGAACTCGTCGAAAAGCTCGCCGATTTCGTTGGTACGAGAAAGAGCGAAGCCGAAGGCGCGCTGGTTCTGCTCAAACGAGCACAAAAGCTGGACTTGTCGGCGGACAAGTTCGACATGATCCGGTGGCTGGGTAAAGCGGCAATAGGCCTGACAAAGCGTGAATACACCGCGGAGTTGATCGATGCGACACAGCTGCTGACGCTGGCTTACAGAAGCGCCGGCTTGCACTGGGCCGCCCGCGCGAGCTGTTGTCTTGCTGCGGCATCCATCATCGTCGAAGGCGAGAAGGATGGAGACCTGCCTGCCAGCATTGTTCCCACAATGAAGATATGGGCCTGGAACGCGTTGGAGCTTTGTCACCTGCCTGATGTTCTGTTCGCAATCCAGCTTTTGAACGGATGCTTGGCTGGCCTTCCGTTGACCGAGGAGTCGAAGGCCAAGGTCCGCGAGGATCTCATAGAATTGGACATGGCTTTGGGCTGTCTATTCCTGAACCTGAAGGAAAATGACCTGCGCAGGCTGGAAGAAACGCCGGATATTTTGGCAAGCCTCAGTTTGTTTATGTCGCGCACGGCCCTGCTGTACTCACTCGGCCACCCGGAAGTCCTTCGCGAGGATGGCAGTCTGCCGAAGGAAGAGACCGACGAGGCGGTAAACCGCCTCCTCTCCACGCTTAAGAGCCAGCCCTTGGCGGAAAGCTTGCGCGGACCGTTGCTCCTGAACCAGGAGGGGCGTCAGGTACTCGTGACCACGATCATGGGCATGAAGGTCGAGGTTGAAGTACTAGAAAGCCGGCATATTCCCTTAGCCGAATGCGTATTGGGTTCAATTGAGGCCTTCTTTGCCACCGTAATCGAGAAACGTGTCGCGCCACATACCGAGCTATTCTGCATTAGTATAATCGCAAGCGAGCAAGCGCAGGACCCGGCCATCGAAACCAGTGAGCTGGATATGAAATCCACCGTCACCTGGCCGGCCAGTCTTCAGCTTGTGAGCATTGATCGCCAGAGCGACATAAATCAGTTTTACTGCGAAGTCGCGGCCCACATCCTGGGAGCCGCCTGTTCGGTTAAAGATGGGACCGCATTGCTGGATGAGCTTTTTGCGGACGCTGCAGTTCAGCAGCGCATCGCGATGATTTCCTCCGCTCCTAACAGTTACTCCCGGACGGCATCGCAAAATTTCTCATCCTTGGCCGATTGGAAGAAACCGGTAAGCCGCTCCTATCCGCTCCGCGAACAACGGGCAGAGGTTCCTCGGATCAAGCTGGCTCAGCCTGACGATGAGATTCCTGATTTTGGAGAAGACGACGGATCGCTTGGGGTTAAAAACCACAAAGGCATTAGCATCCGCTCTGTGATTGATGTCCATGCGTGGGACAGGGCGCGGTGGCAAGGTTGCGGTTACATCCAGATAGGTCATTCGCTGCCCTACATGGCATTTCTCTTTGAGGACAAAGAGGGCGCGCGGAAGATTTTTGAACGGTGGCGCGAACGTTTCGGCGCGGAAGACGCTGGCGAGCAGATCGGCGTTTCGATCATAAGGCATTTGCCCGACATGAACCCCCATCACTATTGTGTTCAGATCGCCTCCGCCGACCCATTGTCGCGCGGCGCTGTCACGAAAGCGCCCGTTATGGTGGCAACTCGCTCAATGACCATGGAGCCAAACGACAGCCGGAACCTGGATATGTTCTTAGCCGGATACCAGCGTCACGGAGCATTTTATCTGTTGCCCGCTATAGGGCGGGTCAATCCCGAGCCCTTCTACGATCTGGCCATCGTGAAACGCGATCTCACCGTGAAGTCGGCTGCCGACGTTCTTGATCACGAGATTGAAGCTTTGCCACTCCGCATGCGCGGACTGAAGACCCCTGCATAATTCGATGCGACCGCCAAAAATAGAGCGATCCTCTTTGTGCCACTGCTGATTGAAACTGTTCAACCTCAACTCGTGGGCGGCGTCGATTCGCTGCTGGCTCGACTGACTGCCGAAGGGCAGGCGCGAGGGTTATCCAAGGACCAGAGTGACGGCGTGATCGCGATGCTACCTCCCAATCTTGCCGCCTGCGGATGCTTCCTGGATCGGCTCACTAATATATGGCGCTACGAATTTGGATTGCCGCATCGAGTTGGCAATGATCTCATCTGGGGCGTCCACATGTGGCCCCGCGTGCCCCTGCTATTCGATGTGCTCGAATGCGCCCAAAGGCGGCTGTCGCCTGACAAGCTGCGCGCCTATTTAACCCTGATCGACGACATTGGGCGGCATCTCATACATCTCACCGAGATGTTCCCTATGCTGCGGGTGTCTCCTGTCGTTCCTGCGGATCATGAGGTGGGCGGTCTCGGAGCCGGCAACCGAACCGTCGATTGGGCAATCGATCCTGCTGGCGAGCGGCGCGTTCTTGTCGATGTTAAGCGGAGATTTGCCGATTTCTTCAGTCAGATGGAGGGCGTGGCAGTCGATGGAGGGGCCGCACCTCAACATGATGTTGGTCTCTTGTTTCGCAGCGTTGAGGGCAAATTTCTGCCAAGGAATTCAGCCGAGCAGCTGCAAGGCGCATGGATCGTAACTGACATCAAGCAAGAAGAAACCGAACTCCAAACAGCATTTGATGCGTTAGATCCGGCGAAGGTTCATTTTGCGATACTCGGAGATGAGCGGGCCGATGTTTGTCTATTGACACGCGGAGCTGAACACCGTCGCTTTCTGCTTGAGCTATTTGGTGTCCAGGAAAAGAACGAGCGCTTCCTATTCAGACGTGGCGAAGTGCGCACATAAGTGCGAAGGCTACGAGCTTGCCACAGCGCTTTCGGGGTCCGTCTCGCACCAAGCGTAACCGAGGGACATTGGCATCCCATCCGCTTCGTGCGTCACGTTGGGTATCAACTGAGACAGAGAGCTAGGTGATCGGATCACAGAATTAGTGTGGCGGAGTTCGCCACCGCACGTCGGCGCTTATTCAACGGATATTCGACGACTTTTCAATGCAAGTTCTAAGTCATTGAAATTTCTGGCGCTCCCTAGGGGAATCGAACCCCTGTTTCAGCCTTGAGAGGGTAAAGTCGATCCGCTTGATGATCATCGTGGGGAGAGTCCTGCGATGGACCCCTTAGGGATGTCAGGCCGGCCCGTTCGCATAAGCAGCCGTCGCCGCACCAGTTTCGTACCAGAAACGACTCAGCCGAAGCGCAACGAGCGCGATCATTCAAACAAGAGGTCAGCAAAATCAATGAAGCCAATCACTATCCCGCCGCTCATAACGGCCCGATTAGTGGTTCGAGGCCTGCCGCACATATCGGGAAATCGCCCGCGCTTGATTTTTGGTTAGCCTCCTTGAGCTTGCGGCTTTGAAGGCGCCTCGTGGGCCTGAACGCCGCATGATAAGCTCGCCAGTAGATGGGCTTCTTTCCAGCTTAGCCTTCCAGAGTGTTCCTCTAGTCAACCGCCAACTGCGGTTGCCCAGCTGAAGTCATAGTGAGCGCTCAACAACTTCATTGCGACAACAGCGACGAGAACGCAGATGATTTTCAACAACGTTCTAGTCGAGAACACTCTATTGAAGAGCGTCATGACACCGCCTCTAGCGCTGGTGACCGAGCCGGATTCCCAGCTTGAGCGCCTTTTGGCGGAGTGAGCCTTCGGAGCGTCTTGTGAGTTTCGCGATTTTTGCAACCGGTGTCTTCGCTTTCGAATGAGCGCGCAGCTCTTTCACGTCAGCCTTTGTGTAGTCGCGACGCACAGCTTTCTTCTTCGTAGCCGTCTTCTTTGCCTTCTTCGCCACTTTTAGCTCCTCGATTCGAGAGTGGGCGTACTACCACAGCCGCATTGAGGCGCAACTCTCCATCAGTTGACTCTATATGCTGGTACGATCCCTGAACCGTCTCGTGACGTCAGTACTGCAGGGAATTTGCCCGACGTATCGAATTGTTGCGGCGATTCCTGGTGGGCCAACATTCCAACTTGAAGCAATCTGACCGATGTAGGGCCAAATCCTAACTTTACCGATGCCGGCGATGTTTGGGAACGCTGCCAGCAGAAGATGCGCCTCGTCGGCGGACTCAAGATGCGTCGGCCATTAGTACCCGTCGGCTGTGCGCAAGTGGGCCAGCTCACATTTTGGGTGCCCGCAATCTATGATATAGACTGGCCTTTGGCGCACTTTGGGGAATGGTGTGCAATGCCGAAGAATATTGTGATCTTTTCCGACGGTACAGGCCAAGCTGGCGGAATCAATTTCGACGAAGCGCGGACGAACGTTTACAAGCTCTACCGCGCCTGCCGTGTCAGCCCGGACACGAAGGTCGAACCATCCGAACAGGTCGCCTTCTACGATGCCGGTCTAGGTTCGGCGTCGGACGGCGGTCATTTCAAGATTGGCTGGATGCGCTGGCTCTACAACCTCGCCAGCATGGCGACGGGTCTCGGGATCACCCGGAACATTGTCGATTGCTACGCCGCGATCATCGCTCTGTATGAGGATGGCGACCGCGTCTTTCTGATCGGTTTCAGCCGCGGGGCCTACACTGTGCGATCGGTTGCCGGCGTCATGACCTATTGCGGCGTCCCGCGCCATATGCCCGATGGTTCGCCCCTGCGCCGCGATCCAAAGAGCATCCACAAGCTGGCCGAGCACGCCGTCAAGGATGTCTATCAATTCTGCCCATCCTACTCGCGCAAGACTCTTGGATACCGGCAGTTTCTGTTGGAGACCCGAGACGCGATCGCCGCACAATTCAGACAGCAGTACGGTAGCACAACCACCATCAACGGCGCCGAGCGGGCGAACGTCTTTCCATACTTCATCGGCGTGTTCGATACGGTCGCCGCCCTCGGCCACAAATATCTCGGCACGGCGCTCGTGACCTCCGGCATTGCGCTGCTGATCGGGTTGCACTGGCTCGGTGGCTTCCTTGAGCCGGTCTTTCCATGGGCGGGATGGGGAGCTTGGATTCTGAGTTACCTCGGCGTCGCCGCAGCCCTGATCGCTTTTCTCATGAACTATCTCAAGATCGCGCCGTCCTTGCCCGGCTACGGGTTCTTGAAGCGCCTGCGGACCGTGCATTTCGCCCCGCCGAAGCACAAGTTCTACGACACGACGCTGAATCCAAATGTCGGCTATGCCAAGCATACAATCTCGATCGACGAGAACCGCGCGGACTTCAAGCGCGTCGGTTGGTCGCCAACGGCCGAGAAGCAGGACGTACGCGACGCGCACGGCAACCTCTTTTTCGAGCAGGTCTGGTTTCCGGGCGTGCATGCTGATGTTGGCGGCGGTTATCTAGAAAATGAGGCGCGGCTCTCGGACGTAGCACTGAACTGGCTGGTCGCAGGAGCTTCGCTCATTCCTGGCGGCCTAAAACACGACGGCAGTGTGCTACGGCTGTCACCCTATCCTGCCGGACCCCAACACAATGAACAGGCGGGTAGCTTCCTTAAGGCCGGGCTTCGCGAGCTTCCTATTGATCCGAAGACCGAGGAGTCGAGATCACCGATGCACAAATCGGTCTATCGGCGCTTCGAAGCAGGGTCGGTTCTCCTATACGACCACATCGCGGCTTATCGGCCGGACAACATGAGGGTCCATGTCGACTTCAAGCACTATTTCGATGGCAGCGCGGCGCAGCCGCCCCAATGCGTCGCCGATGACATTGAACAGAAGTGGGAAAATGCCGGCTATGTCGGGCGGCTCTGACCCAGGTTGAACATTGAAAAGCGGTCCTGTCTGGTGATCTTCGAGTCGGCTTCGCCTCTGCCTCGTCCAGCAATGTAGATCACAATGCCGAGAGTGGACCCGCCGATCGACCGCCAAAATCACCGTTTGAAAAACCGTTTTAGTTCGATCGTCTCAAACGGTTCGCGAGGCTAAGTCCTTGAAGAACTTGGTGGGCGCACCAGGGCTCGAACCTGGGACCCGCTGATTAAGAGTCAGGTGCTCTTGTGCCGCTCGTTTCGGTCGGACTTAGGCCTTCCAAGGAATAGGCAGCCGAACACAAAGCATCGCCGACACGGCGCTTCTGTTCCCTGCTCGATCTGACGACAACAAGATTGGGCGAATCCTTCATGCCCGAGGCGAACGAAAGAGAGCCCATCGAGCCCGTCCTATTTGCAGACACCCACTTTTCAGCAAGGATTCGATTGCCGTGGGATCGGGGATGCGTGCTACCGATTTGCTACGAGACCCTTTGCGAGTTTTCTCGCGCAGCCTAACTACCTGATACTACGATGGAATCGTGGTAGCGGGAGAGGGACTCGAACCCCCGACCCCAGGATTATGATGCCTCGCCTTTTATAGTCTAGGAGCCGAACCGGGCCATTTTCAACCAAGAAATCATCAAAAATGCCCCGTCCCCTACTCCTTGAGGCTGTATGACGGTCCGAATCCTTGGTTTCGCTGGCACGAGCGTGGTACGATCGGCCGAAATCGGGATTTCAAGGAATTGAATATGGCTACCCCGCAGTTCTCAAAGAGATGCGAGCTGACCCGCAAAATCGTCGATGAGGCCGTTGGGATGGCCCTCGCGGGAAAAATCGAACGCTTTGATTTTTGCGATGAGAGCCAACCGTATTTCGTGCTGCGCGTTCGGGGGCATTCATTGTCCTGGCTGGTCAAAACCAGGGACCGGACGATCAAGATCGGGAACGCCTTCCCGGCGGACAAGCGCGAGCGACTGCCCGAGCGGCGAATGCGGACGAGCAAGGTGGGTGATAAGGACCTCGGCCTCCGCGATGCCCGCCAAGTTGCCAAGCTTGAATGGGCGAAGCTGGGCGACTTGGTCGAGGCGCCGGAGGAAAAGCGTTCCTGGACTTGGGAGCAGCTCGTGGAGGGCTACAAGATCTACATTTCCGGTATGCGTGAAGACGCTCGTGGCCAGCCTAAGTATCCCTCGAAGGAGACCTCTAACGACGTCAGGCTGATCTTCGCACGCCCTGAAGTGGCAACTCCGCGTTCGCACTTGAGGTCGACGGGCATTTGAAAACACCTTTCGACACCTTAGAGGGCGCGACGAAAGGGGCACAAGAGATCAAACGGCGCTTTCCGATGTTGCAAGTGAAGATTTACGACTCAGCGACTAAGGCTCGCTTGGACGTTTAGAGCGTAGGTTGGATGAGGCGACGACCGCGAGACGCAGTTCGACTTGTTCGACCGCTGCTCGATAGCGGACTTGAATAGCCTGGGGCGGCAGACGCTAAGTCCCCGGGGCCAGCTAATCGGGGTAGAGTCCGCCGGCGTCGTAAAATGCTTTCAGCAGCGCATTAGACCACAGTTCCATCGCTGCGGCTTTTTCCGGGATCCGCTGAGCTTGGAAGTACCAGCGCTTACCGGTATCGCCGACGCGATCCAGATCGGATCGGTGGTCCCCAGGCATTTCGTGCGCGATCATGAGCGAAGCTGTGCCTCGAGGCAAATCAGTATGCTCTAGAATGTAATCGCCCATCGTGGAACGGACGATATGCATGGAGAAGCCTGGAATGCCTCGGAGAATATCACGATGATTGCCGCCGTGCTCGCTACGTAGTCCGCGCATGTTTCGGATGTGGTTAGCTAGCCCAGAGCCCGAGGCCGCAATGATGCCTGCGTTTGACTGAAGTACCCTAGACGTAAAGATCCAGGGGCTCTTTAGGCCCGTGAAGGTGCGAGCGGTTGCCGCAGCAACATCCCGTCGGCAGCAGCGAATAATGTGGAGTCCGACTGGTGGAATTGGCAGCGTGAAGCCGTTCTGAGTCTTCATGACTTCGGGCTGCCAGGTTGCCAATCCCCATCCCCTGGGAAGACGGGCGTCCTCGAAGACGACGTCATCATAGGCAATCTGTGTTCCGGATCCCCGTCGATGGCCGGTTAGGCAGTCCCACCAGAAGCCCCAGCGTACCGCTGGTGAAATTCGTTCGTTTCCCACGCGGGCGAGGCAGAAGCGCTCATGCCGGGCGAGAAGGTCGCCGAGATGTTCGACCTTGAAGTCAGACTTTTTCTTCCGCAGCGTTTTGGTTCGAGCGAGCTTCTTTTCGACCTCCTTTGAAGTGCGTCGCCGTTCCTCCGCCAGCTTCCACCATTGACGGCCGTCCAACCCACTCTCCTTGCGCTTGAATTTCTGCGCCCAGTTGAGCGCCGCTCGTCCGTAGCTGCGGAACTTGCGGTAGGCGTCAAATCCGTGCGCCTCATGTAGCGCCTCCTGCACATCCTCGAACCAATGCGCATCGAGGTCATTGAGGAGCTTGTTTGCGTGCTTTACCGAGCACGAACGTGAAGGGAACAACGAAGAGCTCATCGCCCTGATCATCACTGACATGCAGGACCCAGTCACGCCAATCATCGAAGCTACGCTCGTTGGCGAAGGATCGCACGACACGGGCCGCGTGATCGCGCGCCTCAACAAGGTCATCCACCAGGGCGCCGAGATAATCGACGGAAACCTTCTTCGCGTTGGAGCAGTGGAAGTAGACTTGGGTCATATTTAGCCTCCTTCAAATGGATGGGTAGCGGCGAGCCTTCAGTGCCGCTGCTGTCCTCGACGTCACGGCACGAAGGCCGGAAGCAGTGATGCTCTGAAGATTTGAAACCACATCCAGGTTGTCATGAGAGAAAACAAGATCACAGCGGATCTCGTGAGTTGGCATTTGACGTGGATTTTAAGACTCAACCGCCGCACTTCGGCGCCAATAGATCGTTGGCGGCGTTGACGACGAAATCGAGAGCAACGAGAACCTGCGCGCCATCGAGGCGCTGGGCGGCAATCTGCCGCAACGTCACCGACTCATGGTAAGAGGCGGCGTAGGCGCGACAGGTCTTTTCCTTAGAGACGGCATCGGCCGGTTCGCCTTGTACTGCCGCCCAAAGCGCGCAGAATTCCTTGTTTGAGGTGCATTCAGCCGCAACCCCGGACATCGTGGATACATTGATCGCGGCAGACGCAATGAGAACAGCGATTCTCCTCACGAGCGAACTCCTTGGATCGAGTTGTTGCGAGGAGAGTTACAGTTCGGCTGATCGACCTTCCATTGTGCGAAGGTTGATTCTTGTACCACCGTAGTTGCGCCGCGTAAGCCTCGGCTTAGACGGACGAGAAGCTTTCAAACCGAAGGCGACGACCACGCCTGGACACCGGAGGACAGCAGCGGCGCATACAGGCTAACTGCATTCACGCGCTCGACCACGGAATTCAAGATGGATTGGGAATGCGGCCCGGCCACGTCGCAGCTTCGCCGATCAATCCGACGACGCTCATCTCGAGTTCGGTGCGGACGCATTGGAGGAATGCTCGATTCTCGCCGTGCTTGCCGTCCCGGATCTTGACAGTAGCGGAGAAGCCCGAGCCACTTCAGTCGCTGTATCGGTAGTCAAGGCCGTAGTGACCTCACACGCTCGCCTTGGCTTACGAATGGCAGGGAGGACGGTCGCAGCAGTATTCCGCGCTGCTATGGAAACTATGCATGCCGGCTATTGGAAAAACTCGTCCCGCGCTGCGATCAATGGGTACCGGAGATTTCATCGAGTAAGGCCCGGCGCAACCTCGGTCCGAATCCAATGACGTCAGCGCGCCGACGAGGACGCACTATCTCCTTGAATATACCGCATCGCGCAACTTGATCTTGCCGAAGAACTTCAATGAATGGGTGTTCGTCGGCTCGCCACTCACTCACAACGCGCTCAAGAGGCATCCATGGCTTTCACGCTAAAGATCAACGGCACATCCCATGAGGTCGATGTTGACGGTGACATCTCGCTTTTGTGGGTGCTGCGCGATGTGCTCGGCATGACCGGGACCAAGTTCGGCTGCGGCCAGGCGCTGTGCGGCGCATGCACCCTGCATGTTGCTGGTCAGCCGGTCCGCTCCTGCCAGACGCCGGTCGACAGCGTCGGCGACAGTGCGATCACCACGATCGAGGCGATCGGCCAGACGCTGCAGGGCGCGGCCTTACAGAAGGCGTGGCTGGAGCTGGAGGTGGTGCAGTGCGGCTACTGCCAGTCCGGCCAGATCATGTCGGCGGCGGCGCTGCTGAAGGACGCGCCGAAGCCGAGCGATGACGACATCGACGCCGCGATGTCGGGCAATGTCTGCCGATGCGGCACCTATCACCGCATCCGCGCCGCGATCAAGCACGCCGCGGGAGTTTGAGATCATGGGTGAGCTTATTCTGAAAGATCAGGTTGCGGGCCAAACGGCGGTGTCGCGGCGCGCCTTGCTTCAGGGCACAGGTTTGCTGCTTGGTTTTGCGCTGGCCAGTGCAAGCACGAAAACCGTCTTCGCGGCACCTGCTTCGCAGGTGGTCGAAAACGAGGTCACGGGGACTTTCGCGCCGAATGGATTTATACGGATCAATCCAACCGGCGCCGTGACCCTGGTCATTCCGATGATCGAGATGGGACAGGGGGTTTACACGTCGCTCTCGATGCTTCTCGCCGAGGAACTGGAAGTGAAGCTTGACCAGATTCAGGTCCAGCATGCGCCGCCAAATCATGCGCTTTACGTCAATTCGATTATAGGCATTCAAAATACAGGTGGTTCCGCCTCTGTCCGTGCCTTCTGGAGACCGCTGCGTCAGGCAGGGGCAGTGGGTCGTAATCTGCTGATTGCGGCGGCCGCAAAGCGCTGGAATGTCGATCCAGCGACTTGCCGCGCCAAGGATGGCGTCGTGTTCGATGCGTCAGGCTCGAAGCATCTGAGCTACGGCGAACTTGCGGAGGCCGCGGCGAGATTGCCTGTGCCGCCAGCGGCAAACGTCAAATTGAAGGATCCGAAGGATTTCACCCTGATCGGCACGCGTGCCAAGCGCGTGGATTCACCGATCAAGGTCGATGGGCGCGCGCTCTACGGCATCGACACGCGACTGCCGGGTATGAAGGTTGCAGCGGTTGCTATTTCGCCTGTGCTCGGTGGCAAAGCGAAAACGGTAGACGAGAAGGCC
Source organism: Bradyrhizobium sp. LA6.8 (assembly GCF_040547935.1). Taxonomy (NCBI): domain Bacteria; kingdom Pseudomonadati; phylum Pseudomonadota; class Alphaproteobacteria; order Hyphomicrobiales; family Nitrobacteraceae; genus Bradyrhizobium; species Bradyrhizobium sp. LA6.8. Next base: position 27,317 of record NZ_JBEPQQ010000020.1, read on the forward strand.
GCGCTCGCAGTGAAGGGCGTCCGGCAGGTGGTCAATATCGATGAAGCTGTTGCCGTGGTGGCGGATCACACGGGTGCGGCGAAAAAGGGGATCGAGGCCGCCGCCATCACGTGGGACGACGGGCCGAACGGCAAGGTCAGCAACGCCGATATCGTCAAGCAATTGGAGGAAGAATCCAAAAAGCCGGGCGCAGTTGCCCGTAACGATGGCGATGCAAGGAAGGCTCTTGCGGAGGCCGCGCAACGGCTTGACGCCATCTATCAGGTGCCTTTCCTGGCCCATGCTGCGATGGAGCCGATGAACTGCACCGTTCATCTGCAGAAGGATCGTTGCGACGTCTGGGTCGGGACCCAAGCGCCTACGATCACGCAGTCTCTGGTGGTCGAACTCACCGGCCTGCCAAAGGATGCGATCAAAATTCACAATCATCTGATTGGCGGCGGCTTCGGCCGAAGGCTGGAGGCCGATGGCACGGTGCTGGCTGTCAAGATCGCCAAGCACGTCGATGGTCCGGTTAACGTGATCTGGAGCCGCGAGGAAGACATTCAGCACGATATGTATCGGCCGTACTATTTCGATCGGCTGTCGGCCGGGCTTGACGCGGCCGGCAAGCCGGTTGCCTGGACGCATCGGATCGCCGGCTCCTCAGTCATGGCTCGCTATTATCCCCCATACTTCAAGGACGGATTGGACCCCGATGCCGTAGAAGCGGCGGCCGAGCCGCCCTATGCGCTGCCCAATATCCACGTCGACTTTGTCCGGGTCGAGCCCCCTGGTGTCCGGACGTCTTGGTGGCGCGGCGTTGGACCGACTCACAATGTTTTTGTGGTCGAGAGCTTCATAGATGAGCTGGCTCATGCCGCGAAGCAGGATCCCGTCGCTTATCGCAAGGGATTGCTTGGCCACAATCCGCGAGCGCTCGCTGTTCTGTCCCTCGCCGCGGAAAAAGCGGGGTGGGGATCCCCCCTTCCCACGCGGCATGGCCGTGGAATTTCAGTACAATTCGCATACGGAAGTTACACGTCGCAGGTCGCCGAGGTCGAAGTGGCGGCCGATGGCTCTGTCAAAGTCAAACGGATCGTATGCGCGATTGACTGCGGCATGTACGTCAATCCAGATACGATCGAAGCACAGATTCAAGGTGGAACGCTTTTCGGGCTGACCGCGGCGCTCCATGGCTCGATCACCTTCAAGGATGGACGGGTCGAGCAGAGCAATTTCGACAGCTATCTGCCGATGCGAATCAACGAGGTGCCGGTGGTGGAGACGCACCTGATTAAGAACGCAGAAGCTCCGGGTGGCATTGGCGAAGCTCCGACGGCCGTTGTCAGTGCCGCAGTGACCAATGCGATCTTCGCCGCGACCGGCAAGCGCCTGCGCAGCCTGCCGATCGATACGGATTCGCTGAAGTCGTCGCCTTAGTGCTTGCCCGTCATCCCCCGCTCGTCGCAGCGCGCACGGGATGACGGTCCGGGACTAAAGCCTCCGCGCATAACGACCATAGGAGCGCTCGCGTTCTCCGCTTGGAAGAAATCACCTCTCAGAAGGACGTGGTCTCGAGTTGCAAACTCGATCCGCTCCAAAGCTGTCATGTGGGCTCCCCAGGGTAGTGCCGGCAACCGAACTACGGCCTGGCCCGTTCAAGGTCAAGACGTCGCGGGAATCGATGGCAGGAGACGAAGTGCGGTGATACGAACGAACATGGCGACGCCCCCGCTGATCCTTGGAGAACGGGCTTCGGAGCACTATCGACGCCGGTAGCCAGGCAGGAAAAGGGCCACTACAGTCATGCGGAACACCTCGAAAGCGGTTCCAAGGCAGGCTTTCGTCGGGCAGCACGCTTCGCTGCCCGCGAGCTCCACTGTCAAATTGTCGACGGCAGACCTCAACAACTTGATGCAGTCGCTCGACATCGATGTCATCGCCCTGACTGAGCTTCTGGTGCCTCACGGCCATCGAGCCGAAATGGGAATGATTGACGCACCCGGGATCCACTACAACTTGAGTGGCGTGGGACGCATGTCTATCAACGGCGGACCAAAGATGCCGTTGAGCCCTCATTTGCTCATCATCGTGCCGCCAAACACTCCGTTCATGATCGAGGTTGACGGTGGAAGTGGCCCACCGAAGCTCATTTCGAGAGACTGCTGGACTCGTCAAGACGGCATCCTCCGCATCGCAGCGCCAAACGAGCAACCCGAAATCATCCAGATATGCGGCTTTTTTAATGCATCCTTTGGTAAGTCTGTCAGGCTGTTCGGAGAACTCCGTGAACCGGTGATTGAGCAGTTCGAGCCCGCGGACAAGATCGATCTGAAGCTTCGCGAGGCTATGGACGAGCTGCTACAGCAAGAGGTCGGCGTTGGAGCCATGACGGCGTCTCTGCTCAAGCAAATCGTTGTCTCATTGGTGCGACGGTCCCTCGGGTCATCCCAGCGGTGGACTGAGCGGTTCTCGATACTTGCCGACAGGCAGGTCACCCGTGCTTTTGCAGATATGGTGGCGCGGCCAGGAGCCGCTCATTCCGTTCGAAGCTTGGCACACAGTGCAGGATTGAGCCGTTCGGCGTTCATGGCCCGATTCTCGGACATCTTTGGACAACCCCCGATGGTCATCTTGCGAGACTTGAGAATGCGCCAGGCTGCGATCGATTTGACGACAACGACGATGTCGATCGATGTGGTTGCTCTTAATGCGGGGTATGAGAGCCGTTCAAGCTTTGTGCGAGCTTTTCGAAAGGCGTACGAACGAGATCCGAGCGACTATCGGCGGATAGCCAAGGAGGGCAAAGCCCAGAAGGGTATCTGAGAACGAGGTGCGGAGGTTTGAGGCCCTGGATGAAGTTGCCTGCTACCTTGGCCACCGCTTTCACACGGGCGACCATATCGTCGAAGTCGCGAACACAGCTGGATGCTCACGCGCGGGTACCTGGCCAAACCAGGATTTCCGAGCCACGATGGCAGCCACTATGCTGCACTCTAACCCGGATATCCTAAGCACCCTTGACGGAGTGCCTGATGTGTTGGGTACCGAGGCTGCTTGCAACATTTCGCTTCAAGTTGGCCGCAGCGAACGTGTACCCCCCGGAAGCGCCATCAACGAAGTGTACGTGATTAGCTTGCGTGGGTAATGGCACGAAGCACGTAAGATTTGCGGCCAACTGTCGATGCGTTCCAAAAAAGCATGCACCTCGTCGCTGAGCCTCTTCCAAGTGTGCGTCTATCACGTCGGCGAGTTCAGATGGGCAGTCCACTGTCATACGTAGGCCGTCATCGAATTTTCGGTAATCTGTATTCTCCACAAGCTCTCGTCGGAACCGAGATTCATGAAAGCCGCCAATAGGAATCCCCAGTAGAGTGCCCACCCGCGTCAGAATGGCGCGCGAGCACTTCGCAGTCCAAGCCGCAAAGGGCATCTTTCGGCTGCCTTTCTGGATGGCATGATCAAGATAGTCGCCAGTCCATGCGGGGAGCGGGCCTTCAGCAGGCAATGGATGTAGACCGGGCTCATTTGAACGGAGCATCCGCAGAAGCTCCTGTATGAACTCCACGAACGGATTCGGATCATCGTGCGGAACGACGATAAGAGACAAGATGACGCCCTGCCTGGTGCCGATCGGCGCAAATCGGCACGAAAGACCTGTGAGGTCAACTGTTCCCATGGGCGCGCGCGGAAAGGTGTAGCCACCTTGCTTGAGTTTGCGCTCTGCCCAGGCAAGTCCTCCGCCGGCAAACATTGCGTAGGTGACATTCGAAGCGGGCGCGAAACGGGCTACCAGGACGTCCAAATGCTGAGCGCGAATGTCCGCGATAGGAATGACCGCAATGCGCAACGTGAGACCCAATTCGTCCTCGGCCCAAGCGGCGGTTTTTGCCAACGTATCCTTGATGATCGACGAATAGACGCCGGGCGCGGCGAAGCTCGCGCCATCCCCTCCAAACGTGGACGGAAACTGTAGGTCGGGTAGTGCATTGCTGACGGCAGCAAGAACCGCCGCACCGGCGGTATTCACCTCACGGTACCGTCCTTGTTCAATAGCTTCGGTCGAATGGCTGACGTCCGTAACGGCGATGATCCAGTCGCTAGGTAGAGGGCGATATCGATCTCGCCGCACTACGTCATCAAAGGAGCCGAAGGGCACAAGCCCCTGATAAAAGCGGTTACCTTCGGCCTCCTGATCAACCTCTATCTGGAAAAGACCGACTTCGAAGGCTGGCTCTGATTCATCCACAATCATTTGCACTCCCTTCGGTCCTCGTCGGAGTTCAGAGTGGGGCCGTTACCTCAGTGACTCACACGCATCGATCATGACGTAGGTCGCGCTACCCATCGGCATCGTGCCGGCGCGTGTATCACTACACGGCCGTCCGCTCGCGGTTAAGCTCGCCTGGTCGCCTCGAACAGGAACCATGAGCGACTTTCCGCCTCGTCGATCCAGTTTTCGATCAGGCTGGTCGTGGAAATATCGCCACGCTCGTTGCAGACGTTGTGGATCTGCCGCATGCGCTGGCTAAGCGTTAGGTTATCTTCCTTCAGTTCGGCCAGCATGTCCTCGGGCGTGACGAAACCTGCATCATTGTCCTCGATATGCTTCACTCTCGCGATGTGGCCGATCGAGCGGATCGTCGTGCCGCCGATCTTGCGGGCTCTTTCCGCGATGTCGTCCGTCATCGCAAAAATCTGCGCGGTTTGCTCATCAAGGAGAAGGTGATAATCCCGGAAATGCGGACCTGATATGTGCCAATGGAAATTCTTGGTCTTGACGTAAAGCGCGAACACGTCTGCCAGAAGCACAGTGAGCGCGGCCGAAATATCCTTGATCGCTTTGGAGCCGAGAGTGCTCGGCGTGTCGAATGGCTCCTCGCGGCGCTTTCTCGCGTCTTCTATACTCATTTTGCTCCCTCCTTCAAGGTTGATGCAGTCCTGCTGTTCGCCGAAGGACGGCTCTGAACAAGCATTTTTGTGAAATTGAGTTCGCACCTTTGCAAGGATTCAGCCCTTTGACATTAATGCGACATTATCGGCCTCTGCCTTCGATAATTATCCACGTCGGGCCACGTCGGCTTGCGCCGAAGTTCCTCAGGTTCGCTTCAAATCCTCGACCAGCATCGCCGCGGCGTGGCGCGCGAGCGCCTGGGTCGGTGCGTTGGTATTGCCGCTGGTGATGTTCGGCATGATCGAGGCATCGATTACCCGGAGGCCGTCGACCCCGCGCACCCTGAGCCTTGCGTCGACCACCGCTCGTGCATCCTGGCCCATCCGGCACGTGCCGACCGGGTGCCACATCGTCGTCACGGCACGCTTCACCCATGCGCCGATCTCCGCATCCGACCGAACCAGTGGGCCGGGATCCATCTCTTCCTCGATCACCGGCGCCAACGACTCCTGCTCCATGACCTTGCGGATCGCGCGCACTGATTCCACCGCGGCCCTCAAGTCTTCATCTTCGCCAATGAAGTTCGGGTTGATGAGGGGCATCGACGTCGGGTCGCTGTCGGCCAACCGCACCCAGCCCCGGCTCTTGGGCTGAAGCACCACGAGTTCGAAAGTGATGCCCGAGCGGTCGCCCGCCGGGCCGAGTTGCTCGGTCAAGACGATAGGAGCGTGATAGCATTGGATCGTGGGTTCGGCGGTGAAGTCGGACGGATTCCAGTGAGTAACCGTCTCGATGCCGTTGCCCGACGCCGGGCCATCCTTGGTGACGAGATAACGCAGGCCCGCCTTCACGCTGCCAAGGCCGTGCGCGGCAGCCTGATAGCCGAGATCGCCCTTTACATAGACACGGATCGGTACCATCGGGTGGTCCTGGAGATTTTCGCCCACTTCCGGAGAATCGACGATCACCGCGATGCCGTGCTGGCGCAGATGCTCCGCTGGCCCGATACCCGAGTGCATAAGGATCGTCGGGCTATGGACGGTGCCAGCCGACAGCACAACTTCGTCGGCCGTGATCCTATCCAGGCCTTTGTCCCCGAACTGAACGCCGACAGCCCGCTTGTTCTCGACGAGGACGCGAACGACGGTCTTGCCGGTGAGAAGCGTCACGCGACCTGAGGTGAGGTGCGGACGCAGATAAGCGTCGACCGCGCTGCACCGGCGCTGATCTCCGACCGTTGACTGTACCGGCGAGACGCCGATCTGGCTCTTGCCGTTATAGTCTGGATTATAGGGAATACCATATTCCTGGAATGCCTTGAGGCAATATTGGTTCAACTTATTGATGCCCTTGGGCAACTGGACCGCCAGACCACCATCTATGCCGTGATATTCGTCGTGGAAGGTGTCGTTGGCTTCCTGCGCCATGAAGACGGGAAGCAGGTCTTCATACGACCATCTGCCGGTGTCGCCGACCGCTTGCTGCCACGCCGCGAAGTCGCGTATCTGACCACGGACGTAGCACATCGCATTGATCGAGGAGCTGCCGCCGAGTACCTTGCCTGAGCGATATGCTCGTTTGGTCCCGTGCTGGGGAACCGTCTCGTATTTCCAGACATGCCGGTCGCGGGCCAGCAGTTTGGCGAAGCCGGCTGGAATGTGGATGAACGGATCGCGATCCATGTCGCCCGCTTCGATCAGCGCGATCGACGCGTCGGTATGTTCGGCGAGATAACTCGCGACAACGCAGCCGGCCGCGCCCGCGCCAACAATGGCAATTTCGTAGGCATCCATCCGTGTCTTTTTCCTTCACACCATTTGTATCGTTCAATCAACGCCCGTCGCTGACGCAGCGCCCATCGCGGCTCCTGATCCCGAGATTGATCGGGCCATGCTTTTGGAGAGTAACGTTGCGACGCAGGCGAGGGAAATCACCTCTCGCCATAGAGTCGATAGACGATCGTTATAGCCGCTCTCCGAGGTAGTCTTGGCGACCTTCGCCTCACCGGCATCGGCGACGTACCAGAGCTGCGTCGCAGCTTTCCGCAAGACGTGCTCTCGCGCTCGACGAAGCAAAAAAACGGTTCGCGTGTCACACCGGCCCTGCCGCCCGGTCATGACATGGGACCAACAGAACAAGAGGGAATGCCCGCCATGTACGGCGATCGTCATCCGTCATGTCGTCGCGTTTCGCTTCTTCTTCGGCGCCCTGCGGCGGCTGCTGCATTGAATTGCTGACGGTGAGCGTTTTCAAGCCGCCGTCGTCGCCTAGCTGCTCCGAACCCCGCACATACCCGCGATGATCGCGGCCGAGGTAACGGCACTTATTGCGGCGCCTGCGCTCCAAAAAAGATTTGCGGCGCGCCGATTGACGTCATGCGCGATCAGCACCACCCGCAATCCCGACGCAAGGTGGCTTAGGACAAAAAACACGCCGAGCGCGTAATGAGGCAACAGGCGGATATTCCATGCGTCATGAATGAGCCCGGTCGGGGCTCCGATCGCGAAATTCCAATCGGTGGGTATACCGAGAAAGCTTCGAGCGTAAATGAAAACCGAGTTCATGTGCCCGAGGATGTACAGCGAGAGGTAGGCCCCCGAGGCGACCTGAAATGTCCGATGGAAGCCCTGCGGGGCGGCACTCCAACGCCATGCCAGAAACAGGCCTGTGCCGGTCTGGAAAAGCATGGCCGCGACCAACAGCGGTTCACCCACGCAAGAGCGGTAGACAACGTGGCCGATCTTCATGACGGCCGCATGTGCGTCGGGGCCGATCAACCCAAACAAGTGATTGGCTAGATGGAACGCCACGTATAGGCACAAGACCGCCGCGGTCATTCCGTGGACAATGCGCCAGCGCCCCACGGTCGGCCGCGTCGCAGCGACCGGATTGCCTGCGGTCTGTGACCAAACCGCGATTCCGAGCCAAAGCACGTACCACACGAGTTCGTCGGGGATAGGGCTATGAATCAGGGCCTGAACGACGCCAAGAAAGACAAAGAGCGTTGGGGTCGCCACGCCGGCATAGGCGAGCCGCCGCGCCCCTGGATCGGCATCCGACCGGCAAGCGAGCGCGAGCGCAAGAAACGGCACGACGAACGCCACGGCTAGGATCAAGGTCGCGGCGACAATTGCGAGAGGCGAAGGCGTTGCGGCCTGCGTGCCGACGACGGCATGAAAGGCGCGGAGTAGAAAAGGGTAGCAAATGGCCGCCGCCGCGGGAGCCAACGCCGAATAGTCGAAGCGCGGCCCGATCGTGGCGCTTCGGTCCTGCGGCTGAGAAAACCCGTCCATCCCCCCCCCTAAATATCGGCCGCGCGATCCGGCCATCGCCCCGAAGTCTTGCACGGCTGCAGACGAACATCGGCAGCGTCTCGACTCTCGACGACGCCGTAGCCGCCTTCAACCCGCTGGGCGTCTGCTCAATCCCGAACGCGTCGCAACTAGCTCCTCGGGCGCGTTCAAGACTGACGTCGTGAGCAGGACAGCGGCAGCGAGGACCCAGTAGTACCAGGCGTCGAGCCCAGCGAATTTAAAGGCGGATGGTGCGATGACAAACACCACCCCGACGGCGCGATCGACCCAAAGGTGCAGCCAGTAGGGAATGATGCGGACGAGCCCGGTGGGATGGTCGGTCAGGGCGGCCAAGAGCAGCGCGGTCACACCGACGACAACCGAAAGCCACATTGCGACCGGTCCGCTCTGACCGAGCTTCAGCGCGAACGGCGCTGCGATCAACACGATCGCTACAGGATAATCGATCAGGTAGGCGTGGATAGACTTGGTGATGAAGCGGTACGACATCGGTGACTCCTACTCGCTTGGTTGCTCGACGACGATTGCGCCGGCCTATGTTGGCAAGCACTCCATACGATCGTCACAGGTCAGTAAGGGTATGCCGGCACGCCAACCAATAGAAATGCCCGGTCGTTATCGTTTCCATTCCGCCGGCCGGCGCCATGGAAGCGTGTTAGCGTGGCGTCGACAGCGAGTCCAAGGGCGGCGCTTCAGTATCCGGCTGTCGCGGTCAGGGAAGGCTTGGGAAGATCGCCCAGGCCGTGCCATACGTCATCCGCTCATTCCTGGGCACTCCGAGCAGGTTCGCGACGGTCGCCGTGCGCTTTGCCGAGGGGCAGCTTTCGACCTTCGGTGTCGCGGCTGTCGGGCGACCTCCTCGATCACGAGCTCCGTTCCATTGACCGAGATCGGCCTCATCGACGCGCTTGCCCTTCAACTCGGCATAGATCGGCGCCTCGGTAGATAGGCCCATCTCGTCGCCGTCGCACACAAACTTGCCTGTCGACGCGGCAATAACGAAAAGCCGTCCGCCTAGCTTCACTGCTGCCATCCAGGTATTTCTCTATCGCGCTATCGAGGTCGCACGCCTCGAGCGACAGCATTGTTTGCTTCACGCGCAGCCCATTTAGGTGACCGTTGAAGTAGCCGCGCTGAACGGATGCGCCGCATGCTCTCCTCGGGTGCTGGGCGCATTCCACGACTTTCGCGCCGTGCGAATGACGACCGACCAGTCGCGAAGGCGAGCGAACTTGACGAAAGCGTCCAGCGCCGGCGAGTAGCGGCGCCCCTGCACAGCCAGTAGACGCACCTCCCGCGAAACCAGGTCGCCTTCGAGCGGGATGGTCTTGAGCGTAGGAAGGTGCGGCATGTGCTCGGGCGCGAGTATCACGCCGAAGCCAGCCGCGGCCATGTGCTGCAGGTGCAAGTCACTACCGCTGCAGTGCCCGAGGTGGAGCGGTTCTTCCGGGAAATACGACCGTTGGATCTTCGGGGTGACGTCGCATCCGGCGCGTTCCAGCAAGACGGTCTCGCGGAGGTCGTCGATGCCGATCGAGGGACGGTTTGCGAGCTCGTGTGTCGGCGCGAGAAGCGCGACGTAGCGCTCTTCGAACAGTGACCAGTCGTCGATGCGAGTGGGCATGTTCTGCACGTCCCCGACCATTGCGGCGTTGATCTCGCCCCCAAGCAAGAGGTCGACGAGCTTCTCCGCCGCGCCCTCGCGCAACTCGACATGAAATCCAGGGACAAACCTTGTGATCTCCGCGATCAGATCGAGGACGAGCGACGCCGAGATGGAAGGGGCGAGGCCGATCTTCAGTGGCGCGACCTCCTTCCGTTGGAACTCCTGGGCCCTGCGACGCACCGCCTCCGCCGAGGCCAGTGTACGCTCCAGCATCGGAAGGACTTCCTTTCCAAGGTCGGTGAGCTGCGTCAGCTGGCGTTCGCGGTAGATCAACTGGCCGCCGAGCTCCTGCTCGAGCTTCTGCACCCCCTTGGTCAGGGCGGGCTGCGTGACATTGCACTGCCCGGCCGCACGGGTGAAGTTAAGCGTGGACGCGACGGCGAGGAAGTAGCGAACTTGATGAAGCTCCATGGATTGTTCTATTCTCCGTCAAGTTGCTGCTGTCCATACTGACGAGCCTTGCATCGCCGCGTCTGGACTCGGGTGCTCGCGGTCGTTCACCAAGAGGGGAAAGGCGACCTCGGTGACTGTCGACGGCCGCATGTTGATGGCTTGGAGCGCCGCGGTCGATTGCGCGGAGGTACCGTGAGGTTCGCTTGTCGCTGCCTGTGCTAAGCGAACGTTTAGAAGTGAGGCGTAAATCTCGCGCCCCGAATCCGTTAGCCGGATGGGCACCTAAGGAGAGGATCAGCGGCGCAGCAAAATGCCGTAGACGCAATTTGCGAGTAGATGGCGCCCTCGCACGAAAACACTGGGGACATGCCCTTCCGGCTCAGGGGTTCTACGGCTGCTCTGGTCTTATATTGAGAAGCTCCGCCATCCGGCTGAGCTCAGGAAGCGAACGTGCCTTCATCTTCCGCATCAAGTTCACGCGATGCACCTTCACCGTGGATTCGGCGATGCCGATATCGTTGGCAATCTGTTTGTTTAGGCGACCGGCCACGACGCCGAGCATAACTTCACGCTCGCGGGAGCTAAGCATGTCGAAACACTCCTTGAGCGCAGCCAATGTGCTATCACTCTCCCGACGGGCACGATCGCGAGCGAGGCCGGCCTCGATGGCGTCAAGCAGATCCTGATCACGGAATGGCTTTGTAAGGAACTCTATCGCACCGCCCTTCATCGCTTGCACGGTCATCGGCACGTCGGCGTGCGCTGTGATAAAGATAATCGGCACTTGTCTGTTTGCGGCGACGAGGTCGCGCTGAAGCTCAAGACCGCTTCGCCCCGGCATTCTCACGTCGAGCACCAGGCAAGTGGGACCGTCCGGCGGATCGGCCTTAAGAAACTCGGGAACAGACGAAAATTGTCGGGCAGGTAAGCCGACCGTCCGCAACAGCCGCACGACCGAGTCGCGAAACTCGGGATCGTCATCGATAACCAAGACACAGGGATTTGTCTCACCCATTCTCGGTATCCTGTGTGGGGAAGCGCATTTTCCCCTATTCCGGCGTCACTCTACGCACAATCAGTAGAGATGAACAGGTATCTTCTGCCTAAGCGGATAGCCGGAATCCTAAACCATCGCTTACGGCCGCGGTCATTGCATTATTGGGGAATGTCCCGGACACTAGAAATTGCATGCAGGCGCGAGGTATGCCGCCAGTGTAGTGGAGCGAGGAAGGCGCCTGAAACCGGCAATGTCGAACCGAACACTGATAGCCATCGTCGACGATGATCAGCTCTATCGTGAGTCAATGCGAAAGCTCGTAGCGTTAATGGGCTACACTGTCGAGGCGTTTCCGTCAGCAGCCGATTTCCTGGCGTCACGCTTTCTGCCGGAAACCACTTGCTTGATCGCCGACGTTCACATGCCCGGAATGACCGGAGTCGAGCTGCACAGGCATTTGGTCGATGCAGGGTACGCGATCCCGACGATCCTTGTTACCGCCTACCCCGATGAGGTCGTCAGGGATCAAGCTCTAAAGGACGGGGTTGTTTGCTACCTCAGCAAGCCAGTGGACGACGACTATCTCGAGCGATGCCTGCGTTCGGCTCTGCAACCGGGTACGCCGATTGAAGACAATTCATGAGTCGTTGTCCGCTGGCAGGGTAAACTGAAATACGGTGCCGCGAGGTTCGTTCGCTTTCGCCCACAACT
>NZ_JBEPQQ010000021.1:2500-5734 GCF_040547935.1 Bradyrhizobium sp. LA6.8
TGTTTGTAGGTGTCCGGTTTCAGGTCTATTTCACTCCCCTCGTCGGGGTGCTTTTCACCTTTCCCTCACGGTACTGGTTCACTATCGGTCGCTGAGGAGTACTTAGGCTTGGAGGGTGGTCCCCCCGCGTTCAGACAGGATTTCACGTGTCCCGCCTTACTCGTGGATACATCATCGCATTACTCGTACGGGGCTATCACCCTCTAAGGCCCGGCTTTCCTGACCGGTTCCGATTGTCTTTGATGTATCACTGGCCTGGTCCGCGTTCGCTCGCCACTACTAACGGAGTCTCTGTTGATGTCCTTTCCTCCAGGTACTTAGATGTTTCAGTTCCCTGGGTTTGCTTGAAACCTCCTATGTATTCAGAAGTCTCATACCTTCTCTTGATAACCGGAAATCCAAAACCTCTTCGATCGAAATCTAAAGGCCTAGGCATCTCTCATTTCTGATCGAACCCCACACCAATGTCTTTCGACAAAGGTCTTGGAGTTCCGGCTATCGAAGGTGGGTTTCCCCATTCGGAAATCCATGGATCAAAGCTTCTTCGCAGCTCCCCACGGCTTATCGCAGCGTAGCACGTCCTTCATCGCCTCTCAGCGCCAAGGCATCCACCGAACACCCTTAAGGCACTTGATTGCTCTCATTATCAATGTCCACACACTCGGCAGAATGTTGTCTGCAGAATTACCTTGCGGCACGCGCCCTCGATGAACGCTATCTGCAGCCGGACAATGATTAGAAAGACCAGCTTGCTTCGTAAGATCGTTCCGATAGCGAGGCGGTCAAGCTTCGCTAAAAGGATCATTTACAACTCGCATTCCTTCCAGACGCAGCCTTGTGAGCTACATTGAAAGGCGCACGAGCGCCGAAATGATCCGGAGATAATGAAGTATCGCGCAACAATTGCTTGTTGCCCGATCCAACTCGGATCGATCTCCTCTTTACGATGTCAGAAATCACGCAGCTTACTGTCCATCCGGACTAGCAAGTGCGAAGTGATGTTTCGCGGACGATTTAGGTGCACGATCAGTCGATGATCAAACCATCTGGTGGAGCCAGACGGGATCGAACCGACGACCTCATGCTTGCAAAGCACGCGCTCTCCCAGCTGAGCTATGGCCCCGTAACCAGAAGACGAATGCTCACTCGATGAGTGTGGTGGGCCTGGGAAGACTTGAACTTCCGACCTCACGCTTATCAAGCGCGCGCTCTAACCAACTGAGCTACAAGCCCCTAACGCATATCCAGTCAAGGACCAGGGATTCTGCAAGCTTGCAGCCCCAGCGCGTGTTCGTCCGCGAAGAAAGAGAAACGAAGACGGCGAAATCCCGCCAATGCAGCTCAACAATCCTGACGATCGTTGGCCACTGATGTTTCTAAAACGGTTCGATAGAAGCAAGCTTCTGAAGAACCATCCTTAGAAAGGAGGTGATCCAGCCGCAGGTTCCCCTACGGCTACCTTGTTACGACTTCACCCCAGTCGCTGACCCTACCGTGGCCGGCTGCCTCCATTGCTGGTTAGCGCACCGTCTTCAGGTAAAACCAACTCCCATGGTGTGACGGGCGGTGTGTACAAGGCCCGGGAACGTATTCACCGTGGCGTGCTGATCCACGATTACTAGCGATTCCAACTTCATGGGCTCGAGTTGCAGAGCCCAATCCGAACTGAGACGGCTTTTTGAGATTTGCGAAGGGTTGCCCCTTAGCGTCCCATTGTCACCGCCATTGTAGCACGTGTGTAGCCCAGCCCGTAAGGGCCATGAGGACTTGACGTCATCCCCACCTTCCTCGCGGCTTATCACCGGCAGTCTCCTTAGAGTGCTCAACTAAATGGTAGCAACTAAGGACGGGGGTTGCGCTCGTTGCGGGACTTAACCCAACATCTCACGACACGAGCTGACGACAGCCATGCAGCACCTGTGTTCCAGGCTCCGAAGAGAAGGTCACATCTCTGCGACCGGTCCTGGACATGTCAAGGGCTGGTAAGGTTCTGCGCGTTGCGTCGAATTAAACCACATGCTCCACCGCTTGTGCGGGCCCCCGTCAATTCCTTTGAGTTTTAATCTTGCGACCGTACTCCCCAGGCGGAATGCTTAAAGCGTTAGCTGCGCCACTAGTGAGTAAACCCACTAACGGCTGGCATTCATCGTTTACGGCGTGGACTACCAGGGTATCTAATCCTGTTTGCTCCCCACGCTTTCGTGCCTCAGCGTCAGTATCGGGCCAGTGAGCCGCCTTCGCCACTGGTGTTCTTGCGAATATCTACGAATTTCACCTCTACACTCGCAGTTCCACTCACCTCTCCCGAACTCAAGATCTTCAGTATCAAAGGCAGTTCTGGAGTTGAGCTCCAGGATTTCACCCCTGACTTAAAGACCCGCCTACGCACCCTTTACGCCCAGTGATTCCGAGCAACGCTAGCCCCCTTCGTATTACCGCGGCTGCTGGCACGAAGTTAGCCGGGGCTTATTCTTGCGGTACCGTCATTATCTTCCCGCACAAAAGAGCTTTACAACCCTAGGGCCTTCATCACTCACGCGGCATGGCTGGATCAGGGTTGCCCCCATTGTCCAATATTCCCCACTGCTGCCTCCCGTAGGAGTTTGGGCCGTGTCTCAGTCCCAATGTGGCTGATCATCCTCTCAGACCAGCTACTGATCGTCGCCTTGGTGAGCCATTACCTCACCAACTAGCTAATCAGACGCGGGCCGATCTTTCGGCGATAAATCTTTCCCCGTAAGGGCTTATCCGGTATTAGCACAAGTTTCCCTGTGTTGTTCCGAACCAAAAGGTACGTTCCCACGCGTTACTCACCCGTCTGCCGCTGACGTATTGCTACGCCCGCTCGACTTGCATGTGTTAAGCCTGCCGCCAGCGTTCGCTCTGAGCCAGGATCAAACTCTCAAGTTGGACTTGAACTTTGAACCGGCTGATCACAACGTTTGACGAGGTCCCACCATTATTTCGACAACCGAAGTCGTCGAGCTGCCCGCGATTCACATCGCTGGCAGCGATGGTGTTTCCTTTAAAACGTGTACCGCCGAAGTCTTTCGTCCCCTCTCAGAACTCAAAAGCCGAAGCTCTTCAGTGTCCGAGAGGCGCAAGGACTCCGCCGTCCACGTTTCTCTTTCTTCATCTTCACTTGTCAAACAGCCCGGGACCAGGAGGCCCCAACCTTCCAGAGTGGAAGGGTTCCGACACCCTTACCGACGATGAATGAACTCCAATCGACTT
>NZ_JBEPQQ010000022.1:0-5206 GCF_040547935.1 Bradyrhizobium sp. LA6.8
GGTTTGGTCGCAAAGCCGACATCGGCAGGCACGTATGCGTCTTCCAGACGATCTGGATCGTCGGTCCATTCCTTCGGAAGATACAACGCGCGATCCGACGATTGGAAAGCCAAATATCCCGAGCTGACCTTCGCGGTCATTCCGGCGGAAAACGCCTCGGGCGTGACCGAGCGCTGGGCGCCGTTCATGAGCTATCTCTCCAAGGAATTGGGCGTGAAGGTCACGCTGCGCATCGCCAACGACTACGCCGCCGTCATCGAAGGACAGCGCGCCGGCAACATCCATATCGCCAGCTACGGCTCGGCCTCGTTCGCCCGCGCCCGCCTGACCGGCGTCAAGACCGACGCCTTCGCCAAGGACATCAACGCCGACGGCTCGACCGGCTACTACTCGGTGTCCCGCGACCGAGCGTTCGCCCTGTTCAAAGGCACCTGCACCCGTGGCATCTACGACAACATGAAGACCGCCGTAGAGACGATCTTCGTCGGTAAAGGGCGTCTCTACAATCGTCGCTTTCTGCAGATTTGCAGCCACTATCTGGTCGATCCGGTCGCCTGCACGCCGGCGTCAGGCTGGGAGAAGGAGCAGGTCGAGAACCAGGTCGGGCTGGTCAGGCAACGCTTCTTCACGCCGCGGCTGCGGTTCAAAAACCTCGACGAGTTGAACGCCTGGCTGCTCGACAAATGCATCGGCTACGCCAAGGCTCATCGCCATCCGGAGCTGGTCGATCAGACGATCTGGGACGTGTTCGAAGCCGAACGCCCCAAACTCGGTCCTTATGCCGGCCGCTTCGACGGCTTCCATGCGGTGACGGCGTCGGTCTCGAAGACCTGCCTGGTGCGCTTCGACAACAACAAGTACTCGGTCGCAGCCAGCGCAGTCGGACGCCCCGTCGAAGTTCAAGCCTATGCCGATCGCATCGTGATCCGTCAGGATGGACGTATCGTTGCCGAGCACCCGCGCCTTTAGTCGCGGCGATACTGTCTACGACCCCTGGCACTATGTGCCGGTGCTCGCCCGCAAAGCCGGCGCCTTGCGCAACGGCGCTCCGTTCAAGGACTGGGTGCTGCCGGCCGCGATCGAGCGGATCCGGCGCAGGCTTGCCAGCACCGATGACGGCAACCGGCAGATGGTCGACATCCTCAACGCGGTGCTGACTGACGGTCTGCCTGCGGTGGAAGCGGCCTGTGCCGAAGCGCTCAGTCACGGCGTCCATTCCGCCGCGATGTCGTGCTCAATATCCTGGCCCGTCAACGTGAACCCGCCCCACCGGCCAACATCATGACGCCGGCCGCACCGACGCTTCGTCATGCGCCGATCGCCGATTGTGCCCGTTACGACAACCTCCGGAACAGGCCATCGCCTCCGCAGCGTGCAAGGCTGGAAAGTTCCGACGGGTTGGCAGTACCGCTTGCGACGAGCGCAATTGTTGTGGTTACCGAAAAAGGACCTGAGATCGTATTAAAGATTGTCCTGCATTTTCCCGCTTCAGAACTTACACCTTAAGTTATCGCCGCATTTGCGCGCGCCGGTCGTCTGCTCTAATGTGCACTACCGATTGTGCGGGCGCCATTCATGTAGGCGCCGGCACTCGGAGAGAGCACTCAAATGTCAACGAGTTCACGGCTTATTGGCGTCCTCCGCACAGTCCTTCTTACACAGATTGATAAAGAACGACTGAGCATCAAATGAGATTCTGCCGTTGCTAGCGGCCGTATTGAACGCAGCGATGCAGGCGCGGCGTCCCGCACCCTCCATGCCAGGTTGCGCATTCAGGCGATAAACATAATTCTGCACATTCACTTTACAGATCATCGAGGGTTGCCCGTTCGCGAGCTTCAGAGTGTGACCCTCGGCATTCCAGGCCCCCGTCAGGTCTGATTTCCCCTCGCAGTTCGGGTTTCTGACCGTGATGTGCAGCTTGGTCGTTTCGTTGAAGGTGAGATGAATGTCGGGACTTCCCTGCGCCAACTCGCAGACCCAATGGTTACTCATGCCGAGACTCTTGCAGAGTCCGGAGTTGGCAGCGCTGCCGTAAAGCGTGAGCGCATCGCAAATCGGCGCAACGGCGGAGGCCGAAGTCGTGAACGCGAGCGCGGCGGCGCCGGCGAGGATGAGTCTGCGAGTGATCATGGTACCCTCTTCATCGGTTGGGGTCGGTTGACGCAAAAATTGGGCAACTAACAGGTATGCCGCGGCTCAGGCGGCCGCGGCCGTTCCGAGCGCCGGCACGCCCTCGGGCACCGGCACAGGCATTCCGCCCATGACGTCGGTGGCTTCGAGATCGTAGAGCTCGCGCGCGACGTGGTCGGTCAACTCGGCCGGCGCGCCGTCGAACACCACGCGACCCTGCGCCATGCCGATCAGACGGTCGCAATAGCTGCGCGCCAGATCGAGCGAATGCAGGTTGCAGAGTACGGTGATGCCGAAATGCTTGTTGATGCGCAGCAGCGCATCCATCACGATCTTGGTGTTGCGCGGGTCGAGCGAGGCGATCGGCTCGTCGGCGAGGATGATGTCGGGCTGCTGCACCAGCGCGCGGGCGATCGCGACACGCTGCTGCTGGCCGCCGGAGAGCTGGTCGGCACGCTGGGCGGCGAGCGAGGCGATATCGAACTGCTCGAGCGCCGACATCGCCAGCGCCTTGTCGTGCTCGGGCCAGGTCTGCGTCAACGAGCGCCATGCCGGCATCGTTGCGAGGCGCCCCATCAGGACATTGGTGAGGACGTCGAGCCGGCCGACCAGGTTGAACTGCTGGAAGATCATTGCCGATCGCGCCCGCCACTGCCGCAGCTCCTTGCCGCGCAGCGCCGTTACGTCGATGCCGTCGAATTGGATGCGGCCCTGCGTCGGCGTCACCAGGCGGTTGATGGTCCGCAGCAAGGTCGACTTGCCGGCGCCGGAGCGCCCGATCACACCGACGAAGCCGCCGGGGGAGATTTGAAACGAAGCGTCGTCCACCGCGGCTTTTGCGCCGAAGCGGCACGTCAGACCTTCAACGACCAGCATGCAGGGCTCCAGAGTAGCTGGAGGCCACCGCTAACGCTGGCGCTTGACAGTAGGTCGAACGCGGGCGGCTGGCCGCGGCCCCGGCCATGATCAGGGGCCGCTTCGCCGCCAGGATGATCTCGGCCGCGCGATCGAGGGCCGCGGGGTGCGCGACCGGGATTTCGATCGGATGGATCGGCACCATCGGCACCGCCTCGACCTCGGCACGGGCGATGTCCTCGGGCAACTCGAGCAGGACCGAGCCCGGCCGCTCCTCCATCGCGATGCGGAAGGCATCGCGCAACAGCGTCGGGATGCTTGGCGCGCTGACGATCTGACGCGCCAGCTTGGTCAGCGGCTTCATCGACCCGACCAGGTCGACGATCTGGAAGCGGGCCTGCCGGCTGCTCATGATCGCCTTCTGCCCGGTGATCATCACCATCGGCATCGCGCCGAGATGTGCATGGGCCGCGCCGGTCGAGAAGTTCAGCGCGCCAGGACCCAACGTCGAGAAACACACGCCTGGCCGCCCCGTCAGCCGCCCGTGCGTCGCCGCCATGAACGCCGCCGCCTGTTCATGACGGGTCAAGACCAACTGGATCTTTGAAGTGCGGAGCGACTCGACGAAGTCGAGATTTTCGTCGCCCGGCACGCCAAAGATGCGGTCAACGCCTTCATGCTCCAAGGCAGCGACCAAAAGATCAGAACCCTTCACCATCTATCTACTCCCTATTGTCGATCGCCTCGTCCGCTTGGTTATGCGGCGCTTGATTGCAGCGCTCGCAAACTCCGACGTCGAGACCTCCCCGCCGAGATTGGCGGTCCGCACGTTGTCGACCTGCAACGTCTGCTCGATCGCGGTCCGTAGCTTAATTGCGAGATCGTTAGCTCACGAGCTGGCGCAGCACGTATAGCCCTCAGCCGCGGAGCGGATCGGGCAACCTGCGCCGCTGTTATCGGCCCCGCCGCCCTCAGCACGAGATTCAGTAAGTCGCGTGCCAAGCAAGCGCTGTCGCGCCCGAACCCCGCTAGGCAGCAGGCCAGTGAGTGTTTTTGGCCATGCGCTTTGCGGTCTCGTCGACCTTCGACATGATGCCGACCACCCGGCGGTTGCTCTCCACCAGACCCTGAACAGTTTCACGCAAGAATTCACTCTGCAGGACCGCGATCTCTGGGGGAGTTCGACAGGCCCAGAACTTCTTTATGCACGTCATCGTAATTTCCATTTGATGCCGAACGAACGCGCAATACTCTCGAGACATCTCGCTTGTCGCTTGAGTAACGGCGCTTGTGCATTGTAGCGTAGCCGCAGCGTTACCCGCCGACCGTTCGGTAGCCTGTAGGAGGCCGCTCCACAAGCCGGGGAGCGCGAACTGATCGGTAGAGCGGCCCATTGCGGCTGCCGTCATCTCCGATCTGACCCGCATGGCGTCTTGGAACGCCTCCGCATTTTGCCGGAGCAGTTCGGTACCGGTGCGATTCATCTCCTGACCAGCCTCAACCGCCATTTCCCAGATGTGCTTCATCTGCTCGGCCGCACTTTCGCCGGTACGTCGAACTGCTTCGTCGACGGGCTCGGCGGTGTGGCTAGACCTGTTGTCGTGATCGTGCGTTGCCATGTTTATGGCCTCCAACTATTTCGGCTTGGGCCGACTTCTGTTCATCGCCCATCTCGATCCCACCATTACTCGGGTGCGGCGCTCCGCTTCCGGCGTGAATGACGGACTTATAGCAAATGCCATGCCAGCTCGCGGATCGCAAAGATCTAACGACAATCCAACGAGTTAAGAGAACCCCAACTAACAATGGCAATCAACAGCGCAGCTGATTTCGAACATACGTCAGGAATGCGACAGCGCGCCTTTGCAGCGTTGCGGCGCGAGGGTTAAAGAGGACAAGGAGCGAACTCGCAGCAGTTGATGTAGACGGCGAAATGCTCGACCGTCGCGAGTAGCTCGCCCGGCTCTTGCCAGTCTGGCCACGACGTCGGCAAGCTCGCGTACCAGACGCCTTAGGCCTCGTGCGGAGTGGCGCGGCAATACACTGGTTCGGCAGGGAAGATCACGAACTGCCAGATCGGCGTCTTCGCTACCTACGTTTCGCGTCATGGTCATGCGTTCATCGATCGCGCGTTGTATCTTCCGAAGGAATGGACCGACGATCCAGATCGTCTGGAAGACGCATACGTGCCTGCCGATGTCGGCTTTGCGACCAAACC
>NZ_JBEPQQ010000023.1:0-1706 GCF_040547935.1 Bradyrhizobium sp. LA6.8
CTAGCCCGGATATCTCACAGCCGGGCGTGTAGCGATCCGATTGTGAGCGGGGAGCGAGTTTGCGGGGACGGGAGGTTGGTTTGGACGCCTGGGTCGGTTTGCCTGGCTCGCCAAAGACGAGTCTGGTGTTCGATTGGCGCGGCTTGCGTGTGCGGGAAGACGCGCCAAATGCTGCCGCTGCCGGCGAGCAATCGCGGGTGATGTCGACGGCGCGCCTGGCTCAACCGGTATCTGCTGCGGCGATGAGCGCCCGATGCGCCGTGGCAAAGGCGGCCTTGTAAGGACAGCCGGATGCCATGGCGAACTTAACACGGCGGACGCTGATGGTGACGAGGGCGCCGATTTTGAACAGCTTGCGGCGGATGGTGCCGCAGCTGGCATCAGCCAACTCGGTCGCCTGCAGGGCGATGCGGCGCAGGCTGTCGAGCAGAACATAAGCCATCGAGGCGAACCACAGCCGCAATTGGTTGGCCTGCATGGTGCCGGTCGAGGTGCGGTCGGCGAACAGGTCCATCTGGCACTCTTTGATGCGGTTCTCCATCTCGCCGCGCGCGCAATAGACCTCTTCGTAGAGCCGGCGGCCGTCGCCATCGGCCGCGGTCAGCGAGGTGACGATGAAGCGCGGATTGGCTTCGCCTTGCGTCCACTCCGCCTTGGCGATGACGCGCCGCGCGCGGCTCCAGCTGTTGCGCGTCGACCAGGTCAGTTCCTTGAACCGGCGCGCCGGCCGACTGGTGGCCTGGCTCTCGTCGCGGGCCTCGACCAGTTCAGCTCCGATCGCGCGGGTGAGGCGGGCGTTGCGGGCCAGCCCGAAGATGAAGTCGATGCCGTTTGCCTCACACCACGTCATCAGGGCATCGCGTGCAAAGCCGGAGTCGGCCCGCAAGACAATGCGGGTCTGCGGCCAGCGCTCACGGATCTGCGCCACGATCCGGGCGATCTCCTCGACCGCGCCCGCCGAGCCGTCGATGTTGGCGGGCCGCAGCTTGGCGGCCAGCAGGTGGCGCCCGCAGAACACGTACAGCGGCAGATAACAGTAGCAATCGTAATAGCCATGGAAGAACCGCCCCTCCTGATGCCCGTGCAGCGGGTCGTCCGTGGCGTCAAGGTCGAGAATGATCTCGTTCGGAGCCGTCCGGTAGGCGTCCAGGAACAGCGTGACGAACAGTCCGGCAATGCTCGCCGGTTCGTGCGCGATCTTGTGATAACGCGTGGCAATCTCCCGGCTCAGCTCCAGCCGGTTGAGTGTCGATTTGCCGGCCACCGCCGCACAATCCTTGCGCCGCGCCTCAAGCTTGCCTGCCAGCACCGCCATCACCGGATCGTGCCGCAGCTCATCATGATCGATGACGTCCTCGTAGCCCAGCGCGATCCCGAATACCCGCTGGCCAACCAGCGTCCGCACAGCGTGCTCCACCTGCCCCGGCCGCCGATGATCGACAAAGCATTCCGCAAACCGCCTCATCAGCTGGATTGCACCATCCGTCGCCCCCAGCAACAACGCTCCAGCGTCCGATGTGATCGCTCCGCCGTCAAATCCGCCCACAACAGATCGGCGTTCGATGGCTGCAAACTCGAACAGTTCTGCGGTACACTCTGTCGGCATCGGGGCGCCTCTCGAATCATCTCAAAGTCGTTCTCGCAAAACAACTTTCGCTGATTCGGCGCCTCGATGCGCTCGATCCGTGTGAGATATCCGGGCTAGG
>NZ_JBEPQQ010000024.1:0-1433 GCF_040547935.1 Bradyrhizobium sp. LA6.8
TGTCAATCGGCGTTCGACTGGGACCCCCTAGCGGCATCCAAAAGGGACCCCTTTGATCGGCGTGCTCTGCTGGTAGCGCTCGGGTCGTCGGAGCTGGTCGGGGTTGCGGAGACGGCGCGAGCGCGGGTTGTTTGAACATCGTCGCGGCTTTTGAATCGCCAGCTGTCGTTGCCGGTTTCGACGATGTCGCAGTGATGGGTCAATCGGTCGAGTAGCGCGGTGGTCATTTTGGCATCGCCGAACACGCTCGGCCATTCGCCGAACGCAAGATTGGTGGTGACAATGATGGAGGTGCGCTCGTAGAGCCGGCTGATGAGATGGAACAGGAGCTGACCGCCGGATTGCGCGAACGGCAGATAGCCCAGCTCGTCGAGAACGATGAAGTCCATGCGGGTCAGATGCTCGGCGAGCCGTCCCTGTCGACCGTTGCGGGTCTCGGTCTCGAGCCGGTTGACGAGGTCGACGACGTGGTAGAAGCGTCCTCTGGCGCCATCGCGGATGCAACTTCTGGCGATGGCAATGGCGAGGTGTGTTTTGCCTGTACCGGTGCCGCCAACCAGCACGACGTTGCGTTGTTGGGCGATGAAGCCGCCGCCAGCGAGATCATTGACGAGAGTCTGATTGATCGGCGTGCCGTCGAACTGGAAGTCGGCGATGTCCTTGGCGAGCGGCAGCTTGGCAATGGTGAGCTGGTATTTGATCGACCTGGCTTGCTTCTCGTTGATCTCGGCGTTGAGCAGGTCGCCGACAATGCGCTGAGGTTCGTGCTGGCGCTTGACGGCAGTTGCCATGATCTCGTCGAAGGCGGCCTTCATGCCGTAGAGCTTGAGTTCGCCCATAAGATCGAAGATTTGGGTTCGTTCCATCAGATGGTCCTCCGGAGGTTGTCGTAACGGGCACAATCGGCGATCGGTGCATGACGGAGCGTCAGTGCGGCCGGCGTCATGATGTTGGCCGGTGGGGCGGGTTCACGTTGACGGGCCAGGATATTGAGAACGACATCGGCGGAATGGACGCTGTGACTGAGCGCTTCGGCACAGGCCGCTTCCACGGCGGACAGACCGTCAGTCAGCACCGCGTTGAGGATGTCGACCATCTGCCGATTGCCATCGTCGGTGCTGGCCAGCTTGCGCCGGATCCGCTCCATCGCGGCCGGCAGCACCCAGTCTTTGAAGGGAGCACCGTTGCGCAAGGCGCCGGGTTTACGGGCGAGCACCGGCACATAATGCCAGGGGTCGTAGACGGTATCGCCGCGGCCAAAGGATCGCGGGTGCTCGGCAATGATGCGTCCGTCCTGACGGATCACGATGCGATCGGCATAGGCTTGAACCTCGACCGGTCGTCCGACTGCGCTGGCTGCGACCGAGTACTTGTTGTTGTCGAAGCGCACCAGGCAGGTCTTCGAGACTGATGCCGTCACCGCATGGAAGCCG
>NZ_JBEPQQ010000025.1:0-1417 GCF_040547935.1 Bradyrhizobium sp. LA6.8
CGGGCTCTCGTGTTGGGGTGGACGGCCCCCTTCCGCCGGTCTGCGTGGCAAGATGGGGTCGTCGATGACCTCAAAAGAAGGAGCCGCCCGTGGAAACAATTGTTCGCATCGGTTTGGACACGTCAAAGAGCGTATTTCAGTTGCATGGCGTTGACCGGATGGAGCAGCCGGTCTTGCGACGTAAGTTGAAACGCAGTCAGGTTCTGGCGTTCTTCGGTCGTTTGCCGCCTACGCTTGTTGCGATGGAGGCTTGCGGAGCATCGCACTATTGGGCGCGGGAGCTGCGTTCGCTGGGGCATGAGGTGGCGATGATCCCGCCACAATATGTCAAACCGTACGTACAGCGCGGGAAATCCGATGCGGCGGACGCCGAGGCGATTTGCGAGGCGGCGAGTCGACCCAAACTGCGCAAGAACTTTGTGCCGATCAAGAGTCCCGAGCAACAGGGCGCACAGATGCTGACGCGCGTGCGTACCCAGTTCATCGGTAGGCGCACGCAGCTCGCCAATTCGATCCGCGGTTACGCCGCAGAGTTCGGCTTTACCGCGCCCAAGGGGCTTTCGCGGCTTCAGCAACTGCTGATCGATATTCGGGCCGACGCGACAGTCCCCGAATTGGCAATGGAGTTGGTGGAGGCGTTGGCGACCGAACTGGCACGTGTTGATGATCAGATCGCCACGCTCGACAAGAAGCTCATGCAACTCCATCGGGGTAACGAGATGAGCCGACGACTGGCGGCTATTCCAGGAGTTGGTCCGATCGGCGCAACGTTGCTATCAATAAAGGTCGTAGACGCGCGCGGCTTCAAGTCGGCAAGAAACTTTGCGGCCTGGCTCGGCTTGACGCCAAAAAACCACTCGACGGCAGGCAAGAACCGGCTCGGTGTTATCACGCGCGCCGGTGATGAGATGCTAAGAAGCGTCTTAGTCGCGGGCGCTACCGCGGTCATCGGCGACCTACGCCGGGGCGGCAGTAGGATGTGGCCTTGGTTAAAAGCTTTAATCGCGCGGAAGCCACCAAAACTCGTCGCGGTAGCATTGGCCAACAAGATGGCTCGGATCGCTTGGAAATTGATGATCAGCGGGGAGCGCTATCGACCCATTGGCAACGCAGTTCCAATGGCAACACCGATATAGGCCTGAACGAAATGCAAAGTTTGGCGTCAGCACCGCAGGTCTGACGCTAAGGCTGGAACTTGCAGGATAGGAAGAGGTGGTGTGATCGGCGCAAGCCGAACAGGGAGAGTTTCCGCTCGGTTCACCGGCAGCAAATGCCGTTCTCGTGTTTGGATCTCACTGTTCGCGAAGCCCATCTTGGCCAGTGGTCGCAGACCCAATCGTAGGCCGGACATATGAGCGCAAGCGATCCGAGCATGCTGCCCAAGCCAATCCTTGCAAGTCGGGGGCCGTCCACATAT